>NZ_KB893183.1 GCF_000374025.1 Spirosoma panaciterrae DSM 21099 | reverse complement strand
GGTGTATATGCAGGAAGTGCTGCGGCAGTTAAAGTCGGAAGGTTATCCAGTTGATGAAACGCATTTCGAACACTTGTCTCCTTGCCGCTTTGAACACATCAACCGATTGGGGAAATATAGCTTTGAAAGTAGTTCTGCGTTTGATATTGGAAACCGACGACCTTTACGTCGTCCCGACAAAGAATAACTAAACCCTTAGTTGCTTAACGTGTAAATCTGCCCCATTGGAAGAAGAAGGCCTATAGGCATTGACATTGGGACAGATGGGACTGTTGATAGTTACTATAGACTACCAACTCCCATGGTGTGGATTTTTCGAATTCCTCACCCAGATGACGTAGAGACTTACACTCAAGTGGAGACGATTGTAACGAAAGTAGCCGTAAGCCTCATACCGGCGTCTGCCGAAAAAAAGGCTACAGCATGGGTGGCTCCCCTGAATGAAGACGACGAACCCGATATTAACGGGGCTTTAGCCTTTGAGGGAGTCAATTCGTATGAGGGGGTATTAGTCAAATTAGGATTTACTCCTGCTTTGCCAGCTAACTAACAAGTTAGCTACCCATATATTAATATTAATCAGAGGGACGTTTTTCTGAACGGTTTTTACAAAATGGCCAAATCAAAGCCAACTGCTTTATTTACAGACAGTAAATGGGTTTAGAAAATTAGTATTATTGACAGTTAATTGACCGATTTTGAATAGGGGAGAGGTTGGGTTGCTATTGACCGGTTTTGAATAACCGTCAACACTTGTTCATAGCATACGGTGTTCAATGGTAGACGCACAATCGAGCGATTTCAGGAAAAGTCACATTACAATCCTTCGATTTCAAGATAAGACAGTGCGTAGTATTGACAGCACCTGTAAGGGACCTCTATGTACGTAGTATCCACATAAATCTGATCTGCAAAAACGAGCAGCATAGCATCTGCCGAAAAATTGTGCATCACCCGCCAGTCGGTAGGTTCTACCAGAAGCGTTTGCGTGGGCGAATCAAGCCGAAAGTGCTGATCCATCTCTGAGTTCTGGATATAAATCTGTACCGAGCCTGTCAGGCAAGTTAAGACCATCCGACACGTCTTGTGACGGTGAAAACCACGAACGGTTGTTGCTGGGGTATCGTAAATAAAAAAGATTCTCTTGATGTCACTACCCCAATGCGAGCGTAACCAGTCGAGGTTTTCAATAGCCTGATGAATAATAAGTTTTGCCATAGTTAGGGGAGTATAGTTAAAGGTGTTGAGTCGGCAGAATTACGGTTCGGTTAAGGAATATGAATGGTCTGTTGCCCAGGCTTCAGGGATATGGTTTTCCCTTTCCAGTGCAAGTTCCCAGTCAGTGTCGCGGGTAAGGTGACGGTGCCTTTCAGACCACCTGCTGGTGTTTTGTCGAAATGAACAGCAATATCCCCCCACTGATGAGGTAATTTTCCTTCGGCAAATTGCAACGCCCCTAAATAAGGTTCGATACGGACCGTTTGGAAGCCTGGCGAGGCAGGGTTAATGCCGCACACGGTCGACAAAAACTCGTATAAAGGTGAGGCACTCCAGGCATGGCAATCAGATCGGGTGGGTTCGGGGTTTTCGGCGAAGGTGGTTAGGCCCATGGCCAGCATATCGTACCAGGGCTTTAGCTGCACGATGTACTCATCGCCTATGCCTGCTTTTTTCAAAGCTTGAAACAGGTAAAATTTAAAGTAAAACGTAGCCTGCGTCAGAGTCGAATCCTTGATAGTTTTGCGAACCAGAGCGGTTTGCTGACTGATCGGAATCGCATTGGTCAGTACGGCCAGGATGTTGGCATGTTGACTAAAGCTAGTCTTATCGGGCGTATCAGCGAACAATCCTTTGGCAGCATCCCAGCAGCGATCCAGCACCGCTTTTTTCATCCATCCGGCCATAGCGCGGTAATGAGCCGCTTTGTCCCGCTGCCCATAATGATCGAACAGCTCAGCTGCCATGCCCAACGTGTATACCTGTTGCAAGGTCAGCACGCTGGAACCACCCCGACGAGCACCGGCTGGAACGCCCCCAGCTGTTTCGTCGTTTGCGTTCCACTTGGCCCAATCCACAAAATTCCACCATTCCAGGGGGCCATTTAAGCCGTTCGGTGCCAGCCGCTGTTCGTGCCAGGCCAGCACGCTTTCGATGGCAGGCAGCATGGATTTAATGAATGCATCGTCCTGCCGGTGCATCCAGTAGTCATGCACCATACAGACCCAGAACAGCGAGAAGGGCGGAATTGTCTGAAAAATAGCCGATGGATACCGGCTTTGTGTAAGTCCGTCGCTAAAACGGCTCTGATAAAAATCGGTAATGGCTTTCCGCATCAGCCGGTCGTCGCCCGTTATGTAGAGCGAAATCAGGGCCTGCACGCGGGTATCGGCTACGTATTGGAGTTGTTCATAATACGGGCAATCATAGTAGTTTTCTCCCGCACATAGGAGAGCCGTCCGCCAGCCTACGTCCCAGATAGGCCGCAGGCTGGTGTCACTGCTGACAAACCGGGCTTTATTCTGAAATGGATAACCCGTGTATCGTCCAATCAGGTCGTTTAGAATCAGCGGTTTGTCCAGCGTTTCAACCGTAAGCTGGAGGTATCGGTAGGTTCGGAACCAAAGCGGCCGAAAGGTACGCTTCTGGCCACCATCGCTGATAAACTGGTCGTCGAAACCGAACAGCACCCGCCCATCAATCTCGTTGCGATTCCCTTTCTGGCGTTTGGCGTCCATCATAGCTTCGGCATAGGATAGGGTAATACTGGCTCCTTTTCCGCTACTGACGGTCAGTTCGGGATACGCATTGGTCAGTACACCATTGTCAAGCAGAAAAACGGATTTGGTTCGGGCGGGGATGGTCACGGATGATTTCCCTTGCAGGAAGGCATCCGTCATGGCACCATTGTCAACCCGCCGAACGCTATGGAGTCGTTGCGGATGGTCGTCCATCATCGGAATCGTGCGGGGAGTGAGCTGCCAGAAACCATCGTTGCCCAGGGCGCGGGGTTTGGCTCTAAAACGGAGGTTGGCAGCCGCCACCCAGTCCTGATCGTTAAACGTCGGCAACTCCCATCCCCAGGGGTAACGTTGCCCATCGACCCGGTCGCCATCACCAACCACCATAAATTGACGAAACTTGGCAATGTCGTTTTTGATCGGGGTATAGGCTGGGTTCTGATACACTTTCCAGCTTTCGTTGGTGTTGATCGGTTTTTCCGCGTCGGTATCGCCCTGTACAATAAACCCAGTCTGATAACTGATCTGGGCAACGGGCGTTCCTTCGCCCATGTTCCAGACCTTAGCGGCAACAATATTGGAGCCGGTTTTCAGGTAGGGAGCCAGATCGATAGTCTCGTAATACCAGCTTTGCCAGTTGCCACGAGCTGGCCCTGCCGATACTGCTTTTCCGTTGACAAACAGCTCGTAGCGATTATCAGCCGATACATGCACGATAAATCGAGCGGGTTTTTGCAGGATGTCGAGCGTTTTGCGGAAGTGATAAATGCCATACGCTTTACTCCCTGCCGTCGGGTGAGCAATCCACTTTGCCGTCCAGAAGTTTTGCTGCCAGAAACTTTTGCTAGACTGCGTCTGACCATAAGTAAATTGGCACAGTAATAAGAGGATTAACAAGTACTTTGTTCTCATGAAAAGGGAAGGGGGCAGAGGTAATTGAAGAAAGGATTTAGGGAAAGCTGATCCAGCTAATTGTCGTGCTGTAGCGAACCACATCCAATTCGTCTCTCTGCTGGGTAATAAGTGGCTCCATTGTGTATCCTAGTTATTCATACGCGGCTATTCCACCGACCAGTTTACATCTGACCAGTTCACATGCTGTGGCAAAAGATTCTTCTTTGCCGCTAGGGCTGCTACCCGTCCGGCTGCCTGCCCCATGTAGGCCGCATTGCCTGTAACACGGTAGCTCGAATGGGCCACAAAATCACCACTAATACACCGACCAGCCATCATCAGGCCCTGTACATCTTTAGCAATCAGGGATCGCACCGGAATGTCGTAAGGTTTGCTGGAAGTGCCCCGGCTGTATTGAGTGGTGGTTTCGTCTTCTTTCTTCACCGAATGCACATCTACCCCAAACGTAACCCGGCAAACCGCGTCCTCAAACCGTGACCCTTTTATCAGATCCAGGCGCGATACGGTATACAGTCCATGAATCCGACGGCTTTCCCGAACCCCAATTTGTTCACCCGTAGCCATGAGCCGCAGATTCTCCCACGGCCCACCTAATGATTGTAGACTGTGGATGATCTGATGCACTTCGGCCCGCCCTTTCAGTGTCGCTTCGGTCACTTGGCTAGCATTGGTTCCGTTATAACCGTACTCATGATTCGCCATCAGCATTAGCAGGTCGTCGTAAATCGGGTGCAGGCTGGGCCGGGCGTAGGAAGGTTTATGACCACCCTTGATAATGGCTTCCTCCAATCGTTTTTTCGATGGAGAACCAACTTTGCTGTCGGCTTCGTCGCGGATAAAGTCTTTGATTTCGTTGTACTTAACGCCCGAAATCAAACACAGCATACTCATGGGTTGCCCCTGACCGGCACTGTCGCCGTAGTCGAAGTTACAACCCGCACGAGCTGCCAAATCGCCATCGCCTGTACAGTCGATGAAGATTTTGCCGCCCCAGGCCTCCCGCCCGGATTTCGATTCGGTAACGATATGGGTTAGCCGTCCGTCTTTTTGCGCTGCCGATACCAGCCGGGTAAACAAACGTACCGTTACGTTGGCTTTCAGGCATAGTTCTTCCAGCAGAATTTTCATTTGTTCGACGTCGAACGAGAACGTGCTACCTGTAGGTACGGTAGCGGCTCCCTTTTTCAACCGAAGCCCGTCCTTGATTTCGGCAACCAGCCCTTTCTTATTTTTATTGTCGATGATCCAGGTCAGGCAACCCGACGTCCAGACGCCCCCCAGACACCCATGAACTTCCAGTAGCAGGGTTTTGGCCCCCGTTCGTCCGGCTTCGATAGCTGCAGCCACCCCCGCCGGGCCTGCTCCACAAACAATCACATCGTAGGTATCGACCACCGGGATTTCGCGGGCGGCTTCGCTGATCGTATTGGCTGCTGGTGCGGATACAGTCTGTGCCAAAGCGGCAGCCGGCAGTGAAGCCGAAGCGGCAGCACTGGCCAGGGTTGCGGATAAAAAGTCTCTACGTTGCATATCGAAAAGAAGTTATTGATCTGTTTGTAAATTGGTTAACTCACTCTTGTTGCCTTTGCCACTTTGGTCGATCACGACGTTGCGCATCGTCACCAGCCCGATGGGTTTGGATGGCACACCCACTAACCACCAGCCATAATCACGTGCCGAGCGCACATGAACGTTTTCAAACGTAATCTGGTCGAAATCGGGTGGGAAGTTGCCACCCCGGTAGCTGTGGTAGTCCATTTGCATCCGAATGGCCGCCTGCCGACAACTGTCAATCGTGACATTACGCACCCACACATTACGTACAAATCCACCCCGGTCGAGGTTGGCTTTCAGCGTGATACCCTGCGTGACATTTGGCATCGTGCAGTGATCGACCCAAACGTTTTCGACCCCGCCCGACAGTTCGGACCCTACACAAAAGCCGTTGGCAATCCGCGACCGCAGCGTACAGTTTCGCACCACCACGTTACGGGTCCCCCGGCGTTTCCAGGCATCCTGATCGCGACCGGCCTTGATAGAAATCGGGTCATCATCCGTACTGATATTGCCGTTTTCAATCAATACGTCTTCGCACGAATCGGGGTCAATGCCGTCGTCGTTGGTGATGCCGTGACCGATGGTAAGGTTGCGGATCGTGATGTTTTTCGAGAATACCGGATGAATGGTCCAGAATGGACTTTGCCGGGCCGTAAACCCATCGAGCAGAATGCCTTCACAGTCGTAAAATTCGAGCAGCGTAGGACGTAATTTGTAGCCTTCGCCAAATATCCGTTCGCTTTCCGGTACGCCCGTTTCACCCATTTTTCGCAGGATTGTTTTAGCCTTTTCCTGATCATCACCGTTGGGTTGTTTTTTCCAGGCAAACCAGAATTGGTCGGCCTGCCCGTCGAACGTACCATTTCCCGTAATGGCGATGTTTTTCTGTCCGTTAGCGTAAATCAGGGGCGAAAAATTGTAACAAACGGTGCCTTCCCAACGCACCTGCACAACGGGCAGATAATCAGCCGGATTTGTTCCAAACCGAATGACTACCCCGTCAGACAAATGTAGATTTACGCTCGACAGCATCCGAACCGGACCATTGCAAACGTACTCGCCTTTGGGAACGACAACCCGTCCACCTCCGGCCTTGTGACAAGCTTCAATAGCATGATTCACATCCCTCTGAAAATCATCGCCCGCCTTAACCCGAAACTCTTTTTTAGGGAACGTAGGAGCTTTAATAAGCGCCAAAACAGCCGCTACCTGCCGGTCGAACGTATCGCTGGACGGTGGGTTTTGCGGCTGACCTATCGTGACCAGCCCAAGTAGCAATCCAATATAGATCAGTCGCTTTGCCAAGACGGAAAATGTTAAACGTTGAACAGTTTTTTTATTTCATCAACCATTCCACCAGCGCATCACTTGTCCCCGTTACGCTCACGTGCTTCCATTTCTTCGAATACATAGTCTCTAGTTCCGACATAGTCATCGGTTGTCCACTGCCGTTTACAACGCCTGATAGCCATACCTTTCGGGGAGCAAGTGCTGCAACCAGATCGGGCAGGTCATACGTTGTAATAGCTCCGGCCACCACCGACGGGACGTAACGCGGCAAATACTGTTCCTGCTCAAGCAACGAACGATACGTTGCCAGACCATTCAGCAACGCCAACCGACCGATGGACGGGTTGAGTAATGTAGCGTGCAATACGTCTGGCACAAACGTACCGACACCCACCGCCGAAATCGGCGTTGTTCCCGCTTTCTTCTGGATAAATTCGGTCAATAACTGAATCTCCTCCATCCGGACCGCCACCAAACTTTTCTGGGTCAGTATCCCCGCAAACCATAGGTTCAGCGACGTACTGTCAATCTGCGAGTCGCCACCGGGCAGGGCAGCATTTGCCAATTCGCCCGCTCCGCTCAGGTCGGGAAGCACGACGTTGTACCCCGCCCTGACCAACTGCTCGGCTACCCCGCCTTTTCTGGCGGCTGCGGCCTTCCCTTTCGAGTCGATATACACGATGGTGTTGTTAGTAGCTTGCTGCGGTTTGAACCACACGACGGGCAGGTAATACGCCCCCGGACCTTTTACCAGATACCGTTCCAGATCGTAGCCTTCGTGCGGAAATTTCCCGGAGAAAATCACTTCCTCCAATTTTGGGGGAGTGTATCCTGATGACGCAATTATCTGTTTAATAAGACTTTGCGATGGCATATTGATGGCCTTTTCCGGAGCCGCCGATACCGCTCGTTTCTGGGTCAACGATAATAACGTTTCGCTTTTCAATGACGTAAAAACG
This sequence comes from Spirosoma panaciterrae DSM 21099, assembly GCF_000374025.1. Lineage (GTDB taxonomy): Bacteria > Bacteroidota > Bacteroidia > Cytophagales > Spirosomataceae > Spirosoma > Spirosoma panaciterrae. Next base: position 160,165 of record NZ_KB893183.1, on the reverse strand, counting down.
TTACCCGTTGGCGTTACCTTAAGTTCGTCGGCACTAAACGGTGGGATTTTCTCATCGGCACTGGAACCTGGATTCTGGAGGTGTTTCTGAAAAAACGCGTAAGTAGCTTCTCGGTTTTTGGGCGTTGACGCATGACCCGCATCATCCTCCACCTTGTCCAGACTGGCTTCGGCTCCCAGGGCTTTGTAGGGCTTTTGGGCTTCGTCGAACAATTCGCGGGCACCGTCCATGCTGAACATATCGCGAGTGGTGGTCACCATTAGCGTCGGACGTGGGGCGCGTACCTCCACCAGATCGCCCAGGTCCAGCCCTTTTGCCAGCATACCGGTCAGAATTTGTTCGGCATCCTGCGGGCCGTTAGAACGGAGCAATTTATCATAAGTAGTGAGGTAACATTCCGGGGCAGCCGCCCGAATGCGTGGGTCCATCGCGGCAATATAAGCACTTTGTGTGCCGCCCCCCGACCGCCCCGTTACACCAATCCGCGTACCGTCGATTTCAGGCCGGGTCAGTAAATAATCGACCGCCCGAATGCCATCCCAGATGAAGTATAGGGCTGGCGCAACCCCCACTATAAACGACTGAGCACCGGGGTACGAATGTTCGAGCGTGGGTTTCAGATCACTAAAACGCTTGCCGCCGTCTGACTTGCCATACTGGATTCGCTCGCCCTGCCCGATGGGGTCGAAGGCCAGCACGGCAAACCCTTTCCGGGCATAGTTCAGCACCATCTGCTGATACACGCCACTCCGAAACGCCGGGGCACCATGACCGCTGCAAAACACAATGGCGGGTAGTTTTTCGCGTTTACCGGCTGGCATGAACAAAGCCGCCGTGACGTAGTAGTTTGGCATCGACTCGAAATACAGCTTTTCAACTGTGATACCGTCCCGTTCGACTTTGCCCGTTACGACCGGGTTGAGGGGTGTTTTTTCGGGAAACGTGCCAATGGCTTCCTGCAACTTTTGCCGTACCAGCGTCTGTCGTTTCTGCCAATCCTGCTGCGTTTTTAGGCTCTGAATCAGTTTTTTGCGCGCGGCCAACTGCCCAAACGCCTGCTCACACAAATGCCGATACAGTGCTCCCGGTTGATTGTTGTAATATTTCCAGTACGGCAATACGGACAGTTCATCGGGCGCCTGCGCCGAAGCGGTTAGATTGAGACAAAGGCCAGCCAGCAATGTTGGCGCAAACAGTTTCATAAATAGGATTTACTACCAGAAGACAAGTAATGACCTAAGAACTACTTACAGGATATTTGACAATTTTTAGTATTTCATGGATAAATCCTTTAGCGCAATTTAGGACAGGAACCCAATTGTATTAGTTTTTTCCGGTTGTTGCCTGGTTGTAATCTGGATTGGGTAGGGGCATTTGCGCCTGTAGCTGGCTGCGCCAATCGGACAGCAGTTTTTTCAATTCGCGGGTTTTGTCGGGCAGTTTCGTCGAGAGGTCGTTGGCTTCCGGCAGGTCATCCCGGAGGTTATACAGTTCGAGTTTGCCCGTTTCATACAACTCTACCAGCTTGTAATCGCCCACCCGAACCGCCCCTGCTGGACGACCCATCTGGTTTGAAAAGTGCGGATAATGCCAGAACAGCGGACGTTGCGAAGCCGGAGTTTTGTCTGGTTGCTGAAACAGTGCCCATTGGCTCTTGCCGTCTACATCCGTGGGCAGCGACGTAATACCCGTCAGTTCGCAAAGTGTTGGCAGATAATCAATGCTGCTGTAATACGTATCCGACACAACGCCTTTCGGCAATTTTCCGTCCCAGCTTACAATGGCCGGAATCCGGGTTCCACCTTCATATACGTGCCCTTTCCACTTCCGTAACGGCTCGTTGGTGGTCGGTGTTGGGCCTAGTTCGGCCATCCCCAGACCGCCGTTGTCGGAGGTGAAAATGACAAGCGTATTCTCCAGCAGTCCCTGCTCTTTTAATGTTTGCATAATGCGTCCAACGCCATCGTCCAGACTTTCGAGCATAGCTCCATAGTTGGGATTATACTTGCCACCGAATTTTTCGTACTTCTGCATATACTTGCTCAGCTTGTCGGCACGGGGAATCAACATAATGTGCGGGGCGGAATAGGCCAGATACAAAAAGAAGGGATGGTTCGACACTCGACGGTCCGACGCTTGACCGTCGGACATTCGGTTTTGGGCATTCTGCCGGATAAACTCAACCCCATAGTCGGTCAGTTTATCGGTCAGGTAAGTTGTGCCCTTGTCCTCATAGTCAGTTTGTTGAGGTGAATCTTTGAGGACGGAATAGTTGTAATAATCCAGCCCGTTTTTACCAATCATGCGGCTGTAGTCGAAACCCTGCGCCCACGGTCCCTGGGTCTGAAGCTTTCCCGCTTCTTTCGATTGCAGGTGCCATTTGCCAATCATGCCCGTCGTATAGCCTTTGTCTTTGAGCAGTTCGGCAAGGGTGGTTTCCTTTTCGTCGAGTTGTGCCTCCCATTTCGGCGGAATCACGGGCGATGCTTTATCGACCCGATTGCCCGCGATATAATTAGTGAGCCGCAAACGGGCTGGATATTTGCCAGTCAGGATCGACGCGCGCGTAGGTGAGCAGACCGGACAGGCGGCATAGGCCTGCGTAAATCGAACGCCGTTCTGCGCCAGTTTATCCAGGTTGGGCGTTTCATGAAATGGGTTGCCATAGCAACTCAAATCTTTCCAGCCCAGATCATCGGCCAGAATGAATACGATATTGGGTTTGGTTGATTGCTGCCCAAAAACAGATAATGTAGTTGCCCACCAAGCTATTAAGCAGACATTGATAACGATTTTCAATTTCATGCGGCTCGAAATTTATACACGTATTATTTATCGGATTTAAGTACTTCAATGGTCGAATTGCCAGTCAGTTATTCGGTTTTCACGTCCAAAACAATTCAGTACACGACGTTGCCCAACGCCCGTTTTAGTTTTGGGGCGTCAATCTCTTTCTTTTCAACCCTAGCCGCCATACTATTGGGGTCATAACGCATCAGTAAATCGAAGTCGCTGCCTTTCAGGATTAGTTCACCCGCTTTGGGTTGTTCGCTGGCTATGGTGGTTAGAAAATGCAGACGGGAACGTAACGTTGGCCATTATACGACCAACGTTACCCTTAAGATATCGTCTACAGCCGTTACTGCTTGAGCAATTTCAGATGCTGTACCTGCTGATCCTGTACTACCCGTAATAGATAGGTGCCTTGTGGCAGTTGGCCAACCCGAATCGGTGTTTTGAAATAGGTCTGCTCCCGTTGCATCGTCTGACCTGTCAGGCCAAAAATCGTTATGTCGATGACTTTTTCAGTGTTGCCCCCATCCAGAATGACCTGATCGTTAGCCGGATTGGGGTAAATCGTCCAGTTTTCCGTTACATTCTCGGCATCGACAGCCGCTACCCGCGCACCGCCCGACGCTGGCTCCGATCCGTAGAGCAACTGGCCTTTGTAGTATACCGTGATCTTGCTGTTAGCCGTCATCGGCCCCACAACTTTGTAGGAATGATCGTCGGTTTCATTAAACGAAGACCAGTCGTTCTTGGCGATCCGATACTGAATGTTACCCGTCGAACTGGAGGGTTCCAGGCTCCCCAGACTCGCCGAAAAGTTGAACTCCAGATACGTGTCGGCACCGGTGCGGGCGGGGCTTGGTTTCACAACTTGCCCTGTGATGTTGTTGCCGCCCAGTGCGGCATAATCGATCCAGTAGTTTAGCGGCTGATTCCCCTCGGCGGTGAACCAGTAACGAACTTTCAGGTCTTTGTAAGCCAGTGCTACGTTGCCCGTGTTCTGAAGTCGCAGGTACGTATTGATCGTGTTGGAATTGGTTGTCTGGTTCTTGTTCTCCGACTCGGCTACCACCTGCGTAACTGAACTCACCGCGCCGGGTTCGACTCCCCAAATCAGCGTTCCATTCCGATACAGAGTTACTTTACTGGTTGTGGCAAAGTCAGTATTGTTCACATACGAATAATCGTCCGCTTCGTTAAAAGCCGTCCAGGTTTGTTTGGCAATTCGGGTTTGAATCAGGCCAGATTGGCCGCCCGCAGCCAGTTGTCCGGCCCCGGCCTCGAAGCCATACTCGACATAGCCATCGGCTCCCTGATGTGGGTCACTCAGCCGAACGTACTGGGTTTTAACCTGCGAGGTTCCCAGTTGCGCCCAGTCGATAAAGGTATTGATGGACGCGTGATTCTCGCTGGTAAACCAGTACCGAACAGTTAACTCCTGATACGGTACAGCCGTACTACCCAGATTCTTGAGTTGGAGCTGGGGAGCAATCTGGTTGTTGGTCAGTTGGCCGTTATCGCCATCTTTGTGCAGCACCTGCAAGGTCGGTGTCGTTAGGTCAACGGTGTTGGAGTAGGCCGACTTCCCCCCGTCGTTCGACGCATAAACGCGATACGTATACGTAATACCGGGTTGCGCGTTAAGGTCGGTAAAGGTAGTGATATTGGCCGCCACAGTTGCCAGATTGGCAAAGCTACCTCCAGCCGGTTTACGCTGAATGGTAAAGCCTGTTTCATTACTGGCGTTGTCGCTCCAGGTCAAAACGGGCTGTGCATTCCCCGACAGACTGAGATTGGTGGGGGCGTTGAGGAGGTCTACGTAAAGGGTTAACAAGGGGCGCTGGCTGGCGTTTGAGGCTTCTCTACTACCCAATGTCAATAAGAGACTCTCCAAGACACTGATTTTCATCGTTAGTAGTCCGCCAAGCTGATCCTGAAACAAATCCGTCTCCAAATCGACTGTATTGACACCTAAAAAGGGGTCCCAGCGGTGCAGTTCTCCCAGCGATGTAAAGGAGCGGCTGTTGTTCCAGGTAATGGTCGTTTCATCCCAGTCATTCTGCTGAATCAAATCCAGCCGTGCGGTCAGGGGATTGGTTGTACTGGCTTCAATGCCACTTGCATACAGACGCAACGTAGCTCGCCGAATGCGTTTGGTAACACTACTTAGATCGAATCGCATAAAGGATTCCCTGGTGGCACTGTTGGTTGCTCCGGCCCACTTCACATTCAGGAAGGTACGAGTTCCGTAATTACTTCCGCTGGTACTAGCCCCCGCCTGCACATACGCATCGGCTACCGGGGTAAAGCTTACCGAATCCTGTGCTACCAGTGGTAGCGTTTCGGCAGTTGTCAGAATGACCGGAGAAGAACCCGCCAGATTAAACGCCGACAAGCGATATTCATAGATCGTTTCGGGTTGTAGGCCCTGGTCAACGTATTGGGTTGTATTAGCGGGCAGATTACTTTGAATATCCTGAAACGAACCATTGGGCATTTCTCGACGCTCCAGCCGGAAACCTGTTTCGGTCGTGGCGCTGTCGGCCCAGGTCAGGGTTAGTTCACGCATCTGAATATTGGATGCCGTTAGGTTAACAGGGGCTTCGGGAGCCGAAACCTGTTCCAGTTCCAGATCATCGATTAGCACCTCTGTCGAACCCGAATTGGTGATAATGAGTTGATCGCCACTGGACGCTGTCAGATCGGCTATGGCAATAACCGCCGTTTCGTCGGTACTAAAACTACTGTAGGTACGTAACACCTGATCGTTCAGTTTCACCGTTACGGAAGGCGAACCCTCGCCTGACAAATTGCGTACTTTGAACCGGATGATTTTAACGGGTTTGGTTAGGGTCGAACGGAGAACACCACTGTTGGCCGCCAAGGCGATAAACTTCGTATCGTTGGGTTTTACGCCCGATGCACCTGCCTGACGGGCCTGGGTGTAGTTCCACACTAGCCCCTGATTTCCCGTAAACTGCCCATCCGAAAAACTGCTGCCGAGCGTTACGTCCGTAAAAGACTCGGTTAAGGTTGGCGACATCAGTTCGAGCAGGTTCATATCCTTGCGATCCCAGAGGTAATTGATCCAGATATCCTTCAGGAAAATATAGCCAAAGGTGATGCCCGTCGGCTCCGTGTGCGTCAAAAATTCACCGTTCGAGCGACCCCGATACCCCGCCTTATATTTATAAAGTAAGTCGATGGAACCGACGCGTATCCGACGGTCAATGTCCTGATGTGCCGCCGTGTTACCCCACAAACCCAGTGTTCGCAAGGACGCATACGTCAGAATGCTGTTCGACCAGCCATCATAGGTGTACCGAACCGAACTCCGCTCGCCAGACCCATCCGACCCTTGTAACTCGTTACACATACCCATAAGCCCCGTCATGGGCGAAATCCGGTTGTTGAGAATATAGGCTTGCCCGCTGTTGGATTGATTGTGGGTGATATGCCGATACATCCGCTCGGTCAGTGCCTGATAAATCTGAAAAGGCTCGTAGGGAACCTCTGCAAATGGGCTGTAATAGCTTTCAAACGTAAACGGCCGTTTAACTCCCTGCTCATTGATGGTACCCCCGCCCTTGTCGGTGCCACCGTTCTCCATCAGGCTTTTCATCTGAGCACGACCTTCGGGAGTGTTGCCATAAGCATAGGTCCAACCGAAAATGATGTTGGTAAATCCCAGACTTTCAAACGTTGCCAGATACGTATCATAGTTAAAATCAGCCAGTAGCTGATTGACCGCAGCCGCGCCACCCCAATACCGGTGAGCCGTAATCATAATACCCACGTAGCCCTCTACGATGTTTGGCGCATTGCGTTTGCCCGCATATTGAAACACATTCAGCAGGCACACCTTTGGTTCGTTATAGTAGTTCTGGAAATAGTTACCCGCCACGGTCAGCGCCCGCATTAGCCAATCACATTTATTGATTTCAGCGGGGGTAAGCTGCCCCCACACGGCTGGAGTATTCTTGGCCAGGGTTAAACTCTGAGCCAGTGCATTGTCGGTCCAGCCCAGAATGGCTCCCCGGCAGGTGGGTTCGTTTCCGCCCGCAATGACACTGCGAATCTGAGACAGCAATCGATTGACAGCGGCCGTATTCGAGGGATTATGGTAGGCTACCAATGCCAGGTAGTTCATGGCCTTTGCCGTGGCCAGCGCGTTATAGGTTGTGTATTCGGGGTTGGTTTCGGGGTCAGCTTTCCAGCGAACCAGATTGGCGTTCAGTGCCTCATTTAGCACATCGGGCGAGGGCGTAAAGGTTTGCGCGTGAGTCGCTATCGTTGCCAGAAAGCAGAAGGAGGCCAGCCAAAACCAGCGGAGTTTGATGTTCCTCATAAATTGAATAGTTTAGAAATTGAAGGAAGAGAAGGTTTATTGTTTGAGGAATTTGAGCTGTTTCACCGTATTTGCTTGCTGAACTTCAAGTAGATATAGGCCTGTAGCGAGTTTTTCGATCCCAATCGGCTTCTGGAAATACGTATGCGATTTCATCAGAACATGGCCATTCACGCCCCGAATCGTTACGTCGATGGGTTGGTCAGGGTTACCACCACTCAGCATAAGCTCTTCACTGGCTGGATTGGGGTAGATGGCCCAGTTTGTACTCACTCCTTCCACATCAATAGTCGCTATACGCGCTCCTGATGCCGTTGGCTCCTTGCCCCAGATGATCTCTCCGTTTCGATAGACAGTTACCTTATTGGTTTGCACAAAACTTGTATTACTTACATAAGAGTAGTCGTCGGCTTCATTGAAGATGGTCTGATTGATCTTACGTATTCGGGTTTCAATACTCCCTGAATTGCCTGTAGCAGGCAGCATACCAGCCGCCGATGTAAAGGTGTACTCCATGTACCGATCTGCTCCCTGACGACCAGGCGATAGGGCATAGTCCTGCATGAGAACATTCCCCGTTCCTATACTGGCCACATCGACGAACGTTTCCAGCGTATTGTGGTTTTCGCTGGTAAACCAGTACCGTAGGGTCAGTGACTGATACGTAATCGTATCTGTAGTCTGTTTAGTCAAGCGAAAATGGGGTCTAAGCTGGTACGTATTTGGAGAACTGGAATTGCCATTTCGTAGCTGGACAAAAACCGCAGCATCCTCCAGTTCGACATCGTCGATCAGAACTTCAGCCGTACCTGTATTATCGATCATGAGTTCCTGCCCCGTCAGTGCGTAGATATTGGGTACATGAACCACCTCAACCTCCGTCGATGAGAAGCTGGTATAGGTGCGTACCGCTGTTCCATTGACCCGAACGGTTACAGCAGGAGAACCAGAAGCCGTCCGGGCACGCACTTTGAACCGAAGTCCTTTTAATGGTTTGGTAAGCGTCGTTCTGAGGTTGCCATTATTGGTAGCTGACAGCGCGATGATGTTGTTATCATCTGGTTTTACCTGATCGCCATTCCCTTTCCGGGCTTGCGTGTAGTTCCAGGTAAGTCCCTGCGCACCGGTAAATGTACCGTTGGTGAAACCACTACTAAGTGTAACAGAATTAAACGACTCGCTAACCGTGGGCGACATGAGCTCCAGCAGGTTCATGTCCTTGCGCGACCACAGGTAATTAGTCCAGATATCCTTCAGAAAGATATAGCCCAACGTGATGCCCGTCGGCTCTGTATGCCTCTTAGATTCGCCGTTTGAGCGACCCTGATAACCTGCTTTGTATTTATAAAGCAGGTCGATAGAGCCTACTTTCATCCGACGGTCAATGTCCTGATGAGCTGCCGTGTTACCCCACAAACCCAGTGTTCGCAAGGTCGCATACGTAAGGATACTGTTCATCCAGCCATCATAGGCATACCGAACCGAACTCCGCTCGCCAGCCCCATCAAGCCCTTGTAACTCATTACACATACCCATCAGCCCCGTCATGGGGGAAATCCTATTGTTAAGTATATAAGCGTACCCGCTGTCCGATTGACTGTGGGTAATGTGCCGATACATGCGGGCGGCCAGTGCCTGATAAATCTGAAACGGATCGTAGGGGATTTCCACGGCTGGCGAACTATAGTCGCCGAAAGTGAAGGGGCGACGCACACCCTGCGTGGCAATAGTGCCACCACCTGCGTCAGTGCCTCCGTTTTCCATCCGGCTCCCCATCTGCGCCCGCCCACTCGATGTATCCCCGAAGTTGTAGGTCCAGCCATAGATAATGTTGGTAAAGCCCAGGCTGGTAAATGCCGCCAGATACCGATCATAATCAAAATGGGCCAGCGTGTCGTTGACGGCAGTCGCTCCTCCAAAGTACTTGTGAGCGGTAATCATAATACCGACGTAGCCTTCCTGAATATTTGGGGAAGTTCTTTTTCCTCCAAACTGAAATACGCCCAGAATACATCTGGCGGGATTATTATGGAAATTCTGATTGTAGTTACCCGCTACGGTCAGCGCCTTCATCAGCCAGTCGCATTTATTCTTCTCGGCAGAGGTGAGTTTAGACCAGACAGTAGACGTATATTTAGCCAGGGTCAGGCTTTGAGCCAAGGCATTGTCGGTCCAGCCCAGAATAGCTCCCCGACAGGTAGGCTCATAGCCTCCCTTAATAGCACTGCGTATCTGCACCAGCAGCCGATTGACAACGGTGGTGTTCGAGGGATTATGGTAGGCTACCAGCGCTAGGTAGTTCATAGCCTTAACCGTCGCCAGCGTGTTATACGTCGTGTATTCGGGATTGGTATTTGGGTCGGCTTTCCAGCGAACGGAATCAGCGCTGAGGGCCTGTGTCAGCACATCGGGTGAGGGTGTAAAGGTTTGCGCGTAAGTCGCTTTTGCGAGGTTCAGGATGAAATAAAAAGCGAGTATGGATGTAAAGCTCAGGAATTTCATAACAAGACAAAGTTGAGGTTGAAGAATTTACGCAAAGGGTAATAGCAGCCAGTCCAGCCCGATTTCGGGTCGGCTGTTTACGTTCGATCAGTCCACTAAAACGGATCAGGGGCGTTGATTGGAGTGCCGGTAAAAGGCGCTGTCAGAAGGAATGTTTCATCTCATCCAGTCTGCAAAAGTTGTTAAGGGCTTGGTTGTCTGTATTGCTGGTTAACCGATGGATGGTGTGTATATAGTTGCCCTGCTAACAAGGTATGTCACAAACGCCAACAGGTTCTGACTCAACGCAGCACAACGGATAACGATACTCTATAAACGTCAGGCATAGGCCATGCAGGAAGAAAGCCAGCCAGCATTGCTATACCGGCTTTCTGATTACCAACAGCACGGGCCGCCCCGCTACATAACATAGATCTTACCAGCCCGGATTCTGAGTCAGGGCGGAATTCATCTGCCGATCGGTAAATGGAATAGGCCACAGGTAATCCCGGTCGGTGAATTTGCGCGTAAAATGCGTTTCGCCAAACAGGTTCTTGATGATGGTACCATCCAACTGGGCCTTCGCAATACCCCACCGCCGAACATCGCTGAACTGATGACCTTCACCGGCCAGTTCAACCTTTCGTTCGTGAACAATCCGGTCGAATAGCTGCGCTTTGGTCGTTACTGCCAGCACAGCAGGGCCACTGTTCAGCCCCGGCATGCCGACGCGAGCCCGAACTTTGTTAAGTTCCACGATGGCTTTGGCTAGCTGCCCGGCTTCGTTGTAGGCTTCTGAAAGCATTAGTAGTACATCGGCGTAACGGATAATGGGGAAGTTGAAAGGCGTGTGTTCGCGGACACTCATGGCTCCGTTTTCGTTTCCCTCCGGCACAAATTTGCGCCACAAGTACGTATACCAGCCCGAATTGTTCCGGCATTGCCCGAAGTTTTCGCTCACGCCGGCTGCTACCACAAACTGCAAGGTCCGAACCTGATTGGCAACAAAACCGATGTGATAGGAATAGGGAACAATCAGGGACGCCGTCATCCGTGGGTCGCGGCTCCGATAAACTTTACCCAGCAGCGCCGTGTCAGGAATCGATGTGAGTTTGCCATTGGTATGCGTCGCCCAGAAAGCCTTGCGTTTGACCGTATTGTCTTCGTTGAATTTAGGAATAAAGTCGTTCCAGTTGAACTTCGAGCCATCCTTATTTTCGTAACTATCAGCCAATTCAGTGGTGGGTATGCTGAAGTTTCCTCCACCAAAAGAACCTCTGAATCCCATATAATAGGCGAATGGAATGCCGTACTCTAAGCCAACCCCCGCCAGCGTTTGAACCGAAAAAATCATTTCATTGCTTTTATGCCCGGCCAGCTTGAACAGATCGGCATATTTCGGATAGAGTGCGTAGCCGTAATTGTTGGACTTATTATAAACGATCTCTTCAAAATCGGCGATGGCTTTTTGCCAGTCTTTGGCGTATAGATAAACCTTACCACGTAACGCAAAAGCAGCCCCTTTCGTAGCGCGGCCATAGTCAGCCTGCGGCCAGGCAACGGGCAAATCGGCAATGGCTTCAGTGAGATCTTTCACGATAAAGGCCCGCACTTCCTCGATTGTACTCCGTGGGTTTTTCAGGTCATTGAAATCGGTATTCAGGTCGACGGATTCATTGTAAAGCGGTACGCCCCCGAAATAACTGATCAATTCGGCGTAGTGAAGTGCCCGCAGGAATTTGGCTTCGGCCACGACGGGCTTTTTTACTGCTTCGTCAATGGGCATACCCGGCACCCGGCGAATCACCTGATTGGCCCGCTGAATTTCGTCGTACTGGTTTCGCCAGAAATTGCTGATGTACGTCGTTTGTTCGTTAGCCGTTCCCAGCATGGCACTCAGATAGCCACTCTCCTGCCAGCCAAATGCCAGGCCACCCATGTTATCATGTAGGCATTTCTTGCCGTACAGGTCGTCGCGTCGCAAACCGCCATAAACACCCATAATGGCTTGTTTGGCATGTTCGGGCGTTTGCCAGAACGTTTCGGAGCTGATTCGGTCGTAAGGTACTGTATCTAATTTGACGCAGCTACCCAGCAAAGCCAGTGGGGCGGTTAGGAACAGAAATTTAATGTATCGTTTCATGGTTGGTTCTGGTTTAGAAATCAATGCTTAGCCCCACGGTCGACTGTTTCATGGTCGGATAGTTGAAACTGTCGATACCCGAATCGCCCCCCCGTATTTCCGGGTCGAAGCCTTTGAAATTGGTGATCGTTAGTAGGTTTTCCAGTGAGCAGTATACCCGAATCCCCTCAATCGACATTTTTTGCGTGACTGCTTTGGGAAGACGATACCCAAATTGAAGATTTTTGACTCGTAAATACGACTTATCGACAATCCAGAAATCACTAATTGCTTTGTTAATGGTTGTTGAGTTAGTCAACAGACGGGGGTACGTAGCATCAGTACGTCCTGGAATCCAGCGGCCATCGGCAATGTCTTTATTGATTAAAAATTGCGTGGCGGGGGTAGGTGTCCGAAAGTCATCGAGCCAGTAATCCTTGAAGCCACCTGTGCCCTGGAGCAGGCAGGAAAAATCGAAACCTTTCCACTGAAGGCCCAGGTTGAGGCCATACGTAAACCGGGGTGAGGTGCCATTGCCGACTACGTATTTATCGTCGTTATTGATAATACCATCACCATTCAGGTCTTTGTAGAGCAAATCGCCCAGTTGTGGCGTACCGAACGCAGCAAACGGGTTCACTTTTGTCCCCGACGCATTCACGGGCGCATTGTCGATGAGTTGTTTCACCAGCGCCATATCGGCATCGGTTTGCAAAATGCGATCCGTGGCCAGCACGTAAAGTACGTTGGCGGGAAGTCCTTCCTGCAACAGGTTTTCGTTGCTGATGGTCTGTTCAGTACCTTTAAACTTCGTCACTTTGTTATTGATGAAGGCCATGTTGCCGCCAATCTGGTACCGGACTTCACCCGCCCGGCCGTTCCAGTTCAGGGCTAGTTCGACACCCCTGTTACGCACGCGGGCTGCGTTCTGCTGAGGCAGTGAGGCCGTTCCGCGCACGTTCGGAGCGGGTAATCCAATTAAAATATTGCGGGTATCCTTGTCAAAAAGTTCCAGCGAGCCCGACAGGCGATTACGGAAGAAACCAAAATCGAAACCGAGGTTCGTTACGTAGGTGCTTTCCCACGTAATGATCGAGTTGGCAATGGCCGTTTGGGCAAAACCGGTTTGCAGGGTACCGTTCAGGATGTAGTTCGACGATGCATATACCGCCTGATAATCGTAGTTACCGATGCTGTTGTTGCCCAGGGCACCGTAGGACGCCCGAACTTTGAGATTATCCAGCCAGTTAATCCCTTTCATGAACGGTTCTTCCGAAATCCGCCAGCCTGCCGAAACTGATGGAAATATACCCCAACGGGTATCCCCTGCTTTAAACCGCGATGAACCATCGTACCGGACGTTCGCTTCGAGCAGATATTTTTCTTGCCAGCCCAGATTCAGGCGGCCAAAGTAGGAATTCATACCCCAGTCGGAAGCATTGCCCGATGCATCGGCATCTAGCGTAGCTGCATTCAATACGGTCAGGGATGGGTCGGTTAGGTCATATTTAGTCGTTTCGAACCACGACGATTTGTAGTATTCCTGGCTGGTTCCGGCCATTGCCTGGAGATTCAGCCCATTGGCGAAGGTGTTCTGGTACCGGATAATACCGTCCATGTACTTACGATACGTCCGTTCGCTCCGGTTTAATACGTAGGTTCGGCCCGTACCCGCCACCACAATCGAATTGGTGCGAAAACTCCAGCGATCCAGAAATACCGGCTGTTGTTCTTTCAGGTAACCCGTTTGTTCGAGGTTGAACGAGCCTTCGAGCGTCAGCCCTTTTACGGGGTTGAAAATACCGAAGAAGCGCGTTGCCAGGCGGTTCTGGCTAATGTCGCCTTTGCGGGCGTTGACCGTGGCCAGGGCATTGTTAGTTACACCACTGCCATCGGGACTGTTCGATGCCCCGTAGCGTCCGTCTGGCGAGCGATAGACCATCGCTGGCGACGTAGTAGCCGCCCATCGAAACGCATTAGAGCCGTCCAGCGCGTCGGTGCCAATATCGGTGCTGGAGTTCGTTCCGCTGGCCAGCAATCCCAGCGTCAGGTACGGTTTCACTTTGGCCTCCAGATTGACCCGGCCTGAATACCGTTGGAAGCCCGTATTTTCCAGAATACCGGGGTTGTTCAGATAGCCGAACGAGCTAAAAAATTTGATTTTGTCCGTACCGCCGTTGATCGATATGTTATGGTTCTGCGAAATCACGTTCTGTCCAAACAGGTCGCGCCAGTCGGTGTTGGGATACATCAGGGGATTTTGTCCGGCATCGTTTTTCCACAGATCGATGGACGATTGCGGGAAGGGGGGCGTAACGCCGGGAGTCGTGTTTAGCACCGACTCGTTATACAACTCCATGTGCCGGACATAATCGCTGACCATTTCGACCAGCCGCGTGGCTTTCTGAGCGGCAACGTAGCCGTTGTAGTTGATTTTTAGGGTACCTTCCTTGCCTTTTTTGGTCGTAATCAGGATGACTCCATTGGCCGCCCGCGATCCGTAAATAGCTGCTGAAGCGGCATCTTTCAGCACCGAAATCGTTTCAATATCCTGCGGGTTGAGGTTATTCATATTCGATTCGACGCCATCGACAATTACCAGCGGGCTGGCATTATTGAGTGTTCCTGAACCCCGAACCAGCAACGAAGCTCCATCGCCCCCCGGTCGGCCATTGCCCTGATTGACCGACAAACCCGGAGCCAGTCCGTACAGGCTGGAGGATACCGACGTAATGGGCCGACTCTCAGCCACTTTCGTCATGTCGATGGTCGAAACCGCCCCCGTCATGTTTACTTTTTTCTGCGTACCGTAGCCCACCACGACCACTTCTTCCAGGGCCTTCGTATCGGTTTGCAGTGATACGTTGATCTGGGTCTGATTTCCGACTGCTACTTCTTTCGACAAGTAGCCAACGAACGAGAAAACCAGTATCGATTGTCCGGTGGGTACGCTGATGCTGTACTTTCCACTGCCGTCGGTGGTAGCTCCGCGCTGAGTGCCTTTCACCACCACACTTACGCCCGGTAAACCTTCACCCTTTTCGTCTGAAACGGTGCCCGAAAGCTGGATGTCTTTAGGAACGGACTCAACAACTACTGATCGATTGATTTCCTGCTGAACGTCGCTAGGCGGAGTAGAAAGTATATCCTGTTGAATCGCTTCGGGAGTACCGGATAGCGACTTTTTAATGGGCGCGTTGCCCGCTTCTTTCGGTAACGCAAAAATGACGTAGGACCCACCAGCCTGTTTAGAAAAAGACAGATTGTTTGGCTGTAGAATCCGGTTCAGGTTTTGCTCCAGACTTAAACTCCAGTTTACGGCTGATGGCAACACCTGAATACGGCGTACTACCCGGTCAGCATAGAGTACATCGACTCTGTAGTGGTTTTTTAACTCTTGGAGTAAGGTGCTCAGTTTTACCGCTGTCGTTGACTGCTCATACGTACGTTGCTGAACCCGTGATGTCGCTAAGGTCTGGGCAGGGCAAGCCGAAACCGACAGATTGGTCAAAATCAATAGCGCCTTAAAATGCGTAGAGGTCTTCATTGGCAGAAAGAAGGGAATAGGAATAAAAAAGACAGGCATTAATTGGCTCGGGCCGAAAAGGTTACTTTTTTGCCACGGCGAATGGCCTGAATGTCAAGGGCTTTGGATAATGAAGTGAGCAGTTCATCGGCGTTCGTGGCTTTGAATGAACCAGAAACCGTTTCTCGTGCCAGAGCCGGATCGGGAATATCCACTTTGAGGCCATAATTGTCGCGCAGGAGTTGGGCCACCTGACTCAGCGGAGTGGCTTCGAACACAAATAATTCGTCTTTCCAGGCCGAAAACCGTTCGGGATTGGCGACGTGTTTTCGTTGAATTTTCTGATCAACGAGCGTTACTATGTCGCCGGGCTTCAGCATAATGGGTTCGGTTGGTTTACTGCTTTCACTTTGTAGCGCCACCTTCCCCTGATTGAGCACCACCTGCATCCGGTTGGTACGGCTGTAGACGGTAAACTCCGTGCCCAGCACCACCACATCCAGGGCATTTGGTGTTTTCACGATGAACCGTCGATTGTCTTTTGTGTGCGTGACCGTAAATTGGGCCTCTCCCGTCAAAAATACTTCCCGGTTTTTCTGTCCGAACAATGCCCATTTTAAACCAAACCGGGGGACTTTGAGTGTCGAGTTGGCGTTCAGTGTCACGCGGCTACCGTCGTCCAGAGTCCAGCTACGAAACTGGCCGGGTTGAGTGGCGTATGTCCGGTTCATGATCTCCGACCGAAACCCCCAGGTAACTAACAAAATGGCTGATACAGAGGCCGCTATATACCAGCTGTTTAGGCGATTAAAAATAAACGTCCGCCTGTTAGGCGTGTTGAGCGGTTGGGATTGAACAGCGGGTTGCCGTGCTACGTAGTCCCGATACCGGTCGATGGCCGCGGGCACATCAGTCATATACTGGGGGTGTGCCAGTTCCCAATCGACCAGGCATTTGTAGAAAAATTCTTCGTTTTCTGGTTGCCTGGCCCATTCGTCGATGTATTGTTTTTGAACGGCTGACGCGCGCCCACTAAAATAATCGAACAGAAGGTCTTTCGTAATGAGAAGATTCATGGTGAGTCAAATGTTCAGGTTGACAGAAGCTGAAAGCACGCGGGTTAGTGGAGGGAAAACAGAGCCAGAATAGTGATCAACAACCACTTGTCTTTCAGAAGTTTTCGAATAGCCTGACTGGCTCGATATACCTGCGTTTCTACGGTTCGCACCGAAATCTGCAAGTCGTCGGCAATGTCGCGCAGTTTTTTGCCCTCGAACTGATAAAGCAGGTAAATCTTCCGGCGGTCGAGTGGCAACGTATTGATGGCCCGTTCTACGTCCTGGCAGAGTTCTTCGTATTGCGTTATGGCATCGGGTTGCCGGTATTCCTGTACGGAAAACGTGCTGGCGTCTTCCAATGGCGATTTACGGCTCAACTCCCAGCGCAGGTAGTTGTACGCCCGATTACGGGCCGTTCTGAACAGATAAGCCCGGTACGAAGTCGTGATCTGACTAAATAGCTCTTCTGAATAGAACTGATAAAAAATCTCGGAAACCAGATCTTCCGCTACCTCCCGCGACCCTACGAAGCGTACCGTGTGCGTACAAAGCGGTTGGTAATAGCGTTTATAAAGCAATTCCACACCCTGTTGCGGGTTGTCCACCAGGGTTTTTCGAATAAACAACTCGTCGTCGCTAAACGACGCCTGAAAAGGGGTATCGTCCTGATCCAAATCGGTTTCAATACGTATTGGCTGGTTTGGCTGCCGAAAAACAGATACAATTTGCCCCATAACTCAAAATTTATCTACGTGTATCTGGAAATACTACGTTCTCAGTTCTGCAACAAGACAAGTTAAGGGGTATCGACTACGTACAGAGGATTGAAAAATTTTGTTATTTTTTAGTAAAAAATATTGAGTGATGGTTCTGTAAATACCCTGGCGCGGCCTAGTGAGGTGTAGGGTTAAGGTATTTACGGCAGGGCGAAGGCTACAACCTGATTACCTTTTTTGGTGCCTAATTTCGTTCCGCCACAGGCAATGACGACGTACTGTTTGCCGCCAACCTGATACGTACTCGGCGTAGCGAATCCTGCGGCCGGGAGTTTGGTCTCCCACAGAAGCTTGCCCGTTCGTTTATTATAGGCCCGAAACATCCCATCCCGCGTAGCGGCAATGAACAGGACCCCTCCCGCTGTAATGACCGGACCACCGTAGTTTTCGGTACCCGTAGCTGGAATGCCAGCGGCTTTCAGTTCCGGATATTCGCCGAAGGTGTTTTGCCAGACCCGCTTACCCGTGTTCAGATTGATGGCCGTGAGCGTTCCCCAGGGTGGTGCAATGGCCGGATATCCTTTGCTGTCCAGAAACTTGTTGTAACCCGTCGTTTTGAACGGTAGTTGCGGCCGCTTCGTGGTGCCAGCCTTCGCGACGCCCGTTACTTCATGTTTTTCCTCGCCGAATAAAAAAGCGATGAGTGCCTGTTTCTCGCCAGCTTTTAAGGTGGTAAAACCCGGCATCATGCCTTTGCCATTGCTCACAATCTGCTCAACAAAGGCCCTGTCGCGCCGTTGCCCAATATCGACCAGCGACGGATAACCGCTTTGGACATTGCCTTTCCGTTCACGCCCGTGACAGGCCGAGCAGGTCAGCGTATAAATCCGTTCGCCTGGGCTCAGGTGCGCCAGTTCATCCTGCTTTGGGGCATCGATCATGGTTAATACCCAGGCCATTTCATTGGCATTGACGTAGAGAATACCATCAGGATCAACGGCCGAACCACCCCACTCGGCTCCCCCATCGTAACCCGGAAAGATCAGCGTTCCCTGCTTGTCGGGGGGCGCGAAGTAGCCTTTTTTGATCCGTCGGAAAATGGTCTTCAGCGAGTCACGATCGGTACTGTAGGGGTTCAGGTCGGCTTCGGTGAGCGATTGTCGCGAAAAGGCAACGGGTAGTTGAGGCTGGGGTTGAGTGGGCCAACTGGCTTCGCCCGGTAACTGACTTTTCGCTACAGCTACTTCCCTGATAGGGTACAACGATTTACCCGTCACACGGTCAAACACCAGTATATGCCCCGATTTGGTCGACAATGTAACGGCATCGATCTTCCGGGGTTTACCATCCGACCCGGTTTTTGTAATTGTAACCAGATTCGGTGGCGACGGGAAATCCCGATCCCAGATGTCGTGGTGCACAAACTGGTAATGCCAGAGTCGTTTGCCCGAACGGGCATCGAGCGCCAGCAAACAGTTGGCAAACAGATTCTGCCCTTTGCGGTTACCGCCATAAAAGTCGAAGGCTGCCGAGCCGGTCGGTACGTAAAGGATGCCCCGTTGCTGGTCGATGGCCATGCCTGCCCAGTTGTTGGCTCCGCCCACTTCCGTATTTTTCCAGGTATCCTTTGGCCAGGTTTCGTAGCCAAATTCGCCCGGATGCGGAATGGTGTGAAAAACCCAGGCCAGTTTACCCGTTCGGACATCGAAGGCCTGAACGTAACCCGGAGCCGCATCGGCCCCTTCCGACAACCGCACGGGCATCACAATCAGGTTCTCGAAAATAGTGCCGGGTGTATTGGAAATCACGAACTTATCTTTCGCCGACTCCCCCAGGCCACTACGTAGGCTGATACGTCCATTTTCACCAAAGCTGGGAATGGGTTGACCCGTTTGGGCATTTAATGCATATAGCCACACGCCACTGGTAAATAAAATCCGGTTATCGGTTTGGCCATCGGTCCAGTACGAAACGCCCCGGCTGGTGCTGGAGCCAGACTTGAAGGGGTTGCCGAATCGCCATAATTCGCGCCCGGTGGCGGCATCGAGGGCAAATACCTGAAGAGCCGACGAAATGCCATACAGGACTCCGTTAACGATGATAGGGTTCATCTGCATCTGGCCTGTATCAGGGGCCGAATACGACCAGGATACTTGTAACTTTGTTACGTTGTTAGTATCGATTTGAGTTAAGGTCGAATAATGGTTACGGTCGGGACCGCCGAGGTATTCGGGCCAGTCGGTACCATCTTTCCAGCGAGGAAAAAAGGCAAAACAAGCTATAAGAACGGCCAGCAAGAGAATCGGTCGAAGCATAAAACTCAGCGTAATTCTTTATTACTTTTATAGACTATAGACTAATCGCTCAAACAAAAAGCTACGTATCGATCCCCCGATTTGGTGTTCAATTTGCCACCCCCACAAGCGATAACAACGTACTGTTTACCCCCAATCTGGTACGTACTGGGCGTAGCGTAGCCAGCCGCCGGAAGTTTCGTCTCCCAAACCATCTGCCCTGTTTTGGTATCAAACGCCCGAAATTTCTCATCCCGACTGGCAGCAATGAATACCAGTCCACCCGCCGTCACCAGTGGGCCACCGTAGTTATCAGTTCCCGTAATGGGCACACCTTTTTTCGTCAATTCGGGGTATTCGCCCAGGGGCACCTGCCAGCGGTGTTCGCCCGTGTTGAGGTCGATAGCCGTCAGCGTTCCCCAGGGCGGACTGCTCACCGGATAGCCATTGTGGTCATACCAGCGGTTGTAGCCCGTATGCTGATACGGAATCATAGCTTTTTGGGTAGTCGCAACGGGTTTTTCGGGGATTTTATTGAATAGAAAATCGACTATGGCGTTGCGTTCAGCTTGCGAAATATGCGAAAACGACGGCATCATGCCCCGGCCTTTCTCCATCACCTGCATCACCTGCTCCCGCGAAATCCGGCTGCTCACCTGTAACAACGACGGGTACGATCCATCGTGATTGCCTTTGCGATCCTGACCGTGACAGGCTGAGCAATAAAGCTGATACTGGCTGTTGCCAGCCACCGCTTTGTCCAAATTGGCCGTCGGTTGCCGACGGGGAATCAGGGAGGTGTAAACCGGCACTTCTTTCGACGGTACGTAGAGAATACCATCTGGGTCAGTAGCCGCTCCACCCCACTGCGCACCGCCATCCGTTCCCGGAAAGAAAACCGTCATCTTACCGGTCAACGGAATGTAGGGCTGGCCAGTGTTGGCGGAACGGAGCACGCCCACCAACGAATCGCGGTTGGCGGCAAACGGGTTAATTTCTTTCTCGGTAAATGCCTGACGAGCAAACGGAGCCGGTAGCTGCGGAATCGGCTGGGTCGAGCTGGCCTGCTCACCTTCCACCACCTCCTGCGGGAACGGTGTTTCTTTGATTGGAAAAATTGGCTTGCCTGTTACCCGGTCGAATACGAACGTAAAACCCTGCTTGGTAACGATCGCCACTACGTCGATTTTCTGGGACTGGCCGTCTGAGTCTTTTTGACTGATGGTCAGCAGATTCGGCGGAGCGGGTGGGTCGCGATCCCAGATGTCGTGGTGAACAAGCTGATAATGCCATAGCCGTTTGCCCGTAGCCGCATCCAGTGCCAGTAAACAGTTGGCGTACAGGTTAGCCCCTTTCCGATTGCCGCCGTAAAAGTCGTGTGCTGCCGAGCCGGTTGGCGCGTAAAGAATTCCGCGCTGTCGGTCGATGGCCATGCCCATCCACGGATTAGCGGCTCCAATTCGTTCGCGTGGGTTTTCGGGTTGCCAGGTTTCGTAGCCGGGTTCGCCTTTAGCCGGGATAGTATGAAACGTCCAGACTAGTTTGCCCGTGCGGGTATCGAATGCCCGAATGTCGCCCAGCAAAGCTGTTTCGCTTTCGGCCACTCGCGCTCCCACGATAAGCAGGTTTTTGTAGATGGTGTTGGGTGTATTGGACGTAACGTAGTTGTCGGCTCCCGGACGTTGGATGCCGATTTTGAGGTCGATCCGTCCGTGGTCACCGAAGCTGTCGATGAGTTTGCCCGTTCTGGCATCGAGTGCGTGCAGCCACGATCCAGCGCCAAAGAAAATACGTTTATCTTGTCCGTCTGCCCAATACGTAACCCCCCGGCTGAGGGTGCCATCCTTATCCGTCAAGGCCGTTTTCCAGATGGGTTTGCCTGTAGCCGCTTCTACTGCAAATGCCTGAATATCCGCCGATACGCCATACAACAGGCCATCGACGATGATAGGATTGCACTGCATCTGGGTTCGGTTTCGGGCGGTATCGGCCCCACCTGATGCATACGTCCAGGCTACTTTCATCCGATTGACGGTAGTTTTGTTGATTTGGTCAAGGGGCGAGTAATGACTTCGGGCACCATCGCCGTTGTATTCGGGCCAGTCGGTATTGAAATCTGCCATCTGGAAGGCCAGTACGGCAGCGAACACCAGACCACTAAGAACGATCACTCTTTTTCTCATACTGGCTTTAGCCTAATTACTTCGTATTGGGGAGCGGTTTCAGGTACCCAAGGCGGGTCAAAAACTGATCGGTCAGGCCGATAATCTGTTTGTTAAGTTCTGGATTGTTGTTGAAGAAGCCATGTTTCTGCCCTGCAAACCGGTGTAATTCACAAAGATTACCAGCGGCTTTCATGCGCTCACAAAACTCTTCGGCATTCTGAATCGGTACGGTGGTATCGGCCTCGCCATGAAACACAATGGCCGGTGGCGTGCCGGGCTGCACATGCGCCACAGGGGAAAGGTCTTCGGCCCGGTCGCCCAGCCGTTCGTAGCCATAGCCACCAGCGGTCGTTTTAGTCACCGGATTGAACAAAACGAGGGCATTGGGTTTGGTGCTGACCGATGTATCTTCACCGGGTTCATTGATTCGATCCAGTAGAGCCGTAGCTAAAGCCAGATGCCCACCCGCCGAGCCACCACTGGCCACAATTCGGTCCGATTGAATACCTAATCGACTGGCATTTTTACGTACCCAACGCATGGCTGAACGAGCATCCTGAACGGCTTCGAACGGTGTGGTTTTGTGCCGACTCGACACCCGATAATCGAACGCTACCGCAATCATACCCCGGTTGGCAAAATAGCGACAGGCATTTTCAAACTGCGTGACACTGCCGCGTATCCAGCCGCCCCCAAAAAAGAAAACGATTGCAGGATAGGTTTTTCCGGACTGGTAATCTGGCGGATATACGATACTCGCCCGCAAATCGGTTAGTCCGACTCGTTTATAGATTTCGACCTGCGCTCCCGGCAAAACGCGTTGCGCCAGTTGCCCTGTATCACGGCTCTGTGCCGACGTTATACAGGGCCTAAGTAGCCACAGTATAACCAGCCCAAACGGGTACACAAACCACCTGTTGATTGCCTTCTTCATCAATTGATACGTTGCTGGCCCAGTAGCTAAAAATACGACTGGATGGCCTTCGGATAATCGGCAAAAGCGAGTTCTGGTTCAGGGATTTCAGGGTGCCACATTTTTTCCCATTCAAAACTATAGTAGCCTGAATACCCACCCGCTTTGAGCGCGTCGATGGCTTCTTTCAGGGGTGCTTCGCCTTTGCCAATGAACGTGTAGGCGGGTTTGCCGGCCACCATGCTGCCATCTTTGATATGGGTATGTCGGATGTATTTTTTTAGTGTCTGATACACCTCCGCCGGGGGTTCTTTGGTAATCGACCACATATTGAAAATATCCCAGATCAGTCCCACGTTCGGATGCTCGGCTTTTTGCATAATCTGGACCAATAAGTCTTTCCAGACCACCTCGCCGTGCGATTCGAGCAATACCGTTACGTTGGCACCCTTGGCGTACTGGCCCAGATCAAGCAGGTTTGCGCTGATGAGGTCGATGGTCTGTTGGCGATCCTGGTCTTTGGGTAAATCGTTAGGGAAAACCCGAACATAGGGGCAGGTCAGTTGGCCAGCCAGGTCGATAAATCGTCTGGCTTCGTCCATGTTTTTCTGCCGCCTGGTCGCGTCCATGTAGTGCAAGTTCGAGGATGCACCTAAGTTGCAGAGTTTAAGATTATTGTCAGCAAACAACCGGCGTGTTTCAGCAATAGCCGTACTGAACTCCGGGCGTTTAGGCAGGTACATTTCTTTCTCCAGCCCCCTGATTTCGACGGCCTCGTAGCGTTCGTCCACGGCCGTTTTAACGATTTTCGACAAGGGCCAGGTCGGGCAACCCAATGTTGAAAAAGCCAGGCGTGGTTTGGCTTTTCTGGCGCTAAAGCCCAACGCTGAGGCTCCAGCCAGCCATACGGCGGTTTTTAGAAATGTTCGGCGTGTTGTGGCCATACACATAGGTGTGAAAACCGATACTGGTTGTTTATGCAGTTTTTATTGGCCGGGCGGGTGGATTCAAATTCATAATCCAACGAATTTAGTGCCTTTAGATGGAAACTATCAAGTGTCAGCAAAACAAACCAGTTATGATTCATTGGAAAAACAACCGGTTCGTATCAACTGCCAGAAGACAAGTAAAGCGGCTTTAACTACTTACATGACATTTGACAATTTTTAGTACTACTTGGATAAAACACACTCACCAAGTAGGTATCCAGGAAATGTTCGGGTAATGTGTCTTGTGCTAAAATCGCTCGATTGTGGGGTGTCTTGCCCTGATTACTCTCGGACGTTTTTCTGAACAGTGGTCGAGTAGGAGGGAATGGGCTGGAAACGGCCCTTTTTGCGTTCAATAAACCCGTTCAGTTTAATAGTTCAGCACTTTTTACCAAGTAGAGATTTATCTGAACGAATGACCTCCATCTGAGTACCTTGCTTATATACTCTGATCGCCTATCCTTCATCCTTTATTGAGTAACTTCGCCGTTGGGAATTTGTGTCTGTTACGATCCCATTTTACTCAAAAAGACTTCTTTGCTTTCCCGTTAAATGGATCAATTAGTTTCTGAAATTCGGCAGATTATTCATCAATCAAGAGAAAGTGCGGCTCGCTCTATCAATCATGCTTTAGCCCTTATGTACTGGCATATTGGCCGGGTTATTGTCGAGGATGAACAGCAAGGTCAAGACCGGGCTACGTATGGTAAAGGGCTGATTAAAAACCTGTCAAGTCAATTAGTTGCCGAATATGGCGAGAACTTTTCCAGCCGAAATCTCCAGTTAAGCAGACAGTTTTACCTCACCTATCCAATTGTGAACTCACTGAGTTCACAATTAACCTGGACGCACTATAAAGTCTTGGTGCGCCTAGAAGACGCTAGTAAGCGAGCGTTCTACCTGGCTGAGACGGAGAAAAATGCCTGGACAGTGCGGCAACTGGAACGACAGATCAATAGCCTTCTGTATGAACGGCTATTAATGAGTCAGGACAAGGAAAGCGTTTTAGCTATTGCCCAATCGCAGGCTAAGCCAACAAAGCCCCATCAAGTGATTAAAGATCCTATGGTGTTAGAATTTTTGGGCTTAAAACCACAAGCCAGTTATTACGAGCATGACATTGAAAGCGCCATCATCACCCATATTCAGGAATTTCTGCTGGAGCTAGGCAATGGTTTTTCTTTCGTTGCCCGGCAAAAGCGGATCATCATTGACAGTGACGAATTCAAAATTGATTTAGTCTTCTACAATCGATTATTACAATGTTTTGTGCTGCTGGATCTAAAAATGGATAAGATCACTCATCAGGATTTAGGCCAGTTACAAATGTATGTTAACTACTATGACCGTAGTATAAAGGAACCCTACGAAAATCCCACCATTGGTGTTCTGCTGTGTGCAGATAAAAATGACGCTGTAGTCCGGTATACACTTCCAGAAAACAATACCCAACTATTTGCCAGTAAGTACCAACTCCATTTACCAACGGAACAACAACTCATTGACGAGATCCGTAAAGAATTAACAGATAACGAGAATGAGCCACTTTAGCTCATTCTATGCTATGTATTGCCTAAAGATTTGGGCATTTTATAAAACTTAAATAATTAAAATTGAATTGTATTCTCAATACGAGCCAGTTCGACAAAGTATTTAAAATACTGACTATAGATGGAACAGAACTTTCGTTGCTTTTGAGTTTAATTTTATGGCAATTAACGGAATCTAGGGCAGTTCCTATTTATAAGCTCCCTCTAAAGTAATAGTGTTAACGTTTTCAAGCTCCTCAAACGCTTCTCCTGCAATAATAACTTGAACTGTATTATTTGCCGATTCACAGAGTTCTATAAAAGGTTTTATTAAATAATTCTCGGAAGACTTTACGTCACCGTCGGCCAAAACAGGAGGAAAATCAATGATTAGTAATCCAGGGTAATTATAGGTGTTTTGTAAGCTCAGTTTTAATAACCCGTAATGGTAAGCGAGTAAAAAATATGTTTTAGGCTTGGCACCGATGGAATACCAATTGGTCCTACCAACTCGAAAGTTGAAGCGCTTGTCATTCAGGTATAGCCTGATCCGATTGTTTCCTTCCGTAAAAGGCCACCGATCCGGTCTAGTAGCGGCTATTTTATTGATGTATTCCATCATCCCATCACACAAGTCATCGGCTCCCTGTTCGTATTCTATGGTTTCGGTATTTTTAGGAAGATCATTAATTTGTCTTTGAATTAACGCATTGAGATCATCAATCTTTTTTGAGAGTTCATCTCTGTAATTTAAAGTCTTTAAGACGCGGTTGAAATTCTGAATTTGTTCTTCCAGCTTACCCCGACGTAGATCGAAGGCACTTACCTGGGCTTGTACAAGACCTGAAAGCCGTTGTTTCAAGGGAGCTAATTGTTGATCGATTGTGATTAACGAGTCATACAATAGCGTATGTTTATGCATTGACTCCTCCTGTTCACCTTTTATTCGCTCAATTAATTCCCGCAGTTCTTTTCGTTCACTGTCCAATTGATGAAGCTCAAACTCAACACGGTCTTCGTTCGCAGAATGATTTAAAGGTTGATGGCATAGAAAACAGGTATCTTCATCTACCGGTTTCGGGTCAATTTCCTGATCACAGGCTGGGCAATGCGTAATTTTAATGTCAGCCAGTAACTCACCAGCTGATTTTGCGCGATTTAGTTTACTATACTCGGAGTCAACCGACTTGAGTAAATTCGCAAAGCGATTCAACTTTTCAGCTTCTCGTTTCCGCAATTCTGCCGAAGTCTCTAAATCCTGAACGATACGGGCTCGATCTTCGGTTAACTTAATCTCTAAAGCTACATCCGGCTTAGCCTCATCTAACGAAGCATTAATCCCGTTGGCAATGACACTTTGTCGTTGGGCAAGTAATACCTGTGACTGATCGCGAAGTTCCCTAATGCGCTCATTCAAGGAATCTACCGTAACAAATGTTATACTCTTTTCACCGGCAGGAAGCAGACGTTTCGTGATCTGGTCAAGAACTTCCTGAAATTGATCTTTTTGGGCTTGAAGGCGAATTAACTCCTTGCGCTTGTCAATAAGTTCATTGCCCAAAGGAGAAAAGAGATATTCGGCTAAACCAAGAAATTGACAAATGGCCGCATGTTGTTCACTTTCCGGCTGCTTATCCGCCAAATCGCCCCAGAACCGTTCTTGACGATAGATATGCCTGAATAATATACGGAACGTAAGTTCAATCCAAGCACCATCCTGATAAGGGTTGCCTTTGGGAAATTTTATAACAGGGATTGATAGCTTTTCTAGAATAAATTTTGAGAATTCGGACGCATCATAGGCTTGGTTGTCAACAAGAATTTTAGATTTTAATCCTTTCTGTTTCCACTTGCGTTCGATTAAATAATCTACGTTATTAATTTCAATAACC
Organism: Spirosoma panaciterrae DSM 21099; assembly: GCF_000374025.1. Classification (GTDB taxonomy): domain Bacteria; phylum Bacteroidota; class Bacteroidia; order Cytophagales; family Spirosomataceae; genus Spirosoma; species Spirosoma panaciterrae. The sequence continues at coordinate 133,342 of NZ_KB893183.1, read as the reverse complement.
ACACTCAGTTCGTCGAAAATCTCATACAAAAATTGACCATCCCGGTCGTCTTTATTAAGCGCGTCTTCTACCGATCCGGCATCACCCAGCAGGTAATCCAACATCATCAGCCAAACAGTCTTTCCACTGTTTGAAGCACCAACTAATAAATTGACGCCACTAGTAAACTCAATCATCTCTTTTTCGCCTAAAGAGTTGATGCGGGTAATATTTTTAACCAGCAATTTTTCACTCATATGGTCGGTGGAATCAGATAAGATCATCTAAGTTTTTTTCTTTGACTTCTTCGTCAAAAACCTTATAAATAAGTTCTTTTAAAAAATTGCCTGTTTTCCCACCCAGTAATTTTTTAACGGATTTCATGCGTTCGGAGACTTCGCCAAACTCGTTATGGGCAAGGAGTTGTTCAGCAATGGACTTTCCCAAATTAGTGAGGACGAAATTATAGGCACTACCATTTTTTATAACCTTAATTAAGCCTCTAGCTTCCAAGTAAGGTATAACTTGGTAATATCGTTTATCCCAAGGCCCATAGTGAAACCGGACCATTTTTGATTCAACATCATCACTTTGTATTGAATCCGTACTGCTCAAATGAGCGGCTACTTTGTTGAAAAAAGCAGGATACCGAACAAAGAAATCAAGTTTAGCTAACTTAGTTAATCCTTCAATTTTTGACGTTTTTGTTTTTGAATCCTTAATGCCGCATACTTGGATTAGCAGTAATAGTCGAGAAGCATGAAACTCGATTAGATCATCTGAGGAAAGTGTCTTCCCTGATGAGAACCCCTTAAGATTAAGAATCGATCTCATCAGTTTTCTACAGTAAAACGCATCAAACAACGGTTCGTAACCTGATAAAAAAAGCCTACTGCAATATGCTCTGGTAAAGAGAATTCACGTAGTCTATCCTTTTCTATCACTTTGTAAACCTCATCAATGCAGAATTTATGAAATTGCAGCGAATCAAAAGAGCTGCTTAGACTATATTGATAAGATTGTAACCGTGGTAGCAGAGACATAACCTCGTCCTCTAGTCGTTTGAATGCGGTTGGACCACCGTAATAATCTGGATCCAAACGTGCTTCTCGGTAGCGCCAATGCAAATCTTCCGCTGTAAGGACAAGAGGGGCTGGTAAGCCTGCATCCTGCATTTTATCACGAAGTGGATTGTCAGATCGACTATAATTTAACAAAACTGATAGTGTCCTATCAAACCAGTCATTTAGGTAGCTACGAGTAATTTTATAACACCCGGGAAAAGCCGTCAAATTTTTTGATGAAGCTTCTTTCACTAAAAAGAGAAGCTTCATGTACAGTTCGTCCCTATGCTCAGGTACCAAGTTGACCCTTTTACTCTTGAACACTTGCTCAGAGAGGAGTTTATTGTGATTTTCAACTTGTAAAACGTCATCAGGACGTTTGTCCCACCGGCAGTTATCAACCCAGAAATCAACACCTACACCAGATTCCGGTACGACTACATCTCCTCCTAAACGCCTTTTTATCTTTGTAACTAATGCCTTCAGTTCTTCTGAATCATTAATACACGGACGACCAGAAAATCCAAGTTTTAATAGTTCTAAATCAGCGTGAACGTCATAAGCCGTTACAATCCGAAACGTTGAGGTTTCTGTACAGCGATACTGAAACAAGGATTTTTCAAGCAAAGATGATCCAGGACCACTATCACGATGTGTGATTGATTTTACTGACCATCTAGAAGGAAGATTATTGGATTTGACCTGAACAAACTCGACGCGAACTTCGGGTTGGTCACGCCATAAAAGCGTGATATCATCATGGGTTTCAAACCAAATTTCTTCGAGATCTTCCCGAAGCAGCATGTCCAAGCAAAAGCCTGCGCCAATATGGTCTTGATAGTCAAAACCAGTTCTCGCATGACGACCGCTGATATCAATAGGTTGTAGTTCGTAAATCGATTTCACCAAATCCTGCTCACTTTAAAGTTAGTCAACGTTAAAAAGGCGGCTATCTGCGGGCATGCCACGACAGATAGTAAGAAAATAAACCAGTGAGGTCTACTTAAATAGTACAATTTTTGTGAAAATAATTATCGGCAACTAAAAACTACATCTCAAGACACTTTTACTTGTAAGCTTTTGACTAGATGGTCAATGGGATGTAATTATGCAGTTTATTAAGTCAATCATCGAAACTTATACGTTTACTTGCCTCATCAATGTATTTTCTATGTTGATCCTTTCGTAACTGTAATGATTCTGCTTCTTGTTGCTTCTGCTTTAAAATCTCAGAGTAACGACTGTTGGCAACGTCTACGGCTAATTTCAACGTCTTTTTATGGTAGCGCTCTACTTCTTCTATGGTAGTACCGTCTAAATAGATTTTGTTACCAATGACAGAAGCTATACCTGGCCGGTGCATAGACGTAAATTCCGAGGGCCTGTCGAATGCATCAATGAACAAATGTATCCATTCGGAATTTGGCCGTTTGTTCAACTCAAAAGGTATTTTATATAGACTACTACCCCTTGAACCGTCATTTATTGGCTGTGTAACCTCATCAACTACTATTCCTTTTATTTTTACGTTATCATTTTCACCAGGAATTGATGAGTTTGCCGATATGGAGCTTTGTCGGAATCTATCAGGAATGAGGCCCAGATTAGGGGCAACTTCTCGGGCATTAAATATAGTAGTCAGTAAATCTTCAAAGTTGTGATCAAAGTGGCTGCTAGTTGATAGATCAATATAATATTTGCCTGCAAGCCAGGAGGGGAGTGACTCATGTTTAGTTCCATACTTTAATATTGGAATAAACTTTCTATGATTACTACCCGCTGCAACCTCAGCAGTCATTATATCTCCTTCATAGCCAACACCACCCGTTCTGTCCTCCGACTTCTTTTTGTAAGCAGGGGTACACACGATCAAGACATAAGTATTCTCTCTGATCGACTTTTCCATAAAGTGTGTCATCTGATCACCAGGGACCATTGCCCATTGATCTATTATCGCATCAACTCCGTTCTTTCTCAAATCAGTTGCTAACTGTTTCACCCATTTTTTTAATTCATCACTTTCCCAAGCATAGGAGATAAAAACGTTAGGATGTCCTGATGATACCGGTTTAGATGCCAGCTCTACTTTGTCTTTATCCGACGGTTTATGTTGATGAAACGAAATTTCATCTTGCGTATAAAACTCATCAGTTGGTTGAAAACTATTTTTCATTTCCTCTGCAGTCTCATACAATCTGTTGATTAGTATACTTCTATCTGATTCGTTCATTTCGAGAAGTATATCATAGAAGTAATCTTTCCTACTTGTACTTTTATTATCACTTTTTCTACTATTGATAAATTGAGTATAATCAGGAAAGTATGGGTCGATCTCTCTTACCACACTGATAAATTTACCACCCGAAAAATATGACTCCTTTCTGTTTAATACTTCCAGTAATTTATTAAATTCTCGAGCAAAAGTAAGATTGTTCATAGCTTTGTTGTCTATTGATGGTTGAACTACATTATATTCGCTTTGGAATAAAATGTTATATTAATTCATAAACATACTTTGCCATACCCGAAATTAATATACTTTCACAACTTTGAGCTCTTAATAACACTTCTCTTAAATCCTCCTGCTTCAATCTTAACTTTTTAAGACCTAGCGCTAATAAAAACTCTAATAATGCTTCACCGTCTTCTGTGTCAAACTTTTCAATAATACTTATTAGGAATTCTTTCATTTTTAAATTAGATTCAGCATCTAAATCATATGAAAAGAAATCAGATTTACCAGCTCTCAATAGCGACGCTTGAATTATTCCATCATTAAATCTATGAAAATTCCTAGGACTTAATATATTTCTAACGTAGTTAGTTTGTTTTAAAGTTGGGAAAGAATTAATATCGTTATTTTCTAAATTTGTAATTATAGTTGATATTGTAAAATACACCTCGGATTGAGATATATTTTCTTCACTGTAATCAGTAAAATTCCAAAAGGCAAAATTTTTCCTTAAATACAACTGATCACCATTGTATTTCTTTAAAAACACTTTGTCTGACAAACCTCTTGTTTCTTTGTTTTTTATTAAAGTATCTAATCTATCGTTAACATAATTATACAATTCTTCATCGGTCTCATCATTAAGGGTACTAAGCATTTTTTCAAAAAAATACTTTTCGCGCTCCCAAGAGGTATTTACTTGTTGTATTGAACAATTTATTTGTTCAACTGCTATAAAGGGTCTTTCATCACTCTTATCCTTACCCTTTTTTAAATCATTAATAAGATTTATAGAAAATTTTTCAGATATTGGTCGGTATATACCTACGAAGTATATCAAATTTATATTTTCGCGGCTTCTCATAAGCCTACTTATCTGTAGCAATTTTTTACCAGTTGAAATACAAGATGCAACAATTATTAGAGAACCACTTTCTTCTGTAATATTATTAATAAAATTTTGCTCCAATTTTATTAACTTTAAATTTGGGTTGGTTGGTATTTTTGTAATAATATACTCTGCAAGTTTTTTTGATGCAATATCAGGAAGATACAATATATATTTAGTATTGGCAGGAATAGTTTTATCAATATATCTATTTAATGACTCTTTGAATTTGCCAAATTTATCATCTTCAATATTTTCTATGAGATGTGTGAAATCTAAGTAAATCTCATAGTCAGCATTAGCATCATTTTCTTTATAAAATACTTTAATAATACTATCCTTAATAGAGTTTCCCCTAAACTTTTGAACAAACTGGCTAACAGGTTTAGGATTGTAATCGGTTGTTGTTTTTAAAAGATGAACTTCAACTTTAGGCTGAACAGTAAGAAAAACATCACTACGTATATTTATTGGTCTTGAATGCGCAACAGTACACAATTCACATTTATCAGAAGAACTATATGTTTTGAATTCTAACTCTCCTAAATAAAAGTTTTCATCTCTCGTTAAGTTACAAATTACATTCGAGGTATGATTTTGATATTTCTCAATAGGTCCCAAAAAGTATATTACCTGAATTTGTGACCTTTCGGCGCGTCTTTCTTTTAATATTCTATCTACTATATTACCAGATGTCGAAGCCGATATGAGTATTAAAGAATCAAATGGGAAGCTTTCTTTATAAGATTCAAACATCTCATAAGATGAAAAGCTGTGAACAGTTGGACATTCAAACGACAACTTGAATCTTCTTTGAAGTTCAAAAACGGCAAAAGGTAGAACATTAATCGAAGAAGTATCGCAATAAATGCTACTAACTTCTTTCATGTGCTTTAAGAGTTGTATGGCTAAAAAGAAAATTTCAGATTGATAGATCAGTACATTACCTGTCCTTAAAAATTTTGAGCTATGCTTATTTGATGGAAAAACGAAGTGATGATCAGGTGTTGACTCAACTAAACCACCGTTATTCTTAAATATAGTTGTTGAACCACTTCTTAGTAATAAACTAATAAATTTTTTTTCGTTCTTAGGCTTGCTCCCAAATAACAATTTAAATTCGCATGACGAATTAAATGAATATATAAGTAAACTTTTTTCAAAATAATCTGAAGATTTACCTGGTATTCGGACAAAGGTATCGTTCCTGTGCTCAAAGAAGTATTTTAAGGAATCTTTGTCAAGATATTCCGGAAGGATTACAATTAATTTTTCCGTAATACTATTTTCTTGAAAGAAATGACTTATTTCTTGTGATAATGAATTTTGGGAATGAATTTTTTCATGATGAATGAATATTACTGTTGCTCTAAATCTGTGCTTTGAAGAAACTAAGTCTTCATATTGAAATATAAAGTAGTTTCTCATTATTTGTAGGCTAGCGGAAAGAAAATAGAGATTAATGTACCTTCAGCAGGAGGAAACACCGAAAAATTTATATCGCTGTTAGTTTGCCAATCGTAAAGCTGTATATCTGAAGCGTTATCATGATGAATATACCTTTTAGACTTCATATCTCTAAAAATATCAACACGACCACTTTTAATCCTTACAAATCCTCGACCATCAATGGTTTGTAAAACACGATCTAAACCTATGCCTTTAGTATCAGACTTAAAGCTACTAGTTGAAGTATTATGCCTGTATAAACATTTTTTTATTATATCAACTTCTTCATTTATGCTCATATTATAGGTTGAAACGCCTTTATATCTTTTGACTAAGCCTGGCCCACTATCTAATATAGAAATTTCAATAAGATATAGGTCTCCCAATTGGTTTACATTAAATCCTGAACTGAAATATTCTGAAAGCCCTTTGAATTCCTTATAAGTCTCAATGTATTTTTCAACAGGCTTTTTATGGAATTTTAATTGCAAGGCTCTAATGTTAGGATATAAATTAAATCCTAATTCATTTGTCTTTGCGTGCTCATGTGTATTCGAAAAAAGCTCATGAATAACTGAAATAAATGAGTTTAAACTGTCTTTGATACTATTTTTATATACTGTCGGATTATGGAAACCAATTTTTTGAAATGCTCTAAATAAATTAAATCCCAATACATCTTCTGAAACTAATTCTCTATTCTTACTATAAAAATGTTTAGACAATCCTCTGTCTGATTTATCATGGTCGAAGCAATATAGAGGAACTGATGTTCCTTTTAAATCAAAATAATCCATCTTTTCATAATACTTTTTGCTCGGAATTTTAAGATGGTTTTTAAGGTTATTGCCATTTTCATCAATGATCTCTTTCTCCCACGAAAGAACAATTGATGGATAAACGAATTCGTTATCGTTAAGATAATTAATCGCTTCCTCGGAGCCTTTGATAGGTAAACACAATTTACCTGAATTTTCTTTTCTGATCCACGTGGCTAGAAACTGAAGTAGCGAAAAAAAGACACCAAAATCTAATTTTTCTATTCTCTTAGGTAGATAAATATCTATAGACAAATCATTATTTAATGATAAATCCGCATATAATTTATGTATTTTTGGTATTGTTATATTTCCAGGGATCTTAATCATAGGATTAATTTAAATTAAATAATTGTGTTAATTTCCATTATGTAGCAGCGCAATTAATGTTGAATTTTTCAGTAAGAGGATGGTGTTAAGCTTTTAAGCAAATTTTGATTACCCTTCAAGCAATGTGAATTAACGGTCATTTTAATGTTTTTATAAAGGTCCACATAAAATACAATCATGGTAGTAAAAGAATTTTTTTCTTAATTACCATTGCATTTTTTTACTAGTATATCAGAATACAAAAGCTTAAAGCACACTTATCCTAATGCTGTGATGATTACTTTATTAAGTATACAACTTAATTCTTTTGAAAGAGCTAGTACTTATTACAAAGGTCTTAGGTCTATTTGTTTGACGCTCATAGCCAAAAAACTCTTGTCCTCGTCGAGTTCTATAGCCTATCTGATTCATCCAATCAGTAATGGCCCGGTACCCATACGCATTTTTGAAGCCTAGAAAGACTGTTTGCTTTCGTTTGGATGTCCTGGATTATCCTTCTCCTCTTGACTAGCCCGTTCCACAGTTTCGACAAACTCCTCTGTTGATACAGTAGCATATACGGATCGTCAAGTTCTTCAGCCGTATCCGGGATGGTTGTTAGTTTAGCTATCATCATACACGCAAGCTAATCTTTTTGGCCTACCCGAAGTAGCCCCTACCTAAAGTTTCTAAAGTCGATAGCTCATTCCATATAATCTGTGAAAACCTGTTAGTCTGTCAACTTGTCAGTCTGAATCAAATTGAAATTGTTATTGTAACAAAGCCATGACGGACGTTGTGCGGTTGATTCACTTCCACTCCTCTTCCGATGTGGCGGAGAAATTAAGCTCAAACTGATTTTTTCTAAATTTTACGTATCATTTACGCTGATTCACGTTTAGTCATCCCCTGCTGACGGGCTTTTACTCGCGATATGATTTAACATTGAGAAGTTCGGCGAAAGTCCAAATATTAACGTTTTCAACAAATCTCGGAAATCCGTATTTCCAAGATGTTGAAAATACTTGTACATTGCTTCTTTTAAACCCTTGGCCATGCCTAAGCAATCGTGTACTCTTTCTAATGTTAATACTACAGACGGGGCTATCCAAACAAGTAGTGGTAAGCTGACACTTACCCAGGTGTTGACCTACTTTGCCGCCTGGTTACCCAAACCCGGTAACTATCCAAGGATCGTGCGACCATACTTGGTTTACTGTCTAACCAACAAGTATTCCATTGATCGATTCAGTCTAAGTTTATTTGCCGCTGGTTTGCCTGCTAACCGTATTTCCCCTCTGCGGAAATTTCTGCTGTTTTATCAGATTCAAGGCTTGCCCCAGCTGACCGCCGACCCTCCACCAACTTCTACCAAGATTCCAGCCGCCAATGAATTAATCCTTGGCTTCCTTCATGATTCAATCACTTTACGAGGGGAAGAGTCCAGAGATACGTATACCAAATCGCTGAACGCTTTCTTTCGTTATTTGGCTGATGAGCAAGGCCAGGGCAACCAGGCTTCTTTTAGTGGTCAAACGGTGGGTCGATACGTCGAATGGCTCAAGAAAGAGGGTCTATCTGCATTTACGGTCAATATTCGCCTTTCGGCCATTAAGCAACTAGCCGCCTGGGTGATTAAAAATCGCAGTCAGCTTGGATTAGTTGCGGATCAGGTCGATTCGCTTAGGGATGTCGATGCTGTGCGTGGCCTGACGACCGAACGTAAGTTTTATAAAGATAGTCTGGAACGGGCCGAGCGAGATGAACTCCTGAATTCTATTGAGGATGCTGCCGACCGGGCATTGGTCGCTTTATTGGTTATTGAAGGCTTACGGACTGTAGAAGTGACCCGGTTACGGGTGGGAGACATTGATTTTGAACGTAAACAGTTATGGGTCAAAGGGAAAGGAAAAGATACTCGAAAAGATGTCCACCTGTTTGATTCCTGCGCTCAGGCTCTGATTTCCTACTTACAGGATAAATCGTACTGGCCAATTCCACCACAGGCAGGCAAGGCCTTGTGGACCGATTTAAAAACCTATCAAATCAGGTATCGGGTTGATAAATATCTGCGGCAACTGAACTTGAAACGTCCCAGGCTATCCGCGCACAGTCTACGTCATACAACAGGCCAACTTCTTATTCAAGAAGGCGTTGAGCCAATTCATGTGCAGCGCCACTTGCGCCATGAATTATTTGAAACAACACAATTCTATATAAAGAAACAAACCGAGAAGGACTACTATATTAAAATAACGGATATACCTGTAAAGGATTGATTGTCAAAATTTTGTAATTGTTAACAACGTAACAAATTTACTTTGTATATTATATATTTTATTGCATAGTTAATTTGTTACATGAGATTTATAAGGAAACTGGACAGCGGGGAAAAAAAGTGAAGCGGCATGGTTTACTTTCTTTTTCCAAAAACTACAGTTATTCCATGATTATTTTGGTCGATGTCGATAGCTTTTACGTTAGCGCCGAACGGATTTTTCGACCCGATCTGGAAGGAAAACCCGTTGTGGTGCTTAGCGCGAACGATGGAAATATAATTGCCCGTTCTAAGGAGGCCAAGAAGCTGAAAATAAGAATGGGGCAACCCACGTTTGAATTAGGGGGCGTTGTTAAGCAACATAAAGTAGAGATTATAAGCGCCAATTTTACCCTGTACGGCGATGTTTCCGGCCGATTAATGCGAATCTTAAACCAATTCATTGAGAAGATCGAGATTTATTCAATCGACGAGGCATTTTTAGATGTGACTGGGTACGAGCGGATCTATACCGACTTAGTAGCATTTGGCCATCGGATCCGAAAGACAATTAAGCAGTGGGTGAGTTTGCCGGTTTCGATTGGTATTGTGCCAAAAGAAACCTTAGCAAAAGTGGCGAGCTGGTACGCTAAAAAGCAACCCAACTACAACGGAGTTTTTGAGCTACGGGAAGCGGATCGCATTCAACAGGCACTTGCTGATTTCCCCTGTTTGGAGGTGTGGGATATTGGTCACTAGTACAATCAACTCCTCAAAAAAAACGGAATTGAAACGGCGTATGCGTTAACCCAGTGTCATGATGTGTGGATTCAGAAACACATGACAATTGAAGGCTTACGTTTAGTCGATGAATTGCGAGGAAATACCCGTCGACCCGTCCAGCAATATCCTGCGCCGAAAAAGTCGATTTTAACCTCACCTTGTTTTGGTACGCCTGTTGACGATCTGAAAACACTGCAAGAAGGACTGAATACGCACGTAGTTCGATGTGGAGAAAAACTAAGAAGACAACAGTCGGCTGCCTGTTTAGTAACTGTGTATTTGCAGACCAATCCATTTAGAGCTGACCAGCCGCAGTATTTCAATAGCCAGGCTACAGCACTGCCGCATCCTTCTAGTGCTACCCCTGAATTACTTCAATATGCCATTGGTGTGTTAAATGCGATCTACAAGCCCGGATATAAATTTAAGCGTGTAGGCGTGATGCTATCAGGTTTTGTACCTCATGATTATCAAAAGCCAACCCTCTTTAATGACGTTTCCGATCCTCGACTACGAGCGGTAAGCCAAACCGCTGATAAACTCAACGCGAAGTATGGGCGGGACAAAATACGATTTGCCAGTCAGGGATACAGCGTACATTGGAAACCGCGCAGCAAGTTTTTAAGCGGACGGTATACGACTCGATGGAGTGAGATTTTGAGAGCACAGTAAACTAAAAACGACCGTATAAAATTAAAGGGTAAAGATTAGTTGAAGAGTAAATAAGCGTTTTGTCCAGAGTGTAGTATGTCAAAAATTATTTTAATAACTGGTGCCTCAACGGGCTTAGGAGAAACTATCGCCACCTATTTGGCGCAGAAGGGCTTTACCGTATACGGAACATCCCGATCAATTGAGCAGAAGTCAAAACCTTTTTTGACCATGGATTTGGATGTCTGTAATGAAGCAAGTATTCAAAAAGGGGTGAACCGAATTATTGAGAAGCATGGCCGAATTGATGTATTAATTAACAATGCTGGGTTGGCTATTGCGGGGCCGGTTGAGGCTTTACCGCTTGCCGAAGTACAGCGGGTATTCGATACAAATGTCTTTGGTACGATCCGAACGATTCAAGCCGTTTTACCTACGATGCGTCAGCAAAAGTCTGGTTTAATTATTAATATTAGTTCCATTGCGGCAGAAGCAGGGTTACCGTTTCGAGGAGGTTATTGCGCTAGTAAAGCCGCCGTTGACCGGCTGACTGAAGCACTCCGATTAGAGCTGGCCTCATTTGGAATTCAGGCTTGTTATATCCAACCAGGTGGTACGAAAACGGATATTAACAAGAATCGGCTTCGGGTATCTTTACCTGCCAACAGTGCCTATAAAGAAACGTTTGACCGCACGTATGCATTAATCGACGAAAGTGTTAGTGAGGGAATAGAACCCGACGTGTTTGGGCCACTGGTCGAAAAAATCATTCAGTCGCCCCAAGTTGATCGATTGTACCGGGTTGGTAAATCCCTGGAGAAATTTTCCGTTTTGTTAAAAAGTATTTTACCAACGGATATCTACGAACGTATGATTCGAAATCACTATAAAATGTGAGGCAATAAATCAATGAATAAGCTATGCCCTGGCAGATTTGTCAGGGCTTTTATGTAAACAATAATCAGTGAATACAAATGCCTAATTCTAACAGTTCATCGGGAAGAAAAGCAGATAATCAATCTCTAATTACATTTTTCTAATTAGAAATTTGCAATTAGAGAATTAATAGTTATTTTAGTACACGAAAGGTAATTGAACAGGCAAACACTATTTTGTATGGCATCCGTAAGCACAACCCCTTTAAAAACAGACAGTTGGAGCGACATTTGTTTCCCTGTGGAATCGGTAAGATTAATTGATATGCTACCAGGCTACCAGATTGTGCCATCGGACCGTCAGAACTCGATTGTTGGCTATCCAACTGGTAGTAACCCAGTGGTCTATGCGATTCAATCTGAGCAGTATTCAATCGTGCCTAACACCCTTTTGCGAGAAGTTGTGACTAAGTACATACCTCAGCATGAAATCAACATACGGTATACGGACCGAGGAGAATTTACTATAAACGTAATTACACCGAACGAGATCAGTATCGGCGACGAACGGTTGTACCGCAATCTGATAATTAACAATAGTTACACGGGTAAATCACCTTTTACGGTTCAGGGAACGATTGTTAATGAACGAACTGTGACAGAAACGGGCGTACGGGTTAGCTACTATCGACAGATATGTAGCAATGGTTTAATGGGTTGGGCAGATGAATGGTTGGAAATGGATGCTTACTTAAACTGGCTATTAGCTGGGAAGCCCAAGAAGCACAAAAAAGCTTTGGATATAAAGGAAAGTGGTATTGAAACCAAAACCTATACGAAGCAAGAAGTCGATGAAGTCGTTCATAAAAAACTGCATCATATTCGGTTAGATATAGATTCCCTAAGCTCCTATTTAGGAAAGGTTCTTACGCAATTTATGGCACATAAAGGCTCCCTAACCGCCCAAGTTTATCAGCGATTATATAATAAACCTGTCCAAGAAGCCACAGTCGAAAAATTAGCCAAAGAAGTTAAAATCCCGGTACAACTGGTAAAGCAAGCCCAGGAACGTATGAAAGTAGAAGAACGGATATTAAAGTCAGAGCCCACGATGTGGCTGTTGTATAACGCTTTTAATTACTCGCTGATGAATAGCCGCGTCAGCCTTTCTCTTTCAGATCGGTATGCTATGGATGAAAAGGTTTTTCATGAGTTAACCCACCAAGCGTTGAATGTGAATTAAACTAATATCAGGGCTGCTATTTCTTGCAGCCTTTTTATACTAACCTATTTTTTCTAATTAGAAATTTCTAATTAGAAAAAATATAGCCAAATCGATAGTTTAAAACTCATTAGGGATTGAAGCACGTATTGTAAGATGAATTTTGACTATAAAGCTGTTTAAACTTTCGGTTTTCGATTGATTTTTCGTAGAAAAATGACCGAGAATGCGATAAAATGTAAGCTCATCCAATTTTTTACAGAAAACTCAAACCGCACTAATAGGGCTTTGAAGCCGTCAATCCAAGCGTTTGCATGTTCAATAACGGAGCGATCTTGATAAAGAGCGTCGTCAAAAACGTGAGTGCCACGTTCGTAAGGCTGGCACCTCTGATGAAATGAATTGCGTGGGTTTTCCTGCACATTGGCAATGATCTCTTCTTTCTCACAAGCAGCCATAAAATCAGCCGAATCAAAACCTGAGTCGGCATTCAAAAACAGCCCTTTCAGATTGATCTCGGCTGCTTTAAGCAAGCCACAGATTTCGTCAAACAAAGCCTGAATGTCATATACGTCATGATGTTGGCCTTCTTGAGGAGTAGACATAGCCAACATAACCCCTTGATTATCTGACAGAAATAAAGCATTCGTGGTGTTACAGGCTTTGCGGCCCTGATAGCCCACCGCATCTCCCCCATTCTTGGCGGGCGTATGGCTACCATCAAATTCAACACTCGATAAGTCTAGATACTTCCGATTTTTAGTCAGGATATTGATCCAAATCGTGCGCCAACAGTCAGCTTTGCACCACTTATTATAGTAGTAGAATACCGAATTCCAGCAAAGCACCTTGTCCGTAAAAAACTGTTTGGTAGGTAACTCTCGCCATTGACAGCCAGTTTTTAGCCGATGGAAAATGCATGCTACCACTTCTGTCAGAGGTACGGTGGTGTCAAAGCCACGTGTTCCGACGGTAAGATGTGGTAAAATCCACGTTTCAATCATAGCTTTGTGTATGATCCCCATTGTAGTGTTTATTTGAAGTTCGCACCTCAAAATTCACACAGCTTTGGGGGTTTTTATTAAAGTTTAAACAGCTTCTATATAATCAATTGGCACTATAAAAACTTTAAAGACTGTTATTTCATCAGTCTTGGTATAGTGATTGAAGCTAGTGCGCGCACTTGTGGAGACGGTATCGCAGTATCAATTTACAGATAACTATCAATGGATACCAAGGCGAATGAATTTAGAAGACCAGTCTATAAAGCAGAATATTAATAGAATTTCTCTACACCAATTCATTTACCATCTTTTCGAACGACTTTTCTATCAATCAGTTGATATAAGGATTTCCGGTATGATTCTCCTACAGGTAATTCCTTCAATTCTCCTTGTCGAAGAATACTGACGGTGTTTTTATCCTTATTGACCACTCGTATTTTAGTCCTGGCAGCAATGAAGGATTTATGAATTCTAGAAAAGAAAGTATGAGGTAATTGGGACTCAATGTCACTAAGTGATAAATGGGAGGTTAGACGGTCATTTTGCGTAAAAATATGAATGTAGTTGCGCTCTGGAGCTGTTTCAATCCAACAGATTTCGTCAAAGTACACGGCGATCAAGTTACCTTCTGACTTCACATAAATAAACGATTCTCTAGGCAGAGCCGGACTCGGTTTCGCTGAAGGCTCTAGGCTAGTTTGGGCTTTTTGTACAGCTTTTAAAAAACGATCAAAGCCAAATGGTTTGTGCAGAAAATCAATGACATCTAAATCGTAGCCTTGTAGTGCGTATTGAGGGTATGCTGTCGTCAGGACATATTTCTGAAATTGTCCAACGATTTTAATAAAATCAATTCCATTAATAGCATGATTTGGCATTTCGGCATCGACGAAGATGAGATCTACTGGATTTGCCTTCAAATAGACAATGGCTTCGGAAGGGTCAGAAAATGAGCCTTTTAACTCAAGGTACGGCACTTTATGGATCAAATCCTCAAGATACTGGATAGCAAATTCCTCGTCATCAATTACGATACAGGTCATGGCAATAAAAATTAGGTACTTACGCTAGGATCGATAACCAACAAGAAAAGGAATCCTCATCTTGTTCGATTTTAAAGGTATAGGAGGAAGGGTACGTCAAATCAAGTCGGCGCTGAATGTTCGCTAAACCTACATGCGTTGAATCTACAGTCGGCTTATGACCTTTCTGATTCCGCATATAAAACTCGATTCGGTCTGTATAGCAGTTCAGATTAATAGTAAGCGGGAAATCCATATTTGTCATCCGTCCATGTTTAAACGCGTTTTCGACTAAACTGATTAATATAAAGGGAATTATGAACTTCTGATCGGTAGGGCCTTGGACGTTAAATTCTATTTGAAGCTTATTTTTATATCGCATCTGGTGTAAGGCGATGAAATCTTTTAAATACGTGATTTCTTCCTGAACCAGCACGAATTTTGAATCCTCCCGCAAACTATAACGCATAATGTCAGACACCTTTAAAAGTGAATCAGCTAAATCGTCAGAGTATTCGCGGCTCTTTACATACAAATAGTATAAGGTGTTATAGAGAAAATGGGGATTCAACTGAGATTTTAAAAAGTTAAGCTCAGCATGCAGGGTTTCCTGTTCAAGACGCATTTTCTGCTCTTCTTGTAAATTCTTTTCCCGCTCCCGTTCCAGCTCCTGCTCTTTAACCGTATCGATGGCATTTGCTAACCGTTGGGTAACGGACGGAATGATTTTTATCATATCCAGCGAAATACCCGTAAAGAAATAAGCCGTGAAGAAGGCAATCAAGATAAAGACAATCCATTCATTCAGATACCGGACTACTTTGGGTGGGTTTAAGCCTTCCCGTTGCAAAGTAGCTTTTCGTTGTAAAGCCCAGTTTTCATTCCGTTCAAGGGCTTTTTCGTAACGAGTTGATTCGGCCTTAGTCAAGTAATTATATTGATAAGTAAAGCCTATACTATACGCTTTTAGAAAAAGAGTACCTAGGACAATCAAAAACCAGACAAAGGCAGCTTTGCGGCCAAGAAGGATAGCAGCTAGAACAATTAAAGAATGGCCAAAGGCAAAATCGACCAAGATTGAATCATTAGAAGGGTTTTCAAATCCGATCATGTTTAGGAAAGCCAGAAACATAATGGAAACGATACTTACCCAACGGGAGGCAATATCAAACTTACTTTCAGGGTCTAAATCAATCTGTTGACCCACTAGGGTAATTTTAGTTTTTCCAGCTAAAATCCAATAGTTGTAAAGGGCAGAAAAGAAATTCGCAGCACCGACGAATAAATAAACATAGGCCAGTGCGACATGAGGGACAAAGTTTCCAGTTTCTATTTTTTCAAAGGACAGAAAAAATATGGCCAGTGTGATATAAGCAATATTGAGATAGGTAAGCAATTTGCGTTGCTTATGCGCAAAAGGTTGGGACAAGTGTTGCCTTGCTTGTTCCAATAATTCTGTTAGCTGCGTTGAGTTCGAAGTTTCCACTAATTACGTAAAGTCGAAAGAAGAGCAATAAACCGGAGATACCTGTAGCTGAGCTAATTGGTTAGCGGATAAGCCGCAGGCTTTAACCATGGCATGTGTGGTAACATCGGCCTGATAGCCGCTGAGTAAGCCCATCCGGGCGAGCATGGCTGTTAATCGCTTATCCTGGCAGTCAACCTCGAAAAGAGCGCTGTTTAAGTTGAAAAAAGCTAGTATACTTTCGATGAGAATTGGGAACAAACCCTCTTGCCCGGTAGCCAGGTAAATACCTTCCAATGCTAAAAACGAATAGTCTGGTTGAAATAGTTTTTTTAGGTAGGGTATTCTTGGTAGGATATTCATGAGGAACCAGCCGGTCCAGTGGGGCATTTGTAAAAAATTCCAAGTAACGGGATTGGCTTGTACCCCTCCTACAACTTGCTCCCCTACTGTCAGTGTAAAGTAATTTCCTTGGTAGCCTATTTTATCAAAGTTTACCAATCCATAATCAGCGTAATAGGTCGCCAGAAAAGATTTGATTTTGGGAAGTTCTGCTGATGAGGCCCTTTTCAGTCGCACATCTGCTTTTGGATTTAGGCTACGGAAGACAAACGTTTTAAGTTGTGCAACACTTGCAAAATTTGTTTGGTTTGACAAGGAGAGGGAACGTGTGTTTTTCTCTTCGATGAACGAGTACAACAGATAAGGTGCATGAATTGTCTCCGTAATGTAATTGACAGCCGAAGTTTTTAAAAATCGACCATATCCCTTTCCCTGGGCTGATTCATGGATGGCAAAATAGCGCCCATAAAAGGCATTCATACTACTAAATGGATAGGTAACAAGCCGATGATCGAGGCAATAAAAACCTTGAAGGATGTCAGAAATATATAGATGAAAGAAAAAAGGGTTGGACAGTTGGTTTAGTTTTTGGTCTTGGCCAGTTTGTTGATAACGAATACCGCTTGTGCCGTAAACAGCATTTTTTAATAAGACAATAGACTCTGCATCAGCCTCTGATTTTACGACCAGCTTAACTGATCCTATTTGGCTAAGAATCGTTTCTTGTGGAGCATATACTGGTTCTTTGGAAATCGACATTGAGTAATCAAATAAGTTGAAATTTCGAGTTTTAACTGATCTTCCTGACCGGTTGATTTATGAGTAATCAAGGAGATTAAACACTGTAGAGCCAGCTAAGAAATGGATGTAGTGTTCACTCCGCAACTAAAACGACTCATAATTAAATCATTTATATGTAGCCTATTTGAGTGTACAGGATTCATCACGCATCTAGACCTGTATAGCACAAGTTTATACCTGTTTAGCCATCCTCCCATTCATAATTGGGGTTTTATGTAGATCTTGGTTTAGTTCTTTATCTAACCATAACGATCATGAATCAGATTTCAACCATGCTCTCCGTTACAGATGTAGAAAAATTGATTGTGCACCCTGAAACCTTCACTGTTCAAGATATTATTGGTATAGCCAAGTTGCTTAGGAAATCGCCAACAGAAGTTTTTGAATTAATACTTAATGAATTAGAAGTGGGTAACATTTGTGAATTCGAAAGATAATATAACAAAAGGCCGCTTAATCAAAAGTGGCCTTTTGGCTAACCATTCTACAGCCACAAGTACATAATACTTGACTGAAAACTTTGAATGAATAAAAAAGCTTAATAGTTGACAGAGGTTTGCGTTGTTTTCAAAACTCAGTCTTCAATTAATCCTTATCCTTTTACATGTCACTGAACCATTTAATTAAACGGATTTATTGAACGCACAAAGGGCCGTTTCCAGCCCCTCTACCCTCCTACCTGAGTATTTCGGAGTAAATTGACCCACCTACCACGGAATGTCACGTCCTGGAAAAACCTTACAGATTCCGAAAGTTAATCCTAAATAGCACTTGTCACTTCAAAGCCCTGAGTACTTAATTATTCGCTTTTGCATCTAATCTACTCATACCCTGTATTATCACCCTTCTGTAAACCATCAGACGGTCAGTTCATTACTGGCTCGACTCTATCTTCCTGCCTGATCGGTTTCGGTCTTCGATATTGCTTCCACCGTTTTTTCAATAAGCCACTTCGCTCATGAGCGACTTCGGGGGTCAAGTAATCCAGACTAGAATGCGGACGTTGAGTATTGTACCGAGCAACAGCTCGGGTGATCGCTAGGTCAGCTTCCTGGTGGTTTTGGTAAATGGTTTGGGAGAAGAACTCAATTTTAATAATTCCATTTACCCGCTCGGCTAGGGCATTATCGTATGGACTGCCGGATTGAGTCATACTAATCGCAATCTGCTCGTTTTCCAACAATGAAATATACTGAGCTGAACAGTATTGAATACCACGGTCAGAATGGTGAATCAGTGTATAATCGGTTATGCGTTTTCGATCCTTTAGGGCCATTTTTAAGGCTAAAACACAGCCTGTTGCCTCTAGAGTTGGATAAAGCGCATAACCAACAACTTTTCGAGAGTAGGCATCGGTGATCAAACTAAGATAGCTAAAACCTTGTACAGTTCGAATGTAAGTCAGGTCACTAACCCACAATTGTTCAGGGCCGTCTACCGTCAATTCCTTGATTAGATTGGGGTATTTTTTTAGCCAGTGATGCGAATCAGTCGTCTTGACCATGCGCTTGCGTCTGCGAATGAGCAGGCCGTGAAACCCCAATAAATCAAACAATTGGTCTCTGCCCATCTTTATCTGGTGGTTGTCTAACTGGGGCTGCAATAGATGAAACAGCTTTCTGGTACCTAGTAAGGGCATATCTCTGCGCAGGTCACTAACCAATCTGAGCACCACTACGTGGGCAATGCTGGTTTTCTTCTCTTGAGCAGCCGCTTCATAAAAAGCCTGACGAGTCACACCAAACAGATCACAAAGCTGCTCCAGGCTTACTTGAGGATGGCTTTGCTTCATTCTTTTGACCGTTTGGTACCAGACTTTTTTCGGATCTTGATCTTCAAGTCTTCTTCAGCCACCTCGATAACCGTCTGTAAGCTGCTGATTTTTAATTCAGCTTGAGCGAGCGCCTTGGTTAGGGCTTTCACTTGCCGAGTTAATGTTTGGTCCAATTGAGGGTCGGGCATGGTGGTAGACGGCTCAGGAGTAGCCAGTGTGTCCGTCGTTGGCAAAGAAAACACAACCAGCCAACTTCGCAAGGTATTGCGGTTAAGTCCGTACTTACGGCAGGCGGCTCGTATGCCGATGATTCCCTGGTTTACTTCGTGCACAATCCGACGCTTTTCTTTTTCGGTTCGTCGCTCGAATGGATGTCGGCTGCCCATTCGTAGTCCCTGTTTTTTCGTGTTCTTGTGAGTCATCCTGATATGCTTAATGTAAAGCTATTTCAGGACTAGACAACCCGACCACCGTTCAGAAAAAACTTCCGATTTACTCAATCCACTGGGAGGAGTAGTCTTGCCATTGTTCAAGTAAGAAATCAGCTAAGTCCGCTCCGGCAACTCGTTCATCATCCGTCGCATTATCTTCCAAATAAGTCGAAACGGTGATATCAAACCCCTGAGCCAATAGTTCACCCGCTACCCGATTCCAGCGATCAAATGCACTTCCATCTTTGGACAGGTCAGGGTATAAAACGATTCGCCGTCCACGCAGTGGAGCCAATCGTTCAGTATTCAAATACGATAAAGCTCCCACGGCCATCCAGATAAATCCCGGGAAATAAGGAGTACAGATGACAGCGGTTTTGGGTGCTTCAACAATTGCAATTGGTTGACTTATATCGGCGTTTAAAAGTTGCGGTAAACCAAATAGGCAGGGGGATTTTTGCACGTCATTTTCCTCATCTAGATAAGCCGTCAGCCAGGCTGGATAGGGCTTATTTAATTCATCACAACGACGTGCATACGATGAATGGACCCAGGTGGTTCGGCTACGTTTTTCGCCCGCTTTAATGACGTATTTGACCGTGTGAAATGTATCATCAAACAGTTTGATCTGCCCTCCACGTATTCGATGCCACTCATCGATATACCAAAACACACAGGCACCTGGCCAACGTCCAGATGTGCCAATATTAAAACGCTTTAACAGTTCATCGGCAACTATATTTCCAAAATGACGACTTAATAGTTGGGCAAACTGATTGCGTTCATAATGATCCAGTGACTGTTTAAATACATCCTCCGGAATAGTGCAAAGCTGACTGGCTTGAGCTGTCGAGATAGATTTTTTTGGTTCAATGGGTCGGTTAAAGGTCGAAGATTTTTCAAAAAGGAAATCCGCAACTCTTTCTGCTTGCTCGAGCCTGGCACCTTCCAGTTGCAAAAGATGAGCAATGATATCCTGTTTCAATACGCCAGCATGCTTCTGACGAGCTGCAAAGGTAAACCAAGATTTAGGGATTGGCCCAACCTGAGTCTGGGCCTTCATCTCCTCAAAATAGGACGTTCCAGACTCTCCTTTGTGGTATGGATTTAGATGATAACCACAATTGCTTTCCCTATCGCACCGGCCATACATTTCAGGTAAGGGTTCGCCGGTTTGCGTGTCTATATACCGACTTAACGTTTTGTGGTGTTTAGGACCGCAACTCGGACAATCGGATTTGATTGCTTTTTTGGGTAGCTGATAACGGAATATATTGGCAGGCATGGAAGTATATTACTAATAGCCTTAATTCATTTAAAATGATAGCCCCCGTATTCAAGACGCAAGTATTTCTTTTAAATTGTCGTACTTGGGCATGGCCAGAATGCCATATTAACGCAGTTGTTTAAAGCCCTTGAAAAATTGATTTACAAGTTTTTAATTGTCTCTACAATTTGTGTGATTTTTTCAACCTCCTCTTTACTCCACAAGCGAGGGTCTTTCTGCTTTCGATAAAAACTTGAAGGATCCGTGTCTAACTTTTTGCAGATGAACGTAATAGTCAAATCAGCCTCTTTTATATATTCGGCAATTACCTCGGAAAGTTGTTGAGCTAATGCCTGAGTCTTGTCATAAAGTTGAATCAGGGTATCGTCGTTAAGCAGCTTTGAGAAGGCAGCAATTTCGTTGGCGGGAATATTCTGCGGGTAATTCAATCGCTGGTAGTACATATTACCTGTTAAGCCTAGCTCCTCTTTTAAGGCCTTCAGCGATGAACTCGCTTTCACGCGACTCTTTAAAGTACTAGCTAGTTCAGTTAACGCACCTTTATAAACATTAAAGGCAGTTATTATTTTAGATTCCATGCTATTCGTTGTTTACCTGCGAAGCTTCTGACCAAGCCATATTATTCAATCGACAAGGTAATTTATGTTTCATCGGACAGTGGTTTACCACATTCTACATGAAACGCATAGTCTTCTTCGCTCAGATTTTGCCGCAGAAACTCGTCCATACCCAGGTCGTGTCGTTCCAGAACGTAACGACGGAACGGATAGCTATTTTTCGCTTTATCAAGACCACCCTCCTTTTCTATTCGTCGGAGTCCATCGTGAGGCAATCCTGCCAAGTATTCTTCAAAATAGACATCCAGCAATTCACGGGCCGATCGACTTTCCGTCTGTACTCGGTCTCCCTCAGATACACCGAGATGCTGTTCCAACCAATCCAATAAATCACCCTTTGGCTGATCACTTTCACTCTCCTTACCAAATACCGTGAGCTCTTTAACTTGATTATAATAGGCATAGGACGCATTCCCAATTCTAAACATTCGTGCCATATAGTCTCGCTGGTCCTCGGGCAAACTTGCTAGAGCTTCAGCTTGTTGCTGATTGTATTTTTCAATTGGGTGTCGCATGTTAAATCCTACCAAAATAAGGAGTGAATAAACCCCTTTGAAAATCACGTTTAAGTTTACCTACATTTTCAAAACTATACGCTAAATCAGTTGACTGATTAAATTCCAGAAATTTCCAGGTTTCAGGCTCCCAGCCCCCTAGATTACGACCATCTTCCGCAAGCAGACTAATTCCGTAAGTATCTTCAGGCCGGTCATAAACCTCATACACTAAGGCTCTTATACCTTCTTCACTTGGGTGAATGATGGTTACTAAATCACCCACCTGCCAAAATCGTAAAGACTGCACTTGCTCAACTCTAATCGGATGTAAAGCCAAATCAGGCCTTTTTTCATCAACTGAATCTTTCACCATTGGGAACATGATTTCCTCAATCTCTGCTTCCAACCATTGCTGATCATTCTGTTCCCTTTCTAGAGCAATTTGCAACCGATCCCGGTGATCGATGAGGAAATCCGTTATATCGATTTCTTTCTGAAAAGGCGCTCCAACGGGTTGCCAGCGGCTGACAAACGTTTCTTTAAAGGATTGGTAGAGCCCTTCTGCTACGTGCTGGTTCTTAAAAATCGCTAAACAAATCGCCAGCGCGCTCTGAGCAGGTCCGGAACCGCTGTACCCCCAACTAAAGCCATCGGGGCTGTGATTATATAGTTTCTGGCTTTTTTCTGGCAGAATTTCGACGCCATCCACAAACAACCTTTGGTTTCCTCCGATGGTACTGACACCATTGATTACAAAGGTCGTTTTCTCCAGATAAAAAACAGGTGCTTCCTTTTTCATGAGTTTCTAAACAATCCGGCGTAGCCGGACAATTTTACAGGTTTTTACGGATAAGCCCGCAATTCAGATGATTGCGGGCTCGTTTAATGCTGCTTATTCTTCCTCAGTAGGTTGCCAGTCAGTCAAGTTTGGGGCAATGAATTGAACGGCCTTCTGCGCTTCCTTAGCGGCCCAAAAGATAAATTTCTTATCCTCTTTCAGGGGGCGTAACCACCCCTTTAGGTAAGCCGCTGCATTATCTAACAGCTCCGGCGATGCAATCCCGGTAAAGGTGGATAGAAACGATGCGCCCAGCTCCGCCACTAATTCCTCTTTACTGTAGTTGGTCGATCCAAAGCGACAAAGCTGGGTAACTCCCTCCCGGTTTAATCGGCTTTGATGACCAGTTGCATGGGTCAGTTCATGAAATAATACTTTATAGTATTCAGCCGAACAAGTAAACTGCTCCAGGTCTGGCATATTCACGTAATCTGCAGAAGGTACGTAATAGGCAGCGTTTTTATTCGTATGGCGGATCAGTGGTGCCTTCGGCATAGAAGCGACCAAGTTTTCACAAACGGCAATGGTCCGATTCTTCTGCTGAGCCACTGTAAGCTGAGGAATCACAAAGTCTATTCCCTCTACATCACGGACATTAAAGACGTTATAGTATTTAATAAACGAGTTTTTCTTTGGTTCCTCCTTCCCATCGCGGGTCACGGTTTCGGTTTTACTGTCTACGACATTCCAATATACAACCGGCAAACTTTTAGCCCCTGCACGAATCTTACCGCCCTGCGCTTTGACCTGATTAAACGTACAGAAAAAAGGAACGTCATACGGGGTCAATGCCAGCAAGAATAAATTAATCCCCTGATAGGTAGTTTTGGTAAAATAGTTTTGTGGAGCGAGACCCGCTGTTGACCACGTTTTGTTCCAGGGATTAACACCTTCTTCAATTTTTTCAATAAACAGATTGGTGATTTTCTGGTAGATATCTACACTTTCTGACGAATTAGCAGTGGTTGAAACGGTCGATTTAGGGGTGAATTTCGTTTTCATAAGATTAAGTATTTAGCCGTTTAACTGATTGACTATGAAGTAAATTTACTCATTTATTTCATATTTTACAATGTAAATAAACTTATATTATGAAATATGTAAACATAATCCCCTTTTTTTCCCCGTCGTTCTTTTCTTGTTTTAACTGATTAATAAAAAACCCACGTTTCCGTGGGTCTACAATTTTTGGGTACAATTAGCTTATGGTTTAACTTGCTGATTTCTGGCTTGATAAAAATGGTTATACGTCAGCTCAAAGGCTTTATAAGGCGATATTTTCAAGAAACGGGCTAATTTGGAAATTTCCTCGATGGATACATTTTTGCAGCAGACCTGACGGTTTTTATACCAGGTTGTTGCTTTCATGTCCATTGATTCAGCAACTATTTTGTGCTTTAGCCCTTTGCGCCTTACATAATTTACTATGGTTTCATTGGTGGTTTTCATGGAGCTATGATGAATGAATTTACATTGACAGACCGCGTTTGGCTTCCTGCTCCTGGCTTATATCCTGCTTTGTATCCTTTAAATCGGCTCCATCCAAATTCCCTTTACCCGCTCCTGTGGCACTAGCGACTTCTTTATTCATAGCCGTTTGCAATTCTTTACCTGAGGTGCCCTCCCTGGTTAATTCATCCTGATCATACTGTGATTCTTTTCGCAGTTTTGTCTGACCATTAGTCGATACTTCAACTGTGTATTCTGTCCTAGCTACTGTATTGCCATCACCATCAACCACTTTAATATCACCAGTATTCGCTTTTGCTGAGGCTAGGGTTATTTGTTGAGTACGGTCTTGAATTTCTTGTTGTTTCTGCTGCTCTTCCACTCGCTTGCCAAATTCCGGCGTAGCAACCACTTTTTGACTCTCCTGATCATAATGGGCTAATTCTACTTTTTTGGCCCCCTCTGGTGTTTTGATTTCCATATAGGCTGACACCTGAGTTTGCGGCTTTTCCTGGGCTTTTTCAGCAACTGCGGCATAAGCTTCTACTTCTTTCTTATAGCGCCCGGCAATATTCTCCCGTCCATTAGGTTCCTGATAGGCTACAATGAATGGGGTAGCCCGCTTTAAATCTTCATTATAGTCCTTTTCAGTAGGCCGCTGGACTTGCATGTAATTGGTAAGACCACGTTCCTGAAGTAAGGCCTTTTCCACTCGAATTAGATTTTCACGGTTGGCAGTAAAAGCTATCTCCAGCTCGGAGGAACGTGTACCATTTTGAATGATTGTGGCTTTGGCTTCTTTCTCAGCACCCTCTGGAATCGTTTTATTAATGGCCGTTGTGAACCGTTCCGCCAGTTGGGTGAGTCGCTGCTGTCCTTCCTGCTGATTCTGATGAACAAGCGTGATCAGCAATCGGCCGTCTGTTCGTTCATGCACATTTAGCTGAGCATGGATGCTTTCGCTTTCCGGTGACATATTCAATCGACCGGCCAGGTTTATATTCTGTCTGATCCCCCCCGGATCATTATCATTCGCCAGAATCAGTTTGTCGGCTTGGCTTTCCTTCACCAGCTTTTCAATGAGCACCGGTTGCTCTCTGGAAATATTACCGGCGGTAGCGATATACAATCGTTTTTCATCTGCTGCGGGTGGATTTAGTTGGTGGTAAGACAGTGAATCTATTGGGCTTTCATGAATGACTACTGTGTTAACCGGTCTTTTGTCATAATCTGTCCTGGATGACCACACTGCGTTTTCTTTCGACTGCTCAATACGGTTATATTCACTGTTTCGATTGATGGCCGCAATAACATGCTCTTCATTCCGTAAGGGGAACGATGTATTCACGATTACTCGGTCAGTAGCACCTTCCGGTGCTTTATAACCATACGTATTCCGCAACGATTCTAAATAGTTGTCGGGCAACTGGCCGGTGTCTTTTACGTGGCCCTGGATCGTTTTAAGCTGGTCAAAAAATGGTTTTGAATAGTATTTCTCCAGGCCAATTTCTTGAATGGCTTTTTTCTCAGCCTCTGGTATTGGTGTCAACTTACTTAGCTGATTGACGCCCCGCTCCAAAAACTCTTTGTAACTAAATTCCTTGTTAAAAATCCGGTCCTTAAACTCCTCAGCATAAATAGTGGCTTTACTTATCCCTCGACTTTCCAGATAGTCCGTCTCCGTGATCGTCTGGAACTTGAAGTTATGCTGAAAAGCCTGGTTATGCGAATGCGTATTCACTACTTGAGGTACTATGCGTTGCTGATCGACATCTCCCACATAGCGGGCTAATTTGTCATTTATTTCCTTCCAATCCGTTCCGTTTTTAATCCGCTCAAAGCTAATAACGTCTCCTTTCTCCCGGTCGTGGTTGGGTGTATAAAAGTAATCATGATCTTTTCCTTTATACACAACAATCGTATCCTGCGTCTCGCCGAGAACCTTTTTATCCAGGACCGTTGCCGAGTTCGTTGATTTATCACGGTCAATCTCCCATCCCTGACGCTGGGCATATTCGCTCAGGTCTATTCGCTTCTTATACTCATCAAAGGTCGTCATACAGCTTACTTAGGATTAATGTAGGAACATTTAATAATGCTACTTATTTCTACCATTTTTAAAGTAAAAAAATATTTTTATTATGGTATAAAAAAGTAGCATGCAATTCTAAGGAAGTTTTTGGTATACTTGCTAAAGAATGGGCTAAATATGTCATAATTTTCAGTTTAATTGTATTAATATAATATTTAATATGACTATAAAGAATAAAATAGGAGTTTATTGGCCTGTTGCTATCGCAACTATACCAGTCATTTTCTATTTTTATTTTGGTATAAATTTCTTCCACAATCTTTATAGTTTTTCAATTGGAGATTCTTACGACGGGTTTGGTGTTTTTTGGGCTATACTCTGGTTCACAGGCATCGCCTGGGCTCTTCTTAAAGGAAATCAGACAAGCTATTTACAGGCAACCAGCCAGCGTGGTAGCCTATACCAAATTACCGGCTTGCGTGAAAAGCAGTTACTGCACGTTTCCGCGCTGGCCTACAATGAAGGCAGTAAACGAGTGATTAACCGCTTTCAACCCGATAAAAATAACGAACATGACCCAAGCGCGAAAACCCAGGCTTTATCAAAGCAGGAACCTGTAGCCACGTCAATCACCGGCAAGTTCCAAAACGGCGGGGTAAAAAAAGAAGAACCGCAGTCCAATTCACACGCCCACGACGCTGGATATACTGGAGTCAATCAACCCGCAAAGTCCATTGAATCAGGCCCGCTGGCAACCATCAATACGGCCCTAAAAGGGGTAAGTCAGTTTGACGAAGAGAAAGCAAAAAAACTAAGGGCCAACCTAAAAAACTTTGGCCCCAAGCGTAAGGAGACAACGCAATCCTAACTCTAAACCATAGCTAAACGCATGATGCTCCGTTTATTTATCCTGAATGCTAAAAGGCTAACAAGCTGCCCCCTACCCAATCGATTCCTATGGCAAAGCACCTATATAGATGTGCTAGAATCAATGGGTGATGCTTTGATCGACAGCGTATGTACAGTGCTGTTTACCGCCCTTTTCCTTTCAGTTTCCGGCCACTTACTCAGCTATATCTCATCGAAAAATTCAAGGGCTTTTATCACTCGTCTAGGGATAACAAAAATGCCAGTTCGGCCCTAACCATTGATGCAGATCCTTACTATCAATCACTGAATATCAGCCAAATAAAAATTTCATTCGATTTCTTAATCAATTAATTCACCTGTAAACACAACACGTTATGTTACTCTCAGAACAAAGAAGTACGCAGCAAGTAACGCGATCGGTAGCCTTTTTTATCATTGCCTTTGGGCTGATTATCCTGGGTCCCGAGGCTTACGCACAGTCAGGAGTATCGGGTTCGGTAAAAAACATTGCCAAGATTATCCAAACGGCAGCCAATGCACTTTTTATCATACTCATGGTAGTCGGCCTGATTCGAACCGTAGCGGGTTTTATTTCCAACTCCCCCAATGCGGCCCGAAACTTACTAATGCTTGTCGTAGGAGCAATTCTCTGGTACGGCTTTAACACCATTGTAGAAGATATCACCTCATCGGTTGGGGGCAGTTCAGCAGGTGGTTTTGAGCCTAGATAAGCTAGCGATGGAAGTACGGAAATCACTGGAACAAAAGACGCTGATTCTTGGCATTGAAATCCGCGATTTAGGCGTCACACTGGCCTTATTTTTTGGGATCATGATCTTTATTGGCATCCTCCGCATGTTTATTCCCATATCGGTCTGGTATAACATTGCGGGCATTGTAGCTATGGGCATATACATAGGAATTGTCCGCTATGGGCTAAAAAACAAGCACCCTTCATACATCGTCAGTTTGCTCTCCTATCACTTCTTTCAGCCCAGACGGATTTGGATGAAAAAGTTAAGTTTCCTTGATAAACGCAACCAACCCCATGTTCAGCGTCGACAACAACACAAAAACAGTTGATGAGATTATACCCATCTTTTCGGTAGAATCGAACCAACTTATTTTAAAAGATGGCCGGGTGGCAGTTGGATTTTCAGTCAATGGTATTGAGGCCGAAAAGCTGTCCGCTAAGCAGTACGATTATTTGAATACCCTTCTTTTCGGCGCATTGAAAGTACTACCAGAAGGAACTATTGTTCAAAAGCTTGACGCCTATTATTTCAAGGAGTATCAGGTTTCAACCCGTGACAAAACCTACTTTCAGCGCCGAACCATCGAGCATTTTTCCGAACGACAACTATTACTCCATGATGGCTATCTGCTGATCAGCATAGGACCCGAACTCGAACGGGATCGCAATGCAGCCAATACCTTATTTGCCCTAGGTCGGAGTTTAACGAAAAATCCGTTTGACCGAATTGAGGACCGACAAGCTGCAATTGAGCAGGTAGCGGCCGATTTTACGACCACGCTGGCTTCGTTTGATGGTATTTCGTTCAATCGCCTGGATGATGAAGGTTTACAAAACCTCTATCTGCAATATTATAACCTGGAGTTTGACAAGGATTATCAGCCAACCGATGCGTTAAGAACGTTCTCCCCTTCTTCAACCCATGCGGCCATTGGTGAAAAGCGGGTGAATGTGATCACGATGTCTGGTCAGGGTAGTCCGCTGGAGCCCTTCGCGCGCAATGCCAGAAACATAATGTCGCCCTGGTTGTATCCACTGACCAATTACCTCTACTTCCCGCATGTACTAAGCGTGTCGATAAAGATCATGAATAAAGAAAAGATCTTATCCGACATGGACACAACGGCAAAGGTCATTCAGAACCTCGACTTTATGATGACGCAGGATAATCGAATCAAGCGGGAAGAAATCCTTGACTTTACTGAAGAAGTCCGTAGTGAAAATAAAAACATTGTTTCGACTTCCGTTAGCGTCATTCTCTATGGGGGAAACACCTCAGAGCTGGAACGTCATATCCAGCGTACCGTGGCTGCTTTCCGGGAAATGGGTTCATCGGACTGTTTTATTGAAAGCATGGATACGGCTAATCTATTCATTGCCAACGCACCCGGCAACTCCGACCAAAACTACCGGTGGCTGACGATGACGGGCGATAATGGGGCCGCCTATCTAAATTTTTTGACCAAATACACTTCGGATGTGAAAGGTGATTTACTGTGTGATCGCTTTGGGGTTCCAGTTTTAGTCAATCTGTTTAATACCGAATTAGAGAATCAAAATGCCCTGGTAATCGGGCCGACGGGGAGTGGTAAATCCTTTACGATGGCCTGGTTTATCCTGCAACGATTTGACCGGGGCGAACCACAAATCATCATTGATGTGGGCGGCACCTACCTCAGTGCATCTATTGCGCTCGGCGGCAAATATTTTGAGTACGACCCCGAGCGACCGCTAAAATTCAACCCCTTTTTAGTGGAGCGAAATCCAGATGGAACGTTCGTTCTGAATGGCGATAAAAATAATTTTCTAACGAATTTATTAACTGTTATTTGGAAAGGGCAGAACGGCACCGTTCGGCAGTCAGAACGGTCTGTCCTAAACGAGTTGCTTTTACTCTATTACGTACACTACAACAAGCAGTCCTTAGCTACAGATTCAGCGATTACGGTACCTTCTTTAGCTGGCTTTTATGAATACATAATAGACTATATGGATTCAAGCAGTGCGGATCGGGAGTATCAGAAGCAGGCCGGATCTTTTCATTTTGACGAGTTCTTATTGTGCCTAAAACCCTTCGCCATCGGGCACTATAAGGAGGTCTTAAACTCGGATGAGTACGAGGATTTAGCGGAACAGAAGCTGATTATTTTCGACATGAAAAAAATCAAAACGAACCCTATTCTTTACCCCGTTGTGGGCATGCTCATTACCGAATTAGCTGCCGATCAGCTAGCACGCTATCCCAAAATCAATAAATGGATCTATATGGACGAAGCTTGGTCAATGCTTTCGGACACCATGACCGACTTTATTGAATTGATGTACCGCACGATTCGGAAGAACAACGGCAGTATGACCATTATTACCCAGGGTATTAATGAAATCATCACCTCTCCGATCGGTAAGGCCATCAAAGTAAATGCATCGACCAAATACATTCTACGCCACACCGATACGGAAGAAATTGATGTGCTTTCCAAAGAGCTGGCCTTCACCCAGCACGAAAAAGATAAAGTGCTCTCGCTACAACTTGACAAGCACTACCGGGAAATCTTTTTAAAGCAAGGTGAATACGGTAAGGTATTCCGCTTAGAAGCTCCATTTGCCGTCCAGGCCGTTTCCACCTCAAAGCCCCAGGAACGAGAAACATTGCGACAGCTCACAGCTGAATACGGGGACATTTACGCGGCTATCCAACAATTTGTCGAACTTAAAAAAACGGGAAAACTATGAACATGGCCGGATTAATTCTGCTTCAGGCTTCCTACAACATAGGCGAAATTTTCTTTCGCGCGGCTCAGAAAATTATTGACGGGATGGCTACGAAATGCCTTACGTTCATTCCACTCATGCTCTTTCTACACGTGGTGATTTCGCTGGCCAAAATGTATTTTGGCGATATGCGGTTTGATCCATCAGCTATCATCAAAGTGATAGCCATATGGATTTGCCTGGCCGCTTACTCCCCTTTAGTTTACGCCATTTATGACGCTACCCTGTGGTTCACAAGCTTAACAGGAATTGATAGCAGTACAGATATTTTAAAGTCTTTAAACACACTCTCAGAGACGGGTTATTTAAAGAAACATACGTCTGAATTTTCCTTTCCGAACGTCAAAGTGCCCTTCGACGATGCCACGTCGTTTTTTACCTGGTTGATTCTGGCCGTTGAAAATGGCTTAGCGATGATAGTCCGGCTGTTTGTTGAGCGGATAAAAAGTATGCTCTTGGCCTTTACCTTAGCCTGTGGGCCGGTTGCCTTTACCATAGCCACTATTCCAGGCTTTGGTGGAACCATTGGCCACTGGCTGCGCATCTTTATCTCTACATCACTTTGGGGTTTAACCCTGTCCATTCTGGATGCCATCATGGCCGGTTTTATTCAGGAATTCGATATTCCAACAGGAACAACGCTCTCCGAAGCCTCAGCCGTCCTTGACGTCTTAGTCATTAATGGAGCTGTTATTCTCATGTACTTAAGTGTCCCCCTGTTAACCTCCTTCTTTATTGGCAGTGCGGCATCAGCGTCATTTCTACGTGCAGCACAGGGTGCTGCGGGTTCAGCGGCCATGATGGCGGGTGGAGCGGCCAACAAAGCTCTGAATGATTATCGTCAGGATCGTGACAAACGAAAACAGCAGCAGCGTGAACGCCAAAAAATGCTAGAAAGCAGTGATCAAACAGCCTAAACGAGCAATCATGGTAACAGAAACGAATAAACTCGGTGTGGCCGTCAATTTTAGTAAGGCATTTACGGCTCTGAAATGGATTACAATCGTTACAGTCTTACTTTTATTTATTTCCAATGCCTTTTGGGGATGGACCTATTCGACTAGTTTAAAGGAAGCTCGCCAAACAGTATACGTCGTTTCAGATAAAGGTACGACGGCTGCGGTTGAATCGCCCACCGCTACTCCTTCGGTGTATGAAGCCCGAAATCACATAAAAAACTTTATGCGCCTGATGTTCAGCCATGATGCGGAAACCTTTAAAGACCGCATCGATCTGGCCTTTAAGCTAATTAACCGGCAGGATGGATTAGCCATTTATCAGACGTTTCGGGAAGGCAAAGTCCTGGAGAATTATAACCGTTATTCGATTCGAACGGAACTGCAAATTGATAGCGTCACAGTCAATGTGTCCTCCCAACCGTATACGGGTATTGTCTACACGCAGCAGAAGGTACTTTATCCCGACGAAGTTCAATACGTCCCGATCGCAGCCAAGTTCAATCTGATTCAGACGTACCGCTCCGAGGATAATCCATTCGGATTACAGATTAAAGAGTTCAATTTCATTGAATACAACCCAAAACGAGAACCCTGATGAATATCCTATGGACACTGGCGTTTTGGTCCATCCTGCTTCCGGCCACAGCGCAGCATTTAGACACGATCACTGTCTCTGTCGAAGGAACGAGCTACGTCATTTTTGACGAGCCAATTAGCTTGGTAAACCTGGGAACGAAAGCCTACGTGGGTAAGGTGGAAAACGAACGTATGCTTTTTTTAAAAGCGTTAGCGCCCAATGCGACACCGACTACCTTATTAATTCAAGCGGGGTCCAGGCTGTTTACCGGTTACATTCGATACGAGCGAAACCCATTAAAAAGCTTTTATGATTACCGGGTATTGGATGAGGGAAATACCAGGTCTAATCAGCTTTCATCAACGGTAGCTCCGGCGAGTTCGAAGCTTACCCGGATGAAGGTAATCAAGCCAAATACCCATATTCGGGAAGAGAAGGACGGGATTGATCTGGAATGTGTACAGCTTTTTAACGATGCCGAACGCACCTATTTAAAGATTGCTTTTCACAATACGACCACAGTTGCCTACGTACTGGACATCGTTTCGTTCACCTACAAGGAAAAATTACCCCGTCGACTGCGCAACAAGGTCGCTCCACAATTTGAGGAAATGAAACCGGATGATCGGCTAGAACCCGCCCGAATTGAAGCGGGGCGGACGGAAGCGTTTTATTATTCCCTTCCGCTCTACTCCACCACGGAAGATGGCTATCTGGAAATCATCTTCCGGGAAAAAGTAGGTGCCAGGGTCGTCACTCTGGAAGTACCTGCTCAAAAAATCATGAAAGCCCCCTTGTTGTAACTCCAACCTGTTTCCAATATGACACTCCAAGCCAAACTATTAGGCATTCTGGGGATTCGAAAACGACCCGAGATGAAACCGAATCCTCCAACGGCAGATAGCTCGTTAGGGGATTATCCAGACCAACGGGTTCAAAAGGCCCGCGCAATAGCGGCAAAAAACAAGATGACCTTGCTTATCCTGTTGGCACTCGTTTTAATCGCCGGTGCTTTGTTCGGTTTACGAACGGTCAGTTTGGGGCTAAGAGGACTGCGAGTAACTCCAGATGACCCAAATCTGTATAAAACCGTAAAAACCAGTACAGGAAAATCGAGTATGGTTAGTTCCGTTGAGGCTGAAATCAATAACAACAACCTGAATGGGCAATCAGCAAATCCTGATGTAAACTATATAGCCCGTAAATGGAATTACAAACCGGTCGGTCAACTCCCGTCGAAAAAACTCCTTGATACAGCTCAACTAAAGACAACTCTGCCCATCCCTGTTCAGGCAATCAAAAAAGATTCATCAGTAGCCACTCCTTCTAAAGTAAGAATAGCTGCTCGAAAACATTATCCTAAGCGCCAACAGTCAAGGGATGTTGCCCTGAATGACGATCCGTTTAATACAGTTCATGTCACCTCGGCAGAATCAGTTACTGCTTCTGAATCGCGTCCTTCAGCTACACCATCGGTGGTCAGCTCCAGCAAAGAGGTTGACGGAGTACGCTATATTCCTGCGGCTGTTTACGGCAAGCAAATGATACGAACGGGCGGAAAAGTTCGCTTTCGTACCACGGAAGCTGTAACCTTTCAAAGTGTATATATACCCCGTAATACCATTTTAACGGCGGTGGCTTACTTAGGCTCCGGGCGAATTCAATTTCAGGTACCGGCCCGTATGATAGCGGGTCAGAAGTTACCCGTTGATTTGATGTGTGTTGATACCGATTATCAGACAGGTATTACCTACAATTATGATTATGTCAATGACAATATGCGTCAGGTCGGCGGCTCAACTGTTAACGATGCCGTCAGTAGCGCTTCGACGTATATACCCTATAGTTCGGCGTTGGGTGTAGTAGGTTCGCTTGGGTCTTCAGCAGCTCGTGGAATTGCCAACGCCGTTACATCTGGCAGCCGCCAACGCTCAATACAACAGGTAGAAATTCAGGATGGCTACCAGGTTTTTTTCAAATCAACTAAATAGAAATCAAGATCATGAAACGGAAAATCATTTTAGCAGGTGTACTTTCTTTCTGCATGTTGATCACCAGATCCGTCAACGCGCAAATCGCCATCGACGTGACAGCCATTCAACGATTAATTGAACTTAAGAATCTGGTTGATAAGGCAAAAAAACAACTTGGTGAATTACAAAAAGGGAATACCATTAACAATGGTACCCGACAGAATACCAGTGCCTTGCTTGAAACAGAGATTGAAATTGAAAACCTGTTACGGACAGCAGACGATTTTCTCAACATTGCTGCCCGATTCAATAAATTTTCGGACGTTGGCAAACTGGATACCTTCGGTGGGTATTCAAAGGTTCCTTACAATGAATACATCCAGCCGCTTTTATGGGATCAGGCCTATATTTTCAGTATTGTTCAAAGTAATCAGGACTTGAAGGAAACAGATGGCATGAAATTGTACGATTACATCCAAACGGGTAGAACCGCCGAAAGTCAGGCTGAGGTCGCGGATTTGGGGGAATATTTTGAAGTAAAGCGGAATACGCTGAATCGGACCTATGGCCTACAGACCGTTATGCAGAAACGCAAGATCCAGCAGGCGCTCGTCTATTATAAAATGGCCGAGGAGATCGAGAAAAAAGCTTTCGCTATGAATCTGGCCGTAAAAGGTGACATCAAAGGTACGCCCCTGATGGTCGCCAATAAAGGCCTTTTTAGCACCGGCTCCTTAGCGAATGGCGATGTCTTCAATGATCCTTTTTCATTTGACAATACCTGGAATGATGGTGCGATGCAGAATATGCTACAACTTCAATCAGGAGGGACAGGAACGGGGGGGCTTCTACAGGCGATTGGCGATTTGTTTAAAGGACCTGACCAAAAAATGATGGAACTCCAGGTCCAGAATATGATTGCCCGTGCGCAGGCTGATGCTCTTAAA
The DNA here is from genome assembly GCF_000374025.1 of Spirosoma panaciterrae DSM 21099. Taxonomy (GTDB): domain Bacteria; phylum Bacteroidota; class Bacteroidia; order Cytophagales; family Spirosomataceae; genus Spirosoma; species Spirosoma panaciterrae. Next base: position 98,182 of record NZ_KB893183.1, on the reverse strand, counting down.
ACGGCGATGGCTTCCTTTCAAGGAAGTTCAGGCGTGAATTATGGAGCTTTTTCGCAAGATCCATCGACCGGCGCTGCGGCCTTTGGTACATCTTCGGCCGCAACCAGTCTTCGCATGACGACCGGTGAACGGATCGCCAATCAAAAAGGGGCCATCGATCTTTACGTAAAAGCGGCTGAGCTACGTCAGAAGGGCGACGAATTAATGTTTGAAGCGGTTCAGCGGACTGCTGAACAAAAATATGTCGATGGGGCGCGAGAACGAAGTTTCCAACGGTATGCCTTAGCAGCCATTAAGTTATGAAACCCTGTCTGTCTATTCTGCTCATCAGTTTAATGAGTATGGGGTGCTCGTCTAATCCGAATACACCTGAGCATATTTGTGAAGTTTACCTGAGCTGCATTAATGCGCAAAAATGGGAGCTGGCGTCCAGGTATGTATTCGATGCGACGCCTTCACTTCTGCAACTGTCACCCCTGCTGACCAAAAATTATCAGTACAGGAAGTTCAACTTTTACCGGGCTGACTACGGAAAAGATTCGAGTCGGGTACGAGTTAAGGGTGTGCTCATCTATGCCGATGAGACGTATTTAGATTCTGTTTTTTTGTTAGAAAAAGACTCAACCCAAACACCAAATGCATGGAAAATAAAATCACTCTAAAGAGCAGGTTACCCCTCATTACGTTTATAGCCTTGGCATTACTGGGGTTTTCGGTCATGGTGGCTGAACTCATCGTACATGTTTCAGCTAAGAAACATAAAGCCATGTTGCCTACCTTAAGCCCAACCTCAATGGAGCCAAAGCAGGTGTTACTGACGGTTTACCAGGAGGCTAATAAATACTTTCTTGGCGATAAAACGGTATTGAATCAGGCTGTCTTTAAATACTGTTCTAAACCGCTTATCCATGAATTCAGTAAAACGCCGGGTATTATGGAACAGACGTTTGCCAGGGAAACGCGCATTGGAAGATTAAAAAAGGTCGAGGTGATATCGCAGCACAATCAAGGTGTCGATTCAGCGATGGTCAGTGCAAGAGCATTCTATAGCGATGGCTTTTCCAAGACATTTAACCAGCTCTTCGTCAAAGAGAATGGTCAGTGGAAATTAGGACTATCCTATGGGCGTGATATTAACTAATTCGGTAGGAATCTATTTATGTACAGCGCCATTCAGCTGATCTTATTACAGACTAGTTTACATTTCCCTCTGGTTATGCATATTAATCAACTTAAAATTGGCGTCTGGAGCCTGACACTTTTACTACTGGCTTTGCTTGGCCTGGAGGGGATGGTTCAATATAACCCGCTCCTATTTACTCCTTTCGTCTTACTTCAGGTTTTTAAAACGGGTTTCGTTCTTCGGATAGGGTTTATCATCCTGTACGCCTGCTGCTTTTTACTGCCTGAAACCTCTTTACAGGCCGAACTAGAGCGTAAAAAGCAAAAGAGTTTTTTCAGTGTGGGCCGGATTGTCTTACTGCTTTTAGGAGGTTGTTTTCTACTGGGTTGTCTGCTGCTGTTTAACTATGAATTCTTTTCTTACAGCTATTACGTGGAACTGGTGGGGCTCCTTCTGGTGATTCCCTCAACCCCATTTTTAACTCATTTCCTAAAAGGTGATCAAACGAAGTATAAAATACCAACAGATAAAAAGCAGATCGACAACCCAGATTCGTTCAGTTTTCGGGGGGCCAATGGAACATGGGTAAACATTCCGAATCCGGCGCGGGGCGTGGGAATTATTGGTTCCAACGGTTCAGGTAAAACGGCCTCGGTCGCTCACCAGATTATCGCTCAGGCTGCCTATAAGAATTACACGGGGGTGTTATTTGATTTTAAGTTTCCTTCCCTGACTGAGTATGCTTATAATCACTATAGCCGTTCTGAATGCCAGGTCGATCTAGCCATCGTCAATTTTGTCGACCTTTCCAGAAGCCACCGAATTAATCCACTCCTACCCGAACTGTTATACTTCCAGGCGTACGCCTATGAATTTGCGGCTGCATTCTATTGCACCCTCAACCGAAAAGCCATTCGGGAAAAAGACTTTTGGGATACATCTGCCATCTCCATCTTAGCGGGTGTCATCTGGTATATGAAGATTCATTATCCGAATTACTGCACACTACCGCACGTACTCAATATGATCTTGGGTCATGATGTATATCAGTTGATCGGTCTATTAGAAACCAACTATGAGACCAAAACGATTGTGGCTAGCGTCAGTACAGCCATTCGAACTAAAGCAGAACCTCAGTTAGCGGGTCAATATGGTACCTTACAAAATGCGCTGGGGCGAATGAATACCAAGGAAATTGCCTGGGTACTGTCGGGCGATGATTTTGACATCAACTTGAATGATCCCCAATACCCCAAGCTGCTTTGCATCGGTACCAAACAGGATATTATTGAAGCTCTTTCACCGGTTGTTTCCTTACTCATTACGGCTTCGCTAAAACAGCTAAATAATCCGGATAAATTACATAGTATGGTTCTGCTGGATGAGGGGCCTCAGTGCTACATACCGAATTTATCCGATCTACCCGCAACGGCGAGAAGCAATAAAGTAGCTACTATTTATATGGCACAGGATATAAGTCAAATGATTAAAGCATACGGGAAGGAAGAAGCTTATGCGATTATATCCAACTTAAACACCCAGTTATTTGGTAAGAATCCCAATATCGAAACGGGCGAGTATGTGAGTAAGCTGTTTGGGAAAGAGGAAATGCTTCAACGGAATGAAAGCCAGAACCGAAGTAATCCCAACGGTATAGATTCAAAGTCTGGCTCCCACAGCCAAGGCGTAAGTTTTTCTCTTCAGGACAAAGCATTGTTTAAACCTCATGAAGTTAACCGAATGGAAACCGGCGAATTTGTGGGCATTACAGCCGAAGCGGTTGAGCCCGTTTTTCATACTCGGTTAAAGCTGCCTACTTATACCTTTGCCGAAGGGACGAACCGTAAGCTACCCGTTTTTTATACGGACGTCGATGCTGATTTAAATTTTGAACGCATACGGGTTGAGTGCGAAGCCATTGTAAAAGGACTAATTCAGCCAGAGAACGAACATAATTTGATAGGCGGTAATTTGCGCTAGTCTATTACTTAACTTTAACTGGGATTCTTATCGCACCGGGGCGTAAATTATCGATTCCAAACTAGATTTACAGTTTACAACTACTGGTTCTGCGTCTCAATTAGGAGCGTTTTCGTAAGACGATCACTTTCAAATGACTGTCACCTTTAGTTAGTAGCATACGGGGCCTCTTCCTAGTATTCGAGGGGACCTCAATAGAAAGATTAGAGTATTAATTTTTCTTTGTCTAAGATATTGATAGCTTTGCTAAGAGGTCAACTAGTTTGCTGGTTCTGTGGCTGATCAGGATAAAGTTTTATGGGCTAATTTTAGACAAGGGGATGATAAAGCCTTTGAGGAGCTTTTACATGCCAACTATAAATCGTTACTTGAATACGGAATTCGATTTATTAAAGATCGGGAAGCAACCCAGGATTTTGTCCACGATCTGTTTGTTAACCTCTGGGAGCGTCGGGTCTTTTTAAATCCTGATATCGACAATATTAAACTCTATCTGTTCGCTACGCTTCGAAATCAGATTTTTAAATCCTGGCACAAAAATACCCATCTCGATGGTTTGCCCGACGATTGGCAGGGCCAGGAACCCGAGAGCGATAACCTGATTGAAACCAAACTTATCGAACAGGAGAACACGCTGGAAAATGAGTTTCGCCTACAGCAAGTGGTTAGCCGTTTATCCAAACGGCAACAGGAAATGCTTCACCTGAAATATTTTGAAGGCCTGTCTCATGAACAAATTGCCGAGTTAATGAATATTTCTCAACCAGCAGTGCGCAATCTGTTATCCCAATCTCTAAAATCGTTTCGAGAACAATGGCGAATTCTGCTGTTAGTGTTGTATGTATTTATTGCTAATTGGCTAGCGAATTAACCTTCTGATAATCAATGAAAGAGGTAATAATTTAATTTTTTTTGGTTTTTTTCATTACGTTCTGCCCTTTTCTGGATCATCCTAATAGATATGTACTCTAAATGGTGATCTGTCATGAAATCATATAAGGATTATAAGCTTGAGGATTTTCTGACAGATGACGATTTTCAGCAATGGATCAAGTCTGGAGCGCCAGCCAGTGTATCACAATGGCGGGAGCTTCTTGACAAGTATCCCGACAAAAAGCCAGATCTGGAAGAAGCCCGAACCTGGATACTGTTCTTTCAGCAGCAAGCATATTTTACCGAAGCGGACGTAGAGCAGGGGATTCAACGGGTCTTGGCCAGTAAATCACCCCAGCAGAATTGGAGGACTACCTGGCTAAGCAGCCGCTGGAACAGATGGCAAATTGCGGCCGCACTACTTCTTTTGATTGGTATCGGATGGGTTGTCAACCAAACGCTGGAAACAGACAATCCCTATACCTATGCGGCTTTAACCGCTCAGTCGCCCATCGCCCTGAATGAGATTATCAATACACAGGCAACCGACCAACGGATCAATTTACCCGATGGGAGCCGAATTGTGCTGACCCCAACCAGCCGGGTCAGCTATTCTACCCAGATGAACAAATCGCCTTCGCGAGAGGTGTTTTTAAAGGGGGAAGCCTTTTTTGAGGTGACAAAAAATCCGTCTCATCCGTTTTTAGTCTACGCGAACGGGCTAGTCACCCGGGTTATTGGCACCCAGTTCAGCGTAAAAACAAGTCCTGAAAATGGCTCGGTCGTTGTCCGTTCCGGTCGAGTTGCTGTTTACTCGATGAAGAATCAGCAGTCGGCTAAACAGGTTGTCTTGACGCCAAATCAGCAGGTAACGTTCCAGGCTAAAAAAAATCAGCTAACGCCAGCCATTTCCCCCGAACCAGGCATTATTGGATCAGATAATCAGGCCATTAGCTTTCAATATCATGATACGCCCGTGGCTAAGGTATTTGCGCAATTGGAACAAACGTATGGAATTACCATACGCTATGATTCGACTACGTTAAAAAACTGCCTGCTGAACGTTTCGCTGGATGGCAAACCGTTTTTCACCAAACTTGATGTTGTCTGCCTGACGATTGGCGCCACGTACAAGATTCAGGGAACTCAGATTCTGGTTTCCGGACAAGGATGTGACTAATTAGTTAATTTTTCAATGTAACCTTAACCGCTATTGACTGGATGCGAAAAAACTGTTCTTCCTAAAAAAAGTCGCCAGGCTACCGATCACAAAGGGTTCCAAGCAATTGTGATCCAACCTGGCGACTTGTAAGTAACTCCCTGCTATGGTCTGACAAACGATAGTTCCTTTATCAAGGAACCAGGGAGGGTTTTGTTTTCTAATTGCAAAAAACCGTGGGTAATTTATGAAAAAATGTAGTACTAAATGCAAACAAATTGAGCTGCTTATGAAAACGAGTATGCCTCTAATGCTGATTATCCTGCTTACAAGTATTGTGTATGGTCGGGATGGGTTAGCGCAGGATTGGCTGAACCGGTCCGTAACTGTTCAGGCCGAACAGCAGGAGTTAGGGGTGGTGCTTACCAATTTAGAGCAATCAGCAAACGTCCGTTTTTCCTACGTCCGTTCACTGGTCGGAAAACACAAAGTGAGCCTGGTAGCCCGTAACCAGCGATTAAGTGACGTACTGGAAAAGTTACTCCGTCCGTTACACATTCGCTATCTTGTGTCGGGCGATTATATTGTTCTTAGTAAGGAGGTTAGCCATAACGAAACCCCCGGTTCCGTTCCCTTTACCACCAATAGAGAACTATCCGTAAGTTCCTCCGGTGAGTTTTCGGGCGAACCGTCAATTGCCCAACCCGAAGAGATCAACATCAGTGGAAAAGTAACTGACGAAAAGGGAGACGCGATACCGGGAGCCAGCATTGCTATAAAAGGAACCAACCGGGGCACAACAACGGATGTAAGTGGCGCGTTTCGGCTGGCAGTGCCGGATCGGTCGGCCATACTGGTCGTTTCGTTTGTCGGCTATCAGGCACAGGAGTTGACAGTAGGTAACCAGACCGTTTTTAACGTTCAACTACAGAATGATGTCAAATCGCTCAATGAAGTGGTTGTAGTGGGGTATGGCACGCAAAAAAAACGCGATGTTACCGGCTCCGTAGCCTCTATCACCAGCAAGGACATTGCCAATCAACCCGTTCCCGATGCAGGGCAGGCAATCCAGGGAAAAGCCGCTGGTGTGCAGGTAATTTCTCCGGGTGCGCCGGGTAGTAACGTAACCCTGCGGGTACGCGGAGTAGGAACCATCAACAACAGCGATCCACTGCTGGTAATCGATGGTGTTCCGACTGATATACCACTAAATACGCTGAATCCCGACGACATTGCTTCCATTGACGTATTGAAGGATGCTTCGGCTTCGGCGATCTACGGCTCACGCGGAGCCAATGGCGTTGTGCTGATCACCACGAAAAAAGGGGCTGCGGGTCAGGGACATCTTACGTTCAATACGTTTGCGGGCGTTCAACAGGCAAACTCGATGGTTCCTTTATTGAATGCTTCGCAGTTTGTGGCGCTCAACAATGAACTGCTACGTAACAATAACCAGGCTACCAATCCAGCTTATGGCGATGCCGCTAGCTTTGGAGCCGGTACGGATTGGCTGAAAGCCTTGTTCAGAACGGGGCCTATCCAAAACTATAGCCTGGCCTATTCGGGCGGTACCGATAAATCTGACTACTACGTATCGGGCAGTATGCTGAATCAGCAGGGTATTATCATCAACACGGCCTACAAACGGTACGCCATTCAGTTCAACACCAACAACCGAGTGTTCAGCTGGCTTAAATTCGGCAATAATCTGACGTTGAATCATGATGAAAAGCCCAGCGGTTCTTACGATGTGCGGAATGCAATGGCGGCAAACCCGGCCTTACCTATCTACAATGCCGATGGGAGCTATGCGGGGCCGGTTGGGCAACCCCAATGGGTGGGCGACGTGACCAACCCGATTGCTCAGGCCACACTGGTTCAAAACAATACGATGGGCTATAATATTCTCGGATCGCTTTACGCCGAAATTAAGTTCCTTCGTGACTTTACATTCCGGTCAACGGGCGGTATCCAGGCCCAATTCTGGAATACCCGAACCTGGTCCCCCAAATACAATTACCAGCCCATTCCTCAGCCCAATTCCTATCTGGCCGAAGGATATAATAAAAACATTACCACAAACTGGGATAACCTGTTAACCTACGACCGACTGCTTGGGGGCGATCATCATGTAACCCTGCTGGCTGGTTCGAGTGCACAACAGAATTCATTCAATTTCATTGCGGGCAACATCAGCAACTTTGCCAGTGATCTGACTCAGCAACTCAGTAATGGAACAACCCAGATTGCCTTGAGCGGCAATGGATCTCAATGGGCGCTTTTATCGTACATGCTCCGGGGCAATTACGCGTTCAAGGATCGCTATCTGGTTACTGCAACAGTGCGCCGGGACGGTTCTTCCCGGTTTGGAACTAACAATAAGTGGGGAACCTTTCCTTCGGTATCGGTGGCCTGGCGATTGTCGGATGAGCCGTTTTTAAAAAATAGCCGCTGGTTAAATGACTTGAAACTTCGTGCAGGTTATGGCGTAACGGGCAATCAGAACATTGGCAACTATTCCTTTGCTTCCGTGCTGACCTCAGCCGTGTATAACTTCAACGGAAAAGTTGTACCAGCTCAGATTGCGCTCAACGCGGCCAATCCAAACGTGCGCTGGGAAACCGTTCAGCAATCCAATGTGGGTATCGACGCTACGTTTCTCAACAACCGGATTACGGTGACGGTTGATGGCTATTTGAAAAATACGTCAGGAATGCTGGTACCCGTAACGTTACCGATTTCTACCGGCTATTCAGGGGCGGCTCCCTATATCAACGCAGGTGAGGTCAAAAATAACGGGATCGAGCTGAGTGTGTTTTCTCGGAACACAACTGGTAAGCTAGTCTGGACCACAAACGCCAATTTCTCGCTCAATCGGAATAAACTGGTCGCTCTTAGCGATAACACACCCCTGTATGGCGGTAGCATCGGACTTAACGGATTCATATCGACCAACACCGTTGGCAGTCCAATCAATTCGTTTTACGGCTTTGTAACCCAGGGTGTTTTTCAAACGCAGTACGACGTTGAAGCTCACGCCAGCCAGGTTCCGGGCGCTGATGTATATAACCGCACCTCGCCGGGAGATATTCGTTTTAAAGACCTGAATAACGATGGCATCATCAATGACAACGACCGGGCCATTATTGGCAATCCAAACCCCAAGTTCATCTATGCGTTGACCAACAACATCACCTATAAAGGGTTTGACCTGACTGTTTTCCTCCAGGGGGTTTATGGTAACGACATTTTCAATGCCAACAACGTTTACCAGCAAAGCATGGCTGTAGCCCAAAACCAGACTACCGCCGTACTGGGCCGCTGGACGGGTCCCGGCACGAGCAACACCATGCCGAGGGCTATTTTTAATGACCCCAATAAAAACGCCAGAATTTCAAATCGATTTGTTGAAGACGGCTCCTATCTGCGAATTAAAAATGTGACGCTGGGCTACACGATACCCAAAACACTTACCCAGCGGATTAAGCTCAGTTCTGCCCGGCTCTATGCTTCCTGTCAGAATTTATTGACGTTCACCCGTTATTCGGGTTTCGACCCGGAAGTGCCCTCAAATGGCATTGACTACAGCGTCTATCCGGTGACCAGAACCATCAGTGCAGGCCTGAATCTCTCATTTTAAAGACAGAACATAATGACGATCAAAAATTATCTGGTTGCACTTAGCCTACTACTTGCGGCCACCAGTTGTAAAGAAGACTTTCTCGAAAAAGCACCCCTGGATTCGGTCAATACCGCTAATTACTATCAAACAGCAACGGACGCTGTAAATGCGGTTAACGCAGCTTACCAACCCCTGCAACGGCCTAAACTCTATAACCTACGCGTATGGGCAACCGACATTATGGCCGGTAACAGCGTGGTGGGGGCCGGTGGCGGCACTGATGGGATTGAAACGCAGGATCAGGCCAACTTTGTGACAGCCACCAATAATGCGGGTGTTCTGGATTTGTACCGGGGACCCGCACCGGGTATTCTTCAATGCAATATCGTTCTGCAACGTGTCCCGTCTATTAGCATGGACGAAACGTTGAAAAACCGGGTACTGGGCGAAGCTAAGTTCCTGCGGGCTCACTACTATTTCCTTCTGGTCCAGTTGTTTGGCGACGTTCCCCTTATCTTATCTCCCCAGGTCGTGGGCGATGACCTGAAAGTAAAGCGTACGCCAAAAGCGGATGTATATGCACAAATTATTAAGGACTTAACAGAAGCCATTGATCAGCTTCCTCTCCACACTACGTATTCGGCTAGTGATCTGGGTCGGGTTTCCAAAGGAGCCGCTACTGGTTTGCTGGCGAAGGTATATCTCGTGCTGGGAAATTATCAGAAAACGGCAGATCTGTGTCAGCAGGTAATTTCGATGGGGTACGCCCTGAACGCCAGTTACGCGGATAACTTTACGGCTCAGAAAAAAAACACGCCGGAATCCCTTTTCGAGGTGCAGTATAGTGGAGCAACGACGTACGATTTTTTTGGATCAGACTTTAACCAGGCTTCCTGGATCAGCGCCTTTACTGGTCCCCGAAATGCGGATTTTGTGGCAGGAGGCTACGGCTGGGACCAGCCAACGCAGGAATTTGTAAACGCATATGAGGCCGGAGACCTTCGCAAAGATATGACCGTTTTTTACGAAGGAGGCCCTACTTTCGACGGCGCAGCTTACAAAAAATCGTACTCCCTGACGGGCTATAACTTACGTAAATTCCTAGTACCTAAATCGATTTCGCCAGCCTACAATACGAGTCCGGCTAATTTCCCAGTACTCCGCTTTTCGGATGTACTCCTGATGCAGGCCGAAGCACTCAATGAACTGGGTAAGACCACGGAAGCGCAGGCCCCGGCAACGGATAGTAACAGTGGCGGGCCGCTCAACCGGGTTCGTAAACGGGTGGGTCTACCCAATGTACAGGGTTTATCGCAGGCAGCCCTGCGTGATAAAATCCTGCACGAACGCCGGATGGAGCTGGCTTTTGAAGGCCACCGCTGGTTCGACCTGATCCGAGTCAACAACGGTCAGTATGCGTTGGATTTTCTTCATTCTATCGGTAAAAGTAACGCGGCTACCAAGCATCTGCTTTACCCAATACCTCAGCAGGAGATCGACGCCAATCCGAATTTAACCCAAAACCCTGGTTACTAATTGTTATGAAAACGTTTTATTGGTCAAATTCAGGCTATGGCCTTAAGGTTATAATTGGCTTCCTGATTGGGCTTGTAGCCCTGCAAGCCGTTTCCTGCACTACGAACGAAGTTGCACCACAGGTTACAGCCACGCCAATCCTGACCGCTTCAACGGCTCAACTGACGCTGAGTCAGGCCAACGCAGCCAAACCCGCCGTTAGTTTTAGCTGGACGCCAGCCGCCGTGAGTCATATGGAAGGAAAGGTAACGTATTTTATCGAGTGGGATCGAAAAGGAAATAATTTTGCAAACAAGGCTTACCAGTTGATCGGCCAAGACTCTTCGCGCTACACCTTCACGGTGGGTGCGCTAAACAAATTCCTGGGTACGTTGCTGCCCGGCGCGGCTACGGACCTGGAATTTCGGTTGGTGACGGCCACACCAGACGGCTCGGTGCCCGTTTTTTATTCCAACGCCGTTCCGCTTTCGATAACAACGTATTCACCGGTTGTCGCATTATACGACGCCTTGTGGATGGTAGGCGATGCCACGCCTGCCGGTTGGAATATTGATAAACCGACGCCGATGGTGCAGGACCCCGGAAACCCGAATCTTTTTACATACTCCGGAAATCTGTCTGCTGGTGAGTTTAAGATTCCGGTGGCAACTGGCGACTGGGGGACAAAATTTTACCGGCCACTCGTTAACCATCCTGCCCTGACTGAAACCGGCGTACAGTTACGAGCGGGCGACCCCGATACCAAATGGGTCATATCCACCGCTGGCAGTTACAAAGTATCGCTCAATATCAAGGAACTGACGATTTCCATTGTCAAACAATAACCGCGTAAACTGGTCAACGAGCTAGTCGGATCAGGCTAGCTCGTTGACCAGTTTAGTCTAAATCCTGCTTTACAATGCAAATCAATACATGGTTGAAAGGGAGCTTTTGTGGCGTCATGGGGCTACTACTCTGGAGTTGTAGTAAAGAGCCAGTTATTGACAATACGGGTACTACGACGCCTGGACAGACGATATCAACGAGTTATCTGAATATCAGAACGGACAAAGCGGTCTATAAACCGACGGAAACGATCCAGTTCACTGTAGATGGTAACGTGCCCCCTACGGCCAGAGTACGCTACAAACAATTAACCAGCGTAGTTGATGAAGCTGCCATTACGGGAAACACCTGGAGCTGGAAAGCGCCAGGTACCGATTTTACGGGGTACATGGTTGAAGTTTACGGCCAGGAAAGTGGGCAGGAGAAACTATATGGTACGGTTGCCGTCGATGTTTCCTCGGATTGGAGCCGATTTCCCCGATATGGGTTTTTGTCTAAGTTCGGCCCGTTACAGGAAGCGGACATGGATGGAGTAATGGCCACCCTGACCCGGTATCACATGAACGGTCTTCAGTTTTACGATTGGGCTGAAAAACACCACAAACCACTGGCTGGTATGGTATCTATGCCTGCGACCAGTTGGTTCGATATTGCTAACCGACCTACCTCAAAAGCAACCGTAGACGGTTACATTAAGCGGGCGCACCAAAAAGCAATGTTTGCTCTCTCGTATAACCTGGCTTACGGAGCCTTGCGGGATGCGGAAGCCGATGGCGTGAAGACAGAGTGGTCTATGTACGATGATCAATCGCATGTGAAAAGAACGGTGCTCGATATCGGGAGTTTTCTCAAAAGCCCAATCTACCTGATGGACCCAGCCAATACAAATTGGCAACAGTATCTGGCCGCTCGAAATTCGGATATGTATTCGGTGTATAGTTTCGATGGCTTCCATATTGATCAGTTAGGGGACTGGGGCACTAAATACAGCTACTCCGGTCAGCCCCTCAACGTAGCGGGTTCATTTGGTCCGTTTATTCAGAGTATGAAAGCAGCTCATCCCGACAAGCGGCTGGTCATGAACGCGGTCAATCAGTATGGCCAGCAGGCTAGCATTGCCCACTCGCCCGTCGATTTTCTGTACACCGAAGTCTGGAGCCCCAACGAGCGCTACGAAGACCTGGGCCGCATCATTCAGGATAACGATGCCTTCGGGAATGGCAGCAAGCGCACGGTGCTGGCGGCTTACATGGACTACAAGGCCGCTGAACAGCCGGGTTATTTCAACCCGGCGGGGGTGCTGCTGACCGATGCGGTGATTTTCGCCTTTGGGGGTTCCCACCTGGAGTTGGGCGAGCACATGCTGGGCAAGGAGTACTTTCCGAATGCCAATCTAGCGATGAGCGATGAGTTGAAGACGAGCCTGATTCGGTATTATGATTTTCTGGTGGCGTATCAAAACCTGCTTCGGGATGGGGGCACCTTCAACAAACCAGCGCTTCTCTCGGCTAACCCACAGATTTCTCTGGCCAACTGGCCATCGCAGGCAGGGCAGTTAGCCGTACTGGGGAAAGAAATGAAAAATCAGCAAATCCTGCATTTACTCAATTTTACCAATACAAAAACGCTGGACTGGCGAGACGCGGAAGGCACAAAGCCGAAACCTGATCGTATCGATAAACTTGACTTGGTGTTTACCGCGCCAAAAGCGGTCAAGCATATCTGGTTTGCTTCGCCCGACTGGCAAGGAGGCCGCAGCCAATCCATTCCATTCCATCAAACCGGGCAGCGAGTGACCTTCACACTTCCTTCGCTTCACTACTGGGACATGGTTGTCATTACCTACTAATCACTCTTATGAACAAGTCTCTCATCGGTCTTAACCTGAGCCTCTGCGCGCTGAGTCTGTGCCCAGCTTCTGGACAGCAAGTACCCACCAGGCCGATTTACCAGTCAAGCCAGTACACGCTCTATCCTGACCGAGTGCAGCAGGGTGAATTTACGGCACAGGCCCGCTCGGCCACTGAAATTAAGTCTGACTACAAAAGCTCGGCCAATGAGTTTGTAAGTCCCCGTGTTACGTTCAAATTCAGCATTAATGGCAAAGACAATGAGATGAAATCTGGGGTCGATCACAGTTTTGTGTGTCTTGGCAGCGCGGGTAGCTGCGAGACGCCCATCCTGTCGTTTGGCAAGCAGTTCGTTGACCCCACTCCGATACCAGCCAATACGTATCTGAAGCCAGGAACGACGCTTACCTTTCGGCTGGATATGCGGCAGGTACTTCACCAGTTGAAAACGCAGGGATATTACACGACTTACAACGGCGATAAGATTTACCAGTCTGACTTTAAAGGAGTTTACGTAGCGGGCGGGACCGCGCCACTGAGCTGGGATTTCGATAACCTGTCCACCAAATACGCCAGGACATCCGAACTGGTCGATAAAGATGGTGACGGTATTTACGAGCTAACGCTGAACATGAATCGGCAACAGGATGAGAAACAAACAGCTTCTTCCTGGAAACTTTCGCGGGACCTATCGGCGGCCCCCCGCGTTCAGTCGCCTTTCCTCATTGCTGATGCTCTTTATAATTTAAGCCTGGAGGAAATGCAGCGGGCCATTGAAGCCGACAGTACGTTCCGGACGGGCAAGGAGTGGGCCGGTGTCTGGACGCGCGATATCAGCTATAGCATTATCCTGTCAATGGCCCACATGCAGCCAAAAGTTGCGATGTACAGTCTGCTACGTAAAGTAAACAAGAACAAACGGATCATTCAGGATACGGGAACGGGCGGTTCCTATCCCTGCTCGACGGACCGTATCATTTGGGTCATCGCGGCTTTTGAGGTGTACAAGGTGACTGGCGATAAGGCGTGGCTGGCGCAGGCTTATGAGATTGCGAACAACACAATGGCCGATGACCGGCTCATCGCGCTTGACCCGAAAACGGGGCTGATGCGGGGCGAATCTTCGTTTTTGGATTGGCGCGAACAAACCTACCCGCTCTGGATGCAACCGGTCGATATTTACGAGTCCGAAAATCTGGGTACGAATGCCGTATTCTACCAGGCCAACCAGGTACTGGCCCAAATGGCTACGTTGCTGGGTGATGCTTCGGTAGCCGCTCAGTACACCCGGTTCGCCCAGAAACTGAAGGAAGCTATCAACCAGTATTTCTGGATGCCTGAGAAAGGGTACTACGGGCAATATCGCTACGGAAGACTCTTCAAATCGCTCTCCCCACGATCCGAAGCATTGGGGGAAGCCCTGTGCGTTTTGTTTGGCATTGCCGATACCCGCCAGCAGGCTCAGATCGTGTCCCGAACGCCGACTACGCCTTATGGCATTCCCTGTATCTATCCTCAAATTCCATCCATTCCCCCTTATCACAACAATGGAATTTGGCCGTTTGTGCAAACCTACTGGCTGTGGGCTTCTGCCAAGGTCGGCAACGAAGCGTCAGTCCTGGAAAGCATCGCGTCGATTTATCGGCCAGCAGCTCTCTTTCTGACTAACAAGGAGAATTTTGTGGCCCAGAACGGCGATTTTGCCAGTACGCAGATCAATTCCAGCAACATGCTCTGGAGTCTGTCGGGAAATATCAGTGTGGTACACCATGTTCTATTTGGCATACACCTTCAAACCGACGGCATCCTGTTTGCTCCGTTTGTACCCCAGGCGTTGCAGGGTAAACGTAGCTTAACCAATTTTCACTATCGGGATGCCGTACTGGACGTAGAGATGGATGGTTTCGGCAACCAGATCGAATCGTTCCTGTTGGACGGAAAAGCTACCAAACCCTACGTACCGGCTACCTTAAAGGGCAATCACAAGATACAGATTAAGCTGGCCAACAAACCAGCCGCTCCGTCCTCCGTTCATCGGGTCGCCGTGGTATTTAGTCCGGCAACACCGGATGTTTCGTACCAACGGAATACACTGAGCTGGAAGCCCGTCAACGGGGCTGTCAATTATCGGGTACTCAAAAACGGGCGTCAGCTTCTTCAGACCAGGCAAACCAAACTTGCCGTACCTGTCGGCGATTACGCAGAATACCAGGTTATTGCCATCGATAGTCAGGGGCTGGAGTCCTTTGCGTCGGAACCCCTCAGCGTGGGAGAACCTGCCCTGACCCACCGAATCGAAGCCGAGCAGGTCGCTGAGGTAGCCCCCTATACCTACAAAGGCTTTTCGGGAAAAGGGTTCGTCGAGATCAGTACTGATAAAAACACATCGCTTTCGTTCACGGTCACGGTTTCAGAAACGGGAACGTATGCCATCGACGTCCGATACGCCAATGGCAACGGCCCGATCAACACGGATAACCGCTGTGCGATACGAAACCTGCTGGTCAATGGTAAAACAGCTGGCCCGCTGGTAATGCCGCAGCGGGGCCTCGATCAATGGAGTGACTGGGGGTACAGTAATGCCATCGTGGTCAGACTCGAAAAAGGCGCAAACCAGGTTACGATACGCTACGAACCGTATGACCAAAATATGAACGGCACCGTCAACCAGGCAATGATAGACGCGTTGCGGGTGATCAGGGTAAATCCAGGTAAAGCGTCGGTTAAATAAATCAAAATGGGTCTTTTACCTGCGCGTCAACAGGTAGAAGACCCATTTCTATAACGGTGTCACTCCGAATAATTCACGTTCAGTTTCCCTACCCCTTACGTTCCCCACATCCGATTTTTTAGAATATCGAACGTTTGTTTTAAATGCTGGTTAACCGCAATCAATAGGACAACCATGAGCAGGCCGTAGCCCACAAACGTAAAAATCTCCATATTCGACAAAAGGAGTGCCTGCCGGGACACCGCCTTGAAAACCTGTTGCAGGGCAAGCCGGTCGGCCTCACCTGATGAAAACCCCTTGACCATATAGCTTTGCGCTGACTGGGCCAGCCGGGCCTGGGTTTCGGGGCTTTCGGGCACGACAAACTGTTGTAATTTACTGACGTGTTTTTGCTGAAAAAAAACTTGTAGATTCTGCATCAGGCAAAAGCCCAGCGTATTTCCCCAGAAACGGCCGCTAACGCCTGCTGTCCCCGAAAAAGGGGCCATTGACTTTGGTACCGATGAAACCGTAAACAACACTAGCGGCACAAATAAAATGCCCACCGCCACGCCCTGTAGCAAATAAGGCGGAGTTATGTCGTAGAGTGATACGTCGGGTACGAACAAAAACGTAAACCATAAATGATGGACGGCCATTAAGCTGAATCCCAGTATGAAAATATACCGGGTAGCCGTTTGCTTTGCCATCAATACGCCGGCAATAAATAGCCCAATTACGTTTCCCAGTACGTTGATAAACTGCACATTGGCTAAAAAAATGGGTTCCCAGTTCCAGACTTTGCTCATGGTAGCATGGCAAATGTTGAGTGTCGATCTGGAAATATAGAACAGGATAAAAAGTACAAACCCAGTCTGTAAATTAGGGTACCTGAACACATGCATGTCGAAGCAAGGGCGCTTCACCAGCAACTGCCGTATCATAAAGAAGAAACCTGTTGTACAAAAGCAGATCATCGCCAGTACGATTTGGGTAGACTCGAACCAGTATTTTTTCTCTCCGTAGACCAGCACGAATGCCCCGGACAGAATAGCCGCATGAACCAGTACAAAACTAGCCCAGTCGATCTGGTACAAAGGCGTTTTTCGATGGACCCAATGCCCGTTGAACGTAAGCAAGACCAGTGTTGCACACAGGAACTGAAAAAAGGCGGAACCGTAGGTCATATAGGTCCAGTCGTAGTTTTCCAGTAGCCACACCGCAATGTTCATGATGAACGGTGAAGCCATGAGCAGCATCCCGTAAGAGCAGGAAAAGACGATGATCGTCGCATTTCTGGACGTAAATCTCGACAGGAGCAGTGTTCTGAGGGGAATCCAGGGTAAGGCCATCAGCACCCCTTCGATTACCCGGAGTATGATGAAGGGAATAAAATCATGCGTGTAAGCAGAGGCAATGAACGTGAACGCTGCACCCAGATAAATGGCAACAAAATAAGTCCGTGTCGGAAAATACTTGAAAATCCGACTTTCAATCATGATCGTTGCCAGGAATGTCCCGTAGGTGATGCTCATGGCGTACTGAAGGTCTTCTGCTTCCACATCCAGAAAGCTGGCCGAGTAGGTAACGTTGGACGTGTAAAGCCCCAGCAACACCATCGAATGAAGCATGCAGATGATGAGAGTAGCCTTAATGAGCCAGTCGGGTACCCAGGGCTTGAATACGCTGTGGTTGTTCATTCGATTAGCGTTTATGCTCTGTGATGACCGTAACGTTCATCCCCGCTCTTAAATAGGCAACCAGCGGTTCGTTATCCGTCAGCCGAATCCGAACCGGGATGCGCTGCTCGATTTTTACAAAATTTCCAGTGGCATTGTCGGGCGGCAAAAGCGAAAACCGCGCTCCGCTTGCCGGGGAAAATGAATCGACAATACCCGTAAACACCCGGTCGCCAAACGCATCGGCTTTAAACGTTACGGGTTGCCCAACAACGATGTCGCCGATCTGTGTTTCCTTGAAATTAGCCGTGATCCATTTTTCCTTACTCACTATCGAAAGCAGCGTCTGCCCTTCTTTGACCAGTTGCCCAGGCTGGATTGTTTTTTTGCCCACCCAGCCGTCGTAAGGAGCCACAAGTACGGTATAGGACAAAAAGAGCTGGGCATTATCGACCGCTGCCTGTTTCAGTTGAATCATGGATTGCGCCGTTGGTACTTTGGCCAGTGCTTCCGATGTACTGACTTCGGTGGCATGGATGGCGTTCTGGATTTCCTGTTCCTGGGCTTTGGCGGCTTCATAGTTGGCTTTCATCTGCTCTACCTGCTGCTCGGTGGCGGCTTCTTCCTTCAGTAGCGCAACGTATCGGTTATATTCTTGCTGGGTTTTCCATACCTGTGTCCGGGCCGCTTCCAGTTGCGCCTGCTTTATGGCGATGTTGCTGTTAACGGTATTCACATTTTTTCGGGTCACGGTTACAGTTCGTCTGGCGCTTTCGATGTCGGCGGCTGCCATGTCCAGATGGGTTTTGTATTCCCGGTTGTCGATCACAACAAGCGTATCGCCTTTGTGTACAAATTGGTTTTCTGTATACCGTACTTCCTTGATATAGCCGGTTATCCGGGTCAGAATGGGGGTAACGTATTGCTCGACCTGAGCATCGTTCGTTTCTTCGTGGGTACTATGAAAAATAAAAAACCAGATGCCCAGGACTAGACCACCCAGGGCGATCAGAGTGGCAAAAATGGTAACCAGATTATGGAAAGTGCCGTGCTGGGCAGTTGTCTTTTGTACGCTCATGGTAATGGCTGATTGGTTTCCCAGAATGATTTATAGTAGGCCCGAAGCATGGTTCAGTTCGTATAGCTTCATCACGGCGTCGATCCGGGCGGAAACCGCGTTGAACCTGGCTTGCAGCAGCGCATTGTCGGCGTCGATCATCTCGGTGATCAGGGCCAGTTGGTTCAGGTATTTTACCCGGACAATCCGGTAATTTTCGCTTGCCTGAGACGAGGCTTTTTCGGTGACGGCTATTTTGTCCCGGATGTCTTCCAGTTGCATGTACTTCCTGAAAACGTCATCCGAAACTGCATTTTTAACTATTTCTGTCTGGACCTGCTGTTGCTGTATCCGCTTGTCGGCCAGGTGCATCCGGGTTTTATTTTTATACAGGCTGGAGATGTTGAACGTTGCTTCAATCCCGACCCTGCCCAGCGTGTACAGGTATGGGTCGGGCGGGAAAAACATGTAGTTGGGGTAGTTGAAGGCGTAAGCCGCAAATAAATTGATGGTGGGGTAGTAATTCCCTTTGACGATCTTCCGTTCAGTCTGCCGAATGGCTTCCTCCTGTTGCGCCATGCGGATTTCCTCTTTTTTCAGGGATGCCTGAGCATACGCTTCCTGACTCAACACGTTGAGCGGAGTAGCGAGGAGACCAGTTGTGTCTATTTCAAGGGCTTCGTTTTCATCCAGTTGCAGGATCGTTTGCAGATCGTGGGCTCCGATGGCAATATTTCTCTTATTGGTCATCAGCGTCAGCTGCATGTCGGACAGTTGCAACTCCGCACGAAGCACCTCATTTTTAGTAACCGTACCGTGTGCTTTGAACGCTTTCACTTCCTTCAGGCGATCCTGTTCTTCGTTTATGTTTTCCAGAATCAGCTTCTGGAGTTCCATCATTTTATAAATGCGTAAGAAAATCCCGATTACGTCGATTCGGACGTCATTGATGGTTTTTCCCAGGTTCATTCCGGCTACTTCCTGTGCCTGTTCTGCTCTAAGAATCGTGTGTTTGATGCGCCCACCACTATACAAGGGCATCTTGGTGGCGGTTGTGACATCGGCAATAACCGGAATGGTATGCGTAATCACTTTATCGCCAAGCCCGTGGCGAAACTCAGTCAGGTTCGTAATCTGTGCGTATGCGCTATGGAAGTCGATTTCAGGCAGTTTCAATTCCTGCTTTTCCCGGACATCTTCCTCGGCGATATCCGTTTCAATGCGCGCTTTTTCAATCGTCTTGTTAGCCGTTACGGATAGGGCCAGAGCTTGCTGGAGCGACAACCGGTTCACCTTCGGCGGCTGCGCCTGGGCGCATTTCAGCGTGAAGCAAACCAGATAGGTCGATACCAGACAAAAGACGAAATGACGGGAAGGAACATAACCGATATCGGCGCTGTGAACAGGCAATCGCATCACTGCTAATTTTTGTACTTTATTTATGGTAAAATAGTTTTTTAATCTTTCAGGCTCCATTAAAATTGGATGATTTGTGTATTTGCAAAACCATGACAAAGGTCTGATCTTTGTAAATGGTCTGAATATCGAATAAGGTCAAACATTTATCAATTTGCGCCAGTGGTTCCTCCTGCTCCCTATTACCTTACCGAAGTAGATAAGTACGCCGATACCGTTTATTGTATGCACGAGCGGATGGGAGAAAACGACATTCCGCCCCATACGCACCGGAAAGCCCAGTTTTTATATACGGAAGGGGGTATTGTACACGTGGCGATACCAGGTAAAACCTTTTTTCTACCTGCCAGGCATTACATGTGGATTCCGCCAGGTATAGCGCATAGCATCCATGCCAGTTCGCCGGAAGTTATCATGCGCAATCTCTATTTTCCTTTAGAGGAGGACGATCCGGCTTTTTATTTTGAAGCCGGTATTTATCCCGTCAATGATCTGCTTTTTCAGATGATCATTTTCAGTAACAGGTGGAGTGGCGATGTAGATCAAACGAATGGGAACTGGAGCCTGTTTGCTAGGGCAATCAAAGCTGTTTTACCCGAAATCAGTAGTTATAATCTGCCGCTCGCACTGCCCTATGCCAAGGATAAACGGCTGAGTGACATCATTGACTATATGGGCAATAATTTACAGGAGCCTCTTACGTTTCCTGATCTTGCACGCCGTTTCGGCTTTAGTGAGCGTAGTTTATCCAGGCTTTTTCGTCAGGATTTGGGCCTGTCTTTTATTCAATACCTGACTATTCAGCGTATGCTGCTTGCTTTGGAATTGCTGCTGGATAATCATACATCGGTAAAGGAGATAGCCGCGCTGGTCGGTTATAATAGTGTGCCGACGTTCAGTACTACGTTTTATAAACTAATTGGCATCAGGCCGTCGGATTACGTAAAACTTAACGACAATGGCCTGAACGTTCATCGAATGGCAAGCGAATGAAAGTTGACTTCTCCGCTTCATGTGCTACCCCTATTCACAGGTTTACGGTAATCTTGGTACGTAGCCCGGGCAAAATAACTGGCTTTTAATAACGTCGAGCTTGTCAATTGATAGGATGGCTGTCTTATCGCCCTAAATAGTTAGAGACAAAATCGAAAAAGGAAAAGCGGCCAACCATTGTGCAGAGAGAACTGGGTCGTATATTTTTTAGCGAGTTTAAAGCGCTTAAAAGGCTCTTTTCACTACGTCAGCAGACCGGTCGAAAATGGCCCCAATTATTGATACCCCTCGTCTCAGTTGGGAGCGTTTGAAGAGAATTGAGAACTCCTAAAGGAAACGGACTACTATTACCCTCACCGGAAGCGGTAGCTCCTGCTCATTTCTTAACTCTTCAATCGGACCGACGATCAGGGAAAGTGGCGTCCGAAATTCGTGAGAGGCATCGGTGAAAAAATGAAGTTTTGCCTGCTCCAGTTTCTGAAGGTGATCCCTTTCCTGCTGGTCATTGAGCAGTTACTGCCGTTTGCAGCTCTGGCTTAGCACGTAGCGAATAAACTTGAACAGCAGAATATACAAGCCAATCGCCCAACCGGTTCTTCAGGGAGGAGGCAATATAGTGATGGTCAGTTGGGCTAGTTGGGAACTCCACTGTCCGGCGTTGTTGGCCACTTTGACGACAAACTGATAGGTTCCCGAATTCAGGTTGGTATACGTAGCCGTTCGATTGGTATAGGTTGTATTGATCCAGTCTTTGTCAAATCCGGCCAGGCGATAGGCATACTAGTTGGCTGATGGATTGGCAAAATGAAGCGCTATAAAGCCGACTATAAAACGGAATTCCATTAGTTAATTCGCTGGTTCCTATTTATCATTTATTTGCCCCACTTATTTATTTAATAAAGGATAGATTATCTTTGATCTATACCATAGTACTTTTTAATGAACTGTTCGCTCAAACTCATTTCAGCCTTTTCGCCGTGCAAACGGTTTCCGTTAGATAAGGTAATCGCTGGTTGCTTATGGTGGGCGATATTTCTACTTTTTAGTGGCTGTCAGTCCTCGCCAGATAAAACGTATCGCATTGGTTTTTCCCAGCGGACGCTGGCCGATAACTGGCGCAAGTCGATGCTGGTCAGCATGAAGCAGGAACTGGCATTTAATCCGGAAATCGAATTTGTCGTTAAAGATGCGGAAGGACAGAGTGACAAACAGGTTAAACAAATTCAGGAATTGATTGATCAACAGGTTGATCTGTTAATTATTTCCCCCAACGCTGCTCAACCAGTTACCCCAATTGCTGAACGAGCTTACCAATTAGGCATTCCGGTTATTATTGTTGACCGACGGACGGCGTCCGACCAGTATACGGCTTATGTTGGCGCCGACAATGTTGAGGTAGGCCGAACAGCGGGTCAGTATGCAAACTCCTTACTGAAAGGCAGGGGGAAATTGGTGGAGATTGGCGAATCGCCAGGCTCCTCAGCTGATATTGATCGGCAACGTGGTTTTGCGGAAATCCTGAACGCACATCCGGCTTTACAGTTAGTGAAAAAACTAGATGGCGACTGGGATAAGCGTTCCTTTACAAACGAGTTAACGGGGCTTATCAAGTCGAATCCTGATATACAGCTCATTTTTGCCCAGAACGACCGCACAGCGCTAAAAGCCTATGACGTATGCCGACGCCTGGGCGTAGACCGACGGATACAAATCATTGGTGTCGATGGATTGCCTGGCAAAAATGAAGGCATCGACCTGGTTGATCGCGGTATGCTTACGGCAACGGTATTGTACCCAACCGGTGGTAAGGAAGCTATCCGAACAGCCGTTGCGATTTTGAAAAAACAGTCCTTTCAGCGCGAAAACCGGTTACCAATCACCCTCATTGATTCGTCGAATGTGGGGATTATGAAACTACAGAATCAGAAAGTAATTGAACAGCAGGCCGATATTGAGAAGCAAAATCAGAATATCGAAACGCTGACCCGGACCTATGCGTCGCAGAAAAACACCCTCTACCTCACATTAGTCAGCTTACTGATCGTTCTGTTGTTAGGTACCTGGGCTTTATATCTGTTTCGGACCAAACAGGTGGCCTATTTGAAACTGGCCAGACAGAATGAACTGCTGGAAAAACAAAACGAAGAAATCAGGGCACAAAAAAATCAAATTGAGGTTATTTCACAACAAGCCAGGGTCGCCACTGAAGAAAAACTACGGTTTTATTCCTACATCTCGCATGAGTTTAATACCCCGCTCAGTCTGATCCTGATTCCGACGGAGGACTTGATGGCGAAAAAGGCCGTTGGCACCCACGAACTTCGAAGTAGTCTGTCGCTGGTTCAGAAAAATGCGTATCGGCTATTGCGGCTGGTCGATCAGATGCTGGACCTGCGCAAGACGGATGCTGGTAAACAACAGCTACACGCGTCAGAACAGGACCTGATTGGTTTCGTTCGGGACATTGTCGCGGATTTTGGTCGAAAGGCGGAAAAATCACGAATTGATTTACAACTAATTACGACTCTTTCCGCGCTTCCGGTTTGGTTCGATACCGAAAAACTGGATAAGGTCCTGTTTAATCTGATGTCGAATGCTTTTAAGTATACCCCCAAAGGCGGTATCATTCACCTTCGGATCGATACCATTGACCAGCAGGTCCGTATTCAAGTGATTGACAATGGAGAGGGCATGACACCCCAAGAGCTAGAGCATGCGTTCGACCTGTTTTATAGTGGTATGCCAACCTATAATCTGTCGAAGGGGATCGGTCTGGCTCTGTCGATGGAATTTATTCAACTGCATCGGGGTGACATCAGTGTCACTTCGGAAAAAGGACACGGTACCGTGTTTACGATTACATTGCCGTTGGGCAGTGAACACCTATTGGCATCCGAACGCTCCAGTGCTACCAGTCGACATCAATCCTTCGTCGAAACGGAAGACGCCCGTGAGCTGGATTCCTTACCCTTGCAGCCCACTCGGCATACCGGCACAATAGTCGTCGTGGAGGATAATGACGACCTGCGCACATTTCTTATGAATCGCCTGGGGGCAGAGTTCGACATTATCGCTGAAACCAATGCGGAGCAGGGCTGGGAGCGAATTCTCGAAACGATTCCAGACCTTATCTTAACCGATATTATGCTACCGGGCATGAACGGTATGCAATTAACCCAACGGATCAAAACCGACTGGCGAACCTCGCACATTCCGGTTATTATGCTGACGGCCAAGCGCCAGATGGAACAGCGCATCGAGGGAACACGCGCCGGAGCGGATGTCTACATCACCAAACCATTCGATACGACCTTCTTGCTGGAAACCCTGCGGACTACGCTAGCCAATCGGCGAAAGCAGCAACAACGGTTTGGGTCAGATGTCTTGCCACAATCGGAAAACAGGCAGGAACGAAAATTTTTAAACGAACTGACCGCCTTGATCGAAACGCACATCGGAGATCCTGCCTTTGGCGTCGAAAAGTTAAGCCGCGAAATGGGCCTGTCGCGTGTGCAGCTGTATCGGAAGGTGCAAGCGCTATTGGATAAAAATGTGATGGACGTTCTATCGGAAATCCGGCTAAAAAAGGCCAAACAGCTTCTGCTGGAAACTACGAAAAACGTAGCCGAAATCGCCCAGGAAACTGGCTTTAGCTCACCGACCTATTTCACTACTTTTTTTAAACAGCATATCGGAAAAACCCCGTCAGAATACCGTCGGAATCAGATCAGTGCCTAAACGAAGGAGGTGGCTTGTTATTCGTCAGATTACACAGGTTTACGAATGAATCAAAACCGGAGCCTGACGTAACAAAAGTTAAGGCGACCTTAGATGAAAATCCACAACTACCTGCAAACCAACGTGTTGCGCATTGTGCAATTTCTTAATGTATTTGAACAATTTCTTAAGCTTCTCCTCTAAAGTCGCCGACTAAGTTTGTTTCATGGACTGCCAGCGAAACCAGGTCCATGTAAACAAGTATGAGTCAAAGTCAACGTATTTTCTTCTGGTCTTTAACGGCTGCATTAGGTGGTTTTCTGTTCGGCTTCGACACGGCCGTTATCTCGGGTGTTGAGCAGGCACTTCAAACCCAATGGCATCTAGATGTATGGGAGCATGGCTTAACGGTATCCATTGCCCTCATCGGTACGGTCATCGGCTCCATGACAGGTGGTATTCCCGCAGAACAACTGGGCCGCAAAAAAACGCTGTTCTGGATTGCCCTTTTATACCTGGCAGCTTCATTAGGAACGGCGCTGTCACCGAACTGGCATATCTTTCTGATTTTTAGATTTCTAGGCGGTTTGGGCGTCGGAGCTTCATCGGTAGCGGCTCCCATGTACATTACGGAGATTTCGCCTGCTAAATCGCGTGGGCGGCTGGTAGGCTTATTCCAGTTCAACGTGGTATTTGGGATTCTGATCGCTTACCTGTCCAATTACCTGCTGGCCGATGTCGGGAGTGAACCCTGGCGGTGGATGTTAGGTATTCAGGCGGTACCGTCTCTGCTTTTTCTGCTGGCCGTTCTGACAATTCCTGAAAGTCCGCGCTGGCTCCTGCTAAAGAAAGGCGACGAGACTCAGGCACGTAAGGTACTGCTGATGATTGACGCCGATACCGCCGAACAGACCTTCAATGCCATTAAGCGGAGTCACTCGCCCACTGACACATCGGCCCGCTTATTCTCAGGGCAGTACAGTAAACCGATCCTGTTGGCCGTACTGTTTGCCGTTTTCAATCAGGTGTCGGGTATCAACGCCATTATATACTACGCCCCCCGCATTTTCGAAATGACGGGTCTGGGCAAAAGCTCGTCGCTGCTCTCGTCGGCGGGTATTGGGCTTATCAACCTCGTTTTCACCCTGATTT
Organism: Spirosoma panaciterrae DSM 21099; assembly: GCF_000374025.1. Classification (GTDB taxonomy): domain Bacteria; phylum Bacteroidota; class Bacteroidia; order Cytophagales; family Spirosomataceae; genus Spirosoma; species Spirosoma panaciterrae. The sequence continues at coordinate 72,490 of NZ_KB893183.1, read as the reverse complement.
CGATGAATCTGATTGACCGCTACGGCCGTCGGACACTGATGAAAATCGGATCAGTAGGACTCATTATCACACTGGGTCTGGTGGCTCGGGCTTTCTACGTGCAGGATTTTGGGACCACTGTACCGTTCCTTCTGTTTGCCTATATCGCCTTCTTCGGCTTCTCCCAGGGGGCAGTAATCTGGGTCTTTATTTCTGAAATCTTCCCGAATGAAGTACGGGCCAGTGGACAGGCGCTGGGCAGTTTTACGCACTGGTTCATGGCGGCTATTATCACCTTCACCTTCCCGTATCTGGCTGAGCACGTGGGTGGAGGCAACACCTTTCTCTTCTTCGCCCTCATGATGGTCCTGCAACTCCTGTTTGTCTGGCGGTTAATGCCTGAAACCAAAGGCACCAGCCTGGAAAAAATTGAACGGACTGTTTTTGCTCACTAACCTTTCTCAGACCATGACACCAACCATAACCTGTTTCGGCGAAGTTCTCTGGGACGTACTGCCTACCAGCAAACAACCCGGTGGAGCTCCCATGAATGTAGCCGCCGACCTACGCAACTTTGGCCTGAAGGCGCAGATGATTAGCCGGGTAGGGAGCGATGAGCTAGGTCACGAACTGCTCCAGTTTATTGATCAGAAGCACCTGCCGCTGGACCTGATTCAGATTGGGCAGACGCACTTGACGGGCGTGGCGAAAGCGAATATTTCCGATACGAATGAGGTGACCTACAAGATTGTCCAGCCCGTTGCCTGGGACTACATCCACCTCGAACCCAACCTGATCGATGCTGTTCAGAAAAGCGATGTATTTGTGTATGGTAGTCTGGCCGCTCGTAGCCCGATGACCAAAGAAACGCTGCTGGTTCTGCTCGACATAGCCAACCTGAAAGTATTCGACGTAAACCTACGCGCTCCCCATTATGATTCTCCCACTGTAGAGAACCTATTACACCAAGCCGACATCGCCAAGCTCAATGAACATGAACTCATTGAACTCTCGGGCTGGTACGGCAACGGAAATACCGACCTGAAAGAGGCTATGCAGGGCTTATATGAACGCTACAACCTGAAAACACTCTGTGTAACCCTGGGCGAAAAAGGCGCTGCCTTGCTGGACGCTACAGGGTTTGTTCGACAGGAAGGTTTTCCGGTTGAGGTTGAAGACACCATTGGCAGTGGCGATGCCTTTCTGGCTGCTTTCCTCTACAAAACCTTGCAGGGCGAACCCGCTCCAAAGGCGCTGGCGTTTGCCTGTGCTACCGGCGCGTATGTCGCTATGCAGCAGGGGGCCACGCCCGCATTCACGGAAGCAACGATCACCAATACCTTCCTGCGGAATAAGCCGACAATACCCTTTCTTTTTTCAAACAAATAAATACGTATCCCTATAACCACTTATTCCTTATGAGGCAGTTTAAAAATTACCTGTTTTCGCTGGTCGTCCTGCTCCTTACAGTAACGTTAGTACAGGCCCAGCAACGAACCATTACGGGGGGCGTTTTCGACGCCAAGAACAAGGAACCGCTACCCGGTGCCAGTATCATCGTTCCTGGTACCACAACGGGTACGGTATCCGATGCTACCGGAAAATTCTCGATTTCCGTACCGCAAAGTGCCACGGGTATCACCGTATCGTTTATTGGCTACGCAACCCAGGAGGTATCGATCAGCACTAGTAACAACGTCAAGGTTTTACTAAGCGAAGGTGGGCAGTTAGCCGAGGTGGTTGTGCTGGGGTATACAACCGCACGCAAGCAGGACCTGACCGGCGCGGTAGCTGTTGTGGAAGTCGCGGCCACGAAAAATACCAGTTCCGGTAACCCCATGCAGGCTTTACAGGGCCGCGTCCCCGGATTGTATATCGAGAAGTCAGGAACGCCTTCCGGCGAAGCCAGCCGCGTCCTGATTCGGGGAGCCAATACGCTCGGCAATAATGATCCACTCTACATTATCGACGGTGTGCCAACCAAGCGTCCCTTTGTGTTCCAGAGCCTGAACTCAACCGCTATCCAGTCCATTCAGGTGCTGAAAGATGCGTCGTCGGCTTCTATTTACGGCTCAAGGGCATCGAATGGGGTCATCATTGTAACCACCAAAAACGGAGCCAATACGAATGGGAAACTGAATGTTCAGTTCAACACCAGTATTTCGGCACAGTCCGAAAAATCGGAGCGTTTCAAGATGTTGAACGCGGTTGACCGAGGCCGGGCGCTCTGGCAGGCATCGGTCAATGATGGCGTCGATCCGGCATCGGCCTACGGCGAAATCTACGCCTTCGACTGGAACAAGGATTTCAAAAACCCACAGCTTAACAAAGTAACGGTACAGCCGTATGTGGGTGGTGATCAGAACGTACCGGCAGGCGATACCGACTGGCAGAAAGAACTTTATAAAACCGGCTACGTCACCAATAATGACCTGACCATTTCGGGAGGGACTAAAGCATCATCGTTACTGATTAACCTGAGTTACCTCAACAACTCGGGGATGGTGCAATACACCGATTATCGACGGCTCACGGGACGTATCAATGCCGCCACCAGCCTGTTCGACGGACGATTCAAATTCGGGGCGAATGTGCAGATGACCTCTTCCCGCGAAACGCCCGTGACGACCGATCTGGGTGGAGCCCCTACGCCAGGATTGGCCGTTACCCTAGCCCCAACTATTCCGGTTTACACCAAAACCGGTGAGTATGCCGGTCCCATCGGGTCGGGTTATTCGGATCGGAACAACCCGGTATTTATGCAGTACATCAACCGGTGGGATAAGATCAACCGCACATTCGTTTTCGGGAATATCTTCACCGAGATTGAGCCAATTCGCGGACTGGTTTTCCGCTCATCGTTAGGGATGGACAATGCCGATTACGCGAACAAAAACATTGAGCAGTCCTTCAAAAACGGTTTTATTGCCCGTACGCTCAACAGCCTCACCCTCAACACGAATAAATTCCTGAGCCTGACCTGGACCAACACCCTGCGCTATAATTTTGACCTGGGGGCTCATCGGTTCAATGTGCTGGCGGGTGTCGAAGCCATCAAGGATAATCTGGATAATGTGAACTCCTACCGGGAAAATTTTGCGGTGCAAACCGAAGATTTCTTCGTGCTGAGTGCGGCTTCGGGCAATGCCAGTAGTACGGGTTCATCGACCGGAAGTCGGTTGCTGTCGCAGTTTGCCCGGATCGACTATGGCTTCGGCGACCGGTATCTGGCTGCGTTGACCCTGCGTAGGGATGGTTCGTCACGCTTCGGGGAGGATAATCGGTATGGCTTTTTCCCGGCGGCTTCGGTTGGCTGGCGCATCGATAAAGAAGCGTTCATGCGGGATGTCAAGCTGATTTCTAACCTGAAACTTCGGGCTGGCGTTGGCCGAATCGGGAATCAGGATATTGGCGATTTGGCTCGTTTTGGTCTGTTTGAACCCCGGTATGGTACACTGGCGTCGCAGGTTCCCAACGGACATGACGGCTTTTTCGATCAATACTGGAATGTTGGTACGGCTTATGACCTGAATGGATCGAACAGCGGAACCCTACCGTCTGGATTTGTACAGACGCAGGGCGAAAACACGGCGCTCAAATGGGAAACTACTGATGAAATAAACGTAGGGCTGGACTTTGGATTTTTGAACGGGAGTCTGGTTGGCTCGTTCGATTATTTCACCCGCGAAACCAAAGATATTCTTATCAAGCCTCCCGTAGCGTCGGCTGTGGGCGAAGGGCAACTCAAATTCGTGAACGGTGCTACCAAAACGAATAAAGGATTTGAACTGCTGTTAACCTACTACGGGAAACCCAAAGGCAACTTTACGTACAATGTATCGGCCAATTTCGCCCGCTTCCGGGATAAAATAACGGTTCTCCCCGAAGAAGTCCGGTCGGCTTTTGCGGGCAACGCCGTAACGACCATTCTGGGTCACTCGCAGTTCGATCTGTTTGGCTACCGGACGGATGGTATCTTCCAGAATCAGGAAGAAGTCAACAAGCATGCTACCCAGGTGGGAGCCGCTCCGGGACGAATTCGGTATCGGGATTTGAACGGCGATGGTAAAATCGACGCGCTGGACCAGGAGTTTTTTGGCACCACGTTGCCGGGTCTGGAATACGGTCTCCGGGTTGAACTGGGGTACAAAAATTTCGACTTCTCGATTTTTGGTTCAGGCGTTGCCAGTCGGACTGGATTCGACCCCTACACGTTTTATAACAATTTCATTCGGGGTCGCGACAACATCGGACCGGGCGTATTCAATGCCTGGACCCCGCAGAACACGTCCTCCCGGATTCCGGCTCTGACACTGGCCGATGGAAACAACGAAACCCGGTCGTCGGATTATTTCAACGTCAATACGTCTTATTTCAAGATTCGTAATGTCCAGTTGGGGTATACCTTGCCACGGGCTATGATGGACAAAATTGGTCTGACGAGCCTGCGTCTGTACGCAATGGCTGAGAACGTCATCTGGTTCAAGAGCAAGAGCTTCGAAGGTCCAGATCCTGAGCGCACCGATGTCAACACCGTTCCCGTACCCCGCACGATTACGTTCGGTTTAAACCTTTCCTTCTAACTCATTCGTCACTGGAAATTCGCTAAAAGACGTTTACGATCATGAAAAATAAATTTCTGGTTTCATTTCTTCTGATTGCGGGAGGCACCCTGTTTGCTTCCTGCAAAGAATATCTGGACTATCAACCTCAGGGGACCCTTTCGTCGGATAATGTAAAAATCCCTGAGAATGCCGATGCGTTGGTCACGGCCGCCTATGCCTCGCTGGGCAATGGTGAAATGATTGGTCCTATCGCCAGCATGTGGGTGTATGGGAGTGTTCGCTCCGACGATGCCTACAAAGGTGGTGGTGGCGTAGCCGATCTGGAAGACATTAACTTTTACGAGCAGCATAATCTGACGCAGCCTCAGCAGGGCGGTGGTTTTTATCACCCTTACACCTGGGAAAACTACTACAAGGCAATCTCGCGGGCCAACGTGGCGCTCCGGTCAATCAATGACCTGTCGGAAACGAGTTTCCCGTTGAAAAAAACACGTCAGGCTGAGTTGCGTTTCCTGCGGGGACATGCGCATTTCATGCTGAAAATGCTGTTCAAGTACGTGCCTTACGTTGACGAAACCCTATCGAACGACCAGATTCTGGCTACGTCGAACCGGGCATTGACGAACGATCAGCTATGGGATAAGATTGCGACCGATTTTCAGTTTGCGGTTGATAATCTGCCGGTTTCGCAGACGCAGGTGGGCCGGGCCAATAAGCTGTCGGCGGCTGCCTATCTGGCCAAACTACGACTCTATCAGGCGTATGAACAGGACGACAATAACAAAGTGATCAACATTAATAAAGAGAAGTTGCAGCAAGTGGTCAATCTGACTCAGTTGGTCATCAGCTCAGGCAAATACAGTTTACAGCCTGATTTTGCAGAAAACTTTTTGCCGGAGTATGACAATAATGTTGAATCTGTTTTTGCCGTTCAGTACTCCATCAATGATGGTACGACACTAGGACGACTCAATTTCGAGGATGGCCTGAACTACCCGCACGGTGCTCCGCAATATGGTTGCTGCGGGTTTCATCAGCCCAGCCAGAATCTGGCAAATGCCTTCGGAACCGACGCTAATGGCCTGCCTAAATTCGATACCTTTAACGACGGCATCATTGACTTCAAAACGGCAACTGTCGATCCGCGCGTTGACCATACCATCGGCATTGACGGGCATCCGTATAAATACAATGCCTCATTGCCGTTCAGCAACAGTTGGGTGCGTGACCCTGGCGTATACGGTTTCTTTCAGGCGATGAAATCGCAGCAACTGGCCACTAGCTCGTCCTACAAAAAGCAGGGGCCTTTTATGGGTGTATCGAAGAATATCGATATTATCCGATATGCGGATGTGCTGCTTTTTCAGGCCGAAGCGTATATCGAACTGGGTCAGCAGGCGCAGGCTCTACCCCTGATCAATCAGATTCGGGCCAGGGCTGCCAACAGCACAGGTCGCACCAAAAAAGCCGATGGAACGGACCCGTCGAAATATCTGATTAAGCCCTACAGTGCTGCGAACTGGACACAGGCATACGCCCGACGAGCTTTGCAATGGGAGCGTCGCCTGGAGTTTGCGACGGAAAGTCCTCGCTTCTTCGACCTGGTTCGCTGGGGTATGGCTGCCGAGACGCTGAATGCATATCTAGCCGTAGAGAAAACCAGACGATCTCATCTGAGTGGTGCTAAATTCACGGCGGGGCGCGATGAGTATCTGCCGATTCCACAGCGGGAAATCAACTTTACCAAAGGGCTCTATAAGCAGAATATTGGTTTTTAACCCTTCTAGATTCGTTACTTAAAATAGGATTTCACATTAGGTTGGTAATTGAGGTTATGCATGGGGAGGCACGCCGTAATGGGCGGCTCCCCACATACTTGACCAGCCATCATCCATTTGTTAGTTATGAAACATATAGCTCTTCTGGCGATTGTCCTGCTCTTCTTGATCAATTGTTTGCAGGCGCAAACGAATCCAGGTACATCGCCGGAACCTTACCGCCCGCAGTTCCATTTTTCGCCCAAAGCGCATTGGATCAATGATCCGAATGGGATGGTATTTTACAAAGGAACCTACCATCTGTTTTATCAATACTATCCGGACGGAACGGTCTGGGGGCCTATGCACTGGGGCCACGCCACCAGCAAGGACATGGTCCATTGGCAGGAGCAACCTATTGCCCTATATCCAGATAGCCTCGGCTATATTTTTTCGGGGAGCGCGGTGGCTGATGTTCATAACACCAGTGGTTTTGGTAAAGATGGGCAGGTGCCGTTGGTGGCTATTTTTACGCACCATAATCCCAAGCTGGAAAAACAAAAACCTGATCAGGTAGAATCACAAAGTCTGGCTTACAGCCTTGACGAAGGCAAAACATGGACGAAGTATGCCGGAAATCCAGTATTGCCGAACCCAGGCATTACAGATTTTCGTGATCCTAAAGTTCGGTGGTATGAGCCGCAGAAAAAATGGATTATGACCCTGGCCACCAAAGACCGCGTTACGTTCTATTCATCACCAAACCTGAAAAACTGGTCGCGCGAAAGCGATTTTGGGAGTGATGCAGGCGGACACGGAGGAGTATGGGAGTGTCCTGACTTAGTTCCGCTAAAGCACAATGGGAAAGAGGTTTGGGTACTCATTGTCAACATCAATCCGGGTGGCCCAAATGGAGGTTCTGCGGGGCAGTACTTTGTGGGTGATTATGACGGCAAAACGTTCCGGCCCTATTCCAAGCAAACGAAATGGATCGACTACGGAACCGACAATTATGCCGCCGTGACCTTCGCCAATACGGGCAACCGAACGATTCTGATGGGCTGGATGAACAACTGGCAGTATGCGAATAAAGTACCAACGGCCAACTGGCGCGGAGCCATGACCCTACCGCGTGAACTCGGGTTGGCCCAGGTCGGCAAGGAGTTATGGCTTACCTCAACCCCCGTAAAGGAACTCGATGTGCTGAACAAGCCAGGGATTTCGCTGAAAAACCTGTCCATCAAGGAGTCGTATGACCTGACGGCAAAAACTAAAAGCAATACAGGCTTATTCCGACTGGAACTAACGACACAGAATACAGCTGATTTTTCTGTTGTGTTAGCCAATAAGCAGGGAAATGAATTACGTATCGGCTACGACAAAAGCACCAATTCGTATTTCATTGACCGAACAAAGTCAGGCAAAACGGATTTTGAAAGTGGGTTTGGCAAGCGACATACAGCGCCACGGTTGTCTTTAGATAAGAAAATTTCGCTGACGCTGCTAGTCGATGTCGCGTCGGTAGAACTGTTTGCGGATAATGGCCTTACGGCGATGACGGATATTTTCTTTCCGGATACCGACCTGACGAAATTGTATCTTCAGTCAGCTACAGGTATTGTCATCGATACATTAACCTATAAACCCCTAGCGGCATCGGTAAAAGCGGACCTTGAATAAAGGTGCTGATAACAGACGATCATGCATACGCTTATGTGCTAAACCCTGGCGCATAAGCGTATTGGCTTTTCTGATAGTTTATAAGAGAACAGGAGTCATTACGGGGCGAGTCGAGTCCTGAATCACTAGCGCTGCTTCCAGATTAGCCTGTATCATTCGATTATTACTGTTCAGAACGTCCAGCAAAATCTGGGTGGCCAGTTCCCCTATTTCCTGCACAGGTTGTTTGATATACGTAAGCGGTGTTTCAAACAGTTCATAGGCTTCCGCTTCGTCGAAACCAACCACTGCCAGATCGGTAGGAACCTTCTTGTTAAGGCGTTTTAGTTGTTTCAAACCTGCTATCGTAAGTGTATTGGATGCAAAAACAATCGCTTCGACCGGCTTAGGCCCTAAAACCAGTTCCTGTATTGCTTTGCTGACTTCAGAGGCAATATGGGCGTTATTAATTTCCTTCTGCCAGCTTTTTCTTACGGGTAATTTAGCTTCCTGCAGGGCCTGACGATACCCTCGACCTCGTTCGCAGATGTGGAACAATGAGGTATTAAAGGAGACCAGACCAATATTTTGGTAGCCCGAGTTGATCAGATGCCTGACTGCTTTATACATTGCCTGGGCATTATCCAGCGCCACATAACTAGTCTTTAATGCCGGAAAATAGCGGTCGATCAATACGAAAGGAATAGCTTGTTTCTGGAGTTCGGCAAGCTGAGACTCAGTACCGGCAGGAGCAGCAATCAGCAACCCGTCTACCTGTCGGTTAAGCAGCGTTGTGGTTAATTTTTGGAATTTTTCAGGGCTCTCTTCTGAGCTACCAAAAATGACCGTATAGTTCTGCCGGTCGGCTTCGTCTTCGATAACGCGTGCCAGGGCTGCTGAAAAGGGATTGGCAATGTCGGCGACAATCAGGCCCAACGTTCGCGTTTTGTTCAGTTTCAGACTTTTGGCAATCTGATTCGGCCGGTAGTTTAAGTCCTGCGCGGCCTGCCTGATCTTTTGGGCAACCTCTTTGCTAATCCGGTTTTCTTTCTTATTATTCAATACATACGAAACTAGGGTCGTAGAGACGCCTACAGCCTGAGCAATGTCTTTGAGCGAAGTCTTTCTGGTCATCATATCGAGTGGCCAAAAATACAATAAAATGTTTAAACGTTTAAATATAGCTGCTTAGTAATTATAATTTATTATATAGTTTATGGTCTAAAATGTGGCCATAAATTGTATTATATAAAGAAATTTAACAGGAATTATAAAGTATTTTAGCCATTTTGGCTATATTCTGTTGAAACGTTTCAACAGAATGCAGTTATTTTGCGTTTACAAAATGAGTGCCTGCAACTAGTGATGCTCAGCGCATTAACTATCAAGCTACTCTAACAGGATAAGCTGGTTGAGGTACTGCATTTATCAACAACACAATACGAATATGGAAACGACATACGCACCTAATTTGCTCCAGGAGAAAGTGCCATCAAGCCATGACTGCCCATGTACTGGAGAAAGAATGGCTCTGTTGCAACAGCAGCTTGGTGTATTGAGTCGGCAGGTGGCGATCCTGAAAACGCAAATGCCTGTCCAGACTGAATCGACAGAGCAACCCAAAACCATTGGTTTAAATCGCTTCCGTATGATACGGACTGAGCATTAAGTGCCAGGCAAATACCCCACCGCATTATACTTAGAAGACAAACTGAAAATCTTACCACTATGAAACGATTCTCTGTTCTATATCAGCTCAAAGAACAGTACAAGCATATAGGGGCTTCATCGCAGGAAGAAGCTAAAAAAATCCTGCAGAAACTAGGTACTGACAAACGACGTATTCCAGTTGGCATTTATGATTCAAAAACGGAACTGATCAACTGGGCGCCAGCGTTCAAGGTCATCTATGACCATGCTTCAATTAGCGAACAAGGAAGACGTACCGAGGCTATAGTGCGGGTGGCGCAGGCATTATGGCGTCGCGATTCAAGCTGGAACCCAGCCGCAGGATTTTCTCCTCCCACGCTGTTTGCCTGAAGTGATATGGTCCTAAAAATCCGGACACGAAACTTGTTTAACTTCGTGTACCGACACGTCGGCCTGGCATGAATCAATCCCAACGCCCCAAACGAACGAAAGTACACCGCCAAGTTTAAAGCTGATGTGTTGCGGTTAGTTGCCAATAGTGAACCCATCATGGCCGTAGCCCGCAAAATGGGCATTAGCATAACGGCAGCTGTTCATAGATCTTTTGGGACAACTCGCGCCGATATGGCAGCCGTCGTGTGCTGGAAGCTCTGAAAGAACAGGGCATCGGCGATATTACTTACTTGGCGCTTTCCAACGGGGAATGGGCCTATCTAGCCAGTTGGATGGAGTGGTCCGCCACCCCGGCTATTATAACGTGCGTCGATGGCATTCGGGCTTGGGTTACCGATCTCCGATTGATTTTGAAAACCAATTTTATCAAACTAATCAATTAAACTCTCAAAAGTAAAGTGTCCGGCCAAACAGGACCACCCCATGGAATTATTTTCGTACTAATCTAGGAAGTATGTAAGGTAGGCGGTGTCGCATTAAACGCCCGTTTTTCCATGCAGGCCTTCTTACCACTTGCACACATTAACTAGGTTATCTTATTCTGGTAATGAGAATTGACATATTAATCGCTGAAATCAGGGCCTAAAAAAAGTGACAAATAGGCCCATCTCTGTTTCAATGTGAACAATAAATTTCTCAGTTGGGCGTTCTATGTCTGTTACGTTTCTTCAGCCTCATTGGTCAACCCAGTGGGGCTTTTTCGTTTATCGCTTATTTTTGGGGCATGGAAGCGCTACCCGATCAACCAACTCCACAAGCGGATCCCATAACGATCCAGAAACAGCGCGTGGAAGATGCTACTGATTTTCTGAGCATCTGTGATCGCCTGTCGACGGGTTATGACAGTGGCTACTATTGGGAAGATGTGCAACGAGCTTTACGAATTGCCGCTGGTATAGAGAGGTGGCCTGATTAGTCCTTTGCATCGTATTCATTCCTGGCACGCTGAGCCAGGCGCATCACTTGGGTTGCCTGAAAGGCACTACCACGTGCCGTCTTGAAACCCGCTTGATTCAACTGATGGGCAATGGCCAGATAAGAGAGTTTCGCGCCAAGTAAGGCCAGGATCAAAGCGGTTGCTTTCCGGTTGTTTTCATTCTCAACGGCCCGGCTTCGATTCGATTGAGCCGCTTTTGCCGAAACCACGGGGTCCTGGAATACGCGGCCACTCCTTCGCCACTGTCCAATCCGCAGGAGTTTTTCATCCAGGGCTTTTTTGGTTCGTTCGCTAATCAGCTTCCGCTCCTGCTGGGCCAAAGCCGCAAAGATGTGAATGGTAAATTCATTGGCATCGGGCATGTCGGCGCAGACGAAGCTGACATGGGAGTCCATCAATGACGACACAAAGGTCATGTTACGGCTGAGCCGGTCCAACTTGGCAATCACCAGGCGGGCTTGGTGTTGCTTGGCATAGTCAATGGCTTTAAGTAGTTCCGGACGCCGATCCAGTTTGCCAGACTCAATGTCACAAAATTCAGCAACGATGAGTGCTTGGTTTTTGACGAAGCTGAGCACACTACTACGCTGGGCATCGAGTCCTAAACCGGACTGTCCCTGCTTTTTGGTACTCACCCGGTAGTAGGCCACGAAGGTTTGCATGCTGCAAGATAGTGTTCCACGCTTATTTTACATATCATTAACGACCGTAAATGATATGTAAAATTGAAAAAGGCATGAAGACTTAATCATTCTTAGGGTCTTTAGAGATGGAAATGGCGGAATGGGATTGAGAAGAGCGATAAAATTGCAGGCAAATTGCCACAAACCAGGGAAGAGCGTTCTAGCCTTGTGACAAAGCAAAGCTAAATCAATACTTATTAATATACCCAACGTAAAATCTGCCAGGTTGACAGTTTGAGTGAAATTTGTGAGCGATCGGGATTAAATCGGTAACAGATGAAAGAGTCGGGTGATGAAACGGCATTACCGCTCAATGGACAAAACACAAAAAAGCCCTGGTTGAACAGGGCTGTTAACTTTACTCGGCTTCGGAGGCCTGCCTTGGCTTCCGGCCTCTTGGCCTGCCCGTGTAAGGTACCTTGGTAGCCGCTGCTTCAGGAGCTACTTTTAGTTCAAAAGCAGTCGTGCCTTCATACTCAAAGAGACGAATGGTAAAGTCGTATTTGGTTTTGGTGAAATCAACGCCACTCTTCTTTAAGATAAAAGGCAATGCCAAGGTATAGCTCTTAGCTGCTTTCTCGAAGGTGAACGTTTCCTCATCTATACTACTTGGTACTAAATACAACGATTTGGCTTTGCGCTTGCCCTCGTCCATGCCTACTTTGAAGGACGTTTTGTCTAGATCGACACCTATATGGTCCACGGTCTTGGCTGGTAAAACGAGTTTACCCGCCGTGGAGACGTAACCGGTTAAAATTATTTTAGCTGGCTTTGGGGCCTTTCCGGGCTTGAACGTAGGCTGTTGGTTTTCAGTGGGCGAAAAAAAACGGATATTGGATGCTTTCATTGACTTGTCTTTGAGACTTTTACCAGCAAACAAAGGTAGGAAATTAAGTATTGAATGAAGACAAACCACGAGTTCAAGCTGAACGACTTAGTGACGCTCATTAATCCAAAGGCGGCTCAAGAGTTAGAAGCGGCCAATGCTGATATCGACTGGCCTGTAACGGTGATCAGTCAATATGGCCAGAGGGTACACTGCTGGAACCGTCCACGGCGTGAATTTACGATCACGCTCAGTGCGAACGAAATTAAGAAAATTAATTGACCTTTTTTAAGAAACTATTCTGCAATAAATTGCTAATCAATAGCTAGTTAAGTACTATTTAGAACGGGTAGATGAAACTTTTGTACCATTTTTTACAGGATACCCCTAAGTAGTACAAAACGAAGAAATTCTTACTTTTAAACTGACCAACCTTATACTTAAAACTACCACACCAAATATATAGATGAACTTTAAAGAGTTGTTAGATACTTTAAGCCTATCTTCTCCAGAAGCAGTTGTCAATGGTGAGACCAATTCCTTTGACGACCTAAAGCGGTATTTACATATAGAGCGAACAGTCGAACAAGATCTAAGCAATCTAATAATGAGTGCTTTGACTACTAGCTACCCTCAACTAATTTTTATAATTGGTAATGTAGGAGACGGCAAATCTCATTTGTTAGCCAGAATGTGGGAAAAGCATCCAGTAGAAATGAATGCTTTCTATGTTCACAATGACGCAACCGAAAGTAAATCCATACATAAGACTTATCTGGAAACATTGAGAGATGTTTTGCTTCCATTTTCAGATAATGAAATTGGAAATATATCCAATACATCAAAAACAATAATAGCTATCAACTTAGGTACACTTACCAATTTTCTACATGAAAAAGGTAACGAATTTAATTGCCTGAGAAACTTTATTGAAAGTAATGGAATCCTACAGGATAGTGATCAACGATCAAAAGAAGATCGCTATATTAAATACATCAATCTTGCCGATTACCATCTTTACTCATTAAGCGAAGATGGCCCTTTCTCAACTATCCTTAATGAAATTATTTGTAAAATAACCCAGAAAACAGAAAAGAATCCATTCTACCAGGCATACAAAAACTATTATAAAGAGCATTCGGCACCCGATAAGTGCCCATTAAAGTATAATTATGATTTACTTGGAGAGACGAAAGTAAAAGACAGAATTATCCAAATCATTATTGAAGCAATAATCAAATATAAACTCATCGTTTCGGTTAGATTAATGCTGAACTTATTATATGATTTAATCGTACCACCAAAATTATCTACCTTGTCAGAAAAAGAAATTTTAAAAGAGTGCACTAGCATAAAATCAGAATCTATATTTTATAAATGGACACTTCCATGGTTACTATTTGAAAGTACAAGTACATCTCCAATATTGAAACAAATAGCCGAGCTTGATCCAGTAGGAAAAACCACTGAAGAAATGGATCAATTAGTGATAAAGATGGGAACTACATCTAATCCAAATTCTTATTTTTTTGATAATAAACTGCTAACCACAGACGATCCTTTGACCAAAAACTTGGCGGATATGCTCGTGTTTGACAGGCTAAAGTTATTTATAAGGCTAAATTATATTAAAGGAACGGCTCTAGAGCTAATTCAACTTGATACTGTGTATTATGAGTTTATGAAAAATTTATATTTTTTTCACGCTCATCATACGTCAAAGCTTTTCAACTTATATCAAAAAGCTCAAAAAGCTATTTTTCAATGGAATGGCATGCTGAAAATGGGAGAAGACTATTTAAATATTGACATAGGACGACGTCAGAATCGTTATAGAATTTCTCAAAAAGTAAAACTTGAGCTTAGGCCAGGAGAGATAAAAACCCCAGTATCAGGCCCTATAAATCGCTTTTCTAGTACAATCACATTAGGATTCAAAGTAATGGAGAGTCCTGAGACCTATTACGTAAAGGTTGATTATGGTCTCTTCTTGTTGTTGTCAAGCATTAATTTAGGCTACAGAGCGAATTTAATAGACAAAAGTAATCATGTTGATTTTAAACAATTTGTTAGCAAACTATCAAGCTCAGGAGCTCAAAATAAAGATGTTATAATTCAAGATATGCATGGTGTAAAACACGAAAAATTTAAATTAGTGTTTACTCCAGGTTTTGACATTTTTCACTTTGAAGAAATAAAATAATGTACGAATTAGATTTGACTTCCCTAGAAAACAATATGACGGATAAAGTTGATAAAGGGAAGATATCTCATAAAACTGGAAATAAAATTCTTCTTTTCCCATTTCCAGGAAACGATACCAAAATAAATGATTTGAAAGCTGATTTGATAGCTTTTAAAGGAATTGCCGGAGCCTGCTATAGAAACTGTATGAATTACAGTCAATCTGTAAAATTAAATAAAGATAAATTCATTAATGAAGTTTGCTCAAAGGCTCATGCGCCTAATAATTATAACTTAAAAGATATTATTGAGAATATAGCGTTTGATGAAAATGAGCAGCTCATCACCTTCAATGCTAAAATTTACGCGTACTTAGATAATTATGTTAAAAATAAAACACTAAATGACATTTCAAAATATATTGTTAGTGTCTTTATTGAGGGTGAGGACATTGAGAGACTGCATGCACTCGCAACTAAAGAGCCTGACAACCTCATGCATCGATTGATCCTATCAGCTCTACCTGACCTAAAAGAAGAAATAAGAGTCGATGAGTTTGTTTATAGAGCACCTAATAAAAGTAGAGAAAAGTTCAAGGAAGATTTCCTTACACTTACGAAAGATCATTCGTTATTTGTGTCAGGGTTCCCCCAGTTGCTTAAAGTTTATTTTTTCTTATACATCTCAGATCTCATTTTCCAATTGAATTCTTTCTTTGAAGAGAAAAGGGATAGATATTTCTTTTCCCTATCATGGGAGAAATTACAGGCTTCTCGGCTCCCCATGATAAACGGCTGGAAACTTTTTGAGAAACACATTGCCAGTATGTTTACCCATGCTAATACACTTGAACTTCTCAACCATATTAAAGGATTTACAATTCAAGGAATAACGTACGTTGAATTAAAAGAACTTGTAAAAAAATTAAGTGATCAAGAAAAGGCAATTCTTCAGCTTTCTATTGAAAACTTAATTTCTTTTTATCAAGAAAGAATTACGAAAGATAATAATCCTTTTGATTGGAAAAAGTATCCGCTGAAAGAAATAAACTCAGACGAACCAATATTTAATCTGGTATATAAACTTTGGCAAATGGTTGATGTCCAGTTTCAAGAAACAGAACGAAAAAAAGTGTATAGTGCTTATCGCAGATACTTTCTGTTATTTACCCAATATAATTATACTAGAAGAAGAGGCCGTAATGGATACTCCTTGAGTATAGATCAAGAAAGCCTTTTGTTTTTAACAACTCTTTGTATTGGCCCCGATGAAGACAAAATTAGATTGAGCAAGCTGTGGTCAGAGTTAGAGGATCGAGGGTTTTTGTTCGATCAAATTTCTAAGTCCGTCATTGTAGATTACTTTGAGAAGATAAACCTTCTTGAGAAGAAAAGCGATAGTGGCGATGCACAATATGTAAGAAAATTACGCTAAGTTAAATTCGCACATGGAAAAATACATATTTAGTTTTATTTCTGATTTATTAATTAATTTTTTTTCAAAATCTAATGCCTCGTCTGGTGGACGTTTCCATATTCGATATGAGCAGAGTGAGCAAGTTCTGGGTCAATATGAACTATTAAGAAGCCAAATTATTTCAGATTGGCCCCAGTTTAATATACTACCATTTAATTATTTAGATTATTCTACATACTGTATTGATTTTAAGAATTACAGGTTAATAATTTCAGCAAATATAAATGGTGTAGCTGAAGATTTTTTGACTAACCTAAGAAATAGTATTAGTGATAAAATAAATTCTACATTTTCGAATACATCTATCCTATTTATTCATAACACATCACTTGATAGTATAACAGGTGGATGTAAAAATTTAATGGAAGCAGGAATGCCTCTAAGTCGCGTTGAAGTACAAACTAGCATTAAAAAAAGTATATCTGAATTAACAACAATTCAAAATCATGAAAAAACCCTCTTAGAGATTTTACTGACTAGCATACAAGAGAAATCAGATGGTCTGTATTCTTTGTTTGATTATACAGCCTTCTTTGATATACTTGGGAAAAAGCGTATTGCCCAAAATGATTATATGCCTTTAGGCATATTTCCAGACAAAGGCCTTGCGTTGAGTAATACAAAAGATGAAATTAGAAAAAGGCTATTTAGAAACAAAGAACTCTTTGAAGAAATTAGTACTGGCGTTCAATATGGAAATTTAGAAAAAATACTAGAAAGAAATTTTAGCCCAGCGGGAGTAGAAAAATTACAAAAAGACGATTGGTATTTAAATGACTTTACGCAATTAGAAGCATGGGAACAAGAAAAAGATAAGGCAGAAACAATTGAATATCTAAATAGTAGCGTTGCTTCTGAAAATATGATCCATTGGGATAGATCAGAAGATGAAGAATCAGTTTCTAAGTCTCGAAAAAGACATTTGATAGTTTTCAATGTTGAAAAGCAAAACGACTTGGCTCTTTCATTCCATTTTGATAACCGGCCCAAAATAGCAGGGCTCCAACATGGAAATTTCAAACTAAGTGAATTAACCACTAGTGGAAAGATAATTAATGCTCAACTGACTCTAGATAATGTTGAACAAGTTCTTTTTAAACAGTTCACATATCAGCATCCAGATGTTGCCATTAAATTTACGTTTTCAATACTAATTGTCCCTTTTCCAGAAAATATTTTAATTGAGTTTAAAACAAATTTTTTAATTAATAAACGAGGCAATACTTTTTCCTTAGCTATAGGTAGTGATGAAGCTGTTTCGCTAAATCCTGGGTATGTTTCATATGTTCGTAAAGAACTCGTCGCTGCCGATAGTTATCAGGTTTCTCAAGATCAAACACTTGAATTGGTTATTGATCTTGAGAAATTGACAGATGAAGGACAGGATGAAGTTCCCTTCTTTATTACTATCGAGCAGGCAACATTGCCACTTAAACTTTCGCTTAGAGAGGAAAATAGGCCTATACAGATATCAGGATCTAGAGTTTGGGATTTAAAACGTATTTCTGGTGAGTCCTTTACTTACACTTCACGAATCGATAAGTATACCAATAAAGAAGTCGTCATTTTAACGCATGGAACAAACAAATTCTTTCCAATTGAAAACTTTAGAGGAAATCTGAAACTAGAGCAATTACTAATTGATTCAGGTTATTTATCGTGTTATCAAAATACTAGTAATGAACTAGTTAGTCTGGATGGTTTACAGGTATCGAATGAGCTACAAGCCGCTTATGATGCTTTAATCTCGTATTTTAGACGTAACAATTTACTGCCTAGTTTGGCGTTTCTCGATGATGAATTAGGTGATCTCTATCAGTCATTTGTTGACGTATATGTTGAACAGTTAGAGAGTCTTGAAGCAGGTAAACCACTAGATAAGACTGAACAGGACCTGTTCAGAATTGCAGTTATTGAAGAGCGGTTTGAAGACAAATTCATAAAGTACACACCTTTACACCCGCTTAACTTAGCATATAGACTCCTTCTTAAGGATGCTGTCAATCAGGACCCAATTCCGGAAATATTATTACGTAATCTTACTCCTTTAAATCTTGTTCCTTTAATAAAGGGTCAAACAAAACTTACTGGGATTGATAATTACTATTATCAGCCTTTGCACCAAGATCACACTTCTGAGTGGAATTACTTCTATTCAGAAGAACTTAGTAGCCAACAAGTATCAAGACGCTTTGTACCCAATCTTGTGCAAGAAAAGATAGACCAGTTTATCTTGCATTTCCCCTATTTATTTTTGGAGGGCAAAGCACCCCTAAAACTAAACTTAGTTAACCAAGGAGACTGCAAAGAAATATTGCAAGGGATTTTATCTTTTTATTTGGGATACTTACAAAAAAAAGCAAAAAGCAAAACGACTGGGATACCAGGAATGATAATAAGCATTTATAATTCGGATGAGTATTTTACTAAGTTTGAAGAATTAGCTTCCTGGCAAGGTAATTTTACATTAAATGTACCCTTCGATTTCTTTCCATTAGCTTCAGATGAAGATCGAGAGGATCTTTTTCAGCTTTACAATGAAAAAGTACGTTTTTACAAACTAGCCATAGATCTGTCGCCTTATGAATATTCCCATCTAACCTTTTATCAGTTCTCAAACAGGGAAGTCAAAAAATCGTATAGTAATATGTCAGAAATGCCTAGTGGAATTAGCTTAGGCGGCCTACTATCTGATGTACCCTCTTCTTTTCAAAAGAATTCATACAGGACCGGATTCGGTACGAAGTTCCTCCCGGAGACATATAATAACTTACTACATCTAGCTAAACTTTACAACTCGTTTGTCAAAGTAACTCATTCGGATGAGCAGTATTCAAAAGATCACGTTAATTCTTTTGTCATTAATAATGAAACTAATACCTCTTTAGAAAAGCTTTACTCTAGATCACAATGGGTAACGTTTATTGACCCTAAAGTAGATTTAAGTTTTTTCAAATTACACAAAGACGTGGTCATTATTCATTATAGTGATCAATATAATAATGCCAGCGGTTATGATGCGATTACGATTACGAGTAAATGGAAACCCTACGAAGCTACAATAAAAGAAATACTTTCGGAACAAGGCGTTGCTTCTG
This sequence comes from Spirosoma panaciterrae DSM 21099, assembly GCF_000374025.1. Classification (GTDB taxonomy): domain Bacteria; phylum Bacteroidota; class Bacteroidia; order Cytophagales; family Spirosomataceae; genus Spirosoma; species Spirosoma panaciterrae. The sequence continues at coordinate 53,223 of NZ_KB893183.1, read as the reverse complement.
AGGAGGAAGAAATAAAAAGATTAATTGACATTTTTAACGCTGTTAATGGCCATTGGCTTTTAAAATTAAATAGTTTTCGGGAGGGTAATCAAGTTTCTTATTTTAGGGAAGAAAAGCTTAGCTTATTGAGTACGGTTAAAACAGCGCTGGCCTTCTTCTATCATCCAGAGATTACTTGGATTCCCATATCATTAGAAGAAATCCTTAGAGTATCTGGAGCGGTCGGGCTTCCCCCCAAAGAAGGACTTTTTTCCGTTAAAAATTTAGGATCGCATGGGGTGCATACAGATGACCTGTTGATGATCGGGTTAGAAAGTAAAGAACAAAATCTGTATATGCATCTTTACCCATTGGAAGTTAAGATTGGCAATAACCCATCGAATGTTCAAAACAAAGCTAAAGAGCAAGGTGCTAATACGGCCGATATGCTTACAAAATTCCTGGTTGAAGATACAACCTTCGCAGCTAAAATATATAGAAATTTCTTTGCCAAGTTAGCTATAATTGGCGCGGAGAAATTGGCTTTATATGAGGTTTGGCCTTCATACACAGAACGTTGGAAGCAAGTAGAGAATCTTAGAGGCTATTTATTAAATGACCATTTTGAAATTAGTTCTACGCTTAAAAATTTAATAGGCAAGTACGGAGTCTTCTCATTTAAGTATAGTGAAAATTATTTCCCTAGATCAGTAGAATACGCTGATGGAAGCTGCATGATCACCTTGCCTAAACAAGATGCTATAAATTTCTTAACTAAAGACATTGATCAGCTTAAAAGCTACTTTGAAGAGGAACAGCTTTCGCCAATAAAAAAGGATAAACTACTGGTAAATCGGTATGTAAAAAACAGCCCTGAGTCAACTACTGTGGAACTTTCAACTGGACCAGAAACTAAATTCATTCCACAACAACTAATCACAGATATTAGTAAGATAGATAATGAGGTTAATCCAGAAGCTGAGTTAGTCTCTATTTTTACGCCCAACTTCTGCAACATTAGCCCAGAAGAGATTAGAAAGATTAATCATTCTATTATTAATAAATTAACCGCGATCGGAATTGAGGTAAAAAAAGATTTAGATCCTGATATCAATTTCATGGAGGGGCCTGGATTTTACCGAATTGAATTGAAGCCAGCGCCTAGTACTACTTTAAAGAAAATAAAAGGAGCTATCGAAGAGTTAAATATTGCTCTACAGTTACCAGAGGAGCAAAATGTACGGATATTTCAAGATGTAGGAAAGATCTGGCTTGAAGCACCAAAGCCAGATTATCTAAAAGTTAAAGTGACGACCAACCACATCTGGAGCAAATTCACTAAAGACAAAGAATTCAAAGTCCCATTCGGGCTAGATATAGAAGGAAATTTATGTAGTTTGAATTTTTCATCGTCAAACTCACCACACCTACTAATCGCAGGCACAACAGGATCGGGTAAATCTGTGGTTCTGGATACCTTGCTTCGAGGAGCAGTTAATTTCTATGATTCCACCGAGCTTCAACTATTTTTAATTGATCCTAAAGGCAATGAACTCGTTGACTTTGAGGAGTTTCCTCATGTTCCAACACCTAATGGAATGTCCTCAGAGGACGCCATTCGGCTGCTTGAGCAGTGTGTGACTGAAATGGATCGACGGTATCTCTTATTTAGGGATAGTAAACCAATAGCGGGCCGGGCAGCTAAAGATATAATTGACTATAACTCAATGTCGCTGGCATTTGATTCATTTAAAAGTCTTCCTCGGTGGCTTATTGTGTTGGATGAATATTCAGATCTATTGGATGAAAATCCAGGCAACCGAAATTCAATCGAAAGTTTGTTAAGGCGTTTGGCCCAAAAGGCTCGGGCTGCGGGCATCCATGTAATTCTTGCGACTCAAAAACCACTAGTAAGCATTGTCAGTTCAGCCATTAAGTCTAATCTACCAGCTGTTATTGCCTTAAAAGTTAGAACAGCTACTGATAGTCGAGTTATTTTGGATGATAATGGCGCTGAATCGTTGGCAGGGCGTGGAGACGCTTTATATAAAAATGGGGCTGGCCAAATGGTTAGAGTTCAATGCGCAATTCACGAAAATTGAATTGGATCATTTACTGGTCTTTCCTTGTTTTATCAAATGAGGTTAATAACCTTTTTGACGAATGAACACAAATACTGATAGTATTATATACCTGGATTATGCTGCTACAACGCCAACCGACCCAAGGGTAGTTGACGAAATGTTACCCTATTTTACAAATAAGTTTGGTAATGCAGCTAGTCGCACACATGCCTTTGGTTGGGAAGCTGAAGAAGCTGTCAAAACAGCTCGTCATCAAATCGCTACTTTAATTGGTGCCAAAACTGAAGAAATTACATTCACATCCGGCGCTACAGAGGCTATAAACTTAGCTTTAAAAGGTATTTTCGAAAACTACAGACACAAAGGCAATCACATTATTACAGTTTCTACTGAGCATAAAGCTGTGCTTGACACGTGTACCTATCTCGAATCAAAAGGTGCAGACATTACATACCTAGCAGTAGATAAAGATGGTCTTATTGATCTCAAAGAACTTCAATTAGCTATTACTGAGCGGACGATTTTAATATCAGTAATGTTCGCTAACAATGAAACAGGCGTCATACAGCCAATAGGAGAAATTGCGAAAATAGCTCATGATCATAATATACTATTTATGACGGATGCCACTCAGGCAGTAGGTAAAATTATGGTAAATGTTGAACTGGATAATATAGACATATTAGCTTGTTCCGCGCATAAACTATACGGCCCTAATGGAATCGGAGCTTTATTTGTTAAAAGCCAGTTTCCTCGAATAAAACTTATTCCTCAAATGCATGGGGGGGGCCATGAACGGGGTTTTCGATCGGGCACTCTCAATACTCCTGCTATTGTTGGATTCGGTAAAGCCTGTGAATTAGCATTGGGAGAAATGAAGGCTGAATCAGAACGACTTATGGTCTTAAAGAATAAAATTGAAGAAAAATTAAAACTAATCGATGGCTTAATTATTCATGCAGAAGAAGCTTTGAAGCTACCGCACATAATTAATTTTCATGTACAAGGGATAGATGCTGAAGCACTAATCATTCAGTTTCGAGATCGAATAGCTGTGTCGAGCGGGTCCGCTTGTACCTCTTTAGAGGTACTGCCATCGCATGTGATTATGGCTATGTATAATGATGAGGAAATTGCCTACGGTTCTATTAGAATTAGTTTGGGAAGGTTCTTAAAAAACTCATCTATTGATGCAATAATATCATCAATTACGTCTTCTATTGATACAATGCGTATGGCTTACTAAACACAATTGATTATTACAGCCTATGCAATAGAATACTCAAAAAAGACTTAATTGAGATTCTATACCGCTCTCAATTGCTTTAAGCAAAAAATCAGTCCCATCGCTAGTAGAGTACTCTTTTAATTCATGTAGGCCATGATCTAAGTGTAGTTTAATGTACTTAGGAATATCTTTATCTGATTTATGTATTTGGTAGAGCTGGCAAATTAGGGCAATATAGACTTCTAAATGATTGCCAAATAATATTTTAACAGGGTATGTTTTCCCTTTAGCATCTTGTAAACCTTTCAGATCTAGCTTGTTCTCTTGAGCAATTGAGTATGCAAAAGCAAGCCTAGCGATAATGTTTTCGGTCCCTAGCGAAAACTTATTCGTTAATTCTGTTATAATTACTTTATTAGCTTCAGATGTTGTTATCGAATTAAACATATTGCTCTTCCTTATTATCTAATTCAGCCGCCACCGAAAAAAGAGAATTATTATCAACAGATATGAATGTAGATGAGTGTTCACTCCAATTTTTAATTAAATAGCAGCCTTGTACATTTACTTTAAAAAGCTCAAATTCTTCTACTGTCATCTCTTTGTTTAAAAGAGGTAAAATTACAACTTGTTTTGAAACTTTGGGGTAGAAATCGGTGATTATATTTTTTGCATGGGTTGCATCTAGCTTTTGCATTGGACTGTCAATAAATACAGGGAATTCAATATTTGATTCCTCAACAAGTGCTTGTAGAATTGAAGTAGCGTACAGCTGTTTTTCCCCCATTGAGAGATCTTCCTTTATAATTCGTTCATCTTTATCATTAAACAATTCAATATCAATAATCTCTCCGTCAACGACAACAGATACTCGTTTAATTAAGTCTTTTTTGTGCATCAATTTATTTAAACCTGTGCAAATTCGACTTTGTAATGTTGCTTGCTTTTCCTGCTGAATATTTAGGATAAACTCATCAAGTTCATGAATTAACCGTTCAGCTGTAATATCTTTCTCCAGCAAATCTTCCTTGATAGATAATTTTTTTCGCGTTTCTTGAAGTACTTTTTTCCTCGTATTTAGTTCATTTGTTCTAGCGCCGATCTCATGAGAAATTGAAATAATAAGATTTCTAATAGAGTTAATTTCGTTATCTATATTAGCTTTCTCTTGCTTATGTTTTTGAATAAGAATATCTCCTTCTTTCGATTCCGCTCTAGAAAGTTTTTTATTTACTTCATTTAACTCATAACGATTTCGTTTAATATCTCTACTCAAATGTCTGAATTGTTCTTTAAAAGTAGAGCTTAAATTCGTAGCAATTGCGCTGAAACTTCTATGTAACTGTTCATCAAATTCATGTAATACCTGAATGTCTAAATTTGGTATATCTTCTTGATTATTACCAATAAAGTATTGATTCAGTAATTCATTTATCTTGTTTTCGACATCTCCTTTACTTAAATATTCTGGAAATTCTTTTATCGATAAATTAATTTTATTAATTGATTCTTTTATTTCCTGGAGAGTAAATCCTCTCCGTTTATTATATTGTTGTTCTAATTTTAATTGCTGTTCTAATTTGAAAAATAATTTACCAGCAATTGCAAAAGGAGCAAAATCAAGCATACTATCAAAGCGGCTTTTATACTCACTTGCCCGATCTATTAGAGTTGCTTTTTCTTTTTTGAGTACTAATAATTGCTCAAGAGAAATAGAACTACCCTCTCGTACTAGCTTTTCTTGCAATTCTGATGATCTTTTACTTTTATCTTCTATGTCTTGATTATATTCTTTAATTACTTGTTCTCTTTGCAGTATTTCATGTTCTAATTTGCTAACATGAAGTTCATCCAACTCCAGTTTTTTTAATTCTTCTGGGCTGGCAGATTCTCTTTTATACTTTAACCTTAAATCATTGAGGCTATTCCTTAAGTCTATGTATTTTTTTATTCCTAGCACTTCAGAATAGGCACTTCCTAGTTGCTTTTTTTGGTCAAGAGATTGGATCTCAGCTATTGTAATAATCTTTTCAGCATCAAAAAAGAAGAATTTTGCAATTTCTTTTGGTAATATAAAATCTTGTATAAATATATCATTACCAACATCTTCAACGAGTTCATTATGATGGCCGTCAATTTTTATTTCTAAAATATCGTGCCTATCACCTAAAGAATACGACCGTTTGATTTCAACCTCTTGAGCTGTAATTCCAGGAATTTGTAAATCTGATACTTTTAGAGTAACAGAATAATTAGTGTCATTACTATTTTTAGAGTTTCTATTTAAGCAAGCTTCAAGGAACTCTAGATAGCCGCCAACTTCTTGGATTTTCTTTTTAAACAACTCATCAACATCTTGCATATATCGCCCATATAGGCACCACACCAATGATGTCAAAAAAGTAGTTTTACCATATCCATTATAACCAGCTATAATATAAATATTTCGGCGCGAGTCTTCAGTAAAAGAAATTTTGTTGTTTCCTTTATAAATCCTGAAATTGTTTAGGGTTATTTCTTTAATAAACATTTTAGTAGTCTTCTAACTTGGTAAATGTTGGCCTTACGTGTTCCTGCAAAATATTTTCTATGTCGTTTTGTAGGCCGCGTTTTTTAAGTAGAAGAACTTTATTTTTTTGTGCATTCAATAACCGATTGATTAAATTGTAATCCTCAGGATGATTTTGACAGACATCCTTTAGTATTTTTTTCTCTTTAAATATGCTGGCATTTCGTTGTTCAAAATCTACTTCTTTACCAAAAACTTCATTGTAAACTTCTGAAACACTATATTCATAAATGTGATCTCGATTCCAGATTATTTGAATAGCAGCTAATTCTTGCAAGGATATTAGTTGATTATGTGGATCTTCCTCTTGGGCAATTTTTTGCGCCCCAAGAACCATTTTTAAGACATGATATCTCCATCTTGGCCAGTAAGGCCCTAAACCCTCAGATTTATTTCTTCTGATCGGCATTCTATACTTATCTGGATCGTAGTTAGTAGCCTCTCTGTCTATTGTATTAAACAGGAAATCACGGATTTCGACCAGAGGTTGCATCCACTCTTCACCATTATCAATCAGAGCTTCCATTGATCGGTCCCGTTTAACCACTGTACAAACCCAACAACCGAATCGACTATTACCACAGGAAGGGGTTTTAACGTCCATTACGAGCGGACAATCACCGCCACTCCCATTTTTATAAAGGGTAATCAATTCCCGATTTTTCTTTCCTGTCCAAGGATTCGTGGTGTTTTGCAGATAGGTCCATACCTCATCGGTAGTCACATCCTTGATAGGGGCAAAAGCCATTGCATTGGGTAATGGATGTTTTCTTAGCCTTTGTCCTTTGATTTCATGGCGCTTTATTGAACCTGCCCGACTTGAGCTTTCATCAGATCGTGTTCCCAATAAGATGATAACTTCACCGTTTTGTGAAATCTTATCTTTGATGTATTGGGTTGTAGGAGAAATCTTTAGACGCTCTGTGCACCACCTAAACATGTTATTAGGAGCTGGGTATCCCCTACCGATCAAGTTAACCCAAAAGCTATCATCTAATCTTGGGGTTGTATGATCCACTGCGATTGGTAATCCTAATTCGAGTGCCTTTTCACGAATTAGCTCTAGTTGGCTGTTCACGAAGGTAAGTACCTGTGGATTTTCAACTAATGTATTATTACAAATGACGTATACAGGTCTTCTTTTTAGATCGATTGGATCAAGGTCGGTTAAGGCCTCCCATACGAGCATCAACAGAGTCGTGGAATCTTTACCTCCACTAAATGCTATAATCCATGGCTTATTGCCATCTTCCTCCAGAAACTGTTCCTGAACTTCAGCTATGAGTTCTCGTCTGTTAAAAGCCATAATCTTAATATCTACTGGCTAAAGTAACACTTCTGGGTAAGCTTTCATTGAGACTTGCCTACAAAATCAAGTATTGCATTGCTAATTTTAATAGTCAAGCTGACTTTTAAGCTTTTATGTATTCACTACTTTGATGGCAGAGTTCGAACCGAAATCGAGTATCTTAATAGAATCAAGGTGTATTGAAATAATCTGTTTGCAAAAAAGCAGCATCTTAACTTTTAATCGCCTAGAAAAATCATCAGACATAACTCTACTTTCAGTACAAAACATGTACTTTTCGCTTATCCCTGACAAATGATTCCCACATCGTAGATGCTACCTTCCAGAAGCCAACAAAGTAAAGAGAAGCACAATAATAGTGGTACGGAGAACAGACTAAGCGAAATCCGAGTATGGGGCGCTTACATCGATGCACAAAAGAACTTGCTTGAACGCTTATCGCAACCAATTCCGGTAGCTTCGTTTATATATTCAGATGAGACGCTTCAAGTCACGCTCAAACCGCATGATGACAAGCGGGATATCCTGCAATTACTGATCGATACACTAGGCGTCAATCCCAAGCATCTCCGCTTCGAGGATGGATATTTTCTGATGCCTAGTGATCATGAAGTTACTGCCGAAAAGATCGAAGCTGTCAACAAGCAATTAGATAATAACTACGCACGTATCATCCCAAAGCCCGCCATTGACGGCGTTTTTAAGCCACAAGTCGCCTATTTAAGCGAACTGATTGCCAAGTTATTACCTAACGAATCAGATCAGTCAAAAAGGTTTGCAGCCGATGGGGCGCTGCTACTGACACTTGAAGAGATAGAGCGACTCGATAAATTACTTACTAATCATCCCACCATTTCCCGTGAAGAGAAAATAGGGTGCATTTACCATTACAAAGTGGCCCCCATCGCTAATCTCATTCAGAGTTATACACAGGAACAAGTTGAGCTACAATTAGGTCTCGGCTTTACAAAAAAAGGCGATTTACTAAGGACATATCAGCCTCAGAAAGTTGAACTTGGCTCTTATCCCAAATATCTTTATAAAAACGAATTTACTGTCGAAGGAGAAGGGGTCAATTCAGATCTAATAACTAAGCTTGAAAATACCATTGGTTTAAAACGCTCAGAAGTTAAAATAAGAGTTACTGATAAAAAGACAGGCAATAGCTTTGACAAGTCGTTTCAAGACCGTCCGGCCCAAGACCCGGCACAGTCAGACACTAAAACTTTGCTTAACTATCAAGAATTGGGTATCACTGATCCACTGAAGGCTGCCGCCTGGTGGCTCAGACACATATTCCCGACCAGAAAGAGGTCTCAACAATATATAGTAAACTTTGTGTCCTCAACTTATAAGTTTGAAGGTGAACTCTTTAAAAACACCTACAGACAGCTAAGAGTAGAGATTGATGAGCGTTTAGTTGCAGGAATGGCTGACGCTTTATCTGCAATCTGTCAACACAATGAGATTCATCATGATTTAGAAAAGAAGCTGCTGGCATTTGATATCACGACGACTGAAGACCTGCTCCATAGATTAAACCTTATTTCAGAGATCCCCAACTTATTGATCGACCACCGGGGATCGGAACAGCGACTAAAAGTTCGACTGGTCTACACCACTCCTCTTGAACGATTATATACACTTATTGAAGAATATCTTCCCGAAGCCGATTTCATTTTTGAGCCACATAATGAGATCATTCGTTTTTTTTATCAGCAAAACTCTCGTAACGTCCGGGATATACTCAATATAAAACTTAGATCAAACGAATGGACATTCGTGGAGTCTCGTCAAACGGCACTTTATGATACATACGGTTTACTCTATGATGCAGAGAAACGTAAGGCCGATGATATTCAGCAATATAAATCATTAGCCAATTGTGAAATAGAGGTTGCAGGCAAAGTGATCGGCGAAGTAAGCAAAGCGGCTTACCCATTATTAGAGATAGAGTTAATACCGGATATTGATCCCATAGAAAGCCTGCCTGTTGTTCGCCCGGTGTTTACAGGCGAATACGAACGGATTTACCGTTTGAACGCGGTTTTAGAATCTGTTCAGGGACAGCAATCCGCTCACCCCAAGAATAAGCGCGTGGCTACGTATTTGTTTGACAGCTCGAAGGCTAAACCAATTCCGGAGCAAATCAGACCTAAAGAAGATTGTAGCGAATGGCAGACAATGATTCAACACTTATGGGCTACATCGCTAAATCAATCACAACGGGAGGCCATTTTTAAAGCCACCTACGCGCCCGAACTAGCGTTGATTCAGGGCCCTCCTGGAACGGGCAAATCCACGGCCATTGCCGAATTGGTTTGGCAGTTGGTACGGACGAATCCAAGAAAACGGCTGCTGCTTACCTCGGAAGCCCATTTGGCTGTTGATAATGCGATGGAGAAACTGGCCAACTCAACACACAACCTGGTCAAGCCGGTACGTTTCGGTAATGAAGAGAAACTGGAAACGGAAGGGGCTCGGTTCGCTTTCGACCGTATGAAGAATTGGGTTGATGCCGATCCGCTAACGCAATCTGAGTCTGATGATAACATCCTCGTCCGATGGCACCAAAACATTCAAAACCGCAGCCAGGCTTGTGACGACATCGACACCGTCGATCTACGCAAGCGGTGGAATCAGGTTTTCACCACCGATGACTTATCGGTTCGACAGCTACTGTTCAACCAGTACATAACCTATGCTAATGTGATCGGAGCTACCTCCGGTTCGATAGGCTGGCAGGGATCACTAAAGAAGCCAACCAGTTTTTTTAGAAACTGGCTCAATTTGTATCCAGGCGATCGGAGCAAACAGGAGAACCCAATTCGTTTTGATGCGGTAATCATCGATGAAGCCAGTAAGGCTACGCCACCAGAGTTGGCTTTACCGATGCTTTACGCCCAAAAAACAATCGTCGTGGGGGATCATCGACAACTGCCACCCATGTTAGATGAGGGGGATTTTATCGAAACCCTAGAGCGGGTAGGCGAATCTGAATTGGCCACCTTTTTTCGACAGCAGGATAATCAAAAATCACTTTTCGAGAAGCTATTCTTAAATCCCAATCTGTCGCCCACCTTGAGGGCCACATTTAACCTACAGTACCGAATGCACCCGGCCATCAATGATGTTATTAAACAGTTTTACATTGACGATGGTGGGTTGTTATGCGGACTGAATGAACAACTTGTCGAAATCCCTCAACTCAACGAACCCCAGAGTCGGTATCATGGCCTATCCTATCCCGGCTTGTTTGACGTGAACACGCACTGCGTGTGGGTTGACGTTAAAACGCCCGAAATAAAGGATAAAACATCACGGATCAATCCCGGCGAAGTACGTGCTATCCGGCAAGTGCTCCGGGCCATCGCAAAAGCCGATGGCTTCGCTACTTACATGGCTCATTGGCAGCAGCCTAAATATAAACCGGAAGAGCAAGAAATAGGCATTATTTCTTTTTATGGCAGCCAGCTAGGTCAGCTGAGACAGATGACGAATGAGCTGAGCCGCGAGGTGTCTGAACTTCCTATCCGACTTTCTACCGTTGACCGATTCCAGGGTATGGAGCGGAATATTGTTATTGTCTCTATGGTCCGCAGCAATGGGTTGGCGACTGCCATTCATCAACCTCCAAACGTAGAGGCTTACCCGCAGACTGGATATGCTCCACAGTCAAGCCTGGGGTTTGCTGAATTTCCTAACCGGCTGAACGTAGCCCTGTCACGAGCCAAGCGCTTACTGATCATCGTTGGTAACTCAGATCACTTCAGCCGGAAGCAGATCTATAAGAATGTGTATCAGACCATCGCTGATTCCCCCCAAGGCCGTGTAATAGATGCAACTTTACTACCTAACTTTTAACCCGCCCTACTTACTGATTCATGCAATTGCTTAGTACAGTCAATCATAAGTTCGTTATTGGGCGCTTACAATTTCCTGTAGCGTACATTCTCTCTCAACCAGTCAACGAAGTGGACCTGGTACTCTGCGAGATCGTTCAACGTAAAGGGGGTAGCATACCTACTGAAGAATTAGCCTACCTGCTTGGATTTTCGATTGTGGAGGATGCGCAGCAAAAACGATACGCTGACCCGGCGGAACGGATGATTTTTCAGCATTATTTACGAACCCAACAGGCCTTTTATCTGCTTGAGGAAGTGAGATTGGGCTGGTTGGAGAGTCACACTGAGAAGCTATCCATTGTACTGACAGAGTGGGGTAAGCTGGCACTTGAGAATCAAAAGAAGCTTTTATTTTACCAGGATAGTACCCACTCAGGTTACTACTTTCGTAATCTGTCCGTTGCGGACGACTTTCCTTATCAGTGGTATTTTAATCTTGCCAGCAACCTCACCGAAGGCAATTCGTGTAAGCCAGCTAAATTCATGGAATTAATGGCCTTATCGCTTCCCTTTGGGAAAGAAAGCGAGCGATTCCAGGCAGAGCTTGGTAAGGATAGTGGCACATCGATTATGTGTCTTGGCGACGGCAAGTTTGCGGGCAATGAAGAAGTGACTTTTACCTGTGAGGTATGGCAATCTGATGGGCAATCGCATCAAATCTTTGTTTTGATTAACGGCAACCGGGATGATTATTTAACTGCCGTTCTGGCTGATCCCCGTAATCGTGAACAGCATGATGCCATAATCAAGCAAGCTCAGTTTCAGGCCTTATGGGACGATCCCGATGGTGTGTTCAACGCAGAAACGATTGCCGAATTTACAGAGAAGTGGGATTGGAATACCCTAGTAAAGGATACTCGAATTGACTGGTCTGACCCCACTATCTTGGATGCTTTTCATCTACAGAATGCTACGATTTGGTATACGATCAGTCAGCTCGCACCGGTAGAACTAATTCAGGAGCAGATAGCTGTATACCCCAGTTTATGGGACTGGTCTGTATTATCAAAGAGGCTGGCAGATGAGTTCATATTTGAGACTTTAACGGATGAGCTCTATTTCTGGGATTTTGAGGTGCTATCCGAACGAGGAAGCTCCTTCATGGCTCAGGCACTGCCAATAGCTGCCCAAAAAGGCTATTTCCCACACTGGAACCTGGTAGCTTGTCAGCGTGAACTTAGTACGACCTTCCTAATTGACCACTTTCATCCGGATATTAATTATGATTATCCTGAACTTCAGTCCCGAGGAAGTCAGGTAGTCGTTGACATATTGATAAATGCGGTCAAATACCAATTCAGGCCCCCTTTTGATTACACGTTGTTTTCCAACACCCTCACTGCGGATGTGTTGACCAGGCAGCTTGCGCTACTTGGGCGCGTCATCGATTGGAACGTAGTTATTCCAATGGTTGCTGCAAAAGCAAGATGGTTGTTCAACGAAGATGAGTTTGTCACAGCGCTTAAGCAAAATGCCGGCCGCACGACTGGGTTTACACTTGAACAACTTGAATGGGATGAACCCCTAATTCGATTACTGGATGAATGTAGTTTACTGCGCTGGCGAAGTTATGGAGCGGATCGGGGCTTTGAATGTAATGCCAATATTGAATGGACTTTACCCCTTTTTAACGAATATCATTCACGAATCGTAACCCAGCAAGGACGCACCTACCTGAGTAGTATAATTACTTCTCTGGAATTTATCCGTCAACAACCTCAGTTTGGCTGGGAATGGGTGCAAATCATATTAAACGATCACCTCCAGATCGACGATTCCCTTTTAGATGAGTTCGGTGATATCGTTGACTGGTCGATCCTGTCGGCACGTTTGCCTGAACACTATATAGTTACCCGGTTAGAGCGTTACCGCCACCGCTGGAACTGGACGGATCTCTCGGAGCGGTTGAACGTCGATGTAATCAGCTACTCGCTTGGCGCATTTCCGTGGGATTACAGGGTGCTTTCAAGTAGAGGAGGGGATTTTCTGGAAAAAGCCCTGCGCTTAGACCGAACACTTCGGCAAGCCTGGCATTGGCCGACAATTGCCCGTAGCCTATCCGAGACTTCCCTACTTAACATTTTACCTAAATTCGCTGAGCTAATCCCAGAGGGTGAGTTACAACAGGCCTTTTGGCTGGAAGTAACGCGACGAGTATCCATCGACTTTGTATCTACTCAGCCCCATTATCCCTGGGAGTGGAGCTTTCTTACCAGGAACACAGACAAAGAATTCATCTTATCTTATCTCGTAGCATTGAAAGATAAGTGGGATTGGGCTTTTTTGACAACCAACGTTTTTACACTCGAAGAAATTAAGCAACTGTGTGGTGAGCAGCCTGTCACAACCTCCCATTGGGACTGGTCGTATCTTTTGGACCAATCGTATACGACTGAGTCAATCGAACTTGACGTTGAGTTCATTTGCCGAGCGTTAAGCCAGATAGAGGAGGAAGCGAATTTTAGAAAGGCGTGGTCACTACTAACAAAAAAGGTCACGGTAGATTTCCTCTATGAAAGATTGATGCCGGAAGATGATGGTAAATTAATCGCCTTGGATTGGACTTACCTGTCGTCCTTAAAACGGTTTCGTTGGGAGAGCGTTGATTTTATAAATCAATACATATCGAAATGGGATTGGAAGACATTATCAAGAAATAATAAAGTTACTGGTGACTATAAGCACCTTCGTCGATACCGGCAATATTGGGACTGGAATTACATCTCTGAAAAAGGCCCGTTCTTAATAAACGAAGTTAAAGCGAGTAACATCAAAAGGGGTAGTTTTACTGTAGACCTAAGATCAAGAAAAGAAAATCTTCAAAGGCTACAGGCGTTAAAGCCTCATGTTGACTGGAAAGCGTTATCAAGTAGGGAAGACTTAGTATTAGATAACGAGTTATTAGATTTTTCGACCGAATGGGATTACGGGCTTTTATCACAAAAGCCCACTCTAGTTATTAATAATGACTATTTAGAAGAGCATAATGATAAGGACTGGAATTGGGAGGTACTTTCAGCTTACAAAAATATAAGCTTCTATGATGAAGAAGGAAAGGGGCTTTTTGAGGATGATACCTTACTAAACAAACCGTGGGATTGGCGTATATTGACGCAAAGGGAAGATATAGTAATCACCTATGACTTAGTCAGAAGGACTAAAGACAAGCCGTGGAATTACCATTCTCTTACTGCCAAAGTATTTAAAGACCAAACGATCACTCGTCAACTCTTAGGAGAGATTGGCACGAAGCCACTCGATTGGAGCTTTCTATCAAGTTACATTGATTTCAAAATTGCGGATGAGGAAGTTGATAATGATAAACAATCTATACTTGATTTATATCGAGATTCGTGGGATTGGTCGGTTTTATCCAAGTCAGGGCATATCGGAGAAAAGCTCTGTCAATCAGCCTTTGTAGAACGCTACGCTGATAAGTGGGATTATTCGAAATTAAGTTATCGACAAGAAATAGCTAAACAGCCCGATATACTTCTCAAGTTGAAGCACAAGCCCTGGGACTGGGCTTATCTGAGCGGAGTCATCAAGGCTGAGGCTGCTCTTTTGGAGGAGCTTAAAGATAAACTTGATTGGACGAAACTGTCGGCTTCGATGGTAATAAACGCAACCGAGGACCTGCTGATCCGATACAAACGCTACTGGAATTGGAATTCTCTGACAAGCGGCTTACATAAGGAAGCGGAGTCAGAGACGTATAAAGCAGCAAGCAGGATTTTAAATCAAGATAGTCGGTTATTGTTTTTGTCTAGAATTGAGAAGCAGTCATCGAACTGGAAGGGATTTCTCTACCACTATGCCCACCTTGAAAACGCTGCGTCTATTCTAAACGACGGAAAAATAAAATCACGAGAAAAAGCTAGTTTTAAAGATACTGCTGCCCAACAAATTGTGTATCGTCGGCTTGACCCTCATAATTTCGCCCGTTTCTATTTTCGCCCCCAAACACCCTATCAATATTTCACGGAACGATTGGGGAGACCTTTCGGCGACATAACCAGACGTGAATACCCAAAATGTCCGGTTCCAATCTTCTTTAGACTGAAATTATCCGAGGTGATGTTTGATGCTACAGTCGAAAATCATTATTTCATAACGAATAACAATTCGCACGCGGACTCGGCCATCAGGCAGACCATACATCAGGCAGTTCATTATTTTGAATACGAGGGTGTCTATCGCAGGTTCAATTCTTCAGATACTGACAGGGATAGATATAAAAAACAGGTTCAACAAGAGTTCGTAGTAAAAGATGAGATAGCAATTGATCAGTACGGTTCGTTACAAATTATCTGTGCGAACAGCGCTGATGCAAAATCGCTTTTAAATAAACTAAATAGTCCTGAACGATGGATAGACAAAATTTTAGTTAGTGATGAAGACTGCTACATGAATAGAAATCCGTCTGTGAACGTGCGGTATTCGGATAACATTGTTTCGGTTAGGTTAAGGGGCACTAATCCAGTGATTGGGAAAATCAAATTTGTCGTAGATGGTGGATCATTCAGGCGGATTGACTCCGGTAAAGTTATAAATGAGACTGATAGGTTAATAACTGTGCTTAATTCACTTGACGTTGAAATAAATGATTCGACCACTCCTTTCATCGTCCAATGGATTGATGAAGAGGAGAAGGTTTGGGAGATCTACAGACATAAGTCTACTTTTGAAAAAAAGTAATACCTTGAGCAGAATATATTGAACAAACCAAGTGATCATTTGTGATCACCTTTTTTGTGTAACGCATGAGATACGAATCCAAATAAGCCTATATATTGCATACGGCATCAATCCCTCATATTGTTTTCCACAACTAATTTGTTGATATAAGCAATACCTTCGGAGGTGTGTAAAAATTGTATTTCTTTCCATGCCTTAACTGCTCCCTGCTCAAGCTGTTGCATAGTTTGCCAATCTAAGGTGGAATTGAAAATATTATGGCGCATATATTCTTCAATTTCATATGCATCAGATTCCGAGCACTTCACGGTCTGAATGATTAATTTCTGATAGAAAGACATAGACAAGTAAAGGTTGGTTTTAGTTTTTTCATTCAAGCAATAAATTGTCAAATAACCAGCTACAGTTGCCTAAGCATGTTCCAGAATAAAATCGGCGTCAATCTTAAGTTTAGTACGAAGTGTTTTGGCTAGATCCATTGACACTCGGCGTTTGCCCCGTAGAACTTCCGAAAGCCTGGTTTCGGGCACTTCTAAAAGCCGAGCCATATCCCGCTGCTTCATTTTCTTTTCATACATCTTAAACTCAATCATTTCTGCGATGGATTGAGGCACTTTGATCGGCATTAGCGGGATGCTGTCTTCATAAGCTTCCGCTAGTTCAGATAGTTGAGCCAATTCCGTACCTTCTTCCGGTGTTAGCGTGTCAAATCCCCCTCCTACCGTTGCTTTCTGTAACAAGGTTTCAATTTGGGCCATGAGTTGTTGATACTCAGTTGGGTTGGTTGGCAGTTGCATAATCAAGGTAGTTAGATGATCGAACAATCAGGAATTTTATCGTACTGTGCGTGGGTACCCACAAAGCGGATATAAACAGTCCGTTTATCAAAAAAGATCATAGCAATAATCCGGTAGCGGTTACCCCGAACATTAAATACATAGTGATCATTGCCTACATAGTCCACTGAATTGAAAGTTTGCTTAACATCCGCCAGACTTTTCCAGTCAGCGGCTTTTACAGTAGCATACCAGTCATTAAGGGCTAAAGCCGAATCGGTATGTTGAAGACCAAACTCGTTCAGAATGGTTTTGGTAATGATGACCATTTAATTGCCTGTTTCAATTTATTAAAGATATATTATTTTAATTACATAATCAAGTATTTACTTACATATTTTGTAAATAATTCATGTACTCCTTTGCTTTATATAATTTGTACATTCTTTCCGGTTTCTAAAGGTTGGCTTGTTTAGAGTGAAGTAATTTAATAAATGCAGCTTACTGATATTATAATATCTTTAATAGCTGTTAATGCGCTCGTTCAAGGCCTATTATAAACACCCAACTTCCCTATTTCTAAAACAAAATCACTGTGACGCCCGATTTACACCTGCTTACTGTACTAGAATAATTAGTTGCCGATCTACCAGATCCCAACTGCCATTATATGGTGTCAGCGAGCTACATCGATTTTATTGATACCGATAGAGACCATTCCCGGCAGTATATGTGCCCGATCTTTGTTCATCAGGATTCAGCAGCCAATATTGATTTTGATGAGCAGGATATGCTGCTTGATACCTTCTTTAGTCCGGAGCCTGGCGCTCCTGCTAAGCGTATTCGAATTCCCTATGATCAAATTTACCAGATCGCCCGAAATTCGGTCGGTGGGATGTTTATTAAGGAGGATTCGGTGTACCGTGAATCGTCCCGATTTAAAGTGCCTCCCCTTCATTAAACGATGCGACAACCAATCGAAAAATACAATCAGCAACAGACGGAGGCCTTGGCGGCCCTGCCAGAGTCCCAGCGGGAGTGGATGGCTCGCATGTTTCGCATTGGCAATGCGACTTATTGCTATTACAACCGGGCAAAAGACCTGGCTGTATTTGGCAACACTGAACACACGACTGAAACGTCGGTCGATCTGGCTGACTGGCTGGAGCAGCAAATTGATCCGCAAACAGAAAACCGATCATCGCGCGAATTATTACAGGTCTATTTTAAGGAATACCTGGAAGGATTACCGAATGACAGGCTGAGAAGGGCAGAAAAAGCGGGTGGACTAGACAACGCAAAACGAAGTTTCCCGTTCCGTCGGTATGTACTGGAGAGACACGACATCGGTATGGAGGAATTTCTGCGCTTAAACCTGAGCGCTGAAGACTACGCCTTTCATCGGTCTAACGCTCCCACCGATTGATTTCTCTTATAGCTGAAATTGACTTCAACAAAAAGCCAGGCAAAATTGGGACAGGCTGGCTACGTTGCTTATTACCAGGTATCGACCCGCGCTCAGGGGAGTCGGGGCTAGGGCTGGATGCCCAACGCGCAGCCGTTGAAGGTAATGCGGTTATTAGATCGGGTAATGATAGATTAGACGTTGTAAGTTGTAAGCAATGCAGGTAAGCGACAAAACAAGCAAAACAGAGGTGGTGCAAATCCATTTTGAACGATTTACAGGTAAATAAATAACAACTATGGTCTTGCCTAAAGAAGACATTGATGGGCTAAAATCTATCATATCAAGTTCCTTGGATTACTTATATGAGTACGATTTTCCTCTGATACAAATACGTGGTATGGAGCAAAGTGCCGCCTTTCGCTTTGCTATTTATTTGCATGAAGAGATAATGAACTTTGCCTGGCTGAGTCAACTCAATTTAGATATCGAGTATAATAAAAATGGAGAAGGGCCAAAGATTACACCCCGACGTGAATACGGAACTAAGCCTGATTTAATCATTCACGGCAGAGGGCACAACAACTTAAACGTTCTTATTATAGAATTTAAGCATTGGTCAAATACAGCAAGAGAGCAGAATGATATTGAAAAACTAGAAGACTTTACAAATCAGGACGGAGCATATAAGTATGGCTTAGGTGCATTTATTAGGCTACGACCAGATGTCTGCAATCCAGTTTACTTTATTAATGGGCAGGCTGAGAATGACATTGCAGAGGAAGTACCCGGCATTGATTGATCTGAATTTTGGATGATCATAAATGCAATTTTACGCATTCAGTCAGACTTGAGTTTATTATAATGAATAGTGTAGCCTCCAAAGTTGGATTACATGTCTACCCATAAACTAGTTGAAAAGATAAAGTGCAGGCATAGGCTAATCGTTCAGAAAAAGGTAGGAATATCCAAAAACGCTGACCAATTAAACTGAACGGATTTATTGAACGCAAAAAAGCCCGTTTCCGGGCACTTCCCTCCTACCCAACCACCGTTCAGAAAAACGTCGGTAAATTTTCAGGACAAGACAGATGGAAAACTTTAGTATTTCTGTAGAATTTTCCCGTTGATTTGATCAAAAACAACATTATGCAAAAGATCATGTTAGTTGGCGTGGCTGTTCTCCTGGCCGGAGTATCGTAGGCTCAGCCCCTAAAGGAATCGGCAGTTCCCGATGCTGTGAAGAGTTCGTTCACGAAGATGTTCCCCAATGCGAAGTCCGCCAAGTGGTCGAAAGAAAGCAAGACGGAATTCGAAGCTGAATTCAAAAACGGTTCATTAATCCAAGCCGCTAATTTAGATGCGTCGGGAAGCTGGGTCGTCACGGAAACAGAAATCAAAAAGGCGGAGTTGCCAGATCCCTTGGCAAAAGCAATCGCCAGGGCGTTTGCGGGCTACAAGACGGGAGAGAGTGAAAAAGTTGAAAAGCCGAACAAACACATATATTTTGAAGTGAAAGTAGAAAAGGGTGAAATGGTCTATGTTTTAGAGATTTCTCCAGCGAAAAAACCTGAGTGTTGTTGAGGGTATGGCCTTTCGGATCGAAGGTTAGTTGACGTTCGGCAGGAAACGGCTGCGACTCGGCGGCCGAACTGCCTGTAAACGCCAGCCAGCCGGGTAAGACTTATTTTAAAACAGTAGCCACAATCGATTTTATCTTCATTCAGTAAGCTGAACTAACCTAATCGTGTTATTAATGAAGTTTTTTAAAAAAGAAAGTGGTTCACGCAACTGGTGAAACTTTACTGAATTACCAACCTATGATGCGACTTACGACCGATAGACATAAGCCATTCACGTTTTTGTTATCCCTCCTTTAAGGATGTTCAATGCACCACTTAACCAACTCATAATCAGACGAAAATCCCGCAATTTACATTACTTCAGTACAGCAAAGTCAGTAATGCCTTCCAACAGGGGAAGCCACTCAGTCGGCGTGCGGTACGTTCGGAAGTCTGTAATACGATGAAAGGTCAGAAAATTGGAATCGTGCTGGCTTTTAGCATCCGTCTGTCCATCATTATAGGCCGTTCGGGAGGCTATAATGATGTCTTTTCCGTCGAATTGCCAATCCAGATACTGGAATCCATAATGATCCACGTCCGGATGATACAAAATGATGCCCCGAATGGTCCAGGTTTCCAGATTGGGCGACGAAAGCATAACCTGGGCGTTACGGACTCGTTCCAGATTGCGGCCTCGGTATTTAGGAAGCACATAATTGGTAAACGTGTAGTACAGTTTCGTTTTGGCATCGTAGCGGATCGTAAACTTTTTACAGGCTCCGGGCAATTTGATGAACTTAATCGTGGATGAATCAGCCGTTTGCCCATCATCACTCACCCGGTACATGGCAGCCTGGTCGTCCTCAGGGTTGTTGACTCGTAGAATATTCCAGATCTCGCCCTTTGGAGTCATCACTACGTTGCCTTCCAACCAGGCATCGCCCGGTTTCCAGTTGGTTCGGTCGTACTTGATCGGGTGCGTAAACGACCAGCTTTTCGGATCGAGCAGATTGGATTCTACCGGTGCCGAAGCAACAAAACTGTGAAAATGCCCCCAGCCCTTTCCGGGTCCAATGATTTCCATGCCTTTCCAGACACGACCTTTAAACACCTGAACCGGTACGGAAGCACAATGGTAGCCCCGGCCCGTTCCGAGAATTCCTTCCTCAACGCTGCTCCAGGTATGCCCGCCATCGGTCGAACGCCGGATAGCCTTACGCCCAAAATCTTTAGTCGTTCCGAGTAGGTACAATGCCCCTTTGTTCACAAACAGCGTGGCCCAGTACATACTGTCCAGTTCTGCCACTTTCTGCCAGCTTTTACCCCGGTCGCCGGATTCAAATACATGCGTATGCAGGGGCGTCGGGCCTTTCCCGAAAATATCATGCGATGCGATGTATTTACCGCTGGGCAGAATAACAAGGCTGGGCGACCCCAGGAAATTATTGGTCGACTTCGCCAGATGATCAATAACTACCCCCGGTACGTTCGGAAAATCCTGACCAAAACTTGTGTGAAATGAGAACAAACATCCGAGGCAAAACAGACTAAACAGCTTTACTTGATACATAACAGATTCTCCTTTTTTTATTAAAAACCTGGTCGTGGTGTCAGGTTTGAGAACCTGACACCTCCCGTCACTAATAGCCCGAATTCTGCTGTAAAGCTTTTGATTGGGACAAATCAATTTGCGCTTGCGGGACAGGCATAACATACAATTTATCGGTCCAGGTCCGTTGCTGCGCCAGACCGTTACGGATGCTGTAAATGTTTTTCATGACCTGGGGAGCCGTTTTCCAACGGCGAATATCCATATAGCGTTGCCCTTCCAGCACCAGCTCGATACGTCGTTCGTTTCGAATCAATTCACGTACTAAGGCCTGAGTATTGTATTTTGTCCGGTCAACCGGAGGCATACCTGCTCTGGCTCGTATAGCGTCGAGTGAACGAAATACGTCCTCCGAAGGCCCACTGACTTCATTTCGTGCTTCGGCATTAATCAATAAAATCTCCGCATATCGTAGCAGGATAATATTACTGTAGTTAGCCACATTGGCTTTGTAGGCATCCGGGTCTACCATTTTCCGGAAGTTATAGCCTGTTTGAGAATTATTCGATCCGCCCTGAACCCACTTAAAGGCATACCCCGTCTGCAACGTATTCCAGGGATTTCCGTTGAACAGAATCGTGGCATAAAATCGAGGGTCCCGATTTTTATATTCATTGGCGAAAGCAGGGTTATTTGTGTCGTAATAGGTTGCTCGTTGCGCTGCACTCAACGGGGTAATGGGTTCGCCGGTACGATAGTCATTATACGCATTGACTAACTCCTGGGTTGGCGTTACGGAACTCCATCCACCCAAATCAGCCGCTGGCAACAGGGTATTTAAGGTATTGGGCTGAACCGTATTGATGTATTGCCGGTCAAGAATAACCTCACTATTTCCTTTATTGGCACTTTCAAATAGTTTCTGGTAACTACGCAACCCTAACCGAAACTTTTTTTCGTCAGCCGCATCCGTGAAGTTGACCCAGTTAGCGTAATTATCTAACAGATCACTACCCGTTTCGGTCGATACAGTGAAAAGTTTATACGTACCGTCCATTAATTTGGCTGATTCCGTAACGGCTTCCTGCCATCTACTTTCGTCAAGTAAAATTCGGGCTCTCAGCCCAATTGCCGCCCCTTTGGTTGCCCGGCCCACTTCATTGGTTTTGCCGCCTGTATATTTGGCCGGTAGCACAGCAGAAGCCTCATTTAACTCATTTAAAATGAAGGTAATGACATCGGCCCGTGGAGTACGGGGAACATCAACTTCATCTACCTGCAAGGTTTTGGTAACTAACGGTACATCACCGAAGAGCTTCACCATCAAATAGTAATTATACGCTCGCAGAAAGCGGGCTTCTGCCTTATAGCGGTCTTTTAAGGATTGAGTGCCCGTTGCCTGGTCAGCATGTTCCAGAAAATTATTGGCCCGTCTGATGTAGAAATAGCTCCAGCCTGCGTTCGTTGCCGCCGTTATATCGCCAGCCGAGGCCAGGGTAGCAAAACTTTCCCAGGGATATTGGGAGTACGCATTATCGGAAACAGACTCCTGATAAATAATCGACTGGTTTTCAAGCAGCGGATAAAATGCATTGAGAGCCAGATATAAATCGTCGGTCGTTTTCCAGAATGTCGCGTCGGATACCTGATTTTGGGGTAATCGTTCCAGAAAATCATCCTTACAGGACGTCAGAACCAGCGTCGATACCAGCAGAAAATAGTATGTTGGTTTCATGTTGTTCGTTTAGACTAAAATTTTGCGTTGATTCCTATTGACCACGTTTTAATGCCGGGATAGTTGGCTCCCCGTCCGGAAACCAGCTCCGGGTCGAAATCACCCAGCCGTTTATCGGCCAGAAAGGTGAATGGATTATTGGCCGCTACGTACAGTCGTAATCTTGACAAACCGATATGCCGGATCAGGTTATTGCTAAAATTGTAGCCCACCGATAAGTTCCTGACCCGTAAATAAGCCGCGTTGAATAGCCAGAATGAGCTGGTGCCAAAATTGTAATTGTTAGCCCCATCGGCCGAAAGCAGTAACCGGGGCCATTTGGCATTCACATTGGGGTTTGTGGTCGTCCATCGATCCTTCATTTGTTCTTTTACACCAGCCCCATTAAAAAAGGGATAGCTGGCTTCGTTATTCAAATAAATGTCAACATTACTCACCCCATACAGGATGGCCGAGACATCAAACTGTTTGTAGCTGGCCGATAGATTAAATCCGTAATTAAACCAGGGAACATCATTACCAATTACGGCTCGGTCGGCCGCGTTAATGACATTGTCGTTATTCAAATCCCGGTATATAATATCGCCGGGTTTGGTGTTGTTCGTCTGAAAAGCATGGTTTTTAACATCGCTTTCGTTCGCAAATAATCCATCGGCAATGTATCCATAGAGCGAACCCACTTTTTGACCTACCTGACTGATATACGGATCACCAATGAAGTTATTGACTCCACCCAAATCGATGATTCGGTTTCTGATGGAAGACATATTCCCGCCCACGGTGTATTTGAAATCGGACCCGATAGAACCGCTGTAATTCAGGTCGATCTCGATACCATCGTTTCGGGTAGTACCTGCATTGGTATAGGGGCTGGTTAAGGCATACGTCGCCAGAACCGGCAACTGAAGGAGAATACCTTTGGTTGTTTTTCGGTAGACTTCTATGGTTCCCGATAATTTATTGCCAAACAACGTGAAATCAAGGCCCAGGTTTGTCATGTACACTTTTTCCCACTGGGTAGCATAGTTTGCGCCTGCGTTCTGAGCCGCTCCATCTACAGCCGCTCCTTCAAAATTATAGGCGCTGAATATGTTAATCAGTTGATAGTAGTTTCCGGGCGTTACAACGTCCTGGTTGCCTAATGAACCATACGAGCCGCGCAGTTTCAATTCATTGATCCACGCGTTAGTCTTTAAAAAATCTTCCTGCGACAGTCGCCAACCGGCTGAGAAAGATGGGAATATAGCTTTACGATATTCGGGACTGAAACGCGAGGAATAATCGGCTCTGATGTTCCCCTCCAGCAAATATTTATCGTTATAGGCATAGTTCACCCGGCCGAAAAAGGAGCGGATAGCCCACTGAACTTCGGAGGAGTAATTCTGTCCGGAAATAAGATCGGTAGCCTGTGAAGAGCCCGTTATCACCGTTCTTAAATCGTTGTTGGGGAAATTTCGTCGGCCCACGCCAATACTACGGTCAATGTTGCTCTCCTGACTGGCCCCTACGGTAATTTTAGCCAGATGTTTACCGAATGATCGCTCATAATCGACAAGTCCCTGCACCAGAAAGCCCTGCTGTTTTTGCCAGGTTTCCGTCATCGAGTTAGGCGTAACCAGGGTTGACGTGATCAACTGTTTGGTCAAAAAGTTAGGGACTGGGGCAATCGTGCTGACAAAGTTGTAGCCTTGAAGATTGTTGATTTTCAGCGAAGCCAATCCACTGATGGTCAAGCCCGGCAAGGGGGTAAGCGCGGCATTGGTTATAGCCTGAAAATAATCGTCCTTATTTCTGGCCTGTCCACCCTCCTGTATCCGCCGGAGCTGATTAACCCCAACAGCAACCGCATTGACCGTCCCCCCGCTAATGCTGCCCCATTGCCCGTCCGACTGACGTAGCACGGTGATTGGCAAGGATCGGTTCATTTGCAGCCAGTCCAGATCGGCCCCATTCCGGTTATAATCATTGCGCAAAAATGAGAGGTTTGTGCTAACGGTTAGCAGGTTTGGAATGAGCTTACTTTCGGTATTTATCTTAAAATTATACCGATCAAGGGCTTTGCCAGGGATCAGCGATTGCTGATTGAAGTAAGAAGCCCCCAAATAATACCGGGTTGTCTGGCCCGACCCATTGATATTCAGGTTATAATCAGCCTGTGGAGCAGCTGCCCTAAGCACTTCCTTGTACCAGTTCGTATTCGGATATAAATCGGGATTACTGCCATTGCCCAGGGCCTGAATTTGGTCGGCCGTATACAGGGCTGCTTTGCCAGCATTGGTTAAGGCCTCGTTATACAGCGTAGCGTAATCGGCCGAATTGACGTACCTCGGCAAATAAGTGGCCGACTGCACCCCATAGTTGGCGTTAAACTCAATCGACGATTTTCCGGTCGAACCGCGCCGGGTGGTCACCAGTATAACGCCATTGGCGGCCCGTGAGCCGTACAGCGACGCAGAGGCTGCATCCTTAAGTACGCTGATGCTGGCAATATCATTCTGGTTGAGCGCTGTAAATTCCTGGGTACTGATAGCCGGAACGCCATCGATAATGATCATGGGACCGGGCGACCCCAAATTCGTTCGGCCACGCACAACAATGGAAGTATTGCCACTGGCGTTCACATCAGCCGTTCGGTTAAGCACCGTCAGGCCCGGTACTACCCCCTGCAAGGCATTTTGCATCGAACTGGTTGGGCGGTTTCTGATCTCTTCCAGATTAACTGAAGCCACGGCTCCCGAAACCAGAGCTTTATTTTGCTTCCCATAGGCAACGACCACTTCGGCCAGTTGATTGACACTCGGAACAAGTTTAACGTTTATGATTGGCCGAACCGCTATTTCAACTGTTTCATAACCTACTGAGCTGATTACCAATGTAGCATTATCAGGTGATTCCAGGTTGAATTCGCCCTTGGCATCGGTTGTTGTTCCTCGCGATGTGCCCTTTATGACCACACTCACACCCGGCAAACCCTGTCCAGATTCGTCGGTTATTTGCCCGACAATACTGCGATCAGCAGGCCGTTCGAAACCGGGCAGAATTGGACTCATTGGCTGATGTTCCGGTACAGTTGCCGTCACTTTTTTCTGTCGGGTCAGCACAATCTGCTCATTAACCACTTTGTAGTCAATCTGAAAGGGTCTTAACAAGCGATTAAGAACTGAGTGGAGCGGTTCATTGGTAGCCTCCAGGTCCACTGATTCGCTCAATTGAATTCGGGTACTATAAATAAATCGGATCTGCGATTGACTTTGCAGTTGATCGACCACGTTCTTCAACGATTGGTTTTTGACCTGAATGGAGATCATTCGGTTCAGGATATTCTGCGTATGACCATCAAACGTAGCTCCAGCGCTTGTCAGAAAAACGAGTAATAATCCTTGCAAAAAGACAATACGAGATGTAAGGCCCCGAAATTGGGGCCTGGCATGTATACCAAAAAGCATAATGAGTATGTAGTTAAGTTAAGGTAGAAACTGGTATAGCGGATCAGGAACAGCCATCACCCTCAAGCATGATCGTATCTCCCGACAGAGTATACGTAGCGTCTAGAGATATGCAGAGTAAATCAAGAATATCCGCTAACGATTGCTGAGTAAAATTGGCAGTTAACCGACAGTGATACAGGGCTGGATTCGACACTCGAAAGCTTACTTTAAACCGCCCTTCCAACTGGGTCAATACGTTTTTAATGGGCGTATCGGCAAAAGCAATCGACACCGGCTGGTAAAATTCCTGACGAGCCTGAAGGATCTGCTCATGAAAGGTTAACCGATCCGTCGACACGTTATACAAAGCCTCCTGATGCGGAAGCAACGTAACGGTTTTTACTGATTTCGGCCCATGTTGAGCTACGGAACTAACGACGACCTTTCCGGTTACCACAGCCACTTCAAACAACGCCTGTCGAGGTGTTGCCTTTACGTTGAAGCTTGTGCCCAATACCTGAACCTGCATCTTCCCCGACCGGATGCGAAAAGGCCGACTGGCATCTTTTGCAACATCGAAGAAGGCCTCGCCAGCAAAATCAACATCACGTCGCATAGACGGAAACACCGTCGGATAATGGAGTTCAGCCAGTGGATGCAACCAGACAACCGTACCATCGGGTAATCGCTTTTGGACAATACGAGCCTGCTTATTGACAAAGTGGATATACGACGAATTATTGACAGCGACTGACGAATTTGTAGGCTGATGGACAGGGTGGTTCAGCCATAAACCAATGCCAACAGTTAGTAAGATCACAGCCGCTACGGCACTAGCCACTGCCCACAACGATCTGGACCTGAAATAAGTAGTAGGCAACGCCCGTACATTATTCAACTCACGGGTATTCAGCCGCTCAGAAATGGCCCGAAACGTTTCCTCCCGAAGGGCTTTCTGCTCAATATCAGGTAAAGTTCCCAGATAATCAGGGCTATGACGCAGCGAATCATACCAGGCTTCAACAATCTCGCGTTCAGCCTCGCTAGCCGTACCGTTAAGATATTTTTTTAGTAAATCAGGGGGAATAAAGGGGGCATTCATACAAATCAGATTTGTCCGACTACCCACAAGACGCACACCAGCCAGAGTAACCCTTACTCTAAAATGAAATTTTTTACTTAAAAAATGAAATAATAAACAGTATAAGTAATTGCTGAGGAAATTGAGCCCGTAGCTGTCGAAGGGCTTTAGTAATATGCTGTTCGACGGTTTTCTCTGAAATGTTCATTTGCTCAGCAATTTCCCGATTGGAGAACCCTTCACGGCTTAAGCTGAACACACACCGGCATTTATCAGGCAATTGATTCAGGAAATTCATATACGTTCGCTGTAGTTCATTAACCCGAATCTGCTCTTCGGTTTGGTTGCTAACAGACGTTTGATACGTAACAAATTGATCTGTGTGGTGATTACGGGTAACTTCCCGACGATGTTGATCAATAATCAGGTGTTTAGCTGCTGTATACAAGTAGCCGTTTACAGATCTATTGATAAATAGTTGTTTACGTTGCTGCCAAAAGTTGATAAATAACTCCTGAACAATCTCCTGGGCGATAAATTGATCGCCCGATTTTTCATAGGTATAATTAAAAAGTCGGGTGAAGTATCGATTGTATAATGCCTCAAAGGCTATGGAATCGTCATCCGCCAACATCTCAATAAGCTGGCTATCCGAATATGCTTGGTAAGAATGATGTTCCATTTGCTCTCAAGACAGTCTGTAATTTTATCAGACAAAATTAAACTATTTTACTTGGTCGAAGAACAATAGTGAGACTGTGGTATTTCTTCCAATAGTATCCCGTTTGTGCTTCTTTTATAACGTATCCAGGACTTACGCAAAGCTCAATGAGGGGTTGACCAATTGTACAAATGGTCTAAATGATTGAGCAGAAGTACGTTATTCAGGGAGGCTAATTTTTCGAATCTGTAAAAAACGGTCTCCGTTTAGGCCTTTGGTATACTGATTGAAAACCAACAAATGATCAGAAGGAGAAAAAGAAGGAGCGCCTACGATTTTTCCCTCCTCTTTACGGGTCATTTGTTTAGAAACACCTTTTACCAGATCAAAAAGAAAGATAGAATTTCGAGCTACATAGGCTATCATGGTACCGTCACTGTTCAGATTGAATGAGTAATCAATTGAAAAATTAGTATTGGTCAGAAACTTTATCTCACCCGTATTTACCTCGATTTGAACAAGTTGGTTAAGCTCATTAAGATCCTTCGCTAACGCATAAATAAATTTACCGTCAGGGCTTGAACGTAACCAGTGTCGGGTATCGGAAAGCCCTTTTTCTGAAAAAGTGATCCGTCTTTGGTGTATACCTTCCGGCACGCGAGGGCCTTCGCCAGGTTTTCCAACGGCTGTAGAATCCGCCAGAATCTTTTCTGGATCGATATCGACAATGAAAACCTCCGTAATTTGCTTACCCGCTTTGTTTATCACGTTGCCCTGAAAAGCAATGGCATGCGGAATATGCTTCCCTGATTTTAGCGTATAGCCGTTTCTTCCTACCCAACACTCGTCAAACGCCTTATTGATTTCGTCAGAACCAGGCCTGGGATTGCTCACTACCTTCGTCACCAAAGATGAAAACATAATTCCTCCGTTATTTCCTGCGGCCGTGTCTACCTTAACTTCTTTGGGAGAGGGGAGCATCACGCCCACCCTCCTCAGGTTGGGATCTACTAATTCATCGTTATACGTAAAACTTATGAGTTTTCCATCCCCGCTCCAGCAGTGCGAATGAGTGCCACCACGGAGTGATCCGGGGGTGTAAGGAAAACTTATGTCTCGGGCATCATAAAAGAAAGGGCGGTACGGATACCGAATGTCAATGCCGACACCTGTTCTTCTGGACATGGCATAGGGTTTTTCTGCATTGGCATCCGGTAATCCGTGGATGAATATCACTTTATCCTCTGCCGGACTGAACGAGGCTGCCCCCACGCCCGGCCCGTAAACAGTCTGATTGGACGTTTTATAAATGATCTTTTCTTCTCCGGTTTTGACATTTACGATACCGATCGTAGACGTTTCTCCGATTTTAGTGTCGTCATTTCGTCCATCAAAAACGATCCATTGCCCGTCTTTCGAAAACACACCGTTATGGTGCAATGTGTGACCTGCAGCCAAAACCGTCAGGCTATTGTTATTCAATGTCATACAACTATTTAACAAGACAAGACTAATACACCAGAGCCTGTTTATAGAATTACCTTTCTTCATAATTAGCCATACAGGAGTTTACTTCCAATAATTCAAAAAGCCTGAACAGCGACCTATTGGAAGCTGTTCATTAAACTTTTATACTACAAGATAGCTATGGCAGCAGCCTGGTTTGTTTTAAACAGGTTTACGGTTAAAAAAGAAAGTGGTTCACGCAATTGGTGAAACTTTACTGAATTACCAACCTATGATGTGGCTTATGCCAGAACCGTAGCCATAAGCCATTCATTTTTTTGCGTTTCTCTATAGACGTTCGGCATGTCTTTTAATCGACTAATAATCAGAGGTAAATTCCATAACTTCTATTACTACAGGACCACAAAGTCCATAATGCCTTCCAGCGTAGATCGTTGTAAAGCGACACTTATTTTCTCTTGGGTAAACGTGCCTTTACGTTGCTTAAATAATCGGCTAGCTCTTTCTTCATTTTTTCGGCAATGTCAGGGTGGCGTTTACTTAAATCGACCTTTTCACCGATGTCGTTGGTTAAGTCAAACAGTTCAACTCGATCATCCTCAAAAAAATGAATGAGTTTATACTGGTTTTTACGGATGGCCGACTGCGGTTTTGTGAAACTAATGTATTGATCTTCAATGCCTATTGGTAGATTTTTTACTTTATCAACATTTCCTTCTGGATGATAATACGGGAAATGCCAATACAAAGCCCGGTTTTCAAGGTCTTTGCCATTCCCGGAGGTTAGCAGTGAAACCATAGATTTGCCGTCAATATCTTTCTGGGTGTTTTTCTTCCCTGAGGCCAGTTCGTAAAATGTGGGGAAAAAGTCGGTCTGGACTACGGGCGTGTTGTTCCGTGTGTTTTCTTTTATCACACCAGGGTACCTGATCAGCATCGGCACTCTCAGCCCACCTTCGTATAAATTCCATTTACTGCCCCTGAACGGCCGGTTAAAGGCCACTTCCGGCATTCCGCCGTTATCAGACGTAAATACGATCAGGGTGTTATCTCTTAGTCCGGCCTGCTCGACAGCCTTTAGCAAATCGCCTACGTAATGATCCAGCGTCTCTACAAAGGCCGCATATTTGATTCGTTCATTATTGTATCCTAACCCTGATTTCTCCGATTTGGCTTTGTATTTTTCGACCAGCCAGTTCAAGGCGGTGTTCAGCGGGGTGTGTACGTAATAATGACTCACGTACAGGAAAAAAGGGGTATCGTGTTTTTCCTTTATGTATGAAATGGCTTTGTCGGTAAGGGCATCAGCGGGAAACACGCCTGGTTTTTCGTCTTTTGGGGTCGCTGCCCATGCGCCAACGATTTCTTCGGCCCAGTCAAACCCTTGTTGTTGAGGGCCAAACGTTTTGTCCCACCCATTATACACCTTATTATGGGCGGAAACATGCCATTTCCCGACAATACCGGTTTCATAGCCGAACGACTTCAGCATTTCAGCCAGGGTCGTTTCTTCCAGCGGGAGATTTAAGGTATATGGTGGCGGAATTAACGGGAAGTCATTGAATTTTTTCACCCACGCATCATCGTTCCACTGAAAATCGTCGGACGGATATTTTGTAACAAACTCAAATTTCAGCCGGGCCGGCGATTTTCCCGTCAGCAGGGCGGCTCTGGATGGGGAACATAACGGAGCTGACGCATAAGCCTCTGTAAACAGCATGGACTCTTTGGCCAGTTTGTCAAGGTTAGGGGTTTCGATGAAATGGGTACCATACTGATTTCCATAGCAGCCCAGGTCTGAGTACCCCAGATCATCCACATAAATGAACAGGATGTTAGGTTTTGTTTTGCGGTTTGTCTGTGCGTCTGCCGTGGTGGCCGTAATCCAGCTCACAACCGAAAAAAACAATAGGCTTAACAACCTGTGATTCCCCAAAACAGAAATGTCCATAGCAGGTGTCAGTTTTTCAGTTTTCGGAAGTTTTCTATTCGATGAAACGTCAGATAATTCGCATCATGGTTGTTTGCCGCATTGGTGTTCCCATCGAAATACGCCGTTCTGGAAAGGACAATAATGTCATTGCCTTCGAATGACCAGTCAACGTACTGAAATCCGTGATTGAGCACATCGTCATGCTCCAGGATAACCTTTACGTCGTCCCATTTCTTTAAATCGTCCGAACGTCTCAGCATCAGGACATTTCGGAACCCGGATGGATTCCGGTCGGGAAACTGCTTCCGGAATTTATCGGGTATCACATTCGCCAGCGTCCAGTATTTCCGGCTCAGGGTATCATACTTTATTACAAACTTCTTGCTACCGCCGTCGAAAGGTATGAACCCTGAATTGGGATCGAAGGAAAGGGTTTTACCGTCGGCTGCAATGGATACCATGGCGGCTTTTTCTTCTGTAGACTTTTTATTGGCAACCCGGAGCATATCCCACATTCTCTGATCTTTATCGACCACAAAATTTCCTTCGAGCCACCCGGCAAAATCACCCTTGTTAAACGTGCTGTCGTACAGAACAGGCGTACTGGCCTGCCACGACTTTGCATTCAGAAGATCAGCCTCTACGGGAGCCGACATCACCATGGCTCCATATCGTTTTCCCCATTGTAACACAGGGCCATGTGCGGTTTCCATTGGTCGCCAAAGGCGACCCTTGTAGGCTACCACCGGCATGGGAGCACAGTGGAATTCGCCAGTTAGGAGCACCCCGTTTTCTTTGTTCGTCGGTTCCGTCCAGGTTTTCCCGCCGTCAACGGATTTTCTGATGAGCACGGTGCCGTGGTGTCGGTCTGGTCCCAACAGGTAAAGTTCACCTTTGTGGACAAATAATGAACTCCAGAAGGCGCCCCTGATTTCGGCGAGATAACGCCAGGTTTTTCCTTTGTTGTTGGACGTATAAATCCGGGAGGCAGCCTGCTGCCATTCGGAGCTTTTTGGGCCAAAAAAATCGTGCGAAGCCACATAGTCTCCGTTTGGCAGTGTCACTAAACTGGGTGAGCCAATATACCGCTGGGCTGAACTGGGTTCGTAGCAAACGATAGTACCAGGAACTGTTTGAGCCAGCCCTACAGCCCAACTGACCCAAAGGCATAGCAGGAGAATTGCTTTACGTTTTATACTTATCATGACTTTTATCGTGAATCATGGATTAGTTGATCGCTACGCGATCAGGCCAACCCATGATTCATCTTACTATTTAATGTTAAAACAGCCTCTAATAATTAGGGTTTTGTTTAATCGCCGGGTCCGAATCAATCACCACCTGCGGAATCGGAAATAACAGATGAAATGACTGCGCGTTTTTGCCTCTTGCCTGGGCATCTGAAATGAACTTCCCGGTACGTATGAGATCCATTCGTCGGTGTCCTTCATTGAAAAACTCGTGGCCTCGTTCCAGAAGGATCATATCCCGGAAGGCCTCTTTGGTAGCGACGCTTTCCAGCTTCAAAGCCGGAAGACCAGCTCTGGACCTGACCTGATTAACCAGGTCAAGAGCGTCGGCATTGGGGCCGTTCAGTTCGTTGAGGGCTTCGGCACGCGACAGTAAAATGTCGGCTAACCGTATTTCAGGAATATCATTTCCGTGGGCAGCCCCTACGTTATTAGGGTCGGGCCAGTACTTGAACGAACGGATGTTATCGCTACCGCGAAGCTCAACTCGCTGATCGGAGGTATTCGTATAATACGTAATCATCAAGTCTTTTCGTTTATCAGCCGCTTCAAACGTGTTATAGAATTTGTCGTAAATCCGGAATTCGTTAGGCCAGTTGAGCCAGGTCGATTTAAACGTAAGCCCTACTTCAGGCGCTGATTTGAAGTTGTCAGGAAATGAAACATTACTCCAGCTATTGGCTGTTACCCGATCGGAAGAAGCGATGGCTGGCCTTACCCAGATGTATTCAGGATTGTTTTCATTTTCAACTTTGAACAAATCCTTGTATTGGGCATATAACGAGTAATTCTTAAACGAACTCAAAAACTGGGCAGAAAGCGTACTGGCCTCATTCCAGTTCTTTGTATTGAGATAGAATTTGATCAGGTAGCCAGATGCTGCGGCCTTATGTGCCCTGTACTTCTGCGCTTCCGCTCCCGGATTGGGTAAGTTTTCGATAGCAAATTTCAGTTCTGTCGTGATAAACTGCTTGAGTTCATCATCAGACGCTCTTGGCAAACTCAGTGCCTGCGACGTACTGGTTCGTAAAGGCACTGTTCCGAAAAAGAAATACAGCTTGTAATAACTCACGGCTCTTAAAAACCGAGCCTCTGCCTGGTACAG
The DNA here is from genome assembly GCF_000374025.1 of Spirosoma panaciterrae DSM 21099. Classification (GTDB taxonomy): domain Bacteria; phylum Bacteroidota; class Bacteroidia; order Cytophagales; family Spirosomataceae; genus Spirosoma; species Spirosoma panaciterrae. Next base: position 19,496 of record NZ_KB893183.1, on the reverse strand, counting down.
GGTTTTTTCAGCGGCTGTCAGGTTCGAATTCGGAATATTCTCCAGCAGAATATTGGCATCTCGGATACACTGATAATACGTATCCCAGTTTTGTACGAGAAAATCCATGTTCGGGTCCCAGGTAAATTCTCTGAAATTTCGGATCGTAGCTTCTACATTGTCTCCGCTCTGATACAAAATATCCGTCACAAACTCCTGTGGTCCGAGCACATAAATAGAGTTATTGCCATTCATGTTTGCCGCTTTGGCATAGGCTTCGTAAAGTACCGACGTCAGTCCTTCTTTTGTGTTCAGATAGTTTTCGGGAGCCAACTGAGAAAAAACCTCTTCTTTCAAATAATCCTTGCACCCAGTCAGGAATAGGGTTGCCGACACCAGAGTGCCCAGCAAACTATATTTTATGGTCTTTTTCATGATTTTCAAAGATTTAGGTTTACGCCAAACAGGATAGTTCTGGCCGTTGGAAACGCATTCCAATCGATTCTGACGCCACCACCATTCGGATTTATCGAAGGGTCATAGCCTGTATAGTTCGTCCACATCGCCAGGTTTTGGCCTGTCACAAAAACGCCCAGACCTTTCACCGCAGACTTTTTGATGGTAAAATCATAGCCCAGTTTTACCGTATTCAGCCGCAGGAAATCGGCACTTTCAACCGTATAGGTGTTTACTTCTTTCTTACCCTGTCCCAGCGGATTGATAAATGACGGGTAAACGGTTGACGGGTTTGACGAAGTCCAGCGGTTCAGCAAGGGGTCTGCTAGCCGGTTTCTCATCAGGTTAGCCGGGAAATACGTATCCACCAGGTTATTGTTCAGCATTTTGGAACCCCAATTACCATCCAGAAAAATGTTAAGATTGAAACCTTTGTAACTGAAATTATTCGTTATAGAGGCCATAAAGCTGGGAAACGGATTACCTATTACCTGACGGTCATCCGCATTGACAATCTTGTCACCGTTTAAATCCCGGTATCTGAAATCACCCGGTTTCACAACGTCTTTTGTCGCAGTAAAATCATCACCCGTTTGCCATACGCCATCTATCGTGTAGCCATAAAAGGAGTACATCGGCAACCCTTCCTTGATGATCGCGATGTTGGAGGTGCCGCCTGCGCTTCCGGTAAAAATATTACTGATACCACCTAGGTTGAGTACTTTGTTGGTTAGCCAGGTCAGGTTGAGGGTGGTTTCCCATTTCAGCGGCCCCGCCAGGTTGATGCTGTTGACCAACACTTCGAACCCACTGTTTCGGACAGACCCGATGTTGGTCATCATGGTCGTAAACCCGGTCGTGCGCGGGATAGGCAAGTCCAGAAGCATATCGCGCGTGGTTTTGGTAAACCAGTCCAGGCTACCCGTGATCCGGTTATTGCGGAAACCAAAGTCGAGGCCGAAATTCAGTTGTTCTGACGTTTCCCATTTCAGGTCAGGATTGGGTACCCGGTTGGGGGTGGTGGTACTTACCTGCTGATTGCCGATGACCGCTTTTTGACCGGTTGTATACGTAGTTATCGATTGATAGTTGCCTATCGCCTGGTTGCCCGTTTGCCCCCAGCTTGACCTTAGTTTTAAGGACGTAATGGCACTAAGGTTCTTGATAAACTCTTCATTTTCAAGTCGCCAGGCAAACGCGAAAGAAGGGAACACCCCATACTTGTTGTTTTCGCCAAAGCGGGAAGACCCATCCACGCGTAAGGAGGCTGTAAGCAAATATTTCTCGGCGATATTATAGTTGATTCGTCCCAGATAAGACAACAAACTGTTTCTTGACCGACTGCTTGTTGCAATAAAACGAGTCGGGTCGCCCAGGCTGAGGTTGTCTGTTTTGGTAGCATCGGAAGGGAAACCACTTCCCTGCGAGGTTTGATCGTTCGAGTTAAACTGTTGACCCGTAGTACCCAAAAGAACATTCAGGTCATGAGTACCAAACCGTTTCCGATAGTTCAGCGTCAATTCCGACAGAATGCTGCTGTTTGTTCCGGATAAAACGCTGGCAATTCCACCGTTTGCCCGGCCTTCTATGGTTTGTCTGTCCACATACGTATCCCGACGTTGTGAGGTTATATCAGCCCCCAGGTTTAGTCGGGCGGTAAAATCCGTCAGGAATCGAACTTCGCCATAGACATTCCCCAACGTCCGGTAAAGATTTGACGTAGAGGTCTTTCCATTGGCAATAGCAAGCGGGTTATCGATGTTCATGTTCGTCGAGAGAACATAGTTGTTGTTCTGATCGAAAACGGAAAGAGTGGGTTCATACGCAATAGCCGCATAGATGATCCCTGCCCGTTCGTTCAGATCCATCCCGTTAGCCACGTAGGAGTCAGCAACATAAGACGACGTAAGGTTTGTGCCAACCGTAAAATTCTTGTTGGTATGCTCCAGATTGACTCGGGCACTGTATCGTTTATTCCCTGAGTTGATCAATACGCCATCCTGATTGAAGTAATTCAATGACGTGTAGTATTTCGTGGACTGGTTTCCGCCCGAAAACGAAATATTGTGACTTTGAATCGGGGCATTTTTATGATACATGCGCTTCAACCAGTCGGTTCCTCCCGAAAAATCGCCAATCTTTAAACTGGCGCTTCCGGCTCCGGCGTCAATCAAACTGTTCATGACCGTCTTGTAGTCGTTGGCTCCCAAAATGTTAATATCATGCATCACATTCTGCACTCCGTAGTAGGAATCATAACTTACTTTTAGTCCGCCGTCTTTCCCTCTTTTGGTCGTAATCATAACCACCCCGTTCGCTCCTCTGGAGCCATAAATGGCCGTTGCTGAGGCATCTTTCAGTACCTCAATGGAGGCAATATCACCAGGGTTGATCGAGTTTAACGGGTTTCTCGCGGTCCGCATTCCCGTAAAATTGGCTCCGGTGCCGCTTACCGTGGACGAGTTATCAATCGGAAACCCATCCACTACGTAGAGCGGTGAATTTCCGGCATTCAGCGACCCCATGCCCCTGATGTTCACATTAATGCCACCACCGGGTTCTCCGCTGCTCTGAACAATCTGGACGCCCGAGACTTTTCCGGCGATAAGCTGTTCGGCAGATACGTTGACGCCTTTATTAAAATCTTTTTCGGTTATGCTCGCCACAGAGCCGGTTATATCGCTCTTCTTGGCCGTTCCATAGCCGATTACCACCACATCGTCCAGTAACGAAGCCTTTGGTTCAAGCTCTATATCGATGCGTTTCTGATTGAGAAGCTCAACATCTTTGGTTACGAAACCGACATAACTAATGTAAATTTTCCCGCTCAAATTAGGAACGGTAAGACTATACGTTCCCTCTGCATTGGTGATCGTGGCAATGTTAGTTCCTTTCAGTACAATGGTGGCTCCGGGCAAGGGCTCCCTGGTTTTGGCATCGATTACCTTTCCGGTAATTACATTCTGTGCCAGGGCCGTTATCGAAAACAACAGCATTAGCCCTGCCAGCCGAAATTTGTTTAGATTTCGATTCATGGTTTTAAATCAGTTAAGGTACGTCTGTTTAGAAATTGATTACTGTTCGTTGTCTGGATCACATTTTATTTTCATAGGCTATCACGTTTAAATTTATCTCCTGTGCCAGTTCTTTGAATTGATCGAACAGCGTATCCAGCTTATCGTAATCGGTTGTGTTTCTTAGTTCGCTTCCATTACGGCAAATTTGGGTGATACCCAATCCTCGTTTTTCGAGAATATACTTTGCACTGGCGGGATAGGTATCGTGCATGACACCCATGTTTTGCGCAAAAAACTGCTGCACTTTGTCGACTTCTGCGGAGTCGTCGTCGTAATGATTGCACAACCAGACAATTAACTCCGGAAAATAATTTCCCTGAATACAGGACAGCCCTGCCGAACCGGCTTTCATCGAATCGACTGCATGCACCATGTAGGCGTCGTAGAGGGCAAAGTCATCGGCGTCTTTACTGGCCGCAATCTTAGCCCGCACGCTGTCCATCGTTAACGACGTGTCTTTATGGTACTTGATACGGCCTGTCCTGACCAATTTTCCCAGAAAATCAGGTCTTAAAATCCGTTTGTAGGGTACCGGGCATTCATAAAACCCAAGTGGCACATCACCCGTTAACGCAAGCAATTGGTTTACATTGGCTTCAAACACGGCCTCAGCATCCGTTTCATCGGCCAGCAGACTTGTAATAACAATCACACAGTCGATTCCGGTACCATACATTTCTTTTACAAAGGCGGCCTGGTTTTCAAGGCTGTCGGGGAACGTGCCTGTGGCTACTATGGGCACTCGTCCGGCCACTTTCTGCACGATAAACGACACAGACGTCAGCATTTCTTCTTTGGAGAGCTGATACATTTCACTCGACAGGCAGTTGGCAAAAAGACCACCCGCTCCGGCTTCCAGGTAGAATTCAATCAAGTCCTCCAGGATTTTGTAGTCAATAGCCTTCCCGTCCTGAAAGGGAGTGAGCATTACGGGGACAAATTTTTTAGTCGTCATATGCCTTATTGTCTTCTTAGTTTTTGCGATAGGTTACCCGTGAGGAAAATCGACAGAGTACCCACCACAATAATCATATTAGCATGGAGCGGATAGCGTAAATAGTCGTATTGAACCGGTATGAGGTATGAGAAGCTCATCCAAAGAATAACCAGAATACCAATGACCGTACCTGTAAGCGCATCTGTATTCGTCGCCTTTTTGCTGATCAAACCGAGTAAAAAGAGCCCTAACATCCCCCCTGCAAATATTCCGGAAAGTGTCCACCAGACGTCTAAAAGGCTTTTAACGCCAATCATGGCTATTCCGCAGAGCATACCCGTTAACCCCACGATAACCGTGGCGATGTAAAGAATTTTCAAACTGTTTTTTTCGGTTGAACTTGGATTAACGTATCGTTTGTAGATGTCTTCGGTAAAGACGGTGGCCGACGCGTTCATGCCGGAACTGATTGTACTCATTGCCGCCGACAGAATGGCCGAGACAATCAACCCTAAAAGACCGGTTGGAATCATATGCACCATAAAGTGCGGCATCACTTTATCGGCATAATCGGACGGCTTCATCCTGGCTGCCAACTGAGCTACTTCCGCATTGTTTACAGCAAGACCGAGTTGCTCAGAAGCCGCCTTCAGTTGAATGCTCCGGAGCAACTCCGGGTTTTGCATGTAGTACGTATACAAACAGGTTCCTATACTAAAAAACAGGAGTGATACCGGAACATAAATCCACACACAAAGCCATACCGACTTGTTGGCTTCTGCTGCGCTGGTGGCGGCATGATAACGCTGGACGTAGTTCTGGTCCATTCCGAAATTATTCAGATTGATAAAAAAGCCGTATAGCAGCACCACCCAGAACGAGGAATGGACCAGATCGAACTCGATAGTACCGAGGCTGAATTTATTCTCGGCCAATCCCATGTTAAGTATGTCGTTGAAACCGCCAGGCACCTGGTTTACCGCCAGATAAATAATGATAACGGCCCCCAACGTTTTCAGTACACCTTGTACAACCTCGGTCCAGATTACGGCCTCAATACCCCCCATCACGGTATAGATTACGATACAGATTCCGGTAACCACCATGATGGTCACCATACTATACCCGGTAAGCGCCTGTAAGGTCAGTGAAATGCCAAAAAAGATAGATCCGATCCGGGCTAGCTGAGTGGACAAGAAACAGATCACGACATAGGTTCTGGCCCAGGTACCGAATCGTTTTTCGAGATTGGTATAAGCCGATACTTCGCCGGTGCTCCGGTAAAAGGGGACAAAATATTTGGTGGCAAACCAGGCTGCCAGAGGCATAGAAAGGCTAAACACAAAGGCATTCCAGGTACCGCCAAACGCTTTGCCCGGAACGCCGAGAAACGTGTTCGAACTAAGAAAGGTGGCATAAATCGATATGCCTATCGCCCAGCCAGGAATCCGGCCGGATGCTCGGGTAAATTCATCGGCAGACGTGTTTCGTCTGGAAAAGAAAACGCCGACCAACACCATCGCAATCAGATAGGCGATTATAATGGTAATATCCAATATGGGTAAATTAGTCATAGGCTAATTTTTTATATCGGCTATACAGAATCTCGTAGATTTTTTGCTTCTCAGGATTGGGGCTGTACGTTTTTACAATCGTTGCCGCTATTGTCTTTTTAGCCTCCTGAACAGTAGGGAAAATGCCGCAGGCAGTGGCGGCAAAAATAGTAGAACCCAATGCGCAGGTCTGGTCGCTATCGACTACCTGAATGTTCACGCCCATTACATCAGCCAGAACCTGCACCACATAGGGTGATTTATTAGGGATGCCTCCGATGGCTATCACCTGCTCTATCGGAATCCCGAAAGCCATGAAACGCTCCAGGATGGATTTTGACCCAAATGCTGTTGCTTCCACTAACGCTTTGAAGAAGTGACCGGCCTGTGTAGCCAGACTAAAACCGGAAGCCGATGCATGAATCCCAAAGTCAGCATCTGGTGTTCTTCTTCCATTATGATAATCGGTGAATACCAGATCTGACGCTGTCACCTCAAGTTGGCGGGCCTCGGTAGTTACATAGGTAAAGAAGTCGTCGTCCAGCTTCGTGGCTAATTCAGCACTAAGCTGATCGCCAATAATCTTCCGGGTAGGTTCCAGCATTATTCGTTTGAACCAATTGAAAATATCTCCGAAAGCGGACTGCCCAGCCTCAAAACCAATCATACCAGGGTCAATGGAACCATCTACCTGCCCGCAAATGCCTTCTACCAAAGGCGGTTGGTCTGCTACGGGCACAACCAGCATGTCGCAGGTCGATGTTCCGATGACTTTTACCAGGGTATAAGGGGAGATTCCTGCGCCTACCGCTCCATGATGAGCGTCAATGGCGCCAACGGTCACGATTGTGTCTGGATTAAACCCAAACTTATTCGTGAAATAGGGAGCAATCGTACCAAATACCTGATCGGAAGTGTAGGTTTCAGAGTAGAACCGGTTGCTCAACTTGGCAAATGTGGGATCTAAAGCATTTAGAAACGCAGTAGAAGGCAAACCGCCAAATTCCTCGTTCCACATGGCCTTATGCCCGGCGGCACAGCGGTTTCTCTTTACAGCGGTCAGTTTATCGGTTCCGCATAAATAGGCGGGAATCCAGTCGGATTGTTCCAGCCAGCTGTATGCGTTCTGGTATACAGCTTCATCGGTCCGGTTGATGTGAAGAATTTTTGACCAGAACCATTCGGACGAGTATATGCCTCCGCTGTATCGAGTATAATCGGTTACCCACTTTTTTGAAAGCGCATTTAGTTCGCTGGCCTCTTCAATGGCAGTGTGGTCTTTCCAGAGGACAAACATGGCATTGTGGTTTTCGGAAAACTCCGTTGACAAAGCCAAAGGGCGGCATGTCGCATCGACGGCTACCGGCGTAGAACCAGTCGTATTAGTTCCAATGGCCAACACATTAGCCGCGCTTTCTACGTCGAAGAGTTTGCTGAACACCTCATCAATGGATTCTATATAATCCAACGGGTGCTGACGGTACTGGTCCTTTTCCGGGTTGCAGTATAATCCGGCTTTCCATCGTTTAAAATGAGAGACGCCAGTAGCTACCACTTCGCCCTTAACTGGGTTGAGAAGCACCCCCCGAACGGAATCCGTACCAAAGTCCAGGCCTATGACGAACTTCCTTTCCATAGGCTTAGATTCCGCAAAAATTTACGTTGATTCCCAGATTCACGAACGTGGCGGCCTTAATTTCTGCGGCTTTGCGCACATCAAAGTCGCCGTCGACATAGACTACCTGAATATGGTTTGCTTTGTGCTTGGCCATCATCTGATCACGGCTCACACCATCCAGAACACCGTGCATTACCGGCCATTGCGGATCGGTCAGTTTCCAGAGACGCTCCACGTCTGCATCCGGCAATTCCACGCATCGACCCGTACCGATATCACACCAAAGCTCGTTGTTTTCAATATAGACCCGGCTCCATACAATCTTTCCGGGTCGGCTCACGCCACGAAGCGTACCGCCCCCTTTTCCGAAAAACATAGGTGGCTGACGCAGACTGTCGGCACCGGCATAACCGCCTTTAAAATGCGAGGCAGGAGCCGCTCCTGAAATCAAAAACACCCAGACAAACTCATCTTTGCCCGCTATCGTGAAGGTTTCACCATATCGTAAATCATGCAGAGTGTTATCGCCGTTGAGTCCAAGTTCTCGCCAGAGATGATAGGTAACGTAGCCGTCTATACCGGCACACTCGTCTACCTCATTGAAGTGAGGCAGGGCTACGTTCGGATATAACTCTTTACCCTGAGCATCAAAAACCGGCGGGCGATCGGTGTTATTGAGCAACCCTTCGGCCAGATCACTCGCTGCGGTCAATTCCTTTAGCCCTTGCTGATACTGAATCCCGATCGTGTCGCAGCCAAATTCGTCGGCCAACCGCACAGCCGCAACGTACATTTTGCATTGTTCCAGCGTTTGCTCTCTGGTCAGTTCATTGGCCGGGTCAGTTCCCCAAACAAAGGTCATTCCTTTTTGAAGCATCCACTCCAGCACGTCGTTGGCTTCGGCATCTGAAACGGTCAGCATTTTAGCATATAAGGTGGACTGACTTAAGCGTTCCTTATAGATACCCAGCGCATGCATAAGATTATCCGGTACGATGGCATTGAACATACCCATGCAGCCCTCGTCAAATACCCCCATAATTACGTTGTCATTCTTTATGCGGGTAGCTAATTTTTCGGCCACGGCTAAGTCATCCGCCTGTAGAGTAGTACGATCAAACCGGTTTACATGGGATAGATCATGGGTAACCTTACCGGTGTCCAGCCATTCCTTTAACCCTGTACCGAAGAAGGCATCGGTAAAGTCTTTACTCCATAAGAAACTGTAGTTCACACCGGCTTTGGTCAACGAGCCCGTAAGATTCAGCGCACCAACCAGGCCAGGATAGGTACCGTCCCAGTTGGCCACCACCAAAATCGGTCCTTTGTGCGAAACAAGTCCGGCCAAAACGTGATGACTGTACTGCCAAACACTCTCGGCTACTATCAGCGGCTTCGTTTTGTCTATTTCTCTGAAGACTTTTATGCCTACGTGCTGGTAATCGATAAAACCATGCCCTTTTTCTTCATTGTAAGCGTGGGCTCTTTTAATCTCCCATGAATGTTTACGTAAGGCCTCGGCAAGGTCTTCTTCCATTTTTTGTTGCATTGGCCAACAGGTAAGGTTGGCCGACGGTCTGAGGTCTCCGCTACAGACTAGTAAGGCATAGTTACGTTCCATCTTTCCTTGCTACTTAGAGTAGCACAAAGATTGAAGGCTTGTAGATTGGATGGACTCATTGAATTTTTCCAATTTATCCAACATATTATCACATTAATTAAAAATTTAATAGAATCTCTATAATTTCGTATATAACAGCAACCTTACCTGAAAATGGTACCTAAGCTTCATATTGTTCCTAGGCCTCTAGACAATGCGTTTAGTATTCGTCACGATATAGTGCCACAGTTTGGCTCTATCTGGCACTACCATCCAGAAATAGAACTTCATTATCTTATAAAAGGTGAAGGGATTCGGTTTATAGGGGATAGCATAGGCAACTTCCAGCCTGATGACATGATTCTCATGGGTTCAAATGTGCCACACACCTGGAAGTGTAATATTCCATTTTCTTCGGATTATCATGTGGAAGCGTTAGTGCTTCACTTTCATCCTGAATGTCTGGGGAAGGAATTTCTCAACGTAAACGAAACGCAAGGGATTTCGAAACTCTTTGAAAAAGCCAAAAACGGGCTTGTCATCAAAGGAAGTGCAAAGGAGAAAATTAAACGGCTTATGTGGCGAATGACACGGGAGATGGGCTTGAATAAAGTTGTTTACTTGCTCAGAATTTACGCCATTTTACTGGAAAGCAGCGAATGTGAAATGCTATCGAACAGTGTTGAATACACAAAATTTAATCAGCATGATGGAAATCGAATGGAAAAGGTACTTTCATTCACTTTACAAAATTTCAGGAATAAAATTCTAATTGACGATGTAGCACAACTGACAAACCTGAGCGTTACTTCATTTTGCCGCTATTTTAAAATGATGTCCAATAAATCGTACTTTGATTTCCTTACGGAAGTACGCCTTAGCCATGCTTGTCGGTTACTTATTAAAACGGACCTTACGATAGCGAGTATAGCTCTGGACAGTGGGTTTGAAAATACCTCTAATTTTTACAGGCATTTTAAGAATGTCAAAGGAATTACACCGAAAGAATACAAGAGTCGTTTTTTTCCAGGGTAAATTGTCATTGTGTTGGTCAAGACTTGAGTTGACACGGGTGGTTGTTATGGGTATTTAACGTAATCGGATGATTTCAGGTCGGATCGGTCAAGAAATCGTCCAGAAAAAGGGTGGTGATACGTCACCACCGCTCTATAACGGTCTATAGATAAATCATTTATACGAAACTACAGTTCATGTCAAATCGTCCACGAAAACCTCGGTATTTTGAATCAGGCGATTACACTAGTTCGCTTCTCAACGAGTTAAAGTCACATCCATATTCAACGGACAATGCTTTTCTCTGAGTTGATTATTACGATACACCTTACTTCTCTTGATATACCCAATTAATTTCTCGGACACAAACAGACGCGCTGCATCGTATCGCCCGTGGTGACTCTCCCCGGCCGGGCCGCAGCCGGGGACGCTCGCCGAAGCGGTCGGAAATTTACAGACAGAGACCAGCCACCTCTTTGTATGGTTATGCCAATATTAGGCCCAGAATAAACTTTTAGGAAAGCATCTATTCAAACGCCCTACTCTTGAGATGGAGACAGATATAGCCCAAGTAAAGTCTTTCATTATGAATAGGACTTTCGCTTAGAGTGTGATTGCTTGAATTCTGGGATTGGCTAACTCGTGTCTTAAGTAGTCAGAGAATAACCCTGTCCGCAATTGATAGATGGTTTGGCCAACTTGGTTAGCCTTGACTTGCAAAGCAACCCATGCCTGATAGCAACAGGCTAAATGGTTCCGTTGCGAACGAGCTTTGCGGCATTGACACCGTTCCGAGCCCGTCAACTGCTTGAAACTCCGGTGGAAAGTTTCGATCTGCCACCGGGTGTCGTTAGCTAATTCGGCCACAAACCGGTTTACTGATACGTCTAAGTCATTGGTGATGACCCAGTCAATGTCGCCGTTTGGGGCAACCAGCTTGAACAACTTTACCTTGAACGGAATCTCTTTTAGCTTGACTAGCAACCCTGTAATCAGCGTTTGCTCAGTGAAGCCTAGGGTGTCTAAATGCTGATAACCTGTATCCCGATGCAGACTCACCAGCCGGTTGCTCTTCAGTGTGGTGAAGAAGGTCCACTCGGCCCGATGAATTAGTCTGAGGTTATCCACCGATGCGTACCAGGAGTCGAATAAAATCCGTCTAGCTTTGAGGTGTTTATGGGTGATAAGCCGCTTAAACATCTCCTGGAAATGATCGTTTTTGGTCTTGCCATCCGTTTCGGGATGGAAGATGCGGTAGTCGATGGGCCAGTGTGGCTCGTCGTTACCGGCTGTGTGAACGAAATTGACTAAGCCAATGCCCTTGACTGTACCATGCTCATTACCAGAATATTGTTTCTTGACCAGTTCAATAAAATGGGAGTACCTTTTGTCTTGAACGCTGTCATCAACCAGCACCGATGCGGTCACGGAGTCAGTGATGTATGGCTGAACAATGGCCCATAAATCAGCAGGCGTGAAACGCTCTCGCCGTAGGAAATCACTGACCACGTCGTGACTCAGATTAGGTTTATGGTCAGCCATGTTAGTGCAAGTGTAGTTGAAGGGCGTACTGAGCAGATACTCAATATATTCCTGTTTTACAATCATAGAGCTAAACTCTCAAATTTGACCCACAAGCGAAAGTCCTAATGAAATAAAGTCTCATAAAGTTATCTCATTAATCAAACCAAAAATCTTACATTTTAGCTGAGTTTGTGAGACTTATATTCAAACAAAATTATTTTTTTCGGCATTTTAGGCTCAACAGTAAGCGTTGCTCTATTTGTTGGGCATGCTCTCTATCAAGTTTTATACTTGAGTTATTTTTCTAATTATAAATTTGTAATTAGAAAAATAATAAAACTGTGACATTACTTTTAATTGGGTGATTATGAATTAAATCCCTAAGCTACCTCTCCTCCTATTCGACAAATCCTTTAAAATTTCTCTGTCGTCATCTTTATTGACATTGGCACCTTTAAGTACTGACTCAACTGCAAAACTTATTGATTTTGTCCTTATTGGCTGATTGACCTGATTTCTGGCAAAAACCCGAGTTTCCTGTCTGTCTGCTTTACGAAGATTTTCAAATTCTGGTAGTTCATCTTTCCTCCCCTCTCCCCTATTAAGACGTTTGGTGTATTCTTTCATCGCTTGATAAAACTCTTTCGAATAGCCGGTTTCAAGGGCTTTATTTCGTAGGTTAGTTACCGTCGTTTCGTTTAAATCGTACTTTTCCGCTAATTGATTGATGCGCTTTTCAAAATAGCGAATTTGATCTATATGGGTTCGCTCCCTAAGAGGTTTGTCTTTGTGATAGTGGGTTTGTTTTTCGTACTTGAATTGTTTTTGAAACAACTCAGCACTGCTTCTTTGAAACTCAATGATATTGAATCGAGCCCTACTAGTTTTGGGGTTTAGGGAGACTTTCTGTTCCTTATCCCGGGTTGAAACAACAATATGGACATGGGTTTGTATTCCCGATTTTTGGTCACCCCGCCTAACATCCCCGTCCCTTACCCCTTTATCATTCCAGTGGTATTTTCGGGTTTTATGCACGATTCCATACCAAACTAAATCTTTCCCTTCTAGCTCTTTCCCATTCTTCAGTTTAAAGTGTCTCGCGTAATTGTCCATTACCTGGCGCGTATATTCTTTTAACTTTTCCGAGTTGTCCTTTATGTGAGACAACTCTTCACTGGATGGCGATATAACCAGGGACACAAACTTGGTATCTTCCCGCTTTAAACCCTTCACATTTCCGTCTATTTGCTGCACTACTTCTTCCTTACTCAAACCATCTTCCTCTTGCGAAAAATAGTAAGCCTCCTGATCAAGCTCTTTCCCTTCGTGCTCAAAATAATTAACTAATCGTTTACAAGACCCTTTGTTATCGTAGTTGATCTCTCGGTTTTTTGTCGGTGGTAGTATCTTCGTTATCATCCGACATTCTGTTTACGACTCGCTTTCTTTTGAGCAAACGCTTGGGCTGCTCTGGCTTTATACTTATCCTGTTCCTGCTCACTCAGTCCCAATCCTGCCAACAGTAAATCAATGAATATTTCCATTAGATTCAGCATGTCTACGCTAGTTTCCTCCAAGCCCTCTGTTCGATTTCTCAACTCATAAACATCCTGAACAAATGGCATTAGATAGGTTCGTTCTTGTACCTGCATAAATGAAAAGACATTGTTCCGCAACTTCTTCACCTCTGCTACCACATCCTTCTCTTCACCCAACGACCTTGGATCAATATGGTTTTTTCGGAAGTATTCTAGCGCACTTTCTGTGTATGACTTCAACGTTAGTTTTTCAGGTTTTTTTAGCTTTCTACGTCTTGTGGTATCAGCTAATTTGTACTGATCCTGATATTCGCGGTTAGCATTTGCATTTAACTGCTCTACTTCCTCGATCATTACGTCATGTACAGTTTCATCTATTGCAACTACTCTATTTGCCATTTTCTCGTACATTTTTAGCCATAGATATAAAAAAATCTATTATAACTAAAAGACTATCAATACTTTATTAATATAAATCATATTTTATAAAAAGCTATGCTTTTGATTTACAATGATTTATGTATGATAATATCATTCCTTCTTGCTGAAAAATACATGTATAGTTTCTTCCTATCTCTTACTACCGCGAAAATAAATGATAAAAATCTCATATTGTTAACAATGTAACATAAATAATTTATTTACTTTTCTACATTATATTTATTTAATTTTAAAACATAAAATATATAATATTTTATTAACAATGTTATGTATTATACATAGTACACAAATTAACATAAATCACATTGCATCACTAAAGTACCTGGTAGTATGATTTTCACACGATTCTTTCCATTTGTTCGTAATGTTACTTTGTCTATTACGCAGTAAAAATAAAATGTAATTAACATACATTGTTAACTCAGTAACTATACAGATTCTATAATTTTATACAATAGGTAACAATGTCAAATAATTACTTAAATAACTAAGTACATAATAAATTTGTATTGTTTGTATTGTTTGAAATTAAGAAATTATTTGCATAATTAATTAATTCTCTAGTATGTTTTGTATATTTGTTAACAAATATACAAAGTAACATTTAAAACCAAATATGTATGAGAGTCATTTGCGCATCGACCATGAAGGGTGGGGCCGGTAAAACAGCAACAACCTGCTGGATCGCGAACGTGTTGGCTAAGCATAGTGACCAAAAGGTACTGGTTATTGACGCCGATAATCAGAAGTCAATAACTGACCTCCGACAGGAGGATAAGGAAATTGCTGAATCGGGTGGGGGAGGAGTAACTTTTGACTGGGATCTCAAAACGGCCACTCCCGAAGAAGCCCAGGCAATTATTGAGGAAGCTTATGAAAATGAAAGTTACGATCTCATTTTCATCGATATGCCCCGTATGACAGGCCTGGAAGATGATGCGATCATTGCTCTGTTAGCCATGTGTGACAGCTTTATCATCCCCATTAAACCAGCCAGGGCTGACGCCCTGGCGACTGGCCACTTTATGGCCACTATGGCTGAACTAAAAAAAATTAGACAGGACGAAGGCTATCCAACGTACGTCTATGCGTTTCACAACTTTTTCCGAAACATTAAGGAGAATACATATCTGCCTGAATTTGCCGAAGAAATTGGGATCCAGTTATTTCAATCAAAAATCAAGCTTAAAAAAATCTTCGAGAACTATAACACATATACCTCGCTGTTAGAAAGCCAAGAAGGCAGAGATGAGTTTTTGCCCTTTATCAAAGAGTTTTTAGAGAAGTATGAAATAGAAGCGGATCTGAACATTCCAACCACTAAATAAGACACCGATGGCAAAAAGCTTTGGATTAATCTCGAAAAGTGCTAGAAATAAAGCCGCCGAGCAAGGTACCAAAACACTTAATAACACAGACAGTACCGAGTCTTCTTCGGAAATAGAAGCAGTACTTATACAAAATGAATCAGCTCCTGAAGTTAAGGTACCGGCTGCTCACGTTCAAGACTCGAAGGAATCGGGCTCTAATGCGCCAGTCGTTCCACCGGTGCAAGAAGCTGTGGCTGATGTGAAGTCATCAACTAACATGCCTGTCGTGAATTCTGTGGAGACTGAACCGGCCGTAACTGAATCGGCAGACAAGGGGAGCACGGTTAATACAAGGGGCGCAAAATCAAAAAAGAAAATGGAGACACCAGCGCCATCGCCATTGAATGCAGCACGAGTATCAGCTAGGGCTCACAAGCTACTCAATATGATTAGTTCGCTGGAAAATAAAACCCAGAGTGCCATTATTGATGAACTGATTGTATTACACCCATTATATCCTAAGCTAAAAGCATTAGTCGAAGCGGTAGGGTAGGGGGATTAATCATCCTCCTTATCCACGTCACCTGCTGATTCATTCATTTCGCGAAGAATTATCTTAACAACAGCGGTAGGCGTTTTCTTAAGCATTTTCGCCAGGGTAACAATTTCTAAAATTGTGTATAACTCTGGGTTCTTTTTGCGTACCCTTATAGTGGCACGGTTATAATTCAAGACCTCTGCCAGGTCCTGCATAGTTATATTTGACTCTTTTATAAGGTCTGATAATTTTTTTGAATCAGACTTATCAGAATCTTTCATAGGTCGATTCCTCCGGTTTCTCGTAAAATAACAGCTAAGGGGCGATTATTAAAAATTGCAATAACTGATTTGTCTTTATACACTAATCAAGACACGCTATTTTTAACAGTCAGATCTGAGATACCAGAATACAGGAGGGTCTCATAATATATCATTTACTTTTGGTATGACCAAAAAAAGGGGATAATCTAAGATTTACTGTCATTTTGGCACAAACAGTTAGTGTATTCGAATCTTCTACTTTGAATTTGGACAAAATGCTAAAAGCTATAATAACTACAAATATAGTTGCCGGAAGATTTTTTTTAGTAATTTAGGCTGTTTATAACAAATGGTTTTAGTAAAATATGAACATTTAAACATATTTTGTCTCTCTTTTTTTCCCCTTTGTTCTTTTTTTAGCAAGATTGTCAAATATTTCTAAAAATTTCTAAAATTAGATAGATTAGGAATGACTTAATTAGTTGATTATTAGTATTTTACTAAAAGAAAAGCGACTAATGTACGAAGCTAAAGCGACTAATGTACGAAGCAATAACGACTAATGTACGAAGCTAAAGCGACTAATATACGAAGCAATAACGACTTGTGTACGAATTAACTAGGCGAAAAACGACCAGGGTACGAAGCATATAGAACCCCCTTAAAAGCGACCAGAGTACGAAGCAATATGTCCTAAGAACCTTTCAGCGAAAAGCGACCAGAGTACGAAGTAGAAGGCAAGTTCAACTTATTAGTTTATTACAATTTCTGTATCAATATAATACAATAATAACTCCTCTACTAGTCCGTAAAACGGACAAAATTAGATCTAAATAAGCGTAATGGATGGCTCGCTAAGTCCTTAGAACCAATGATTTAACAAATGGTAGAAAAATCTACCATTTGTTAAATCAAGAAAACGACTCAGATACGAAGCAAAAGCGACTTGGCAACGAAGATCGATTTTAATAACATTCTGAGAGATAAGTAGTTGTAGTTACATCAATTTTGTACAATTCGATTTGGTAGTGCTTATTTTATTTCTAAATTGCGGATGTTTTTCTTGAAAACTTATTTTTATTCGCTATGTCGGATTCAACGGAAAATTTGATGGTGGTGCCCAGTAAGAAGCAAAAAAACAATTACCAGCCCAACCTGATAACTGAGTCTCGGCAGATGTTCACGGCTTTGGAGAAGAATATAGTCGTTATGATTATTAATCAGTTGACTATACGCTACTTTGAGAAAAGCCAGCCCTTGTTCCCTAATCAAAATGTTGAGTTCCTAATCCCGTTTGCTGAGCTCAGTAAGAGTAGAAACTACAGCGAAATTGAGCGGGCTGCAAAATCGTTGCAGCTAAAGCAACAGGGATTCGCCTTTACCAATGAAAAGGGTGAACGCTATTTTAAGTATATGATCCCTTTTCCACTGGTTGAGAACCTGATGAACAAGGGGAAGATGTGTTTAAAAATTACCATGTTCTCTGGCGCTGTACCTTACTACACTGAGCTAGGAAAAACATGGACAAGTTATGATTATGAAGTAATGCGCTCGTTAGGTTCCCTCTATTCAAAACGGGTATATGAAATTCTAATGAGTCACTACCGAAGCGATACTTTTACCTATGAGGTCGATCACTTGAGGCATATTCTTAACGTACCCGAAACGTTCAAGTATTTTGATTTTACGCGTAAGTGCTTAGATGTAGCGTATAATGAAATCAAGGAGAAGACGGGCATTGAATTTACTTACGAACCGGTTAAGAAAGAGGGTAAACGGGTAACCCGCTTAAAGTTTACCAAGAAAACACCGCTTAGTCAGATTGAAAGCGAAGTAGATGCGAGCAGAGAATATATCCAGAAAATGCCCATTGGAGAAGCCGTTGCATTAGCGTGGCAATGGTTTGCAGGCTACACACTCAACGAGGCTCAGAAAGCAGCCATAACCGACAACTCTGATAAGTTAGAAACATTCCTGCGAATCCATACAGAGGTAGCTTCAGGAAAGCGGAAAAACGTTAAAAATGCTACGGCTTACATGGTAAAATCCCTTGGTATTGAAAACGTTAAAGTAAAAAAGAAAGAAACTACTCCCAAGTCGGCCACTCCACGTCGAACAGGTACACCTAAAGCAATTAGCTCAATCATTGGCACCATGAGTTTATTTCAATCCGAAGAATAAGAACAGCGGGGAAAAAAAGTGTAATTGTACGGCCAATCTAAGAAAATCTTATCCTATGAGCACATATAAAATCATAAGTTACATTGGGGTTTTGCTTATTCTGGTAAGTGGATGCAAAAAAGAGCCTGACCCAATTGCGTTAAATAACCAAATCGAGTTAGGTGAAAATCCTGACCCAATTCAACGGGTATCAGGTACGTACAATGCAGTATTCGTCGATGCGGGGTTTAAAGTAGGAGATGGCTTTAAAGCATATCAAGAAGGTAGCTACAGTCTTAGTCAGCCTGATGGAAGTATAAAAGGGGGAGGATATCAATTAACGGTGAAACCGGCTGGAGCGCAAACGGTAGCGGTTACGGTTGAAGGATCAAGCACCAATTTCGCCAAAGTGCCAAACCATACAATTGGTACCTACACAGTATATACCGTACAAAATGGTAGTACAACTGAATATCAATTACGAAAGTCAATGGCTGAACCCATTGCCTTATTAATAAAACGGTACGATGCTTTTAGCACCTTAACGAGTTATGAATATGACGTAGCTCTCAACTACTATTACAACAAAGCCACTGGGGATTTTCATTGGGGGAAACAAAATGAAATAGAGCCAGATCCATCATCCTGGTTCTATTTGAATGGAGATTCTTATACTGTGTACTTCAAAATGCTTCGTAAGGTGTCAAAGAGTTAAGGTTGATTGGGTAACTTACTTAGCATCATATTATAGAAGAAATCGCTACTACTTCAAAATAAAATCAGCTAAAAAGAGCATTTTTGTAATTAGAAATTTCTAATTACAAAAAGCTTCCCTAATAGTTCTTGAACAAAAAAGTCGTATTGCTTCCGATAAAACCACGATTGCCATATGGGAGTGAAATGACAAGTATGCTGTGTTATTGGTACCGCAGCTCAATTAAAGACCAGTCGTCAATTAAGTACCCTTACCTTAAATTACAAAAACTCTACCCATACAAATAAAGTTGAACTTAGAAATACAACCTTAAAATGGAAACCGAAAAAGTCCCTATAAATCAGCCTACAAAGCCATCACCTACTGAAATCACTAAGCCACCTCGGCCCAAACGACCACGGATAAAAAAAGAACGGATTCATTCAAATACCTACGGTGTGAACTTGAAGTTGGGTTATTCTAATAATCTTATTCTCAAACGTTTACAGTCATAACACAAGCCATGTTATATTAAAAATGGATTCTTATTTAATCAAAGATCTTATTCCTATAGGGGGTTCTTCTTCCAACGGGGCATTTCTACACGTTAAGCAACTAAGGTCTTAGTTTTAAGCCTGATTTTCTGTACATAATTGTAAACTGTGCCATAGGCCACCCCAATCTGTTTGCTAATTTGATTCATCGATACGCCTTGGCTGTACAACCTCGCAATCTCGGTCTGTTTTGATTCAACTAATGGGGGACGCGCGATGTGTTTGCCCTGAGCTTTAGCA
>NZ_KB893182.1 GCF_000374025.1 Spirosoma panaciterrae DSM 21099 | reverse complement strand
ATGGCGGAAGCTGATAATCCCTATCAAAACGCGCATGCTGAGTCTTTTTGGGGACGCTTAAAAGCCGAGTTGCTGGAGGATGGCTGTTTTATGAGTCTAGATGATGCCCGTGCTGAGTTGTTTAACTATATTGAAGGGTATTATAACGTGCGTCGGCTGCACTCGTCGTTAGGCTACCGTTCACCGATTGACTTTGAAAACCAATTTTATCAAACTGTTTTGTCAAACTCTCATAAGTAAAGTGTCCGGCTAAACGGGACCACCCCATTCAGGACGATACAGCACACGACGACCAACGCGACAACCACGAATGATTCCACGTCGGGTGTAATCGTCTAGTGTAGGCAAGCTTATTTTTAACTTTTGGGCTGTCTCCTGACGGGTGTATAAGTCCTCAATAGGTAGAGTTGAGGTTGACGAGACAAACGGGCGATCCGTAAAAAATTGTTCCAGCTCTTGTCGTAGCAGTTGTCGAACTTCTGGAATTGATAGTTGGGTGAAAACAACGTTTTGCATTGGCTCAACGATTATTTGGTGTTTCGTTGAGCCAAAGATTTAGGCCAAAAACGGAGTTGGGTAACCCAACAAGGTTACCCAACTTCTTATCTATTAGGGTTATCTATCTCATTACTAATCATTTTTACTATTTCCATTGCGCCTAAATCTTCAAATATATTTCTGACGAATCGTAGATCTTCAACCTCAGCAGTGAAAAGATCTTTATTATAAGGGTTACGCCAAAGTTTGTAAAGATTGTCTGGGCTTTTCCCAGTGAAGAAGTGCATTAATCTTTGTCCAGCTCTATCATTATTTACTTTGATCTTAGCATATTCAAGCAGAAATCTCATTGCTAATACCTGACGGGCTGCTGAATGTTCGATAGGGTGACTTACGGTTTCATCAATAGCCGGTTGCAATAATTGAGGTTTAACTTTTGGCGCAAGTGCATCCATCCTTTTATTAAGAGAATTAATGCTCTGCTCCGATCCAATTGACTCTTCGCAATAAGCAGGATTTTGGCAGACTTTAGCATGCTCTGTTGAACTTGCAATAAGTCCGTCCCGTATTCTCTTTAAAAACTCATACTGCTCTTCTGGGCTCAATTCTGAAGCCTGCTCTTCTATCGTCCAAAAATCTTGCTTCGATTTAACTCCATATTTTAAATTCATAATAGCTTCACTTACGAAACCATTATAGACCCTAGGAAGTGTGATTTCCATTTTATGCATGTTCAAGAGTTATTCGTGTCTGATTATTCCAATGCTCTTTAAGCAACTTTGCGTGTTGCTTAGAATCTACCTTGATATAGCTTAGGAATGCTTTTTCTGTTCTGTGGCCTGTGATTGCCCGTATTGTAATCGTGGGAACCCCTTGTAAATAAAGGTTTGTAGCAAAGCTACGACGTTGGGCATGGGTACTAACTAGTTGCCATTTCTCGAAACACTCTGATACCCGTTCAGTGCCTCGCTTTCGATTAATAATAACTGGGCTGTTTAACTTGGCTAGCTTTGCAATGTCCTTTAGATACTGATTAGCCTTTTGATTACTCAACACTCTTGGTAATTGGCCTTTATACTTCTTTAATATTGTTTCAACCATCGGATGAAGCGGTATATAAACATCATTATACATCTTCTGCGTACGAATCTTGATATAACGACTACCTTCTTCTTCGATAAAGTGAGCAGCTTTTAGGACAGCCATATCAGAGTATCGCAAGCCTACCCAACAACCAATAACGAACATGTCTCGTACCCTATCTAGCTTCGGTTGGCTGGCTAAGTAAACATTATACATCTGGTCAATTTCAGACTCATTTAAATAGATATTATCAGCTTCATCATTCAGAGTTTTAAAGCCTTTCTTTTTGTAAGCAAAGTTTTGATGAAAGTCTTTTTCAGCAGCATCATTTAAAACAGCCTTTAATGTCTTTATATACTTACCTACAGTGTTATTGAAATACCCGCAATCGTTCATTAGGTAGCTAGTAAAGTCATAATAGAAGTCAAGATTGATTGTATCAAAATCAACTTTCCTCTTACGGGCTTTTGCGTAATTCTGCAAATGATTAAGTGTGGTTCGCTTAACCTTTAGGCTAGATTCTTTTTGAAGGTTAGTATATTCCTTGATGTAAATTTCAAAAAACTCAAATAGGGTTGGTTTCTTATTATCACCCTTTGGAAATAAGATTGACAATAGCCTTTCTCGCACTTGTTCAACTGCTGGTTTCTTAAAACCTTCAGCAAGTAACCCATTATAAGCAGTCATACCTGCTTGCTCAATTTCTGTAAGCCGGTCGTTAAACTCGTTATGATTTGGGAATTGCTTTGTAGCTCTAGCCCGTTGGTTGTTGGGGTTCCAGTAGAGCGGATGAATCTTTTTTTCGGTCGGATATACTAACCGGGTATTGTTGAAACGAACAATGAGATGCACTTTCGTTTCCTCGTCCGCGTCGGGGTCACGCAGAACAAACGAAGTTGTTGCCATACCAATACTATTACTGTTTGAGGTATGGTAAAGATAGAAAAATAAGCGTAATGTTGACGGTTTTGTTGACGGATCTTTTTTCTTTATATTGTTTTTAGTTTGTTTATCTTTGTCTTAGATATAAGGTAATATGCTAGCTTACAGGGACTTTAAACAAGAGTAGAAAAAATCAGAAAAATAAGGTGTCAGTCCTGCCTGGCCCACGCTCATTCTCAAGCACTTACCACTAAAAACGGTAAGTGCTTTTTTCATGGGTTGTCATTCTCAGACTGATTTTCTTTAACACGTTTTCGGCCCCCTCGATGAACAACAGCCAGAGCTATTCCCCTAGCCTGCGAAGAGTAGGGTTCCATAACGCTCAAACCTATTCTGGCTGAATCTGAACAGCGTACCTATTACCTGAAATAAAATAGGTTCAGTATTCCGCATAAGACTCAGGGGAATCAGAGTCTTATGCTAGCGACTTCAGGATATAGATGACCGTTATGATTGCCAATACAACTGTACTACTGGTTTTCAAATCAATACGATCATCTACATCATGGCCCACATTTATGCGCTATCCCAGAATCGGCAACTTGTTATCTAAACATACTTTGGATCAGGTCCATATTGATTGGGCCCCCGGTTGCCTTCCGTACACAATAAGATTAAATTGTAAACTGGAACTAAAATAAACCAGCCGCTTTGCCCCGTGTCGTGTATTCGTCTAACGGCAACGGCAAGGTAGGGGACAATAGTGGCAAAGTAATAGAGACTGGTTAATAAGCCATAACCTTCGCTACCGCTATTCTTCATTTCATCGATAACACTTGCGATGATTAATATAATGAAGTGAAACAGGGTAAAATACCAATATTCACTTCGTCGGGCACGGCCCGTAAACTGAGCGTATTTTTGCCAGGCCATGAAATACCATTCATAAGCGGGTGGCGTTGGCTGAAGCTGGTAGCTGGGATATGGAGGTGAATAGGACTGATTGGGATTGGGATTTGGATACGGAGTAGGTGGTGTATAAGGAGGCTGGTTATAAGGAGGTTGATTATAGGGCGGATTAACAGGCGGGGTGTTGGATGACCGATTAAACAGATTGGCCAATTCTGGTAGCTCATAGCCTTTCTTCCATTGAGGCAGGCCTTCATACCAGAATAATGTATCTGGGGTTAAGTTCCGGTTGAATAAGTCGCTATAATTTAGCGGCCCAATTTGCTCATTACCATTAAAATAGTAGTAGCGTTTGTCCATTTGATTTAGGTATATTAAATTATTGGGAAGATTTAATGGTTACAGCCTGTTTGTCACTAGCACGGGTCAACTCACCGCATTGTCTTTTTTCTGATCGTACTGGTTAAACTATACACTATCTCAAGAGCTACATGACTGGCAATAAGAACATTATCAATCAATAACTACTTTTTCGTTTTGTTGCACTTTTTTTAAAATAAGCTACAGCTTAGTTTTAACTACTGCCCACAAAGACACAATGTATTCCATAAGCTATATTCTCTTTGCTAATATAAACCATCCAGTATGCTGACGCAAGGCTTACTCCAACATCCTGTAGCTTTACACTGCAAGATGTATCCTTATCTCAAAAATTCAGCGTCAATACCCTGTTTTCGTTAATAGTTTCCGCTTCTCAAGAGCCATAGAAATAATCTGTGTCTTGGCAGGTTTTAAATCTCGATGAATAATCTCGTGGGCATACAAATGCTTTAGGCCTTTACTGCTGATGTTCCGTATCGAAAGCGCGATCTACCGTACCAAATCCACCCTGACCAATAAGATCGCGACTGGTGTGATAGCAGAAGCGTTGCAAAAACTGTTTGTAATTCATCACTCCAGGTAGAAAACATCATTGGCAAATCAGTATAGCTCTCTATTCAGTATATCCGAACCGCCCCCAAATAGTCAATGGGCTTTACAGTAAATAATTAGTTTTCGTCGAAATGACGTATTTCCACGATCTATCCAAGTGGTTGCTATACACTGATTATTCCAACAGGCTCCGTTCAAATGGCCAGACCAATCAAGCAGAGCAATGCAATCGTCTGATGGCTCGTTTGGCTTCCAGGTTATTGTGCCGGGCCGCTCGTTGATACCAGTAGCAAGCCGTAAATTGCCTAGGCCGCCTATCCACTTGCCGCTCAACGAGTTTACCCAGTAATAATTCAGCTTTATCACTCTCCAGGTCCGCGGCCCGCTTAAGCCAGAACTGAGCCTTTTCATCCTGCCTTTTCGAAGCATAATAACTACCGACGGCATAACTGGCATCGATCACTATGGCCTTATCGGATGTATACGCAGCCCGTTTCAAATACAGCATCGCCCTCGATGCGTTTTTGGCTTTGCCGTTTCGCCCTAACAGATAATCATTTCCCTTACTCAAAAGCTTACGAGCTTCCACGGGGGCAATCGAAGCATAGCCTGGATTGTCTTCTACTCCTGTCGAATCAGGAGCAGCCTGGCCACTGATTTTAGGTAACTTAACCGGTTTAAAGAAAATTTCTTTAAAAAAAAAGACGAAAACCAACCCACTCAAGAGGAGTAAAACACCCGGCAAAATTCGTCTGACCAGCCAGTCGCCGGGTTGGTCGGTCTGTTGATTCGGAGCTATAGATTCGGAGGGGGCTTTCTTTACCGTGTTCCCACGATCAACCAACGAACGGGGTCGGGGGCTAATGGATGGGTTCCGCTTGGGTCTGGTTCCGGTCGCCGTGTCGGAGTAGGCAGTATCCTGTCTGAAAACCTGTTGTTTCCAGCTAGCATATTCTTGTTGTAAAAGAACGTTATCAGGCTGGCAGGTTAGGGCATATTCGTACCAGACCGATGCCTCATTTTTAGGAGTAGGACGCCCCATACGGCTGGCTTTGTCAAGGGCCACTTCCCGACAGGCAGATGCGAAGGCCGTTGCCAACTCGGTTCCGTTCATGAATCGATTGCCAGGCTCTTTCGACAACATTTTTAAAATAACCTGGTCTAACGCTTCCGGGAAGTCGGATCGATACGCTCGTATCGGTTTAGGCGAAACCGTTTCAAGAGCGTTCAGAAAGTTGGGACCAGGCGCAATAGGCAATTCGCCTGTCAGACATTGATAGATCACACAGCCAAGACTATATACATCGGCCGTAAAGTCTAATCGAGCCCCTTCATAGAAACGTTCGGGAGCCATGTATTCGGGCGTTCCGGCCTGGTCGGGCTGGGTGAGTGGTGCCGATTGGCAGGCAATTCCTAAATCCATCAACACAAAATTCCCACCAGGACGTCGCATGAGATTTGCCGGCTTTACGTCCCGATGTACAACCCCCTGATTCTGGAGTTGATCGAGTGCGGAACCGATCTGCTGAATCAACCGACAGACCTGAATAGTCGGCAAAGTCGATTCGGTGCCAAGGATTTCTTCCAGGCTTTTTCCTTCGACAAACTCCATAGCAATAAACACGTAATCCAACTCCTGTCCGAATTCGTGGAATTGTGGAAAGCTGGGCGAGTTAAGGCGTTGCATCAACTGCGCTTCTTCCCGAAAATGCTGAAGTTCGTCAGGTGTGGCTACTGACTCGCGTAATACTTTCAGTGCATACACCTGTTGCGGCTGGCCGTTGCGGATCACTTTGTAAACGGTACTAAACGTTCCTTGGCCAAGCTGGCCAACGCGTACGTAGCGAGCGATATTAAACCGCTGGGTCTGATCCGAACTCATTGGTATGTGAGGGATGGAACGAAAACAAAAGAAGCCCCTCTGGATTAGTACTATCCAGCGAAATCTGGTCGCCTTCGGCCAGTATATGAGTAGCCCCGCTGTAATTTAACTGAATAGGCTGTCTGGCTCCCTGCGCCCGGACAGTTAGCCGTTTATTTTCGGCCTTCAGCAAAAATCGACGCTGTTGGGGATCGTATCGAATTACGGCATGATTGCGGCTGATACCACTATTTTTCTCAGAATCGATAAAATAAATGTGGTTTTCCCGATAAAACCCATCATCTAACCGGGGGTTACTTCCCCGCCCAATCTGAAAGGAAAGTTTATCGGCAGTTGGTTGTAAGATGAATTTTGTTTGTGTCTGATAAATGTAAGCTACGAGGGGTTCTATGGCCTGGTAAGCCTGCTGACGTAAAATTAGCCATACAGCGAACTGATAGGTTGATGAATGCTGATGAACAAGTCGAAGATGATGAAGGTGATGAGGCATCTCGGTGACCAGCTCAGCTTGCCACAGGCAATTAGCAGACACGTAGGCGGTATCCTGGGCAAACGAAGCTTGCCAATCGGTCACAAAGTTTGGCTGGGCCAGATGCTGCGCTAGTTTCTGCTGGGCAACTTCATCGGTACTGACCACATATAAAGTAATGCCTTCTAAGGGAACCGGGGTTGCCTTGCTGAAATCTCTTAAAGCCTCATCGGTAGCATCCTGAGCAGCCTTTATAAACTCGTGGTACGATTCCTCCCGTTTTCGAAACGAATCAAGTAGTTTAGTCAACATAAGTGAAGGAATGAACGAAGGAATGGATTAAATTAACAAGCTAACTTACTCAAAGAAAGTACATAAACATCAAAAAAATAAACAGAGTGTACTATCTTATTCCTTTGTGGCCCAATGCTTTTTATTTAATTTGCTCTACTTAATCAAAACAGTATATTCCGACGCTCATTACAAAAGAAATAACCATTTATAGTTAATCAATAGAGACCCAATATTTACGATATAACCAAAATGTTTCGTACTATTCAATCCTTGTTCCAAAAGCTGACAACGGATGTATATCGAGAAGCCGAACCTCAGCCTGCTACTCACCTTCGCGTCGGATCACGTCGTATTATTGATGAACTCCTACTTGCTTTTCAACAGTCGCTTCAGGAAGAGAGTACGTATCTAAAACTGATTCCGCACTGTAGCTACGTCATCTGCATGCATCCCGACGTTTACGAGCGCCAAAAAGCAGCCTTTAAAGCCGTTGTTGACGAAGTAGTCATTTTTTTTGACCAAAAGTTGCAAACAGCGCTGGAAATGAAACGCAAAGAGGCTTCCGGTCTGAAGATAGCTCCACTGGCAACGCGGTGGCAGTTTCAGTTTGTAGCTACGGAAGAGTTCGCACAGGAAACTATCAAACCCGATAACCTGCTTATTTTTAGTGAACTGGTAGGTCCAGCACCCGACGATACCCGCGAATCGGTTACCGGGCCCACTGGAGCAACCAACCGACGCGGAACGGTCCGAAACGCTAAAAGTCAGACATTCCGAAACCTGGCTATGGCGCTGGATCAGTTCCCGGCTGTCGCTTATGAATCTGGTGGCTTATTTTGGGTACCTATTCTACGTTCAGGGCCTAAACCGTCCAGTATGCCAGCCTCTGCCCCCACAGACCGGCTGTGGTCGGATGCCCCCCTGGCCCGCATTCGGGTGAAGCCTGATGATGCCGACTCCTGGGATTATTTTATGCATAAACGCGAAATAACGATTGCACGAAAAGAACCCGATAATGATCATTATGAAGTGCGGATAGAGTCGCGCTATGTTTCTAATCCGCACGCACGCATTCGTTACAACGACACCCTGGGGCATTTTGAAGTAGCCGTTTTAAGCAACAAAGAAACCCTGCTCGACGAACAGCCTCTCACGCAAAGTTTGCCGGAAAAAGGCCAGTTTACCTACACCCCTTTAGCCCTGGGCAGTAAACTACTTTTAAATCATATGGTTGAGCTGGAGTTTTTTCCCAATCTCTAAATCTCTCCAGACAGTCTTATGATTGATACCCTGCTAATCGTCGTTTTGCTGATACTTGCTCTGTTGCTCGTTCGATCCCATTTACAGAATAAACCTGACTGACCCGCATGGCCTCTAACAATATGGAAGAAGCCATTGATACGTTTTCTGACGAATCAAAGCGGCCTTCGATCCTCTTTGCCGGTCGCACGCACCCAGGTCGAGTACGCCAGTCGAACCAGGATACGTTCATTTCGCTCTCCCCGCTCTGGAGCCAATCGTCTGGTAAAAGTATGTTTGCCGTTATCGACGGTGTAGGTGGCTACGCTGGGGGAGAATACGCTGCCGAACTGGCTCGAAATGCCCTGGAGCAAGTTATGAACAAAGCTTCCGGCGAACTGAAACAGATGCTCCGGGAAGCCGTCGAGTATGCCAATCGGCGCATTTATGAAGAGCGGCAGCAGAAAGATCAGTACCGGGAAATGGGGTGTGTACTCACTATCGTCGTAACGGATGTGCATGCGCAGAAACTTTATTTCGCCCACGTTGGCGATACACGGCTTTACCGTTTGCATCAGAACGAACTGACAAAGCTTACTCACGACCATTCGGTTATCGGTTTATTGGAAGACGCTGGTCAACTAACCGAAGCCGAAGCCATGAGCCACCCTCGGCGCAATGAAATAATCCGGGATGTCGGTAGTTCCGTACCCGTAGAGGGCGAAGAACTGGCGGAAATCGGGGAAGCTCCCTTTTTGCCTGGAAACGTAGTACTTCTTTGTAGTGATGGCTTAACCGATATGGTGGATAGTCGGTCCATCAAATCAACCCTTAGTAGTCAGATTTCACCTGAGAGCCAGGTTGATGAGTTGCTGGAAAAAGCCCTGGCGGCAGGTGGCAGGGATAATATCACCCTTGTATTGGTTCGCAATCAGACGTGTTCGCCCACTGAAGTCAAGTCGGATCAAGCTACCCATGAGCCAGTTGCGACCCCTCTCCAATCCGATGCGGATGAGTCATTTACAAGCCGATCAACGCCAGGATCTGCTAACTTAAAAAACCGATTGACATGGGCTGTCTGGAGTCTTTCAGGGCTTTGCCTGCTCCTGATAAGTGTAGTCGTTTGGCTTGTAAACCAGGCAGTCCCCCCGCCGGTTACTGATAAGCCACAAACGGTTCCTATTGTCAGCCGCTCGACCGAAGAGGCTACACTACGCCGACTGCTCGACCAGGCCCGCCAGTCGCCCCAGCGGATTGTGCGCTTAACCAAAGCTATTTTTGGACCAACTATTACCCTAACCAGCCCGATTGAGCTAAAAGATTCAGTGGTAGTTGTTGGGGATGGCACGGTATCCATTACGGCCGACTCAAGTTTTCAGGGGCCTGCCGCATTGCTCCTATCCGGCCAGCGGCCCATTATTCTTCGTAAACTTCGGTTCAATGGGTTTCCGGTTGGCATACAAACAGCAACATCTACGTATCAGGCAGATAGTCTACTATTTATAAAAACGCCTGTACCGATTCGCTACGTTGGTCAATCGGCAATGGATACGCTTCGGCTAGACTCTTTTCGGCCTGCGATTGCCCATCCTGGAGGTCTAAAGCCCGTTCTCAAAAAGTAACTGGAAACTTTCTCTAGCATCCTATCCAAAACCTGTCTTTAAGCCGTATGGCTCCACTACCAACCCATTCGTTTGCGACAAAACGCTCCCAGGAATTCCGATGGTTACTGATCATCACAATCGTATTAGGCTTCTGCTTTTGGCGAATGCACCATGTACTGATCGCCGATGTAGAACGGGTCGACCTGGCTTATCGGACCGGCCAGGCGCTAAATCTGGAAGCTGGGCTAAGTGTACCGCAAGTAGAATCGTTTCTTAAGCAAAACCTTTACCTGGAAGACCAGCGCGATCGGCATCTGCTGGCCAGCGCCCTCTGCGATTCTCTGGCGCAGGTGGGCCGTTTAGAAAACCTGGGAATGCTTAATAAGAGTGCCTTTAAAATGGCGGCTCGGCTGGCCGACTCACTGGGAGGGCCTTATTTCAAAGCGCAGGTTTCGCAATCTCGTCGGCAACTTGGCCTGGATTCGACTCTACTGGATCAGGAGCAGAAGCATCCCGTTTCGTTACCAGCTCAGGTTGGCGAAGGCGGATTATCCATGAACGGCCAAGTGATTGATGCCAACAAGCGCCCCATGGCGGGCGTACTGGTACGTTTGCATCGACACCTACCTGATGTAAGCCTCGATGAAGAGCAGACCGGACTTATCCGCACATCGCTAGATAAGGCAGGTGGCTATCAGGTTGTATTACGTCAGGCGGGTCAGGCCGATAGTCTGCTTTTCTACGAGCGATATGCCCGGACAGATGCAGACGGTCGCTTTGCCTTTCGTGGCCTCACTGAAGGAGCCGCCTACAGTGTGCTACCTATTCATCTCTACTATGAGTTTGGAACGCGAAAGGGGGTCGAAAAACTGTATCGGCCTGGCCTGATCGACCGGCTAAAGACTTTGTTTGGGCACGAAAAATACCGTTTTGAAGGCCACGAACACCAGATTCGTTTGCTAAGTCCCAGCTTTTACAATCGCCTAAGGAATGATGTGGCCTTGACCGTTCGTACCCCCAAAGTGTACTCA
Source organism: Spirosoma panaciterrae DSM 21099 (assembly GCF_000374025.1). GTDB lineage: Bacteria > Bacteroidota > Bacteroidia > Cytophagales > Spirosomataceae > Spirosoma > Spirosoma panaciterrae. Next base: position 170,994 of record NZ_KB893182.1, on the reverse strand, counting down.
CAGACGTATCTCTGGCTTTGTCTTAGCTTGTTAGGGAGCTTTTGGGTAGTTCATTTTTTGTGGGTCTGGCAACGTTTTGCCGGCGACGCGCTGCTTTTACCAATCCTACTGCTGTTGTTCGGCTTCTCGTTTCTGACGGTCTCCAGCTTGCAGCAACCCGTACTCGATACGTTTTACAGCCGATATATGGTATGGGGGCATCCGGTTCCGCTCGGCATAACCCTGGGGGTATTGCTAATGGGTGGCTTGTCGCTGGTAGACATAGCTGGCTTTTTGTATACCAATCAGCGAACCAAACGCCAATGGATTTCGAATAGCGTAGGGGCCTTCGCCCTTCTTCTGGCCCTGGCGACTGCCTTTATCGGCAGTGGTCCTGAGGGAAGCGGGGTTCAGGTCAATCTATCACTAGGGCCAATCAAATTTCAGCCCAGCGAGTTAATTAAATTTTTGCTCGTACTCTATCTGGCCTACACAGCCGAAGACCTCCGTGTGGTGGGCAACCGTAAATTCAGTTTTCGTGATCAATTACCCTATGTCTGGAAGCCTCTCCTGCTGACCCTGTTGATTCTGGCACTTTTCATGAAGATGGGCGACACCGGACCCGCTATGATAGCTTGTACGGTGGTGATCGTGTTTATTTATCTGATTCGTCGAAATACCCAGGTTCTCACCGCTTACGTAGCCTTGGTAGTTGGGTTTTACTTTATTGGTCAGCTCCTGCCAGGCATTGGCGATAGGCTGGTGGAGCGTACGGCCATGTGGCTGAATCGGTGGGACAACGAAGTACGGGGGGGCGATCACACAGCTCACAGTATCTGGACGTTTGCTTCGGGAGGCTTTACAGGGCAGGGATTTGGACAGGGAGAGGCTCAAACGCTGCCAGCCGCCCACACCGACATGATATTAGCCAGTTTTGGCGAAGAAGTCGGCTGGCTGGGCCTGTTTGCTTTCTGCCTGATCTATTTCATGCTGCTGCAGCGCATTCTCCTGATTTCTATCCGATCGATTAGTCCGTTCCAGTTTTTGCTCGGGGTTGGAATCTTTTTGGCAATAGGTTTACAAGCCGTTCTGATTATTGGTGGAGCGGCTGGATTATTACCGTTAACGGGTGTAGCCCTACCGTTTATGAGTTACGGTAATATTTCCATGCTTTTGCACCTGCTGTCCCTCAGCCTACTTATTCACATGTCGGCTTCGCCCAATAAAGCACGGCAACCGGCAGCTACTCCGTTATATCTGCCCTATCTGCGGCTATTAGGCAATGCATTTGGTATTTTTTTTCTAGTCGTATTAGGCACTCTGGCCTGGATTCAACTGATTCGGGCTAAAGACTATGTTGTTCGCCCAGCGCTGGTGGCCAATCGACAAGGGGAGCGAGTGGTTAGTTATAATCCCCGAATAGCGTTGTTGGCCCAGAAAATTCCAGCGGGTACAATATACGACCGGAATGGTTTGATCCTGGCGACTTCCCGTGTAGAGCAATTAACCCAACAGCGCTCCGAACTGGAAAAATATCTGTCGCCCTATCAATTGACAGCCCTTTCGTATCGACATCAACGGCGTTACTATCCATTCGGTGCGCATACGTTTTTCTGGACAGGAGACCAAAATCGCCACCAATGGGATAAGACCAACGGTTACTTTGCCGAGTTACGGCATTTAACGCAACTTCGCGGTTATAACACCACACCCGAGGACGCTACCTCCCACCAGCAGGTTATGGCCACCCGTTACCGACCCGACCGTTTTTTGCCATCTTATTCCAAACAGACAGATGTACGGCTGTTTGATTATCATACCCTGGCTCCTCTTCTGATAAAAGGGATTGGCAGTGATGAAGTGGACCAATTTGCGGCTCAAAATCGGGATTTCAGGTTAACTCTGGATGCCGCCCTGCAAATGGCCCTTCAGAAAGGCTTAGCGGAATCAGAGTCAAAAAACAAACGCATATCGGTAGTTGTAACCAGGTCCACATCGGGCGACGTGCTGGCATCTGCCGTGTGGCCATTAGCAGAATCCTCACTCGACGAAACGAGTGCTTACAGCAGCGAACAACCGGATGACCTTAGCCCAACCGATCAGGATCTAGGTATGTTTTACGCGACAGCACCTGGCTCCAGTGTTAAAATCCTTACCGCGCTCGCTGGATTCAATAAACTCGGCCCTGCGGCAGATACAGTAACTTACGCCGTGAAACAGGACGAGGCCATTCGCCGGGATAAGCGAGGCAACCCAAGCGAGCCCGTTGGCCCACACGTAACCCTGCAAGACGCTATCGTGAAATCCAGTAACGTTTATTTTATCAAACTGGCAAATGACAAAAACCTTAAACAGGAATTAGTAAACCTATACTATCCTTTAGGATTTCGGCTGGGCACCACAGTCGACAAACGATTAAAGATTATTGGCGCGAACCTGCTCACAACCGATCCTGTATCGCCCCCTGTAGAGCAAGAAACGATTCAGGCAATGAACCAGATCCTGGAGAAAGGACGCCGTAATTTTTCTGGCAATGGACCTGGTAAAATACGGTTTAGTGGCGAACTGTCGAAGGTAGCCTGGGGACAGGGTGTTCTTGACGCTACCCCACTGGGCCTGACCCGCCTGGGAGCCACCATCGCTAATGGCGGTAGGCTGGCCCCCTCCCGTTTTCTGCTCTCAGTGAGTGGGAAGGATTCAGCACAAAATCCAACGCTTAAACTTACCGAACCCGCCTACGCTGCCACCGTTCAAGGTTACATGGCCTTACAAACCAACACAAAAGAGTTAAGCCAGGAAACCGGACTCGTTTTGTACGGTAAAACCGGGACTCCCAACCGCATCATTAGTGGCAAAGGCCTTCGGAACGACGGTATCTATGTATTCTTCGCGCGGCATCCGACCGACCGCTCCTTTACGGTTGTCTGTATTCGGGTCGAAGCCGGTACAAACTCAAAAGAAGCGGTCAGTCTGGCCAAAGAAGTGGTGATTCCTGTTTTACGAAAATTTGCCTATATGTAAGCCGTCACGGGCCTATTGTAGCGACCGCTTCTGAGCATCCTGAACTTGTTTAAGGCCTTCCTGAATTAAGCTAAAAATCACCGTCCAGCCCATTAGCCCCAGCAGAATAAATTTGGTAGGGAAGAAGTCCAGTATATACGGAACCAAGGGAAGCTGAATATTCATATTCCATAGCATATGCAGAACAACAGGCACAGCAAACAGCCGTAAAAATGCCTTATTGGTTAGCAAGCTCCAGTCAAAAGGTTGAGACCCTTTCAACCGCCAAACCGCAGCCACAGCAATAGCCGTCCAGATGGTATGAGCAAAAGGAGCCATAATGCCCCGCAACACAATGTTTTGAATTGGGCTTCCCCCCTGCTCAAACAATTGGATGAAGGCATATCCAGCCGATTCAAAAGCGGCAAAGCCCGTACCCACTGCCGCCCCCAGCAGCAGTCCGTTTAGGGTCCATGAATACCGTATTTTATTCCGCATCAACAGAAGTACGGCCAGCAGTTTGCCCGACTCTTCAATAATACCTGCACTCGGTGGCCCTATCGTGGTAGTCAGAAAACCTGTGTTACTGAACAGTAAAAGAGAAATCAGTAAGGACGCAATCCCACCCGACAGCACCAGTTTAAGAGTCTGATAGATTGAAATATTCTGAGGAACATTCATTTCCCAGAAAAACAACAGACACGTCATCGGAACGGCCAGCGAACCTGTGACCAGAAGTCCAGGAATAAGAATCGGGTTATTGAACGAAGACACGCAAATGTAAAGCCCTATAAACACAATAAGGGCAAATAGACCTATTCGGGCAAATAACCAGGGTTTCGGCCAGGTAGACGACAGCGTTTGAACGGGAGGGGTTGTCTGTATCGACCCGACCGTAAAAGCCGTCTCGATATCTTCATCACTCCGTTTTTCCCATACAGCCGAAAAAATGCTACTCAGTTTGAAATCGCTCTCTAAATGCTGAAGGCCCAGCCACTCTTTCATTCGGCCCAACTGAGATAGCGGCTGAACGGGCACGGCCTGTCGGCTAAAACGCCATAAGGACTGTCCGATCTGCAAATCACTGTTGCCCTCGGTATACAGTAACCCACTTGGCGTCAACTGCGAACCCATATACACATAATTCCCTTCATACGTACTGAAGCTAAGCTGATTCCCAACCAGCCCAATAACCAACTGAAAATCTACCACATACGGATCAGACAAGACAACATCATTCTGGGGCGAACGTCCCAGCGACAACTGCTTACTGATCGGTAATGCGATGGATTTGCCACTATCAGGCCCTGCCAGACAGTAAAATACGTAGGGAGACTGAAAATTATTTGTCGGAGGCTGCATAATCCAGTTACTTAGGACCGACTAAGGTAGGTTCATCATCCTGATGGGGAAACTGCGGTTTGGTTGGGAGTGCAGGTGGGAAAAGCTGCGTTGTCTCCGACTCAGTAGGCCCAACGAGTGTATCTTCCGATTGATCTCTATGAACCGGACGAACCTGCGTTTCGTCCGTATAGGTGGGCGAAGGAGCCATATAAGGTGGCTGTGGCTGCCAGGCCTGATTTATGGGCGGAGGAGTCGGCCCCGCATAGGTAGACTGGCCTGGTGGCATCGACTGGGAGTAAACGGGCTGTTGGGCCGGGTAAGAAGGATTAGGCATCCCTGTTCGGCGAGTTTGGTTTCGGCTACGAAAAAACCAAAAAGCCCCCAGTAAAAAAACAATGCTAATAGCCCACTTATTGACGTACTGAAATGTCACCTGAATGGGCTGGGCATAATCATTCGTCAGGTTGAAATCCCAGGCACAGATGGTTCGGTCGTTACCTTTTTTACCCTCCTCTGTATCCTTTACTTTCTCTCCATTTAGACCCGTGATGAAGAATCCTTCGGGTGGCACAATTTTGCAATAGCCCTTTATCTTAAAATAGGTACTGATGTCTCGACCAGCCAACCGTTCCAAATCCAGAAGATAATTGATTCGAATGTTTTCGTAGAAAAAGAGATTGGTTCGTTCAATAAAGGGAATCTCATCTTTCCTGAAAAGCCGATCGCCCGGCGACAACGTTTTTTCGCTAAGCAGTATATTGTCGTTATCACTATCGATTATCGTGAAGCCCTGCTCAGTCATAGCGTTCGAGACATAGCTGGCAACGGAGGAACTATACCCTTCCATCTCCACAGCAATTCGGACTGTAGCCGAACCGTCTGGGTTAAGTACCGTTTGGGTTCCCACACCAGATACCATCGTTGATAAACTTGAACAGGATTGTAATAAGGCTAAGAGCGGAATCACCGCCAGCAAAAAACCAAAGCGTCGCATCAGTTTAAAATTGGAGGAAAGGTTTGTTATCGGCAAAGTAATGAGAATAGATGGGTAATATACAGACCGATAAGGCACTTTGCAAATTAAGAAAGAGCTAGTTTAAGTCTGTATTCTCGAGGGCATTCAGAACCGCTCCAAGCGCCACGTCACAAATCTGATGCTGCGTAGCACAAGTATTCCGTTGCGTAATCTCATAGTCCTGAAATTTGCCATTCTCCGTAACGTGCAGCAACACCGTATACCCTACATCGCAGGGGCTATCGAAAATGGTGCAGCTTCCCTGCCAGTTGGTCTTCACTTCTATTTCATAAACCCCGCCACTGTATTCCCAATCCACAACATCATAGGTTGGGTTCTTGCCCGTTACCGGATAGGTAGCCTGCATTAGCTTTGCAGCAAAATGGCTGGCATACGTCTGCACATACGGCTCCCGGCTTTTATCTTTACTTGAGCCAAACAGTTTGAACAAGACAAACAAGGCGACAACCCCGCCAACAATATAGAGTATAGTCTTCCGGTTGGTCGAAGGTGAGGCCGGTGGATACCCAGGAAGGTGCGGCTGGGTGCCATAAGCTGTTGGGTTTGCCGGAGGTGGGGTACTCAGGAAAATAGGTGGGGCTGGTGGTTGTTGAGGAGCCAGTTCCGGGATGTCGCTTGCCTTTTTCCAGTCCGCCTGCCCTTCGAACCACACCAGGGTATCAGGCGGAAGATTCAATTGGAGATACTGCTGCAATGTGACTGGGCCTACACCAGGCTGGCCATTTACGGAGTAAAATAAATTGTTCATAAGGTTGATCAGCGTGTTATATTGTAAAAAAATTAAAGAGGTATACCTAAGAAAATTGTGCCGATTGGCTGACACATTGAATGTGTCAGCCAATCGGGCTACCAGCCAAATTGCCGGAGCAATTGTCTTTGTTCACTTTCGCTCTCCACAGACCGGAAGTACATTTCAGCTACCTGATTGCTATCATCTACGTTTGTTAATCGGTATCTGCCATTTTCCTTCCACAGAATGAAATTATCAGGTGCGTAGGTCGCATGCCGCACACTCGATCCGGCATAAACCGGCTTATAACAAGCCAGCATTAGTGCCCCAGTTGTTGTCGTTTCGCATTCGATCAGCTCTTCTACCGTTTCCTGGCGTTGGCGCTGAACGCTGTAAAATTGAATACGTACCACGCCCACACCATTTCGAAGCAACATTAGACCATGATGGCGCATTCCGTTCGATTTAAAGGAGAGTTCAAAAACCCCAACATGGCCAGACTGAAACAACGGTCCGGTAACAGGATGATACTTGTTGATACGCTGCGATTTAGCATCTGTGGGCGAAGTTTGCAGGATGAGCAGGCCGATGATTGTAAGAGTCAGTAAGTACTTCATGATAGTCGAATTTAGAATGACGGTTTCATTAACTATATCCGACCATTGAGCAAGATGTCAGTGCCCAATACGAAAAAAAATACGGTACTCTAATCCAAAGCATGGGTTGGCTACTCCAAATGCCGCTTTCGAGCCGTATTAGGTTAAATCTTCCTGATAAAATCCCTGTAGAAAGTATTTACAAACGGAGTCCATCTCACCCAGTTCATTCGAAACGGCCTCTTTAAAGCACGCGCTCCCTATATCATCTTTCAGCATCGACAGTCCCGTATCGACCAAACGGATACCCTCGGAAGTAAGAATGACATTATTCGCAATAGTCTGACCGTGGGAGGGCTTTATAACCGTTCTATTAAAGTCATTAAACACAAATCCTGCGCTATGAAGCTCGGTTAATTTTTGTTTAAACTCTTCAGTAAATTTCTGCCTTGCCTCCATCTCTATACCCCAATGCTGCAAAGGATAGAGCCTTTCCATGACCAGCAAATTGGTTTCATCCTCATCCTGCCTTATATCGACAAACTTTACGACTAAATCATTTACCTCATTCGCGAACTTCATATTTTTTGCTTCTAACTCAAGCGAAGCCCGCGAGTTAGTATACGCTATTTTTGCTACTTCTTTTTGATTTAATGCCACAACAACACCATATCTTCCGAAGGCAAGCATTTTACTGGAATAGTGAGAATAATGAAAATTCATGGTGTAGTTTTATTTACTGTTTGAGGATTTATGAGGCTATAAAGCCAATCAGGCCAGAGTGAACTTTTCTGACCTACATGATTAATTAATCTCCCAGTTAAAATTGCTCAAAAAGCGATTTTGCTCATCTATACCTTCTACGACTGAAATGGAAGCGTCGGCAGTTACTCCCTGATCGTCAATATTCGTTACCGACCATTCACCATTTTCATTGCGGGATATGTAAAAATTATCGGGTATGTAATTGGCAGGCTCTCCCGTTTCGGGATTAACCGGGCTATACCCTGTCAATCGTATACCCCGATCTGTGTTTTCCACCCTCATTTTCTGCTGAACCATTACCGGACCGACCCCTTCTTTATAATAGCGAACCCGCATTAAGCCTTCTCCATTTTTTAGCCATAAAGCCGCTTTGTATTGGGTAACCTCCACCACAAAACGAATATCAAAAATCTGAACCGTTCCGGTTTCAGTTTCAGTATTGCCGGAATAATCCTGCTCGGGCGTTTCCTGCTCTGAATCAGGTGTATAGCCATCCCTTTCGGACGTTGTAGACTGGTCTGGTTCGGATGATTTATAAGGCTCCGAAAAATGGTGTGACTCAGAACTTTCTTCTGATTTTCTTGAACAGTTCTGCAGCAGCAAACAAATGCCGAATGCAAATAGAATCCGGGAAATTAAATACCCTTTCATTTGTGTGGTTCTTTTAATAGATGGAGCTTCAGAAATACGGATAAATCACATACGCCAGTTGAAATCTGAGAGAAATTGATTTCGATCATAAGTAGACTGAAAAACTCGTACCCAGGCGCGTGAAGTGCCCCCGCTGTCATCGACATTTACAACCGATACGTTCCCATATTCATCCTGGGATAAGTAAAAATTATCGGTGATGTAATTCGGAAACCGAGTTGATGTACCTGGGTAAACCGGATTGTAACAAGCTAATCGAAGACCATACCGCGTATTTTCAGTTCGAACGTATTGTTCAACCATTTTTGTCCGCCCTTCACTGAAATAGCGAACACGTATTTTCCCCGTTCCGTCTGAAAAAATAATAAGTGCAGCTCGATGCTGGGTTGTACCCGATGTGAAGCGGATTTCATATACACCCTGGATCTGGGCAAAGCCAAATAGGGGCAACAGTACGATTGCAGAAATCAGAATACTTTTTTTCATGGTATGGATAGAAACAGGATGTATAAATCATTGAAAAATCAGTAATGCTGTTGTAATAAATTGCTGGCCTTCTGCTGGTACGCGTGGCCTGGCGTATTGGCAATTTGAGTAAAAAGTTGCCTGGCATCATCTGACCGATGTGCTTTCAGATAGGCCAGTCCTAAATACCATTCTGACCGTTGTTGTAATTCGATGATCGGAGCCTGACGGGCCGTCTCTAATTGGTCGATTGCCTTCGCTGTTTGATTATGCTCCAGGGCAATAAGACCAATATAATAGGCTTGATAGTATTGGGCTGTTCCTTTGGAAGTAGGTTTAATCGTTTTAAATTTTTCTTCTGACTGTTTCAGCCGATTATGTCTATATTCGTCGATGGCTTTCGACAATTCCTTCTCATTTTCAGTCACTTCGGAGGGAAGTTGTGGCGCATTATTGGTACTGTCGGGCCGAAAATACTGTCGAAACGTAACTTCCGACTGGTCGCCCTCTTTCCCCCGGTACTGAACGATAAATAAGGTTCCCAGGAGAACGCCGACAAAGACAGACGCTGCGGCATATTGCCAGAAATAATTCCGCCGTATGGAAACGACGGGAACGTCTCGTCGAATAACAGGCTCCTGGGGTTCGGACCGAATAACTTCCAGATCAGGCGTAGTATCTTCTTCCAGACTCACTTCAGGCTCCTCTTCATCTTCTGGCTCAGCCAGCAACCCCATTCGATCTAACTGGAGATGCATGGCTTCAAAGCGCTTTTTGGCGGCAAGCACCTGCAAGCTTTCACGGACAGCCCGATGTTGCTCAACAGCCTGCCTTAATTGATCATCCTGCGCCATAGCCTCTACCATACGCTGCTGTTCGGTAGTCGTAAGCTTTCCGGCCAGGAAATCATCAATACGCTCAAATTCGGATTCGGTCATGGCTTGTCAATACGCTTTCTAACGACGGACAGTATCGTCTGCAATTCAATTAGTTATGTTTCCAGAATAATTTTTTTAACTGCTCGGTGCACTCGTAACGCTTTGTCCGGGCTGTTTTGGGGGTATATTCTAAAGCTTCGGCAATCTCGGCCAGTGATTTTTCTTCTATGTAAAACAGGCGGATCACTTGCTGACACCCTTTCCCCAATTGATCTAACAGTAACGTTACTTTTTCAACATTACTGGCTAAGGTCATCAACTCGTCCAGTATATTTTCCTCTTCCTGGTCCATGTAAGACTCCAAAGTCTGAGTCTTCCGGTGCCTTGCGCTTTGTAATTCATTGATCCACTTACGTTTGCAGAATTCAAACAGAACGTTTTTCAGACGAGCTTTCGGAGACACCTGGTACTTTCCAGACTGAATGGCTACGTAAAACTCGGCGATACCCTGTTGAAAAGCATCCTGCGCATGCTCGGGAGTCCCTTGTGTACTCTGAACGTAATGGGCAAACGAACGAAATGTTTGTGCGTATAAACAAGCGTAAGCGCGGTCGTCATTCTGCTTCAGACCATCGTACAGCAACTCATCGGTAGAGTAAGGCCTACACGGATTGTGAGGAAGGAGCATAGAGTAGTTTTACTAATGGATTGTGGAATGAAAAGCTGTTCAATATACACAGCAATTTCGCACAATATCAATTCTAAATCCATGCATCAGTAACACTCAACAACATTTTACCTGACAGACCGATAAGCCATTAAAAACATATAAAACGTTTTCTAAGTATAGTTACAATTTTATTATTGGCATTGTATTCGAGAAATGTCCGTAAATGGTAGGAATCTGCCGATTGTGGGTAAGCGTAGACACCTGTTTGCGAACATACTCATAGTGCTCCTGTACGGTTACAATCCCGTTTCGATCTCTGTCGGCCTCTCCCTGAGCCCCTTTTATTAAAAAGTACGTGAAAACCCCTTGTCGCAGCCGGGAGGTTTCGGCGGAATTCTGATTATAGCGCGAGGAGGTCATAACCACGATACTCAGCTTGGGGTCGTTGAAATGCGTATAGGACTGACTGGACTGTGGCTGAGGATTCCGCTTTTTGAGGCTACCCGACAGGCAGGCATCTGCCCAAACAATTTTTGTTTTGGCCGCAGACCGCCGGAAGGCCGCTTTCAGTTCCTGATGGAGCAATTGCTCTTTAGGGGCATCGTAAGGATAAAAAACACCCCCATCGCCATGACCCGAAAAGTGAAAAATGACCCGATCCGATGGGCGAGCCCGCTCAAAAATGCGAAGAGCTTCTAAGATATTGGCGTGGGTAGCCTGGCTATTGGTTAAGGTAATGATGTGATCACTGGGCACACTTCCACCCTGCGGGCTTTTCAGAAACTGCGTCACTAGCTGGGCATCATCGTCGGCATACCGTAAATCTCCCTGGGTATTGCTCAAGTTCTGATAATCAGCGACCCCTACAACAACTACGTAGGTTTGCTGCGCCAAAGCACGAAACGCAACACCTATAACCAAAAGACTCAGGCAAACAGATTTCTTACACATAGTATTAGTTCGGATCAGATGGCTTTGGTCCCGTTTGTTTAGATGATTTGGCTGGTGAAGACCCCGCCTGAGACGAATTCAGCCGTTTACCCGTTTTATCGATTTCATAGGTATCCTCTCCTTCGCTAACTCTGGCTTTTTCGCCTTTAAAATCCTCAGCCCGGTCAAAGCGGCAATCAATGATTTCTGTGCCTTCAGAGTCGATGTACCCCCATTTATGGGTGCCAGTAGCCTGTACGGCCATGATCCCCGTGTCTTTGCCAGGGCTTTTTATCGTCTGATAAACATTATGGTTATTAATCGCATTTTTATTTTCGTCAAGTAGCACCCAGCCATCATCAACCTTTTTCTTGAAGAGCTTGTCGGCCACTAATTTTATGGGTTCATCAGAGGAAGATTTTCGCTCATTATCCATGGCTTCAGCCAGATCCTGGGTCTTGCTGAGCGCATCGTCTACCCCATCAGTAGCCTCTTGTGTTTTACCACCGCCCGAATTATCTGGGCTTATGCCTTCGTTGTTCTTTCTGGAATGCTTATCCGGAAATTTGGCACTGCTGGGCTTCGACGCATCCTTATCCGGGCCAAACAATATCCAGGCAGCCACCAGAAGGGCCGTTAGGACCAAGGCATAAAGCAGCGATTGCCCAACCGACATTTTAGCCGAAGGAGCAGGCTGTGAATTTGTGGGGGTAGGGGCCGAAAAAGCGGGGGGAGATGAATCGGCGGGTTTGGACGTTGGCAGTACCGGCATAGGTGGTCGGACTGGTGGCGCTGTACGAGGGCTTGGACTTGCCGATATACTAATGACCGCTACATCGTCGTCATCGGAGGTATCATTAGTATCAGGAATGTAGGAAGCTGGTGAAGGAACACGATATTCGGGGGCTATCTCACCTTGAACCGTCTCAATCTGAACCAGATAGGCAGAAAAGTTATCTTTCGTTTGCCCGGTCGACTGGGCAATTAGCTTCTGCTGCTTCTGTTCATTGGAAATCGGTTCGCTCAGTACGGATTCCAGAAAGCCTTCGGTAACCTGCTCAAGTACGCCATCCGTACAAAGGAAAAAATAGTCGCCAGGCCGTACATCGTTAAGAATCTGTACATCAGGCAAAACAGGCCGTTCACTACCCTGAATGGCCCGGTCAATCACATTACGTTTGGGGTGCGTTTGGGCCTCCTGTGGCGAAATAACTCCTGCTCTAAGCAATTCGTTAACAAGCGAATGATCTTGTGTACGCCAGATAATTTTTCCGTCGCGCAGGTGATAAACCCGGCTGTCACCGATGTGTGCTACCGTTACCCCAGCCTGATGCAGATAAAGCAGGGTGAAGGTTGTGGCCATCCCTTTAGCTTCTGGTCGGCTAGCCAGTTGATGGTCAAACTTAGTTTGTACATCAGCCAAAGCCTGACTAATGTAATCAGGAGTGGCCATGGTTTCCGGGTGATTCAGGAAATAATCATTGAAGCCTTCGACGGCCACGGCACTCGCAATTTCGCCCCATGCCATACCTCCCACCCCATCACAGACCATGAACCATTTCTGATCTGGCGTAGCCTTTCCGGCTGCCGGGAAGATGTTGTCTTCGTTATTCGCACGTCCTCCCTGCTGAGAGTATCCTAAAGGTTGATAAATAGTCAGTTCCATGAAAATAGGGGTTCTAAGAATAGCCGACGAGTCAGGTAAAGGATAGAATAGTTCGGGTGTAATCGGTCCCTTCAACCTGCCGATAGGCTTTTTGTAGCGACTCAGACATCTGGAAAGTTTTAAGGACAACCTTGGTCTCACCGAGCTGGATGGTATCGCCGTCTTTCAGGTAGATGCGTTCCGAAGGGTGTAAGGCAGGTTCTTGCCCATTCAGGAAGGTACCATTCCGGCTGTTTTTCCAGGACCCATCTGGCTGAATGGCCCCATCCTGAAGCACATATTCTACCACCCCCATTTTACTGATCTTCACTTCAACCGTACAGTGTGGTCGGCTCATGTATCGGTCATTAGTTTCAATCATCAGATCAGAAGGGGATTGTTGGGATAAACGCCCTACTGAGTTGAATCCTTTTTTAAGATTGAAATTCTGCGTTTTCGTTTTCTCGTCATGTACAATCAACCACCCTAGTATCTCTGGCAAAGGAGGTTTCGGCCCGTTTGCATCCCGAAGGAGCGTTTCATCATCCTGCTGATGCTTTAGTAAGGTACTTTCGTCGGCAGGTTGACCCGGATTTGCCTGGTAGCCCCCCTCAAAAGTCCCATCGGGCCTCTTTCGAACGTACGATGGGTTTGGGGGCGGTGTAGGATTACCGGGTATGGGCGGGGGCGTGGCAAATGTAGGCAACGGATTTACCTGACCACAATTTGGACATTTTACGGTTGTAGCTTTCGTCGGCAGCTTTACGCGGACGGTGAGCCGACGTCGGCAATTGGCATTTATGCAGACAAGGGTCAGTTCTTGAACATTCATGAGCGAGTAAGATGAAAAAAGGCCTGGGTAGTCAAAGGGGTACGCTATGTTTAAGCGGCCCATTCACTCATGTCGGAGTCATTGTCGTAATCCTGAGTATCTGCCATATTATTTTCTGTATGATGATCCAGATGGGGAACGTCAACACCCTGATTCAGGTAGCCTACCTGCTCCACATCTCCCGTATTTGTATCATACAGTACCCCCAAATCGAACTGGTGGTCCCCGTCTGTATCGACAAACATGACGCCATTGTCGGCAAGCATAACGTCGACATACCCATCCTGGTCCACATCGCTTAACAACACTTCGTGCTCATCGACAGTAGCCAGCACGACCTCTGGCTCATCGCTGGTGTCGGCATTATTGGTTTGCTGTATCTGATCCTGATCCGTCGATGTCGTGTCGTCCAGCGCATTCATTGAAGGGGCAGCGAAAGGCGATGTTAACGGGCTACTGGACTCTACCTGATGGGTTTCGGCATTCAATTCCACCCGTGTATCCATTATCCCGTCGTTGTCGGTATCTACAGCGCCAACCGTACCGTTGTCGATAATAATAATTTCGGCATCTCCGTCGTGGTCAGTATCTCCCAGACCGATCGTATGGCCTTCGTATTGCCCTACTTTGATATCGGGTTTGTTGTCTGTTTCATTACTCGACGGAGTGGGTTCCTGCGTAGTCGAATCGTTGTGTACATCGTAATCACGGCTGGTGCTCTGTTCGTCGTCGCCGTATATTTTGTCAATATACGCCTGACGTTTCTCGGGCGACATACCCTCCCATTCTTCTTTGTAGAATGTATTGTATAGTTCACCATGCCATTCAAAAAAGCCGCCAGCTCCCACTTCCTCCCGAGCCGCTTTAAAGGCATCTTCCTGCGTCATGTTATCATTGACGTGGGTAGCCAGGGCAGGCTCAGGGATGGTTGTATCAACCGGCTCCTCCGTTTCGGTTGATACATGCGAACCAGGGTGGTTATCGGAGGGGTGCTCTTCCGTTGTGGTGTGCGAATTGGGTTGAGTGGTAGAAGCGCCCCCACCTTCGGTTTTGGTGAGTGACTCCGGGTGCGTATTTGTAGGTTTTTCCCCGGCTGGTTTATCCTGATGTGGCTTCTCGTCGGCCGGATCAGTTGTTGCAACAGGGTGTTCTTCGGTGGCTGGTTTGTCACCAGGTTTTTCGGGTTTGGTTTCGTCACTTACCGGATTGGTTTTCGATTCGGCGGGCGTAGTCGACGAATCAGAATCGGGTGCAGATTCGGGAAGTTTATCATTTACAGAACCATCCTGGCTCATTCCCCAGGCCAGGGCTGTGCCGATGGTACCGAGTGTAGCGGCACCGCCCAGGCCGGCAAAAATGCTGGCTTTTTGTCTGGGGGTTAACTTTTTACCGACGGGTTTGCCGCCCTGAGTAGGCTGATCGAAAGATTCTGATTGAGATTGCATGGTAAAAGAAAGTTTTGGCTGTTTATATGTTTTGACTACGTTTAGCGAGTCGTCTGTTTATATATCCGGCATGAAACCGGAATGTCAGTGCCTATTGCAAAAAAAATTTTCAATTTTCTACCCAATTGCATTTGCAGAAACGACACTGCTTCTGAAAAAGTAAATCTTTATAAGGCGTATAGCCTAAAAAATGCTGACAGTCGGGATTCGGGCAAACGTAATCGCGCTTAAATGCTTCATCCAGCACATGCAGTTTCTCTGTCGGATTAAACATATACGCATCGGCCAGAGCGGCTAACTGCATTCCATACATGGGAACAAACATGAGCGCAACACGCGCCCATGTCTTTGTTTTATCAACCTGAATGTTTTTTTTGGTCTTTAGGTACGTGTCGTAATGGAACTCAATACGTTTAAATTCCTCGGCATACGACACCCCTTTGGAGGTCCCCCCCTGACTGAAAAACTGGTGTGGTATGGGCGGTGGAGTCGGACCCGGGTTAGGTTTTGGTTTTACTTCGTCAAACAATGACTTTATATCCAGTGGCGTAATTGGCCCCAGCATCACTTTACTAGTGGGCGTAACCAGCTTTTGAACAACCCGATGGCTATCGACCTGAGTCCCATAGGTAGAGTCGAGGTCTTCAATTAACCCCAGAAAATCGGTATACAGTGAAAGTCTGGCATGATAACGGCTAACTCCTGGCTTTTCGAGCACCAGATCATTGTCTGGATTTTTACCAATACGAATTACACGCAGTGCGGACTGTTTGAGTGGATCGGAAGTCATGGGTTAAGAAAGGTTGAAATAAGAAATTCAACAAAGGCGGTTTAGGGTTCAGTAGATTTAGGGTCAACTGCAGCCGCCCAACAGATCACATTAAATCGTATAGCAGTCTGGATACCAGGCCAAAACCATAAAACCAACTGATGGGTGCCAGAAACAGCCCGATCCAAAAGCAGTTTTTAGCCTTGGATGCATTGGCCAGTGCGCTTGCATAATCGCCCCGATCAAAAGCCGGATTTACGCGGATTCCAAAAACCAGAGACGCAATACCAAACGGCCAGAAACAAAACAGGATAACAAAAATGGCTCCGCCTACCCAGTTGCCAGGCCGTTGAGCAGCAGGTTCCTGCCCCATGATTACTGGATTCGGAGGAGTATTGATCGACTGCCCACCCGAAGGCATTATAATCGGGCGAGCCTGCGGATGCGGTGGGGAGGTCGTAGTTCCGTACACGGGAATTGGCGGTACCTGACCATATACGGGTGGTGGAACAGATGAGGGATTAGGCCCGGCCGTACCCGTTGACCCGAATGATCGACTTTCCGACGAATACCACTCGGCCGATTGACCCGCAGGCGCTCTATAAACCTGCGTGGGTTCCTCTACCATTGTCAGCATCCGTTTAAACTCCAGACAGGTCTGAAAGCGATCGACTGGCGACTTCTGGGTTGCTTTTTGAATCACATGATTCACCTTGTCCGAAACCCCTCTGAGCCAGGGCAATGCGGTCTGAATGATTTCTCTATGGATCGTAAACACCGAACCCGCCGAATCATCATAAGGCTTATGACCTGAGAGTAAAGCATATAATGTTACCCCCAGCGAGTAAATATCCGTTCGGTAGTCAACTTGCTTGGGCGTCATAATCTGTTCAGGGCTCATATATTGTGGAGAACCTATAGCCGTCGATGTTACCGTCAGGTTCAGGTCTGAGTCTACCAGTTTGGCAATACCAAAATCCATTACCTTCACCTGCCCGTCGTCCGTTAAGAAAAGATTAGAGGGCTTAATATCACGGTGGAAATAATTCTTTTGATGCACATAGCCCACAGCGTCCAGAATCGACTCGAACCAGGTTACGACCTGGCTTTCCGGAACCGACTGGTGGGTTGTTCCGTACTCAAATAAATCGCTGCCCTGGAGATACTCCATGATGATTGCCATCGTCGTCTCGTCCTCATAATAATCGTACACCTGACGAATATTGGGATGGCGCAGGCTCACCATAATTTTCGCTTCGTTCCGAAATCGCTCGGCTGCCTGCGGATACTGCATCAACTCGGGTTTAAGAATCTTGATCGCAAATTCTTTCCCCAGCGCATTTTCGGCGTACCAAACCGTAGCCATGCCGCCTGAGCCAAGTTGATGCCTGAGTTGATAAAGGCCTATCTGTGTAAGCATTGGTGTAAAATTAAAAACGATAGAAACGGGAATTCGTCGGCCAGGCAAGCGTTACCGCCAGCTATATCCATAACCAGTCAGTATTTTCTGGGCATTTTCATTACCTAACTGAGCCGATTTTTTATAATAGGACAGTGCGGTAGACCAGTCTTTGCTTTTGCCGTAACCATATTCGTAATATTGCCCCAGATAGTAGAGTGCTCTGGGTTCGTTTTGATCGGCAGCTTTTTCAAACCAGGCTATCGCAGCATCATAATCATTCTCCCCGGTAACATAACCTGCTCCATACATGTAGCCTAGTCCATATTGCCCCTCGGCATATCCCTGTTCGGCCGATTTTCGAAACCAGGCAACGGCCTCCGAGTTGCTTGTACTCACCCCTTTACCCAATGCATACATGAGACCAAGTCGATACTGAGAAGCCGCATGCCCTTCTTTGGCAGCCTTTGAATAATAATTAAATGCCCTATACAGGTTAGCCTCAACCCCTAATCCATTCTCATACAGATCGCCCAGGTTATAATTGGCCAGATGTACCCCCTCAGCGGCTGCCCGTTCGAAAAGCGATCGGGCCCGGCTGTAATCTTTATCGACGCCCGACCCATATCGATACATAACGCCAAGGTTATTCATACTCATAGGAATCCCTTTATCGGCTGCTTTTTCATACCATTCCCGGGCTTCTGTATAATCCTGTTGCGTACCATTCCCAGTGTCATACATATAACCCAGATCGTGCATGGCCTGCGGAGTCAGTGAACTCGACCCCCGGTTTTTGTAAAGCAGGTTAAAGGCTTCCGTATAGTTTTTTTCTTCATACAGGCCAACCCCTTTATTTATTTCGCTTTTCTCAATCTGAAGGCCGATCAAAACCAACCCACCAAACACAGCGATGATAATGACGACAGCAATGATAATGTTTCGCCCTATGTTGGATTTGGGCTTTTCGGGATAATGCCTGACTGGCGGATTATCGTAGACAGGTATAGGTATAGGGTTGACCGGAGGGCGATGGTCGAACGAAGGCGGAATGACTGGCGGTCGTTCATCGATTTCTACCTCAATATGGTCAGAGTCCAGGCTATCAGGCTCATTCAAAGCGGCCTTAAACTCTTCGCAGCTTTGAAACCGGTAGTTCGAATCCTTACTGGTGGCTTTTTGGATCGCTGCGTTGAGTGCAGAGGATACCCCCTGAATATAAGGTAGCGGATTTTTAGTGATTTCTGTTTGGATAGTATAGGATGAGCTATAGGAGTCGTTGTAAGGCTTTTTACCAGTCAACAAAGCATATAAGGTGACACCCAGCGAATAAATATCGGTACGGAGGTCGATGGATTTTGGCGTAAGTACTTGCTCCGGGCTCATGTATTGCGGAGAGCCAATCGAAATCTGGGTTAGTTCCTGAGTCGAATCAACGATCTTGGCAATGCCAAAATCCATGATCTTCATTTGTCCTCCGCTTGTCAGAAACAAATTTGAGGGTTTAATATCACGGTGAATGTACCCTTTGCGGTGCACATAAGTCATTGCATCCAGAATATCATTAAACCAGCGAACAGCCATAGCTTCGGGTACAGCTCCATAGGTTGTCAGGTACTTGCCCAAGTCCTGCCCTTCCAGGTATTCCATAATGATGGCCATCGTACTCTCATCTTCGTAGTAGCTTATGACCTGCCGGATATTAGGATGATTAAGGCCGACCATCAACTTCGCTTCGTTCCGAAAACGTTCTACAATTTTTTCCTTGCCCACCATTTCCTGGTTGAGAAGTTTAATGGCGAATGGTTTTCCCAGCGCATTCTCGGCGTACCATACAACCGCCATCCCCCCCTCTCCTAATTTCTTAAAGTTGTTGTAAGCAGGTATTTTAGGAATCATAATGGTAAGTATTAGTTTTGGTCATACTAAGAGTATATCCAGCTTATTGATAAAATGTCAATGGAGAATTGCGAGATTTTATAAAATCTGTCCCATTAAGCAATGGGGAACTGTAACCTATACCGTCAACTACAAAGCACTACGGGTTTGTAGCCTTTCAGATTATATGTCAAAACGTATAATACCAGCCACAACAGGTTGGGCTAATCCACTCTAAATAATCAAACAGGGCTAAAAAAATCTATGATAACGGTATCAGGTCCGCCCATAGACTGAAGAAAATTTGCCAGAAATAGTATTTCGTAAAGACAGGGCAATTGGCAAAAGTTTACGTACCAAAAAGTAAGTTACCCGTCTTAGCTTATATAGTATATACTGTTATACTTTTAAATTTTAGACTAAGAAAAAGTATAAAGGATTCTATTTCACGTAAAAATCAGTGAAGTCGCTTGAAATTAATTTGAGAAAATTACATACACAAATCCTGTCTTGAAATTGAATGCTGGTCAGGGCTTCATTGCATGTCTAGGACCAACAGCCTTAACCTTCTTGGGCTTTCAATACCTCAACTAATGGGTCTGTCTGCCATCCCGTAAAGAGTCTATTTTCGTGTATGGGCAAATCGACCCGGTTATATCGGAATATCCACAACGTTTCCCTTCCCTTTGACAATAAAACGGAGTCTCTTCGGGTAAAAAATAGCGGGAAGGTTCTATTTGACTAAAATAGCTTAGCTCATTGGCAAAAAGGAGTAGATCAATCTCCTATTATTGCTCTTTCTTTGTCAGGAAGCCTTACAGAAATGGCGGGTTAACACACAGTATATGAAATCATTTCTTCTTTGCGGGCTTCAGTTCCTGCTAGTGGCAACGCAGACGCAGGCTCAGCCAACGCCAAAACTTTGGTATAATAAACCAGCAACGCAGTGGGTAGAAGCCTTACCACTCGGCAACGGGCATATTGGCGCCATGGTATTTGGCGGGATGGAGCATGAGCTTATCCAACTCAACGAATCGACTCTCTGGTCGGGTGGCCCGGTCAGGAAGAATGTTAATCCAACGGCGGCATCATACCTTCCTGCCATTCGTGACGCACTGCTGAATCAACAGGATTATACGAAAGCGGATGAGCTGACAAAAAAAATGCAGGGGTTCTATACCGAATCCTATCTGCCACTAGCGGATCTGATGCTCGACCAGAAACTCCCAAATAGCAAACCATCCGCCTATTACCGGGACCTCGACATGGCTGACGCCGTAGCTACAACCCGATTTACTATGGATGGGGTTACCTACAAGCGTGAACTCTTTACGAGTGCGCCAGCCAACAGCTTGATTATTCGCATCAGTGCCGATAAAGCCCGCCAGCTGACGCTGACGATCGGGACGCGATCACAACTACGAATTCAGAAAACACCATTTAGCTCGAATGAACTGGTTGTAAGTGGGAAAGCACCTGCCAAAGTTGACCCATCGTACTACAACATTAAGGGACGGAAGCCAATCATTTACGAGGATAGCACGGGTTGCAACGGAATGCGGTTTCAGTACCGAATTAAAGCCGTAGCCAAAGACGGCTCTGTAAAGACCGATACGGCGGGTATTGCCATCGACAAGGCCAGCGAAGTGATTCTGTATGTAACAGCCGCAACTAGTTTCAACGGTTTCGACAAATGCCCGGACAAGGAAGGGAAAGATGAGAAAAAGCTGGCAGCGATGTATCTGGCCAGGGCCACTCAGCAACCCTATTCGAAACTACTGGAAGCCCACAAAGCTGATTATCATCGGTATTTTGATCGGTGTCAGCTCTCTGTTCGGGATACAACAACGGCCAACCCCAGCCTGTCGCTTCCCAGCGATGAACGATTGATGGCTTATTCGACGGGCCGCTATGATCCAAATCTGGAAACGTTATACTTCAATTATGGCCGCTATCTGCTGATTTCGTCGTCTCGTCCCGACGGACCACCTGCCAATTTGCAGGGTATATGGAACAAAGAATTACGGGCACCCTGGAGTTCGAACTATACCATTAATATCAACACGGAAATGAACTATTGGCCTGCCGAGGTCACTAATTTGTCGGAAATGCACATGGCTCTGCTCGACTGGATTCCAAACCTGGCCAAAACCGGGCATCAGACTGCGCAGGAATACTACCGGGCCAAGGGCTGGGTTGCTCACCATAACTCCGATATATGGGCCTTGAGTAACGCCGTCGGCGACCGGGGAGCGGGCGATCCGGTCTGGGCCAACTGGGCGATGGGCGGCAACTGGCTATGTCAGCATCTGTGGGAACATTATCGCTTCACTGGCGATAAGAAGTTTCTGGAACAAGCCTACCCCATTATGAAAGAAGCGGCCTTATTCTCGCTGGACTGGCTGATTCCTGACAAAGCAGGGAATCTGGTGACGGCTCCCTCGACCACCCCGGAAAACAAATTCATCGATTCGACGGGCAAAGCGCAGGGCGTTTCCGTAGCCACCACGATGGATATGTCGATCATCTGGGATTTGTTCACGAATGTGATCGAGGCATCAACCGCATTGAATCAGGATAACGCTTTCCGGGAGTTGCTCGTGGCCAAGCGAAGTAAGTTGTTTCCGCTCCAGATTGGCAGGCAAGGCCAGTTGCTCGAATGGAATAAGGAGTTTGCCGAAACCGATCCTCATCACCGACACATCTCCCACCTGTTTGGCCTGCATCCGGGTCGGCAGATCACCCCGCTGACGCCAACGTATTTTGCAGCCGCCCGAAAAACGCTCGAACTCCGGGGCGACGAAGGAACCGGCTGGAGTAAGGGCTGGAAAATTAACTGGTGGGCCCGATTGCAGGATGGAAATCACGCTTACTCCCTGATTCGCCAACTCATGCAATACACCAACACAACAGGCACCCAGATGAGCCACGGCGGTGGAACCTATCCCAACTTCTTCGATGCGCATCCCCCCTTCCAGATCGACGGTAACTTTGCCGGAACGGCCGGTATGGCCGAAATGCTGCTACAAAGCCATCTGGGGCGTGTTCATCTGCTACCTGCCCTACCCGACAACTGGTCGGAAGGGAAGGTTACGGGCCTGAAGGCACGGGGAGGGTTTGCGGTATCGATGAACTGGAAAAATCGAGCGTTAACCCAGGCGCAGATTCAATCGCTGGCCGGAGATGAACTGGTCTTGCTAACCAGCGTCCCCTTTCAGCTAGACGGAGAGAAAGCCACCAAAACGCCTGAGGGCTACACGATGCGCTTGAAAACCGTAAAGAATAAAGTATATACGATAAAAGTTCTCTAAATACATCCTGCAGGGCTTTTTCATAAAACCTGTTTTAGGGCGTTTGGGTATAATCAGACGATCAATCGGCTAATCCTCGCGCAAAAGCGCCATTACAAGACATCGTCTACACTTTTTCGAACCGCTCGCCAATGCCCTCCCTGCAGCCAATCAGGTAGACGGCCCTGCTGTTTTGCTGGTTAGCCGCATAGAGGACATTGGCCTGACTACGTTTACTGAATCTGGTCGAGTTCGGGAAACCCCAAGCTGATTTGACACGT
Organism: Spirosoma panaciterrae DSM 21099; assembly: GCF_000374025.1. GTDB lineage: Bacteria > Bacteroidota > Bacteroidia > Cytophagales > Spirosomataceae > Spirosoma > Spirosoma panaciterrae. Next base: position 148,411 of record NZ_KB893182.1, on the reverse strand, counting down.
TATTGCATTGTACCCACGGTTCATCTCGTTTGCTTACTAAAGCCATCTCACTTCGGTACAATCAAGGCCTGACACAAGGGGATCGAACGCGTTTAACCTATGAAAATACTACTCGTTGAAGATGAAGTAAGCCTGGCCTCATTTATCCGCAAAGGCATCGAGAGCGAAGGCTACGAAATCGATCTGGCTTACGATGGACTGGTAGGGCAACGTATGGCCGATAATAATAGCTATGACGTCATTGTACTGGACGTTAACCTGCCTTACATTAACGGATTTGAATTATGCCGACGGATCAAGCAAGATTCGCCTAAGCAATCCATACTGGTCCTGACGGCATTGGATAGTTTATCGGATAAAGAAAGTGGTTTTGGAGCAGGGGCCGACGATTACCTGGTAAAACCCTTCGAGTTTCGTGAACTCATGCTGCGGATTAAAGCACTGGCCCGCCGACATAGCGATTACAGCGGTTTGAAAACGATATTGCGCGTTGCCGATCTGGAACTAGATACGGAAGCCCATTTTGTGAGCAGAGCGGGCCAACGGATTGATCTGACCGCCCGGGAATATGCACTCCTGGAGTATTTAATGATCAACAAGGGCAAAATTGTCAGTCGAATCGACATAGCCGAGAAAGTCTGGGATCTACACTTCGACACCAATACCAATGTCATTGAAGTGTATATTAATTACTTACGCAAGAAAATCGATAAGGATTTCAGTCCAAAACTGCTACACACCATTGTGGGAATGGGCTATGTCTTACGAGGCTAATCATGCAGATCAAGCACAAACTCATTCTCTGGTTTTCGGCATTGGTGGCCAGCATATTGCTCATCTTTTCGGTCTATGTGTACAGTACCTACGCCAGTTTCCGGCAACGGTCCATCGAAGATCGGCTGGAACGAAAAGCCCGGGTTACGGAGCAGTTGCTAACACTGAAAGGCGTAGCAGGCAGTGTGATCACCTCCATGCCTGAGCAGGTTGAGTTTGTCTATTCGCCAGCCGATAGCCTGATCTACAAAAGCCAGGATACGAATGACTTTATGGCTGGCCCGGTGTTTCGCAATCGGGTTCGTCGGGAACGGCTGGTGCGTTTTCAGTATACGAGTTCGGGCCATACCTACCCTAAAGATGGCGTAGCCCTGACGTATGCGGGTCTATCGCCCTCACCCGATGGCCGGGAGTATGTAGCCATCGTAACGGCTTATGACCAGGACGGGTATCAGCGGCAACGGGAACTCCGGGATCTGTTTATCGTTGGCAACGTGGTGGCTATTGGCCTGGTGATTTTCCTGGGTTATTTTTTTTCCCGGCAGGCCCTCAAACCGCTTACCAGGCTCATCGATCAGATCAATACGCCTACGGCTGGTAAACACTCGTTTCGATTACAGGCCGAAAACCCCCAGGACGAGGTTGGTGTACTGGCCCAGGCGTTCAATGAGCTATTGACCCGTCAGGAACGGCTCGTCGAGAATCAGCGCTCCTTCATTGCCCAGGCTTCGCATGAGCTGCGAACCCCATTAACGACCCTGAAAGGCTGGCTGGAAACATCGCTGATGTATGATGCCGACACCGATACGCTTAAACGAGGTATCACGCAGGCCGTTACCGAACTGGATAAACTTACGGCTCTGGCCAACGGGCTGCTGCAACTGGCTCGTATCGACGGAATCGACGCGCATCTCGACCGCCATCCTCTCGAACTGGTAGAGATTGTACTCGATGCAGCCGATACTCTTGGGCAGCAACGCGTTGGGCAATCCTTATCGGTACAGGTCAGCGACGGTATCCTTGAACAAACCACCCCCATTACGGTCCTGGGCAATGCGCATCTGCTCAAAACCGCCCTGCTGAACCTGCTGGACAATGCAGCTAAGTATTCCAGTGGTCAGCCGGTTACGCTATGCCTGGAAATGGATACTGAAGCGCGGGCCCGAATACGGATCGAAGATCGGGGGATTGGCCTGGCCCCTGGCGACGAAGATCGGGTCTTACAACCGCTAGTGCGTGGGTCTAATGTAGCAACCATCAGTGGGTTTGGCATTGGGTTAACACTGGCTCATCGCATCATTGCGCTCCATCAGGGGCAGCTCCATTTACGACCCCGCTCCGGCGGAGGCACCATCACCGAAGTCAGTTTACCCTTGCAGGCTACCCCGTTCTAATATGAACTAATCTGGCTCTAATCTGGCTCTAATCTGGGCGCTCTAGCTTTGGCCTTATTCATTGAAATAGGCTCATGCTTAGCAGAGATAAACGATATTCCTGGCTCATAGTGCTCCTGACTAGTGGCTGGTTCGGGCAAAGTTTGGCTCAAACAGGCAATCCGCCCTCGGCCCTACCCAACCAACTCACCCTGTCGAAAGCCCTGGAACTGGCCCGAAGCAATTATCCGGGCTTACGAAATAAACTGGCCGTGATACGGGCTACGGAAGCCGATGCACAGGCCTTAAACATGGCCTTACTTCCTCAGGCAGGCATTCAGGCGCAAACTTTAAACGCCACTTCCAACCAGGTGCGGGGGGCCTACGTTTCCAATGGGGGGCTTTTACTGCCTATTTCTGGGGTACGGACAGACGGGTTCAATAGTCAGGCAGCCTGGACCAGTGGCGCTTCGCTGGTTGTAGATTGGGAAGCCATTACCTTCGGACGGCGGGAGGCCCGACGCAATCAGGCGCGACTGGCGATCGAGCAGGCCCAGGCCGATTACGAAGGCGAGTTGTTTACCCATCAGGTGCGCGTCTGCGACGCCTATCTTCTGGCCCTTAATGCCCAAAAGTCGGTCGCGTTGCAACGCGCCAATCTTCAGCGGTCTCAGGAACTCCAGCGAATCATTCGGGCAAGTACGGAAGGAGGGCTCCGGCCGGGTATCGATAGCGCCGTAGCGAATACCGAAGTGGCCCGCGCTCGTCTGCTGGTTCTGGAAAGTCAGCAACTGGCCCAACAGCAGGTACTCCGACTCACCGAACTGATTGGCCAGCCGAATCCATCGGTGCAACTCGATTCACTGGTTTTTTACAACCAGCTTCCGCAGGTAGCTGCAGCACCCGGCAGCAACCCAGCCCTGCATCCTCAGCTACGGGTCTATCAAAAGAACATCGACATAGGCCGCGCCAACGAAACCTTACTGAAGGCCAGCGCCTTGCCGTCAATCTCAGTACTTGGTTCACTTCAGGGGCGGGGTTCCGGCATTCATGAACAGGCCCAGTCCGACGGTACATTCCGGATCGACCCCTCATTAGGAGCCGGTTTACCCTTACGCGCCTACAACTACATTGTGGGACTGACGGCCATCTGGCGACCAACCGACTTATGGCGTACCAAGTATGCGCTATCGGCCCAGCGGGAACGGATCAATGCCAGTCAGCAGCTATACGACCAGCAGGCGCTGGGCATACAGGCTGCGAGTCAAAATGCCGTGTTGCAGGTCGAATTGGCGAAAGCGAGGGCTCAGCAAGCTCCCTTACAGCTCGACGCTGCCAAACAGGCGTACATCCAGGCGCAGGCACGGTACGAATCCGGGCTGGACAATATTCAGGCGCTGACCCAAACCAGTGCATTGTTGAACCGGGCCGAAGTCGATCAGGCTCTGGTCACCAGCAGTGTTTGGCGAGCTTTACTTCTGCGGGCCGCTACGGCTGGCGATCTGGATTCGTTTCTGCAACAACTTCCCCACTAACTCAACTGTCATGATCAAAACTGCCTTAGCCAAACCCATTACCGTACTCGTTGCTCTGGCCGGGATTGTCCTGTTTGCAGTGCTGGCGTTGCTCAAGATCCCAGTCGATATTTTTCCCCGGCTCAATCTCCCGACGATTTACATTGCTCAGCCCTATGGCGGTATGACCCCCGCCCAGATGGAAGGCTTTATTGCGACCCGGTATCAGAATCAGTTGTTGTACGTATCGGGCATCAAAAATGTCGAAGTAAAAAACATTCAGGGCCTTTGCCTGGTCAAATGTACCTTTTACGAAGATGTCAACATGGCGCAGGTATCGGGCGAAGTGGCCAATCAGGTCAGCCGGGTTATGAATTACCTGCCGCCAGGAACTGTGCCCCCTACCGTGGTTCGGTTCGATGCGTCGAGCCTGCCAGTCGGTCAGTTGGTATTCAGCAGCCGCCGGGCCTCACTGGGCGAGATGCAGGATTTAGCCTCTACCCGTATCCGGCCCCTCTTCTCTCAGATTCCGGGCGCTTCGGCCCCACCTCCCTTTGGTGGCAACGAACGAACCGTGGTTGTGAAAGTAAACCCCGAACGGATGCGCAGTTACGAGCTGACACCCGACGAAATTGTTCAGGCGGTGGTGAAGAACAACCAGATTTCGCCAGCCGGAAGCGTTCAGATGGGCGATTACACCGTTATGACGCCCAGCAATACGGTACTCGATAAAGTAGGCGAGTTCATGAATATTCCGCTGCGTAAGGGCGTGGGCCCCACGGTATTTCTGCGGGATGTGGCCACGGTAGAGGATGCCACCGATATAACGGTAGGCTACGCCCTGGTCAATGGAAAACGGTCGGTATACATACCCGTTACGAAAAGCGCCGATGCCTCGACCATGAGTGTAGTGAATGCCCTGAAAGCCAGGCTACCCGAAATGAAAGCCCTCTTGCCCGACGACGTGCAGCTTTCCTACGAATTCGACCAGTCCGTTTATGTTACCCAGGCCGTCCATAGCCTGGCCGTGGAAGGGGGTCTGGGCGCTATCCTGACGGGCCTGATGGTACTGCTTTTCCTGGGCGACTGGCGCAGTTCGCTAATCGTAATTCTGACCATTCCGGTGTCTATTCTGAGCGCCATCCTGCTCCTCAACCTGACCGGGCAAACCATCAACATCATGACCCTGTCGGGTTTGGCACTGGCTATCGGGATTCTGGTCGATCAGGCAACGGTGGTCATTGAAAACATTCACCAGCACCTGGAAATGGGTAAGCCCAAAGCCCGCGCTATTCTGGATGCCTGCCAGGAAATGTCGTTTCCACTTTTGCTGATCACGCTTTGTATTCTGGCTGTTTTTGCCCCGGCCTTCCTGATGAATGGGGTTCCGCGCGGGATGTTCCTGCCGCTGTCGCTGTCGGTAGGCTTTTCGATCATTGCCTCATACATACTCTCACAAACGTTTGTGCCCGTAGTGGCCAACTGGTGGCTGAAAAACCACGAACATGCCCGTCCGCATGACCTGAGCATCCTGCCCGATTTAGAGAACCAGCCGGAGACCCGACAGGAGCACTACGAAGAAAACCACCCTGAAAAGGTAACGGGTTTCGAACGGTTTAAATTGGGGTATTTGCAATGGCTTGATCAATTAATGGGCCGGCGCCTATTGGTCATTGGCATCTATGCACTGGTTTGCGCGCTCCTGATCGGTGTTGGGTTCACGCAGATCGGTCAGGATATGATGCCCCGACAAAATCATGCCCATCAGTTTCAGGTGCGGATCATAGGGCCACAGGGCTTACGGATCGAACGAACAGAAGCGCTCACCAAACGGGTTATCAAACAAATCAGTGAGATCGTTGGCTCTGAAAACATCGCTATTTCGTCGGCTTTTGTGGGCATGACCCCTTCCAGTTACGGCACCAGCGCCCTGTACGTCTTCAACGCCGGACCGCACGAAGCGGTATTACAGATCAATCTGTCTGAAGATTATAAGGTTGAGTCGCTGGATGCGCTCAAAGAGCAGATTCGTCGGCGGGTTCGACAGAAGATGCCCAACGTCCGGTTATCGTTCGAACCCATTGATCTGACGGACAAGATCATGAGCCAGGGAGCCCAGACACCCATTGAAATTCTGGTGGGCGGCAAAGATCTGACCGAAGGCCAGCATTATGCCAATCGGCTACTCACCCACCTACGGGAAATTCCTTACTTACGCGATCTGCGCATCAATCAACCCCTTAGCTATCCGACGGTTTCGGTGAAGGTCGATCGCGAGCGGGCGGCTCAGTTGGGGCTGAGTACCGATGAGATTTCAAAATCGCTGGTGGCGGCTACTTCGTCGAGTCGTTTTACGGCCAAAAACCTGTGGCTCGATCAATCCAAAGGGTTTGCCTATCAGGTGCAGATTCAACTGGAGCAGGACCAGATGAAATCCGTAGCCGATATTCAGGCTATTCCACTCGTAAAAGGGCAGCTGCGTCCTACACTTGGCGATGTCGCTACAATTACACCGACTACCGTACCCGGCCAGTATGACCGCATCGGCCCCCGGCGAATCATTACCGTATCGGCCAATATCAACAACCGGGATTTGGGGTCGGCCACGCACGATGTGCAGGCCGCCATTACGGCTGCGGGCGATCCACCCAAAGGCTCCGTGGTTGAGCTGCGTGGTCTGGCACAACTCCTTCAGGAAACCCTTGGTAGCCTGCAATTCGGACTGGGCCTCGCCATTGTTGTGATCTTCCTCCTGCTGGCCGCCAATTACCAATCGTTCAAAGTAGCGAGTGTGGTACTGGTCAGTATCCCGGCCGTGCTGGCAGGGGCGCTTACTCTGCTGCTGGCAACGGGCCAGACCCTCAATCTGCAATCGTATATGGGGATCATCATGTCGGTAGGTGTATCGGTGGCGAATGCGCTGCTGCTGGTGACCAATGCCGAATCGCTGCGGCTCCGGTATCGGGATGCCCGGGCGGCTGCACGGGTAGCAGGGGCGGCTCGCCTGCGCCCCATTCTGATGACCGCCCTGGCCATGATTGCCGGGATGATTCCCATGGCCAGTGGTCTGGGCGAATCGGGCGAGCAAACGGCTCCGCTGGGCCGGGCCGTAATTGGCGGATTGCTTTTTTCGACCGTGGCGGCATTGTTGATTCTGCCCGTCGTTTTTGCGGCTGTTCAACGAAAAACCGATTTCGATTCGCCTTCGCTGGACCCCGACGACCCAACCAGTACGGTATACGATGGAACCCCCGTGGCCCCTGCGGAATCTCACCAAACCAGTTTAACCTATTAATCAGTCGATCAATACTATGCAACTCTATTCTGCTCTCCGATCTGGATTTCAACTGGCTTTTATTGCAGCAATGCCGTTCTTACTGAGCCAGTGTGGTAACTCATCGGCCGAAAAAAGTCGAATGGACGAAGCGCCAGCCGACGAAGAAATCCGTTATGATGCCATACGGGTAACCACTTCCCGGCCAACCTCGGAACTAAACCTGCCGGGCGAACTGGAAAGTTATTACGAAACCGATATTTATCCGCGCGTGAGCAGCTACGTCAAAGCCCTGCATGTCGACATTGGCGATCAGGTAAAAAAAGGGCAGGTACTGGCCGAACTGGAAGCCCCGGAGCTTACCGCCAACCTGACGGAAGCGTACTCGAAAGTTAAAGCGGCCGAAGCGGTTTTTGGCACCAGTAAAGCGACCTTTCTGCGTGTGTTACGCACCAGCCGGACACTGGGAGCTATCTCGCCCGTCGATCTGGAATCATCCCGCACCAAAGCCATTTCCGATAGCCTGGCCGTAGTGGCTGCCAATGCCCACTACAGCTCCGTAAATCAACTGGTGAGTTATCTGAAAATCACCGCTCCGTTTACTGGTGTCATCACCGACCGTCGACTTGCCCCGGGAGCCTTTGTAGGGCCGGGAGGGCAAAATGGTGTACCTATCCTCAAAATAAAGCAGTTGGATCGGCTCCGGTTACGGATAGCCGTACCGGAAGCCTATCTGGGTGATATTCGCAGTGGCAATCCGGTGCAGTTTACAGTCCGCAGTTTTCCTAACCAGACCTTTACAGGACGAATCAATCGCATTTCCAATAGTGTACGGCCCGAAACCCGGTCGGAGATGATAGAGATCGATTTTCAGAATAAAGGGGGCAGGTTAAAACCCGGTATGTTTGCGTCGGTTCGGCTACCCGTGTCTTCATCGGGCGAAGGCAGTGTCTACGTACCCAAGACAGCCGTTATAAGTACGATGGAGCGCACGTTTGTTCAGAAGGTTGTTGGAGGAAAAGCCATTCGGACAACGGTACAAAAAGGTGACGATGCGGCTGGGCAGACCCAGATCTTTGGCGATGTAAAGCCGGGAGATATTATTCTTAAAACGGCCAGTGAAGACATCGATGACCAAGCCCCCATTAAAACGCAATTAGGAAATTCATAAACAGGCTTATCAGCCTATTATTTTCCCAAAACAGTCTCTTCATTCTAAGCCGGCACGGATGCCTCTCCTATCCGTGTCGGCTTATGATTTCATTCCACTTCGCACACCCGTCACCTACAGATAAGTCTCTGTAATTCAGAAATATACACCAAACTAAACGAAGAATGGATCAGCCGATTATTCTGGCGATCATCGTAACTGATAGTGATAAATATCCTGGCTAAAATACGATTTGAGCAATTGCAGGGCTTTTCGATACCGGGTCTTGACTGTACCCAGGGGAAGTTTCAGCCGGTCGGCCACTTCGGGCAAGGAGTATTCGTCCTGACAATGCATTTCGACAACAACCCGGTATTTGGCTTCTAACTGGTCAACGACGCTGGCCGTTGCCCGGCTGGCTACCTCCGAAGGCAACTCTGCTTTTTCAAGGCGATCATACCGATACGAACTTGCTTTAGCCCGTGATTTTTGTAGCCGGAGTTCATCAATAGCGGTGTTACGGGTAATTGTCAACAGCCAGGTGAATAACCGACCCTGCCCAGGATCGTAATCCTGCCGTTTGCTCCAGATCTTCAAAAAAGCATCTTGTAAGAGATCTGCGGCCAGTTCACGATCATTGACCATCCGAAGAAGAATACCGTACAGGGCAGGAGCATAGGCATTATAGAGGGTAGTGAACGAATTGGGCTCATTATCCCGTAGACTACGCAAAAAATGTTCTTCGTTCGGTAAAGTCATGGCCATCAGTCAAAAGGAAGGGTTCTTTAGGTCGAATTAGTAAATAACCCGATTCAGTGTAGAATGTTTTTATCCGCTCTGTGGCGGCATGCATATTCATCTCGCAAACATCCATCTCCGCCCATACCACGTATATGCGTTGTATTACTTTTCTTCTCTATGCCCCGTTCTATGCGGTTATTACTACTCATTGCCTTTGTTTCCTTCATTTCAGGCAGTACGTCTGCTCAGAAACTAACCGGGCAGGTTGTCGACCAGGCCTCTCATGAACCGATTGTAGGCGCTACGGTTCAGGTTAAACGTACACAGGCGGGCACGCTCACCAACGCCACAGGCACATTTACTCTGCCCAACCTGCAACCAGCCGACATCCTGACAATATCTTATCTGGGTTATCAGACGCAGCAAGTTACCTATACAGGGCAAACCAGCCTGACCGTTGAACTGGTAGCGGGAACGTTACTCAGCGAAGTAGTGGTCACCGCCCTTGGCCTGGAGCGCAACGCCCGAAGCCTGGGCTATACCATCCAGAAAGTAGATGGACGGCAGGTCAGCGATGTTAAGGCTTCCAATTTTCTCGACAATCTGTCGGGTAAGGTGGCGGGTGTTATGATAACGAGTGGGTCTACCGGAGTTGGGGCGTCCTCTCGGATTACGATCCGGGGCGAATCATCGTTCACCAACAATAATCCTCTTTTTGTGGTCGATGGTATTATCATCAATAATGCGACCGTCGTGAACCGGGTCGATGACGATGCCAACGGGTTTCAGGAAATCGACTTTGGTAACGGTGCTATGGAAATCAATCCCGACGATGTAGCTACGGTGTCGGTCTTGAAAGGGCCCGGTGCGGCTGCTCTTTACGGCACCCGGGCATCCAACGGTGTCATTCTGATTACGACCAAAGACGGTTCGTCGCAAAAAGGGATTGGCGTGAGTTTCAACAGCACATTCTACACTGAGCGACCGTTTCAACTGCCTCGCTTCCAGAACCTTTACGGCCAGGGAAACAGTGGCGCGTTCAAATACGTCGACGGTTTGGGCGGGGGCATCAACGACAACATCTCCTACAGCTATGGCCCTAAACTTGATGCAGGTTTGCTGATTCAGCAGTACGACAGCCCCGTGAATCTGCCCGACGGCCGGGTGGTGCGCGGAGCCGACACGCGGGTATACAGTGGACTACCCATCACCCCAACTCCCTTTGTATCGCACCCCGATAACCTCAAAAACTTCTACCAAACGGGTCATACGGCCATCAACAACCTGGCGATTTCGGGTAGCTACGATAAAGGCAGCTACCGGCTGTCGTACACCGATCTGAATAGCCAGTCCATCATTCCGGGAGTCGATCTGAAGCGTAAAACGCTGGCCGCCCGGTTGCAGTTTGAACCCATCAAGCGGCTGAAATTCAGCTCGTCTATCAATTACATCAACTCGGGTAGCGACAATCGCCCGGCTACTAAATACGGTTCAGAAAACATCAACTACGCCCTGAGTGCCTGGCTGGGTCGACAAACCGATGTGAACCCGATGAAGCAGTACTGGCAACCGGGACTGGAAGGAATTCAGCAGTTTTCGTACAACTACACGTACTTCGACAACCCGTATTTTACCCTCTACGAAAACCGGAACTCATTCAATCGTGATCGGCTCATTGGCAACGTGGCTATAACGGGTGAACTGGCCACCAACCTGACCTTGATGGTACGAAGCGGCATGGACTATTCAAGCGAAAAACGGCAGTTTCGACGGGCTTTCAGCAGCAATCGTTTCAAGAATGGCGCCTATGCCGAAAACGCTGTTTTCTTCCGGGAAATCAACACCGACTTTTTGCTGAACTATACCCGTAGCCTGGGACCACTCTCGCTCGATCTGTCGGCCGGGGGCAACCGCATGGATCAGTTGGCGTCGTTCGATCAGTATCAGGCCCTGACACTGGCCCAACCGGGGGTATTTAAGCTTACCAATGCGGCTTCTCCGGTGGAAGCCTACCAGCAGAGCGCCCACAAACGTATCAACAGCCTCTATGCACTAGCCAAACTGAGCTACAAAGACGTGCTGTTCATGGACATAACGGGTCGCAATGACTGGTCGAGTGCTCTCGCAACGCCCACTTCGACGGCAAACACGGCCTTCTTTTACCCCTCTGTATCGGCCAGTTGGGTGCTCTCCAATCAGTTCCGGTTGCCAGCGGTTATGTCGTTTGCCAAGGTCCGGGCCAGCGTAGCCAACGTCGGTAATGATACAAGTCCCTACCAGACTACAGGCGTATTCAACGCTCGCAACCCGGTGTTCGCACAACCTGCCTTCAGCGCCCAGAGTACAATTGCCAATACCAATCTGAAACCGGAGTCGATCACCTCAATTGAAGTAGGGGCTGATATACGCTTCCTGAACGACCGACTTGGTGTTGACCTGACCTATTATGATGCCCGCACCCGCAACCAGATTCTGTCGTTGCCCATTGCCATCCCAACGGGTTACAGCGAACGGGTCATTAACGGCGGTGAAGTTCGGTCAAGGGGTATCGAAGCTGTGGTAACGGCCGCTCCCATCCAGACGAGCCGCATCCGGTGGAATGTGAGCCTCAACTTCAGCCGCAACCGGACCATCGTGGTATCACTACCCGAAGAGGCCGGTACGTTGACATTGGGCTATAACCGCATCTACGACAACGTGAACCAAACCGTCTGGTATCAGGTACGACAAGGCGACCGGATGGGCGATATGTGGGGAACAGGCTACCTGCGCAATGCTCAGGGCGAGTTTATCGTGGGCAGCAACGGGCAGTACATCGCCGACAATACGCTGAAAAAACTGGGCAATTACAATCCCGACTTCATGGTGGGCCTGTCGAACCAGCTCAGCGTTGGAAACTGGAACCTGGGCTTTCTGCTCGACTGGCGGCAGGGCGGCATCCTGGTATCGCGCACGCTGGCTCTGGCGGGTGTAGCGGGGCAACTGATCGAAACGGCCAACCGTCCCGACGCGGGTATCGTGGCAAAAGGTGTGGTGAATACAGGCACGGCCGATAAACCAAACTACCAGCCCAATACCCTTGCCATTCCGGCCGAAACCTATTATCGGATGTATTACGACCGCAACAATGAGGAAAATAACACCTACAACGCGTCGTACGTGAAGTTGCGGGAAATGAGCATCGGCTACACACTGCCCGCAACGGCAGACCTCGCCCGGAAACTGGGCATGCAGCGGCTGACGATAGCCCTGGTAGGTCGGAACCTGTTGGCCCTGTCGCACATTCCGCATTTTGATCCTGAACAGACGTCGTTTCAGCAGAATCAGTTGCAAACGGGCGTCGAAGACATGACTTACCCTACCTCGCGTAACATTGGGGTGAAACTAAGCGTGAATTTTTAATCCCCACCATACGATACGAGCCTCAACGAAACGGATTATGAAACGGATATATAGTATGCTCCTGCTGCTTTCGCTAACCAGTGTGTTACCCGGCTGTACGGAGAATTTTCAGGAAATAAACACCAACCCCAACGCACCAGTCGATGTGCAGCCGTCGCTGCTGTTCCGCAAAATTCTATTCGATTATGGGGAGCAGATGGCCTACGAAGCGTTTGTAGCGGGCAATCTGCTGGGGCAGTATTTTACGGCTATCGACTTCAACCTGTTTGATCGGCACAGTCTCAGCGAACCGCAGTATGGCGGCAACCCCTGGCCGTTCATCTATACGAACCTGCGCGACAACGAAATTCTGTTACAGAAGTCTCGTACCAACGTAGCTTTCGGCGTCTACGAAGGTCCGGCCCTGATTATGAAAGCGTACATGGCGGCTGCCCTCACCGATCTCTACGGTGATGTACCTTATAGCGAAGCCCTACAAGGTAAATCGGGCGTAATTACACCCGCCTACGATACGCAGGAATCCATCTACACAGCCGCCGGGGGCATACTGGACAACCTCGATAAAGGCATTGCCGCCATCAACAACTACAAAGGAGCCACCGCGCTCGATGGCGACATTCTGTACAACGGCAACCGAAACAAGTGGATTTTATTTGCCAATTCGTTGAAGATTAAAGCGTTGATGCGTATATCGGGCAAGGTAAATGTGAAGGAAGCGTTGCAGAAAGTACTGACGGAGGGGAACTTCATTAAGGCCAATACGGACAATGCGGTGTTTCGCTTCTCGCTTACGCAACCCAACAACTTCCGTATGTCGACCGCCCGCATTGGCGACTACAACCTGTTTATTATGTCGCTGACTAGTCAGGAACTGCTCGCCAGTCTGAACGATCCGCGCGTTGGGGTATATTTCCGGCCCACTGCCGCTAAACCGGGCACCTACAAAGGTCTCTTGAATGGCCCGGATGCCTCAAAACTGTCGATTTCGGTGGCCGACTATTCGCTGACAGGAACGATCTTCCGGGAGGAATCCGATAAGCTGTACGCCAACTACATGACCGCCCATGAAACCAGTTTCTGGTTGGCCGAAGCTGCCGAGCGGGGGCTGGTATCGGCTTCGGGCAAGGAGTGGTATGAGCGGGGTATTACGCAGGCATTCGCCTATTGGCTCACCGCCTTACCCGCCGGGTACCTGAGCATTGCTAAAGTAGCTTACGCACAGAACGGGCAGAACCCAATTGAGCAGATTCTGACGCAGAAGTGGCTGGGCAACATCAACAATGCTTATGAAGGCTGGACCGAGTACCGCCGGACCGGATTCCCACGATTGAAAACGATTTCGGCCAGCCTCAACAACGGGCTGATTCCCGTTCGAATGCCCTATCCCGGTACCGAGAGCGCACTGAATGCGGTACAGTACAAAAAAGCCGCCGACAAAACCCAGAACAATAGCATCAACGTACCCGTTTGGTGGGCAACCCGCTAATTATTTTCGCATGACCACAACCCTGTTGCAGTGGGCGCTGGTGCTGGCATCCAGCATTACGCTGTTTTTTGTATCGCCCCTGGCCCGTACGGCACCCGAATTTTTCAGGGGTGCCCGCAACGAGCGAACCCCCAACACCCTTTTTCTGACGAGTAGTCTGGTTATTTCGTGGCTGTTTGCCAAGTCGATCACCAATGCGGCCAATCTGGGGCATAGCTTCGGGCTGGTGGGGGGCGTGGCCTACGCGGGCTATTACCTATCGTTTCTGGTCGCTGGGTTCGTGATCGTGTCGATGCGCAACAAGGGAGGGTATCGGAGCATCCACCACTTTCTGGAATCGAAGTTTGGGGCGAGTGCCGTGGTGGTCTTTACACTCCTGATCATGATCCGGCTCTACAACGAAATCTGGTCGAACACCATCGTGATCGGTTCCTATTTCGGGGCGCAGGGCTCTACCGAATACTACGTGGCCATTATCGTATTTACGCTGCTCACACTGGCCTACACGCTCAAGGGCGGTATGAGCAGTTCGATTATGACCGATGTGATTCAACTGTCGCTCTTTGTGGTACTGCTCACCGTGATTCTGGGCTTTATTCTACCGCAGTATGGCGGAAGTCTGAAACCTTTTGTGAGCAGTGGGCGCTGGAAGTTGAATCAGGGGGTCGATCTGCTGCTGGTGGCGCTGGTACAGTGTTTCAGCTACCCCTTTCACGACCCCGTACTGACCGACCGGGGCTTTATTTCTGACACGCGTACCACACGGAGGGCTTACATCCGGGCAGCCGTTATTGGCTCATTATGCATCATCTTCTTTAGCTTCGTCGGTATTTTCGCCAAACTCAACGCGCTAACGGGCGAAGCACCCGTGGCCGTAGCACGGTATTTTGGTGTGCCGATGTTGCTGCTGATGAACCTGATTATGGTGACCTCGGCCTCGTCGACGCTCGACTCGGCCATGGCGTCCTTTTCCAAACTCATCAGCATCGATCTGAGCCGGGCTGTTGTGCCGAGCGTTACCAGAGGACGTCTGGCTATGATTGTCCTGACAATACTGGGGACTATTCCGGTTTTTTTCGATCCGGCTATCTTATCGGCCACAACCATCAGCGGCACGCTGGTACTTGGTCTGGCACCCGTCTTTTTGTGCTGGAATGTCCGGGTGCCACGGCTGGCTTTTCACCTGTCGGTGGTTGGTGGGGTGCTGCTGGGCGGTTTTCTGACGTTTTTCCCCTTGCCCGAATCATGGCGGCTGGGCAACGGCAAGTACGGATCGCTGCTTAGCGTGAACCTGATCACTACGGCTTTCTGTTTTCTGGCTTTTGCAGGCAGTGCGCTATTTCAACCCAAGACCCATGACTGATCGACCCGATACCCAGGACCTCGGCACCCGTAGCGGCAGACTGCTCGTGTTTGGTGGCCCTTACTCCAACTTGCAGGCGCTGGAAGCACTTCGCGATATTGCTAACCAACACCAGATTCCTCCCGATAACATTATCTGCACCGGCGATATCGTCGGCTACTGCGCCCAGCCCGAGGAGTCGGTACAACTGGTGAAGCATTGGGGCATTCACGCCATTCAGGGCAATGTGGAGCAGAATATCATCCGGGGCGAAGATGACTGCGGCTGTAACTTCACAGAAGGCGGTCGGTGTGATCTGTTCTCCCGAACCTGGTTCCCGTATGCGGTTCGGACGCTTTCGGCTGAATCAGTCGATTGGCTGAGCACGTTGCCGCTTCAACTCACGTTTCAATATGCCGGTAAGTCAGTGACCGTGTTGCACGGGGCCGCTAGTGGTATTGCTGATTTTGTATTCGCATCGACACCCTGGTCGGTGAAAGAAACGACCTTTTTAGTTACTGGGGCCGACGTAATATTGGCTGGTCACGCCGGACTACCGTTTGCAGATAGGCAAATTTCCGAAACAGGAGCTAGTCGATACTGGCTCAACGCAGGGGTAATCGGGATGCCTGCCAATGAGGGCACGCCCCGTGTATGGTACCTGCTACTCGACGATACCGATGGCGTATTGACGTACACCTTTCACGCTTTTACATACGACAACCTTACGGCTCATCAGCTAATGGTGGCTAATCAACTCCCCGAATCCTACGCCCAGACCCTCCTGACGGGCATCTGGGACAACTGCGAGATTTTGCCCGACGCAGAAAAAGCGCTGCAAGGCCGGGCCATTACATTGTAGTAGAACGATAGAAGCGGGTGATTGGGTAGGTTTGCCCGAAAATGAAACGTTGATTAGTGAGATGGTAATTTGAGATTGCAGCCAACTTCTATAGACAGCACGTTTAGTTAGTACATGCTGTCTCGGAGAAACGAGCGATAAACGAGACATCAAAGTCACAAATAGTTAATCAATAAACTATAAATGGTTAATTATCAGCCATTTATAGTTCCGCTATATGGCGCACAACACTATGTTGAGTGAATTGTAAAGAGCTTGACTTAACCAGATGATTAACTAGCTAATAACTTTATAATTCGCCACCTTTTCAGACGCCCCATTCGTGAGCTTTTGTAAAAACATACGCCGGTTATCCAGCGATTAATCCTTCCATATAACAATAGTAATGTACTTGACAATACACAGTACATTGCATTGCAATATACGAAGTCAATAGGTTTGTAAAATCCAGTGGCGCTTTGGCTTTGTTTTGCTTCATCCTGGGTGAATACGCATCACTAGCCATCTCAAGCCCAAATACCGTTAACGGATTATCAATGAACAAACGCCTACGGCTGACCAGGGCTTATCTAGTTAAGCCACTCCTTGGGGTCATATCCGCGCAATTGGCCTTCGCCCAAACTAATTTACCCCTAGTACGGGCTTCCTCTAAGACGGTGGATATTCGGGACGGAAAGCACTTTAGGAAAGGTTATTGGGCCCTTATGCCAGAAAGGAAACCTGACTACTATTATGCCGAGATCCCCGAAAAATCCCACTTAGTCACCTTTATTACCGATCTGGACTCCATTACTTTCAACGTGGTGTACGGTAAGCAGTATGAGTTTGTCATACTGCTCAATGGAAAGGATAGCTGTTTTACTCGCATTGCAGCCAGCTATAAAGATTTTAAGGTTTCCGCTCCAAAAAGTGTCGGCACCGGACCAGACACCATCCCCTTCACGTTGGGCGACACCCGAAAAGTATATGTCGAAGCCCGGCTAAATGGTGCTAAGCTAACCAATGTACAGCTTGATCTGGGTGCCGGAGGAACAGTCATCAATAAAACGGCCGTTAACAAAGTAAAGATAAACTTTGATCAGAAAGTTACCCTTGCCAATTCGGATGGTGTGAACCAGGTTCCCTCGGCCAGTACGAATCGTCTCCAGGTAGGAAGCCTAGTTTGGGACGGTGTGCCTATAGCCATTGCGGAAAATATGAAGGATCATGAGGATCTGATCATTGGCAATTCTTTGTTCAGGGGCAAAATTCTGGAAATTAACTATGACCAGAAAATACTTGTTGTCCATGATGAATTACCGACTCACCTAGGCTCTTACACCCGTCACGACATGCTCCTGGACGGTGGTGTCATACCCTACGTTGGAGTAAGTCTGACAATCCGCGATAAGAAACAAAGGGGCTGGGCTATGTTTGACACGGGTGCCCGCACCTCCATTTTAAATAGTGCTGATACGCCAATGGCTTACCGACTAGTCAGCCAACTGGCCGGTATGATCGGTTTGGATGAGTCGATTGGGCCAAAGCTGAGTATCGGACATTACCAGCTTTCAGGTTTTGAGTATAAAACAGGTGATATGGGCTCAGCAGGGCTGCACCTGATTCTGGGCAATGATTTATTAAAAAGGTTTAATCTGGTATTGGATAACAAAAACGGGTATTTGTATATGCAGCCCAATTCACTTAGTCATACGCCTTATGGAAACAGTGATGAGTATTATGTGGTAAGGGTAGTGACCGGAATGGTGCTTGTTTTAGCTGGGATCGTATTTTATAGAAAAGCCAGGAAAGCTAAGTAAGCAAGCTCTTAGGAACGAAACCTCCGATTGACATTCCATAGTACACAAAAAGTCAGCCGTTCAGTTGTCGCTAATCCGCCATTTTGTTAAACCTGCCATCCAATTTTATTGGATAGTCTTACTATTTCCTCGAATTATAGACGCTCCCTCGTCTCAGTTGGAGCCTATTTGGAGACTTATCTTTTCGTACTATACTTCCCAAACTACGAAATGGATACTTCACCAAACTTTACTTTTAATGAGGTAGCCTTACATTTTTTGCTGTTGATTATTAAGACGGCGATTGATTAGACATATCGGCTAACTGGCTCAGTAAATGCTCCCAACTGAGACGAATAGAGATTTAAGTATCAGCTGGGAGCGTTTAAACAGACGGACAAGTCACAGTAGGCCAAGATTAATAAAATCCCTACCCATACGTTGCAACATTTCTCCTCAAGTTCGGTCTAATCCAGGTAGTGGAAAGCAGACCGAATCAACTAGCCAATGACCGAATTTTGGTCCGTAAAGTCTTAGCTGGTGATCAGCGGGCTTTTAGCCAGATCATTAAAGCGACCGAGGGCCTAGTGGCTCAAATCATTTTCAAAATGATTGCCAATCCCGATGACCGCAAAGACATGGCTCAGGATGTCTATCTGAAGGTTTATCAGCAATTAGGTCGGTTTCGATTCCAGGCAAAGCTCTCCACCTGGATTGGACAAATTACTTACCATACCTGTCTGCACCACCTGGAACGAAAAAAAATAGCCCTAGTACCCATTGGAGACTCTGACCTAGAACCCTCGCCAGGATTTTCCACACCTTTTGAGAATGAAATTGAAAGTCAGCTGATTCGGGAAGAGCTTTCTCAACTGGTTGCCGATGCCATGGATCAACTGAATCCCATTTATAGGACCTTGATTACTCTCTATCACCAGGAAGAATTAAGCTATTCGGAAATCGGACAGATCGTACAGCTACCCGAGGGGACGGTTAAAAGCTATTTATTCAGAGCCAGAAAAGTACTGAAAGAACATGTCTTATGGATTTACAACACGAAAATCGGATGAATACTACCCATCTCACGGATCAGCAACTACAATTGTTTGTCTTCCAGCAAGGCCATGGACTTGAGCCGTGGACTACCCACATGGCTACCTGTAAGGACTGTCAGCTAAAGGCTACTCTTTACCGATCTGTACTGGAAGAGGTGGCTAACCTGGAAAAACCTGTTTTCAACGTTGATTTAGCCAGTCAGGTAATTTCTCAGATCGAACCCGCTAAGTCAAGAATTGATTTTAGTCGTGTCATTGTGGGGGTTACTCTGTTTAGTATGCTGAGCTGGCTATGCATCATTTTTCACTGGACTAGCCACGAATTAGCCACTCTGTTTACCCGGCTTTCAGCAATGGCCACTTATCTTATCCTTTTAACAGGTAGCAGCTTACTTATTTTCCTGGTGATAAGCCTGTATCAGGAATTTCAGGGCAAAATGAAGAGGCTTACGCTTAGCTGAATTGCAACAAATGAGTGGAGGTTCGGTCTAATCCAGTAGAACTACAAAATTAAAAAATGAGTATCCTAAAAAAGATTCCTGCACTGCTAGCGGTGATGGCACCTGGCCTGGTTCAGGCACAAACCGCTACGCCCTATATTGATCGGGATTTGGTAGCGCTGGGGGTGGCCATTCTAGCGGGGGGAGTTGGTTTGTTGGCCCTGCTCGAAGTGATTAAACGCCTGTTTGACTATCAACTAAAACGAAGAGCTTTGGAATTGGGCGTGTCCGAAATACCTGCCAGAGAAACAGACGAAGCCCTTACCACCCTCAAGTGGTTTTCTATCTGGTTGGGGCTCGGTCTAGGCCTTACCCTGGTTCATTTTACCCTGCCCCTGGGTATCCATTCCCTGGCCATCCTGGCTTTCTGCCTGGCGGCCAGCTTCCTGGGCTATTTTCTCTTCCTGAAACAGTGTTCTCCTAAAAAATAAACGCGTCGAATCATGAAATTCAGTATTGATCACCCCTTTTGGGTAAGGGTATCTATTGCCCTATTCTTGCCCGTTATGCTACAGACTGGTCCCTTACTGGCTCAACCCACCTTACCGTTAATCAAGGCGAACTCCACTCAGGTACGGATCAAAGATGGGTATGTCATACGGGAAGGTATCTGGACGGTGTCACCCCAACTAAAGCCGGATACGTACACGGCCTTAGAGCCCTTTACCAATAAAACGATTACCTTTTATACCGATATTGACTCGATTGCTTTCTCGGTCAAACCGGGTCATCAGTATGCCTTTAACATTTTACTCCACGGAAAAGATACGTGCCTGACTCAAATCGTCGTTGGGAATGCCCCTAACGGTTTGACTACGACGGCCCAAGCTGAGTTGCCCTTGCCTACTGAACAACTAGCCATGGATTTTGTGGTTTTTCGAGACTACCTGAAAAACGAACACCCCGGCTTATATCGCTATCAGCCAAAAGAAAAAATAGATAAGTTGCTGGACAGCTGCCTGCTGTCCATTGATCGCCCCCTGACAAGCAGTGAGTTTGCTAAAAAAATTCTGTTCAGCATTAGTCATATTCAGGATGGCCATACAGGGACTACCTTTACGGGTGCTTTAGTGAGACGGTATCAGGAGTCAACCAAACTGTTTCCAATCGATCTTTACTTTGCTGGCGATAAAGCGTTTATCGTCTGTAGTAATTCCGGTCAAGTTGAGGTAGGCAGTGAACTGCTCTCGATTAATAACCGATCAATTACTTCGATCAAACACGAATTGTTTTCGTATTTGCCTTCGGATGGCAGCATTCAGACCAAAAAAATCCACACGTTAAACAACGGCGCTTTTCCTTTTTTGTATAAATGGATTATTGGCCACGGTGATTCCCTAGCAATCGATTATAAACCAAGTGATCAGCCCGTAAGATCGGCAACGATTGGAGCTGAGTTGGTTAAAAATTTTACCTGTACGTTCGATAGACGGGCATCGACGGGTAAACTGCTGGATTTAAGCTTCCCGCGACCGAATGTGGCCCTGATGACGATAACCACGTTTGATGAACCTAGACTCAGCAATGCAAATCTTGATTTTAGAGCGTTTCTTCGAAGCTCTTTTGCAGAACTCAACAAAACTAAACCGGCTACTTTAATCCTGGCCCTACGCAACAATGCGGGTGGATTAGATGAATATGGTGCCTTACTTTATTCGTATTTAGCCGAAGGTCCATTCAATTACTTTACCTCTGTTGAATCTACGCATAAAAAATCGACGGAGGCAGAAAATCACTTATTGAAACGTCAGTTAGTCCAGGAGTCTACCTTCAAAGGGGACGTTTATATCCTGATTAATGGGTTATCGTTTTCAACGACGGCGGAGTTCTGTGCGATTACTAGAAGTCACGGAAGAGCGCGGTTTATTGGCGAAGAAACTGGGGGAGGCTACTACGGAAACACGTCGGGCCAACTGCTAAAAATAGAATTGCCCCATAGTAAACTAAATGTGCTAATTCCCCGATTCAAGTATGTAAATGCCGTCAAACCAATCCTCTATCCAGATCGGGGTATACTGCCGGATTATGAGATTATTCCAACAGTTAATGACTTGCTAACGAAGCGGGATGTTCAACTACAATACTGCCTGGATTTACTCCAAAAGAAATAGCCATCCATAGCTGATTTTTGGGGTGATGTACCTTGCAAGCTCTTGATTGGCATTATACTGTGACTTTGTAACTCCCTTTTTACATTCTCAGTAAATGCTCCGTTCGTACTACACGGAATTAATCATAAGTGACAGATTTTGAACGAAAAGGCAAAACTACCCGTGATTTTCCAGTAGCCTCTTATACTTCATTTCCCGATGGGCCGAATAATGAAGTTTTTCAACGAATTTTTCTTGATGATCTTTACGAGTTGCCCGTTTTCGTAGTGGTATTCATCTTCCCGGTCATTCAACTTAGCCTGATAGGTTCCTTTTGCGGAGGAGGTCAGTGTAAAATAATCGCCGAAATATTCCGAATAGGCCCGATTTCGATTCGTTGGCTCTGAGAAGAACATATCCGTAACCGTATAATCGATACGCCGGGTTTCGGTAGCGTTGTGCGTGTATTTATATTGGTTGGCAGCAATCTCATAATGGTCGCCTTTCCACTCGGTCCGGGACGAGAAATCCCCCCGATTCGTATGGGCTTCGACCGTAGACCGCATTAATTTGCCTTGCTGAACCAGGCTGATGACTTTATAGTAGATTTTGATCTTGTAAACCAGAAAATTGACTTTTACGTCGCTGATCAGGGTATAAATCACATTTTGTTTATCGCGTTGCTGCCGATTAACGGTCATCGTACCCACTTTAATTCCGGCCACTTCAATCGCATATTCTTTTGTGCGCGCTGTATCGGCCGGAGTATTTTGTCCATAGCCCGTCAGTGTCAGCCCCATCCATACGACAAGGCTGATCAGCCCCGTTCGAAAGTAATCTACGTTCATGGTTGAATACGAAAACTGTTATTTCCCAGCAAAATTGGGCCAGGATTGGTGTTTCGGGTGGTTACTGAATCCGTTTCCAGATTTAAAACACCCCGTGGGCAAACAGCTGAACAAATACCACATCCGACGCAGGACGAGCGTACGATATCCTGTCCCCGCTGTGCATACCAGCGCACGTCGATACCCATTTCGCAGTAGGTCGAGCAGTTGCCGCAGGAAATGCATTGACCGCCATTTGTCGTGATGCGGAATCGGGATTTAAAGCGTTGAACCAGCCCCAGGTAAGCCGCCAGCGGACAGCCAAACCGGCACCAGACGCGGCTCCCGAAAACGGGATAGAATCCAGTGCCCAATACCCCTGCAAAAATAGCCCCGATAGCAGACCCGTATACCGAACGGATACCATAGGAATCCAGAAATCCGAATAGTGACGGTTGCCCACTCCAGTAGGTGTATAGCACCAATGCCGTCATCACAACCGCAAATACAAGTACCGAATGCACCATAATACGCTCCAGCTTCCAGACAACCAGCCGCTTATCGGATAGCTGTCGGTACGGATCGCCCAGGGTTTCGGCCAGACCACCGCAGCCACATACCCACGAGCAGTACCAGCGTTTGCCGTAAAAATACGTCAGGATCGGCACACCCAGCATCCAGAGAGCCGTTCCCCAGACGAGCAGAAAGATGCCAAACGTACCCGCCTTTATCTTTTCGTCGATTCGGTAATCGAAATAAAAACTATAATCCAGCGGCCACATATTTTTCAAATCCTGCGCGGGCTGATGAAAAAAAGCGAGCAATTCAGGAATCAGAAACGCAAAGACCACCTGGAAAAACATAACCGAAAGCGTGCGCAGTTGTTGGTAGCGGCTATGTCGGTACTTAACCATCATCCGCACGCCCATTACCAGAATCACCAGCGTGTACAGCGTCCCATATACGAACCACTGGCTGGCGGGCCCACCGTTCAGTAATTGGCTCAGTGGGTCGAACAGCAACACCCAATTGGTCATGTATTCTGGAAAAAAATAGAGCAGGACGTAGAACCCAATCAGAAAACCACACACCACGACACCAATCCAGCCCCGGTTGGTTGCCGGGTCCTGATAGATGCCATTGTTTTTTATACCGGGCAACGCCCGTTGAGCTGGTAAAATATAAAGCAGGGCTCCGCCAACACACAGCAATAGAATCAGCCAGAAAAACAGTTGGCTATTATCCGAAAAAAAGCCAGTGCTGGCGGCTTTCGTTACCGGAAAAGCATAATCATGAATAAAACGACTAGTCTCATTACGCTGCTTATAGCCTTCATTAAGCCGGGCAATGGCAGCCCGAAAATCCCCGACAAATCCGACCGACGACCCGTACACCTTTCCCTGCATGGATGCCGTAGCCATTCGGACAGCCGCTAACTGCTCCTTATTGATGGTTTGGCTCAGGACCTTGTCTGTCAATACATACCGGCTCAGGGGAAGGGTGGCTATAAAAAGCGCAAATCCGATCAGAAAAGCGGTGAGACCAATGCGTTGCCCGGTAGTTTGCATAGTGATAACGGATTAATGCGTAGTTGAAAATAACCGCCTAAACCACCCCTTTCGGCGGTTCGGCGATCCGGCAGGAGTGTGCCCGGCCAGTTGGTCGGTGTAGAATTCTGAAAATTCGGGATTGAAATCGGCCTGCCGAAACTGACTCAGTACATTCTCGACAGGGGTACGCTGCTGAATCCAGTGTTCGCAGACAGCCTGACGCAACCGTAGCCCAAAGGCATGGATACCAACAACGGATTGGTCAGTTTTCCGGTAGTTGATGCGCAGACACTGCTCACCAGCCGGATGCTCCCAGTAATAGGTTTGTTCGTCGTCGGTAAGTTGGGCGTTCAGGGTTCCATAGGTCTGGTATTCGATGTCGAAGAATTTGGCCGAGTTGAAAAAGACACCCGGTCGGTAAGCCGTTCGCGAGCCGCAAATCGTTCGGGCCAGGGTTTCACCGTGCATCCGACTCGTATACCAGATTTGTTCGATGGGTTTGCGCAAAGCTCCGTCTGTACCCACTATGGGTTGCCGGAATTCGTTGCAATCGCCAATGGCATACACATCGGCTACGTTGGTTTCGAAATACTCGTTGACCAAAACCCCTTTCCCCAGTTCAATTCCTGAGTTTTTCAGAAAGGCTACGTTCGGTGTGACACCGATACCCAGGCCCACAAACTGGCAGGGAATTTCTTCGCCTGCTTTCGTCACGACCGCCCGCACCCGACCCGATGCATCCGCCGAACGCGGCCCGGCCGGGCCACGCCAGGCCAGAATTTCTTTTAGCTCGGTTTCAAGCCGGAGATCGATGCCATGCCGGAGCAAATGACGACCGATCAACTTACCTTCTTCGGCGGGCAACGTCGAACTCCAGTAGTGGGGATCGCGGACCAGCATCGTTACGGCAATGTGTCGGGATCGGAGCATTTCGGCCAGCTCGACACCAATGAGTCCACCACCCACGACTACCGCCCGGTCGATGCCCGTAGTGAATTGCTCCATCCGCTCCAGATCGGGCAGCCCATATAGCCCCTGTACACCCGAAGCGGTAAGACCAGGCCAGTCGAACGTAGTCGACACCGAGCCGGTAGCTACCACCAGTACGTCGTAATCGAGCCATTTTCCATCAGCCAGCCGGATCCGCTTCGTCGACGTATCGACCTGCTCGACGTATCCCTGTAGCAGGTCGATACGGTTTTTGGCCCAGAAACCGTCTTCGTAGGGCTTCGTGTGCGCGTAGGTCATGTGCCCCATGTAGATGTACATGAGCGCGGTTCGCGAGTAAAAATGCTCGGATTCAGCCGAAATGACCGTTATCCCTACTCTGGAATCCTGCTGGCGGACATGCCGGGCGGTTGTGATACCGGCAATGCCGTTTCCGATGATGATCAGGTGCTTCATAACCGCCCGTTTCAACAGTGATTACTGCTCGTTGAGATTCCAGTTGTAATCCAGGAACTCGATGTCGGTCTTATCTGAAATTTTTGTATTGGAATATTTATTGACCCATTTCACGACCGACTGCCCATTCTTGGTCCAGTCGCCTTTATACCAGTTGAAGTAGTTCGACAGTTGGGCTTCGTCTTTACCGATTTTATTCTTGCTCGGATTATTCAGAAAATCGCGTCCCTGATCGTCCATTTGGGCATCCAGTTTATCGGCTGTATACGCTTCATTCCGAAGGCGGGGGCACGAAATGGACGCACAGACCAGGGTAAAGTGAATACGGGGGTCGTTAAATTTTTTGCGCAGAATGCCATGCTCGATGTTATCGAGGCTCATTTTTTCGCCACCGATCGTAAAAAACTTGGCAGCCCAGGGCGTAGTCACAAACGGAATCTTGATTTTGGAGCCAATGTCCTTGATGCTTTTTACGGGATAATGGTCGAGAATGAGCCGAATCGTGTACGCATTGTAGGCATTGATCCAGAAAGCCATCTGCTCATTTTTGCTCCACGAAGCCGCCGGAGGATTTTTACTAAGCGTAGCCAGATAGTCGTTCAAGGCTTTCTCATCCGATTTAAAGCCTTTGTAATTGACCAGACCTTTTTCGTTGACGTACTTTTTCAGCAATCGGTCATAGGCGCTGTGATCGACAGGCGCTACTACTGGTTCGGTGAAGGCCGAGGTTAGCAGGCATACCAATCCAACCAGCAGGAATTTATACGTGGGGTGCATTGTCATAATTCAGTTCAACTTTTGCTATACAGAGATATACGGCCCAATCTACCGAATGGTTTTAATATTCATGAATTCAAACCCTGTCGACACTCTTTTCGTATGATACGGTAAGCAACTCAACTTTTCAATGCTCTTTTCGTCGCTGGTAACTGCCTTATTGATTTCCCCTCCGCCCGACAGTGTTCCAAAGGCGTTCAGTATCTTACCCCTTCCACTCGTTTATTATACACCCGAAACCCGGGTGGCGTATGGGGCAGCGGCCACAGCTACGTTCCGTTTTAAGCGCGATATGGCCTTCTTGCGATCCGATTCGTCCGGGCGGGCCAGAGCCTCCATTCGTCCGTCGCAGGTTACGCTGGGCTTTGCCTATACCCAGAACAAGCAAATCCTGTTTTACCTGCCTTTTCAGATTTTTTACGACCGCGACAACTATTACATCAATGGCGAGGCTGGGTATTATCGCTACAATTATTATTTCTATGGCGTTGGCCAGCAGGAAGTTCCCCGTGAGTTATACGGCGTAAACTTCCCGCGTATACGGATCAATGCCTTCCGGCGTATCAGTCCCAATATAAGTCGAGGAAAGCTCTATGCTGGGATTCGGTATCAATACGAAGATTATCAGGTAACTAGCGTCGAGCCGGGCGGGTTGCTGGCGTCGGGTTCCGTAGCTGGCGGATTGGGCAGTCGTTTGTCGGGGGCTGGACTCGGCTTGTTTTATGATTCACGTAATGTCATTTTCTTTCCCTCCAAAGGCGTTGTAGCCGACATTGCGTATCTGGCTCATAATCAGGTGTTGGGCGGCAATGTCCGCTTCGACCGCTATACTGCCGATGTATCGTCCTATCATTCATTGAGCGATCATGCAATCTTAGCGGTCAATTATTTCGTAAGTTTTACAACGGGCGAGGCTCCCTTCAATGCCCTGTCATTGCTGGGAGGCACCAAACGAATGCGGGGCTATTACGAAGGTCGCTACCGCAACCAGAATGTAGCCTTACTTCAGAGTGAACTCCGGTTCGATCTGTACAAACGGTTGGGGGGCGTGGTTTTCGGAGCCGCTGGTATTCTGGGAGATGCGCAATCATGGCTACGAGTTAATGAGCCCAAAGTGGCCTACGGAGCCGGATTGCGCTTTACCATGAACCGTCGCGACCATCTTAACATCCGGTTGGATTACGGGATGGGACGGCAGTCGAGCGGTTTTTATCTAACCATTGGAGAGGCTTTTTAACGGAAAAGAAGCTTCCCGTCTGGAGGGTTTGTCAGAGGCTGATAAAAACCCTATTTTGCTTACTTATCAATTGCCAATGACGTTTAGCATTATCATTCCCACCTACAACGAAGCCCAGGCAATTGGCCGGTTAGTTCAGAATTTGCTGACACTCGGGGGAAGTTCTTTACTGGAGGTTTTGGTGATTGATGCCGCAAGCCCTGATGGTACGGCTGAGGTGGCCAGACAGGCGGGTGCTGTAGTCAGGCAATCGCCCAAGCCGGGCCGGGCGGCTCAGATGAATTTCGGGGCTACGCTGGCCAAAGGGGACGTTCTGTATTTTGTCCATGCCGACGTCGGTATTAACCCTGATTTTGTTGCAGATATTGAGCAGGCCGTAAAAGCGGGTTATGAAGCGGGTTGTTATCGGTTTCGGTTCAATTCGGACAAAATCATGCTCCGGTTCAACAGTTATGGAACCCGTTTTCCGGGGATTATGAGTCGCGGGGGCGATCAGACTCTATTCATAACCCGTGCGCTATTTGACCGATTGGGCGGCTTCGATGAATACTACACCATCATGGAGGATTTTGACATCATCATCCGGATTCGGAAAGTTGCCCGGTTTTGTATCATCCCGAAAGACGTACTGGTATCGGCCCGAAAATACGACACCAATAGCTGGTTCCGTGTACAAATAGCCAACCTAACCGCTTTTTCGCTGTTCTTTATGAACGTGTCGCCCGGTCGGATTGCCCGCACTTATAAAGCCATGCTGAATTATCGTTGATGAAAACAACCGTACTACTAACCGGAGCCAATGGTTTTCTGGGGGCTAATCTGACCCGCGAACTGCTGGCACGTCGATACCGGGTTAGGGTACTCGTTCGGCATCAACAGCGCTGCCCGACGCTGGCGGGTCTGCCTATTGAGTGGTTTGAAGGTGATGTTTTAGATGTTCGGTCGTTGCAAACAGCAGTGGCAGGTTGTGACGCGGTTATTCACGCAGCAGCTCAGGCTCAGGTGAACCCGGCCCGAAATCCGGTGGTATGGGCCGTGAATCAGACCGGAACCGAAAACATGATTGAAGCAGCCCGGCAGGGCAGCGTTCAACGATTCGTTTATGTTGGAACGGCCAACGTTTTTGGGTTCGGGACAAAGCAACAACCGGGCGATGAAACGTATCCGTTTGCGGGAAAGCGATACGGCTCCGATTACATCGACAGTAAACGGGCGGCTACTGATCGGGTTCAGGAAGCGGTTCAACGGGGTAGTCTTCCCGCCATTCTGGTGCATCCGACCTTTATGCTGGGCGGATTTGATGCCAAACCGACGTCTGGGCAAATGCTTCTGGAACTCTATCGAGGGCGCGTGGTGGGTTACCCAGCCGGTGGAAAAAATTATGTTCACGTACGCGACGTAGCAGTAGCCACGGTCAATGCCCTGATGCAGGGACGATTGGGGGAGTCGTATATACTAGGAAATTCAAACATGAGTTATCAGGAAGCGTTTCAACTAATAGCGCAACGCATGGGGGTAGCCCCTCCGCGCTGGCCCATTCCACCCGGCCTGGCCAGGCTGTATGGTATCGGTTGCGACGCTTTTGCCAAACTAACCCGTCGTCCGGGAAGGCTAAATTCAGCCATGATTGCCGTAGCGAACGATGGTCATTATTTCAGTTCGCAGAAAGCCATTACCGAACTGGGACTACCCCAAACGCCGATTGAAGAAGCCATAGACGAAGCCTTCAACTGGTTTACACAACATAACTACCTTACTCAACGTGCTCGAACTAACTAAGCCCATCACATCAACGGAACCTGTAGACCTACAAACGTCGGCTTTACCCACTGCTGTTTCGGAGGCCTCGAAAAAGCGTAAATCCGGGGTAGTAACTCCTACAGGGCCGTTTGCTGGAAAAGTTGCCATTGTGACCGGTTCGGAATCGGGCATTGGTAAAGCTACAGCGCGGGCATTGGGCAAAGCTGGGGCGAAGGTGATTTTAAACGGACGCACAACGGAGCGTTTGGCACAAACAGAAGATGAGCTGCTTGACGAGGGCCTGGACGTCGTGAGTTGCCTGGCCGATGTAACCTGCTTCGACGACTGCGAACGGTTGATTGCAACCGCTATCGACAATTTCGGGCAGTTGGATATTCTGATCACGAACGCCAGTATTTCGATGCGGGCTTACTTTGCGGATATGACTCCCGACGTATTCCGGCAGGTGCTCGATAGCAACGTGTATGGAACGGTATATCCGTTGAAAGCCGCTTTACCGCATCTAACCAAAACTAAGGGCGTCGTTACGTTCATTTCATCCATCTCGGCGCTGAATGGCATGCCCAGCGGCTCCGCTTATTGTGCCGGAAAAGCAGCCGTGGCTAATTTAGCTCATACGCTACGTCTCGAACTGGCTCATACAAGTATTCAGATTGGTGTCGTACACATAGGGTTCACGCAGAATGATCCAGACAAACGCGTACTCGATGCAACGGGCCGGCCTGTACCCATTGCGCATCGGCCTCCCCGCTGGCAGAAAAGTCAGGCCGACGTTGCCCGGATCATTCTCAATCATATTCGGCGACGTCGGCAACGGACCGTGATTTCGGCACTGGGAAGATTGATCGTGCTGGTTCATACACACCTGCCCCGCCTAGGCGACTGGATTGTGCTCACCACGACCCGAAGACTCCGGCACTTTTATGAGTGAAATCTATTTTTAGCTTGTTCTCGTATTCATATTAACTTAATTCAGCCGGTGCACCGGCCCGATCCCTATGCAGACCTATTATAATCCTGAAGACCTCAAGAAGTTTGGCAAAATTGGTGAGTTTCAGAAAGAACTGGCCGACAAGTTTTTTTCGTACTACGGTTCTGTTTTTGCGGAAGGTGCTCTGACAGCCCGCGAGAAATCACTGATTGCCCTGGCGGTTTCGCATACGGTGCAATGCCCTTATTGTATTGATGCCTACACATCCGATACGCTCGAAAAAGGCTGTTCGGAAGCCGAAATGATGGAAGCCGTCCACGTAGCAGCCGCCATTCGTGGCGGGGCTTCGCTGGTGCACGGCGTCCAAATGATGAACAAAGCCAAAGAATTATCGATGTAATAAAAGAGTGAAAGAGCGAAAGAATGAAAGAGCGAAAGCCATCCGGCAGCCCGCTCTTTCGCTCATTCACTCTTTCGCTCATTATGCTTATGAAATCACTTAAAGCCAGTGGGCATCAGTTAGCCAACGTTGACGTACAACTGCAAACGCTGCAAAGCGAAGTGGCCGATACGTTGCAATTACCCCTATTTCACCAGAAACTTCAAACCGCTGGACTGTTTCCGCTAAGCACCGTTGAACCGGCTGTTTTTCAGATCAATCTGGGAAAAATGTGTAATCAGGTTTGTCGGCATTGCCATGTCGATGCGGGTCCCGACCGGAAGGAAATCATGACCCGCGAAACCATGCAGGCTTGTCTGGATGCGCTGGCCCAAACGAACATTCCCACGGTCGATCTAACGGGGGGCGCACCAGAAATGAATCCAAATTTCCGCTGGTTCGTAGAAGAGGTTCGGAAGCTGGGCCGGAAGGTCATGGTACGTTGCAATCTGACGATCATCGTGGCCAACCCTAAATACAATGACTTGCCTGATTTCTTTCGGCAGCACGAGGTTGAGGTCGTTAGTTCATTGCCCTTTTACAATGCCGACAAAACCGACCGTCAGCGCGGGAAAGGCGTTTTTGAAGACTCTGTTCGGGCGTTACGTATGCTGAACGCGGTGGGCTATGGTCAGCCCGATACGGGTCTGCTGCTGAATCTGGTCTATAATCCGAATGGCGCTTTTCTGCCGGGTTCGCAGGAGAGTTTGAAACGACAGTTCAAGCGGGTTTTGCAGGATGAGTTTGGGATTCAGTTCAATGATCTGTACGCCATTACCAACATACCGATCAGTCGATTCCTGGATTACCTGATTTCGTCCGGTAACTACGACGGCTACATGGAAAAACTGGTCAATGCATTCAATCCCGTAGCGGCTGCTGGCGTCATGTGCCGAAATACCCTGTCTATCAGCTGGGATGGGTTTATTTACGACTGTGATTTTAACCAGATGCTCGATTTAAAAGTAGCCAGTCCAGTCCAGCACGTAGCGGATTTCGACCTGACTACCTTAAATCAGCGCTCGATAGTTATCAATCAGCATTGCTACGGTTGCACCGCCGGGGCGGGGTCCAGTTGCGGAGGCACAACCGCCTGATTTATAACCGACTGACCAACGACCGCATCAGACGAGTAAGATGGGGCTCTGCGGTACCCGCAGCGGCTATGATTTTTTGAATGTCGGCTTTTTCCAGAGTTTCGGGTATGCACATGTCTGTGATGACGGATACGCCAAAAACGGCCATTCCCATCTGATTGGCTACGATCACTTCCGGCACAGTCGACATACCCACGGCATCGGCTCCCCACTGGCGGAGCATTCGGTATTCAGCCCGGGTTTCGAGTTGTGGCCCCGTTACGCTGACGTAGACCCCTCGCTGGAGACGAATGCCCAGTTCATCGGCAATAGCAAATGCCTGATCAGCCAGGGCTTTGCTGTAGGGTTCACTCATGTCGGGAAAACGGTCGCCAAATTCGGGAGGGTTTGGCCCTACCAGCGGGTTTTGAGGAAGCAGCAAACTGATGTGGTCGTCGATGACCATCAAATCTGTCGTTTGAAAAGCGGGATTCAGGCCACCAGCTGCGTTGGAGACCAGCAGCGTTCGAACGCCCAGGGCGTGCATGACCCGTACCGGAAACGTAATTTGCTGCATGGAATAGCCTTCATAAAAATGAAACCGTCCCTGCATCACTACCACAGGTTTGTCGCCAAGCGTACCCAGCAGCAACTTCCCCGAGTGAAACTCAACCGTCGACAGTGGGAAATGAGGAATGGATTCGTAGGGTAAGGTCATTTCGATGGTTAGCTCCTGCGCCAGCGCGCCAAGACCTGTTCCCAGAATGATCCCGATTTGGGGGGTAAGCTGCGTTTTCGATTGAATAAACTGGGTGGTCTGCTGAACCTGTTCAAGTATGGTCATAAATGAGAGTAGGCTATCTTTTTTGCAAGATAATCGTTGAAAATTAATCACACGATTTCATTAACCGATTGTTCGCTTGTTTCGTTATCAGTATTCATGACACCAGAGCAACTGATTGTATTTGTCAAAAATCCCATTCCGGGTCAGGTGAAAACCCGCATTGCCCGAACGGTGGGTGATGCGAAAGCGTTGGACGTATACCAGCATTTACTGACGTACACCCAAACGTTGGCATCTGATTTCAGGGAATGTTGCGCGGTGTATTACGGCGATTTTGTGAATGCCGATGATGGCTGGAATCCATTTGTCAAGTATCAGCAATCTGGGGCGGATCTGGGCGAGCGTATGCATCATGCGTTTGCGGAACAATTTAGAGCCGGGGCCGGAAAAGTGGTTATCATTGGCAGCGACTGTTTTGATCTAACGCCCAGCCATATTCATACTGCGTTTGCCACACTCGATACCGTAGACGTGGTTATCGGGCCAGCTACCGACGGCGGGTATTATTTGCTGGGCATGAATCAGCTTCAGCCTTTTTTATTTCAGGATATGCCCTGGAGCCAGCCCGAACTAAGGCAGTTGACCGAATTGGCGATTATGCAGCATGGACTAACCTTCGCCCAACTCGATGAACTAACCGACATTGACGAATGGGCTGATTATGAAGCTTATCTTCTGAAAACAGGCCAGCCGTTATGATCCGTGCAATATACTTTTC
The DNA here is from genome assembly GCF_000374025.1 of Spirosoma panaciterrae DSM 21099. Lineage (GTDB taxonomy): Bacteria > Bacteroidota > Bacteroidia > Cytophagales > Spirosomataceae > Spirosoma > Spirosoma panaciterrae. The sequence goes on along the minus strand of NZ_KB893182.1, from coordinate 115,506 downwards.
GCCCTCACTACCCCACTCCGTTTGAACCCGCCAATTATCGTCGTTATTATTCCCGCCTTCAACGAGGAAAATTCTGTTGGGCAGGTGATCCGTGAAATACCCGCTGAACTTGTACAGGAAGTTATTGTCGTCAATAACAACTCCAACGATCAGACCGCTGTGGAAGCCTCCCGCGCGGGCGCTACCGTACTGGACGAGCCCATTCAAGGATACGGGCGAGCGTGTTTGCGGGGTATTGCCTATGCGACACAACGTCAGCCCGTGCCCGACATCGTCGTTTTTCTGGATGCTGACTATTCCGATTTTCCGGCTGAACTACCCCGCGTCGTTGCACCGATTCTGGAGCAAAACGCTGATTTAGTGATCGGTTCACGCGCGTTGGGGAATCGGCAACGGGGTTCCATGACCCCGCAACAGCTCTTCGGAAACTGGCTGGCTACCCGGCTGCTGCGTAGATTGTATGGGGTACGATTTACGGATTTAGGCCCCTTCCGTGCCATTCGGTTCGATACGTTGTTGGCGCTGAACATGCAGGATAAAACCTACGGCTGGACCGTCGAAATGCAATTAAAAGCTGCCAAACTACGCTGTAAAACAACCGAAGTACCTGTGAGTTATCGAAGACGGATCGGGCACTCAAAAATTTCGGGCACGATCAAAGGGACGATACTGGCAGGCTACAAAATCCTGACCACCATTTTTAAGTACTGGTAGCAAGGCTCACCACCCCTACTGGTCCTGCGCTGACGTTGACCCAATGGAGCTATTCATTTTCGTCCTGTACAACCTGCTGATTGTTCTGATCGTACTGTTCAGTATTGGTCAGTTGGGGCTTCTTGTGCGGTATCTATACGGTCGCTGGCGTCGCAGACATGAGGGCCTTCCGGCACCTGCTACACGCTGGGAACAATTACCTTCCCTTACGATTCAATTACCCATTTACAATGAGTTATACGTAGTGGAGCGACTGATCGATGCCATCGCTCAATTGCAGTATCCTCGGGACAGGTTGACCATTCAGATTCTGGACGATTCGACGGACGACACTACGTTGCTGATTGCCCAAAAAGTGGTTGCTTATCAGGCGGCAGGTCTTCCGTTCGTACACATCCGCCGACCCGACCGATCGGGTTTTAAGGCAGGAGCGTTAGCCTATGGCCTCACCCTGACCGACAGCGAGTACGTGGCTATTTTCGATGCCGATTTTCTACCTGAGCCCGATTTTCTATTACGCGTGCTTCCCAGTTTCACGCAGTCTGACATAGGCGTTGTTCAGACTCGCTGGTTGCATACCAATCAGCACAACTCGCTACTGACTCAGATTCAGGCTTTTGGGCTGAATGCGCACTTTCTTATCGAACAGTATGCTCGCTACGCCACCGGGCTCTTTTTAAATTTTAGTGGAACGGCCGGTATCTGGCGTCGTGAAGCGATACGAACCAGTGGCGGCTGGCAAGCGGATACGCTGACCGAAGATCTGGATTTGAGTTACCGGGCGCAGCTAACGAACTGGAAAATTGTTTACCGTGTCGATGTTGGGGTGCCCGCCGAACTGCCGATTACGATGGATGCGATTAAGTCGCAACAGTACCGTTGGATGAAAGGGCCAGCCGAATGCAGTCGGAAACTTCTGGGAAAGGTCTGGCAGAAATCAGGTATTTCAGTCCGCAAAAAAATACAGGCCTGTTTTCATTTGCTGAACAGTTCCCTGCTTGTACTTATTCTGAGTATGGCTGTGCTAAGCGTACCCGTGTTGTGGATTCACCATCGTCATCCCGACTGGGCTACCATCAGCCACCAACTATCGAATTTCTTTTTACTGGCGACCCTCATTTCAACCCTTTTTTACGGAATTGCCTACTATCAATCTGAAATCAGCCGTGAACCGACTGACCATGCGATAAATCCCTCTATTTTTAGCCGGGTGATCCGATTTTTCTGGCTCTTTCCCACCTTTATTTCCATCATGCTGGGTTTATCGCTACACAACAGTCTGGCCGTACTGGAAGGTCTTTTTGGGAAAAAGACCCCTTTCGTTCGCACGCCAAAATTCAATAGTACGACAAAGCCTGCCGACTGGACCACCAATGTTTACCTGAAGAAAGCGTTGCCCAAATCTGTTTTTTTAGAGATTGGGGTTGGGCTGTATTTTCTGGCAGGAATTGGTTTGGGCATGTACCTACGCGACTATTCCCTATGGATTCTGCACAGCCTGCTGGTGATTGGCTATGGATTCGTCGTTGGGTATACGCTGGTGCATAACTGGTCTGGAAAAGCGAACGTAGCACCGCCCATGACGGTTCTACAGCCATGATTACACCGTTTCGGATTGGCTGGCTGGCTCTTTCGCTAGCCCTGTTTACCCTGATCGGATACGGGCTTGTCCGGTCGCAATTCAATCTGCTGCTGCTGCTATACGGGCTTGCCTTCTGGGGCTACGTTCGGATTACCCGGCCGTTGTGGAGCCGATCAAACCAACCCGTACACACGTCTGTTTTTGCATCTGAGCCCGACCGATTTCTCTTTCTGGCGGCCGTTTTGTTTCGGCTTAGTTTACTAGCTGCTGTTCCTAACCTATCGGATGACTACGTTCGATTCGTCTGGGATGGGCGTCTGCTTGCCAACGGGTATAACCCGTATCTTTATTTGCCCAGCCAGATTATCCATACCCCTTTAGCGGCAACGGCCGGATTAACCGAGTCGTTGTACAAGAGCTTAAATTCGCCCAATTACTTCACCGTTTATCCTCCCGTCAATCAGGCATTGTTTGGCCTGGCCGCTTTGCTTTCGCCCGATACTTTACTGGGCAACCTGATTGGCTTACGTGTCCCGATTGTGCTGGCCGAAACGGGTACATTGTGGCTGCTGGTAACGCTTCTCAGAGGGTTCGGACAAAACCCCAATCTGGCTTTGCTTTACGGACTAAACCCCCTGGTAATTCTGGAACTGACCGGAAACATCCACTATGAGGCCGTGATGATTTTCTTCGCCCTTTTAGCCGTTTGGCTCTATCTGCAAAAACGCTGGGCAGTATCCGCAGGGGCATTCGCCTTAAGTATTGGCACAAAACTACTACCGCTGCTTTTTTTCCCACTGCTAATTCGATACCTGGGCTGGAAGCGTGGAATCAACTACGGAACAGGTACCCTGGCAATAGCCGGGTTGCTTTTTCTGCCGTTTATCAACACCCATCTGGTGGGAAATGTGTTGTCCAGCCTCGACCTGTATTTCCAGACGTTTGAATTCAACGCCAGTATCTATTATGTGATTCGGGCAGTTGGTTATGTGCTTACGGGGCATAGTATCATTCATGAAGCAGGCCCGTTCCTGTTCGTTCTCATTGCTTTTAGTACCCTAGTCATTGCCGTCTGGAAACCGCGCAGGGTATCGGCGCATACCCTTTCAACCCGAGTACTCCTTACGTTGAGTATCTACTGGTTGCTGGCCACAACGGTTCACCCCTGGTATATTACTACCCTATTGGCTGTAAGCCTGTTTGCCTCTTTACGGTATCCGTTTGTCTGGTCAGGGCTTGTTATACTGTCTTACGGAGCCTATCGAACTTATCCGTACAATGAGAATTTGCCGCTTGTCGGATTGGAATATGGATTACTGATTGGATTTGTGGTATACGAATGGCAACGATCAGAAAATGTTCCGACGGGTGATGGTAGCAGGGTTCAACCTTAACCTGATGTGTACTCCCTACGGCCGCCTAATCCATAGGCCCCATCCTAAAATAATGGCCGAAATGAGGCAACTGTAGCAAATTGGTTGGGTAGCTATGACTCTCCAGGGGCTTTTATGGCCAAGTAACGTATCCATTCACATTTACTTCGTTTTGTTTTGGCATCACAATCCTGGTATACTAAAATCTCGAACCCGGCACAGGTTGGCGGTATCGAAACGTCTGTTCTTGACAATGGGGCGGGTCGCGGAACCCGAATTGCCTGGATCAATACCGGAACCGGACTTCGGTATAAACTGGTCCTCGACCGAGCCATGGACATTGCCGATGCCTTTTATAATCAGCATAGCCTTGCCTGGCTAAGTCACTCCGGCATCACCTCACCCCAACCATTTACCGAACGAGGACTCGATTGGTTACGGACATTCAATGGAGGACTACTGACCACCTGCGGGCTCTCGCACGTAGGTGGGCCCGAACAGGATGCTTACGGCGAACGGGGGCTACATGGTCAGATCAGCAATATCCCGGCCACCATCGAATCGATCAGCCAGCCCGACCCGGCCAGGGGCAAACTGGATATGCATATTACCGGGCGAATGATGGAAACAAGGGTGTTCGGTCCTAGCCTGGAGTTGACCCGAACCATTTCCAGCACCCTCGGCCAACCCGTTATTCGTATTCATGATGAAGTCGTGAACCGGGCCAATACCCCCGCTCCCCATATGGTACTCTATCATTTTAACTTCGGCTGGCCGCTCGTCGACGAGGGGACCAAACTCTTGTGGCAGGGTCCCTGGCAGGCTCGTGAGGGCGGCATCAATGGCGAAATTTTTCGGGAAGGGTATGATTTCCGTACCTGCCCGGCTCCACTCGATAGCCATACCGGTACGGGCGAAGCCGTAGCCTTTATCGATGCCACGCCCGATCCGAACGGACAGTGCTGCGCCGGACTCTACAACCCTACACTAGGCATAGCCGTGGCCATGCGGTTTCAGAAAGCCGAGCTGCCCTGGCTCACCAACTGGCAGCACTGGGGCAAAGGCGAGTATGTTACGGGGATCGAACCCAGCACCCATCCACCCATTGGCCAGGCGAAGGCACGGGAACAGCAAACGCTTATTTTTTTAGAACCCGGCGAAAAGCGAACTTATACGGTAGAACTGGAAGTGCTCTTCCAACCCGAGCAAATTGACCAGTTGCTCAATCGTTTAGCCCAGGCGGATACACCTCCAATCGCATAAACCCCTCCTCGTATCGATAACGCACAGGACAAGCGTACATCCTTATGAATCCCAATTCCGACTACATTCTTCAGGTACATGAGCTGACCAAATCCTTTTCGGGGGTAAAAGCCCTCGATCAGGTTCAGTTGGCCGTACGAAAAGGGGAAGTCCACGCCCTGATGGGTGAGAATGGGGCCGGGAAGTCTACCTTGATGAAGATTCTGATCGGTCTTTTATCGGCCGACTCCGGAAAAATCATCTTCGAAGGGGCGGAACTGGCGGCTGGCCATGTCCGGGAGGTCATGAAAAGAGGCATCTCGATGATTCACCAGGAAATGCTGGCCGTACCTGAATTGACGGTTGCCCAGAATATTTTTCTGGGTCGGGAAACCACTGGCCATCTGTTCAGTTGGCTGGATGATCGGGCCCTCACCAACCGGGCCGGTGCGTTACTTCGGGAAATGGATATTCAAATCGACCCCAGCCTCAAAATGAAGCACCTGAGCGTGGCTCAGATGCAGATGGTTGAAATTGCGAAGGCCATTTCCAACAACGCAAAGGTAATCATCATGGACGAGCCGACCTCGGCGCTGTCGGAGAAGGAAGTAGCCACCCTCTTTCGGCTAATTAAAGACCTCACGGCCAAAGGCGTAGCGATCATCTACATATCTCACAAGATGGAAGAGATTACCGCCCTGGCCGATACCATTACCGTACTTCGGGATGGTAAATACATCGACACTCGCCCTGCTTCCGAACTGGACATGGATACGCTGATTACGATGATGGTAGGCCGAAAAATTGAGAGTCTGTTTCCCGCTTCTGCCATCCAACGGGGTAAAGAAATCCTGTCGGTGAAGGAGTTAAGCCGACAGGGGCAGTTTGCCGACATCAGTTTTGCCGTCCACGAAGGCGAGGTACTGGGTTTTGGTGGATTGATGGGCGCAGGCCGAACCGAGGTAGCCCGGACCATTTTTGGCCTCGACCAACCCGATAGTGGCCAGATTTATATCCGGGGCGAACACGCTGACATACAGTCTCCGCAGGATGCGATCCGCCGGGGCATCGGCTACGTAAGCGAAGACCGGAAAGGCTTTGGGTTTATCCCCCGGCTGTCGGTCCGCGAAAATATAACCTTAGCCAGTTTATCTGTTCACGCCAAAGGGGGCCTGATCCAGGCAGCAAGTGAATCCACAGCCGCCGACCGTATGATTGCTGACCTGCGCATAAAGGCTGCTAGTCCTGAGCAGTTCGTCACATTTTTGAGCGGAGGGAATCAGCAAAAAGTAGTCATTGGCAAAATGTTGCTTTCATCGCCATCAATCATTATTCTTGATGAACCAACCCGTGGCATCGACATTGGCGCTAAAGCTGAAATTTATAAACTCATTCATCAATTGAAAGAAGCCGGTAAAGCCATCATCCTGATCTCGTCTGAGCTTCCCGAACTCCTGGGGCTGAGCGACCGAATCCTGGTTATGGCGAAGGGGAAGAAAACCGCCGAACTTTCGACCCGGGAGGCTTCGCAGGAAACGGTTATGCAGTATGCCATGCAGGTTTGACAACCCACCTTTTACACGTATACATGGAAAACAACCTAAACAGCTATTTCGATAAGGATAGCGGGTCATACAAACTGCTGGTACGCCTTCAGGAAGTCCGAAAATATGGTCTGCTGATTGCCTTTGTCGTGGTTTGTCTGGCGCTCTCCCTAACCACTCCCCGCTTTCTGACCATCCAGAATCTGATGATTATCGTAACCCAGGTTTCCATCAATGCACTGTTGGCCTTTGGGGTTACGTTTGTCATCATTACGGGCGGTATCGATTTGTCGATTGGGTCGATGGTAGCCGTTACGGGGGTAGTTGCCGCCACATTTGCCCATCCCGACGAGTATCCGGTGGTTGTTCCAGTGGTGGTCGGCTTACTGGCCGGGCTACTCTTCGGAGCCTTCAATGGCTTTGTTGTCACCCGCAGTAAAGTTCCTCCGTTTATTGTCACGTTAGGCACCATGACCATCGGCCGCGGTTTAGCTCTGATCCTCAGCAAAGGGCGTCCCGTCTCCAACCTGTCCGATGCGTTCAATTTTATTGGTGGGGGCAAAATCATGGGGGTTCCTACCCTGATCATCATTCTGGTTCTGGCGTTTATTGGCTGTACTGTCGTACTCAGAAAAACGGTACTGGGTCGTTATATGTATGCCGTAGGGGGTAATGAACAGGCTGCCCGAGCCTCTGGCATTGAGCTAAGTACGGTAAAAATGATCGTCTACACGCTCTGTGGCGGTCTGGCGGCATTGGCCGGTATTCTGCTGACCTCGCGTATTACAACGGGACAACCCAACGCCGGTGCTGGCTTTGAACTCGATGCCATTGCGGCTGCCATTATTGGCGGCACCAGCACATCGGGCGGAACAGGCACCATGACCGGAACGCTGCTGGGTGCTTTACTCATTGGTGTCATTAGCAACGGCCTCGATTTGCTCAACGTAACCTCCTATTATCAACAGGTTGTGATGGGCATCATCATCATCGGTGCGGTTGTACTGGATAGCGTCAATCAACCGAACAGATCCTAAAGAATCTACAGTCCCACTTACTATGAAATCAATCTCGTCAATAGCCCTCACAATCAGCCTTATTACCATTTTCGCATCCTGCAATCAATCTACCAACAGCGAAAAGAGCCAAAGCGGGGAAGGCAAAAAACTGGTTATCGGCGCTACGATGCTCAGTATGCAAAACGAGTTTATCGTAAATGTTCACGATGAAATGGCAAAGAAGGCCGAAGCCGATGGGATTGACTTGATTACGGTCGATGCCGAACGGTCGGCGCTGAAGCAGGTCGAGCAGGTCGAAAGCTTCATTGCCCAGCATGTCGACGCCATCATCATGAACCCCTGTGAGGTCGAAGCCAGTTCGCCCGCCGTTGCCAAAGCCCTGGCGGCCAAGATTCCGATCATCAACGTCAATTCGGAGACCAGTACCAAGCCCTCGGCCTTTGTGGGATCAGATGATGTAGAGTCGGCCCGGATTGCCATGAAATTCATTGCCGATAAACTGGGAGGCAAAGGCACCATTGTGATGATGCACGGCTACATGGGTCAGGCAGCCCAGATCAAGCGCGAACAGGGCGCGCGGGAAATACTGAAGCAATACCCGAACATCAAACTGATTGCCCACCAAACCGCCGAGTGGGACCGCGCCAAAGCCATGTCGTTGATGGAAAACTGGATTCAATCGTATGGTTCGCAGATCAATGCTGTCTTTGCCCAGAACGACGAAATGGGCCTGGGTGCGGCAAAAGCACTGGCGGATGCGGGGCTGAAAGATAAAGTTGTCGTGGTCAGTATCGACGCCATCCCCGACGCGCTCCAAGCTGTCCAGAAGGGCACACTGGATGCGACCGTTTTTCAGAATGCCCAGCAACAAGGATCGAAAGCCATTGAGACAGCCGAAAAAATTATCAAAGGGCAGCCGTACGAAAAAGAAACGCTCATCCCGTTTCAGTTAGTGACGAAGGCCAATTTGTCGCAGTTCATGAAATAATAGAACACGGATTTTTATGATTCTTATGATTTAGACAGATCATAACCAATCCTGAATAGCATAAGACCCCGTGTTCTGTACCCATTTAAAACAAACAGCCGTGAAAACAAAACGAAGAGCCTTTCTGCAAACGATTACCGGATTAGCCAGCCTGAGTGCCTTGTCGGCCGTCGGTGCTGCCGCCCCTCAGAAACCGCTGGTGGTTTTTGTGACCGGCGATCATGAATACAGTGGCGAGTTGACCTTACCGCTGATTGCCGCCGAACTGGAGAAAAATTATGGGATGCGCACCAAAGTTCTCAAAGCTTATCCCGACTACAATGGCGAAAAAGACATTCCGGGTCTGGAAGCGCTGCGTGAGGCCGATCTGGCGGTGTTCTTTCTTCGCTGGCGACAACTCCCGCAGGAGCAGCTTGATTATATCGATGCCTATCTCAAATCCGGCAAACCAGTGATGGGTTTTCGCACGACAACCCATGCCTTCAATTACCCGGAAGGCGACCCGCGTATCCGCTGGAATGCTTTTGGTGAGTTTACCTTCGGCGCTCCTCCCGGCTGGGGGGGGAAAGCCGCTCACACCCACTACGGCCACAAGAGTACCACCGATGTGACCATCATTCCCGAAGCCGCCAGGAATCCGATTCTGACGGGCGTAGCTCCCAGTTTTCATGTGGCCTCCTGGCTCTATCGCGTACGACCCGACTACCCCGCCCAGGGTGCTACCTGGCTACTGATGGGCAAATCGGTCAATCCCGACAAAGAAGCCATCGATAATCCGGTGGCCTGGACCTGGAAAAACCAGTGGGGCGGCAAAGCCTTTATGACGACCCTGGGCCATCCCGAAGATTTTCAGGTCGAAGCCTTTCAGCGGCTGGTGATCAACGCCATTCACTGGGAGCTAGGCTTGCCCATCCCCACCCGCTGGAAAGGTAAGATTGCCATCAACGTACCCTATGGTCATCCCCAAAAACCCTGATATCCTGATCGTATGCGACCATTCGTAGCCCGAAAAACCAGCGTCACTACCCTATTCGCTATAGTGGGTTTACTCATCATGCCCATGAGTGCTTTCCAGCGCAAGCACTTTCCGACCGATGAACCTCCGATACAGCTAAAAAAAGACACGCACATTAGCCTGATCGGAAATAACCTGGGGTCGAGGATGATGAATTACGGCCTCTTTGAGACCGAGATGCAGGTGCGTTACCCCAACTACCGGCTCTTCATCCGCAATATGTGCGATGGGGGCGACACGCCCGGATTCCGACCACACGCCAGCCGATTTTCGCCCTGGGCCTTTCCCGGTGCCGAAAAATTCCAGACCGAACTGGCCAACAAGTCCGAAAGCGAAGGCCATTTCGAAACCCCCGACCAGTGGCTTACCCGCCTGAAAACCGACGTGATTGTCGCCTTTTTCGGCTATAACGAATCGTTTCAGGGCAAAGACGGACTGGCCAACTACAAGGCTGAACTCGACGCCTTTATCAAATGGACACTGAGCCAGAAGTACAATGGGGTAACCGCTCCGCAACTGGCCCTGGTTTCGCCCATTGCTTTTGAAGACTTATCCGCTACCTACGACCTGCCCAATGGCCAGAAAGAGAATGAAAACCTACGGCTTTATACCGAAGCAATGAAAGAGGTGGCCCAGCAAAACAAAGTGCTCTTTGTGGATGCTTTTACCCCTTCGCTGGCCTGGTACGAAGCCACGCCCGAACCACTCACCATCGACGGGTCGCAGTTGAACGAAGCAGGCTACAAAAAGCTGAGCCTGTTGCTGGCCGATCAGCTTTTTGGGCAAACAGCCGCCCAGGCCGAAGCCAATCGGGCCTTCGTTCAGGAAGCGGTGCTGGAAAAGAACTGGATGTGGCACAACGATTATAAAATCCCCAACGGCGTACACGTCTATGGGCGTCGGTATAATCCATTCGGGCCCGACAACTATCCGGCTGAGATTGAGAAGATTCGGCAGATGACGGCCATACGGGATACGGCTGTCTGGCAGGCCGCTTCGGAAGGCAAACGGATGGATATAGCTGCAGCCGATGAACGGACCCGCCAGCTACCTACGGTAAAAACCAATTTCAACCCCGAGAAAAACGGCAGCCTGACCTATCTCTACGGCCAGGATGCGTTGAGTAAACTGAAAGTACCTGCTGGCTATAAGATTGAGTTATTTGCCTCCGAACAGGAATTCCCCGATCTGGCCAAGCCCATGCAGATGTCGTTCGATAACAAAGGTCGGCTTTGGGTGGCCTGTATGCCCAGTTATCCCCACTACAAACCAGGCGATCCCAAACCCAACGATAAAATCATTATTCTGGAAGATACCAATGGCGATGGCAAGGCCGACAAACAAACGGTATTTGCCGATAAGTTGCATCTGCCGCTAGGCTTCGAGATCGCCAAAGAAGGCGTTTACGTATCGCAGGGAACGAACCTCAAACTGTTTACCGATACCAATGGCGACGATAAGGCCGATAAGGTCGAAATCCTGCTGAGTGGTTACGACGACCACGATACGCACCACAACAGCCACGCCTTTACGGTCGACCCGTCGGGGGCCATTTATTCGGGCGAAGGGGTCTTTCTGCATACCAATGTCGAAACCTCCTACGGCCCTGTTCGGGCGACCAATGGTGGCTTTTACCGCTATGCGCCCCAACTCCATAAGCTCGAACGCACGGCCCAGCTATCGATTCCCAACCCCTGGGGTATTGCTTTTGATGACTGGGGCCAGCCCTTTTTTGCCGAAACATCCAGCCCGGATGTGCGGTGGATGATGCCGGGAACCGTATTGCCCCGCTACGGCGAAGCCACCGACAAATCGAAACAGTTGATCGAGGAAGCCCACCGGGTACGCCCCACGTCGGGGCTGGAATTTGTGTCGAGCCGCCATTTTCCGGACGATATTCAGGGCGATTTCCTGATCAATAACACCATTGGTTTTCTGGGTACCAAAGAACATACGCTGGTCGATGACGGAACGGGCTATAAAAGCCGCCACCGGATGGATCTGGTCGTCAGCGATGACCGCAACTTCCGGCCCGTGGATATGGAGTTTGCCCCCGACGGCTCACTGTACCTGATCGATTGGCACAACATCCTGATCGGCCATATGCAGCACAACGCCCGCGACCCCCTGCGCGACCATTCGCATGGACGGGTGTACCGCATTACGTATCCATCCAGGCCCCTGGTAACGCCCGCAAAAATTGACGGAGCCTCCGTGGAAGAATTGCTGGACAACCTCAAACTACCCGAGTACCGGACCCGCTACCGAACCCGACGGGAGTTGCGGGGACGGGATGCTTCCGAAGTACTGGCGAAGCTGAAAACCTGGGTAGCCAAACTGGATAAGAACGACCCGCGTTACGAACACCATCTGCTGGAAGGCTTATGGGTAAGCTGGGGCATGGATAAAGTCGATCAAAACCTACTGCGCCAGGTCCTGAAAGCCAACGACTACCATGCCCGGGCAGCTGCCGTTCAGGTGGTACGCTATACCGGCCATCAGGTCGCCGATCAGGCTAATTTACTGATGCAGGCGGCTAAAGACGAAAACAGTCGGGTTCGCCTGGCGGCTATCGTAGCCGCTTCCTGGATCGGTAAGGAAAAAGGCTTGCCCATTCTGACCGAGGCCGCTAAAAAACCACTGGACGACTGGATGACGCCTGCCTACGAAACGGCGGTAGCGCACCTGAAAGGCGAAAATGTCAAAAAGAAAAAAGAGATCACGGTGACCTCCAACCTGAAAGGGCAGGAACTGGATCTGTACACCCAGGGGCGGCAAATTTTCGCCAAGGAAGGCTACTGCATCACCTGCCACCAGGCCGATGGCAAAGGCCTGGCCGCGTCGGGTTTTCCGCCACTGACGGGCACCAATTGGGTAACGGGCAGCGAAGATCGCCTGATCAAAATCGCCCTGAAGGGATTGATGGGGCCCATTGAGGTCGCGGGCAAAAACTATCCCGGCCAGGTACCCATGACCCCTTTTGGTGGTTTATTGAACGATAAAGAAGTAGCCGCCGTACTCACCTACGTGCGAAACTCGTTTGGCAACAAAGCGTCGGCAATCCTGCCCGAAACCGTCAAAAAAGTCCGATTAGCGACGCAGCAAAAAAAGGATTTTTATACCCCCGCTCAGCTACTGAAAGCGCATCCGCTGGAGAAATAAAAACCTGATTTATCCCCCTTTATCCTATGTCATTATCCGATCAATCACCCGCTTCTACGACCCGATCGCTATCGCCCGTCGGCTTTAACCTACTCGTCTGGACGGCTGCCATTTCCGAACAAATGAATCCTATTGCCGACCGGCTGAAAACGATTGGTTACGATGGGGTTGAATGTTTTGTGGATACGCAGGATGTAGCGGTCTACCAGAAGTTTGGCGATCATTTAAAGCAAACGGGTCTGCAAAGTACCTGCGTAACAGTGGTTGGCCCCGATACCAATCCCGCCAGCGACTCGGCCATTATCCGCCAACAAGCTATCGAACACTTAAAAGGCGTAGTCGATCGGGCACATGCCATGGGAGCCTCGGTCATTTGTGGGCCATTCCATTCGGCTTTCGCGACCTTTACCCGTCGCGAGCCCCAGTCGGAGGAGTATGACCGTAGCGCCGAAGTGCTGCACACGGTAGGCGAGTATGCCCGGCAGGCAGGCATTATTCTGGCCCCCGAAGCCCTGAATCGCTTTGAATGCTACCTGTGCAATACGATGGATCAACTAGCCGAGCTGGTCCGTCGGGCCGATCATCCGAATGTACGGGCCATGTTCGATACGCACCACGCCAACATGGAAGAAAAACGCTTCCCGGATGCGATTCGGACGATCGCTCCGTATCTGGCGCATGTGCACATCAGCGAAAACGACCGGGGTACACCCGGCGATGGACATATTCCCTGGGACGATACCTTCCGAACCCTGGCCGAAATCGACTATCAGGGCTGGATGACCATCGAAGCCTTTACCCGCAACGATATTGATTTTGCCAATTCAATCAACGTCTGGCGGGAGTTCAGCAGTCCCTGGGACATTGCCGAAAAGGGACTGACGTTTATCCGGTCGATGCAGGCAAAATATGCCCGCTAGTAGCCCAATGAACTACTTGAGTTCATTAGAATTTTGTTCTGCTGACTCAGGAAGCCGCCGGAGCGTAGGTTTCCTGAGTCAGCAGAACAAAACGCCCGGTTGAAATACGCTAAACGAGTTGTTTTTCAGCCCTTAACCATATAAGCAGGATAAAAACATACCGTTCAGCTTAGCGTTCTATACACTCCAACAACTTCTTAAGAAATACGAAGACTACTTCAGAGCAAAGGCAATGTAGTTTCCTCCGATTTTCTGGCCTCTGCCTCCCCCGGCGGCAATGACGACGAACTGTTTGCCGTTCACCTCGTAACTGATGGGTGTGGCAAAGCCACCCGCTGGAAGCTGGTATTCCCAAACAACCTTGCCCGTTTTCTTGTCGAAAGCCCGAATCTTCTCGTCCTTCGTTCCGGCAATAAATACCAATCCCCCTGCCGTGACCAATGGCCCGCCATAGCTATCGGTTCCGGTGGTAGGAATGCCTTTCTTTGCCAGTTCGGGATATTCGCCCAATGGAACTCGCCAGAGATAATCGCCCGTGTTCAGGTCAATGGCGTTCAACGTGCCCCAGGGTGGTTTGATGCCCGGATACCCTTCTTTGTCAGTAAAGCGTTGCCACACCTTGCTAACATAGGTGGGTACATACGGAAACCCATTTTTGCTTCCAGCAGCGGCAGGAGTAGCCGAAGCCTGCGCTACTTTAGCCGCCCCGCTTTCGGTATTCAGCAGGAAACGGACGAGTGCATCCCGGTCTTTCTCCGACAAATGACCGAAAGAAGGCATCCGACCACTGCCGGTTTTTAGCAAGGTTTTAATATCATCTGCCGACCGCTTTTTCCCAATGTCGATGAGCGACGGTAGTTCAGGCCCACTCCCACGTCGATCCTGCCCATGACAGGTGGCACAATTCGCGACGTATAGGGCATTACCAGCCGTAACGGGGGTATTGCGTTGCGTCAGATCGGCCCGTTTGGTCATAATCAATTCCCAGGGATCTTCGTTTACGTTCTGGTAAAGAACCCCCGACGGGTCGATGGCATTACCGCCCCATTCGGCCCCACCACTGTACCCAAACAGCAGCGTACCTTTTTCTGAGGGTAGCGCAAATTTATTGTCCGTTTTTAGCTGAAGATACCGCTCTTTTACATACGCATGCGCTTCTGGCGATAGGTCGGTAATATCGGCCTCGGTATACACCTGCCGGGTTAGCGGCAGTGGCTTACGGGGAAATTTCTGCGTCGGCCAGGGATGTTCGCCAGGTAAGCCGTCGATCGGAACTTTCCGCTCATCTACCGGAAACAGGGACGTTCCTGTATCCCGGTTCAGGACATATACCAGCCCATCTTTGGTGGTCTGCACCACGGCATCCACCCGCCGGGGTCGGCCATCGGGGCCAGGGCGGGTGAGTGTGATCAGGTTGGGTGGGCAAGGATGGTCCCGATCCCAGAGGTCGTGGTGGATGGTCTGGTAATACCATTTCATCTTGCCCGTTTCGGCATCCAGCGCCATAATGCAATTGGCAAACAGGTTCTGGCCTTTGCGATCGCCCCCGTAAAAATCGGATGCAGGTGAGCCCGTTCCGAAATACACGACCCCTCTTTTTTCGTCGAGAACCATTCCACTCCAGTTATTGACAGCCCCGATTTTCTGGTAAGCCTCTTTGGGCCAGGTATCATACCCGAACTCGCCTGGTTGCGGAATCGTGTGAAACACCCACTTGAGTTTGCCCGTAACCACATCGAAAGCCCGGATATGGCCGGGAGCCGCGTCACCCGATTCGGATACACTCGACCCAATAATAAACGTATTACGATATACGATTCCCGGCGAAGTAGCATTGACCGATAGTTTGCTCACATCATGGTCCAGATTCGTTTGCAGCCCTTCGTGTAAATCAGCTTTCCCTTCCCTACCAAAACTGGCTATGGATTTACCCGTTTCAGCATTGACCGCATACAGACTTGATCCAACCGTGTATAGTATCCGTTTGTCGGACCCGCTCTGCCAGTACACCACCCCCCGATTGGAATTACGTCGGTCATTAGGCGATGGTTCGAACCGCCAGAGTGGCTCACCAGTCCCAGCCTTCAGGGCAAACAGATTCAGATCGGGCGTAGTCCCGTATAGAATCCCATCTACCACAATAGGCTGACATTGAATAGCCCGCTCAGGCCGACGGCCGTTAGCGTCCGGCTTTTCAGAAGCATCGTACATCCAGGCTACCGCTAAGCTTGCTACGTTTTGAGTATTGATCTGAGTCAGTGGCGAATAGCGATTCCCGGCTTTATTGCCTCCATAGTTGGGCCAGTCCTTCCCTGTTGTGATCGGGCCATCACTCATCACCATACCGACGACAAGGGTACTACTTATAACCAGTCCAGAAATGACTCCTTTTTGACTCAGGCGCATCATAAAATCAGTAGGTATGAAATGTCGGGCTGTCGACCAGCCTCTGCCTTCTAAAAGGAAGAACCGCCGTTAATTTCATCAATCGTTTCAGAAAAATTAGCATAATATCAACAACCGCCAGACACGGTTTTACCGAATTACGCTGTACAGAATATCCCGGTAAGCCATACTTTCTTTTCGACAAACTGCATTACTTCTAAGCAGCATGTTTTGTAAGAGCCGTTATCGGTTATTCGTCTAATTTTCAGTATAGCGAATCAGTTCGTCCATTGGTTTACATTAGGTAAACCAACCTACGCATGTACAGATAACGGGCGATCAGATTGTTTGAATTTTGTAATTTCTTATTTGAATGT
Organism: Spirosoma panaciterrae DSM 21099; assembly: GCF_000374025.1. GTDB lineage: Bacteria > Bacteroidota > Bacteroidia > Cytophagales > Spirosomataceae > Spirosoma > Spirosoma panaciterrae. Next base: position 99,185 of record NZ_KB893182.1, on the reverse strand, counting down.
AGTAAGATCAGCAGGCTGTATATGGGTAACTTAGCCGTCAAAATCAGGCTGGACCTGGCCGAAAAACTAGTAGGCCCTAGAGGGAACCCACTTTATAAGTAACGTACTGCTAACAAGCACCTTAAGTAAATTCGTAAGCTACTTAACAACTGTTCCAGGCCGAAAAGCCAAATGCGCATAGTAGCCATCTTAACGGCAGGCGATACGGATGAATGACATCGAAACGATAGACGAATTATACAAACGAAAGTTTGATGAGGCCACTTTCCAATGGATACCTGATCCCATTCGGCATGAGATTGGGCATTTCAACGTATTCCGTCTGGAACCACTGGTGGATGGGAAAGCGAAGCCAGTACCTTACAAACGACGCGAGTATTACAAGGTCATGCTCGTGATCGGCAATAGTCAGGTCCATTATGCGGATAAAGTAGTAACCGTAAAAAAACAGGCTCTTACTTTCTCCAATCCGCATATTCCGTACAAATGGGAACATCTGGATACCGTTCGGGAAGGGTATTACTGCATCTTCAATCGCCATTTTTTCAGCCAGTTTGGCAATCTGAGTCAGTACGACGTGTTTCAGCCCAATGGCACGCACGTCTTTGAGCTAATGGATGAACAGGTGGAGCAGCTTCGCCCGATTTTCGAGCGTATGTTTACCGAAATTCGTTCCGATTACATTCATAAATACGATGTGCTGCGCAACCTGGTGTTCGAGCTGCTCCATTTTGCGATGAAGATGCAGCCAACATCGACCTTTACGAAACAGACAACCCATGCCTCTGAGCGAATTGCAACGCTATTTCTGGAATTGCTGGAGCGGCAATTTCAGCTCGACGACACCCACCAGCAGGTAGCTTTTCGATCGCCTTCTGCTTTTGCGTCTCAGTTGAATGTGCATGTAAATCACTTAAACCGGGCCGTGCGGCTCACCACGCAGAAAACGACCTCGCAGCTCATTGGCGAGCGGATTCTACAGGAGTCTAAAATGCTGCTGAAACATAGCAGCTGGACCGTGTCAGACATCGCCTATGCGCTAGGCTTTGCAGAAGTAACCCACTTCAACAACTTCTTCAAAAAGCATATGCAGGTCAGTCCAATGAAGTTCAAAAACAAGTAATCGATACCCCTTAAACTCGTACACACATTGGCAAAATTCAGTTTAAAAATCAACGGAAAAAGCAGGCAGGTCGATGTAGATCCATCGACGCCCATGCTTTGGGTCCTGCGCGACCACCTCGACCTGACAGGCACCAAATACGGTTGCGGCATGGCTCAGTGTGGCGCCTGTACGGTTCACCTGGATGGGACCGCCGTTCGCTCCTGTCAGCTACCCATTTCTGTAGTAGGCAATCAGGCCGTTACCACCATCGAAGGGCTTTCGGCCAATGGCGACCATCCCGTACAAAAAGCCTGGCTCGAACAGGATGTAGCCCAGTGTGGCTACTGCCAGGCAGGACAAATCATGAGCGCAGCCTCTCTGCTCAAAACCAATCCGAACCCAAGCGATGCCGACATCGATGCGGCCATGAGTGGTAATATCTGCCGATGTGGTACTTACCTCCGCATCAAAGAAGCCATTAAATCAGCCGCCCGGAAGTAATCAGGTGCCTCAACGCGCAAACAGAACCTTACCATGGAAAACACAAAAACGACTTATAACCGACGTTCTTTTCTGAAGGCTTCACTGCTTTCGGGCGGTGGCATGATGCTCAGTATTAGCTGGCTATCCAGTTTTAAACCTGCCGACAAAGTACAGGCTCTGAACCTGCCCGATCAGGGCGTCCTGCTTACGGGCTACATCAAAATTACCCCCGACAATGTCGTGAAGCTCATGTGTCCCAATCCTGAGTTTGGCCAGAACGTGATGACATCCCTTCCGATGATCATTGCCGAAGAGCTGGATGCCGACTGGCAGCAGGTGGTGGTCGAGATAGCCCCGCACGATAACGTCAAATTTGGCTCTCAATTTACGGGTGGAAGCCAGTCCGTCAGATCGTACTGGAAGCCGTTACGAACCGCAGGGGCTTCGGCCCGGCAAATGCTGCGGGAAGCCGCTGCCCAAAGCTGGCAGGTGCCCGTTGAAGAGATAACGACCAAAGCCGGGAAGCTCTACCACGAGAAATCCGGGAAATCGGCCACCTACGGTGAACTGGCCTCCAAAGCTGCCGACCTCCCTATACCCAAAGCCGTTACGTTCAAATCCCCCAAAGCGTTTAGTATTGTCAGAAACTCGAAGAAAAATGTTGAAGGACTCAAAGTCGTAACAGGCAAACCGTTGTTCGGGCTGGACTACCGACAGGAGGGTATGCTGATCGCCATGATTCAGCATCCACCCGCTTTCGGTATGAAATTAAAATCGTTTGATGCCTCCCAAACGCTGAAAATGCCGGGTATTAAAGACGTTTTCACGATTACGCTTTTTGAAGAAGGCTCTGAACGGGGCGCTTTCGAAACCCGGTCATTCAATGAGGCTCTTGTCGTAGTAGGCAAAACCACCTGGGAGGTTATGAATGCCCGCAAAAAGCTGAAGGTCCAATGGGAGCCAGCCCCTGAACTTCGAGAAACCATGAACGCATTCGGGCGTAAGGTAGAGGAAATAACACCGGCCGGTCTGGAAAGCTCGACCTCACACCTACAAAAAATGAAGGAATGGGCGCAAAAACCAGCCACGCAGCTCCGAAAAGACGGTGACCCGGACACGGCCTTCAAAAATGCAGCGCAAATTATAGAGCGGACTTACACGGCTCCTTTTCTGGCGCACAACACGATGGAGCCGATGAACTTCTTTGCCCATGTGACCGACGAAAAAGCCCTTTTGGCAGGTCCACTACAGGCGCCGGGCGTAGCCGAGCAAACTCTCGTCAAACGATTGGGGCTACCAGCCGACAAAATCGAGATTCAGATGACCCGGATGGGGGGCGGATTTGGCCGACGGGCTTATTCGCATTATCTGGTAGAAGCAGCCCTGATCTCCAGAAAAGCCAAAGCCCCCATCAAGCTAATGTACACTCGGGAAGACGACATGACCTACGGCATCTATCGGCCGATGTATACCGCTACGTATCGGGCCGCTTTAGACGCGAATAAAAACCTGATTGCCTTCCATGTAAAAGGGGGCGGCATACCCGAGCACCCCATTCATGCCAATCGATTTCCGGCCGGAGCGGTGGATAATTACCTGGCCGAAGGCTGGCAGATTCCATCCAATATCACCATTGGTGCTTTCCGGGCACCCCGTTCCAACTTCAACGCAGCTGCCGAACAGTCTTTTCTGGACGAACTGGCCGAAGCCATGGGCAAAGACCCCATTGAATTCCGGCTCGAACTTTTAAAACGGGCCAAGGAGGCCCCGGTCGGCAAAAACAATGAGTATGACCCCGATCGATATGCGGGTGTACTTAACCTGGTACGCGACAAATCGGGATGGAACAAACCGGGCAACGAGACATACAACCGGGGAGTGGCCGCTTACTTCTGCCATAACTCCTATGCCGCCCATGTAGTCGATATGATCACCCGCAATGGTGTACCGTATGTGGAACGGGTATTCAGCGCCATGGATTGCGGCATTGTCATCAACCCGGAATCAGCCAAAAATATGGTCCAGGGAGCGGTGGTTGACGGAATCGGGAATGCATTTTACGGAGCCCTGACCCATAAGGCCGGTGCTGCCGAACAAAGCAATTTCCATAATTACCGTATCATTCGTCATAACGAAGCCCCCAAACAGATCGAAGTTCACTTTGTCGAGAATGATATTGACCCCACGGGTTTAGGGGAGCCACCATTCCCTCCTGTATTTGGTGCCGTGGCCAATGCGTTATATAAAACGACAGGCAAACGACACTATAATCAACCGTTTAAACCCGATCTGGAGAAGCGAATCTAACCTGGCCTGACGCCCAGTTTAGACACGCGGCAAGCATCCGTATGATCGGTGCTTGCCGCGTTTTTTGGCCTCCTCATGATCAGAGAAATCCCTAATTCGCCCGTTATCGATGCCTTCGCTTTTTATCGACTCTATCCTCACGTTCAGCAAAATACCTTACTGTTAACCTGACTTAGAGATCGTTTTTATAGAAATGACCGAAGGGCATTGGTTGTACCTGTTTCATGCGATCGTTTGTGCTGGCTATAAAGTTTATTTTACGCTCGTCGGGGACTCCTGTTTCTGGACAGGATCGTCAGTACAGTAGTGGTTACCACAGCACCGATCAACACTTGCTGAAGCAGACCTTTTCGATTGTATTTCCAATCGGCCAGCATCCCCTTTTCAGCAAAAATGTTAGGCACGCGCCCTTGTCTGACATCATCGATAAAGCCCTCTACCACGTTGACCCGATCGGCCAGCAGCAAGGGTAACCAATGCCCATATTCCGACTCACTGAATCGAAAGGCAAATCGACGAATCTGTCCGCTAAGTCCTGTCGGAGGAACAGACGTTCCGAAAACCGCGCTCACGTTTGGGCGTTCAATCGAGCGAAGTACCTCCGTGTCAATGGGTTGTTGTGAGGGGCGCTCCCATGAGTACCCTCGTTGTTCGGCATCGGTCCGATTCTTAATGGGGTAGGTTGGGTCATTTTTGGGGTCGGCATCGATGCCCCAGCCCCGGATATGTGTATACTTACCGGCTAATGTTTCGATAGTTTCCATAGGAGTTGTACGTTAGCTTCGAGCCGAAGGCGGCATCAGAACGGGTTTAATGCAGTTGTCGAGTTTATTGGCAAAGATGTTATACGCATCGGCAATGTCTTCCAGAGGCACCCGGTGAGTAATCAGGGCTTTAGGGTTCAAAATGCCATTTTGGACATGGTCGATGAGCCGAGGCAGAAGCCGTTTTACTGAAGCCTGGTTCGCCCGGATGGTAAGTCCTTTATTCACTACATTACCAATCGGAACCAGATTATCCGTTGGGCCATATACCCCCACTACCGACACAATTCATCCTTTTTTATCGGAATTGATAGCCCAGTGAAGCGCCGTTGCCGAACCGGCCTGAATCAACAATTTTCGCCCGGTAATGGTCTGTAGGGCGCTTCCCGCAGCTTCGGCCCCAACCGCATCGATACAAACATCAACCCCCAGCCAGTCCGTCATTTTTTTGATAAACACCACCGGGTCATCCATTTCTTTGAAATTGTAGGCTTCGCAGGGCGCATAATTTCGGACAAACTCCAGACGATAATCAACCTGGTCAATGACAATGACGCGCCCGGCACCAAATAACCACGAACAGCGAGCGGCCATAATGCCTACTGGTCCGGCACCAAATACCACAACAGTATCGCCGGGTTGAATCCCTCCCATTTCAGCAGCCTGGTAACCTGTTGGGACTACATCCGTCAGCAGAACGGCATCGTCGGGGTCCATACCTGGTGGGATAACCGTAGGGCCGAAATTGGCATAAGGAACCCGCACAAATTCGGCCTGGCCACCATCGAATCCCCCCGCCGTATGCGAATATCCAAAGATGCCGCCTACGGCCGTGGCCTCGGTATTCGATTCATGGCAGTTGCCGTACAACCCCTGCTGACAGAAAGAGCACTTGCCACAGGCAATATTGAAGGGAACCAGTACCTGATCGCCAACTTTGAGCTTATGTACGTCGGAGCCGATTTCCTCGACAATACCAATAAATTCATGTCCGAATGTGGAACCAACGCGTGTATCCGGCACATTGCCGTTGTACAAATGCAAATCAGACCCACAAATGCAGGAGCGGGTCACCCGCACGATGGCATCTTCCGGGTGTTTGATTTCGGGATACGGTTTTGAGTCAATACGGACCCGTCGAGGGCCCCGATAATTCATGGCTAGCATACGGATGTTTTGCTACGATTAATTGATTGGGACTGTTTATACCAACTCGTTTGTCGGTGGGAGTAGCCAGACTCGGCCAAACGAGTAAGGAAACGGGGCGTGTCTATTTCGGAAACGGACACTTAAAAGCTCACCGGCCGTTCGCTCACTCTGCCTTTTATTTTAAAGCCACTGGCTGTTCAAAGGGCGTTGGTAAGGCAATACCAATGCCGTTTATCGATTGATAAAAAGGCTGGTTCAGACGCTCCTTTTGCTCATGATATGGGCCAGAGACGAGCTAATAAACCCTCTATTTTTTATGTTTTATCACGACAAAAAACTCCAGTACACCGTTAAGGTCGACAAACCTAATCCTCAGTTCGCCCGCGCCCTTCAGCAAGCCATAGGAGGCATTGAAGGAGAGATTAGAGTCTGCCTGCAATACCTGTTCCAGGCCTGGAATGCACGAGGTCCCGTCCGTTATCGGGATATGCTACTCAATACTGGCACCGAAGAAATGGCCCATATCGAAATGCTGGCTACAGCCGTTTGCCTGAACCTTCAGGGCGCTCATAGCAGTGTCATCGAATCAATTGTTGGTGACGATCCACTGATGGAAAAAATTATTGGTGGTGGAGATCCCCGACACTTTCTGTCGGGTGGTATGGGCGCACTGGCGGCCGATGCCAATGGGGTTCCCTTCAATGGCTCCTGGGTAGTAAGCTCCGGCAACATAGCGTCCGATATGTTTGCCAATGTAATGGCCGAATCTACCGGACGTACGCTGGCCACGCGGCTTTACGAAATGACGGACGATGCAGGCATGAAAGACATGCTGGCTTTTCTGATCGCTCGCGATACCATGCACCAGCAGCAATGGCTGGCTGTACTGGAAGAGTTGGGGCATGGCGATATTCGGGGTGTATTGCCTATTCCGAACAGTTTCCCACAAAGCCAGGAACATCAGGAGTTCAGCTACGCCTTTGTGGATACTAACATTGACCCCGACTCCCGATCGGCCGGACAGAATCGGAGGTGGACCCAAGGCCCGTCGATAGATGGCAAGAGCGAGTTTCGGGAAATCAAAGCGCAGCCCGTGGGCGACGAGCCCATGCTAGCCCCACCCATTCCGGAGGGCCATGCACAAACGGAACAGATCGAACAGGCTGGTCAGAAAAGCTAATCGTCACCAATCGTACAGGCTGAACAAATAGGTCTACTCTGTACTGCCAATGCACTGTATGTCGTCAAATGCACTGTATGTCGTCAAATGAGAGTGGATAAATAAGCGGTGAAAGATACAATTCAGTAATCGCATCGGCACCCCGGTTGTCTCACCCAAGCCACCTTAGTTATGTCCACTTCCATTTGACGACATACAGCCAGTGAACACGCAACCACTGATTACCTCTACTCAATAGGGTACTTTCATGAACAACCCCAGGAAGAAGGTATACTCGGCATTTTACAACTGGTAATTATGAATTTCGGGGATACGATTTATGAAAAATTCAAAGATCCCAAATGCCCTAACCAAACGGTTGTCAAGCAAATGCAACGCCTTTCGGAAACTTACACCCGAAAAAGATGGTTCTCCAAAGCCGAGTTTGAAGAAGAAACCCTGTGGACGTTATATGCTCTTCAGGAAGGCGTAACCAGTCATAAAGACTGGAAACGAGGCAATGGCTCAATCCGTTTTATAGACAGCTTTTTCAGCTTAAAAGGTGATACGGAATACGATAATTTGTCGAGTATGACAATTATATCAGGCAATACTCGTATCATTTTTGATGGAAGCTATCAAATTGAGACAAAGGAGATTATACGAGACGGTAAAACCCATCGGTTTAAGGTAATGCCTTTTAATCAGACAGGCGATATTGAAGAACAACCTGACAAAAAATTAGTTAAATTTGTACCCGATTACTTCCCTGGTACCATGCTTTCTGCCAAAATTTGCATAAAACCGGGAAATACGGCCCCAATACAACAACCGAATCAATCATCCCATGGTAGATAGAATTATTCTTGGTGAATACCTTACACCAGGTGCGAAGGTATTTACAGGACGGTATCGGGGCATAGAAGTCCGTAAGAATTGATGAACGGATAGCTTCTGCTGATAAATTGATCATTGTGATACCGGAACAAGTCCGGTCAATTAATCCATCTTTTCTCGAAGAGTTCCTGATAAATGCTGTGCGTGCTTACGGGCGTGAAGGCTTTTTAACACGTGTAGAATTTACGAAGGCCCAGCGCTACGACGTTACCGATGATTTAGAAGAAGCTATTGACCGCATACTAACTGAAGAGAATGCCCTTGCAGCCTAAACAGCCCATCAGCACCTCTATTTTATCAACAAGCCAGAGCCAACCAAGTTCTGGCTCTTTTGTTGATAAACTGCCTGGGGCTGACTGGACCAACGATATCATTGCACTAATTGTGCTTCTGTTTACCGTACTTACATATATTATTCAGCAACGCCAAAACCGAAAAGCTGCTGCCGAACAAAAAGAAAAAGATAGACTTGTTAGTATAGAGGTAGAACGGTTAAGGCAGCAAACGATCAGGCTCGAATGGTACCCCGATATTGTGCGAAATAAGCTTGACTTAGAACATGTTGGGGAATTGAAAAGGGCTGGTAGTCGCGTCAACTTTGTATCGACCAAGAAACAAAGTAATGACAACGCAGTGGCAACCACTGACCGACTACCAGTGGGCAACAATATCGCCTTTTTTTAATCTTCAGCGCAAGCGTAAACATGACCTTCGGCAAATGGTAGATGCCATTTTATGGCTGTTGCGCACCGGATGCCAATGGCGAAACCTGCCTCCCGGCTGGCCCCATTGGCAGGCCGTTTATTATTACTTCGACCAATGGAAGAACAAGGGCACCTTCGAACATATCAATGCAGCCCTGAATCAACTGGATCGGGTTAACAATAGTCGCGAAACCTATCCCTCTGTGTTATGTATTGACTCACAGTCGATTAAGCTCTCACCTATGATTGGCAATTACCGGGGTACGGACCCTCATAAGCGAGTCAACGGGCGAAAACGAACCTTTGTCGTTGATACCCAGGGACGACTCTGGGCCACCGATGTGGATGCTGCTAATCAAGCGGATGGCCAACTCGGCAAACAACTTATATCGTCAATACTGTGGCGGGCTGGGGAGCGGCTGGAAAAAGTTTTTGGTGATCAATCCTATAATGGAATCTTTGCCAACGAACTGACCCAATGGAGTATTGAGTTTGAGAAGGCCTCCCGACCTGAATCAGCTCAAGGGTTTGTGCCGGTAGCTAAGCGGTGGGTAGTGGAAAGAAGTATTGCATGGACTAATTTCTTCCGGCGTATCGTGAAAGACCACGAGCATACCGTATTCTCTTCGGTCAATTGGCTGTATTTAGCCAATATTCAAATCATGTTACAGCGAATTGATGCTTATCGCCAAAAGTAATTTCCCAACATCTTCTTAGTGTATTTAACGTTTGATGAGTTACATAAACAGAAATCAACGATTCGTTCTGCGGAATTATCTGAAGAAGAAAAGGACCGTCTATCGAAAGCCTATAAAGAAGCACTTGCTCTTCTCAGAACTAATTTTCTGGAGCGTATTCTGTTTATTCATGGCCCAACTTATGAAGCCCTAAAGACGGAGTTAGACGACTTAGCAGGAGAAATAGTGACAGCTATTTTCAATGATGACTTGAAGCTATCCCGCCAGGGTGTATACGACCGCGAAATTGGTAATAAAATAACCAACTGCCAGCAGCGGTTTTTCAAAACGCTGTACACGTACCGAGGTGAAGAACAGCTACAGACGATAGATCAGTAGTCATGAACGCGTATACCTTACAATCTTTGCATCGTCCGGGAAAAAGTTGACCGTTGTCTTATTCGAGGTTTTTATCTTTCTTTACATAAAATAGAAAAAATTCAAGAAAACATTGACTACAGGTCAGTCGGACGCGCAATTATGGAAGGCGTTTAAAGCGGGCGATAAGGCAGCCTATGAGTTGTTGTACAATCGTCACTTTAAAGCGCTGAGCCATTATGGATATCGGTTGACTCCTCAAAAAGCAGTAGTCGAAGATGCTATTCAGGACGTTTTCATCGATCTATGGCGACGCAGGGAACATTTAAGTGATGTCGAACAAGTCAAATTTTATTTTTTCCGGGCCTTACGTAATCAACTGATCCGTAACGCCCGTCACGATGTCTTCGAAAGTTCTGAAGATATAGGCAATTTTTTAGACCTACTGGTTCATCCATCCATTGAACAACAATCCATTGAGCAGGAAACGCTTCTGGCTGAAACCTACTCTGTGCAGGCCGCAATTGCCACCTTAACGAACCGGCAACGAGAAGTGATTCATCTTCGTTTTTACCAAGGGCTGAGCCTTGATGAAATTGCCCAAGTAATGGGGCTGACCAAACAGGCTGTAAACAACCTCATCTCCAAATCATACACCGCACTCCGCATAACGCTTAAAGCCGCCAAGGCAATATTACTCCTATTACTTCTTAAGTGAAACAAGTACATCTAATTTACAAAATAGGTGACTTTTGCTATTCTTAAGGCCGCTATTTGGTATAAGTAGTTTTCTTACAACAAAATTTGTTGTATGGATAGTTAGTTCTGCGAAAATAGTGTACCTCTACAGATGAAGCGTACTTATTGCAAGGTTCTCCTAAATACAAAAACTTGTTGGCACAATTGTAAGCTTCACCAAGCTCGTATCGAATATGGTAAATGTAAAATCAATGGCGAGGGAAGTGCTGGTAAAGTAGGGGGTATACATTTAGGAGTATATAAAACCTGTTCAGACGCTCGAAGTAGGTATTGACCATACGGATTACAGTTCCTTCTTTTTGACGAGTCATTACTTATGGCAGGAGGTTGCAACAGCCGTATAAAGTGATATTTAATAACATAATCGACAGCGTAAAGGGTAAGGTCGGTAGGAGCTTCAGTATTCTTATCGACCTTTTTGCGAAAAACCTTCTACTAGTCAAAGACTTATAAGTCCGTATTCGGGCTCTTATGAACTCAGGGCAAAAAAAACTTAATAGCAATGATTAGTTTTTTGGCGAATCCTTACCTGTATAGATAAAAGGTCTGCTTCACATCAAGATGCAATATCATTACAATCAACTGCTGGATTTTCTAAACGATGATTCGTTCATCCGATGGGCTCTATTCGGAGAAAACGAGTCGTTCTGGCAATCGTTCCTTGAACAAAACGCCTATCAGCAAGTAACGGTAGCCCAGGCCCGCCAGTTGATTCATAAAATTAGTGCTGCTGAGCAGACCGATCTACCTACTCTGGATCAACAGGCCGTTTGGTCGCGTATTCAGGTTGCTATGGAAGATACTCCGGTTGAGGTAAACGAGCCTATTGTTGTCCAGAATTGGTGGCAGCGATCCACTTGGCGCTGGGCCGCGAGCATTGCTTTATTAATAGGAATTAGTTGGTTTGTCTGGAGGAATTACGATAGCCATTCGGTAACCTATCGCGATTTGGTTGCCTCCGTCAACGATCAGCAGCCGCTTATTGAACGAGTTAACGACGGTGAAAAACCACTTCGCATTTCTTTAGAAGACGGTAGTGCCATTACCTTGACGAAGCATAGCAAGATTAGTTACCCGAGTCATTTTACAAAAGATAGACGCCGGGTTCTTCTGAGCGGAGAGGCTTTTTTTGACATAGCCAAAGACCCCAGTCGGCCGTTTTACGTATATGCTAATGAGTTAGTGACTAAAGTACTCGGGACGAGCTTCTGGGTACGGGCCTATGAGCAAGACAAGCAGGTGCTGGTCAACGTTCGAACTGGCCGGGTATCTGTCTTTAAGCAGCCTCGGGTAAATGTAATTGATCCAGAAACAACTGGACTGGTGCTGGAGCCAAATCAGCAGGCTGTTTTCAGTCGGCAAACCGAGAATCTAACTCGTCGGTTAGTCGAACAACCGCTCCCCTTGCCAACGGCGGAGAAAGCAGAGTCCGTGGTTCGCTTCGATGAAGTGCCTGTGCCAACGGTACTAAAAGCCATCGAAAAGCGATATGGGGTTGATATTATTTATAATGAAGACGTGCTGGCCAATTGTGTCATCACCACGAAGATGGGTGACGAGTCACTGTACGATAAACTGGACCTTATCTGTAAAGTGATCGGAGCTACCTACAAAGAAGTTGATGCTCAGATTGTTCTCGAATCAAAAGGGTGTCAATAATTGTTCCTGACCAATGAAACCTTAACCAATCGTTTGCCATGAAGCATTAATTACTCTCCCGTCTTTTTACGAAAAAGGGAAACCATGTTGCCACATAGTCTCCCTCCTCTAAGTTCCCGATGCCTGGACCGCAATCGGAAGCTACTGTTTTGTCTTATCACAACAAAAACACCTAAATCTATGTCAAATTTTCTTACCAGAAAAGCAATTTTCGGTATAATGAAAATCACGGCCGTACAACTCGCACTCATGGGCTTGCTGGCTGGCTTTTGCCGGGCAGTACCCGTGTCGGCACAGGAGTGCCTACAGGAAAGGGTAACCTTGCAGGCACAGAATGCTAGCCTCAAATCTTTGCTACAATCCATTGAACGTCAGGCTAAAGTCGCTTTCTCCTACCAGCGGGATGTAATCTCCTCAGGTGATAAACTAACCCTTGCCGTTAGTAACGAAACAATAGAGTCGGTTCTCAAAAGGGTCCTTCCGCCCCGTCACATTTCCTATGAGGTTGTTCGCAACAATCAGATTATATTAATTCGGACCAGTGGGCTGGGAAACGGTCAAGAGCCTTCCGGAGGGCTCCAACTAACCGAAACCACTGAAGCACCTACAGACGTCACTATATCTGGAACAGTAAACGACGAAAACGGGGCAGCTTTGGCGGGAGTTAGTGTCGTCCTGAAAGGGACGGCAAAGGGAACAACGACGGATCTAAAGGGCCGCTATAAACTCGATGTACCGAACCCCAACAGCACACTCATCTTCTCGTTTATTGGGTACCTGAGCCAGGAAGTCGTCGTAGGAAACCGTACGCAGCTCAACCTAACCCTGGCCGTCGATAATAAGACGTTAGGCGAAGTGGTAGTGGTGGGGTACGGCACCCAGAACAAACGTGACATTACGGGCTCCGTTGCGTCAGTAAAAAGCCGCGATATTCTTGCCGTACCGGTCAGTTCAAGTGACCAGATTTTGCAGGGACGTGTAGCTGGTTTGCAGGTGACGCAGGCTTCGTCGGCACCCGGTGGTGGGGTTACGATTCGTATTCGCGGATCTAACTCAGTCAATGCTGGTAACGAACCGCTTTATGTTATTGATGGCTTTCCGGTCTACAGTGACAATAACGCAACGCCATCAGGTGTGGGCGAACGTACGGGAGGTAACGCACTAGCCTCAATCAACACCAATGACATTGAGAGCATTGAAGTGCTCAAAGATGCTTCGGCCACGGCGATCTACGGTGCCCGGGGGGCTAATGGGGTTATTCTAATTACCACCAAGCGCGGCAAATCGGGGCAGAACCGCATCAGCGTCAACTCCTACGTGGGCATTCAGCAGGTTCGTAGTCGCTACGACTTGATGAATAGTTCTCAACTGGCAGCACTCGCTAACAGCTTTGGGCAGAGCCTGACGCCCCCCGTTACGCCTTATCCGACTATTCCGACGACCAACACCGACTGGCAAAAAGAGGTTTTCCAGACAGGAACGGTACAAAATCATGCCATCAGTTTTTCTGGAGGTAACGAATCGACGAATTACCTTGTGTCGGGTGAATATTATGATGAGAAAGGAGCTGTGACAGGCTCGGGTTTTAAGCGAATGTCGTTGCGGTTTAACCTTGATAAAACCTTTAGCCAGCGCTTCAAATTTGGTAACAGCCTGACGTTGAGCCGTACTGACCGAGACGTGCGCGACATCATCTACCAAACGTTGGCCTCCCGGCCTTTCAATCCAGTTTACGATGCCAACGGGAATTACTTCCTGGAGCAAAGTACGTCTATTGGTGGGCAAAGCTCGCAGATCGACAACCCAGTGGCCGTTGGTAATCAGAAGACCGACAAAACCATTGTCACTCGCGCACTGGGAAACATTTACGGTGAATTTAAATTTATCGAAGGCCTGGTGGGTAAAGTACTGGTGGGAGCTGATGTAGCCTACTCAACAGGTCGTGGCTATTCGCCTAAAACTACCTTGGAGGGCTTAAACGAAAACTCAATTGCGAATATTAGTACCGTCGAAAATGTATCTTGGCTGAATGAAAACACCCTGACTTACACCCGTAAGATTGGTACTCGGCACAGTCTGACGGCTTTATTAGGCAATTCTTTTCAACGACAAAGCGTACTGAATTACGGCATTCGCCGATCCGGTTTTCCAACCGATGCTACCTCGTACTATATCGTAACGGCGGGTGCTAATGATCGAAATTACGCTCCATCGGGTAGTTTCAATTTTACGATTCAATCGTTTTTCGGTCGGTTTAATTACAGTCTTGATGATAAGTATCTGTTCACGTTCACAGCCCGTAGTGATGGCTCATCAAAGTTTGGTGATGGTCGTAAATATGGTTTCTTCCCTTCAGGAGCCTTTGCATGGCGGCTTAGTGACGAATCATTTATTAAGAAAACAAAGGCATTCAGCGATCTTAAGCTGCGAACAAGTTATGGAGTAACGGGTAATCAGGAAATACCGCCTTACCGGTCATTACCAATCTTGCAAGCTGACCGGGGACAGGTGCTGGGTGGCGACCAGGTGACAGGTTTTGCCCCCACAGGTAATTTATACAATCCGAACCTAGGCTGGGAGCGAACGGCCCAGTTCGATTTAGGCTTGGATATGGGTTTTTGGAATAACCGCCTGACTGCTACGGCTGACTATTACCTTAAAAATACCTCCGATCTATTATTTCAAACACCAGTACCACTCGAAACGGGATTTCAGACCCAATGGCGGAATTTGGGTCAGGTGCGAAACCAGGGAGTTGAGTTTAGCCTGAGTAGCCAAAACCTGACGGGAGCTGTTCGGTGGACTACAGATGCCAACTTGTCTATTAACACGAATCGGGTAATTAGCCTGCCCGATGGTACAACACCAAATCCAGATGGTAGCCGCCAGATACTGGTGAGTCTATTTCCCAATACCAATGGTGGCGTTGATGGGTTGAGTGTCATCCGAACTGGGCAGCCGATCGGCTCTTTTTATACCTATGTTGCCGATGGAATCTGGCAGACCAATGACCAGATTAATGCCGCTGGTCCCGGCTTTAGCGTGTATAAACCTGGCGACATTCGCTACAAAGACCTCAATAACGATGGAAAGATCGATGGCGATGACCGTGCTATCACGGGCCATGGTATCCCTAAATACCTGTTTGGTCTGAACAATACTATTTCCTACAAGAACCTGGAACTGAACGTGTTTCTACAGGGTGTGGCCGACGTAAATGTCGTTAATCTGACGCGCTACAACCTGGAAACTTCTGCGGGTCAGTTTAATACGACTAGCGAGATGGCGAATCGATGGACAGGGGCCAACACGAGTAACACCATACCACGCGTTAGCCCGACTAATTTCTTTGTGACCAACCGGTTCGTTGAAGATGGTTCATTTCTGCGCCTGCGGACCGTTACGCTCTCGTACCGCTTTCCAGTGGGGCAATGGGGCCTTACCTGGCTGAATGGTCTGCGTGTATACGCTACAGGCCAGAACCTGTTAACATTCACCAAGTATACCGGTTTCGATCCGGAAGTTAATATCGCCGGACAGGCGCAGGCCCTCCAGGGCATTGATCTGTACTCATACCCTGTGCAAAAGCGGTTCGTCTTCGGACTAAACCTGTCTTTCTAAGCACAAAAAAGGTCTTTAATAAAAGTCAATCGACCCATCAATTTACAACTGGATCACGATGAAACGACTACAACAAATTTTCCTGTTACTCTTATCCTTCGTACTAGTAGACTCCTGCAAGAGTGCACTGGAAGAAAAGCCCCTTGATTTTGTCACACCAGACAATTTTTTCAAGACAGCCGACGAAGCTAAAGCCGCCGTTTATAGCCTCTACAATACACTAATCAACGGCAATGCGTATAATGTCTCGCTGTACTTCCTGGCTGACTTGCCCACTCCGGCCATGGATGGACTGGTCAATGTGAACACGGTGGCTACCGACAACTTCTCCTATGATGCCACGCTGGCGTATCTGGACTACTATGGTGGGGCCTATGTCGGTATTCAGCGGGCCAACCTCATTCTCGAACGTGTACCGGCTATTACCATGGACAAGAACCTGCGGGATGCGTACCTGGGCGAGGCCCGGTTTATGCGGGCACTTCATTATTTTAACCTGGTCCGGCTCTTTGGCGATGTGCCCCTGGTTACAAACCCTGCGGTCGACCTAAATGTGGCCGTTTCGAATCCCCGTACGGATAAGCAGCAGATTTATCAACTGATTCTGGAAGACCTTCAGTTTGCCGAAAAAGCACTACCCGTTGATTATCCGCCGAGTGAAGTAGGTCGGGCTACACGTGGAGCCGCAAAACTTCAACTGGCGCGTGTGTATCTCACACTCAAGCAGTTCGATCTGGCCCGTGCCAAGAGTAAAGAAGTGATCGACTTAGGAGTATACAAACTCATGGCTGACTACCGGGATGTATTTGATCCGGCCAAGAAAAACAATGCCGAGCATATCTTATCTGCGCAGTACAAGATGTTCCGCGTGGGTGCCTGGTTTGAGTCGATCCTGAGTCCGTCGGGTACAACCGGCTGTGGTTTTGCCGAAGGGTTGGCGGGGGTGTCGCAACAATTCTTCGACAACTACCCCAGTACATATCGCAAAGAGATTTCGATGATGACATCCTACGTAACAACGGACAACAAGACGATCAGCTACAGCCGACCCTTCATTAAGAAATACATCGCCTGGGGCAAAGAAAACGTCTGCTTTAGTGGTGATAATAATTTCCCCATCATGCGATATGCAGAAGCCCTGCTGATTTTCGCAGAAGCCGAAAACGAGGTAAACGGCCCAACGGTTGCGGCTTACGATGCGATCAATCAGATTCGAAAGCGGGCCCGGACCCGGCCTAATGGTACCGAAGACATAGCCGCTTTACCGAATCTGTCAGGTCTATCAAAGGATACGTTTCGGCAGGCTGTTTACCGCGAGCGCGAGATGGAGCTTTGCTTCGAAGGGCACGGTTTCTTCGACCTGGTTCGAACGGGTCGCCTTATAAGCGAAAACAAAGCCGCCGGTCGGCCTAACGTGAGTGAGAAAAATCTGTTGTTCCCCTTCCCGCTTCAAGCGATGGATCTGAATAAGGGCTTAAAGCAAAATCCTGGTTATTGATGCCTTTGGGTCTGTTTTAAACGGCCTTACGGTAAGGCCGTTTAAAACAGCATTTTATTCATAGTCGCTTCTCAAAACTTTCTTCTTGTTTTATTTATATGTATCAATCGTTGAGTATTTTCTTAACGTGTTTGATTCAACTGAGTTGCCTAGTCACCACGCATGCCGAGGTACGGCTACCCCGACTTGTAAGTGACCACATGGTTCTCCAACGGGATCAGCCGATCCCGGTTTGGGGTTGGGCCGACGCAGATGAACGGGTAACTATCGAGTTTTCGGGCAAAACCTTTACGACCAAAGCCGGTTCCGATACAAAGTGGCGACTCGACTTACCGGCTATGTCGGCTGGTGGACCTTACACCATGACGATCCGGGGAAAGAAGAATACGCTAGTGATCAACGATATTCTGCTGGGCGATGTGTGGTTAGGATCGGGCCAGTCGAATATGGAGTGGCGGATGCAGCAACTGTTACCCCATACGAAAAATGACATAGATAGCGCGAACTACCCGATGATTCGTCTGTTCGACGTGCGCGACACTATCTCACCGTCTCCTTTAGCCGACGTTTCTAGCGACGGCTGGCGGTTGTGCAGCCCACAGACGGTAGTTACATTTTCGGCGGTAGCTTATTTCTTCGGCCGCGATCTCTATCAACGGTACCAGGTGCCCATTGGCCTCATTACATCTGATTGGGGCGGTACACAGATTGAAGCCTGGATGAGCCCAGCGGCCCTTCGCCCGTTTCCGGAATTTGCCGTTAAGCTCGCATCGGTAGAAGAGAATCCAGGCGGTTCACTGGAGCAGCTTAAACAGGCGTTTGCCAGAAAACTGGCCGATTGGCAGCGAACCTATACGGTCGCTGACCGGGGGTTTACTGACAAAACCTCCCCTTGGTCAGCGGCTGACCTGCCTACTACCAACTGGCGATCGATGCAACTGCCGGGCCGATGGGAGGAGTCGGGCACATTACCCGACTTTGATGGAGTTGTCTGGGTGCGTAGACAGATTACGCTGAGTGATCAGCAGGCCGGTAAGCCACTCGTTCTACATCTGGCCCGTATCGACGATGTAGACTCCACCTGGTTCAACGGCCATAAAGTGGGAGGCACCAGCCCTTTCGATGCTCAACGCGTGTATACCGTTCCCGGTAGCTTAAGCAAAGCTGGAACAAATACCATTGCCATTCGCATACTCGATACGGGCGGTGGTGGCGGACTTTTCGGTGACCCGAAGGATCTTTTCGCTACTGTTGGAGAGGATACGCTATCGCTGGCAGGCTCCTGGTTATATGAGGTAGGCATCGACACTCGCCAGGCGCCCAAAGCGCCGAATCTTTTATTCAGTCAGAACTCACTGACGTCACTGTATAACAGCATGATTGCCCCCCTCATTCCATATGCTCTAAAGGGTGTTATCTGGTATCAAGGCGAAGCCAATACGGACCGGGCGTATCAATATCGGCAGCTTTTCCCAGGCTTGATTCAGGACTGGCGAAACCGCTGGGGGCATGAATTCCCGTTCCTATTTGTACAACTGGCTAGCTTCATGAACGATAAACCACAACCTGCCGATTATGCCTGGGCAGAACTGCGCGAAGCCCAGACCATGGCGTTAGCAGAACCTAAAACCGGCATGGCCGTGGCCATTGACATTGGCGATTCAACCAATATTCACCCCATCAATAAACAAGATGTTGGCAAACGCCTTGCCTTGGCAGCCCGCCGGGTAGCTTACCAGGAAACGGGAGTCGTAAGTTCAGGGCCAATGTTCAAGGCCATGAGAGTTGAGGGCAGGCAAGTGCGGGTAGGATTCAACGAGGTTGGTACTGGTTTGGCCGTTCGTGACAAATACGGCTACGTTCGAGGCTTCAGTCTGGCTGGTCCAGATCATGTTTACCACTGGGCGAAAGGCACATTGAACGGCAATGAAGTTCTACTGAGCAGCGAGCTAGTCCCTAATCCTGTAGCCGTTCGCTACAACTGGGGTAACTCACCCGATGGCAATCTTTACAATCGGGAAGGATTACCTGCCGTTCCCTTTCGCACAGACAACTGGCCTGGTTTGACTATCGATAAGCAGTAGTTTCCTTTGACTACAACCTGACTTTACGTTTACATGAGGTTATTTCCTGTAAATCTACAAAATACATCGTTGAGCTGCTTAGCTCGATTCGTTTTGGGGCTGAGCCTATCTGGACTCTTGGGAACACAGGTAAGCTATGCACAATCGCGCTCTACGGTAATAGTAAACAGCCCTGACCATACGCTATCCGTAGCGTTTTCTATAAGCTCGAATAGCCAGGCCAGTTATACTATTCGCTATGCCAACGAAGTAATTATGCCGACAGCCGCATTAGGTCTAGTTCGTGAAGACGGCGATTTCTCAACGGGAATCCGTCTGGTTTCCGCATCGAAACCCGAGGTAGTTACCGACTCGTATGTTATGCGTCACGGGAAGCGAAAGCAAATCACTTATCGAGCGAATCAGCAGGTTGTCCAGTTAGTAAATAGGGCCGGGCAACGGATGGATATACTGTTTCGCGTCTCCAATGATGGGGTCGGGTTTCGTTATTACTTCCCTGAGCAATCGACGGACCGAAAAAAAATCGTTCTGGAAGAAACGTCGTTTCGGTTTCGTCCGGGCACCCGGAGCTGGATACAACCTTGTCCCGAACCCAAATCGGGCTGGCAACAAACTCAGCCTTCGTATGAAGAAAACTACCGACAAAACAGTTTACTGAGTGAACTGCCGGACAGTGTCTCCAGTTGGGTGTATCCGGCCCTGTTCCGAACCGGAAAACATTGGGTACTGCTGAGTGAGACAGCACCCGACCGTAACTACTGCGGTACACGGCTTAAGCATCTGCGCCAGGGTGATGCGTTCACCGTTGCGCTCGCCGACCCGCGAGAGACCTTTACCGGGGGCAATGCCCAACCAGAATCGTTTCTGCCCTGGGCCACTCCCTGGCGACTCATACTGGTTAGTGACAACTTGGGAACCATCGTGGAATCAACCCTTGGAACGGACTTAGCCAAACCGGAAATCGCAGGTAATTTTTCGTTTGTAAAACCAGGCCGTTCAGCGTGGAGCTGGGCTATGTATGGCGACGATTCGACGGTTTATTCTGCGCAGCGAACGTTCATTGACTATGCTGCCCAAATGGGATGGGAATATAGCCTGATCGACGCCAACTGGGATCGTCAGATCGGGTATGACAAACTAGCCGATTTAGTTACCTATGCCAGAACGAAAGGCGTTGGACTCTGGGTCTGGTATAACTCCGCAGGGACTTGGAATACGGTTCCCCACACCCCCAAGGATGTACTCGTGTCGGTTGACAGACGTCGACGTGAACTGGCAAGACTCAAAAGTATTGGTGTACAGGGAATCAAGGTTGATTTTTTCGGAGGGGATGGACAATCCATGATGGCCTACTATCAGGACATTGCTGAAGATGCTGCGAGTTCTGGCCTAATGGTCAATTTTCATGGCTGTACTCTGCCCCGGGGCTGGCAACGCACCTACCCGAACCTGATGACGATGGAAGCTGTACGTGGTTACGAGAACGTCACGTTTGCTCAGGAAAATGCCGATCGCCAGCCCATGCAATGCGCCCTGCTGCCGTTCACCCGCAACGTCTTCGACCCGATGGATTACACACCAGTTGTCTTTTCGGAAGACCCTGACATTAAGCGTCGGACAACCAACGCCTTTGAGTTGGCCCTACCGTTTTTGTTCACATCGGGCATTCAGCATTTTTCGGAGGTCGCGACGGGTATGGCTGGCGTACCAGACTACGTGCAGGGATTGATGCGAGACGTACCCGTTGCCTGGGACGAAAGTCGATTTGTCGAAGGGTATCCGGGAAAACTAGTCGTTATTGCCCGTAGGGTCGGCAATGTCTGGTACGTAGCGGGTATAAATGGAGAAGCTGTCAACAAGTCACTACAATTGTCATTGCCCTTTGTCAAAGCCAGCACGGGTATTTTAGTGACCGATGGTGAAGGAGCCCGAACGTTTACGACTCGTACCGTAACGAAGGCTACCAGTCGTAGTTTTTCTCTGCCGCTACATGCCTATGGGGGTTTCGTACTGAAATTGATTCTATAAACCTTACCAGTTTACCATGAAGCGAGCCATCTTTTCAACCTTCCTGTTTGGGTTACTGGCCATGACTTCGGCTTTTCAGGGGATCATCTGGCACGTTTCATCGCAAACTGAGTGGCCAGAATACCTGGGAGGACCCGATCGGAATCATTATTCCTCTCTTCATCAGATCGATTCAACCAACGTCAATAAACTTCACGTCGCCTGGGAATACGCTACACAGGATTCCGGTCAGATGCAGTGTAATCCCATTGTTGTCAAGGGGGTACTTTACGGCATGACTGCTTCCTGCCAGCCGTTTGCGCTCGATGCCGCCACGGGTAAGGAACGTTGGCGTTGGCAAAAAGCCGGTGCTGTTGCCTACAACAATAGCCGGGGCGTTACCTATTGGCAGTCCAGTACCAATGGGGCGGACCAGCGCATTCTGTTTACCAATGGCCCTTGGCTTTATGCTCTTGACGCCAATACGGGTCGCGAAATAACCTCATTTGGAAAAGGTGGCCGGACAAGTATAAAAGCTGGTCTGGGAGCCGTTGCGCAGGATCGGTTCGTGGTATCTAATACGCCGGGTACGGTGTTTGGCGATTTGTTGATTCTGCCCCTGCGCGTATCGGATGGTATTGATCCAGCACCCGGCCACATTCAGGCGTTTAACATCCGAACTGGCAAGCTTGCCTGGGTTTTTCGGACTGTGCCTAACCCCGGTGAATACGGCTACGACACCTGGCCGAAAAATGCCTATCGCAATCCCGATATCGGTGGGGTCAATAATTGGCCTGGCATGGCCATAGACCGGGCTCGCAGCATTGTCTACTTACCTACTGGCTCGGCTGCAGCCGATTATTATGGTGGTAACCGGGTTGGCCGCAACCTTTTTGCCAACTGTTTACTGGCCCTTGATGCCCGCACCGGCAAGCGACTCTGGCACTACCAGCTTGTTCACCACGACATCCTGGACCGCGACCCACCAGCTCCACCGAACTTAATAACCATCCTTCACGGGGGAAACCGTATCGACGCCGTTGCGCAGGTAACCAAACATGGCGTGGTTTTTATATTTGACCGGGTGACGGGAAAGCCGATTTACCCAATCACCGAAAAGCGGACACCCTCATCAGACATCCCTGGCGAAAAGCCGTGGCCGACGCAGCCGGTTCCGAGTCTGCCTGCACCCTACGCCCGACAGAACCTGACCGAAGCCGACATAAGCCCCTTCGCTGAAAATCGAGACGAGCTACTTGCTACGTTCCGAAAGAGCCGCTACGAGGGATCATTTACTCCTTATAGCAGGCAGGGTACGGTTGTTTTTCCGGGTTTTGACGGAGGGGCTGAATGGGGTGGGGCTGCGGCAGACCCGGATGGTGTTCTTTACCTTAACAGTAACGAAATGGCCTGGCTGGTCAGGCTGGCTGAACTAGAGATGGAGATGCTAACTGCAACGAAGCAACGGTCATCGGGCAGGCAGCTTTATGTGGCCAACTGCGAAGCTTGTCATGGAGCAGAACGAACGGGTAATCCAGCAGGGGGCTATCCGTCGCTCATCAACATTGGCAATCGACGTAAACCCGAATATATCCAGCAGATTATCGCCAACGGGAAAGGAATGATGCCCGCCTTCTCGCACTTGTCTGAGGTTCAGCGCCAAACGCTGGTGACTTATCTATTAAACCGCCCGGCAACTACTAACGAGCCTGGACAGGCAGCGAAAGAACCTGGTCAGTC
Source organism: Spirosoma panaciterrae DSM 21099 (assembly GCF_000374025.1). Classification (GTDB taxonomy): domain Bacteria; phylum Bacteroidota; class Bacteroidia; order Cytophagales; family Spirosomataceae; genus Spirosoma; species Spirosoma panaciterrae. Next base: position 76,194 of record NZ_KB893182.1, on the reverse strand, counting down.
TCAGCATCTAACCAAACAGACTACGGTCCCCTACCGGGTGGCTTTGTTTACCAAGTTTCTCGACAGTAACGGACTTCCAGCCATCCGCCCTCCCTGGGGCACACTCAACGCGATTGATCTGAACACAGGCATGTATCGTTGGAAAATACCTTTTGGCGAATACCCTGAACTGGTGGCTAAAGGCATACATGGGACAGGTGCCGAAAGCTACGGAGGCCCCGTGGTGACAGCGAGTGGGCTGCTGTTTATTGCCGGAACAAAAGACAAACAAATTCGGGCATTCGACAAACGCACGGGCAGGCTACTCTGGCAACATGAATTACCGGCTGCTGGCTTTGCCACGCCCAGCACTTATGAAGCGGGCGGTAAGCAGTATATCGTCATTGCCTGCGGGGGCGGCAAACTCGGTGCGCCTAAAGGTGATCGCTACGTAGCATTTTCTTTACCCTAATCGTCATACAGTATGCGGCATTGGCTTTCCACGCTCCTTCTGCTAACAATCAGCAGTTCGGCATTACAGGCTCAGATTGATCCGGCAACGCTACCTAAGTCGCTAGTGACCGAGCTCTGGCCTGCCCACTGGATTGCGGTGCCGGGTACATCACCTAATGGCTATGGCGTGTATCACTTTCGAAAAACCATTCAACTGACTCGCAAGCCGGGCGCTTTTATCGTACATGTATCGGGGGATAACCGATATAAGCTATTTGTAAATGGACGGCTCGTTTCACTGGGTCCGTCACGCTCGGACGTGCGTCATTGGTCATTTGAGACAGTCGATCTGGCTCCCTACCTGGTGGCTGGAAGCAACACGCTAGCGGCAGTTGTCTGGAATTTTGGTCCGATGATGTCCTTCGCTCAGCATTCGCTCCGAACAGGTCTCATTGTACAGGGTAATGGCCCCGATGAACAGATCGCCAACACAAATTCTTCGTGGAAATGCCTCCAAAACGGCGCATATACGGCAATACAGACAAATTTGTACACCTTTTTTCAGGTTGGGCCTGGCGAGCATATCCAGTTCAGTCAATATCCTTGGGACTGGGAGTCGGCTACATTCAGGGACGCAAATTGGACATGGGCGCAGGAGATTAAGTCCGGAAGCATGTGGAATCTCAACATAGATTTTGACAACTGGACGCTCACACCACGGCCAATCCCCCCAATGGAGCTGAAGCCTGAACGGCTTGTCAAACTCCGTAGAGCCGAAGGCATAACCGTTCCTGCCGGGTTCCCCGAGCAGGCGGTTCCTCTGCGTATTCCGGCGCAGTCCAGAGTGGTATTGCTACTTGATCAGACCTATTTGACTACTGCCTATCCCATGTTGAGGGTCAGTGGCGGACGAGCCGCTCAAATCGAGTTGTCCTATGCCGAATCGTTATTTGAACCAGCAGCAAAAGACCGGCCTGCGCCGACTATAAAAGCAGATCGTAACGCTATTGATGGTAAGGTCTTTTGGGGGGGCAACGATGTATTCGTGGCTGACGGAGGGCAACAGCGCTCAATTACCACGCTCTGGTGGCGAACATACCGTTATCTGCAAATAACCATTAAAACCCAACGGGAACCGCTGGTTATCAACGACCTATCCGGCCTGTTTACGGCTTACCCACTGGCGAAGGCCAGCACCGCTAATATCCCGGAATCACCAGAATTAACGAACATGCTCAACATTGGCTGGCGAACAGTCCGGCTCTGTGCCAATGAAACGTATATGGATTGCCCCTACTACGAGCAGTTGCAGTACGCAGGTGACGTACGTATTCAAGCCCTGATCACACTCTATAACAGCACAGACGATCGGTTGGTACGGCAGGCGATTACGCAACTTCGGCAATCATTATCGGCTAATGGTCTTACTATGAGTCGATACCCAAGTCGAGAGCCGCAATATATACCGACGTTTTCGCTCTGGTGGATCAGTATGCTGCATGATTATTGGCGCTACCGGGGCGACAAAGCCTTTATCCAGGAATCGTTGCCAGTCACCCGTATGATACTCAACTACTTTACTAATTATCAGCACCCGGACGGCTCCCTGAAACGCTTTCCAGACTGGCCTTTTACCGACTGGACAACTAGCTCTGACTGGCAAACCTGGGGTAGTGTGGCACCCTACACGGAGAATGGTAACTCTGCCCCCCTGGATTTACAGTTGCTATTAGCCTATGAGGTAGCCCGTGACCTGGAAGCACAGGTGGGTATGTCGGGGTTTGCGGATCTGTATGCCGAGCAAAGCCGTCGGCTTAAACACACCATCCAGCGGTTATATTGGGACAAGTCAAGAGCTTTATTTACCGATACTCCCCAGAAGAGGCATTTTTCGCAGCACACGAATATGCTGGCCGTATTGACGGGCGTAGTCAAGGGTGATTCCGCACGGCAGCTTATGGAACGGACACTCACTGACAGAACACTGGTACAACCGTCTATTTTCTACCGGTATTACTTGCACCGGGCTGTTGCTGAAACGGGTCTGGGCGATCAGTACCTGAATCTGCTAGGGCTGTGGCGTGAGCAGATGAAACTAGGCTTGACTACCTGGGCCGAGTCACACGAGCCTTCCCGTTCGGATTGCCACGCCTGGGGTTCCAGCCCAAATATTGAGTTCTACCGCATTATCCTCGGCATTGACTCCGATGCCCCAGGGTTTGAGAAAGTACGGATCACGCCTAACCTGGGTAACTTACACAACGTAAGCGGCCAAATGCCTCATCCCAAAGGGGTTATCAGCGTCAGCTATACGCTTAGCCAGACTGGTACATTGCGAGCCGACATCAATCTGCCAGAAGGGGTAACCGGTACATTTCGGTGGAAAGGCCAGCAACGGCCGCTGACCGCTGGGCACCAACTCTTTGACCTGACCGTCCAATGATATCACCACTGCCACCGGCTATTATTGACGCACATCTGCATATCTGGGATGTGCAGCAACTGAACTATCCATGGTTAACCGATGTACCGGCAATTAGCCGGACATTCACTATAACCGACTACCAACAGGTTATTGAGCGCTTTCCTGTGCAAGCCATGGTCTTTGTGCAGTGCGAATGCGAACCTGGGCAGTACCAGCGTGAAATAGACTATGTTACCCAGGCGGCAGCTATTGATTCTCGGATTCGGGGTATTGTCGCCTGGTTTCCGCTAGAGCATCCGAACATCGATTTGGAATTGACAAACCTCCTTGGGCATCCACTGTTACGGGGGATACGACGGCTGGAAGAATCACCCAGATCGCTCTACGAACAGCCGCAATTCATCAGAAATGTAGCTAAACTGGCTACCATTGGGCTTAGCTTCGACATCTGCCTGAAAGCGCACCAGCTACCGGTGGCCATACGCTTAGTAGAAAAATGCCCCGACACGCCCTTTATGCTCGATCATCTGGGAAAACCCAATATCGCGGGTAAGGAACTCGTGAACTGGCAGGCCCATATCCGCCAGTTGGCTAGCCATCCGCTTGCTTTTTGCAAAGTGTCGGGACTGGTAACAGAAGCAGACTGGCAGCGCTGGAACCTGAAGGATTTGCGGCCCTATTTTGACGTTGTTGTCGAGCAGTTTGGCATCAATCGATTGGTATTCGGTAGCGACTGGCCTGTGGTGACCCTGGCGGCCCCCTATAATACCTGGCTTCGTACGCTACTGGCCCTTTGTGCCGATTGGACCAACGACGAACGGGATCAACTATTTCGTAAAAATGCCGAACACTTTTACCGATTGACCCCATGAGCTACGTGATTGATACTTCTGTTCAGTTACCCATTCGTCCGAGGCCCATTTCCATAATAGGGGCCGGGGCGATTGTGCAGGATGCGCACCTGCCAGCCTACCAGAAAGCAGGGTGGCCAATTGAACAAATCTACGACCTCGATCCGGCCAAAGCACGTCAGGTAGCCCAGCGGTTCGCCATCCCTAAGGTAGCCGAATCATTGGATCAGTTTATTGGGCAGGCATCGCCCGATGCGGTATTTGATGTTGCCGTGCCCGCTGCCGCCTTACCAATGATTCTGCCCCTATTGCCAGAGTGCTCAGTGGTTCTTATCCAGAAACCCTTTGGCGAAACACTTCATGAAGCCCGCCAGCTACTTAGCATCTGTGCGCAACGGCAGTTTACGGCAAGCGTGAATATGCAGATGAAATTCATTCCGGCTGTCATAGCCGCAAAAAACCTCATTGCTCAGGGCGCTATTGGTGAGCTGCACGATCTGGAAATTCGTATGAATATCGACCATCCCTGGCAGCTTTGGACGTTCTTGTTTGGTCTGCCGCGCATGGAGATGCTGTACCATAGCATTCATTATATGGACCTGCTAAAATACTTTTTCGGTATGCCCAAATCCGTATATGCCAAGACTTCCCAACATCCCAACCAGATGCAACTGGCATCGACACGCTCGGTTATTATCTTCGACTACGATCGACCCATCCGGGCATTTATCAATACTAACCACGGACATGCGTTCGGCACGCGCCACCAGGAATCTTTCATCAAGTGGGAAGGCACTCAGGGAGCCATCAAAACGACCCTTGGTTTAAATATAAACTTTCCCCAAGGCGTTGCCGATACATTCGAATACGTCGTGTTGGACGAGGGGCAAGCACCTGAATGGCAGTCAGTCCAGTTGAGAGGTAGTTGGTATCCAGACGCGTTTATCGGCTCGATGGCCGACCTGCTCTGCTTTGCTGATGGCTCTTCCCAAACGCATAGTACATCCGTAGCTGAGGCTGTTAAGACCATGCAACTGGTAGAAGCTGCCTACCGCTCCAGCGATGGCGGTGGCATCTCAATCGATTCCTTAACCCCTTGAACCATGAGTCAAATTTTGAATAAATACAGCCGCACACTTACCGAGCGCGAGGATCAGCCCGGTTCGCAGGCCATGCTCTACGGAGCCGGGCTCAATGAAACCACCATTCATTACCCCCAGATTGGTATAGCCAGCGCTGGTTATGCTGGCAATCCTTGCAATATGCACCTTAATAGCCTGGCCGATAGTATTGTGCAAGGTATGGAATCCCAAGGTTTGGTGGGCTTTACATTCCATACCATTGGGGTTAGTGACTCCATCAGTATGGGCACCGAGGGGATGAAGTTCTCGTTACCCTCCCGCGATCTAATTGCGGACAGCATCGAAACGGTCGCGTCAGCTCAGTGGTACGACGGCATAGTGGCTGTGATGGGCTGTGATAAAAACATGCCGGGCTCTATCATGGCGATGGGCCGTCTGAACCGCCCGGCCATGATGGTGTATGGTGGCAGCTCGTTATCGGGCCTGCACAATGGGCAAAAAATCAGCATTCTATCCTCGTTCGAGGCTTACGGCGCCAAGTTGGGAGGGCTGATCGACGCAGCCGAAATGCAGGCCATCATCCGCCACGCTTGTCCGGGGGCGGGTGCTTGCGGGGGCATGTACACAGCCAACACCATGTCATCATCCATCGAAGCGCTGGGGTTAAGCCTGCCCTACAGTTCTTCCTACCCAGCCACCAGCGCCGAAAAGCGGCAGGAATGCGGTGGAGTAGCCAAAGCCATGAAGTATCTGCTCGAAGCGGATCTGAAACCCCGCGATATTGTTACGGTAAAGTCGCTGGAAAATGCCTTGGTAGTGGTCATGGCGCTGGGTGGGTCTACGAACGCTGTCCTGCATTATCTCGCTATTGCCCGGGCGTTTGGTCTACCGCTGGAACTAGCCGATTTTCAACGTATTAGTGATCAGGTACCGTTGATTGCCGACCTGCGACCAAGCGGTAAGTACCTGATGGAGGATGTTCACGACAGCGGAGGTACGCCTGCCATTCTGAAAATTCTCCTGAAAGAAGGCCTCCTTCAGGGTGACTGCCTCACCGTAACAGGTCAGACGCTTCGGAAAAATCTGGAAGCCGTTCCAGACTGGAACAACGACAGAAAAATTCTGGTCTCCTTCAGTCAGCCCCTAAAAAAGTCAGGCCACATTCAGATTCTGTTTGGCAATTTGGCTCCTGAAGGGTCTGTCGCTAAGATAACGGGCAAGGAGGGCGAGTTTTTTCAGGGGCCCGCCCGCGTATTCGATCGTGAACCGTCAGCGATTGAGGCTATCAAAGCTGGTCAGGTGCAGCCAGGTGAGGTAATCGTAATCCGCTACGAAGGACCAAAAGGTGGGCCTGGTATGCCAGAAATGCTGAAAGCGACCTCCGCCATTATGGGCGCTGGTTTAGGCAACCAGGTTGCTGTCATCACCGACGGACGTTTCTCGGGTGGTACGCACGGCTTTGTTGTCGGCCACATTACGCCAGAAGCCTATGAAGGTGGGCTTATTGGTCTGATTAAGGACGGCGATATCATCTCAATTGACGCTGTCAACAACCGGCTGGAGGTAGCACTTTCTGAGGAGGAAATTACCCAGCGCCAGTTAAGCTGGCAGCGCCCACCTGCCCGGTACACCAGTGGCGTTCTGGCAAAATACAGTCGATTAGTGTTGTCGGCTTCCCAAGGCTGCGTAACCGATTTGCTAACAACCGAACCCCTCCCTAGCCTTTACGCTGGCAAGTCCAGTGTAAACCTTTGCCCAGTCGTTCGATGAAAAACTCGTTTATGAAATCGATTATTACGCTACTTGTTCTACTAATAAGCCAGTCCATCTGGGCCAGAACGTATTACCTCAATAGCCAAACGGGGTCGGACCGCTACGAAGGAACCCGTCAACACCCTTGGCGAACCTTGAATAACCTTGCAAGGCTGAGATATACTGCAGGTGATTCGGTTTTATTCAGTCGCGGCTCCCATTTTACAGGCGGTTTTGTTGTCAAAGGTCAAGGTACACTCCAGCAACCGATCTACATTGGCACGTACGGCCGTGGAGCGAATCCGAAGTTAACAAATCCTGATTACGGCCACCTAAATGGGAACGTGATTCAAGTCCGGGCGTCTTACTTGATTATCGAAGGACTTTCATTTGCAAACACTGCCGCCTGCACCTATGCGGAGAATCCCAGTAGGTACTGGCAGGATGAATCGCTTCGTACCCGCATCGACAAAAAGGTATTGCTGGTGGGGGCTGTGTACCAAATTACAGAGGCTCACCACCTCACTGTCCGCCTGTGTTCGTTCCGCGATTGTCCGTTAGGTGTGTACTGCAACGGCCAGTACAATCAAATTACCCAAAATAGCTTTCGAGACTGTAACCGGTTCGTCTGGAAGCCGTTCTGGGGACCAGTTGCAATCGTTGTTGCCAATGCTCATAATGAGGTGTCGTACAATACCTGTCGCAATTATAAGGTGTTGGGTGGAGCTTTTGGAGCCGACGGTGGCTTTATTGAACTGGACAGTCGCTATTACGGCGGGCCGATTCATACCGTTGCTGTCCATCACAATTACAGTGAAGGCAACGAAGGGTTTATGGAGGTGACCAACTCAGGGCGTCACGTAACCGTCTCGTACAATGTCAGTAACGATTTTCAGCAGTTTATTTTCTTTTGGGAAGGTGATAGCTGCGACGTCGATAATAATACGATCATTCGAACAAAACCCGCAAACTCGGGTGTCAACGTCGTCTTTACATTCAAGAACAATGGTTTCCGAATTCGGAATAACATCATTGAGGTTGCTCATGACGTGCAAGCCTTTGCTGGTGGGGCTTATGAAGCCCGAAATTTTAACCAGCTCCACCAGCATAACCTTTACTATGCAGTAGATAATAAGGATCCAATTGGACGGCCCTTGGGCGAAGGTGAACGTATAGCGTATCCCGGCTTTATTGATTCAGGAAAAGGTAACTACCACCTACGGGCAGACAGCCCCGCCGTAGACGCCGGACAGCAATTAGGTTATAGCGTTGATTTCGACCGGCGCACCTTGCCCGTTGGCAGAACCATCGACATTGGAGCTTTTGAATGGTCAATTACCAAGCCATGAGACCAAAGTTCTTTCCTGAAAGCGAAAACTTATTTATACAAAACGATTTATGCCTATTCCCATTATTGTAATAGGATCATCGAATACCGATATGGTCATTAAAACGTCTCGTTTACCAGTTCCCGGCGAAACCATTATTGGCGGAACCTTCCTAATGAATCCAGGCGGTAAGGGAGCCAATCAGGCCGTGGCGGCTGCTCGCTTAGGCGGCCAAGTCACGTTTGTCACGAATGTAGGCAACGATATTTTCGGCCAGCAGGCTATTCGTGGTTTCCAGCAGGAGGGTATTGATACCCGGTTCGTTTTTCAGAACGATGACCACCCAACAGGCGTTGCGCTGATTACAGTTGATGCCCAGGGTGAAAACGTCATCACGGTCGCTCCGGGGGCAAATGCCTATCTACAGCCATCGGACATCGACCCGATGCTCGACCAGATTGATCCGACAAGCCTTGTTCTGACCCAGTTGGAAATACCAATGACCACTGTAGCGTACATAACTCAGCAGGTGGCTAAACGGGGTGGCCGGGTCATCCTCAATCCAGCCCCAGCCCAATCCCTACCGGATCGGCTATTACCATCGTTATACCTAATCAGCCCCAACGAAACGGAGGCAAAGCAGCTCACCGGTATTACCGTTACCGATGATGCCTCCGCCCATTTAGCGGCTACCCAGTTGCACGAAAGAGGTGTCCAAAATGTCATCATAACCCTGGGGGCCAAGGGAGCATTCTTGTCTGAGCCTGGGCAATCGCAGGTCATTGCCATTCAACCAGTGAAAGCTGTTGATACGACGGCGGCTGGCGATTGCTTCAACGGCGCACTGACTGTAGCCTTGGCCGAGGGCAAATCACTGGCCGATGCGGTTGCCTTTGCGTGCCGTGCTGCGGGTATTTCCGTTACTCGCCTGGGAGCGCAGGCGTCTATGCCCAAACGAACTGAACTCTAATCACTATCTCTACTATGTTTATTATAGAAAGCTATTCCGTGGCCGTTATTTTTTGCCTAGTTACGATGGTGTGTTGGGGATCTTGGGCGAACACGCAAAAGTTGGCAGCAGGAAACTGGCGGTTTGAACTCTTCTACTGGGATTACGTCATTGGGATCGTTGTATTGGCTTTGCTGTTTGCGCTCACCTTAGGTAGCACGGGATCAAATGGACGAAGTTTTTTGGCCGATCTGCAACAGGCATCGCTCGGTAATATAAGGTCAGCGCTGGTAGGGGGTATCATTTTCAACGCTGCCAATATTCTGCTGGGAGCCGCTATTTCCATTGCTGGCATGTCGGTCGCGTTTCCGGTAGGGATTGGGCTGGCCTTGGTCATCGGGGTAGTTGTCAATTACCTGGATCAGCCCGTTGGCCAGCCAACTCTACTGTTTGCAGGGGTACTGTTGATTATCGTAGCTATTGGGCTGAACGCCACCGCCTATCGCCAGGCGTCGGCGAACCACCAGGGAGTTTCCACAAACGGGTTACTGCTGTCTATTGTGAGTGGAGCCCTAATGGGTATGTTTTATAAATTCGTAGCGCAGGCTATGTTTCCTGATTTTACCCATCCTGTTGCCGGAAAATTAAGTCCGTACTCGGCCGTGGTATGTTTCTCGCTGGGTATCCTGGCCAGCAATCTGTTGTTTAATACGCTATTGATGTATCGACCCTTTGTTGGCCCTCCAGTTTCGTATGCGCACTATCTAAAGGGAACTGTACGTAATCACAGTATGGGTATACTGGGCGGCATCATCTGGTGTGTAGGCATGTCATTCAGCATTATTGCATCGGATAAAGCCGGTCCTGCCATCTCTTACGGTCTCGGTCAGGGAGCGACAGTGGTTGCCGCCATCTGGGGAATTTACGTTTGGAAAGAGTTCAGGGGTTCCCCTCGTTCAACCCAGACACTCCTCCAGCTTATGCTGGTTTGTTACGTCGTTGGCCTTGGTCTGATCATTGCCGCTCGATAACGCATATAAAATTAATGAAACGTCCCGCAGAGACTGTCTGCTAAGTCAACTTGTCAACCCTTGGCTTACACGCCTTTATGAAACGTATTCTCTTGATCTTATCTGTTTACAGTGTAACGGCCTCTGTTTGCTTTGCTCAAACGCACCTAACACTGACCAAAGGCTGGCGGTATCAACCTAGCGACCAGGCGGCATTTGCTAGTCCGAATGTTTCTGATCAATCCTGGAAACCCATCCAGGTCGGTAAGCCCTGGGAAGAGCAGGGTCTGACTGATTACAACGGGGTGGTCTGGTATAGGTTGCACATAGTTATTCCCTCGTCGTTACGTAACCAGACCCCGTTGCGATCAGGCCTCCGCCTGGCGCTCGGCCGTATTGACGATAATGACCAGACGTATGTAAATGGGAAAGAAGTAGGCCGTACATCGGGTTGGGATGTCAGCCGGGAATATATCATTCCAGATGAGTTTATCCGTTGGGACGCGGATAATGTCATTGCCGTTCGGGCAGAGGATGTTTACGGCAATGGCGGTTTAACACGAGGGCCATATGAGATTGGTGGTGTCCCAAGTCTAGCTACGCTCTACACCTTATTCTCATCTGAGCGGCCTTCGCTGCTTACTGGTCAAGGTTCGCAAACGCTTGCCAAGTCGGTACAGTTTCAACTGAAGATTCCCTGTCAACCGCTGGCAGGTTCTATGCGAACGATAGTGACGAACACCATGACGAAGGCGATGGTCTATGACGAGACGAAGCCGCTAACGTTAGATGGCCAACACCCGGTGACCTATAAATACTTAGTTCCTATAACCGGAAACGGATCCTATCTGGCCAGCCATGCGTTTGAGGTACCGGGCTTACATGATACCCTTCGATATAGTACGCTGATTGGCTACCAAGGGCGGGAGCGTGCAAACGACCACTTGGCATTTCCGGTCGTGGCTCAGCAAGTACCCGACAAGGTGACTGCTTTTCCGCTGGAGCATATTCATTTTGCCGGTTTTCTCGAGCAGCGGCTTAATGCCAACCTGACCCAACGGCTGTTGAAAATTGACGAAGAGGGCATCCTGGAAGGATTCTATAATCGACCGGGTAGTCAAACCTGGGTGGGCGAATACCCGGGTAAGTATCTGCACGCGGCCAGCCGAGTGTGGCGTTACTCAAACAATCCGCAGCTCAAAACGCAGATGGATCGCATCGTGGATGTACTGATCGGGACGCAGTTACCTAGTGGTTACCTAGGCACATACGCCCCAGATCAATACTGGAAGGCCTGGGATGTGTGGGCTCACAAATACGATTTGCTAGGGCTGCTCAGCTATTACGCAGCTACTGGTTACGAACCGGCTCTCGAGGCCAGTCGACGGATCGGGGATCTGTTACTAAAAACATTTGGAGCCGGGCCCGGCCAATTAAATATTGTTGAAACCGGCGACCATGTAGGCATGGCCTCGGCATCTGTACTCGAACCAATGACCGAACTCTATCGCTATACCGGAGATAAACGATACCTTGATTTCTGTAAGTACATCATTCAGGCCTATGATACTCCAAAAGGACCAAAACTTATTACCACGCTGAATACGATCGGTAAAGTTGATAAAACAGCCAACGCTAAAGCCTATGAGATGATGTCGAATCTGATTGGTATCGTCAGGCTTTATCAATTGACTGGGGAGCCTTCGTTGCTGAAAGCGGCTCAGACAGCCTGGCAGGACATTGCCACCCATAAACTGTACATCACCGGAACCGCCAGCGCTCACGAACACTTCCAGCCCGATGGTGTGCTACCCGCTGAAAACCGCGACTCGATGGGGGAAGGCTGCGTGACAACGACCTGGCTGCAACTAAGTCAGGCACTTTATGGCCTGACGGGCGAGGCTCGGTACGTCGACGAGATGGAAAAATCCATTTTCAACCACCTCTTTGCCGCCGAGAATCCACAAACAGGATGCGTCAGTTATTACACCGCGTTGATGGGCCGCAAACCCTATCGATGTACCATCACTGCGCACTGTTGTTTGGCAAGCGTACCCCGTGGTTTTGCCATCATCCCTGAGCTGGCCTATACTCGAAACCGAGACAATGGTCTGAATATTAACCTATACTCGGCCGGAACCGTTCAGGACAGCGTTCGTACCAGCGATGGGCGAATGGTACCTGTTCAACTGACGATAGCAACCGGCTTTCCGGCTGACGGGCGGGTTAAGATCACGCTGACTTCACCACAGCAAGCTTCCTTTCGGCTAGCTCTGTACGTTCCTGCCTGGGCTAAATCGTACCGGGCAAGCAGCCAGGGTAAAACCTGGGAAGGAGTGCCCGGTACGTATGTAACTATCGATCAAATTTGGGATAAAAGCGCGTCGGTTGATGTATCGTTTGATCATCATCCGCAAGTATTGGACGGCGGAATTAGTTATCCGGGCCGTATAGCCCTGAAAGTCGGGCCGCAGGTGCTGGCCCTCGATCAGGCCCTGAATCCAGGACTGACGGACGTACAGGAAGTAACCTTGGAGGATACAATCCTGAAATCACTGCCAGCTACGATCCTTCCGGTGGGCTGGGTTGGCTCGCAAGTATACAGCGTAACGGGTAAGATAGATGGCAAGCGAGTACTCTTAAAGCTGGTTCCTTTTGCTGAAGCCGGCCAGACAGGTGGTGAACTAGCCGTATGGCTTCGGACAATAAGCCACTAAAACCAACGCTTTAATGTCGCTTACTTGCTAACTAGTATTGATTCCTTATTACAACTGAATTGATGGTCAGTACCTAGTAGGAACGAGAAGTAATCCACTAAAAATCAGCGAATCACGGGTTATTCAACTGTACAGGTGCTTCAACAGGCAAGCCCGCTTGGAATTGCCGAGTCGAATTAATAAGGAGGCAAGTTACTAGCTTAAATAAAATAGTTTAGGTCAATAGGTTGGTTATCTACTGGCGTCTGTCAACTGACGGACGTCAGTTTAAGCAAAGATGATTTTCAGTTTATCATTTGCCTAATTCGGTTCGTAACCGCCATTCGATGTACGTCTTCGGCCAAAAGCGGAAAAGAGAGCCGAGTCTGCAAGGGCGGACCGTGACGCTTCGGTAGGAATGGAAGGAGACGATTTTGGGGTATTATAGAGGCTGTAAGTAAGAAATGGGTTTTGCGAGACCGTCTTACACTGGAATAGGTTATCAGATTTTTACCAAAAATTGACAACCATGAAAGACTACATTCACGACCTATTGAGTCGCTTCCAGTATAACGAACAACTCCGACAGACCACCGTTTTTTCGTAGCCTCTTTGTCGGTGAAGACGTAAGCTAGGTGATGGATGATTTAAGGATTCACAGTGGCATACCCTGGGCAACTGGGTCCAACTCTATCGCCAGAAAATGAAGATAGGTCTGCTAACTTTACCAATCATGAAAAAAGCACAAAAACATGATATGACCGCCTTAGAACAGCGAAACTAAGAGTTAGAGCAGACTTTACAGCAAGCCAATTGCTGATCTTGGGGCTCAAACAATAATTGAGAACGCTGAAAGAGACGGAGGCTCTTGGGGGCTAGACTATTGGTAATGAGGGCAATGAGTCCGGTAATCTGATTTAAAAAGCGCGAATACTTCTAAGTTTCTTGTTTTTGTATTGAGCCGCCCCACGGTGGCCAGAGACAACATTTGATATGTATGAAAACTCGCTTGTCTCTAATGGGAAATTCCTGGATAGTAATTTCTGGCAAAAAACTTTGGATAACAGCACGAGTTTTGCCATAGCTGACTCATTATGGTCTTTCTCTTTTAGATACAGATGAAGCGCTTCAGAATCGTTTTTGCAGATGAGCCAATTAGTAATACGACAGTATAAAATCAGGTAGGAGATATTCAACTATAGGCAAGAAACTCTCCAAAATCAGTAAGTTTGATTAACCCCACAAACCTAAAAAAATACAACGCTCTCCACAACTTTGGGCATTGATCCCCATTTTTTATAATATCTTATAAAATCAACACCTACACACTTGTGTTAGTAAACGTGTTAGGAGAAAAGAGAAAAGCACTTAACAGAATTTGCTAAGTGCTTGATTTTCATTTGTGGGAGTTGACGGGTTCGAACCGCCGACCCTCTGCTTGTAAGGCAGATGCTCTGAACCAGCTGAGCTAAACTCCCTTTGTTTCCCGTCGTTTGGGAGTGCAAATATAACGGTCTATTCGGCCCTTTTGCAAGAGAAGCCTAAGAAAATTTTAAAAAATAATACACTTTTTTTTCACGCCAAACCCAAGTCTTTGACAATCAACGGCCTTTTAACAGCCTGTCTATTGGAAAAATTTCGCCGTTTTTGATTACCTGCTGTACATTGAGTGCATCCTGAACCGTTTTGAGTGGATCACCCTCTACAATGACCAGATCTGCCAGCTTACCCGGTTCCAGCGAACCCAAGTCTTTACTAACCCCGACTGTCTCTGCCGCCCACAGCGTTGCCGACCGTAAGGCTTCGTAAGGCGTCAACCCGGCATCAACAAAAGACTGAAGCTCGGTGTGCAGACTTAATCCATACGGGACAAAAGGGCTGTCGGTTCCTGTCGTGACGTGAGCACCAGCCGCAATCAATCGTTTGACACCCTGCTGTAGATTACCGAAATTGGTCAAATAGCCCGGATTGATTTTCGTTATCTGGGCAGCTCCAGCCTGAAGTGCATTTCGAAAGTCTTCGGTAAAAAATGTTTTGTACTGTAAGTTCTCATTGAGCGCCGGATTTTTTGAACTCATCACAAAAAAACCACCTTGCAACGAAGCCGTGGGCGTAATGTTCATCCCTGATTTTGCCAATAGTTGAATGACGTCCTGATAGCTGCGGTTCATGGCTGTAATCTTAGGCGAATAGCCTCGCCGACTGGTACCGCCAATATGCTCGACCGCATCAACATCATAGCGCATGGCCGGAAAAATCTCATGTGACGATACCGGCAAGCCATGGGCATGGGCAAAGGTTGTTATACGCTGCTGCATGGCATCAGGCATGCGTACGTAGGTTTTAATCAAATCGTAACCGAGTCGAACGGCACGGTTTAATTCCCGATCAAGCTGCTCGTCGGAATTGATGCTCGTGGCGGCTCCATAATAAATCCGGGTGCCATCGGTCAGGCCACCCGTAAAAAACTGCCTTGGTCCCGAACGAGCGCCACTGGCCCACGATTCTTTGCGTTCGAGGGCATCATATGGGTCGGCTCCCGGCTCCCGAATGGAAGTAATGCCGTAGGATAGCCATAGCCGCCCCAGGCGCTCACCCGTCATAGCATGTTGATGGGTATGCATTTCAAACAAACCAGGGATTACCGTCTTGTCAGAGGCATCAACGAACGTACCCGGACGCCCCGCCTGGTGAGGTAAAATGGCTTTAATCCGATGCCCATCAATCAGTATATCTACGTTCTGTCGATAGGTATTGGAACGACCATCAAATAGACGCCCGGCGTGAACGACCGTCTGACCAGTGGGCTGGTTTAGTCGCCAGGTCAATTCCATGGGAATGGTTTCGATATGGCCATCAGCCAGCGACACTTCTTTCAACACCTCAGTAGCCAGAAATAACAGGTGTTTGGAATCGCCCGTCCAGGTTGGAGCCTCGGCTTGCTCCGTGGTCAACTGACGTGGCTGGCCAGTAGGCGTGCCATCGGGCAAAACTGCCGTTACCCAAAGTAAGCCATCCAGAATATAGGCCATCTGTGTGCCATCGGGTGACCAAACGGGACCGTTTTTGCTGCGTGTACCCAGGCTATGACCGGGGGCAGGAGATACATACCGATCATTTTTACCATCGAACGAAATCAACAGTACTTCACTGACACCTTCCCGATATCGGGACGAATAGGGATGTAGGGCCGATACGGCAATCGTTTTTCCATCGGGCGACCAACTGGCCTGACTGGGCACGAAGACTGACTCATGCACTTTCTGTATTTTGGGCGAATTTACATCGGCCGTGTAGGTAACGTCGGCCGTATACAATGTACTGCGCCCCCAGGCGTTGCGCGGATCACTTTGGTAGAACGCGATCTTGCTACCGTCGGGCGACCAGGTTGGAAAGTGAAGATCCTCAGCCATATCGACCAGGCATTTTTCCTGGCCCGTGTTCAGATCATGAATCCAGATATCCATAGTCCCGTTCCGATCCGATGTATACGTTAGTTTGGTCCCATCGGGCGACCAGGCCGGGTCTACTTCCATAGAAGAACCGCTTGTCAACTTACGGGGCTTTTTATCGCCTTTGGTGAGTAGCCAGATGTCGCCCAGAGCGGCAAAGGCAATCTGTTTCCCATCGGGTGAACTAGTAGGCCCTTTAATACCTAGCACCGGCTGTGGGCCTTTCGCATCGAAGTCGTATGTTTTCCGTTTGTAAGTCGTACGAGGCAGTGAGATAATGGCCTGAAACGGAATAGTTTGCGCCCCTTTACTTCCGATTTTACACCGTTTTAGGAGCCCGTCAGCCGTGTACAGATACTCATCTGCCGAAAACCAGGCCACTCGAAACGGGAACACATCTTCGGCTGTTTCGGTGAGGATGGTGGCCGCTCCTGCCGATGCACTGACTGCTGCTAAACCACTCTGCGATTTGTTGAGCAGGTTGTAGTAAAGTATTGTTCCATCGGGTTGCCAGGCCGGACTGGCCAGTTTGTCATTAGAGGCTGAAATTAACTTTTCTGTTCGTCCGGGCGTCATTGTGTACACGCCGGGTGCATCGGGCCGATCGGAAATAAAAGCGATCTGCTTCCCGTCGGGGGAGAAAGCGGGATTGAAGTCGTTGGCGGGATTGGTCGTTAGTTGGGTGAGTTTTCCATCGGCCAGGGTTAACTGCCAGATGTCATAATTGCCCCCACGGTCTGATGAGAACACAAGGGTTTTGCCGTCGGGCGACCAGTGTGGCTCGCGGTCGTCAGACAGTCCGCTCGTCAGTTGACGGGGCTTTCCACCGGCTTTCGACACTGTCCAGATGTGATAACGCCCATCCCAGAAAGCATGAAAGGCAATCTGGCTCCCATCGGGCGACCAACTTGGCTGCCGACAATCGCCCAGGGCATCGGTTATTGGTTTGGCGGTGCCGCCTGCAGCCGGTACTAGCCAGAGTGTACCCTGTAGATCGATAACGATTGTTTTCTTATCGGGCGACAGATCGGCGGCCATATTGGTACCCTCTGTTACCGTAACCTGGATCGAATCAGCGGCATATTCAGCCTTTACTGATGTTGATCCGAATAAATTCAGTGCCCAGACAAGTAGTGTAAAGCAGACCTGGTAGTGCATGCATAGTTTAGCCATGATGTATTCGTATGCCTTAAGTGAGGAGCCAGAAACAATAAATACCACATCGGCTAAATTACAATCATTGACCAATAGTTTTAAACAAAATTTTGCATATGCTCAAAAAAATAAAATAACTTATAACTTATATTTATTTTATCGAAATATAAATCAATTCATTAAGGATAATCAAAAACAAAGAAGCGAATCACGATATACACCGATCATCCGCTTCTTTTAAAGATAGGTAGGCTATTCAAAATTCAGGAATAAGGTAACCGAATGCGTAGTCAATTTACTGATTCCGACGCCAGCGGCATTGTTGGTTGGATTAAAGAGATTGACCAGGCCATGCGAAAAACGCAGTTCGGGGGCTAGTTTGAAATATTCAAAAAATTGCTCCAGACCAATGCCGTATTCAACGGCAAAATCCATCGTTCCGGTACTTAGCCGACTGGCTCCCTGAAGCTCTTTGCGTCGCACGTTACTTTCAATGCTGAACGTTCCGCCTGCCACCATATACATGCGTGTGTTGTTGCGCCGTTCGGATTTGTATTTCAGCAGCAGGGGAAAGTCAACCCAAGTCGATTCGCGGGTTTCGGTTTTGGATGTTCCTCCCGGATAATCGTAGTGGACTTCCCGGCTGAAAAGGGATACCGAGGGCGTAAAGCGTAGATCAAAACGATCCGTCAGGAAAAGGTTGATTACGCCACCTACCCGAAAGGCCGGTTTATTGGGCGAATGAATCCGATAAGCCGAATCGGCCGTCATGAACTCAGGGCTGTAGGTTACGCTGAATCGCGTGACTGGGGCCGCAAAGAAAAATCCGTAATGAATCTCCTTTTCATCGTAACGCTCAAGGTGTTTCCGAACGTATTTATACGATGTTTGGGCCTGGCTCTGAATGGTCAGCAGAAAGCTTAGTACAATAGCCAGGCTTAACCCCGGCACCGTTCGGTGCATCCGATTCATGGGAACTAAGCCTGTTTGTGACCTATGTAAATTGAGGCAACGCCAAAAGTAAGCGGTATCCATTTAGTAGTTGTAAATCCGGCCGCTTCATAAATTCGCAGGAAGTCGGGACCATCGGGAAAAGCCTGCACCGATTCGGGCAGGTAGGTATAAGCCGATGCGTCTTTGCTCACTACGCGCCCGATGAGCGGCAGAATAGTTCGGGAGTAAAATGAATAAAGTTGTTTAAACGGGAACTGACGTGGATTCGAGAATTCCAGTACCACACAAACACCACCCGGACGCGTTACGCGGTGCATATCGGTTAAGCCTTTGAGCAGATTCTCGAAATTGCGTACACCAAACGAAACGATGACGGCATCAAATTCATTGTCTGAAAAGGGCAAACGTTCTGAATCGCCGGTGCGCAGGTCGATAACTGTATCGACACCACGCTTCTTCATTTTTTCTCGCCCGATGGCCAGCATGCCTTCTGAAATATCGACACCGATAATTTTTTTCGGCTTCAATGCCAGCGCTTCGAGTGCAAAATCGCCGGTTCCGGTAGCAATATCCAGAATCGTTTTGGGGGCATATGGTTTCAATTCACGAATAGCCCGTTTACGCCAGAGAATATCTATCCCTCCACTCAAAACATGATTCAGCAAATCATATTTGGGCGAAATGCTATCGAACATCTCCGCAACCTGCTCGCGTTTCGACGTATCTTTATCTTTATAAGGAACAACAGCCATTTTTAAAGAGTGAAAGAGTGAAAGAGCGAAAGAGCGAATAAAAGATGTCCGTAATTCACTCTTTCATTCTTTCGCTCTTTCGCTCTTTGACAAAGATAGTGCCATAACAGGAGCTTTCCGTCGAAAGTTTGTCATTTCGGAGGGCAATGCGTAGTTTCGAAACAATCCTCTTCGTATCTATACAACCTGACTGATTATGCTTCCAATTGCTTTGTCTACGCTGCTTGTACTGAACGTCATCAGCCCCCGTCCGTTCGGTGGCGATGATCCTGTGGCGAAAAAAGTCCATAAGATTCACCAGCGCGTGCTGACGCTCGATACACATGCCGATGCCCCGATTATGATGAAAAAAGAGGGATTCGATGTCGGTCAGACGCACGATACCAAACGCGACGGATCGCAGATCGATTTTCCACGCATGAAGCAGGGCGGTATGGATGCCATGTTCTTTGCCGTATATACTTCACAGGGCCCCCGAACCCCCGAAGGCCATGCCGATGCGAAACGTGATGCGCTGAACCAGTTCGATCTGATTCATCAGGCTCTGAAAAAGTACCCCAATCTGGCCGAGCTAGCCACCTCTCCTGCCGATGCCTACCGAATTCAGAAAGCGGGCAAGCGTGCTGTCTTTATCGGTATGGAAAATGGCTATCCGGTTGGCGATGATCTGTCGATGCTCCAGAAATACTATGACCTAGGCGCACGCTACATTACCCTCACCCACTTTGCCAACAACCTCATCGGGGATTCATCCACCGATCCAGATGGGCCGATGTACGGCGGCCTTAGCGAGTTTGGTAAAAAAGTAGTGGCCGAAATGAACCGACTCGGTATCCTGATCGACGTTTCGCACGTGGCCGATAGCACCTTTTACGACGCGCTGGCGCTGTCGAAAGCACCCATGATCGCTTCGCACTCCAACTGCCGGGCCATTTGCGATTTTCCCCGGAATATGACCGACGAGATGATCAAAGCACTGGCCGCTAAAGGGGGTGTGGTACAAGTCAATTTTGTAAGCGATTACCTGAAAAAACCGTCGGATGAGCACCGGGCGGCTAAAACCAAAATTCGGATGTCGCGGGTGGGTAAAGTAGCTACCCCTGACATGGAAGCCCGTATTCAGGCGATGAGCGATTCGGTCTCCAAAGTGTATGCCTCAGAACGAGCCAGCCTATCCGACATTGTTGATCACATCGATCATATTGTGAAGCTGGTAGGTATCGACCATGTCGGTATTGGCTCCGATTTTGACGGCGGTGGTGGGGTGAATGGCCTGGAAGACGTCAGCCAGATCGAAAACCTGACTGCCGAACTGGTCCGGCGTAACTACTCGGAAGCCGACATTGCCAAAATCTGGGGCGGTAATCTCCTGCGGGTACTGGGGCAGGCGAAAGTTTCTCAATAAGTTTTTGGCGTATACAGGCTTGCCAAACAAAAAGTAGCTGAGGCAGCAATCCGTATCCGCCGTTATAAACGCATGAACGCCTATGTCGCCCGAAATCGCCTTTCAGGTTGCCAGTACCCTCGTACTACCTCAGTGGCTGCTGATGGCCGTTGCCCCACGCTGGAACGTAACGCGCTGGCTGATGAACAGCTACCTGATTCCGGTGTGTATTGCTGTTATTTATCTCGTTTACCTGTTTAGCGATGGAGCCATCGACTTTGGTGCATTCGGTTCGCTGGCCGGTATCAAACGGTTATTTGCTACCGGGAGCAGTGGGGTTATACTGGCCGCCTGGGTGCATTACCTTGCCTTCGATCTGGTTGTTGGCAGCGTTATTGTCCGGGATGCGCAGGCGAAGAACATTCCCCACTGGCTCATCGTACTTCCGCTGTTTTTCTGTTTTATGCTCGGCCCGGTCGGGCTGCTGCTGTACTGGATCGTCCGTTTGATTCGGACACGTCGACTGTCGATCTAATCGCATTTTAAGAGCTGTACAAAAACTTGTCAGCGTTTATGTCGTTCAATCAAGAAGGTCTGATACGTTTCAGCGAACTAACCGATACATGAGCTATTTTCTGGAAACGCTAAAAAAACGCAATGCGCTGCTCTATCGTTTCGGCTGGCTATGTCTGGCCGGTACGTTTGTCTGTGCTATACTGGCGCTGGCTACCAACGTGCAGGTACTGGGAATCAATGCGTTTATCAAGCCCATGAAGTTTTTCGTGTCGATCACGATCTTCTGCTGGACTATGAGTTGGTACACGGGGTATCTGAGCCCGACGCGTACCATAACGATCTATAACTGGGTGGTTGTAGTGGCCATGGCCATCGAGCTCATCATCATAACCGGACAGGCTACCCTGGGAAAGCTATCGCACTTCAACGTCAATTCAGCTCTTGATGGTATGCTTTTTAGCATCATGGGGATCGCAATTACAGTGCTGACGGGCTGGACGGGCTACATCGGATACCTATTCTTTCGCCTTCATACCCCCCAGTTGAGTGCCAGCTATTTATGGGCCATTCGGATCGGCATTCTGACCTTCGTCGTTTTTGCGTTTGAAGGATTTATGATGGCCACTCGGCTTGGCCATACGGTAGGCGCTCCCGATGGTGGGGCAGGGTTACCCATCCTGAACTGGTCTACCCGCTACGGCGATCTGCG
The DNA here is from genome assembly GCF_000374025.1 of Spirosoma panaciterrae DSM 21099. Lineage (GTDB taxonomy): Bacteria > Bacteroidota > Bacteroidia > Cytophagales > Spirosomataceae > Spirosoma > Spirosoma panaciterrae. Next base: position 54,747 of record NZ_KB893182.1, on the reverse strand, counting down.
TATTGGTCACTTTTTTGGTATGCATGCCCTTCAGTTGATTCCCCTGTTTGGGTACTACATTGCCCGACGACCGATTCAGGTTTTTCTTTTCACCACGGTTTATATCGGCGTCGTTTCCTTTCTGTTGCTGGAGGCTTTAGGAGCCAGGCCGTTGCTATCGGGTTTATAAAATCGACGGTAAAAAAACAAGGATTTCATCTTTGACAATTGGAAGGCCTGCCTGTCGGGCTTTTACTGAGACCACTGAAACCCTGTTTTCCGATGAACCGCTCCGATTTCCTGAAAACGTCTGCTCTTGCCGGTGCTACCCTGATTACTGACCCCACCCAGGTACGGGCGTTTATTACCCGACAACCCGCCCAGAAATACCGTACCGCCCTAATCGGGACCGGATGGTGGGGCAACAATATACTGCGTTGTGCCGTCCAGGCGGGCGAATCGAAAATAGTGGCGTTGTGTGATGTAGATAGCCGCCAGCTTCAGAAGACAAGTGAAGAACTAAGCAAACTCACGACCGACAAACCAAAACTCTATCGGGACTACCGGGAAATGCTGGCCGCCGAAAAACCCCAGATTGTGATTGTGGCCACACCCGATCACTGGCACCCTCTGGCGGCTATTGCAGCCATGCAGGCAGGTGCCCACGTGTACGTCGAAAAACCCATCAGCCACACCATCAACGAAGGGAAGGCCATGGTAAAAGCCGCCCGGCAAACGGGTCGGATCTGTCAGGTTGGGATGCACCGCCGGGTATCGCCCCACAATGTATCGGGTATGGAGTTTTTGAGGTCAGGAAAGGCAGGCAAAATTGGGATGGCACGGGCGTTTGTGCATTACGCAGGGGGAGCCGGACAGCCTACCCCCGATAGCGAGACGCCCCCTGAGATTGACTGGAACATGTGGTGCGGCCCGGCCCCGCTTCATGCCTACAACAAAGCAATGCACCCCCGAAGCTGGCGTAATTTTTTGAATTATGCCAATGGAACGCTGGGCGACTGGGGTATTCACTGGATGGACCAAATCTTATGGATTACCGAAGAAAAGCATCCGCGAAAGGTCTATTCGACGGGCGGACGGGCCATCAAACAAGACAACACTGATGCGCCCGATCATCAGGTGGCTACGTTTGAATTCGAAAACTTCACGGCGGTTTGGGAGCATCGGACTTTTGCCGGCAATAACGCCGAAAAGACCCATCCCCAACAGGCTGTGGGCGTATATTTCTACGGAACGGAAGGCACCTTTCACATGGGCTGGCTTGATGGCTGGACATTCTATCCCGCCGACTCGAAAAAGCCTATTATCCATCAGGATGCCCAGCTCGACAAACCCGATGATCAGAACATTGCCCTGCTCTGGGCCAATTTTCTGCAAAGCATCAAATCCAACAAACTCCCCGTTTGCGATATTGAGATCGGTCATCGCTCCACAAACATGGCCCTGCTGGGAATGCTGTCGCTGAAACTCGGCCGAAGCGTTGAATGGGATGGTAGCCAGATTCCGAACGACCCCGAAGCGAACAAATTACTCAGTCGGGCCTATCGCGGAGAATGGCAATATCCGGTTTAGGATAGTATTTATTATCAGAAAGCTGGCTCCAAGAGTCGGCTTTTATTTTTTCTGGTCTTGGCTTTGCCTCTAAGCCGTTGATCGTACAACTTTAGAGCGTTGCCTATGTTGCGCTCTTTCCGGCTAGTCATTTATCGATAAGCCGTTACTGACCGATTGCCGTTCGGGGCGGTAGTAGTTTCGATTCACTCTTGTCTTTTTTAGGTGGCCCTTAGCCTTTTCTACTTGAACACAATGCCTTCATCAAGACGCGATTTTCTTCACCAGTCAACGCACCTGGCGGCTGGGTTGGGCCTGTCGGCCACACTGCCCGAACTAGGCCGTTCAGTAGCTCCATCCGATACCATCCGGATCGGGTTGATTGGTGTCAACAATATGGGTTGGGCCGACCTGACGTCGATGTTGAAAAATGCCGGAGCCGTTTGTGTTGCGTTATGCGATGTAGACAGTAACGTATTGAAAAAGCGCTCGGATGAACTGGAAAAACAAACCGGCAAAAAAGTTACGCTGTACAACGACTTTCGGAAACTGATCGATGATAAAACCGTCGATGCCGTAATCGTAGGCACTCCCGATCACTGGCATTGTCTGCCTGCCGTATATGCCTGCCAGGCCGGAAAAGATGTATATGTCGAAAAACCTCTGGCTACGACCATTGAAGAGTGCGATCTGATCGTAGCAGCCGCCAAACGCTATAACCGAATTGTTCAGGTGGGACAATGGCAACGGAGTGGCCCCCATTGGAAAGCAGCACTGGACTATGTTCAGTCGGGGAAAATTGGCCGGGTGAGGTCGGTGAAAACCTGGGCCTTCATGAATTACGGAAAAGAATTTCCACCGCGCCCCAACGAACCTGTTCCGGCCGGGGTCGATTACGATATGTGGCTGGGCCCGGCCCCAGGTCGGCCATTCAACCGAAATCGATTTCATGGAACCTTCCGCTACTACTGGGATTATGCGGGTGGACTCATGACCGACTGGGGAGCCCACATGATCGACATTGCGCTTTGGGGCATGAACGTTACTGCCCCCAACTCTGTCGTGGCTACGGGAGGTAAATTTGGCTTCCCCGATCAGGATGGCGATACGCCCGATACCATGCAGGTGGTATATGATTATGGCAACTTTTCGATCCTGTGGGAGCAATCGCTGGGTACAATGCGCGGCCCCTACGATCGCGATCATGGCGTTGCCTTTATTGGGAATCTGGGTACCGTGGTGATTGATCGTAGCAAATGGGAAGTACTGCCTGAGGTAGAACAGGGCCGTTATCTGGTCCCGGCTCAGCCAATCCAGTATGGCAGTGGCCGGGATTTGGACAGTCATACCCGAAATTTTCTGGAATGTATTCGATCGAGACAACAGCCTAACTGCCCGGCAGAGGTTGGGCGCAACGTGGCCTTACATTCGCATCTGGGCAACATTGCCTATCGGACCGGAAAAAAGCTCACCTGGCACAACGACCAGGGCGGTATTGTTGGAGATACGTCGGCACAGGCGCTCACCAAAGCCCATTACCGAGCCCCCTGGGTCTTACCTAAGCTATCCTGAATATCCCAGCGCAGGAAAAATCGTTTGTTTATTTACTGAGGAATGGTGGCCGTTTCGTACCAGAACTTCTTCATGGCCGTTACATACTCTTTCCAGCCTTTCAGTTCGTCCGGCTTCTGCGTATAGGCCACCGCACCCGCCTGATAGGCCTGCTGGATATGCTGCTGGCTATCGGACTGCGAGAAAATAACAACAGGAACTTTCTTCTGAAACCGGGCGTGCAACATTGGCAACCAATCGATACCATCCTTTTCCTGATGAAAATCGATATCTAACAAAACCAGATGAGGGAGTTCTTCTCCGGTTATATTAATGGCATCCTGAGGAGTAGCGGCACTTCTGAAGGTAGCTTCAGAAAATTCCCGTTGGCCTACCATATGCAACAGGTCGTAAATAGATGGATCATCATCCACTACTAAAACATCAAATGATTGATTCTGTGTTGTCATGAGGGAATAACGATTTCTCTATGTCAATCTTAAGGGTTACCCGTTCTTCAAACGAAATAAAAGGCAACTAGTTTAGTTAAATTTACTTAAAGAACAATAACAATCTTAGTGTACGCTACGAATAAACAGGCAGATTCGTTCAGCCGTTCGTCGCTAATGCCTTTTTAACCTTATCGAGGAAGGCTGCCACCTTCACTTTGGGGTCACCTTTTCCGAGGGTTTCAATCGGCAAATAACCCCGATAGCCCGAATCGCGCACGATTTGTGCAATACGCACCAGATCGGTCCGAACCTCCTTTCCATCGACAAATAGATTTTCTTTGAGTTGCCAGGTTGCCGCATACGGAGCCACACGGGCAATCTGTACATAGGGGTCCCCCACTTTAAAACTTCCAATATCCAGATTGACCGCCAGCCAACTGGAGTCGACCTTGCGAATAATGTCCAGTACATGATCGGCCGTCTGTATAAAATCAGCATGGTTTTGCAAGACAATCATCACCCCTTGCCGGGCTGCATAGTCGGTACATGCACGAATGGATTCGACGACCCATCCGGTTACCTCGTCACGATTGTATTGGGCTGGTAATTCTTTACCCAAACCCGCAAAAACCCGCACAACAGGAGCGCCCAGACGAGCCGCCACATCGGTCCATTTCATGACCAGATCTACTTCGGCCTTTCGACGGACAGGGTCAGGCAGGGTAAAATCATTGCGCACTCCCGTTCCACTGATATCGAGCCCCAGCCGAAACGCTTTCTGCTTAATCTGGTACAGGTAGGCATCGCTGGGCGGAGTTGGGTAGCCCGGAAAGTAATAGCCAGTAGGATCAACAGCATCAAAACCCAGTTCTGCACAATAGGTCAATACGTCATCAAGCGTCATCTGCCTGCTCATCAATGGCTCATTGAATGAATACAGATTACAGCTAAGCCGAACCCGACTTGGTAATTGCGTTGCCTCCGCATATCTCTGTGGAGCGATCACGGCCACGGTACTGGCCAAAGCCATTTTAAGAAACGTACGTCGGTCCGATTGTGCCGAATCTGTATACATACCCAAACGAATGTAAAGCGCTGTCTATCTGAGCACTCCTCTAGTAAGCACCTGTGGGCCTAAAAATACTATGGATGGCTTCGACAGTAAATTCGTCACCATCCTTCGCTTATTATGCTGTCAAACGTACCACTCTAAACCCACAGCGATGCCCTACGGAATTCTGATTTCTCTCTTTCTGCTAAGCAGTGCCTTCTTTTCGTCAGGCCCCTCGCTTTCCCGGCTTCAGCAACCGAATCAGCCTACTACTAATTCGGGCTGGCGACCTCTATTCAATGGTAAGGACCTGGCTGGCTGGAAACACGTTGGCAAAGGAAGTATGCTGGTTGAAAAGGGGTTGATTCATGGAAAAGGAGGGATGGGTCTGCTATACTATACGAAGGAAAAATTCGGTAATTGCACCCTGCGCGTTGTTTATAAAATGCAGAAAGAGAATAGCAATGCGGGCGTTTTTATCCGAATCCCCGTTGAACCGCGTGAAGAATGGATGCCCGTACACTATGGCTATGAGGTGCAGATTGATAACCATCCCGAAACCTCCGACGAAGACGAATACCATGTAACAGGCACCCTGTATTCGCTGACCAAACCCCTAGCCAAGCCCGGCAAACCAGGTCCGCAATGGAACACCATGGATATTACCCTGGATGGTCCTCGTACAATCGTATATGTGAATGGGGTGAAAGTGACCGATTACCGGGAAGGGGAGCCAGTTCCTGCCCGTAAATTTGATTTTGAACCCTATCGGGGTATCCGCCCCAATTCAGGCTATATAGGTCTGCAGAATCACGGCGACCACGATATTGTTTACTTTAAAGAAGTTTCGGTAAAGCCGCTTCGGTAAAATGGTGTGATTGATCGGGCTAGTAATTTGGCGGTTATACCACTCAATCACTAGCCCGATCAATCACACTCTATGTAGTTAAATCCGTTGAATAAGCTCGGCTACTTTATGGACCTGGCGGCCCATGATGTGATCAATAATAGCCTGTGCATGTTCACGACCATTCTCGATAAATACCTTTTCGGTATAGATACCAGCCAGCACCGTACCACAGACATACAGGCCGGAGACATTGGTTTCAAACGTTTCCTTGTTGTAGACAGGCACCTGCGTTTCGGGGTTCAGCTCAATACCGCAGCGAGCCAGTAGATCAGCATCGGGGATGTACCCCGTCAGAATAAACACGAAATCGGCTGGTAAGCGTATTTCCTCACCCGTTTTCAGATCGTTGACGGTTACCGAATGCTCGTCGATCTGCGTGACACAGCAGCTAAATACCGTCTTGATTTTTCCTTCTTTTATCCGGTTCTTCACATCAGGCACCAGCCAGTACTTTACCGTGCTGCGAAAGTCTTCACCACGGTGCACCACCGTTACGTCGACATCATGCCGATACAGTTCCAGTGCTGCTTCGACGGCCGAATTCGATGCTCCAATAATGACCACCTTCGTAAACGAATACTTGAAGGGTTCATCGTAATAATGCGACACATGCGGCAGATTTTCGCCCGGAATGTTGAGCCAGCGTGGGCGCGTAAAATAGCCCGTAGCCATAATCACTTTGCGAGCCTGGTACGACTTGCCGGTTGTTGTCGTAACGGTAAAAACCTCACCCTGTTTCTGAACGTCCCAAACCTCCTCAAACACGTTAAAATTCAGCTTGTAATACGCGGCTGCTTTCCGGTAGTACTGCAAGGCTTCGTTACGGCTCGCCTTTACATCCGAAATGGAGAAAGGGAGCCCACCAATTTCAATATTTTCGGCTGTCGAGAAAAAGCGCATTCGTCGGGGATACTGCCGAATCGACTCCGTAAGACTTCCCTTCTCCAGAATTAAATGACTCAACCCCGCTTTGGTTGCTTCGATACCAGCCGCTAGTCCACAAGGACCACCGCCAACAATAATGACGTCGAACAATTGCATGATTTACGTAAGAGAATCTGTCCTTTTCTGATCAACCAATCCAATGACCTGCTTCCAATCGTAAGTAATGGCAGTCAAAAAGGCAACGAAGAGGACTTTGCAAAAATTCCTGTTCTGGTTGTAAGATACCTGATTAAGTGAAAGGTATAAAGCGACAGGCACGCCTTAAGTAAGCTTTATAGATATAACAATAAAATACTCATATATAAATATATCTTTTTAGTGGTAACTTATAAGTAATAACATATACGATTTATTAACCGCTTAATATATATACTAACATTTATTATGTCATTAATGTTATTTGGGGACTACAACGTTAATACTACACATATATGAAAAACAAACTATCCTATTCAGTTTTTTACACACTAACCATTCTCTCAATCAGTTGTTCGCCCGAAGTCAACGAACAGGGTTCACAGAATGTAAAACCGGCCTCGGCCACAACCCGCCCTGAAGAGGCTTTCCCGAACCAGCGGGGGGCTCTCCAAACTACCAAGCTTAACGGGCAAACCGTTATTTATCAGTTGTTTGGCGATCAGGCGGTATTCGAGAGCGACATTCTGCTGTCGGAGCGAGATTTACGTCAGGACGACGATTTACAGGTGGAGGGCACCGGTCGGACCAAAGCTTCCTCACGCTGGCCCAACAAAATCGTGTATTACTCCATCAGCCCGTCTCTGCCCAATCAGTCGCGTGTGCTGGACGCCATTGCCCATTGGGAAGCGAATACCCCGATCCGCTTTGTTCAGCGAACAACCCAGCGAGGGTATGTACTGTTTCAGACCGGTTCAGGATGCTCAGCGAATGTGGGGTACGTAGGGAGTGTTCAGTATGTCAATCTGGCCAGTGCCTGTACAACTGGAAACACCATCCATGAAATAGGCCATACGATTGGGTTATGGCATGAACACAGCCGCGCCGACCGCGATACCTATGTAGACATCAATACGGGCAATATCATCACGGGCTATGAGTCCGATTTCCAGACTTACGTGCAACGAGGGACAGATGGCTTCGATTCGCCCGGTGGACTCGACTTCGGTTCCGTTATGATGTACGGCTCGTACGATTTCTCTAAAAACGGGCTGCCTACTATTACCAAAAAAGATGGGTCGACCTTTGTCAGCCAACGGAACGGCCTATCGGAAACTGATATTCAAACTGTACTCTCCATGTATCCTTAGTTGAGTACAGTGCTCATAATATCCATAGATGTACGAGCGTAATTGGTCAACGAAAAGGGGGTGCGCCTAGGCGCACCCCCTTTTCGTTGATTGTATGATACCCTGGCGAGTTATCGTACCCGTCGCACCAATATTGGCAAACACCGGGGCTCCCTACCTGTACAGGGGTCGTCGCCATCGGGCGGTGACACTTCGACACTAAGGTCAATTTTACAGCCATTGGTTCCTGTAGCCACAACGGTGTAATCGCCTGCTACCGTTACTTCGGGCTCTGCTGCGGTGCTGGTAAAACCGTTAGGCCCCGTCCAGAGCAAAGTAGCTCCAGGCGCATCGGCAAATAATGTAGCGCTACAGCCTTTGCAGGGTATAGCCGCCCCATATGCTTCCAGAACGGGTTTGGTTGTATCGGCCGTCACAACAACTGTAGCAGACGCAATGACATCCGGGCAATCGAGCGTATAGGCGATAACCGTATAATTCCCCGGCACAGCTATAGCCGGATTCTGAGCAGTAGTGCTAAAACTGTTCGGTCCAGTCCATTTATAAACCAAATTTGGTGGCACTGTTCCATCCAGTAGGCTGGCCTGGGCTGTCAGAGTGGCTGATACAACGGAACAGGTCAATTTGCCACCTGTAGCGGTGATGGATAACGGTGGGCAGGGGTCATCAGTAATCGGCTGGACTTCAACCGAAAGATCGATCTTGCAACCATTTACGCCTGTAGCCACAACGGTGTAATCGCCCGCTACCGTTACTTCGGGCTCTGCTGCGGTGCTGGTAAAACCGTTAGGCCCCGTCCAGAACAAAGTAGCTCCAGGCGCATCGGCAAATAAAGTAGCTGTACAGCCTTTACAGGCTAAAGCGGCTCCAAAAGCCTCCAATACAGGTTTGGTTGTATCGGCCGTCACTTCGGCAATAGCCGTTGTAAACGCACTGGGGCAATCGATGCTACTGATCGTTACGGTATAGGTTCCTGCTTCCGATACCACTGGATTCTGAACCGCGCTGCTAAATCCAGCAGGGCCTGCCCACGAATAGGTTGCATGGGGAGCTGCCGATCCGTCTTTATAAATAGCCTGTGCTGTTAGCGTTACGGAGTTGACGGAGCAGGTCAGTTTGCCTCCGGTAGCTGTTACAGCGAGGGCAGGGGTGATTTCAATGACCGTTTCGCCTTCCTGACGACAGGCCGGATTTTCGGGCATTGGGTAAATGATCGCATACACGTACTGCCGGGAAATGCCAGCCGTATTATTGGCCGTACTGATGCCCGGATTATGCAACACCGCCCGGTTATTGGCGTCTGGCTTAACCGTTCCCAGCACAGTACCCGTATTACTATACATAGCCGTTCCCGATTGAGGGGTCGTGAACAGGACAAACCGAACCGAATCGACACGACTGAAATAATTGCCAACAGCAGCTATAGAATCAATAGGCACACCCGTACAGACCGCAATGGTGTCTTTTTCATTTTTTAACTGCGGGCAGGAGTAAATGGACAGGTCATTGGTAAAGTCATTCTGTCCCGCATCGAGCGTCGTTACCGCAATTACTGCCGAACCGCCAACCAGGCTCGCATCGGAATCCCGGAGGTCGGGATCGGTAAAGTTGCCGCGATTAGCTGGCGACAACGAATAGTAACGCTGTGAGGTCGGAGACGACAGCCGAGCCCCACGCGCGGCCAAGCGGCCACCCGAAGCGGCTGGGGTTATGGGTTTGGTTCCGGCCAGGGTTATGTCCAGCAGCGGTAACTGAGTCGTATCCATCCGAATCTCGTAACTATGTCCAAACTGGAGCCCACCGGGAACCGTGGTACTATTGAAATAAAACTGACCGCCATCATGCGTTTTTTGAGAGGCTATCTGTGCGCCACCCGCCTGCATGTCGTGCAGGGTGAGTACAATGCCGTCGATACCGGGTTCGTACGCATCCTGAATCCCATCGCGGTTGTCATCGAACCACAGGCGGTTGCCAATCTCGACAGGAGCCGGATCGCAAAGTGGTTGATTATCGCCCAGCCCTGCTGCTTTCCCGAATGAACCCGGGTTGATCGTGTACAAAACATAATTCCGATTTTCAGCCCCCGTTTTGACATTAAAGACTTTCAATCCCCCTGACTGATACACATCCGTGATAGGGTCGAACGCCGATGTTATAATATCGTCGTAACCCGGCACTTTCGTTAAGGCCCCGTTTGTGATTTCGGCATGGGCTACGTTACCAAAGAACCACCATTTATCATTTCCATAAAACTCCCCTCCGCCGGGTCCTTCATTGTTGCCCACACCTGAGCCCGTCAGATTACCAGCTTTCCCATTCTGCTCCAGCCTGAATGTACCATTATCGTTATAAGCCCGGAGTAGATCGCCACCCGTAAAGCCATCATACAATCCGTTGCCACTGGGGTCATGGTTGGCCACACCGGATAAGTGCCCAAAACGATCCAGAAAACCGATGAGCATGGAGCCATCGTCGTCAAAAGCCAGATCCGACAGAATCGGCTGAGGGTACATGACAAATTTTGGATCAGGACCGATACCACAGGCAGCAGGCCAGTTTTCAGTCCAGGGAAGCCAGTGATCGTACTGAATGCAGGTGCCGGTGAGGTCGGCCGAGCCACGGCGAAAATCAAGAGGAAACGAAAGTACCTCTGTAAATGTGGGCGTAGCCGCAGTTGGATCAAAACGGTAGATGGTCGCTTTCAAATCACTTTGCAACTGCGACGTTTCGGCCGAACAAATCACCCCAACATATACCGCGCCATGATATACCTTTAATGCCCAGGGGCGAAAATCACCATTCGAACATCCCGGGTTTGGAATATCCCATGACTTGACGGCTGCAGCCGACGTAGGCACAACCGCTGGCGATCCAACAAATAAGCTATATACTTTCCGGTCTTTCAGATTAACAAAATAGAGGGTTTTATCGTCTTCCGACATATCCATTCCTCCAAAACTCATGCGTCCCATGGCCGACATGGAACTGGGATCGGTACTGGCTTCGGTTTTATCGCCAAACAAATTGGCTAACGGATCCTGGTGTGGGTCATCGCCTACATCGATTCCTACCGAACTGACCGACATAAAGGTACTGGTCGTACCAGACGTGATGTCTGTTTTGTAAATACCTCCGGGACCTGCCGGACCAAAACTGGCATGTCGCTTGACAACCGCAGCGCTGAAAACAGCCTTATTCCGGCGCTGGTAGGCCAGCGCCCAGATCGTTCCTACTTCGCCAGCCGATGCCAGGTGGGTAGGCATAAAATTACCTGGCCCGGCCATACCCGACGACTCATAAGCGAAACGAACTAAGGCGTCGGCATGAGCCGCCTGCTTATCGGCTGGCACCGGATTGCCATCCTTATCGGTGGTGATTTGCGAATTACCGTTTACGTAACAGGGCGTCACTAACTGTAAGCCGGTCGGCTGGCAGTAATCGGCGGGGTAGTTGACCCCAAGATTAACATGCTCCGCTGGTGCTTTTGCAAATTGCACACTGGTTCCGCTACCGGCTCCATAAGGGCCATTGTAATCGCCCGAAGCGAAATTTCTGAATTCGACCCGAACGGGCTGCCCAGCCGGTACGTCACTGCTGCTAAAGGCATACGAACCGTCGGCAGTTGTTGTGGTCGATACGGGCGTATTGCTCTGATCGACAAAAGCCAGCACCACAACTCCCGACAGCCCTACTTCAATAGGTAGTGTATCGGACCGAACACCGTTTAAGTCGAAGTCTCGGAACACAACCCCTTTTACCTGAGCCTGCGTAGTTAGCGTACTAATAAAATAGAGGAAACAAAGAACTAACCATCGCCCATACAGGTCAGATATTAGTCTGTAGACAAGCTTCATAATTTAAGAAATTTTTGTTGGAAAAAGGAATGCGTACTGAGTACCAGACAAATACACGATCAGACCCATCTAGTGACATCTTTTTTTTTGATTTTCTTTATTTAAATTTTTGTTTACAAAAAGAAAATCAATAGACGTGCATACGACAAAAGCCTTGCCAGACCGCTTCGGGTTTCTGTGTATATTTACTGTCCATCCGTATCCAACAAGTGGAAAATCAGCTCAATACGTTATTTTCGTCGTTTGACAGTGAAGAAATTACCTTCTTCGCCGACTTAATTCTGCCTATTCCGGTCCCAAAATTGTTTACCTATCGGGTTCCTCGAGCAATGGCCGACATTCTCAAAATTGGTGCCAGAGTAATCGTGCCTTTTGGTAAAAAAAATAGCCGGGTTCTGACTGCGGTAGTGGCCAAATTGCACAATTCACCACCTACGGCCTATCAGGCACGTTATATCAGTGAAGTGCTGGATGAATACCCGCTGGTGACTGGCTATCAACTGGAACTGTTCCGATGGATGGCTGACTACTATATGTGTTGCATTGGGGATGTCATGAATGTAGCCCTGCCGTCGGGGCTTAAAATATCGAGTCAATCGAAGGTGCAGTTTAATCCCGATTTCGATTATCCTGAACTGCTTACCGAGTTTGAGGAAGTACTGCTTACCGAACTCAAAAAGCATCCTGCCCTCTCTTACGAAGAATTAGGACGTCTGGCGGGTGAGAGCACCAACGTACCTGCTCTGATCAAATCGCTGGTGGGCAAGAAAGCCGTTATTGTTTTCGAAGAAGTTCGGGAAAAATACATTCCTAAAATGATTCGGAAAATCAGGCTGCACCGCAACTACGAAGAGCGGGAGCAAATGCTGGCTCTGATTCAACGGCTCGATAAACTCCCCAAACAACAGGAAGTAGTGATGCGGTACCTGCGCCATGTACCCATGCAGCGTGACCCGTCGCTGAACCAGAAAGGGCTGGACAAAACGATTCTTAATCAGGACGATGAGCTTTCGCAATCGTCGCTGTCGACGCTTATCAAAAATGGTGTTTTTGAAACCTTCGAGGTTATTCAGCCCCGTTTTTCAGACAATCTGGCTCCTCAGGTAGAAATCCGCCTGACCGATGCCCAACAGGCAGCTTCCAACCAGATCATGCAGCAGTTTGCCCGTCAGAACATTGTGCTGTTTCACGGGATTACGGGTAGCGGCAAAACCGAAATCTACATCGACCTCATTCAACAGGCGTTACTGGGTGGTTCACAGGTACTTTACCTCCTGCCCGAAATTGCCCTGACAGCCCAGATAGTGGTGCGGCTCCAGCGGGTTTTCGGGGATAAAATGGGAATTTATCACTCCAAATTTTCGGACAATGAGCGGGTCGAGGTCTGGAAAGGCGTCGTATCGGGGCAGTACCAGTTTGTGGTGGGTGTCCGATCGTCGGTATTTCTGCCTTTCGATAACCTGGGCCTGATTATTGTTGATGAAGAGCACGAAACGAGTTATAAGCAGCACGACCCGGCTCCTCGCTACCATGCCCGTGATGTAGCAATTATGCTGGCCCACTGGCAACAGGCCAAAGTGCTGCTGGGATCGGCCACACCGTCGCTCGAAACCTATTTTCAGGCTAAGCAGGGGCGCTATGGGCTGGTCGAACTATTCCAGCGATTCGGAGAAGCCACATTGCCCAATATTGTGCTGGTCAACACCCAGCAGGAAAAGCGGCAAAAGACGATGAAGAACGAATTCTCGTCGGCCCTGCTCGGGGCGCTGGAGATGAATCTGGAGCGAAAGGAACAAAGCATTCTGTTTCAGAATCGGCGGGGCTATTCGCCCTATATGCAATGCGAAGATTGCGACTGGACAGCCGAATGCCAGAACTGTGCCGTTAGCCTGACCTACCACCAGCGCGATGCCGAACTGCGTTGTCATTACTGTGGTCATAAAGAGGCCGTGCCCCGTACCTGCCCTACCTGTGGCTCTACCAAAGTGCGTACCATAGGTTTCGGAACGGAAAAGCTGGAAGACCAGCTTCAGATCATTTTTCCATCGTCGCGGGTGTTGCGAATGGATCTGGATACGACTCGCGCCAAAAACGCTTACCAGCAAATCATTCAGGAGTTTGAAGGGGGGCAGGTTGATGTTCTGGTAGGTACGCAAATGATTACCAAAGGTCTCGACTTCGACAATGTCAGTCTGGTCGGTATTTTCGACGCCGATCGTCTGATTCACTTCCCGGATTTTCGGGCTACCGAACGGGCCTTCCAGATGCTGACCCAGGTAAGTGGTCGGGCCGGGCGACGGGCCGGACGACAGGGAACCGTACTCATCCAGACGAATAATCCGCAGCAGCCCATTCTGCAAAAGATCATTACCAATGATTATAAGGGGCTATATGAAGAAGAGATTCAGGAGCGGCAGGACTTCAACTACCCTCCTTTCTCCCGGCTTATCAAACTAACCATCCGGCATACCGATAAACTCATCAGCCATCAGGCGGCCGAGCGACTAGCCGCCGAGCTAACGGATGTACTGGGCAGTAGTCGCGTGCTGGGCCCGGAAGAACCCCTGGTCGAGCGAATTCGTAACCAGTTTTTGTTCGACATTCTGATTAAAATTGAGCGGGATAAAGTCAACATCAAAGCCGTCAAAACCTATATTCAGGATCGAATCAACGACATCCTGACCGACAAAGGGCTCCGTCAGGTAAGCATCGTAGCCGACGTAGATTGCCTGTAATGGGGCTCATTGCTGTAAAATTTCGATGAATACCACCGTTTTTTAGGGCATCCGGTTATTTTTGCACCGGCTTTGGCCAATTTTGCCCAATTTTTCCCATCCTATGTCTAAGAAAACCAAAATTGTGGCCACCATTGGCCCGGCTTCCGAAACCAAAGAGCAATTGCTGGCATTAGCCAAAGCCGGGGTGAATGTGTTCCGACTCAATTTCTCCCACGGTACTCACGAAGACCATCTGATGCGGCTGAACCGTATCCGCGAAATCAACCAGGAATACAACCTGAACCTCTGCGTACTCCAGGACTTGCAAGGCCCGAAAATCCGAATCGGCAACGTGGAGAATAAAGATGGTGTCATGATTGTGCCCGGTCAGGAACTGGTCTTTACCAACGACGATATCCTGGGAACGGCCGAACGCGTCAGTACACCCTATAAAGATATGTATAAGGATGTGCATCCGGGCGAACGTATTCTGATGGACGATGGCAAGCTGGAAGTTCGGGTGTTGCGCACTGAAGGAACTGACGTAGTCACTGAGGTAGTGTACGGTGGGCCTATGAAATCCAAAAAGGGTGTGAACCTGCCGAATACAAAAGTGTCGATGCCCGCCGTTACCGAAAAAGACTGGACCGATCTTAAATTCGGACTTGAACATGAGGTAGAGTGGATTGCGCTCTCCTTTGTGCGGGAAGCCTCTGAAATTCTGGAAATCAAGGAATACATCAAATCGCAGGGCAAAAGAAGCCGCGTAGTGGCTAAAATTGAGAAGCCCGAAGCCATTCAGAACATCGATTCCATCATTGCCGCTACCGACGGCCTCATGGTTGCCCGTGGTGACCTGGGTGTTGAGCTGCCGGCCGAAGAGGTTCCGATGATTCAGAAAATGCTGGTTGAGAAATGCAACAAGGCAGCCAAACCTGTTATCGTGGCCACGCAGATGCTCGAAAGCATGATCGACGCCCCACGGCCAACCCGCGCTGAAATCAACGACATTGCCAACTCGGTACTCGATGGAGCCGATGCCGTTATGCTCAGTGCCGAAACCGCATCCGGCAAATACCCCATCCTGGCGGTTGAAAGCATGGCCAACACGATCCGGCAGGTAGAAGCCACCTCCGACAAAATTTATTATCGCTACCATGCGCACGTCAACGAGGAGCCAACCGATAATGTCCTGAACGACAATGTGGTTATGAGTGCCTGCCGACTGGCCCGCGATACCAAAGCCAAAGCGATTATCGGCATTACCAACTCAGGCTACACGGCCGTACGAATCTCGCATCACCGCCCAAAAGCTGATTTGTATGTGTTCTCGAACGATGCACAGTTACGAAATACGCTGGGGCTGTACTGGGGGGTTCAGGTGATGCCCTATGAACCAAATCTGGACCTGACGGTCGATCAAACGGTGGAAGGCATCAAACAAACCCTGATCGGGCAAGGCAAACTGCAATCAGGTGATATTTTTATCAATACCCTGAGTATGCCGCTTACCCAGTCGCGTCGGACCAATACAGTCAAATTAAGCATGGTCGATTAAACCACTTTACGAATACCGGATTTCATCTTTACGAACTGATCGGGCCAGCATATTGACAATGCTGGCCCGACTGTTTTCAGAGGTGCAGAAATTGCATTCTCACAAACAAAATTTTATTTAATCCAATAATAACCTTAAAAAAGTTGGCTAAATACAATATAGGGGTAATTTTATCGCCACAATTGCTTTTTTAGCAATATACTCCTGTAATCCGTATTTGCGTAATGGTTTCTGAATCTGTCAGTACTTTGCTCGACGTATACCGCACAAAGCTAAACACCTACGATGAGGTATTGGGCAGCCAGGGTACAACCAGGTTTCATTGGCAGAAACTCTTTACGTCACTGGAAAAAATTGGCCTTCAGGAGCTGACCAACCGGGCACAGGAGATTAAAAATAAGATTCGGGAAAATGGCGTTACGTACAACATTTACCAGCATCCCGACGGCCTCAATACCCCCTGGAAACTGGACCTGATTCCTTTCCTGATCGAACAACGGGAGTGGCAGACTATCTCGAAAGGGTTGCAGCAACGAGCGATCCTGCTGGATCTGATTCTGCGGGACATCTACGGCGAACGGAAGATGCTGAAAGATCGGGTACTTCCTGCCGAATTGATTTATACAAATACCGGATTTTTTCGCTCCTGCTACGATGT
The DNA here is from genome assembly GCF_000374025.1 of Spirosoma panaciterrae DSM 21099. GTDB lineage: Bacteria > Bacteroidota > Bacteroidia > Cytophagales > Spirosomataceae > Spirosoma > Spirosoma panaciterrae. The sequence goes on along the minus strand of NZ_KB893182.1, from coordinate 38,217 downwards.
AAAACTACCCACCCAGAACCAACTGGTCATGTACGCAGCCGATATGGCACGCGGTCCTGACGGACGCATGTGGGTAGTCGATAATCGAACGCAGGCTCCATCGGGCTCAGGCTACGCCCTGGAAAACCGCGCCATTATCAGCAAAATCATGCCTGAACTGGCGCGGGATATGTACGTTGGTCGGCTTTCTCCCTTTTTTACCCAGGCACAGCAATCCATTTTTAAAGTATTTCGCGAAAAGTCAACGTATCTGAACGTCGTTTATTTAACCCCTGGGCCCAACAATGAGACATACTTTGAGCAGGCCTATCTGGCATCTTATCTGGGCTATACACTGGTTCAGGGCGACGATCTGGTGGTGAAGAACGGGTGTGTCTGGGTGAAAGCGATAGACGGCCTTCAGCGGGTCGACATTATTATCCGACGAATTGATGACGAATGGTGCGACCCACTCGAATTACGCATCGATTCTAAATTGGGCGTTCCCGGTTTGTTGCAGGTCATCCGCAACGGTAATGTGATGGTCATTAATCCACCCGGTACCAGTGCGGTCGAAAATTCGGCGTTCAATGCGTTTATGCCATCACTATGCCGTTATTTTCTGGGCGAAGAACTGATTCTGCCATCGGTAGCTACGTGGTGGTGCGGTCAGCCTAAGGAGCTTCAGAATACGCTCGATCATCTAGACAGCCTGATTATCAAAAAAGCCAACCGGAAGCAGGTTTTCCGATCGGTATACGGCAAAGAGCTTACAAAAGCGCAGCTTCAGCAGCTACGGGAACAGATTCTGCAAAATCCGACCGAGTATGTGGCCCAGGAAGAAGTTAGTTTTTCCACTACCCCTACCTTCGTTGATGGGCAGATTGAGCCTCGGTATGCGGCTATACGCGCCTTCCTGACTGCTACGCCCAATGGGTATCAGGTGATGGAAGGTGGACTAACCCGAAGTTCGGCCCTGAAAGACAAATTCACGTTTTCGAACCAGTACGGTAGTGTGTCCAAGGATACCTGGATTATTTCGGATGAGGCCGACGTGATCCGCGAACGGGTTAAAGTGCCCGGTACTGTTTATCATCAAACGCAGACTTCGCTGCCCAGCCGTAGTGCCGAAAATCTTTATTGGGCTGCCCGCTACAGTGAGCGGAGTATGAATGCCGCCACTTTTCTGATGTTTACGCTTAATGCCTTGAGCCTTCAACGTAATTTTGGCAGTCAGAATAAGACGCAGCACCTCGAAATATTGCTGAAAACGGTATCCAACCTCATTCAGATTCAGCCTTGCTTTTCGGATGAAACTAAAGAGGACTTTAAAAATCCGTTTCCGATCATTGCCGATAGTATTGCCAATAGCAACAAAGCCGGTACGGTAGCCGCATCGGTAAATTCGTTTTTAAGGGCTATGATGGCCGTCCGCGAACGCTGGAACAACGTAACCTGGCGAACGATCGATGTTATTGAACATATCAATCAGAAACTTCAGCAAATTCAGGCTAGCCACAACCCCAACGATATTCAGAATACCCTCAATAGTTTGCAGAGTCATCTGTTTACCTTTTATGGAATCGTAAACGAATCGATCCCTCGAAACCATGGCTATTACTTGTTCGAAACAGGAAAATTAATCGAGCGTATCCTATCAAAAATTACCATTCTGCAGTCCATTTTCAGCATCAGAACCGAACCGATCATCGAAAGTGAATTGATGGAAGTGGTACTGATGAATCATTTTGCGCTATCACACTATCGGTCGATCTATAAAACCAATTACGACAAGGAGTATGTGCTGGACATGATTTTGCTGGATCGGCAGATCCCCTCTTCGCTGGCCTATTTACTGGATTCGCTGGATTATAGCATCAGCCAGTTGCCGCAGGCATCCGAACGGCTGAGTAAATCCCGGAAAGCCATTCTGGAAGCGGTTACGCAAATCAAACTCATTGATGTCTCCGACATTACGGCTGTTGAACCCAGTACGCAGACGTACGAAAAACTTAGCAATATACTTTCGCAGGTGTACGGTTTGATTGCCGATGTTTCGAGCTATACGGCCAATCAATATTTCAACCACACCGCCACGCAGCATTCCATTACCGAAACCATCGTTGACATTGTAAATGAATTATAGAGTATTCCATAAAACCCAATATGATTACAGCGAGAACGTCAATAATTACCATGGACTGGCGTGTGTAATGCCAAAAACCATAGGGTATCAGACCTGCCTTGACTTTTCACTGGCCATTTACCCCACGCCCGACGAGATTGACGCCCGCACCGATTTTTATGGCAATACCACGCACTATTTCTCGATTTACAGACCCCATAACAAACTCGTTATTATTGCCAAAAGCACACTTCAAACCCAGGCCGTGAGCTCGCCGGATTCGTTGTTAACCAATGAAGCGGTACGGAAACGATTGCAAACGGATCGGGCGCTCCGCAATGAGTTACTGGATTATATACTTCCCAGTCCGTTTGTGCAGTGGGACGACGAAATCAGACTGTTTGGAGCCGATTGCTTTAATGACCAGAATCCGTTTTATGAAAGTGCCCGGCTTCTGTGTCATAAAATTTACAAGGCGTTCACTTACGTACCCGGCTTTACGACTATTTATACTCCGTTAAAAACCGTACTGCGTGAACGGAAAGGGGTCTGTCAGGACTTTTCACACCTCACCATTGCCTGTCTGCGCAGCTTAGGTTTTGCGGCCCGATACGTTAGCGGCTATCTGGAAACGCAACCCTTACCGGGTGCGGCCAAGCTACAGGGTTCCGATGCTACTCATGCCTGGGTATCTGTCTACGTTCCCGAAATTGGCTGGTGTGATTTCGACCCTACCAACGACCTGATTCCGCAGGAACGGCACATCACAACCGCCTGGGGGCGTGATTTCGGCGATGTTTCGCCCTTGAAAGGGATCATTTTCAGCACAGGCAGGCACACCTTTCAGGTGGAGGTCGATGTATTACCCATCTAAAAAGCCGCGAAACCAAAGGTCATCGCGGCTTTTCGGTTCTTACTGAAAATAAGAACGTTGGTAACAATAGCTGTGCTTACATAAAGCCCAAACCTATGCCTTTTGTTTTTTCGGCTTGGCCGTTTTTTCGGCAACAGGGGCTTCGGGAGCCTCTTCTACGCCTTCCGAAGCGTCAGATTTTTCGTCCGATGCTGCTTCAGCTTCAGCCGTTACCTCAAATAATTCGGGAGCATACTGGCTCAAAATACCATACCAGCTTATGAGTTTTTTGATGTCGGCCTGACGAACACGCTCACGATCGTAAGCTGGCACTACCGACGCCATGAACTCCGCCAGTTCGTCGGGCGAACCTTTCGGATCAACGGATAATGTATCGCCATATTTTTCGTGGATGGCCAGCAGAACTTCGCTCAATGGAATGGACTGTTCTTTGCTGCCGTCATCGACATAAATAGAAATATCGTTAAGGACCGACACCCGTGCGGTGGGCCCCATCATGGTTTTAGCCTTTTTGTCGTCGAGTGATTCAACAATAACGCCAGCCCGGCCGGGTTTCAGAATTCGGTAAAGGCCGCTGTAGCCAGCCACATTAGCAATCTGTTTTAATGCTTCCATAGAGAGACTTTGTAATTTGGTAACGCGTATTTTGGTGGGTGTATTGCCCGTTTCAATAATTGAATGATTGAGCTACTGACCGATGGAATGGCTCAAAGATTAGTTGCCTGTTTTTCGAAGTGGCCCGGCATTTCGCTTCTTTCGTTCACTCTTTTGTTCTTTTGCATAGTCTTCATTCAGGGGCCGAATAAACGAAAGAATGTCTTCCCGACCCGCTCCGGTCATGGCCGATGTCACAAAAAACGTGGGGGCTTCTTCCCAGCTTTCCAGCAACTTTGCCCGGTACGTTTCGAGGGTAGCCTGTAACTTCATCGGGCCCAGCTTCTCGGCTTTCGTAAACACAACAACAAACGGAAGGCCACGATCGCCCAGATTCTCCATAAAATCGAGATCTATTTTTTGCGGCTCAATTCGCGAATCGACCAGCACAAAAATGCAGAGCAGGTTAGGCCGGTTGGTCAGGTAGCCCGTAATGAGTGCCGCAAATTTTTCTCGTTCTGTTTTACTGACCTGCGCATACCCATATCCCGGCAAATCGACCAGATACCATTCATTATCAATTATGAAATGGTTGATTAGTTGTGTTTTACCCGGCTTGCCCGAAATTTTGGCCAGCCCCGAACGGCCCGTAAGCATGTTGATCAGCGATGATTTGCCAACATTGGAACGGCCAATGAAGGCATACTCAGGCCGATCGGGGCTGGGGCATTTAGCGGGGTCGGAGTTACTGACAAAAAACTCAGCTTGCTTAACAGGCATACGATGAAGTCATTGATCGTCAAGGCTCGTCATTCGTTGTCATTCATCGAGGGCCGCTTTGGCTTATCAATGATAATGAATGACCCTAAATGACAGACATGGGTTGAAACGGCTGCAAAGTTCGGAAAGATTACCGAGAATGGCACACCATTTGTAAATTGAGAAGTAGACTATTAATTTGCTTCAGAAACAGGCGATCAGAAACGAAAATCGCCTGCCGACGCGTTATAGACTCAGAAAAACCATTAAAGACCACCGGATTGCCGGTTCAATCATGAAAAAAGTTTTTTGGCTACTTGCGCTTTTACTGGTAGGATTTTCTTCTTTACCAACTCAGGCTGGCTCCCATCCGACCCGTACTAACCGAGCTGGCAACCCCAATATTGCTCCTAAAAATGACGCAGAAGGTATTCAGTTTACAGAAACCTCCTGGAAAGAAGTCCTGAAAAAGGCCAAGGCCGAAAAAAAGGTGATCTTCCTCGATGCCTACGCTAGCTGGTGTGGCCCCTGTAAGATGTTGCAGAAGAATGTGTTTACGAAGAAAGCGGTGGGTGATTTCTACAACAGCAAATTTATCAACGTAAAAATGGATATGGAAAAAGGCGAAGGCCCTGCGTTGTCGCAGGTATATCCGCTCGAAGCCTACCCTACGTTGCTGTTTATTGACGGCAATGGTAAAGTGTTGAAAAAAGTATTAGGCTATCAATCGCCCGAAGACCTGATTGCCATTGGCAAGAGTGTTAAGTCAGCCTCTATGTAAACCTCGGCAGACTGATTCAGCGTTTCAGAAAACAAGAGGTCGGCTTGATAAAGCCGACCTCTTGTCATACGTGAGCCGTACTGTTTGTCAGGACCTGCCGAATCTGACGCGCCATGGCGGCATTGATGGTCCGACGTTTAAATTGCCGAACAAACCGATCTCTTGCTAACCTGACATAAGGCGTTTGGCGCAATTGCTCAACTAACCTGTTTACATCACCCGACGGAAACACAAGCGTATTGGGCAGGTATTTTTCTATAAATGATGCCGCATAGCCAGACACGCCGGCAAGTATAGGCTTATCAGTAGCTCCGTATTCAAACAATTTAGACGGAATTACCCGTTTAAAAGCCTCCAAATTATTCAGGTGCACAAACAGGTAATCGGCCATTTGATAGGCATTGACCAGGTTGGCCCGGCTGATTGGCGGATGCCATTCGATGTTCGATCGGGTACTCCGACGAATGGCTTTTTCCAGCTTCGATCGAGCGCTCCCATCGCCAATAATCACAAAACGATACCCGTCTCCCAATTGCTGAGCCGCTTGCGGAATAATGGTATCGAGCCCCTGCCCTTCGCCAATGTTGCCCGCGTAAAGGATGGTTTTAACGGCACTATCCGTTCGTTTTTCGGAATGCGGCATATTGATAAACAGGTCGTCTATACCCTGGGTATAATAGCTGTAGGTAGCCTGGTCAAATGGCCTGAAGTAATCGGCAAACCCTTCTGAAACCAGATTAATATGCTGGGCGTATCCGAATGTGTACCGCTCAACGACTTGTAGCACCCCATCGATCATCCAGGCGGCAGGGGCAGTACACCAACGACGCTTTAGTATCTCCAGGATGGCTTCCCGAAAGAGGTCGCGAATATCCAGGAACAAAGCAATGTGCTTGCGCCGACTGATTCGTGCCCCTAAAAATGCCGTAAATAAACGCGACGATGAGGCTATTACTAAATCGTATGGCCGCTCTTTCGTTAGCTGCCAGACCTGTCGGTAGTAGCTATAAAACGCAGCCAGTTGACCCACATAGCGGCCTTTGTGTTCCAGAACTTTAACCCGCTGCACCGTGATCGCAGCTCCTCCGTGGTACCATTGTTCATGACTGGTAGCGGGGGAATGGTATAAGCTATACCGATTGGGATGCGTTGTAACGACATGGATGGAATCGCTGGGAGCTAACTGGCTGGCCAGTTCATTGACTACCGAGGTATTGCGGGTAGCTCCTGGGCCCAGATCCGGTTCAAAATAAAACGTCAGATAAAGTATATTCATCCACTGAGTAGGAAAGAGGTCTCCAGCCTATCCGTAAAGACGACTTCAAGGCACTGTCCTGGAATAAGACGATTGAAACCCTCGGCTCTGGAAAACGTTGAGACGTGATACGTTGGTTTGGTATCGGATTTTACGTTTATTTTTATTGAATCAGCCTGAATGGTATCTCCTATCAACTGTAACGCAATACCTGGATGAAAATGGAAACGTGCCGTCCCACGCTGTCCGGCCACAGTTTGGGTATGCGTGTTCAGCAATGTGTCGGTAATCAGGATCCGGTCGGGTGCTATAAGCCAGGTTCGCTGATGAAGTACATCGACTCTCCTGTATCCATCATGCCAGGCAGTTAACTCTGTTTCCGAATCGACTTGCAGGCTCACCGTCGCCCGGCGCCCAACCCGAAAACTTGCCCATACTTCGGAGGAGTTTCGATCCTTGATCGTTACCGTATTATGGGCTTCGGTACTTCGCTCCCAGAGTCGTTGCTTACTAACCTCATAAGTCGATGTACCCGCATCTACAAGAATGGGCTGATCATCGACGTATAAGACAAACGAAAAGGTGTCGGCATGAGCATGACCCGATCGATACGCCTTACCAATACCGCCTACGTTTGCCAAAAGCTCATATCGGTTCTGCCGGAACATACGAAAGCCACTTTCCTGTAATCTATTTTCTTGCCAAACAGAACCCGATAGAACCGTTCTGGCCTTGTTAAGCAATTGTGGTGTTGACGGAGCCATTTCTACGGCACTGTCATTCATCATAGGTACATCGCCATTACGGAACGTAACCGCACTTAACCAGGCCAGCATACGGGATGCGGTTACGCTCAGGAACAGAATAAAATCAGCGTTATCGTACCAGGCATCTGCCCGTAAAACCGTCAACGTATCGAGCAATCGATTGAGCAGTAGCTGGTGATAAACCGGGCTACGCTCATCATGCCCTCCATCCGGCAAAACCTGTCCGGATAGTTCTTTTCGGAGTAGCCGTTCTGCCTTTCCGAGCCAGTGCATATACCTAAAAAACAGCCCGGCGGTAAGTAAGGCAGTCCCATTCTCAATCACATGATTACCCCCTAAATGGTACTCTATCCGGCGATTAAGCAAGGTCGCCTGAGCAAACAAATGTCGGTTAACAACATCATCCTGAATCTGGTGGCGACTCAAAAAGTAAATCCAGTTTACGATCCGTATCGATGTTGGATAAGCCTCTAACCCATCTTTTAACCAGGGAGTCTGGGCTATAAAATCCCGTATCAGTCTCAGGCCACCACTCTGGCTTATATGCGGCTGATTCAGAAAATCGAAGTAGTTGAGATGGTACGTCCAAAGTTTACCTGACTGGCTGAAATTCCAATTGATCCAGGGTAGAAACGAAACGGATTGATTCAAAAATGTAAATGTCCCTGACTGCCACGATACAGGTTTATCGGCATCCGGAACCTGTAAAAAATGGCCTTGCCGGAGCCGACTGGAAAACGTTAACCGTGCCCGGCCACGTAGTCGATGCCATACCAGATGCATAATCTGCCAGCCCGACAAGTGCCGCACCGTCCGCCAGATCAGCCCAATACGATTGAAAGAATGAATAGCGATAGTGTTATCCGGGCTCTGCCGGACAAACTGTTTTTTTGACGTCATTAGCCGTGAGCTGCCAGTATTATTTTGGCGATGCGGTTTGCACTTCTTCCATCCCATAAGACCGGAGAGCTTTTATAGGCCTTTTTCGAATCTGACGACTCGCGTATAAACTGCCCGATCGATTGTTTACTCAGATCGTCGATGAGTTGATTGGTGCCCAGGGTTAGGGTAATCGGGCGTTCGGTCGACGGGCGTACGGTTAAACAGGGAATTTGCAGATACGTGGTTTCTTCCTGAACACCACCCGAGTCGGTAATGACAGCAGCCGCGTTTTCCATCAGATTCAGAAAGTCAAGGTAACTCAGGGGCCCTAGTAAGCGAACATTCGGCATAGCCATAAGCTGGCCTTCCAGACCAAACTTCAACAGGTTAGCTTGAGTACGTGGATGTACAGGAAAGATTACGGTTTTGAGTACAGATACCGTTTCGATCAATTCCAGCACGTTCCGCAGACTGGTTTCGGTATCGACATTAAAGGGGCGATGGAGGGTACAGACTACGTAGCTTTTGCCCGATAGCCCCAGGTGCTCAATCGTGTTCAATTCGGCAGCCTGCGAACGGTACTGAATCAGCGCATCGATCAGAACATTACCTACCCAATGCACTTTATGGGCCGCTATGCCCTCGCGCTGGAGATTCTGAACACCCGCCGGCTCCGTTACGAATAAAAGTTCGGATAGGGCATCGGTAAGTATCCGGTTACGCTCCTCCGGCATTTGCCGATCCCCCGACCGTAACCCGGCTTCGACATGCACAACGCGGATGCCCTGCTGAGCGGCTGCCAGCGCACAGGCCAGCGTGCTGGTCACATCACCGATCACCAATACCCAATCGGGTCTTTCTTTGGCCAGTACCCGCTCAAATTTGACCAGTATATCGGCTGTCTGTTGCGTAGCATTTCCAGCCTTTATACACAGGTTATAATCAGGTTGTGGCAGAGCAAGCTGCTGAAAAAATACATCACTCATCGACAGGCTGTTATGCTGGCCTGTATGCACAATCTTCGAACACATCTCTGGTTCACTGGAGAACGCCCGATACAAGGGGGCAAGCTTGATAAAATTGGGCCTGGTACCCACAACATTCATGATTTTCATACCGGATGGCCGCTAACTGGAAGCGAGTAACTGATCGTAAATCTGTGTCCATTCGCTTATGGAATCGCCAATCGAAAACGTCTGTTGGGCAAGATGAACCGCGCGTTCGCGGCAAGCCTGGTATTCTTTTGAAGGCATCAACAGATACTGCTCAATGGCTTGTCGTAACGTATCAGGGGCATTATCGACCCAGGCTCCTACGCGTTCCATTTCGAGCAATTGCCAGGGCGTATGAATAGAGGCAACGACTGGTGTTCCCTGCGCCAGTGATTCCATCACAACGTTGCCAAAGCTCTCCGAATGCGACGGCAAGACCGTGAGCAAAGCATTGGCATACAAGTGTTGCTTCTGCGGCTCCCCAACGAACCCGATGAAGGATACTTTGGCCGAAAGCCCCAATGTTTTTACTAAGCGCTTCAGGGTATGCGCATAAACTCTGTGCGTGTTCGGCCCGGCAATCAATAGCTGAAAATTACCTTCCAGAAATACGTTGGAGGTACTGATTGCTTTCAGCAAGCGATCGATGGCTTTAACGGGATGTAATCGACCAATAAAAAGCAGATACGACCGCTCGATGGAGTCAGGGGTTAGTAACACCGGCATTTCCAGGCGATTTCGAATGGTATGGACAACAGTCCCGGCGCCAAAATGCTGTTGGATACACTCTGCTTCGGGAGCACTGGCCGCATGAAAACAAAGCCGTGGCTTCGTAAGCTTAATGAGTTGTACTATCAGCCATTTGCGAAGGGGCTTGATGGCTAAAACGGCCGGATTGAGCTCACCATGCGGAGTCCATATAATTGGTTTACCCGTAATGCGACTCATGAGCACCCAGGCTACAGAGGCAGGATAAAAAAAACTGTTGATATGAACGATGTCGGCATTTCGAATCGCCTGCCAACCGTACCAGATATGGTTTATGGGTAGGTAAGCGTGAGGGTTTTGGGTATAGATCACCCGTCCGCAATCCCGCGTAATCCAGGTATTGACGGGCACCGATATCAACGCCTGGGAAGTAGCCACTACGGTTACGTCATGCCCAGCCTGTTTTAATGCTTTTGCCAGCCAGTAAATCGAATTGCTGGGGCCACCCATTTGCGAGGGGTAAAAGTAATCGGCCGACAGAACGATCTTCATGCGACTACTTCAGCCAGGGGGGTATTACGGAATGCTTTCTGGTAAATAGCGGCATAGTGTTCAGTGGCTTTATCGATCGAATACCGTCGTACAGTATCGAGACCTGCCTCAATAAGCCTGTTCCGGTAGTACTCATCGTCCATCAACCGCAAAACCCCCTGGCGAATGGCGATTGTATCGGTTGGGTCAACAAAATGAGCTGCCCCAGGGGCAATGCTCAACAGGGGTTCAAGGGCCGATGCAAGCACTACCCGCCCTATGGCGTTGGCCTCCAGTATGGGCATCCCAAACCCTTCGTAAGTTGATAAAAATGTAACCATATCGCAGTTGATATAGCAGTCGATAAGGGCCTCCCGACTCAAATTGACGTAATGCCGATAGTCGATCTGGTGCGTCTGCAGATAGGCTATGATGTCGTCTGTCAGCGTTCCTACGATCACTAGTGTGCAGGGGATACCATAGAGCGCGTTTATCAGCCTAAGCAGGTTTTTGTTTGAAGCCGTACCTACCTGTAGTAAAACTGGGCGTTCGGCTTTGAAACGAGCTGGGGTATAAACCATACTGGGGTCATACCCATTAGGCACGACTATCGCCTTTTCACCAATCCGGCCCAGGTAGCGAATCAATTCCTGACGAGTCTTCTCCGAGACAACGGTTACGTATCGTGCCCGACGTACGGGTAAATAATACCAGAGCAACCAGAACGCAACGTATCGGAAGGGACGATGCCGAAACTTTTTGAGAGGACCGCAGTCGTGAATCGTAAGCACGGTACGCGATGCAGGCAAAGCCAGAGCCGCATAGTGTACATCGCCGGTAATGTGAAAAATATCAGCGTGTAATCGTCGTACAAAGCGCAGATTCTGCCACACCTGCCGCAGGTTATGGCTGATGTTCGGCATCTGAACATCCTGCGTCTGCACATCGTGCAACAGGCTCATCGACTGCCTGATATGCCCGAATACTGTTTCGATACTATACCCGGTTCCTGGGCTGCGGAATAAATAGGTAATCTGCATTGGGCAATTGGTAATTTTCATGAGTACTGAAGGATGATGACCTCCTTCGTTTTCGTTACGGTTACAGATTCACTCCGATTGGCTTCAGCAGCCAATACAGGATGGTTATAAATACAGCGCTGTTCAACAGGCTTCCCCAGGTCGAAAACACATCCGTTTCCATGGTCATGCACCCAATAAACAGCATAGGCAGCCACAGCAACACAGATGGTATCTGCCTGGCTACTTGAAAAACAGCACGAAAACAGGTACGCAAAATCGTGCCATAAAACCAGGAAAAAAGCAGGCCTCCATAACCGAAATTGACATAGCCTTCGCCTATGGGCGAAAGGTTCATACTGGTGTTCTCGTGTTGGGGTAGGGTCGTAAATCGTTTGATGTTGGCGAATCCACCTGCCAGTGGTTTATCGGCCCATAGGAAGCGAGGAACAAAGGGATAGATAAATGACAAGAGTACCTCTCCATGAGCATACGCTTCATAAACAGGCACTTTTCCGATAGCACTACCAATCAGAATTCCCTGATTGAACCGAACCGTGGCCCGAAACAACTGAGCGATATTCAGGAGCTTAGCAGGGTGGGCCAGCCGGTCTGTCACTAAGTCAACCATCAGGCCGGCATCAGCAGCGCGTTCGGTACGCCAGTACCCCCAGGTCTTGTATCGGTATTCCCCTTTTATGGATTGGATCAAAAGCAGGGCGGCCAAACCCAGTCCCACAGCAAACAGTTTGACAGAAGCTGTCAGGGGCCGGACCCGATCAACACAACCCATCAGTAACCAGAAGAAAAGCCAAAAGAACAACTCGCCAAACATCCCGGTTTGCACCATGTTGACCAGCCACAGCATAACAACCAGACCAATCAGCGGCCACCGAAACGGGCTATTGGCATACCGGGCATATAGGACACTGGTAAGCAGACAATTCATGGGCAAGGCTCCCATAAACGTTGGCGCATCGGGCCAAAATCGCTTGGTTATAAATCCAGCCAGCCCAACACAGAACAGAACCGGGGCAGCCGCTTGTCGATCCTGAAGATAACTGGACACCCATTCCAGACTTATCTGATGAGTGGGCTCGGCTCGATGAAGTTTCGAGCCATTGAGCCCTATATAAAACAGACAGCAAGCGGGTAGCGCATAGCCCAAATAGGTCGTTGATTCGACAGGCATAGAGGCCGGAAACACCCAGTAGGTAATGACCGGAATAAATAGAATCTCAAATGCCGCAATGGCTCCTATCCCTTCGACAATAGCAATGCGCTGGCCAATCTCATTGAAGAAGCGCTGAAAGGTATAGACCGAAAAACCCGCAGCCATCGCTTCATAAAGCGAACCATCGATAGGCCAGAGCGACCCCAGAACAGCTACGGACGGAAGCAGAAGACGATTCATCGGTCAGCAGGTTTTGGTTGGGGCAGGTCGATTGACGGAACCAACCCGACGGTTTGCAAAAGCTGCGAAACCCGATGGTCGAACGTATGGTGTTCCTGAAAATGGCGGTACTGTTTGGCCGCCAGTTCGTGTCGTCGGGCTGGCCGGGCCAGGTAATACCGAATCTTGTCGATGGCGTCATTCATCGTTTGGTAGGTAACCAGGTCGGCCGGGACCCCCGTATAGGCGTCTACGGTCGGTTTGTAGTCACAAAGCTGGAAACCTCCAATCCCGTTGATCTCGAAATATTTTTGATTGACCGACGTCACTTCGGCATAATGGAAATTATTAAAAACGATCCTGGCCCCGTAGAGCAGGCGATTTTTTGATTGCCCAACCAGTCGTTGGCGCTGAAAAACCCTACGAATATCTGGACGCATGTAAGGACCTTTCGTCCCATATACGACCACTTTAACCCCAGCCCGAATCAGTTGCTCGATCATCCGAACCCGATAGGCATACAAATTGCCAAATACCAATACATCGATATCGGTGAGCCATTCAGCAACGGCCTTTTCGACGGGCGGCTTCTGGTGATAGCGTGGGTTAAAACCTTCTGGTAAATAATGCGCGTTCAGGCCAGCTTTATGCCGCAGCACATCGACGATGTAGGGCTCTTTCGAGAAGTAATAATCAAAATCGGCCGCTATGATCTGTTGCCTTTCCAGATTCGATAAGGCATCTGGATTGATCTGAACAATGGGTGTATTGGGCAATTGGGCCTTCACCTCCTCTACCAGTATCGGATTCATGTACCGATAGACTACCAGTACCAGATCGGGCCGGTGACTTACAATTTTAGCCGCTAGCTGTTTACCAACGAATCGGTCGTATAAACCAACAAAACGAGACAGCCAATAGGCACCTCGCCCGCCCATAGGAGCCAGCCCAACGACATCAATGAGAAAAGCATCGTGGCCCAACACCCGAAACGAATCGCACAGGTGCTGTTCCAAGGAATCGGCAAGGTGGCTCCCTACAATCACTATGTTCATATGGCTCCCTCCATCAGCTATACATCGGTTATCATCGTTCGTACACGCGCTTTTAAACCAGGCTGTTCGGCCAGCACCGACAATACACTCACGATCAGGCCCAGCAGGATAAAAGCGAGTAATACAACGGTTCGTTTGGGAGAGGCTCGCTGATGTGGTACTCTGGGTGGTTCAAGTACTTTGAAAACGGGCGTTTGCTCCTGTACTTTAAGCTTTGCCTGTTCGTACTGACGCGATAACTCGGTAAATACCGTCTCGGTCGTGGTCACGTCAGCATCTAACCGATACCGCTCCATTGCTACGGTCTGGAGTATTACATTCCGGTGATTGTCGTTGTACTGAAATACTTTGAACTGGGCATCCTGGTAACGCTGACGGGCTTCGGCCAATTGACGGCTATAAAAAGCAAAATCGGCTCTGGCCTTTTCTGTACGATAGTCGGTTACGTAAAGCGTCAGATACGTCATGGCCTTCTGCGCTACCTGCGCAGCTACTTCGGCATCGGGCATTTGCGACACAATCGTAATAATCCCCGAACGTGTATCCAGCCGGGCACTCACTCGCTCACCGATTTCCTCAACCAGTTCCTGCTGCCGATCCGATAAGCGTATAGGGCCTTTAAGCCGGTTCGAAACCGATGGCCCGGCGACTTCTTTCCTGGATGAAAACCAGTGTCTGAATGACCAGCCCGTCGAATCAGGCAGCAAAAACCGCCCAACTGTTGTCGCAAGCCCATCATTCGGATAAACCGTCTGGCTGATCAGGTACAAAGCAAAAGGGGTACTCTGTAAGACATTAGGATAGAGATCAGGCCGAACAGCATCCATGCCCTCCGTATCAGAAAGATCCAAATCGGCAAACGCGGCTACCGACGATAGTCGCTTAAATAAACTCCCGGCACTCGTATTCATTTCGGGCATAATCCGTGCCTCTGCCCTAAATTCCTGAGGTAGTAAAAAGGCGGTTACCAGCCCAAGGAGAGCAAAGAGAAACGTAAGCAGCAGGACACGGTTTCGGGCCAGCCATACCAGTCGTACCACCCGATCGGCGGGCAAAAACCACCAATTGGGCTGTGTGGGGGGCTCAAACTTCGTCGATGTGACCATACCGAAATCGTCCAGGAGTTAGCATCCTTCCAGAAGGCCCGAAGTGGCCTTAATCATACAGTATGACGACAAAACATAAAAAAAGTCTCCTAAGCTGTACGCTTAGGAGACTTTTTTTAGCTAACCAATTGACTATCTGGCTTATAATCGACGCATAAACTTGTTCACCACCTCATTTTTCCAGCCCACAAAATCACCCGCTTCGATATGCGCCCGTGCCTGCCGAACAAGCCACAAATAAAAAGTCAGATTATGCAGGCTGGCAATCTGCCCACTTAGCAGTTCTTCGGCTTTGAACAAATGCCGCAGATACGCTTTCGTATAAAATGTACTGGCATATCCCCCCAGGGCCGAATCGATCGGACTAAAGTCGCGGCTCCATTTTTCGTTTTTGATATTAATTATGCCCTCTGTCGTAAACAGAATACCATGACGAGCATTGCGGGTTGGCATGACACAATCGAACATATCGATACCCAGGGCGATCGCTTCCAGGATATTGGCGGGTGTTCCCACCCCCATCAGATAGCGGGGTTTATCGACAGGCAATATGCTATTGACCAGCTCAATGGTTTTATACATTTCTTCGGCAGGTTCACCTACCGCCAATCCTCCAATCGCATTGCCGTCCCGTTCTTTACTGGCTACATAATCAGCCGACTGTCGGCGTAAATCGGCATAGGTGCTCCCCTGTACAATTGGAAACAACGTTTGACGATACCCATACAGCCCATCGCTGCCGTCGAAGCGGGCAATGCATCGATCAAGCCATCGGTGCGTCATGTCCATCGACTGCCGGGCATAGCCATAGTCACAGGGATAGGGCGTACACTCGTCGAACGCCATGATGATATCCGCCCCAATGATCCGCTGAATATCCATAACGCCTTCGGGCGTGAAGGTATGCTTTGAGCCATCGATATGCGATTTAAACGTAACCCCTTCTTCTTTGATCTTACGCGTTCCCGACAAGGAGTAGACCTGGTAGCCACCTGAATCGGTCAGAATGGGCCGCTGCCAGCCATTGAACGCGTGCAATCCACCCGCCTGAAGGAGAATATCCAATCCCGGCCGAAGGTACAGGTGATAGGTATTGCCCAGAATAATTTCGGCATTGATGTCGGTTTCCAGTTCGCGCTGATGAACGGCTTTCACCGTGCCAGCCGTTCCGACTGGCATAAAAATTGGTGTTTGAATAAGACCATGATCCGTTGTCAGGCTGCCTGTTCGGGCCTTCGACTGCGGATCATGAGCAGTAATAGAAAATGTCATGGTACAAAGATAGGTGGCAAGGGGCATGGGGCAAAGGGATTTGGGCAGGGGCGGAGGGTTAGGGCATAACTCGGTTATAGTTGTCACACAATTCCGACTACTCTGAGTCAACCCTGCTCCATGCCCTAACCACTCTGCCCTTTGCTCTCTGCCCTTTGCCACCTATCTTTGCGGCTTCATTAAAAATCAACGCATTAACGAATAAACATTTACTCCTGGTGATTACGGTCCTACTGATAGCCTGGCTGATTATGGTCGGCATTCAGCTTATTTACATCTTCTTTGTTTACTCCAGAACAGCGCTCTATCGACAATCTGAACCAGGTGATGTTAACAGGCAACAGCCACTTTCGAGCGGCTCAACGGTTGGGGTTACGGTGGTGGTATGCGCCCGCAATGAACTCGACAACCTACAGGAACTTCTCCCCCTCTTAAATGAGCAGGATTATCCACATTTCGACGTGCTGGTTATGGACGACCGTTCAACGGATGGCACACTCCTTTTTCTGGAAAATGACATTGCCCACCTCGACCGGGTACGGTTTATCCGAATCGATAAAGAGCATGAGCATGTAACCCCGAAAAAATATGCCATTACCATAGCGCTCAAAAAAGCAACTTACCCGATTGCTCTTTTTACCGATGCCGATTGCCGCCCCGCTTCAACCAACTGGCTGGCAGGAATGGTAGCGCCCCTGGCAACCGATCAGAAGGAGCTTACGCTGGGCTTTTCACCTTATTATCAGCAGCCGGGGTTGCTAAACCTGCTTATCCGCTCCGAAACCTTGTTTACCGCCGTTCAGTATGTTTCGTTAGCCCTGGCGGGTTCGCCTTATATGGGAGTTGGCCGGAACCTGGCCTACCGAATCAGCCTGTTTTTTGCGAACCGGGGGTTTTATTCGCACATGAACGTAATGGGTGGCGACGACGATCTTTTTGTGAATGAAGTAGCCACGGGTAAAAATACGGCGGTCTGCCTGCACCCCGATACCTTCACCTGGTCGGCCCCTAAAGAAACCTGGAGCGAATGGCGGCAACAGAAGCGTCGGCACCTCAACGCGGGTAAGTATTACAAGCCAGGGCATAAACTACGGCTGGCGCTGCTCCTCGGTTCACACGTTCTCTCGTGGGTACTGGCAATGGCTGCTGGCCTTGTTGTTCTTATACACGAATGGCAGCATCGTTCGTTTACCAGCCACGAATGGTTATTTTTGCTGACGGCAACGGGCGCTTTTCTGCTTCGGCTTATAGCGTTCTGGGGTATCGTTGGGCGAATCAGTTATCGTTTGGCGCATACCGTACATTGGGCTATCATGCCTGTAATGGATGTGATGTTAGCGATCTATTACGGATTATCGGGGCTAACAACCCTGTTTATACGGCGCAAAAAACGACTTTACTGGAAATAAACTGATTTATATAACAACGTCGACTGGTACGTCTGGACACCACCCATCTACCACCAGGGCAATATATACATCAGGCTATCGCATTTACGGATGAACATTGACCTGCTTTTAAACTATTTTCCGGGCCTGACCGCTGAACAAAAGGAGCAATTTGCGGCCCTGGATGGACTCTACCGGGACTGGAACGCGAAAATCAACGTAATTTCGCGACAGGATATTGATGCGCTTTACGAAAAGCATGTGCTTCATTCGTTGGGCATTGCCAAAATTGTGGACTTTAAACCGGGTACTGAAATTCTGGATGTGGGTACGGGGGGCGGGTTTCCGGGTATTCCATTGGCGATTCTGTATCCGCTGGTCGATTTTCACCTGGTCGATAGCATTGGCAAGAAAATAAAGGTGGTGCAGGAGGTGGCCGATGCATTAGGGCTAAAAAATATAAAAGCCGAGCAGGCGCGTGTTGAGCAACTGAATACCACCTACGACTTTGTGGTGAGCCGGGCTGTTACGCGACTAAAGCCCTTTTTGGGCTGGGTACGTTATAAAATCCATAAAGCGGGCAACAACGACCGGCCCAATGGTGTTTTGTACCTCAAAGGGGGCGACCTGACCGAAGAGTTAGCCGAGATTCCGGACCGATACCGGGTTTACGACTTATCCGACTATTTTAAGGAGCCTTTTTTCGAAACCAAAAAAGTGATTTATATACCTAAAAAGTAGTGAGTAGCCAGGAGCGAGAAGTGAGAATGCTGGCGCAGGAATAGGACTGCTAAATGGATTCTCGCCCTTCTCTTCTACCTACGCACGACTGCCTCCCACATATGCCAAACGAAAAATTCCGCAGCAGCAGCTTTAAAGATCCGCTTACCCCCGACGAGGTAGCATTCAACGACAAAGGCGTCACATTTCGGTCTCGCAAGCTAATTGGCGGTACTGATAACTTCGTCTTCTTTTCGGACATATCCGGTGTTGAAATCGATAACGGGCTCTTTTTTTCCACGATCCGGGTTATTCCCCGCGCTCGCCCGGAGATTGTTATCCGAAACTTCTCCAAAGCGGATGCCCGACGCATCAAGGAGTTGATATTGGAGAACGTACCCAACCATCGGCCCGACGCTTTCCGATAAAGTGCGATGGCGGGGCAATTGATTCCCATGGAGTTACCTGAAATGGTCGCAAAAAAAAGTCTTTTTTCATGGCAAATGCTTGCGTAGTATGTAAAAAGCCCTTAGTTTTGCACCACAATTCCCGAATAGCTCAGTCGGTTAGAGCATCTGACTGTTAATCAGAGGGTCGCTGGTTCGAGCCCAGCTTCGGGAGCCCTGTAAATCAAGCACTTATCATAAATGGTAAGTGCTTTTTTATGTTCATTGCAATACAACTTGCAATACATTCTTATTGGTTAATATGGTGCAATTGCCTTACAGACGGCGGATCGTTGGTTGAACTTCATCAACTCCTAACTTAAAAAAGCACTTACCAATAACGATAAGTGCTTTTTTATTTTGTTTTAACTAGTTGGTAAAATGAAATTTTGGCATACTAAAACGGGCTTTAGATTCTCGCTTCTCATTTTCGTGCGTTGTACCCCTTCTGAGGGCCGGAGAAAATAGGTAATTATTTGAAGCATTGAATCATTTGTTGGCCTTAAAATTCAGTGTACCTTGACAAAAATAAACTTGAACAACATTTGCTCTAGAGTATACAAAGGGAAGTAAATCTTTTTCTAGGTGATCAATAGTCTGAATATAGAAATGGAACCCGAAAAACTTACGCGAAGGCAAATCGATCTGAATTTGAAAAAAGCAGGATGGAATGTTGTTGACCGTACTCAGGTAATTGAAGAGTTTTATATTTCTAGTAATGCAAGTGCTGTTGATGAGCTATTAATAAAGTACAGTTCCGAATTCAGTGATTATGTTTTGCTCGGTAAAGACAGTAAGCCTTTGGCCGTTGTGGAGGCAAAGAGATCTACTAAAGATGCTCGTGTAGGTGAAGAGCAAGCCAAGCAATATGCTTATAACATCCAGAAGCAATTCAACAGCGAGCTTCCGTTTTGTATGTATACTAATGGAAATGACATCTGGCTCTGGGATTTAGGAAATTATTCACCCCGAAAGATCCATGCCTTTCCAACCCGCTCCGATCTTGAACGTATGGCATTTATTCGCAAAAACAGAAAACCGCTTGCGAATGAATTGATTAATGTTGGTATTGCAGGTAGAACATATCAAATACAAGCTATCCGTGCAGTGTTTGAAGCCATAGAACAAAAGAAAAGAAAATTCCTCCTTACCATGGCAACAGGAACTGGCAAAACCAGAACTTGTATTGCGATGATCGATGGGCTGATGCGAGCAGGATGGATTTCAAGGGTATTATTTCTGGTAGATAGAATTGCATTACGGGACCAAGCTGTGGAAGCGTTCAAAGAATATGTACCGCAATATTCTGTATGGCCACAAACGGGTGAAGCGAAATTAACCACAGACAGACGTGTTTACGTGTCTACATACCCAACAATACTGAATATCATCGAGGGTGAAAAGGAAAGTTTGTCACCACACTTTTTTGATCTGATTATTATTGATGAAAGCCATCGCTCGATCTACAATGTGTACCAAAATATACTAAGCTACTTTGACTCGGCTGTGCTTGGCCTAACCGCAACACCTACTGAGACTGTTGACCACAATACCTTTCAGCTTTTCGACTGTGAGGATGGCCTTCCCACTTTTGCATATACATTCGAAGATGCGGTAAACAACAAACCACCATATCTCTCTAACTTCGAGGTGATGAAGCTAACCACTAAATTTCAGCAGGAGGGTATACATATTCATACTATCAGCGAAGAAGATCAACACAAGCTGATGGTTGAAAATAAAGACCCGGCTGAAATTAACTTTGAAGGAACTGATATTGAAAAGACAGTCACTAACAAAGGAACGAATGCGCTGATTGTTCGTGAATTTTGGGAGGAATGTATTAAAGATCCCAATGGAGTATTGCCAGGAAAGACTATTTTTTTCTGTATGACCATGACCCATGCAAGAAGGATTAAAGAAATTTTCGATCAGTTCTATCCGCAGGGTGCAGGTGAAATTGCTAAAGTGATTGTATCGGATGATCCTCGCGTGTATGGCAAAGGTGGATTGCTGGATCAGTTCAAAAATAACGACCTCCCACGAGTCGCGATCAGTGTGGACATGCTCGATACAGGCATCGACATTCCGCAGTTGGTGAACCTTGTATTTGCCAAACCTATCTTTTCCTACACCAAATTCTGGCAGATGATTGGAAGAGGTACACGCGTACTAGATAAAAAAGACCGAAGAAGCTGGTGCCATGAAAAGGATAAGTTCCTCATCATAGATTGCTGGGACAATTTTGAATACTTTAAACTTAAGCCGAAAGGAAAAGAGAACAAATCTCAGCTTGCACTACCTGTGCGACTTTTCAAAATGCGGCTGGAAAAACTAAAGCTCGCGCGTGAAAGAAATTCCGATATTGCGCAGTCAGAGAAGTTTGAATTAGAAAAACTTATTAATGCACTTCCCCAAAACAATGTGCTGGTACTAGATAATGCCACGCACTTGCAAATAGTAGCAGATCCCGCTTTCTGGGAACATCTCAATGACGATAAGATTCAATTTCTGGATCAAACCATTGCTCCCTTGCTAAGAGCGCTTTCATCGCTAGATTTTAAAGCTATGCGTTTTGAGAAGGACATAGTGGAATTTTCTATTGCTCAGTTGAAAACCGATGAACAGGCAATAGAAAACCTTCGTGAACTTATCGTTACCCAAATAGCAGAATTACCCTTGAACATAGGTGTAGTAGCAAAGGAAAAAGAGCTTGTTCAACGTGCTTTAAAAAACAGTTTCTGGACTAACACTTCTGAAGAGGATCTCAAACAAGCGATTGAAAAAATAGCCCCCCTTATGCGCTACCGTCAGCGCTTTGATTGGGGTGATGAACAGGCGAGCCTCAATCTGCAGGATGTTACCTACAAAAAAGAAATGATTGAGTTTGGCCCTGAAAATGAATTAGTGAGCGTAAGCCGCTACAAAGAAATGGTGGAAAATATGGTTCAACAGTTAGCAAAAACCCATTTGGTATTGCAGAAAATAAAATCTGGTGAGGCCATTACAGAGCATGAGATAGATGCGTTGGCACAATTGATGAATAAACGTGATCCATTCGTGACTGAAAAACTACTGCAACGTGTGTATGGAAACCAGCATGCAAAATTCCTACAGTTCATCCGCCACATTCTGCAGGTAGAGCCTATTCATACTTTTGAAGAAACCGTCACTACAGCATTCAATGTATTCATTCAGCAGCACAACAATCTAACCAACAACCAGATCGAATTCGTGAAATTGCTGCAGAAGTATTTGATTGATAAAGGAACAGCGCAGAAGAAAGACTTGATAAATCCGCCTTTTACTCAGTTACATCCACAGGGGATTCTAGGCATGTTTTCGCCAAGGGAAATAGAAGAAATTATTGGCGTTATTCATCGAATAGCAGCATAATTAAAATCGGAAAGTAAAAATGTTATCAAACGAATTAAAAACGAAGATTAATAATCTTTGGGATAAGTTCTGGAGCCGTGGAATCACGAATCCTGTCACAGCTATTGAGCAAATCTCTTATCTGCTTTTTATGCGGAGGATTGACGATGCAGATACAAATGCTAAGACTATAGCGGAATTTACCGGTGCTGAATACAAAACATTGTTTGTCCGGCCGAAACTGGGTGAAGATGGAAAACCTATTTTGGATAAAGATAAGAATCCTGTTTATGAAAACGCTGACGATTGCCGTTGGTCTCAGTTTAGAAATCTTGATCCTGATAATATGCTCGAAACAGTTTCGAAGAAGGCATTTCCTTTTATAAAGGATCTAAATGATCCTTCGCAGCCATACGCACGTCACATGAAAAATGCATTCTTCATTATCAACAATTCTGCGTTGCTGGATGAAGCAGTAAGTGCAATTGATGAAATATTTGAAGAGATAAAAAAACAACAAAACAAAGGACAACAGTTTCAGGACACGCAGGGCGATGTGTACGAATACCTATTAAAAGAACTCAGCCAATCAGGTAAAAATGGTCAGTTTCGTACACCTCGCCACCTGATTCAATTCATGTGCGAGATAATTGACCCAGATTGGACAGACACAATTTGCGACCCTGCATGCGGGACTGGCGGTTTTTTGCTAGGTGCTTATCAGCATATTCTCACCAAACACAGCAGTCCAGAGGAAATTGTGCTAGATGAGAACGGACTGAAACGTTTTAAGAAGTACGGAGGCGATTTGATTACGAGACAAGACGTTTGGGATCATCTAAACGAAAAAGCCTTCTTTGGTTTTGATATGGATCAGACTATGGTGCGGATTGGTTTGATGAACCTAATGCTACATGGCATTAAGATACCACAGATTGAAAATGTGGATACGCTTTCCAAAAAGTACGATCAGGAATACCCAGACGGTGAATACTCTGTTGTGATGGCAAATCCGCCTTTTACAGGACGTATCGATAAAGGAGGTATGAGCGACAAGCTAAAGATTAATGGTACACAAAGTGAGCTGTTGTTTCTCATCCGAATTTCAAAAATGCTTCGTCCTGGTGGTAAGGCTGCGGTAATCATTCCAGAAGGTGTGTTATTTGGGGGAAGCAAAAATCAAAAACAAACACGTGAGGTATTATTGAGAGACAACCAACTCGAGGCAATAATCTCCTTACCTAGCGGAGCATTTAAGCCCTACACAGGAGTAAAAACTGCCATTCTGGTATTTACGAAGGCAGAAGAAGGCAGCACCACTTGGCATACTGAAAAAGTCTGGTTCTATGAATTGAAGAACGATGGCTATAGCCTTGATGACAACCGCAGGAAGCTAGCAGTAAATCCCTTACCGATAGCAGTCGATATATATAAGCAACGAGCCATGCAAACACCGATTGAGCGCTCCAATCATTTTTATGTACCCTTAGCCGAGATAAAAGACAATGGGTTAGACTTGAGCTACAATCGCTACAAAAAATTCGAGTATCAAGAGCAAGCTTACGAGCCGCCACAAAAAATATTGGATGCATTAATAGAATTGGAAAAAGAAATTAAAAAAGATATGGATGAGCTTAAAATTTTAATTGGGTGATGGAGAGAGTAAAGTTAAATCAGATTTGCACCTTTATATCGGGCAATGCTTGGAAGTCAAACGATTTTTCTGAGCAAGGTATTCCAATAATTAGAATAAATAACCTTGATCTTCATGCTAATGACTTTGTTTATTGGAATCTAGACTACGACAAAAAATACATCATAAATAAAGGCGACATTCTTTTAAGCCTATCAGGGACAATTAAAATCTACAAATGGCATGGAAATTCAGCTTTGTTAAATCAAAGAATTGTCAAGATAGAGCCCAAAGCTGGTGTCAATATTGATTGGATATATTATAAAATAGCACATTCTATTGAGGAAATAATTAACAAAGCAAAAAGTGCAACAATCAAAAATGTCTCTGTAAGTGATATAAAAGACTTTGAAGTAAATCTTCCTGATTTCGAGACACAAAACAAAATTGTAGCAATCTTAGATAAGTCAAAAGCTATTCTGTATAAGCGAATCGAAACCATTCTTAAATATGACGAATTACTGAGAAGTACTTTTTGGAAAATGTTTGGGGAGTATGAAGGTAAAGATGTAATCAATTTATCAGATATCGCAGACGTAACTTCTGGTATAACTAAGGGCAAAGACTACTCTAACAAAACTACGGTCTATGCACCTTACATGCGCGTTGCTAACGTTCAGGATGGCTATCTTGATTTATCTGAGATTAAAGAGATTGAAGCTACGGAAGAAGAAATAGCTCGTTATAATCTGCAGGTGGATGACTTATTATTAACCGAGGGAGGTGATCCTGATAAACTAGGAAGAGGATCACTATGGAAAAACGAAATTGAAGATTGCATTTTTCAAAATCACATTTTTCGTGTTAGGATTAAGGATAAAGAAAAATTAAATCCTGTCTTCTTGTCTTATCAAACATCGAGTGCATACGGAAAAAGTTACTTTTTAAAGTCCGCGAAGCAAACAACAGGCATTGCTTCAATAAATTCAACTCAGCTGAAAAAGTTTCCTGTATATCTCCCTCCGGAAGTCCTACAAATAAAGTTTGCTAAAATTGCTTTAAAGATAGAATCAATAAAAAAATCGCTAGAAGTAAATTTAAATTATATAAGGAATCTGAATATCAACATCGCCCAACTTGCTTTTGCAGGCGAATTAACTTTTAACACAGCCGTAGATCTTGAAGTATTACTTGAAAATGATTACGAATTTTTCAAGCAAAATAGCAGCGAAACAGCTATTCAATTACTCATAGATCGGCTTGATAAAAATGAATTGAATGACAAGAGGCTTTACGATACTGTCATCTACGATAAAGCTAAGAACTTCGTATTCGAACTATTGAAAGAAGGCAAAGTGCAACAGGTATTTGATGAACTAACCAAAAGTGTTAATCTTGTCGTTGCATGAAACTCCTTAGGCTCAAGATAGAAAACAACGAAGGTTTCCGGAGCCTACAAAAAGGCTTTGAGATCAAGTTCCATACACTTGAAGATACGGAGTCTATGAAGCAGTTTCGCCCATTTTGTTTCGCGGGCTTAAATGGCAGCGGCAAGTCGAATGTGTTGGAAGCGTTGGCCAATATTTTTTTTCACTTGGAGCTTTGTGTAGCCCGTTATCTACCAGAAAGCATAAAAGATCCAGGTAACTTCGAACGTGCTAAATGCACTCCTGATGCATTTACATTGGAATATCTGATTGGCCAGCAGAATAATAATGCTTATGCTGTTCATTCTTTCGAAAAAGTCACTATAATAAAAAAAGAAAGCGAAGAACCGCAATTGTTTATTCAGCCTTATCCGTTCGATGATACGGTAGAGGTAAGGAGAGTTTCCTTATTACCTTCCATTAACAAACAAGAGGCAGCGGAAGGCAAGCAGTACCTACCACAACATATCGTGGGTTACTCTTCTGGTGAGAATGAAATCTTGAGCTTGCCTTTCATCAAAAGTCGTCTTATCCATCTGGATGAATACCGCCAAGCTACGCGTGATAATTATGAGCGTTACGATGAACCAGAGAACAGTCTGATTTACATCGACAGCAACATGAGTCAGGCGGTATTATTATCGTGTTTATTATTTGAAAAGGAAGATACATTAGCACCATTTCGAGATGTAGATAACACAGGTATCCTAGGTCTTCGCAGCTTCCGGATGAATATTCGCCTGCACGATTTTGTGTTTAAAGATGACAAAGGGAAAGAAAGAAATATATCCATTCTTAAACTGATTGAAAAACATCAGTTGGATAGCCTGAAGAAATGTGCTACTGCGTTGTTTTACGATGAAAAAGAAAAAACCTTATGGCTGGACTTTTTTGTAAACGATGCCACAAAACAGGCATTCCAAAAGCACTTCAAAACTTCTTTTGAATGCTTTCAGTGCTTTCGACTTTTGTATGAACTGAATTCACATTTTGTGAACGAAAAAGCAAAAGAAGAAGTGTATCGCTCCAAAGGAGTATACACCGATGGTAAACTTCCGGTGGGTAGTGCGCAGCAAGATGTTTTCCACTTTCTGGACTTCTATATCACTAAAGAATTAAAGAAAACCGGAGAGAAGAAAGATTTACTTTTGCGTAGCTTTTCGGATGGAGAACACCAATTTATCCACACTATGGGTATTTGCCTACTGCTAAAAAACAAGCGTTCTATCCTACTGTTAGATGAACCTGAAACACATTTCAACCCCAGCTGGCGTGCCAAGTTTGTAAAAGTACTTAATGATAGTATCTCTGCCGGAAGTCCTGAAGCTTCTGTTCTTGTTAATTTCAACGTTCATTTACTGAAGGATATATTACTCACCTCACATTCGCCATTTATTATTTCAGATTGTTTGCCCGACAATGTGATACTGTTTGAAAAAGATGGTATGGGAAAAACGACAGCTATGAAGGTTTCGGAGCTAGAAAATACCTTTAATACTTATGGCACTTCTGTGGAATTGATATTGGACAGATTATTTGGATACACGCAATCTATCGGTGATTTATCGTTTTCACAAATTGAAGCTCTTGATATAGATTCGATTCAAGGTGTTGCTCAGATCGAAAAAGCTAAAGCAGAATTGCGTAAGCTAGGAGAATCTATAGAAAAGGATTTAGTATTATCCCGTTTGAATAAAAAATTAAAGAGCGAACCAGATGTTAAGAACTTATAAGCCTTTGGACGAACATCCCGTATTTGTCTATCAGCAGTATTTTCAACATCTGATTTGTGAGGTCTGGTGCCAAGCTCAAGATGAAATACTTTGTACAGACCTACTTAGTAATGAATTCGAAGAAATTTATTGGGAACGCGATTGGGTAAAGACAGCTGTTGATGAAATCTATGAAATCTGTAAGAAATTAACAGATGAAGAACGGGCTGACATCAAAGAAGCATTCTTTGTAAATAATAATATCGAGGAATTATGCGAAGCACAAAAAGAACCTATTGGCCTCGATATATTACCTGATGTTGTAGAGAAAAAAATGAAAACTTTTTTAATTAAGTGTTACAGTGATCTTATTACCGCAAAGGAGAAGCTAGACTATTACAATAAGCTAATTGAACATCAAAAGGCAAATTATAAATTTTGTCCCTGCTGTGGAATTCTTCCTGTTGAAAGTACCGAGTCACGATACAGAGAAGATAATGATCATTATGGCCCAAAAGCAGAATATCCTTTTGCCTCAGTTAATTTCTCAAATCTTGTTCCACTCTGTAGTAAATGTAATAAAAAGTGTAAATCCTCGAAGAATCCGTTTGAGAATAGGCGAAAATCATTTTATGCCTTTAAAGCATTGGATCAAGAGTTTGAGATTGTTATAACTATTAATAATACAGATGCAACTAATTATGGAGAACTTAGCCAAGACGAAATATCGATGTCATTTAATAATGATTCTCACAAGGTTGCTACCTGGGACTGGCTGTTTGAAATAACAACCCGTTACAATGAAGAAGTTAGACAATTTTCGAAAACGGAACTGAGGACACTGGCTAATAGATTCAATCGAAACACAAGGAGAAAACATGGGGCTACCTACGAGGAGATTCTAAACGATGAGATCGAAAATTATAACATAGATAGGTATGATGATCGAAAGTTTCTAAAAGCCTCATTTTTGCAGGAAATGCTGAATAAGCCAGAGTGGCTTGCTGTTTATACATAAGATACCAAAGTTGCTCTTAATACTGAGAGTATTTGAAGATTTTATTTCGTGTCCCCTTGGTCAATTTACTTACTTGTTTTTAGCTGTAGTAGCTAGTACTTAACCAATTTTAAAAATTCAAATAGCTAAATACTCCATTTACCACCACACTTCAGAAGAATCTTCTTGCTCCCAAGCTTCAGCCTTGGCCAGCCACTTTTTTACTAACTCACCTTTCCCGTCATGTAACGGATCATCGTCAAGCGAAGAAGCATATAAATTACTTGCTGCCCAGTTATCATCTAGCTTACGAAACCATTGTGTCTTCCTAGATATCTTGTCGCCAACTGTAATTCTATACATAACCAAGCATAGATCGCCCTTGGAAGAAACATATTTATCTGCGACAACCATATTGTTCAGGATTTCGTCCTTATGCTTTGCCCAGAACACTTGTAAATCACTAGACTGTTGATCTTCGGCTAATTTTATCCGGCCTGACCAAAACTCTTTCAATGCACCTTCTACAGTTGTATTAGGCTTAAGCTTATATCGTTCCTGAGTTGAATTAGATGAACTAACAACAATGGTAATCAGAAGGCATAGAAATGTTTTCATGAGCTTGTGAGGGTAAATTGTACCAACACAAAAAAATAGCGCGGGGCTGCACTCATTCCGCCGTCGAGGCTCTGGTAAGCCTATATGCAAGAATGAAGCAAACACCCCACGCCATGACGCGGGGCGTTCAACCTCACTCCCTTGCACAATAAAATTTACCAGATTTCGACGGCAGGAAGTTTCGTTAAACGCTATTCAATATGTCAGTGTTTCCGCTGTTTATTCGATAATTTCAAGTTTTTGCAAATGTAATATTCTTACGGAATATAATATCAGTTCAAAGCGAAGTCAGGTTTTGCCCGTTTAATTCATTTAACTGCCGGATTAATTCAGCTTCCTGTTCCGTTACCTCTAAAAATATACTTTCACCAGCAGAAATCTCTTCAGGCACTTTTACTCTCTGGCTGTTTGAAAAATTTTCACTATCAAGATTGTTCAATACAAACATGAGCAACATTGTGTCAGGCATTATATACCTGATGGTCGTTTTCGTCGTCTTAGCTACAATATTACCATCTTTGTCATGACGTTCCGTAGTTTGCCTGTCTTCAACAGTATACCCTTCAATTCGTTTTAGCAGAGATATACGAGCTGCATTTCGAATCTCTTCACGATGATTAGCTTCGGCTCTTTTTATTGTCTCGGATATATCGGGTATATTTTTTTTCCATTCATAGAATGTATCAGGATTAATCAGTAGTAAAGAAGCAATTTCTTTGTTGGTTTTACCCGCAAAAACAGCTTCGTAAATCAAGTCCAATGTTTCCTGACCATTATACTTTCGACGCTCTGGCTTACTACCTTTATTCATCGACTTCATAGACTTTTCGATTTTTACCGTAAGCTGTATCAATACTTGCTTTATAGGCAGCTGTATTGCCTTTCAACGCTTTCTGGATAATTGCTAATGGAATCATCTCCTCTAAACTAAGAGTGCTTGTAATAGACATGGATTGGTTAACAGTTCCGAGTCCAAGCATTGCAGAATTAGTTTAGCTTTATCTCCGACTCCTTTCGGCCGCCCCTTTGAGTTACCACTTTGCCCCTACTTGAATTGATATTCTTGACCATCCCGGTAAATATCGTCTCGTATTATTGTAGAAGTATAACCTGCTTATAACCTGTCTTTAGTTTGTAAATCGAATCGATCTCCCGGTTTCTTTATCCACCAAGTCAAGTGTTTCAACTAATCTTTGTAAGGCTGGGTTGCGCTGGTTCATCCGTTGTAACGCCAGTTCAGTCATTGTCAGTGGCAAATCGTCAGTCAGAATCGGCGGGTTAACCTGATCCTTAATTCGTGTAGGTGCCACTGATGCGTCCTGATTGTAAGTTGAAGTGGCCGCAATATCTGATAAGTATTCGTTACTTCCGACAGAGTGTTCGGCGGCTTTAATATCTGGTGATAGATCGACTTCAGCGGCTGACACTCGTTGCATATTGCCTGAATTGGAATATTGTTTGGTTATGGTGCCGACTACGGATTTATACCCTGTACTATACTGTTGAGAGCAGCGCCATCCATCAATATGCAATGGGCTTTGTTTACCGTTACTGAGTCCATCACGAATCGTTTTTCGAGATTTTGTAAAGTTCGGCCACTTACTCACTATTGTTTCCAGAGTTTCAACAACGAGGTTCTCATCAATGAAACCACCCGCAACAAAGCCACCTGCCAATCTTGCTGCCTTTAATAGTTGTTGGTGTCGTTGTCCTTCAGAGGCTGTTTCGACCAACTTTATACAATGAGATAAGATTTCGCCCGCATCGCTAGCTGTAATAGTAGGTACACTACGACGCGTTATTACCGGTGCTTTGTATAGGCCTGTGAAGGGCGTTGCATAGTGATTATAATATCCCTCGGCATCGAACGAGTAGCCACGCAAACGAGCCACATCGGGTGTATTATCTATTCGAACGCTAAAATGACTTTTGAACAGTTGTTGCAGGGCGTTGAATTGACTGACATGCTGCTCAGGGTAAGCAATAGGCACCAGCAGAAATAACCCTGTGCCACTCACTGATAGACCGCAATAGGCTACGTTGCGAATGTGGCTGAGTTCTTTTTTCAAGTAGTTGTAGTTGCTGATTTGCTCATTTCCTTTAAAATCAATATCAAGACAGATTAGCCCACTGTGTTGTACCAATGACGATGCTTCACGGTAAGTAAACTGACCACTTGGTGTAATTGCCGGTAAAGTGGCCTTTAGCGCATCTCGTTCCTTCTTATCGGCAATAGTTCGGATATTGACCACTCGGTTAGCATATTTATCCGATCTTAACCACTGTAGCAGGTTTACGGGTTGTGGATTGCCAGCGGCTTTAAAGTTTGCAAAACAACTCACAGTAACGTCTAATATGGATTTCATAGAAGCCAAGTTCTTAATAGGTTCCAAGTTTCCAGAGTTTCCATACTGATAGTACAGGAAACTCTGGAAACTTTGATTAATAGGTTTCCTGCATAGTTTCTGCTATAAATTGATTTGAAAGTGCGCAGGAAAGTTCGGTTTCATATTTCTTCTCGATCTTGCTGATATTTCCTTTACTCATCCCCATCTTACGGGCAAGTGAATCACCCCTATAGCCAGCCCGCTTTAAATCCTGTATACAATTGTATTGCTCGGTTAGCGTATCGTTTTTTCCCTCGTCTCTGTTTGGTTGTCTGAGATGCTCAAACTCGCTACTGAAGCCAATGTGGGCAAAATGTAGATAGCCGTCCTCCTTGGTAATTTCGTAAGTGGCCACATTCTCGGTGTCATAAACCAGTTCAGCGCTACGTGCTTTGAGTTGCTTTATATAGCGCAAATTTTTGTCAGTCAGGCTACGGCCAATTGAGAAAACGGCATCCGCAAAGTTGGATTTCATCTTTGACCCTTGCAGGTCGTTTAGGCTGATAGGACGGGAAGAATCGACCTTTTTGTTGTGTTCCAGTATAATAATGGTTATACCTTTGTTAAGCTTCAGGCGGGTCAAATGTTCCAGTACAGGAATAGCTGTCTTAGCTGAATCAGTGTCCCCTGCAACCAGTTTGGTTTGATTGTCGATAATGATTACCTCAGCCCCAGTGTCATCAATAGCCTGTTCCAGACTTTGTATGAAGTAATCCAGATAGCTCAAGCCGTTGGGAGCCTGAAATTGTGGTGTAAAGTCGGCTCTGTAGAAGTTAGGAGGAAATCGAAACAAAAGCCCATCCTGCCCTTGGTACCGCTTTAAGAACTGCCGGTCGTTCAACTCTAAATCCACATACAACACTGTCTTACTGGCGCCAGTGGCAATGTCGATACCAACTTGAGTAGCAAAAACCGTCTTGCCTATTCCTGTATCGGCAAATAAGATGGTTAGCTCATTCTCGATAATGAGATTTGGATAAAGCTCAACCGGCGCAGGTAGTTGTGAGGCATAATCTAAGACATCCTGCGCAGTTCGTATGCGAAACATACCAATCTGCATTTCGCTGGCAAGATTATTTAAATCTGTTCCATCGCTGATGTGGATATTTTGCAAAATGGACGTATTTTTGTTATGTTCTTCGTTCATATTGGTAATATTTAGAACGGGCTGATGCTAGGGGCATCAGCCCGT
Organism: Spirosoma panaciterrae DSM 21099; assembly: GCF_000374025.1. Lineage (GTDB taxonomy): Bacteria > Bacteroidota > Bacteroidia > Cytophagales > Spirosomataceae > Spirosoma > Spirosoma panaciterrae. Next base: position 6,230 of record NZ_KB893182.1, on the reverse strand, counting down.
TTTGTTGCATATAGCTTAAGCAAACAAGGCTGACGTGGATACGATGCACGAAAATCGGTAGGCCATTCGCAGAAGTCCTGAAACGGACGAGCGATTAAATACTGGCTTCAACCTATTTATGTGTCTTGCGAGTTATTTTTGAACTTCTGGCGGGCGATCTTTACCGATCTTTATCTCAACAACTACTGCACAACCATTGACGATATATAACAAATCAGGTAACCCTATACCTTGCTGCGAGGGTATATACCAGTTTATATCTTCATGGTATGTTTCAGTTGGTTGTAGTCTAGTAGCAAAATAGCCAGATAGATTAAAGTAGCCGACAACACAACGAGTTAATACATTTGCATCCTTATCGTTGTATTTGCTTCGAGGTATACAACGAGTTGGGAAGTTGGGCTTTAGTGCGGTTTTGCGAGCGTCAACAAGTTGGCGGATGTCTTGTAGTGCGCTCATATCATTTCCTGATTTTGTGTCCCGGCTTGAAGATAAGCGACCAGTTCACTTTTAAGAAAATACAATCGACCGAACCGCTTTTTATGTGGAAGATCTTTAATGCGTTGGTAAACTGTTTGTGGCGTAATCCCTAAAAAGTCCGCAGCTTGCGAAACAGTTAAGATTGTTTCCTCATCTACTGATGTTGGTTGTACTTTTAGACTAGATAAAATGTCCGCTAATTCATCACGTAACATTTCACGTAATACGGGCCGTAAAGTTTGATCAACCCATATCTTCAAATGATTTTCTGCTATGGTCATAACTTGTTTCTTTGAGTTCGACCACAAATAAAAAAGCCTGCAACCGCAATAAATCAAGGTTCAGGCTATTTCTGCTTCCAAGAAATTAGACAATTTTCAATTTGTCTAAAAATACACATAACTACCTGTCATTCAGAATATTTCCTTTCTTAAATTGTCTGACAAGTTGTCTACCATATTTTAAGGATGTTTCTACTTTACCAATGTCTTCCAAATAACGGTCAAGGCTTCTTTGTGTAGCTCCTAAATTGCGCCCTGTTGCTAATTCTATAAATTTTTTTATCGCCATTTTAACTATCTCTTTCTCTGTAAGTGGAAATTGCTTCCCTCTCTCTCGTTGTAAAATTGATTCTATTTGATCTTCATAAAGCGTGACAGCTTGTCTTGCTTTACGCTCCGTATCTTCATTGCGTTTGGGGTTACTTCGTTTATCATTGACTGGTAGCACTGAGGATTCTGGGTTAATTTGCCAACTCGCCAACCTGTCTTTCAGGTACTTTTCATAATGCACAATGTCCCAAACCTCAGCTAAACGCGCGGTTTTGGTTCCAGGAAAATGCTCATTTACAAAAACAAAATCATATTCTCGGTTCGTTTCTAACGTGTCTCGTAGTTCTTTAATCTCATCAGCCAGTGTTGAGAAAGCTCCATTGACTTTTCTACTAACGGCATCAATGGCAGCAGTTACGTTGGTTAGTTCTTTCTGTAATAAATCGTTCCGACGTGTTGTAGTAGATAACCTTATTTCTAAATCCGAAAGGAGTGTTTCTAATGATTGAATATGGTACGCAATTTTTACCTTTTCAGCTTCACTCCATCGCCAGCCGAATTTATTTACCTCTCTTTTTTCTAATGCATATTTCTTCCTATGAAAGTCCATCCAAACTCGGTGTAGTTCTCGTAAATCGTCGTCCGTTTCAGGATCAAGGCTCAATGTAAACGGTGCATTTTCTCCATCTTGAAATGTAACAGGACAAGGGTAGGAGCCAATATTTTCCAGCCAGAACTTTAATTTAAAGCTGAAAGAAGACAATTTGTCTAATTGTTGTTTTAACTCCCAAGCGCGGGCTCGTCGGTTTTCGTAGCTTTCAGATTCTGTAAGATTTATCACTTCCATTCATCTGTTTTGTCAAATAGTTGGCCAACAGCTACCAGAGGTTCTAGATTAGCAAGTGCTTCGGTAGCAGACATATATTAAAGAGCATTTAAAAATGATTTTGCTTCTTCATCATCGAATGATCCTAGATAGCTTTCCGTCGTTTTGAGATTAGTATGCCCTAACGACTTGGAAATGAAAGCAAGTGGAGCTTTACTCTTAAGTAAACTGGTTGCAAACGAGTGTCGAGCCGAGTAAGTGTTTACATCACCTACTATACCTAACTGTTCGGCAATTTTGCCCATCCATTTATTCGTCATTTTCACTATCTGATGTACTGCCTGTTTCCTTTGCCGTTCATTCATATCAGCATTGAGGAATGGGAAAACGAAGTTACTGGCGCGTCGGTCGGCAGTTCCCCATCGCTCAATAATGGCGAGGGTTTCGGGCCGTAGATGTGCTACTATAGGAGTTTGGCTATGTTTTTTACTCCTAGCTGTCTTCTGCCGAACAAAGGTTAGTTTACCGTCTTTGAGGTCAACCCGGCCCCACGTCAAGCGACAAATGTCAGTGAGATTGGCTCCGTTGCAGAAGTAGGAAAATAGCCATAAATCATGGCTCCGTTGCTCCGTCGTACCAGTTATGGGTTGGTAGGCTTTCAGCTTGTCAATATCGGATTTGGGCAGGGCTTTCTTAACGTTGGCTCCAGCGGGTATCACATACCGATTACGTCCGAACGGGTAATTATCCCGACTCATTAATCCAGCTTCTATTGCATCATTGACAACGGCCCGCACGTGCCGTAGGTAAATTCCTACGGTGGTCAAGCTCGCCCCTGTTGCGGCCTTTAGCTTGCTCTGTGGGGCTTTGCCATAATGTTGCATCCAGTGCTCATAAGTTGTCAGAAAGTTCGATGTAAGATGCTCAAAATACAATACGGCAACTGGGCGGGGTTGGCTAAATCGACGAGGGAGAGGTAAGTTTAAAAACTCTTTTCGTTCCTCATCTGTGAACGAATCCACAAACCGACGTAGTGACTTTGCGGCTAATTCGTAATTAATGGCATTACCGATACGCCCGGCACTACTCATACTGTCAGCTTTCGCTAATAGTGCTGCAATGAGGTCGGTTTGTTCGGCGGGTCTCTCTGGCTCTTTGCCATAGTTGGCAATAGTTTCGGCAAATGCATCGAACGTGAAATGATCTACTAACTGACCGATGACAATTTGCGCCCGTTTCAGGTAGCTTGTTTGCGTTTTACCTGTTAACTCATCCCTAAACGTTTCACCGTAAAACTCATGCCAGAGCCGTATTTTACCCTCATCCTTGATTCGGTTATCCAGCTTATTTTTATTAGTCTGTAGGAAATCCCATTCAGACAGTAAAATCTTACGCCCAGTACTAAAAAGCCGTTGCTTACGATCAAGGCAGACAAGCCATTTTATTACACCTTGCCCGTCTTTGCTGGCTCGTTTGTCAAAGAAAAGGTTTACGGTTGCTCTGCTCATATTGTATTGCAAGTTGGCCATAAGTTGCAATACAACTTGCAATACAAAAATAAAGAATCAACGCATAAAACCAATAATTAGAAATAAAATCATTCAATATAACTTACTGACTATCAATATATTTAAAGTACCTAAATAAGCATTCTATTAATATATAAAAAGCTATTGGATACGACTGTTAATCAGAGGGTCGCTGGTTCGAGCCCAGCTTCGGGAGCAAAAAGCCTCAAATCTCACGATTTGGGGCTTTTTTAGTTTTTCTGTAACAGTCTGTAACATCTTTGCACATTTATTGAGTTACATGAATTCTAAATTTGAAATTTTATTAAAACTTTTGAATAGATTATGCGTAACAAAATCTTTGGTCTTTTAATGTAGAGTTTTTAAAAATACCTCCACCCAATGAACCCTCCTTTAAAACACCAACTGCTTATTGATAGCCAATCGTTCACTATCCCTTGCCCTGATCCTTCTCTTTTTGAGGACGAAAAAGAATCTTTCAGATGGTGTTGTGAACCTGTAACAGACGAGATCAATTTTTTACCTAATCTTCTTGAAGACGAGGCAAAAAATAAGCCCAGAAGACTTTTAAAGGGCGATGAATATCACTGTGGAGTATGTGCCCTTTCATTCTTTGATAGCTTATTAAATGCAAAAAAACAATTTAATAAATATCCCCTTAATACCCGTAGTAAGCTTGGCTATACTCATGTAGCAACTGGCCCATTATCAAAATCAGATGGCATAATGAGTTCTGTAAATAATAAAGGGCATTTCCTTTTTTATGAATATGTAGGTTGTGATCTGAGCTAAAAAGTTTAATATTATCGATACTTTGTAATATGGAAGCAATAAATGGTATGGCTATACCCGATCTACCTTACAAAGAGCTTCGCAAGGTATCTGATCTTATGGAATATGATGGGCCTCTATTATCCCATTTTAGAGATTCCATGGATAAAGATATATTATTTTATTGGGTTGATTATAACGACTATTTTAATAGATGGTTAGTTTGGAGTATTAATACTACTTCCTTATACGACTACATTCATGGGGAAATGTCTCTTCACAAAGTATTCCTCGAAACTCCTATATTCTTTAGCGTAGAAATAGATAGAGAGACTAATTATAACAATATCACTATACTTACACTTGATGAAATACCCTCAATTTATATTCCAGAGGAAGACAGTCTATATTCCTTTGATATTCCAGAAATATATAATTTACCTAAACCTCTATATTCCCCAACTCAGATTTTAAAATCAATGCGGGAAACGGGTTACTATTTTGCTTTAAAAACAACCAACGTCAATCTGCGTTACGGTAGAGCCGTGAGATTACATGATGCTGGCTATTTTTTGGTAGACATTAGTCTATCTGCTCATGAATACGCTAGGAATGATTTTTATAATAAATACAAAGATGATTTTACAGATTTAAAACAACTTGAAAAGGCTGTGTCTAATGTTGGAGAATTTGCTGAGCCTTTAGTTGTTGATGCAAAGTTTAGCAGCTTTGAAGTTATGCTTAGTATTGATCGGTATATGGGCTATGATGGAGAAAAAACAGAATATCGGAATTGGAGAAAAAATTTAATGAAAAATTACCATGAAGATGTAATTAATATAGATTACAATTCTAAGGAGGCTATTGCTAAATTGGAAGAACGTTTTCCTAATGAAGCTACTAGGCGTAGAATTATAAAACCCGTTATGGACATTCTAGTTAGTAAGGATTATAAATTAGAGACTCGTAGTGCCAACGGTGATTATAAAAAAATCCACCCTTCTATTAGTAGAAAAACTTATAAAGAAATAATAAAAACTAGCCCACCTAATCCTGACAGTATTGAAAAAAAGAAAATTTTAAATGTAATAGTTGAAGTTACGGAGAAAGATGGTGTAATTTCATTTGGAAAGAAAACCATGAATGAGAATATTCTTTTTCAAAGGGAAGAAGCTCAAGTAGAGCTATCTGTAAATTACTTGAATATTAGTGGCATGGAAATAACGTTTAAACAGCCATTAATATATAATTATTTTATTGATGAAGAAAATCTAAGTCATGTCATTTGTAAAGAATTTGAAATCGATTTAAGTGCAAATTCTAAAACAGAGGTATTAAGAGGGTTTCAAAAAATATTAGCAGAGACAATATTTAATTATATTGATTCAGAAACGCATAATAATTTGATTAACCAATATATTGAAGAAGCTAGGAGAAATTAATGCCTATATGTTAAATAATAAAAGGATAGATGCTACTATAGTCTATCCTTTTATTATTATTTTCTTCTGAGCCTCATACGCGCCTTTTGACATCCTTGACAGCAAAAAGTAGCATCAACTCTCTTACCTTCAAACTCCTTACCACAATATAGACACTTTTTTGTGTAAAAGAAGTTGGTAAACTCTTGGTAGCTACCGGGAAAAATCTGGCTGTAAATTCGTTTCCCTTTTTTTACATGCTCAAACTGGTAATTACGAAGGTCGTTTTTACCTTCTACAATTTTATCATTTTTGTTCATTGGAATGTACGCGTTAAATCTGTGAAAGAACTGACTAAGTCATGCGATAGTCATTTGCTAAGAGCTTGTTGGGGAATTGATAAGGACTGGTAGTCGAGTCAACTTTGTATCGACCAAGAAACAAAGTAATGACTAAGCAGTGGCAACCACTGACCGACTACCAGTGGGCAGCAATTTCGCCTTTTTTTAACCTTCAACGCAAGCGTAAACACCAATTACGTGCCGTCATGGATGCCATCTTCTGGATGTTACGCACCGGCTGTCAATGGCGAAACCTGCCGCCTAGCTTTCCGCACTGGCAAGCCGTATACTATTATTTTGACCAGTGGAAA
>NZ_KB893181.1 GCF_000374025.1 Spirosoma panaciterrae DSM 21099 | reverse complement strand
CACTCTTCTCCAACGACACCGCATGACCATCCGTGCCGTAGAAGTTCAACCGGGCCGTCTCGGGCTCATCCAGGCTCACCCGAAACTGCTGGTTGTTGACCACCGGGTTGGGGAACACCCCGTAGGGACCATCCCGAAGCACCACCGATTCCACTTTCAGGATCGTCGACTTGCCATCCAGGTCCATCTGGGTCAGCCGNTAGTAGCTGGTGCCCCGGAAGGGGGTAAAGTCGGTGAGGTGGTAGTTCTTCAGCGATTCACTGCTGGCCCCGATTTCGGTCACCTCGCCAACGGTCTCGAAGCTTTTGAGGTCTTTGCTGCGCTCGATCAGGAAGCCTTTGTTGTTGGTTTCCCAGGAGGTGGTCCAGGCCAGGGCCACGGTTTGATCTTCCTGCGGTTTGGCCGTAAACGAAACCAGGCCTACGGGCTGCACACTTCCCTGCTCTACCAGAATAAGGCTAGAGGCATTGTCGTTGCCGTCAACATTTGTCGACAAACCCTCACCACGAGCATTTGCTGTGATCGCTAACGGGATCGCATCAGTATTTGGCTTCACACCTCGTATAGTGAGCACAAGTGAATAGGTTGTGCTTCCTGGAACATCGCCCAAATTACTTACAACGGTTACAACAGTTCCGTTATCTTTATCAAAAGTGCCTACGGTTAACGAAAGATTGGTAGTTGTACCCGACGGGACGGTAACTGAAGCACTGGTTACCCCTACAACATTAGGCAGATTGATCGTATATGCAGCACTGGCGCTTTGAGGAATCGCAATCGCTGTTCCACTGCCGAAAGAAACCGTAACACTACTATACGCACCTACGTTTAAAAGTTGGGGATCAATAACAACTCCGTTAGTAACGATGTATGGGTCTTGGGCAAACGCAGTAAAGCCAGCACACACCCCCAACAACATGAAAAGTAAAAGTTTCTTTATCATAATTGATAATAATAAGTTTAGAGATTCCTATTTAGGAAAATAAATATGCGCCAAATATCTTAAAAAAGATATTTGGCGCAAGTGAAATTATTACTGTCCGCTAATAATTCTAGCGTAAACATTATTCAACGGATTTTCATCATATGTTTTCGTAGGGTCATTGGTTACATTCACTGTAATATTAGCTGTACTTCCAGAGTTTGCCGTTGTTCGGGTAATTGTAAAGCCCAGAACAGCCGTGGCATTAGCAGGGATGATCTGTCCACCATTAATTTTCAGAGTGAGCTGCTGATCCGTCTGGTTGTTTACCACTGTCCAATTCGGATTCTCTACAGAAACCGTTGATCCACCAGACACACTTGTACTGGTGAGCGCACTATTATACGAAATCGTATAACCCGTTGGGACTGTAATGGTGATGCTGACACTACCTGGAGGAGTTGGTTGACCGTTTGCCTCAAATAGATTGACGACGAAGTCTCTGACGTTATTGGGAGCCGTATTGAAGTTAGCCAGAGGTAGTACGATTGTCGGCGACAGGTCAGGAATATTGACCAGAACATGCAACGTGGCCGTAACACAGTTCGATGGTGTATTCGAGTCGCAGGCCGTGTAGGTAAAGCTGCCAGGCCCTTTGTACCCTAAGGCAGGGGTAAAGGTGTAGCTTCCCGTTGATGTGATAACCAGCGTACCCGACGAGCTTACGGTTGTTCCTGTATTCGATACGGTCAGCCCTGTGCCTATATCGTTGGTAAGCACGTTGCCCGTTACGGCAGTACCCGACGAGAAAACATAATCGTCGCTGGCCGATGCTGAAACAAAACCTGGAGGATATACCGAAATAGTTACGGTAGCCGTAGCGCAGAGGGTACTGGGGGCTTCACATACCTGATAGGTAAGCACATCGGTGCCATAAAAACCAGCGTTTGGTGTATAAACAATGTTCCCATTACCATCTACAGTGGCAGACCCATTGGTGGGCGGGGTAGCTATCGTTGGTGTACCTAATGTACCTCCTGGATTACCCGGCCCGTCGTTTGCTTTCACATTGACCGTTACGGATGGCGGTGTCGTTGCCGTAGTGCTGGTCATGGAAGCTACATCCGGGTTGGCAACCGGATTGTTTGTATTCACTTTCGGATCAAGAACCGTAACGGTCAGCGTTTGCGACACACATACAGAAGATGCACAAACAGGCACTGAATATACATACACGCCAGACGTAGAGGTGAGGAACGTATAGGTGCCGTCGCTATTCATGGTCAACGTTGGCGTTGACCCGTTGGGGCTGCTAACCAGGGTTGGCGATGTACCATAGGTTGTACCGGCAGGTACATTATCATTCGACGCCACGCTGCCTGATACTGACACATTTTTATAGGTAACCGCAAAATCAGGGCTTGTTTTTAACGCACAGGTAAAGCCGTTTCCAATGGATGAGTTGGTGTTGATAAAGGCTCCGTAGACTTGTAAATTAGTGACCGTTACGCCCAAACCCACCAAAGGAGCTACGCTTAGTCGAATCTCATCGAACTGCTGTGATGTAACAAAGCCTACGTTATAATAATCGGTTACCGACCCAAACAAAGCGATTGATAAATCAAGCAGATTACCCGCCGTTCTTGATTCTACCGGACTCCCATTCTGGTAGGTTGTAATGGTCAGCTTGCCAAATAAGTCTGCTGTAACCAGGCCTGCTATTTTCCGAATAGTAAACCCGGCAAATGTACCAGCCGGATAGGTATCTACCGGATTCAGCACACCTATAGAGGCTGTAACAGCTACTCCTGCCGTATTTGTAATCGTAGCGTAATCAGTGGTGCTGGAGGAAACTACATTCCATGCATCGGCAACGGTTACAGCCGCATCGACAGCCCCCGTAACCCCTGTTCTTTCGTAATCGATAACAACCGGGAATGTTGGGTTGCTCAGGTTATAGGTCGTATTACAACTGATAGCTGCTGAACAGGTTTTCTCAAATACAGCGCTATAAATATTGATCACACCAAGATCGGCCCCAACTATGCTTGGGAACGAAATTTTTACCTCATCATATTGCGCTGTCGCCACAACGCCAACATACTGACGACTCCGTCCATTCAGCAAACTGGTCGTAGCGCCTACAATCAAGGCATTACCCGCGACTGTCTGAACCGGATTGCCATCATTATAGAGCGTTATGGTCGCTATACTTAATACATTGGCAGAAAGCAGGCTCCGGGTTTCAATATCAAAACCAGCAAAACTATTGACCGGATATGTTTGCAAAGCGTTAGCTACTGCAAAGGATAGTGTGGTCGAAACGCCAGCCGTTACGGATAGTGAAGCAAAATTGGATGGGTTATTATCAATTACATTTTCTGAGTTACTGATATAACATAATGCGCAGGCAGCTCCCGTAATTCCTGTATTTTTCCCATCAACATATACGGGATGCGTCGGATAAACTAAGGGCGAGATCGTATTTTTAGGAATCGTATTATCAGCACAATCAAGACTTGGACCATCACAGAAGTTAGTAACGGTTACCCCATATACGTTGATTCGGGCTAACGATACCCCCGCTGTTTTGACAACCGTCAAGACAACCTCATCGAAATCGGCTGTCGCCAAAAACCCGACTGTCCTTCTTCCTGTACTGGTACCTGATAAAAGCGAACTATTAGCAGAGATAAGGCTAGTTCCACTAAATGTTTGAATAAGACTGGAAGTTCCGTCAGTTCCGGTCTTATAAGTTGAAACGGAGATACGGTTCAAAAGCGCTAAGTCGACTAGATCTGTACTGGATAGATCAAAACCAACGAATTTCGGTGCCGACGTACTGGCTGTATAAGCCGTAAAGGGATTTTTTACCCCTATTGTAGCGGTCGTTGCTACGGCTGCCGTTAAAGAAATACTGGCCACATTTGCGCTATTCCCATCAATAATATTATCGGCATCGCTGACGGAACAAAGGGCACAGGCAATGTCAGTAGCTATACCCGTACGATCTGAAATATAGATTGAATTTCCAGGTGCTGTTAATGAGCTAGGCGTATTACAAGCCAATGTTGTACTGGCTGAAGCATAACGTCTCATCAACGCATAATACACTCTGTAGGAAGTAACTACCGTCAACGGATTAGTAAAAGAAATGGCGATCTGATTAAAATCAAGTGTCGTGTGGAATCCAACCTCATAAGCTCCTGAAACTAGTGCAGAATTTACTCCAAGGAGGTTGGTTGCGGTCTTCGACTCACGGAATACACCGTTTTTATACGTAGTAATCGTTACTGCTCCTAACAGGGTAACATCAGCCAATGAGCTATTTCTGATTAGAAAACCAGCAAAATTACCAGCATCATAGATGTTGGCGGGATTATTTTCACCCACTGTAAATGAGCCTGCGCCAGAAACTGCAATACCTAACTCATCGTAATCCGTGAGTGTGGCATTTGTAACATTAGCAGGGTCGCCACCAGAAAGGCACAAATTATCTCCACCCCAACAAGATAGACCTTGGCTAGCATGAGCTGTTGTTAAAGAGAAAGTTGGACTGACCCAGGCCGTTGATGTAGTTGAATTGGGCGTGCCTAAACTACTTTGCTGAGCATTGACCCGAATACTGAGAGCGAGTAAAAACAGAAGGATTACCCAAATAGAGCTACTTACCCATCTTGGGAAGGGAGGAGAAACGTGTTTCATATACGTGAGGCATTTACGTTGTTTATTAAAAGAAAAGAAATTTTTACAACGAAATATTAACTAAAGATGAATTATATTAACTTTTATAATACTTATGTTAACTTATTCATCTTTTAGGTAGGTAAACATATATTTATATGTATGTCGCCAAAAATAAATATATTAATCGGCACCTTTATGTTCATATATAGTTTGATAAGTAAATTATATAGATAACTTTTATACAGAATTAGTTTACTTAATTTTTATAGCAGCCTGAATAGTAGATTAGTAGGTGCTTTGTATTATGATGGTAAACTGTCAGGTATTAGCAGCCATCGCCTTTTCTTATGAGCCATCTTCTTCACCGCCGTGATTTTCTAAAACAGAGTAGTGCCGCTGCGCTCAGCCTAACATTTGGAGCCTACCCGAAACGGAAAGTTGCCCCCAGCGACCGGGTTCGTGTTGCCCATATCGGTATAAACGGCATGGGAACCAATCACCTAAACTGGTTTGCCAAATTACCTGAGGTTGAGGTGGTAGGTTTGTGCGACGTTGATGAAACCCATCTGGCCAAAGCACTCTCTACCTTACAAACCTTACAACCCAATACGACCGCCAAAACCTATCCTGACTTCCGCTACCTGCTCGACCGAAACGATATTGATGCGATCACCTGTGCCACCCCCGACCACTGGCATGCCCAGATCGCCATTATGGCGTTTCAGGCCGGGAAAGACGTTTATGGTGAAAAACCGCTGTCGTACAGTGTGCGTGAAGGCCAGAAAATGCTGAAGGCGTTGAATCGTTACGATCGCATTTTCCAACTAGGTACGCAAATCCATGCCGGCGACAATTACCATCGGGTCGTGGAGCTTATCAAAGCAGGCGCTATCGGTAAAGTGCATACTGTACGGCTCTGGAAAACGGGCTTTCCGCCTGTACTTGGCCCAGCCAATTACCAAACGCCCCCTTCTACATTAAACTGGGATATGTGGCAGGGCCCCGCTCCGGTATCACTCTACACACCCGAACGCTGCCATTTTACGTACCGCTATTTTCTGGATTACTCAGGCGGTGTGTTTCAGGACTTCTGGTGCCATATTGCCGATGTCGTTTGGTGGTCAATTAATCCGACCGGATTAAAACGAATACAGGCTAAAGGTGAAGCTCCCGAAGGCATCGGTGACGCCCCCAAGTGGATCGATATTGATTATGAATTTGATGGCTTGAATCTCCATTGGACCAGTACCCCACCCGATGTACCCGGTGCCGCCAAAAGAGGTATTGGTGCTTATTTCGAAGGCGAAAAAGGCACACTTCTTTGCGACTATAACACCCGTGAGATTACAATAAACGGCGTAACGATGGCTGATATAGCCGAAATCCCCATCACAATCGAACGATCGCCCGGTCATCAGCAAAACTTTATCGACTCGGTCAAGTCCCGAAAACAGCCCGAATCCAATTTGGCCTATGCCCGTCAGATGACTTTGCCCATGCATCTGGGTTTAATTTCGTATCGGCTGGGGCAACCTCTGGAGTGGAATGCGCATAAGGAGAAATTCAGACACAATGCCGATGCCAATGCCTTGCTCTCCAGGGAATACCGCAAAGGCTGGGACTTACTGTAAGACGCGACCTATCAGATTGCTCCATATTACAGCCACTAGACCTGTTGTAAGACAGACCTTTCGACTTACAACAGGTCTGGTAAATTAATGCGTCTTATTCTTCAGCACAATCAGGGGCAGGTGCGTATCCCAGGTTGGTTTAAGATTTTCCTGAATGATAAACGTCTTTGAAAAGTTACCCAGTACCACATCCGCATCGCCATCCTGATCCACATCATTCACATCCATACAGATCCAGCGACCATAGGTGTGGATGGGTAGCACATGGGCCTGAAAACGCAAGGGTGTCTGCTGCTCGAAATACTGAAAGTTTTCGCCTGGAGTGTGCAGAAAATCAGCAAAAAAGGCAATAGTAGCAATATCCAGATCACCATCCTGATCGAAATCCACAGCCATTGCTTTTGTACAGCCATTGATTGGGTAGAAATAGGCTTGTTTCAGCCGAAAATCGCCTTCGTTCAGGTAAATATACAGACCATGATACGGCTTCAGAATTTTGGAATAATCGCTATTGTCGCCACAGGTGTACAAAATATCCAGCCGGCCATCTTTGTTGAAGTCGACCAGTTGAAAACTTGTGGAGCCATATACCGACGGAAACCGAAGCAGATTGCGTTCTGTGAATCCGCCTTTTTTATCGTTCAGAAACAGCCAGATTCCTTCGTCGGCATGAGCAAATAAAACGACCAGATCAGGCCAGCCATCGGCATTAAAATCACCAATGGTTGTTTGGATAGCCCCCGCTACCTCTCGAATCGCGATTTTCGCAAACTGATGATTGGGCTGCTGCTTCAGCCAGTATAACCCTCCCTGTAAATGACCAAAGCCGCAAACGACCCAATCCGTCAAACCATCTTTGTTCAAATCGGTGGCAACCGATTCTAAGGGGCGGGGCAAATTGGCATACACCGTGGACGTATCGGCTGGCAGTTTACCCGAAATACGCATGGTTACCAGCTCACCCCGGGCTATGTCGGCCGCCCGCATGGTGCCCATACAGGTAAATACCCCTTGTTCAGCCCCCGATTTGTCCCGAAAAAACGTAGCCTGCGCAGCCGCCGATTGCAATGGCTGATTACCTGTCATCTGTAGCTGCTGATTCCACTGGGTAAGATCCGACCGAAGGGCATCGCTCGAATAAATCCGATGACCAATGGTATCGATAGCTACCATTGTTGTCATCGCCGTTTTAGTGGTATCGGCCTGGGGTTTTTCGAGCGAAAAAACGGCCCAATCGCTGAGAGGTTCGGTCGGCAAGGCCGCTTCTTTCAACTTTGGCGGGGCCAGCGTTTCGTAATAAGCCATCAGTTTCTGCCAGTTTTCGAACGAAATGGCTGCCTGCGGGCCAGCATAATAATTTCCACCCGGATACGCTTCAAGACCCAGATTAGGCGCCATCGCTGGTAAAACCGACTTTACCCAGGTTTCTTTGTCCAGCAACTCAGGCGACGGCAACAGATGGCAGGTGCCGCAGTGTTTTTCGGCCAGAATTTTCCCTTCGGCAATGAGTGGATTATCGAGTGCGTCCTTACTGCCTGAATGACAGCTACCCACCACAATGGCTAATCCAATAAAACTATAAACTGGAAAAAGGAAGCGTTTAAACATACGCATGGTACTGCGTTAATAAGGGTAGGAATAAGTGAACCCGAAACGTATGCGATCAGCCGAACAGTCCGCCCAGCATATCGAACTCGTTTGCCTTGTGAATTTTATACGTTTTCAGAAATGCTTTCAATACGGCTGGGCTGGCCAACTCTTTGAGATCTTTCTTCGTTTCTTTAATACTTTTTTTCAACTCGCGAATGTCGTTGTTGAAACTAAACTCCAGACTGAACGCCGAGCCAACCATCATCAGTGACTTATTGAGTGCTGCTGCAAGCTGGCTCTGCAAGCCATACAATTCATTGGTAAGTTCATCGGCCTGTTGTTTCAGTATCTTATTATAATACCGAAGCTGATCGTCGGCCAGCGATTCGAGATGGTGCTGATCGATTCGATTGAACTCAAGCTGGAGTTTCAGCAGTGCAAGCAGATCGCTTTTTTCGTAGGCTTCGGTCACCCGTTTCATGATTTCCGTTTTCCGGGCCTTCTCGTCTTCGTCGCGTTCGCGGTCGGGGTGGAAGGCTTTTACCAGATCCATGTAGAGCGTTCTGACCGCCTTGGTGATATTCCGTTCCTCAACCAGTTTTTTCGCTTCACGCTCCTGTTGCTTCGCCGATTTGGGTTTTTGAGCACGTTGCTCCTGAGCTTGTTGCTGGCGCTGCTCGGCTTCGGCCTGTTTTGCCTGCATCTGTTCCTGCATATACGCCATAAACTTATCCTGCGTACTTACATCAACGCCCTCCTCGAATTTGATACCATACATGGCCCCTACCATCTCTTTCATGATTTCCGAAACCTGTAGATCGGCCTCTGTATCGGTAGCATCATAACCGGCTTTGTCGTATTTATCGAAAACTGGCTTTAGCTCATCCAACCCATGTTCGCTAATGAGTTCATAAGCCAGATTGAGGATAATATCGGCCAGTTTTTTCCGCTCCGTCCTGGTAGTTTCGGGCCTATCGTGAGCCCGATCGAACAGCCGCACCAGATCGGCACGAAGCGTATTGAATGAGCGAAGCAAAGGCTCATACTCAGAATACACCCGTTGCTGAATTTGCGTAGCCGTTGCCCGAAACTGCGCCAGTTCGTTTTCCAACTCCCCTATTTTCTTCGTCAATCGGTTAAACTCCTTCTGCGCCTTCGAGAGCGGAGTTTTGTCTTTACCGGGTGTTGGAATACGAACAAGCTGAGACATATATAGAGACTATCGAAGATCAGGAGATCCGTAAGAATACATTAGACTATTTTTTATTATGCAGACCAAAACGCCCTTGCGGCATACGCTAAACTAGCTTAGACCGGCGCATTTACATGAATGGCTAGCCACCTAACAAGCTCTATTGTGTAATCCCGACCAGATTCAGTATGAAGGCATATTCCAGGGCGATCTCTTTCAACACCTGAAAACGTCCCGATGCACCACCGTGACCTGCCTCCATGTTGGTATGAAGCAACAACTGGTTGTTGTCGGTTTTCAGCGCCCGCAGTTTGGCTACCCATTTGGCAGGTTCCCAATACTGCACCTGCGAATCATGTAATCCGGTTGTTACGAGCAGGTTAGGATACGCTTTTTTCTCTACATTATCGTAAGGCGAGTACGATAGCATGTACTCGTAATAGGGTTGATTTTGGGGATTTCCCCATTCTTCAAACTCACCCGTTGTCAGCGGAATACTCTCGTCGAGCATGGTTGTTACGACATCCACAAACGGGACCGATGCAACTACCCCCCGATAGAGCTGCGGAGCCTGATTGATTACAGCACCCATCAGCAAACCACCCGCACTACCGCCCATCGCAAAGAGTTTATCGGCACTCGTGTACTTATTCTTAATAAGATACTCCGACACATCCACAAAGTCGTTGAAGGTGTTTTTCTTCTTGAGCATCTTACCGTCTTCGTACCACCGACGCCCCATTTCCTGCCCCCCCCGAATGTGGGCAATGGCGAAAATAAATCCCCGATCCAGCAGACTTAGCCGTGTCGAGCTAAAGCTGGGATCAATCGAGTAGCCGTAGGAACCGTACGCGTATTGCAGCAAAGGAGCCGAACCGTCTTTGGGCGTTCCTTTACGATACACCAGTGACACAGGCACTTGTACGCCATCGCGGGAAGTGGCATACACCCGCTCCGATACATAATTGGCCTTGTCGAAACCACCCAGTACCTCCTGCTGCTTCTTTACTGTTTTCTCCTTCGTGTCCATGTTGTAATCGAAGGTCGAGTTGGGCGTTGTCAGTGACGAATAGCTGAATCGAAGCATGTTGGTGTTAAAATCTGGATTGTACCCAATACCAGCGACATAAGCAGGCTCTCCAAAATCGAGGTATTCGTCAGTTTTGGTCTGCTGGTTTATAACCCGGATGTCGGTCAGGCCATCTTTCCGTTCGCCCAGCACCAGATGGTTCACAAACACATCCATATTAGCCAGATACACATCGGGCCGATGCGGGATGACTTCTTTCCAGGCAGTACGATCCGCCGTTTTTCCTTCCGGCACTTCCATGAGCCGGAAATTCTCAGCTTTCCAGTTGGTACGGACGTAGAATTTATCCTGATCGTGTACAATGTCGTACTCGTGGCCTTTCTCTCGCGGCAGAAACACCTTAAACGGGCCCATTGGCTGGCTAGCTTCCAGTAAGCGATACTCGGTTGCAACGCCGTTGTGATCGGAGCCAATGGCAATGTATTTCTTTGATTTTGACCGACCCAGGCCCATATAGAACTGGTTGTCGGCTTCTTCATAGACCAACACATCAGTCTGAGGACTTGTCCCCAGCACATGCCGATACACCTGATAGCCCAGCAGCGTTTGCGGGTCTTTTTTGATATAGAATAGCGTCTTGTTGTCAGCAGCCCAGGCAAAATTATCGCCCTCCACATCCGGGATTCTGTCGGAATAGACCTTCCCGGTTTTCAGGTTCTTGACCCGCAGCGTATAGAGCCGACGGCTTACAATATCTTCGGCATAAATGGCCAGTTCTTCATTGTCCGACACTTCGTAGCCGCCCAAGTGGTAGTAGTTATGGCCTTTCGCCATCGCGTTACCATCAAAGAGAATTTCTTCCGGGCCATCGAGTGACCCTTTTTTCCGGCAATAGACCGGATACTCTCCGCCCATGACATAGCGACTATAGTAGTAATAATTACCTTCTTTGTAGGGCACCGACTCATCCTGCTCTTTGATGCGGCCTTTCATTTCATCGAACAGCTTTTTTCGCAGGTCTTTTACCGGAGTAAGTACTTGTTCGAGGTACGCATTTTCGGCGTTCAGGTACGCGATAACCTCCGGGTTTTCGCGTTCGTTGAGGTAATAATAGTTATCGATCCGTTTGTGGCCATTGGTATTAAGTTCTTTGGGTTTAATAGTGGCTTTAGGGCCTATCGGGGATTGTGCCTGCGTCATACTAAGGGATGTCAATAAACAGAAAAGCGCAAAATACGTCCGTTTCATACGAAGAGAGTAGCTCAAGCGTAAAGGCGCAAAAGGATATACAAAGAACGTAAAGAAATTAACAGACGCTTTGCGTTCTTTGTGAAACGTTTGCGCTTATCCGCTTAATAGATGCCTGAACTCGTTGTTGCTCACTATACCGAAGATCTGAGCTGGCTCCGAAACATACCGAAGGACGTACAGATTACGGTTTACGATAAAAGCCCCGATCATCCGGGAGGCCCCGCTGCTATTCCCCTACCCAATGTCGGGCGGGAAGCACACACCTATCTGCATCACATCCTTAGTCGCTACGATTCACTAGCTGAGTGGTCAATCTTTTGCCAGGGCAAACCCTTCGATCATGCCTATGATTTTAAGAAAACGTTGCGGGCTTTTACCGACGGGTCCTGGTTTGCCAACTCCACCGAACAACACACTGACCCGCATTTTTACTGGCTGGGTCACCTTATTGATACCGACGACGATCAGGGGCATCGGCTCTTCCGGCCCTGGAGCAAAAACGAAGACGGACATGGGCTGGATATGAGGGGGTTTCACCGGGCTCTTTTTGGTACGGATGGCCCTAACTTATATACCTTTGTGCTGGGCGCACAATTTGCCATTCATCGCAACCTTTTACGTCAAAAAACCGTATCTTTCTATGAGCAGGCATTAAGGGTATCCACTACGTTTCCCGATGCAGCCCACTGCTACGAACGAAGCTGGGATCGTGTGTTTGGTCTAGAAGGCCTCAACCCGCATTGGTTAGCCAACCGACTCACGGTTCAGCTTAAACCGATGAAGCACCAATCCACAGGTTGATTTACCGATTAGTTGCCGATACAAACGTATAAAACCAATCCGACGGGGTCATAGCTGCGTATAACTGATGTTTTTTTTCAGTTCCCTCGAACGCTTTGTCCATTTATTGCGTCTAATCATTCGGCATCGAAGACAACAAACCTTTTCGTATATTTAGCAAGGAATTCTGCCACCCATCCTCTCATGACCCGGACGTTTTACGTGCCTCGTTTTCGGCTCGTTTTGTTATGTATCGGCACCGCTGGTACACTGACCGCTTTTTACCCTGAAAAACTCTCCCTCCAAAAGGCATTTGCCCGGATTACCAAAGAAGTAACCGCTCATAGCCGTGCTTACGAAACGCTTGCACAGGCATCGGAACAGGTCGGCCACCGACTTACTGGCAGCCCCAACGGTAGTCGTGCCGAAGCCTATGCCTTTGATTTACTAGCGTCATACGGGTTCAAGGAGATTCGTTATGAACCCTTCGAAGTCGAAGCCTGGGCCCGCGATACAGTCACCCTATCGGTTGTACCTTCCAAAAGCGATAATTTCCGCGATGTGCCAGTCGTAGCACTGGCTCACTCGCCGGTCGAAGCGCATGTAAAAGGCGAAATCATTGATGTCGGCAACGGCCTGGAAGGTGACTTTGCGGCTCTAAAAGGCAAACTGAAAGGCAAAATCGCGCTGGTCAATATTGGTTTATCCTCACCTACCAAAGGAGCCCGCAACCTGCACCGCTCCGAGAAAACAGCACTCGCCATTCAGCACGGGGCTGCGGGAGTGATTATGGTCAATCTGGTTCCCGGTAATGTATTGCTGACGGGCACCGCTTCGGTGACCGGCAAACTAATTCCGATTCCGTCGGTATGCATCTCGCTGGAAAGTGGCGAAGCACTACGTTCGTGGATACAGGAAGAGCATAGCCCCTTGCAGGCTATGATCGACATGACCAACACGAGCCGAAAAATTCGCGCCCGAAATGTGGTAGCTACGCTTAAAGGCTCGAAATATCCCGACGAGAAAATCATCGTGGGCGGACACCTGGATTCATGGGACCTGGCGACCGGAGCCATCGACAACGGGATTGGTTCATTTGCTGTACTCGACATCGCCCGGACGTTTAAAGCTCTCAAACTGAAGCCCAAACGCACCATTGAATTTGTTCTGTTTATGGGCGAAGAACAGGGATTGCTGGGGTCAAAAGCAATGGTCGAAAACCTGAAAAAGTCGGGACAACTGGATAACGTTCGGTACATGATGAACCTCGACATGACCAATGACCCTACCGGCCTGAATGCGTTTGGGCGGTCCGATATGGTGCCGTTCTTCAACAATGTTGGCGAAAGCATAAAATCGGTAGAGTCTGCTTTCCCGAATGATATGCAGAATCAGGCTGGTCTACACTCCGACCACCAGCCTTTTATGCTCGAAGGCGTTCCTGTAGTGGGTATGAATGGCCATCTGTCCAAATCTGTACTCGACTGTTATCATGCAAACTGCGACCGTATGAACCTGGTCAATGCCGACCAGTTGAAGAATACGGTCCGCTATTCGACCATGCTCCTGTATGCCCTTGCCGACGCCGATGATATTCCCGCCCGTCGGCAAACGGATACCCAAACCCGCGATTACCTCGTAACACAAGGGCTGCGAACGCCTTTACAGATCGCCAACGAATGGCGCTGGAAAGAATAAAAATCTTATCAAAGAATTTGATCCCGGCCCGGATTGGGAGCCCATGTTTTTGTTTCTTTGTACTTCTGTAGCATCCTAACCCAAGCTATGGCCAAAAACACATTCCGGGAATCTCCGCGCGTTACGCAACAGCAAAAAAAGCAACGGCGCAAACTCAAGCTGGCCACCTGGCTAAACGACTTTATTGGCCTGGATCGGCTTTTTGGCGAAGATAACGCCTGGCCCATCCATCATATCGACCGGATTTTGTGGGTCACCACCCTGCTCATTCTGTACATTGGCCTCAATCACAATGCCGAGCGGCTCGTTCGGCGTATTCAGCGAACGCAGATCCAGGTCGACGAACTCCGCTCGCAGTATACGGTTTTGCAGGCTGATCTGGACAAAAGCGGAAAACAGTCTGAAATCAGCAAGCGCGTAGCGGCACTCAACCTTTCCGATAGTCAAACACCACCCCATAAAATCGTCGTTAAATCAGATGAACATTAAGCAGGACATCATTCAACGGGCCAATAACGTCTACTATCTGGTTATTGTCCTGGCCGTTGGCGTTGTCTTTCGGCTGATTTATGTACAATATTTCCAGACCTTCAAAGGGCAGTTCTGGCGTGAGCGTGTTGATGCGACCCTGATCCAGCGCGACACCATCCGGGCAATGCGGGGGAATATCTTTGCCAACGACGGTCGGCTCCTGGCTACGTCTTTACCCACCTACGTAGTTGGCCTCGACCCAACTATGGCCAAACCCGACTATTTCAAAAAGAAAATCGATTCGCTGGGGTTATTGCTCTCGCAAATTTACCGCGACCGTTCCCCACAGGAGTACGCTGATCTGGTTCGGGATGCCCGCGCCCATAAACGCCGGTATGTATTGCTGAACCGCCGTCGGGTAACGTTTCAGGAGCGGCAGAAGATGTTGAAATGGCCGTTTTTCCGGTCAACGCCCAAAGTAGCCGCACGCGGGGGTGTTCTGCGTCCTTATTACGAACGCTATCATCCTTTTGGGCAGATGGCCGAACGAACCATCGGGAATCTGGATGCTAAAACCGGACGGGGGCTGATTGGCCTGGAAGCCTCGTTTCAACCTGCGCTGGCAGGTAAAAATGCAGTCGGCCTGGTCGAAGTTCTGGCTGGTGGCATCCGAAAACCCGTTAACGATGGGCCGGATATGCAACCCGAATCGGGCATGGATCTTTACACCACCATCGATGTCAATTTTCAGGACATGGCCGAATCGGCCCTTCGGGATGCCTTAGTCAAATATAATGCCGCTAAAGGCTGTGTGATCGTGATGGAAGTGGCTACCGGCGAAATCCGGGCGATGGCCAATCTGACCAAACAGGGTCGTGGCGAGGGACCAGATCATTATATTGAAAATTTCAACCACGCTCTGGCTGGCCGCACCGATCCCGGCTCAACGTTCAAACTGGCTACCATGATGGCATTGATGGAAGAAAAAGCCATTTCGCTCAACCAACTGGTAGCCACTGGCGGTGGATCAGCGCGTTATAACGGTCTGGGTATTCACGATGCCAGCCGGGCAGGTCATGGAACGATTACTGCCCGCCAGGTTTTCGAAAAGTCGTCGAATGTAGGTACGCACCTGCTCATGCGCAGCTATTTCTATAGTCGCCCTGATCTATACTGCCAATACCTCCGCCGGTTTCACCTCACCCAGCCAACGGGCATTCACATGAAAGGAGAAGCCATTCCAGTCGTTCGCAACCCCGATATGAAGGGCTGGAGCAAAGTATCGCTGACCTCCATGTCGTATGGCTACGAAATGCAGATCACTCCGCTCCAGATGCTGGCTTTCTATAACGCCGTTGCGAATAATGGCTATTGGGTGCGTCCGGTGATCGTAAAACAGATCAGGCTGGCCGGCGAAATTATTGAAGATAACAAACCGTACGTGCTCCCTGAGCCTATCTGCTCAAAAGAAACGGCTCGGAAAGCCCAGGAATTGTTGCGGGGTGTGGTCACCAATGGCACAGCCAAACACATTAATAATCCCTATTATGCCATTGCCGGGAAAACAGGAACCGCCCAGAAAATTATCAATGGGCAGTATCAGGTAGGCAAATATTACACCTCGTTCATTGGCTATTTCCCGGCCGATAAGCCTAAATACAGCATGATTACCATGGTCGATACGCCCCAGGGCGACAACATCGACCTGTTGTATGCAGGAGCTGTATCGGCCCCCGTATTTAAGGCTGTAGCAGACCGAATTGTTGCTTATGACATTCGCATGCACGCCCCCATCCGAACAGGTAGTTCAAAGCCGCTTTCAACCACAGGTTTACTGGCGGGCTATGCCGAGGATCTGCATACCATTAGTTCAACACTGAATCTCGCCAACGAACCCGCAACCGAAGGGTGGGTAGAGGCCACCGAGAACGGTCGGTGGAAAGCGCGTCCGACGCGTCCCGGCCAGGTCCCCGATGTGCGCGGTTTAAGCCTACGGGACGCCCTTTTTCTACTTGAGAATCGCGGTTTTCGGGTATCGGTTGAGGGGCGCGGCAAAGTTAGGGAGCAGTCCATTTCACCAGGTATGACCATCGAACAGGTTAGTAACAAGAATATTATGCTTCGATTAAGTTGATAGCCGAAAGGCAGCTTAACGTATACATAATGTAAAAATTAGGTAGTCCGCCCCTCAAGCTGTTTTTTTGCAGCCATAAAACGAGAGCAGGCATCGTTTATCGGTATGCAACTTAAAAATCTTCTCTATAAAATTCCGCTGCTGGCGACGTCGGGTAGTATGGAAACCGACGTTACTACCCTTACTATGGACTCCCGAAAAGTGGGGCCTGGTAGTTTATTCATTGCTGTTCGGGGAACCGTGACCGATGGCCACAACTACATCGAAACAGCGATAAAGCAAGGCGCAGCGGCTGTCGTATGCGAGGAACTTCCTCATAATCCATCGCCGGATGCTACTTACATTCAGGTGCAGGATTCGGCCCGAAGTATGGGATTGATTGCGGCTAACTTTTACGAGCACCCTTCCCAAAAGCTGAAGCTTGTCGGTGTAACCGGAACGAATGGTAAAACCTCCGTAGCCACGCTGCTCTTTCGTCTGTTTCGTGCGCTTGGCTATCGCTGTGGATTACTCTCGACGGTTCAGAATCAAATTGACGATGAGATAATTCCAACCACACACACCACCCCGGACGTCATTACGATCAACCAGTTACTCGTCAATATGCTGGCGCATGGCTGTACGCATGTGTTCATGGAAGTCAGTTCGCATGCCGTCGTGCAGGAACGAATCGCGGGTCTCACATTCTCAGGAGCTATTTTTACCAATATCACTCACGACCATCTCGATTTCCACGGCACTTTCGATAATTACATACGGGCCAAAAAGGGCTTTTTTGACCAACTTCCTGCTTCGGCTTTTGCCCTCACCAACGTGGACGACAAACGAGGTCTGGTGATGCTCCAGAATACGGCCGCCCGTAAAGAAACATATTCCTTACAAACGCTGGCTACGTTTAAAGGCAAGGTCATTGCTGACAGTCTGTTTGGTCTGCATATGCAGCTCGATGGGCATGAGGTATGGTTCAAGCTGATCGGTCGCTTCAATGCCTACAACTTGCTGAGCGTATATGGAACGGCTGTGCTGCTGGGCGAAGATCCGGCCGAAGTCCTGATGTTACTTTCCGGTATTACGCCCCCCCCCGGCCGTTTTGAGCAGGTTGTATCGGACAATAAAATTGTCGGTATCGTCGATTACGCCCATACGCCCGATGCGCTTCAAAATGTATTGGAAACCATCAATGGGCTACGCCAGGCGAATGAGCAGATCATCACCGTAGTTGGCTGTGGGGGCAACCGAGATGCTGCCAAACGTCCTATTATGGCCGAAATCGCCTGTCGGTTCAGCAACCGGGTCATTCTTACATCCGACAATCCGCGAAACGAAGACCCAATGGCTATTCTGGAACAGATGCAGGCAGGTGTTCCGCCAGTCGATTACAAAAAGACGACAACGATTGAAGATCGGCATGAAGCCATTCGACAGGCTGTATCGTTGGCTCAACCACACGACATTATTCTGGTAGCTGGCAAAGGCCACGAAACCTATCAGGAAATAAAAGGCATCAAATACGATTTCGATGACCGGGCCGTCTTACGGGAGGCTTTCTCAGAACGCGGAAATCTTTAACTTTGGCCTGACTAAAAGAGCGAAAGAGTGAAAGAGCGAAAGAGCGAAAGGCTGACGCAACATATCATTCTTTCACTCTTTCACTCTTTCGCTCTTTAAAAATGCTCTATTATCTCTTTCAGTTTCTGGACGAACGCTACGATTTCCCGGGTGCGGGGGTTTTCCAATATATCTCGTTTCGGGCGTTAGGGGCTGTAGTCACTTCGCTGCTCATTGCCGCTATTTTCGGACGCCGGATCATCGATACCCTTCGTAATTTACAGATTGGCGAATCGATTCGTGATCTGGGTCTGGAAGGTCAGATGCAGAAACGGGGCACTCCCACAATGGGAGGTTTTATCATTTTAGCGTCCCTGCTGATTCCGGCACTGCTCTTTTCAAAACTCTCTAATGTATATGTCGTCCTGGCTCTGGTATCGACCGTCTGGACGGGCCTGATTGGTTTCCTGGACGATTACATCAAGGTTTTCAAAAAGAACAAAGAAGGACTACAGGGCAAGTTTAAAGTCGTTGGGCAGATTGGTTTAGGGCTGATTGTTGGTCTTACCCTGTACTTCAATCAGTACGTCAAAATTCGAAAGTATGCCCCTCGTTTACTGAGCACCTCCAACGTACCCGACGTTTATACCGATATAAAATCGACCCTAACCACAGTTCCGTTTCTTAAGAATAATGAGTTTGATTACAGTTCGTTGCTTTTTGGCGTATTGCCTGACAGCTACACCTGGATCATCTATGTCATTGTCTGCATTTTCATCATTACTGCCGTTTCGAACGGGGCCAATATTACCGATGGCATCGACGGGCTGGCAGCAGGTACTTCGGTAATCATTGGGCTAACAATCGGCGTACTCGCCTATCTGTCAGGCAACAAAGTATTTTCGCAATACCTTAATATCATGTACATTCCCAATGCGGGCGAGTTGGTAATTTTCTGTGCTGCGTTCGTTGGGGCCTGTGTTGGATTTTTGTGGTATAACTCCTATCCGGCTCAGGTATTCATGGGCGATACGGGTAGTTTGATGCTCGGTGGCGTTATTGCCGTTCTGTTTCTGGCCATTCGGAAAGAGCTGATGATTCCAATCATATGCGGCATCTTTCTGGTTGAACTGGTCTCTGTAATCCTTCAGGTCAGCTATTTCAAATACACGAAACGGACGTATGGCGAAGGCAGGCGAATATTCCTGATGTCGCCACTACACCACCATTTTCAGAAAAAAGGGTACCACGAAGCCAAGCTGGTGACCCGTTTCTGGATTGTCGGAATTATCCTGGCTGTATTGGCCCTGGCAACGTTGAAGTTGCGCTAGCATGAATTCTTGACAGAACCTTGTTTTTCAGCCTTATATCTTCTATATTTGCACTCCCGTTTTGAAGCGGGAGTGCTTTTTTATAGGCAAATCATTAGAAATCAACCAATTAGTCTCCATAAAGTGAATACGCTCAGTTACAAAACCATCTCTGCCAACAAAGAAACGGTGCAGAAGGATTGGGTTGTGGTTGACGCTCAGGGCGAAGTACTTGGCCGTCTGGCTAGCCAAGTTGCACGTCTGATCCGCGGCAAACACAAAACCAACTTCACCCCGCATGTTGACTGCGGAGATAACGTGATCGTCATCAATGCCGAAAAGGTGCGCCTGACGGGCTCTAAGATGACCGACAAAGTTTACGTTCGCCACACAGGTTATCCCGGTGGTCAACGGTTCGCATCGCCCCGGTTGTTACTTGAAAAACAACCCGAGCGCATCATTGAACATGCTGTGAAGGGCATGTTGCCGAAAAACCGGCTTGGTCGGCGGTTGTACACCAACCTGTATGTTTACGCTGGTGACCAACACCCGCACGAGGCTCAGCAACCCAAAGCAGTTAAATTCTAAGTCATAATGGATCGTATTAATACCATTGGCCGCCGTAAAACTGCCATCTCCCGGATCTACCTGTCGGCGGGCAGCGGAGCCATCTCGGTAAACGGAAAAGACTACAAGCAATATTTCCCGACCGAAGTTCTGCAAATTATTCTGAACCAACCCTTTGCTACCGTTAATGGTGTGGGTGGTTACGATGTAAAAGTAAACGTTCGTGGTGGCGGTGTAGCTGGTCAGGCCGAAGCAACTCGTATGGCCATTGCCCGTGCGCTGGTTGAACTGAACGCTGATTTCCGTCCGGCCCTCAAAAAAGAAGGGTTCCTGACTCGCGATTCGCGTATGGTTGAACGGAAAAAGTACGGTCGTCGGAAGGCACGTCGTCGGTTCCAGTTCTCGAAACGTTAATTGGCAGAGGGTTCTGGGCCATTGGCAAAGGGGAATTACTTACCCATCTCCCACGCCCTTATCCCTATGCAACATAGTCCAGACTGCGCTTAGATGATGCCGATGCGCGGTGCTGCATACTCTAATTTTTTCATTTTCTATTGTTCATTTTAAGAAATGGCACAAATCGAATATAAAGATCTCCTCGACGCTGGTGTGCACTTTGGCCACCTGACGCGTAAGTGGGACCCCCGGATGGCTCCGTATATCTTCATGGAGAAGAACGGCATCCACATTATTGACCTCAATAAAACATTAGCTTCACTCGACGAAGCCTGCAATGCCATCCGTGGTATTGTTCGTTCGGGTCGGAAGGTGTTGTTCGTAGCGACTAAAAAACAGGCTCAGGAAATCGTTTCGGAAGAAGCACGTCGCCTGAAAATGCCGTATGTTACCGATCGTTGGCAGGGTGGTATGCTCACCAACTTTGCGACTATTCGGAAGTCGTTGAAAAAAATGCAAACGCTCGACAAAATGCTGAAAGACGAGGAGACCGTCAAAAGTATTGCCAAGCGTGAGCGTTTAACCCGGATGCGTGACAAAGAAAAACTGGAGCGTGTGTTGGGCGGTATTGCCGATCTGACTCGTTTGCCAGCCGCTCTATTCATTGTCGACGTAAAACGCGAACACATTGCCGTTGCTGAAGCACACCGTTTGGGTATTCCTGTATTCGCGATGTGCGATACAAATTCGAACCCCGAAGCGGTTGATTTCGCGATTCCAGCTAATGATGACGCTTACAAGTCCATTGCTCTGATCACGCTCGCCATCGGTAAGGCCATTGAAGAAGGTCTGATGGAGCGGAAACAGGATAAAGACGATCAACGGATTCAGGAGGAAGAAGAAGCTAAGCGTGCTGAAGACCTTGCGCAGGCTCGTGCCGAAGGTGCTACTCAGCCCGAAGCAGAAGCAACTGAAGCCCCTGTTGCCGAAGATGAGCAGGAAGCATAAATGAGTTTGCTGTTTTAGCCTACAGTTCTCAGTTGATATATGCATTAACAGAGTTTGTATTGATCACCTGAACACCGTAAACGTAAAACAGTAAACTCAAAAATAGCCCGTAGCCATCCGCTATGGGCTATTCCATTTCAATAGACAATTCATTGATCACAAAATAACGTTTGGTAATTAAACTTACTAACAACCTTTATTATGGCAATTACTGCTGCTGACGTAAACAAACTTCGGCAAGAGACCGGAGCCGGTATGATGGACTGTAAAAAGGCCCTTACTGAAGCTGATGGCGATTTTGAAAAAGCAAAAGAGATTCTGCGGAAGCAGGGTCAGAAAATAGCTGACAAACGGGCCGATAACACGACTGCTGAAGGTATCGTATTAGCTCATGTTAGCCCCGATGGTAAATCCGGTAAGGTGATTGCTTTGGCCTGCGAAACAGAGCCCGTATCGAAGGTAGCTGATTTCCAGAACTTAGCTATGGCCGTTATGAGTACAGCGGTAGCAACGGAAGCAAGCGACAAAGCTACGTTGTTGAGTACTCCCCAGGCTGATGGCCGTTCGCTTCAGGACCACATCACCGACCTGATGGGTAAAATCGGTGAAAAGATCGACGTGGCTTCTTTCGAAACTATTTCGGCAGATAAGGTTGTGTCGTATATTCACTCAAACGGTAAACTGGGTGTGCTGGTTGGTTTGACCAATACCAACGGTACCGACGTAGCTGAAGTAGGCCGTGACGTAGCTATGCAAATTGCTGCTATGAAACCGGTTGCTCTGGATAAAGATGGTGTTGATGCGACAATCGTTCAACGCGAAATCGAAATCGGAAAAGAGCAGGCTCGTGCCGAAGGCAAACCCGAAGCCATGCTTGAAAAAATTGCGATGGGTAAACTGAACAAGTTTTACAAAGAAAATACGCTGCTGAACCAGGAGTTTGTAAAAGATCCTTCCATTACGATCTCGCAACTTCTGGATAAAACCAGCAAAGGTCTGACTGTATCGGCTTTCAAACGCGTAGCTATTGGCTAAACGCTTCAGAGCTTTTTCAGCAAATTGATAAAGTACCCAGTCTTACGGCTGGGTACTTTTTTTATAAATAATGATTAAGATACAGGCTCTCAAACTGGCACACCCACCTCTTTTATGACTATCGCCCGGAGTTACTTCTACTATTTTCTGAATCACCTTAAAGACAAACCTACGCTTTCGGCCTAATTTTTAACACGGTATACACTTGAAAGTAAGTAACTTGCGGCAAAACTACTTGTTCATCTTTTTTAATAGCTAGTAACTGATAATGCGATGAAAATATATAAAAACAATTGCAAAATTGGTTGCATAAATAAGCGTAGAGCCAACGATTTTTTTGACTTTTAGAAATACAAATTAATGGCAAAAAATACTATTTTATACATCTAGATTACTATAAAGTATATCAATATGGCTATTAATTTTTCGCGATTAATTCGTAGCTAATATTTTATTAATATTGCCTTTTAAGTCGAGTTACTTTTATAACACTTTCTGGTCATAAGAACCACCACCGTATAAAATGGAGCAATATTCGGACGAGGAGTTAGTTCGGTTATATGTCGACACGCAGAAAAATATCTATTTCGAACGGCTATACGAACGTTATTGCGATAAAGTGTACAGGAAGTGTTTATCGTTTACTAAAGACCCTGTTCGGGCAGAGGATCTAACCCATGATATTTTCCTCAAACTGGTTATTAAACTTGGGAGTTTTCGCGAACAGGCAAAATTCTCCACCTGGCTCTACTCCATAACATACAACTATTGCACCGACCAGATTCGAACGCAGAATATGCGCAAAGAGGTGTACATGGATGATGGATGGGAACGGCTGGATGTACAGCAGGAAGACGATCTGGGTGATCTGGCAGAAATGGAAGCCAAGCAACTTGAGCGAGCCCTGCACCAACTTCCTCCCGAAGAACAATCGATGCTTTTGATGAAATATCAGGATGATATTAGCATTCGTGATATTGCCAATATAAACGGTCTGACCGAAAGCGCCGTAAAAATGCGCCTGAAACGATCACGGGATAAACTTCGCAAACATTATCTGGAAGGAGTTGTATTCTGGCTCCTGCTGGCCATTAAAATGATACTTTCTATTCGCTGGCCTTTTCGTTAATCAATCGGCATGGAAAATACGAACCCATTCAAACAACTTGAGCCAGATGATCTTTGCCCTCCTCATCTGAAAACTGAGTTGGTCTCTGAAATAGATCTGATACGCAATGCGGTTACCGTTGTAGACCTCTATATCGGTGATTTGTTTGCCTTGGCCTCAGCCCTTGTTAACCCACCTCACTTAACACCAGACGATACAAATCCTACCGTATGAATCAATTACCAGAACTGACCGACATTATTCGGAATACTTTTCAAACCCTGATTAATCAATTTGTTGAATTTGTACCTCGCCTATTGGGAGCCATAGTCATTTTGCTGATCGGCATTGGGTTTGCCCGATTGGTAGCTATGATCGTTCGCCGGATTTTGGGTAAGGTTGGGTTTGATAAAATCGGTAACCGTCTGAATGAAATCAGCATTATTAAACAGCTAAAGACCGAAATTAAGTTAAGCGAAATTATAGCTAAGGTTCTTTATTATTTCATTCTGTTAGTATTTATCAAAGCCTCTACGGAAAAACTGGGGGTTGGAGCGATCACCGAGATGGTATCATCGCTAATCAACTTTATTCCTAAATTAATTGCAGCCGCCATTATGCTACAGGTTGGCGTTCTGATCGCTGACGCCTTGCGAGGAGCCGTGATCAACGTGTGCCAATCATTCAACATTGCTTCAGGAAGGCTACTCAGTATGATTGTTTTCATTTTCTTCCTGATTGTTACGGTTATCAGTGCGTTAGGGCAGGCAGGCATCAATACAGAGTTACTCGAATCGAGCTTCAATCTCATTATCGGTGGGGTCATATTCGCTTTTGCTATTGGGTATGGTATCGCTTCTCGCGACTTGATGGCCAATATTATATCCTCTTTTTATACAAAAAATAAATACAAAGAAGGCCAGATTATTCAAATTGATGATGCCAAAGGAGAGATTATTAAGGTTGATACCTTGTCGTTAACCCTTCGTACGGGTCAAACCACTACGGTGATTCCTTTACAGACTTTGCAAATGAAAAAAGTAGAGGTATTTGATAGCACTCCTGCTGCCTGATTAAGTTACTCAAGTCACCTTAAACCGTCTTAAGAGCCAATCAAGTTTTCAATATGTGATATGAAAAAATTTGTGCTCTGTATAGTTATGCTCGGGCTTTCCCTGAATGGGGTATATGCCCAGGAACCGACTCGGGTAACGACTAACTTTAAAGATACAGTTGCCGTTAAACCTGATACATCGTACTGGCAAAAATCTTTCAGTGGAGGAGTGAATTTTAACCAGGCTTCTTTTAGCAACTGGTCGGGGGGCGGTGTCAATTCAGTAGCGATCGGGGCCGTTGTAGCAGCTCGTGCACTCTACGAAAAGGGAAAAATATCCTGGGATAACACTGCCGATTTGCAACTGGGATATGTGACGCAGTTAGGCAATACGCGCAAAGCTGCCGACCAAATCATGCTTATTTCTGTATTGGGCAAACAGATTGCTCCCAAATGGGACTTCTTTGTTTCTGGAACCTTCAATACATTTTTTGCTCCTGGCTATCGGTACGATAAGCTTCCAGCTGATCAGACCCGGCTAAAAGTATCGAATTTCTTTGCCCCGGCTCAGCTTACTTTAGCCCTCGGGATAGCCTATAAACCGAATGACTGGTTTGCTCTTCGCATGAGTCCAATAGCCCCACGGTTTACTTTCCTGGCCGACCAAAGTGTACGTGTAAGCCAACTGGCCAACGGCAACTACGTGTATGATCCTACCCAGAAAGCTTACGGTGTAGATCCGGGTAAGAGCAGCCGAACAGAATGGCTGGCGTTTCAGCTACAGGCAGCCATTAATCGGAATCTGACCGAAAATATATCGCTCAATACACGGTATCAGCTCTTTACGGAATACGCTCACTTTGACAACATCAATCACCGGCTTGATCTGATCCTGACGGCCAAAGCCAGCAAATACATCAGTACTACCTTTGGCCTGATTGCGCTGTACAATAAAGATTTCAGTTCCAGTCTGCAAATCCAG
The DNA here is from genome assembly GCF_000374025.1 of Spirosoma panaciterrae DSM 21099. Classification (GTDB taxonomy): domain Bacteria; phylum Bacteroidota; class Bacteroidia; order Cytophagales; family Spirosomataceae; genus Spirosoma; species Spirosoma panaciterrae. The sequence continues at coordinate 164,724 of NZ_KB893181.1, read as the reverse complement.
CAAACGCTCGCCATCGGCCTGGTTTATAACATCAGTTCATTCAAAAAGAAAAAAGACCCCACCAAAGCGAGTGATCCATTACCGGGCAGATTTTGATTTAATGGATCTTTTATCTACTTTACTTTTCGTAGTATCAATTAGTATGTTCCAACCAAAACTTAACCGCTATGCTGAGTGAATTTAAAACGTTCATTGCCCAGGGCAACGTAATCGATCTGGCCGTTGGGGTTATCATTGGCGCTGCCTTTGGTAAAATTACTACCTCGTTAGTCGAAGATATTATCAACCCAATTCTGGGAATTGTTTTGGGTGGTGCGGATTTCAGTCAAATGAAATACGTTCTTAAAGAAGCGGTTGGCACTACACCTGAGGTGGCCATCCGATACGGTAATTTTCTGAATACGATTATCCAGTTTTTAATCATCGCCTGGGTAGTTTTCTTAATTGTCAAACTGGCCAACCGCGCCCGATTATCAAATTCGATGCAATCTAAATAATAAGTTTTGTCGAGAAATTTACTTGAAAAGCCCTGGCTCATAGCCGGGGCTTTTTCATTTATGTGTTACTTTGCTATGCGTAAGTACTTGTTATGTCAGTGCAAAAAATAGTTATTCTAGGCGGAGGTGAAAGCGGTGTAGGCGCTGCTTTACTGGCACAAGCCAAAGGCTTTGACGTCTTTTTGTCGGATAAAGGAGCTCTTAAAGAGAGTTACCGAATGGCTCTTCAAACGGCGCAGATTCCCTTTGAAGAAGGCAAGCATACAGAAGAACAGATTCTGGATGCTATTGAGGTTATCAAAAGCCCAGGCATTCCCGAAACGGCCCCTTTAGTTCAAAAACTCAGAGCGCAGGGAACACCCATAATTTCAGAGATTGAATTTGCAGCTCGCTATACACGCGCTAAATTGATAGGCATTACAGGCAGTAACGGCAAAACGACTACAACGCTGCTAACCTATCATTTACTGAAAACGGCAGGTTTTAATGTAGGCCTGGCTGGCAATATAGGAGACAGTTTTGCCCAACAGGTCATTACGGATCACTTCGACTATTTTGTACTCGAACTGAGCAGTTTCCAACTGGATGATATGTACAACACTCATCTGGATGTTATGGTATTGCTCAATATTACTCCCGACCATCTTGACCGATACGGGTATAACTTTCAGAATTACGTCGATTCCAAATTTCGAATACTACAAAACGCGCGGCCAGACGATACATTTATCTTTTTTGCCGAAAGTCAGCCTATCCAAGAACAACTCGAAACGCGAAAGCCGATGGTCACTCGACTACCTGTTTCCTTGCAAGGGGTTGTTTCGCCCGGCGGCTACCTGCAGAACGGGCAGCTAATAACAGCGACCTTACATACTTCGTTCTCCATTGCTCAGACGGACACGCCATTACGTGGCCCCCACAACGCCATAAATATGCTATCGGCTATCCTGGCGGCCCAGTCGGTTGGTGTATCCAATGAAGCCCTTGCCCAGGGGTTAAAAACGTTTCAGAATGCCGCGCATCGGCTTGAACCGGCCGGAACGATTGATGGCGTTCAATTTATCAACGACTCGAAAGCGACCAACGTCGATTCGGTATTCTATGCCTTATCAAGTATGGATACGCCAACGGTCTGGATAGCGGGTGGGCTAGACAAAGGAAACGACTACAGCCAATTGGATGAGCTGGTGCAACAGCACGTAAAGGCCCTGATTTGCCTGGGTATCGATAACCATAAACTGGTCGATTATTTCGGCTCAAAGATCCCGATTATCTATGAAACCCAATCGGTTACGGATGCTGTAGCGAAGGGGCTGGAATTAGCGCAACCCGGCGAAGTAGTACTGTTATCACCCGCTTGTGCCAGTTTTGATTTGTTTAAAAATTACGAAGATCGCGGTAATCAGTTTAAAGCCGCCGTTCAAAAACTAATCACTACTTTATGATCTAGTGTGTAGGCTCTAGTTATCTATTTTATATATCATCTATCACCCATAAGAAAACATGGCTCTGCGTGAATGGATTCGAACAAATCTAAAAGGCGACCGCCAGATCTGGTGGATCGTATTGTATTTATCGATCATGAGTGTTCTGGTTGTGTATAGTGCAACTGGCACTAAGGCTTTCCGGGAACTCGATGGCAACACTGAAATCTTCCTGCTCAAACATGGCTCCCTGCTATTGATTGGGCTGGCCTGCACGTATTTTGCCCACAAGATAAACTACGTCTATTATGCCCGCTTATCCAAATATGGACTTTGGCTATCCGTTCCATTACTGATCTGGGCTTACTTCAAAGGCTCAACGCTAAACGATGCATCACGCTGGGTGACCATCCCGATCATTAACCAGACATTTCAGCCATCCGATTTAGCCAAATTGGCGCTCATTTCTAATCTGGCAGCTATGCTGGCCAAGCGACAGCGGTTCATGAACGATCCGACTGTTTTGTTTAACCTTATCCTCTGGATTGGCCTTATTTGCTCCTTAATTATCCTTTCGAATACATCGACCGCTCTTTTACTGGGTGCAACCTGCTTTCTACTGATGTATATTGGACGGGTACCCGTTCGATACCTGGTCTATATGATTGCCGTCTGCGTCTTGTTTGGCGGCATTGCCTTAGCCGCCGGACAGCGCCTGGTTACCGCTATCAACCGAATCAATAGTTTTTCCAATTCCGACACCATCGTTTATCAGGTCGAACAGTCCTATATAGCGTTGGCCAATGGCGGTTTAACAGGCCAGGGGCCGGGCAACAGTCACCAGCGAAACACCCTACCTAATCCATTTTCCGATTTTATTTATGCCATCATCGTTGAAGAATACGGCTTACTTTTAGGAGGCATTCCGGTTGTACTGGCCTATCTGTGGTTTTTATGGCGAGGGATGAAAACACTTCAGAAGGCCACCCGACCGTTTGGAGGATTGCTTTCTGCGGGCTTAACATTCAGTATCGTTATGCAGGCATTTGCCAGTATTTGTGTAGCCATCGGTATGGCTCCTGTGACAGGCCAGCCTCTACCCTTATTGAGTATGGGTGGAACATCGCTTATATTCACAGGCTTAGCTATTGGTATCGTTCTGAGCGTAAGCCGGGACGAAGCCGATGAAAGTAAAATATAGGAACCTACGATTTACCATAAATCGAATGAACGTAATTATCAGCGGAGGTGGAACCGGCGGCCATATTTACCCTGCCATTGCCATTGCCAACGAATTAAAAGCCATCGACCCATCTACCGACGTTCTGTTTGTGGGAGCCGAGGGCAAAATGGAAATGGAAAAAGTACCGCGTGCTGGCTATAAAATAGTTGGGCTACCCGTTGTGGGTATCAAACGTGAGCTAACCCTGTCCAACCTCAGTTTTCCAGTCAAACTGGGTCGAAGTTTACTAAAAGCCCGGCAGATTGTGCGCGACTTCCAGCCTGATGTGGCCGTTGGAGTCGGTGGCTATGCGAGTGGTCCGTTGCTTTTAGCAGCCTCCCTCAAAGGTGTGCCCACTCTCATTCAGGAACAAAATTCATATGCTGGCCTAACTAATAAAGTGCTGGCTCGCTGGGCCAAACGCATCTGCGTGGCTTATCCCGGAATGGAAGCGTTCTTTCCAGCCGAAAAACTGACCGTAACGGGTAACCCGGTACGAAGTGATATTCAATTTGCGGATCAGCAACGTGAAGCCGGAAGAACCTTGTTCAAGCTGGACGCCAATCGGCCAACCTTGCTGATCATTGGCGGAAGTCAGGGGGCGCGGACTATCAATGAGAGCATAGAGGGCGGCCTACAGCGCTTTGTTGAGGCTGGTGTACAGGTTATCTGGCAAACAGGCCCCGGATTCATTGAGCGGGCGCAAGCCGCTGTTGCCGCAATAGGGTCGTCTCTGGTTAAAGCTTACGATTTTATTTATGATATGGATAAAGCCTACGCCGTTGCCGATGTGGTGGTATCACGAGCAGGGGCTCTTTCGGTATCCGAATTATGTTTGGTAGGCCGTCCGGCTATTCTGGTTCCTTTTCCTGCTGCCTCTGAAGACCACCAAACGAAAAATGCGATGAGTCTGGTAGAGCACAAAGCGGCATTACTGGTAACGGACAAAACGGCTCGGGAAGCACTGGTAACTGCCGCCCTGGGTTTGCTGAACGACCCCGTTCAGCAAACCCAGTTGAAAACCCAAATAAAAACATTAGCCAAACCCAATGCTGCCCGCGACATTGCGAATGAAGTAATAAAGTTGGCTGGCTCAAGTTCGAACCTGGCCCGTTAAATAAGTTTAGTTTTTAAGGTCAGCCTAACGGCTGGTCAGTACAACGATGACTCTGGATCAATTCAAATACATTTATTTTCTCGGTATTGGTGGTATCGGCATGAGCGCGCTGGCGCGTTGGTTTCGTATCAATGGCTATACAGTTGCCGGCTACGACCGCACGCCAACGGCATTGACCGACGCTCTACAGGCAGAAGGTATTACCATTCATTTTACCGAAGATGTAGCGCAAATACCGGCTGCGTTTCTGGAAAACCCAACTCAAACGCTCGTCATTTATACACCGGCTATCCCCAGCACTCATTTGGAGTATATCTATTTGACGGAGAAGCGGTTCATCTTACAGAAGCGCTCGCAGGTACTGGGTCTGCTGGCGGGCCAAATGACCACAATTGGTGTAGCGGGTACGCATGGCAAAACAACTACTTCGTCGATGGTTACCCATATTCTGCGGGATTCCGGAGTGAACTGTGCCGCTTTCCTGGGCGGGATTACGGCTAATTATGGCACCAACTTCCTGCTCAACGAACCGGCCGACGATCTGCGTTCGGTAATTTGTGTGGTTGAAGCCGACGAATTCGACCGATCGTTTCTGACCTTATTTCCAAAGTACGCGATTGTTACCTCTACCGACGCCGACCATCTGGATATCTACGGTGCACACGAAGCGGTGCTTGCTTCGTTTGGAATGTATGTCAGTCAGATTGAAACTGATGGGGTTCTGTTCATGAAAACAGGATTATCATTGGCCGATCAAACAAAAGCAACTGTTCGGGAGTACGCTTTACAAACGGGCGACTATTACAGCCAGAAACTACGGATCGAGCAAGGCTCATTCATCTTCGATCTCGTTTATCCCAACGGAGTTATTTCTGATATTCAGCTACTGGTTCCTGGATTTCATAATGTGGAGAATGCCGTGGCCGCAGGCGCTGTTGCTCTTGAGGTGGGCGTATCTCCTGATGCCATCCGGTCTGCTCTGGCTACGTACAAGGGCGTACGTAGGCGGTTTGAATACATTCTCAAATCCGAGAACGCTATTTTGATTGACGATTATGCGCATCATCCCGCCGAAGTAAACGCGTTTCTGTCGTCCGTAAAGGCGCTGTATCCCGATCGTGAAGTGACGGTTGCTTTTCAGCCGCACCTGTTTAGCCGCACCCGCGACTTTGCCGATGGTTTTGCAGAAAGTTTGTCTCTGGCCGATCATGTTATTCTGCTTGACATCTACCCAGCCCGGGAATTACCCATAGAAGGTGTTACGTCTGAGTTGATATTTCGGGACGTACACTCGAAAACCAAACAGAAATGCACCAAAGATGAATTGATTGACGTTGTGCGAAAAATGAAACCTTCCTTACTTGTAACCGTAGGGGCTGGTGACATTGATCAACTGCTTCCTGCACTAAAATCGACTCTAAGCAACCAATAGATAAAAATATTGGAGAAACAATTGAGCTTATTTACAGATGTTTTCTACCTTTAAATCATCCAAAAAGTGGTTGTTAGCCTTTGGAGGACTGCTGAGTCTGTTTGGCCTCATTGCATTTACCGAAATACGGCATGGGCAGAAACACGTTCGGAACGTTATCGTCCAGATTGATCAGATCGATAATCACCGTTTTCTGACCAGACGTGATGTGATGGGCTACCTGACAAACGGAGGTGCTGATCCAATTACAGGCAAGAATTATGCCGATGTGGATTTGCAACAACTGGAAAAGCGGCTAAAACAACATGGATTGGTGAAGAATTGTCAGATTTCACGTGACTTGGACGGCGATTTACTGGTGGTAGTCGAACAACCCAGACCATTAGCCCGATTGGTGGTGGATGGTGATGGAAGCCGACCCGTTTCTGGCCAGTACGTTAGTGAGGAAGGGCGCTTTTTCCCAATTTCTATGAACTACTCAGCCCGAGTTCCGGTTCTTACCGGCAATTACTTTGCCCAGAACCGCTCGCTGGCCAGTGAACGAAACCGACCATTGCTGGAGCTATTGAAACGAATTCACGATGATCCGCTTTGGCAGGCACAGATTGCCGAGTTGTCCGTTGATGCGCAAGGCAACATTACGATGTGGCCACAAATGGGTAACCATAAAATAGAATTTGGGCCACCGACCGAATTAGATGCTAAATTTAGAAAATTAAAAATAGTATATACCGACGTTTTACCCGCTAAAGGTTGGGATCGTTACAGCCGGATAAACGTTGAGTACCGAAATCAAATTGTTTGCGAATGACTAAGACGGGCATGGACGAGAAAATTGTAGTAGGTCTGGACATCGGCAGCACTAAAGTATGCGCCGTGGCTGGGCGATTGATCCGGAATAACAAAGAACAGGAAACGCTCGAAGTGCTGGGCGTGGGCGAAACCAATCTGGCTGACGGGGTAGCCAAAGGGTCGGTTGTTAACGTCAATAACACAGTCAATGCTATTCGAAGAGCCATTCATGAGGCTTCCAATCAATCGAATCTCGATATTCACTTAGTCAATGTTAGCTTTAGTGGGTCTCATGTCACTTCGGTAAAATCGAGCGGCAGCATTACCCGATCCTCTTCGGGCGACGAAGTACAGGTTGAAGACATCGACCATCTGCTGAATGACATGTATCGCACGTCAATTCCGGCCGATAAGGAAATCATCCATGTGCTGCCGATGGATTTTGTGGTTGATACCGAAACGAATATCAACCAGCCCGTTGGCCGAAATGGCGTTAAGCTGGGCGCTGACTTCCAGCTCATTACTGCTCAGGCGAATGCCGCCCGAAATATTCGCAAATGCATTACCCGCAACAATCTGGCGCAGGATACCATGATGCTTTCGGCACTGGCTTCGGGGCTGGCCGTACTTACCGACGAAGAAAAATATGCGGGGGTAGCGTTGGTTGATATTGGCGGTGGCACTACCGAAATGGCGATCTACTACCGGAACGTTCTGCGCCATGTGGCCGTCTTTCCCTGGGCTGGAAATAGCCTGACGTCGGATATTCAGGCAGGTTGCAAAATTCTGCCCAATCAGGCCGAATTACTGAAAAAGAAATTTGGGAATGCAAACCCCGGCGAGTATAACCTGAATGAGGTTGTAGCGGTACCTGGGCTGAGTAATCGCAAACCTAAAGATGTACTACTGAAAAATGTTGCCGTCATTATTGAAGATCGGCTACGCGAAATAGCCGCCCTGGTACAGGCCGAAATTATTCGTTCAGGCTATGATGGCAAACTTCTGGGAGGTATTGTACTAACTGGTGGTTCTGCATTGATTCCGGGAGTAGAGCAGATTTTTGGACGGGTAACCGGCATTGAAGAAGTGCGTGTTGGCTATCCCGAACATCTTGAACCGAACGGAAGGGCCGATCTGGTAGGCGACCCAGCACATGCCACCGCTGTAGGGTTGGTTTGGGCTGGTTATAAGACCATCGATAACCGCATCTCCTTCATTACTGACCCAAACAGAGCTTTCAAAGAGGAAGAAAATCAGCCGATTCACTCCCATAATGGAACAACAGGTGGGCATGGAAGCACTAACGGCCACACAACGACAGGTGGCTACGGTACGTCGCATGGCGGACGGGTTAGCCCGAAAGTACCCGACAAAACACCTGAACCCGAACCATCCAAAGACGAAGGGGGTTTGATTGGCTGGTTACGTAAACTAACCCGCCCGATCAGAGGCAACGAAACCGATCCGTATTAAGCCCGCCCTACGCGGTGGTTATTACCCGAATCGGCGATATGAAGTGTAAAGACATGAATAGATACTCCAACCCACACGATGAATACTCAAGGCTATAGATTCGAAATGCCAGACGACAACCCGGTTATTATCAAGGTTGTCGGGGTGGGCGGCATGGGCGGAAATGCCGTCAAGCACATGGATAAAATGAAAATGCAGGATGTCAGTTTTGCTGTTTGCAATACGGACCGTCAGGCGCTCATGAGTAATCCTGTGAAAACGAAGCTGCAATTGGGCGACGGATTGGGTGCGGGTACGGAATCAAAAGCGGGTGAAGATGCCGCCCGTGCCAGTATCGAAGAAATTGAGAATCTGCTTGCACCTCCCACCAAAATGGTATTTATTACCGCTGGTATGGGTGGGGGTACAGGCACAGGCGCAGCCCCCGTAGTGGCGGAAGTAGCCCGAAAAATGGGCTTACTAACCGTGGCAGTCGTAACAGCTCCTTATTGGTACGAAGGTACCGATAAAAAAGAGCAGGCACGTGTTGGTATTGAACGGCTAAAAGACAGTTGTGATACTGTGCTTGTTGTACTGAACGATAAGCTGGCCGAGCTGTATAGCGAACTTACCTGGACGGAAGCCTATGCCCATGCCGACGACGTGCTCGCCAATGCCGTAAAAAGCATTGCTGAAATCATCACAACTCAGGGTGATATCAATGCTGACTTTGCCGATGTAAAGAAAGTATTGGAAGGCGCCGGTCAGTCGGTAATGGGATCGGCCGAAGCGGCTGGCGAAGACCGAGCCATCCGGGCTATTGAAGCTGCGCTGAACTCTCCGCTTCTCAACGACCACGATATTCGCGGAGCCAAACGCATTCTGCTGACCATTTCGTCGAGTAAGGATCATGCCATGAAACTGAAAGAACAAATGGCGATTTCGGAGCACGTAGCCCGGAAAATCCAGAGCGAAGCCAAGATGTTTAAGTTTGGGGCTATTACCGACGAAAATCTTGGTGAGAAACTGCGGGTAACGATCATTGCGGCTGGCTTCGATGGAACCGGCGATTTACTGGATAAACTCGGCAATCCGACGGGGATCGTCTCGGCCGATGCTGCCGAACAGGGCAAAAAGCCCGAAACGGCGGTCACCGATGAGGGCAGCACCAATCCCGAAGCCATTGTAAGCGATCAGACCGAAGCGGTTACCAATCAGGAATCTGCTGAAAAAGAAGAGCTGGTATTGGCTGGCAACGACGATGAAGATACAGACCCTGTTCCGACGGGTAATTCGAAATCGGATGACATCCATACGCCAACGGTCGGCTACAACGGCGGTACAACCATCGTTCGCCCAGATCCGCCAGTTTTTGTCGATCCTTTCAAAGACGATTCGGATGTTGACATTCTGGTGGATGAAGAACGGCCCGATGACACCGATCTGATCAAACGAATGGTGGATGCTTTTGTGAAAGGACAGTTTTTGGCCGCCGATCTGGACCGACCAGCCTTTGAGCGGAATAAAACGGTTCTTTACTCGATTCCGTTACTGGCCGAGCAGGATTTTGTTCGCTCAAAACTAAACGACTAACCGAATCCGAACAGGCTATTTACAGGCAGAGGCTCATATGGGCCTCTGCTTTTTTATCGGCTATGGAATGTACTTATACCACTGTAAAGCAGGCCATAATAGCACTGGCACAGCCTGAGCGGGCTATTCTGGTGGCCCGATTCTTTAAAACGGCTCCTGGGCAATACGGCGCAGGCGATCAATTTCTGGGCTTGTCGATGCCCCAGCAACATGAAGTAGCGAAACGTTTTAAAGCACTTGACCCGTTTGAAACAGAGCGTTTGATCCACGACCCTTATCATGAATGCCGTATGGTGGGGCTGCTGATTTGGGTGGCGCAATTTAAAAAAGCAGGACGAAGCCAGCAGGGTGCTATTCTGGAACGGTATCTGGCCAATCGCCAATACATCAATAACTGGGATCTGGTCGATGTTACCTGTCCGCACATTGTTGGCCAGCATCTTTTAACTAATGATCGATCAGTTCTGTATGATCTGGCCCAGGAAGATCATCTCTGGAGTCAGCGTATCGCTATGGTGTCGACACTAGCTCTGATCCGAAAAGGGCAGTTTAGCGATACATTCGCCCTTGCCGAAATCCTTTTGCCGCACAAACACGATCTGATTCATAAAGCGGTCGGCTGGATGTTACGGGAGGTAGGCAAGCGGAATAGCGATGCTCTGGAAGAGTTTCTCCATGATCATGTACGAGACATGCCGCGTACTACCCTTCGCTATGCCATCGAACGCCTTGACCCTGGCCGTCGCAAGTATTATCTGACCTTATGATACACAAAAAGTCGGTGGTCGATCCTTTGGTTTAAGTTACGACCACCGACCTCACACAGTCAGCAGGCTATCGCATCATTTTGTTCAGCTTACCAGATGCCTGCATGGTATTCATTTTCTTCATCATCTTCCGCATCTCGTCAAACTGTTTCAGCAGATTATTAACTTGCTGAATACTCGTGCCACTACCGGCAGCAATCCGTTTCTTCCGGCTTCCGTCAATAATATCGGGGCGTTGCCGCTCTACAGGCGTCATGGAGCTAATGATAGCCTCAATCGGTTTGAACGAGTCATTATCGATATCAAGGTCTTTAATCATTTTACCCATGCCGGGGATCATACCGAGCAGATCTTTTACGTTACCCATCTTTTTGATCTGCTGCAACTGCGAGAGGAAATCGTCGAAGTCGAACTGATTCTTCCGCATCTTGGCATTGATCCGGCGAGCCTCTTCTTCATCAAAGGCTTGCTGAGCCCGCTCAACCAGCGAGATAACGTCGCCCATACCCAGAATCCGGCTAGCCATCCGATCGGGGTAGAACACATCGAGGGCTTCCATTTTTTCGCCCGTACTGATAAACTTGATCGGCTTGTTGACCACAGTTTTGATCGACAAAGCCGCTCCCCCACGGGCATCGCCGTCGAGTTTAGTCAACACAACGCCATCAAAATCGAGCCGCTCATTGAAAGTCTTGGCCGTATTGACAGCATCCTGACCCGTCATGGAGTCAACGACAAACAGCGTTTCGGTTGGCGAAATAGCTTTCTTAACAGCTTCGATCTCCTGCATCATGGCTTCGTCGACCGCCAGACGACCCGCTGTATCGACAATGACGATGCGCTTACCCGATTTGCGAGCCAGGTCAATCGCATTTTTAGCAATTGCCACCGCGTTTTTATTTTCTGGCTCCGCGTATACATCCACCCCGACCTGTTCCCCTAACACCTTCAACTGATCGATAGCCGCCGGTCGGTAAATATCAGCCGCTACCAGCAAGACATTACGGCCCTGTTTTTTAAGATACGACGCCAGCTTACCCGAAAACGTAGTCTTTCCTGACCCCTGCAATCCAGCAATCAGGATAACGGCCGGGTCGCCTTTGATATTGATGCCTTGTGCTTCGCCCCCCATCAGCTCGGTCAGCTCTTCCTGAACGATTTTAACAAAGAGTTGACCCGGTTCAACCGAAATCAATACTTTTCGATCAAGCGCTTTATCGCGAATGCGATCGGTAATTTCTTTGGCAACTTTATAGTTTACGTCGGCATCGGTAAGAGCCCGACGAACTTCTTTTATAGTAGCCGCAACGTTGATTTCGGTAATGCGGCCCTGTCCCTTAAGGGTCTTAATCGCTTTATTTAGCTTATCCTGAAGATTCTCAAACATGCTCCTAAATCTCGCTCCGGTCTATACCGGCTTGTTTTTAAATGGTGTAAAATATGCCTTTCGCCATATTCCGATTCGTATGCACAGGTTTGTTTCATGACTATGCATACGATCTGCTACAAAGATAACAGTTTCCGACAGGCAATGATTACCAAACCGTTATTGGTGACACTTATCTGGGGCTTCAATCCTTATAGATCCCATGTCTAAGTCGCTTTACCGTACAATATTTTTTTGGCATTATAGTTGATAAGGCAGTACAAGACTCCATCCCCAACCCATGTAATTCGATTCTATGAGGTAACTCTACTCCGTATAAACCCTTTACTGTTTACCTCATGAGAATCTCCTTAATGCATAACGCAGCACGCTGCCTGGCTGTTGCCTGCCTACTGGCCTGCCCATTTGTACAATCGGTTGCAGTTGCTACACCAAAGAACTGGGCGTCGGTGAATCGGCTGCTGGACAAACCGAACGACAATACATCTTCTACGACCCGTACATCAGCCTCAAAATCAGAAGCGTCTGCCTCAACCCCTTCTGTTAAAGATCAGAAAGGCCACGATAAGCAAACGATTAGCCGATGCTGGAAACGACTCATGGGGATGGCCCGCGAAGTAAGCCATGCCCATCGGAACAGCAAATAACTAGGCCGATAGCATTTCCGACGGCTCCGTAGATAATCCCGCTTCCTGAATAAAGGTGTTTAACAAGTGCTGGTACGCCTGAATTTGTTCTGTACGGTGGGACGGACTCCACCCTAGTTCGTCGGCCATTAGCTGAGCTACCCTTGGAGCAAGTCGGGCTGTTAACTGCCAGTCTGAAAGTTCGACGCGCCAACGCCGGGCCAGTACATCGCGCAGGGTCATTGCCATTTCTTCGCGTACCTGATAAACAACTTCGGCGGCCAAATAAGGGTGGCTTTCTGCTAATTTTTGAGCTAGCGAAGGCTGTTCCTTGATTAGTTCGCCTAGTTGAGCTACCCGATTTCCGTACGTTCGCATCAGATGCTGACACACATCGGCCGGCAGGTTAAACGTAGCCTGTAACTGCTGCCAGTCATCGAAACGGTACGATTCTCCACCTACCAAATAAGCGGTTTCGGTACGACTCGGTACGGTTTTGTTTAGTAACTCGCCAGCCCGATCAATAGCGTCCTGCGCCATCAGGCGATAGGTGGTCCATTTGCCTCCAAGCAAACTGAGCAAACCTGATGTATCATCATATTCTACCTCATGGTCGCGCAGCAGGGTCTTGGTATCGGCCCTACTGCTGACGATCAATGGGCGAATACCACCAAATCCAGCCTGTATCTGAGAGCGTTCGGGCATTTTCGCCAGATAAGGCCGCACCGTCTCCAGAAGGTAATCTACTTCATCGGGCTCCAGTAGTGGCTCCCGCAACAAACTATCGTAATCATTATCAGTCGTTCCGACAAATACTTTATCTCCGAATGGAATGGCAAAAATGACGCGTCCATCAGCCGTTTTGGGAATCAACACGGCATAAGCACTGTCCAGTGTTTCGCGCGGAAGCACAATATGTACCCCTTTGCTGGGCCGGATACGCTGATCGAGTTCAGGATTAGCCAGCAGTCGAATCGCATCGGAATAAGGGCCGGTACAATTCAAAAATACAGACGCTTTTACCCTGACCGTTTCGCCGGTAAGCTGATCCTTCACCAATGCGTTTGTAATGCGCCCCGCCTGCCGACCAAAATCCGTAACGGCAGCATAATTTACAACAGCCGCCCCAGCTTCATCGGCCGAGTGAGCCAACGCCAGCGCATAGCGGGAATCGTTGAACTGTCCATCATAATACAGCACAGCACTGTGCATCTTTTGGGTAAGCTTTGGGCTTTTCTCCAGTGCCTGCCCCCGACTGAGCCACTTCCCTTTCGGAAACGCATCGTGTCCTGAAATCAGGTCGTAGAGGGTTAGGCCGATGGTCATGTACATCCCTTCGAACCAACTAAAAACGGGGGTAAGAATAGCCAGTGGATGAGCCAGATGGGGGGCATTACGAATTACGGTCCGACGCTCGGCCAGTCCGTGGCGTACCTGCTTCAACTGCGCCAAATCAAGTTTTTTGATGGCCTGCTCCAGATAACGGACACCGCCGTGAATCAGCTTGGTCGACCGCGAAGAGGTTTCACTGGCAAAATCGCCCCGGTCGACCAGCGCAACGCGATAGCCTCTTAGCGCAGCATCGAATGCCGCGCCAGCCCCGCTGGCTCCAGCGCCAATAATACAAATGTCGAATGTTTCCTGCTTCAGCCGCTCCCAGTTTGTTGTCCGCTTCATGGTGTAAAGATAAGGTAATTAGCGGAGTAAGTGCTGTGAAAGAGGGCGTACAGACTGTAGTAATCACAGTAAATTAATGCAGGATCTACCTACCCGATTACTCCATCGATGTACACTGTACCCCATCCTATCCCGAGAAACTGCGGCCCATTCGACTGAAGAAGCCACTACGACCACCCGAAGGCCGGGTAGTGCGGGTAATCCGTGAGCTGCGAACATTTTCGCTTACATGCCTTGAACGGTTATACAAACTGGAGTTCGCATATACCCCCGAACTATACCGGCGTTCATCGTCCGCATAGCGGGGAGCCGTCGACCGACCCAGCATATAGCCCAGGCTACCCCACAGCAACGCGTTTGCTAAACCATTGTGATGATGTGTATGATACGCACCTGGGTTGTGCAGATACGTACGGGTCGACTCGTCATTTTCAACAAGTCGCTTGGCAGCATCGACACTTAATGTATCCCTGTGCCCATCGAAGTAACTCACAATAGCCCCAGCCTGACCGGGTTCGGCCTGGACTTCGTCAGTAATTTTGAAATTTCCGGGAGCCGTCTCGGTGATGTAGGTCCGAACACCCTGCTGAAAACGAGTTTCTGTTTGTTCTTCGGAACGATTGTTTCCACAACTTTGAAGTACCACAGCGCCGTTGAGAAGGGCCAGCGTAAGCGTGGTGCTAAGGGTAATATCTTTTACGCGCCGAAGAACGGCATGTCGGCGAAGGGGTGTCATAGCCTGATTTAGTGATAATTGACCGCTAAGCTATACCACCCATGCGAGGGTTACAACTGAATAAGGATGAACAGTTTGTAGGGATTACTTAACGGTTGCTAGAACGGACGATATTTTGTTCCGAACAAAATGGCGATACCTGCCGAAGCACTGACCACATTTACAGTACGGTCGCTGCTGAACGTAGCGCTTTCGGGGCGGCTCGTACCACTGGTGGTGGTTGAGGTTACGTTATCGAACGTAAATGCAGCCTGGCTATAGTCGGCATTAAGCAGCACGGCCGTATTCAAACCCAAGCGATACCGTACTGAAAGACCCGCTCCATAAGCCATGGCCGTACTTTGCGAGCCCGTCGTTTTCACCGACATCTCCGAACGTCCTACCATTCCGGCAACGGATGTATTGGGTAATACAGCCAAAGCCCGACCTGCTAATAAACGAGCGTCCAGGGAAAAGCGGCCGCCCATGGGTAAAGAAACATAGGGACCGGCCATAACCGTCATGACCGACCAGTTATCGGCTTTTGCGGTCCAGTTGCTGGCGTTGCTCTGCGATATAGCGCTGAGCATGGCTCCTGTGTTAACTGTATTGCGATGCTGTTCTCCCCGGATCATAAGCCCAACGGGTCCTACCATCCGATAGCCAGCCGACACATTAAAAGCAAATCCTTCACCGGCCATACAGGCCTGATTGTCGGTTGGTGAGCAACTGGCAAACCGACCAACGGGTACACTTGCCCCTGCAGATGCCGCAAAAAAACCTTTTTTATCCTGATGTGATAAAATAAACGTCTTCTGGCAAAACGAAGCGGTAGTCATACCAGCCGCTATTACGGTTAGGAAGAGCTTTTTCATAGCCAATTTGTTACTGATAAATGCTGGTTAGTATCTTGTCTGACCACTAACAAATACAGTGCCAAATTGGCGAGAGAGCGAGAGAGTGAAACGCTGACGCGTCCTCTTCACTCTTTCACTCTTTCACTCTTTTACTCTTTCGCTCTTTCGCTCTTTCACTCTTTCACTCTTTCGCTCTTTATCCATTGCCAGATACACCCCATTTGTCCAGCCGAAGCCATCCTGATTGGGGTATTCACCACCACCTGTAGTTAGAGCGGCATCGACAACGTTGTATTTCTCCATCATTTTGCCGGTAGCCCGGAACACTTTATCGTTCAGTGCCAGCCACCGATCGCGGCCTTCATTGGCGGTTTCGGCAAATCCATAATTCCTCAACCCCTGATACACAACCCATTGCAATGGTGCCCAGCCATTTGGCCAATCCCACTGCTGCCCGGTCTGGCTCAGTGTAGTGACCCAGCCACCCGCCTGTAGGAAATCGGCTTTCAGGCGGTCATGAACGCGGCTGGCCTGCTCAGGAGTTGCCAGTTTAAAAAATAAAGGAAAGGCTCCCGCTAGTGTCAGCGCTTCGGTCTGAACGCCTTTAACAAAGTCGTAATCATGAAAAAAGCCCGTTTCTTCATTCCAGAATGTTTGCTGAATGGCTTTCTCCCGCGCTTTGATTACCGGATCATAGTCATCATAAGCCATTTTCCATGCACCTGTTTGCAACGCGGTGTTATGCAAGGTTACTTCGAGTTGCCATAGCAGGCAATTCAGATCAACCGGAATCGTGTTAGCGGTATCGATCAAGGCCATTGTTCGCTGATCGGTAAACCAGCGGCTACTAAAATCCCAGCCCGACTCACAGGCAGCCCGAATGTGATTATACAATGCTTCAGGCTGAACGCCCAGCGGGGTAGCTTCTTCAGTTAACTCAATTTCCTGTCGATAGGCTTCAGGACGAGGAGTCGGTGTGTCGTCCCAATACCGATTCAGTATCTGGTTGCCAGATAGGCGCACTACGCGTTTACTGACGGGGTTGGCATCGGTCAATTTCGGCTGGCCATCCATCCAGAATTCATATTCACGACGAAGCTGTGGTGCAAAGGTTTTCAGGATATCCTTGCCATCGATTTGTGCCAGCAGATTAACCATCAAGGCGAAATAAGGCGGCTGCGACCGACTTAAAAAATACGTTCGGTTGCCATTGGGTATAAACCCGAAGGTATCGATCAGGTACGCAAAATTGTCGAGCATGCCTCGAATCAGCTTGACATGCACTTCGCTTGATTCTTTCAACCCCAGCATGGTAAAGTAGCTATCCCAATAGAAAATCTCCCGAAAACGGCCACCCGGCACCACATACGGATGCGGCAGCGGCACGCGCGAGCTACCTTCTACATGCGCATCTTCGGGGCGGGTCAGTCGATCCCACAGTCGATTAATATGTTCCGTTGTGCTAACAGTGGTATCACTGACGTAATCATCCGCCAGTTTTTGCGGAACCATAAAATACGCATGCACAAACGTACTCAGGTCGAAGTCAGGTTTGCTTTTTTCGGATTCGTATAAGGTAACCAAATCGGTTGGCGACAACTTGGGCACACAGTCTACAAAGGTTTTTGAATCGGCAAAAACGTGACCTAACTGGACATCGCGAAACAAATTACCAAACAGTATATCGGGAGATTGGGGAAACAACGCAGTTGCCAAAACAAATAGTGAATAGGTTCAGAAAACGTAACCAAATAGCAGTTGCTTTCTCATGATTGCAAGCCCGTTACGGAAGCAAAAATGCAAAAAGCGCAACGAATACGGGTAAAAATAATACAAATAAACTCGTATGTTTATTGTTTATAACTCTTTAACCACCGTACCTCATGAGCCATTGGCGTATTAAACTCTCTCTACTGCTCAACTACTTCGTTTTCGCCATTCTGCTCAACAGCGTTGGGACAGTCATTTTACAGGTCCAGAACAACTACGGTGTGTCGGAATCGGCTGCCAGTGTGCTCGAAGCGTTTAAAGATTTAACCATTGCGTTCGTCTCGTTTCTGGTAGCGTCGTATATCACACGGATCGGCTATAAACGGGCGATGTTGATTGCGCTGGGTATGGTTACGCTGGCTTGCCTGCTGATGCCGCAGGTTCCGGCTTTCTGGACCACGAAACTCCTCTTTGCGGCCACTGGGGCTGGCTTTGCCCTCATCAAAGTATCCATCTTTGCCACCATCGGTCTGGTTACCAACGATTCGAACGAGCACGCCAGCTTCATGAATTTTCTGGAGTCCTTTTTTATGATTGGCGTATTGTCGGGCTATTTTTTGTTCACCCTTTTTGTCGACGACACCAACCTGAAGTCAACAGCCTGGCTGAATACCTATTATGTGCTGGCCGGAATCGCCTTACTAGCCTTTTTACTGCTTCTGAGCACTCCGATTGATGAGTCAAGAGTTCGTCTGGAAGCGCCCAAAACGCTGGCCGAAGATCTGGGCGATATGCTTCGACTGGCGATTAAGCCGGTGGTTCTAATTTTTATCATTACCGCCTTCACCTACGTACTGATGGAACAGGGTATCATGAGCTGGCTACCCACTTTCAACAGTAAGATCCTGAATCTACCAACCTCACTCAGTATCCAGATGGCCAGCATTTTGGCGGCTTCGACAGCAACCGGACGCTTTCTGGCCGGGGTGATGCTAAGCCGGGTTTCGTGGTACTGGCTCCTGATCGTTTGTCTGATTGGGGCCGCCGGGCTGGTTCTGCTTGCCCTACCGTTAGCTGCTGATGTTGATGGACGAATCATAACGGGCTGGGGCGATGCGCCTGTAGCGGCTTTTATTTTCCCGTTGATTGGTTTGCTTATAGCCCCTATTTATCCGGCTATTAACTCAGCTATTCTGAGCAGTTTACCGTTGCGCCAGCATGGTCCCATGGCGGGTCTGATTGTCATTTTCTCGGCTCTTGGCGGCACTACAGGCTCAATCATTACCGGCCATGTTTTTGAAGCCTACGGCGGCCAAACTGCTTTCTATTTCTCGCTGGTTCCAATCAGCCTATTGCTGGTATTCATTACTGTATTCAGCCGAATGCAAAAGAAAACGGGGTACGAGGTAAAACAAACAGCCGGCATGGCGGGGCATTAAGTCTATCATTAGGTTTTGAGAGTCGCCACAGCGAACCGTCCTCGCTGTGGCGGTTACTGATAGCCGACATCACAGCATTTATTTATAAAAGCCCTGCATGTATATGAACCAGACAGTCAAAAAAGTTCTTTGGGGTCTTATCGGCTTACTCGTAGTGGTTTCTCTGCTGGGGCTTATACTGGCGTTTCTACCTACTCCGCCAAAGACAAATCATGTCGACGTTTCACCAGAAGAAGCCGCTCAGTTAAGGCAACATTTCACCGGCCCTCACAATCAGTTTACGACTTCGGATGGGGTAACTCTCTTTCTGCGCCGATGGAATCCAGATAGTATCGATCCATCGAAAAAAGGCATTGCCGTGCTGATTTTTCATGGCATAACAGCCCATAGTGGAGCCTACGCAATGGCAGGCGAACCCATAGCTGCGGGCGGCTACACTACCTTTGGGTTGGACTACAGAGGGCATGGTTTATCGGATGGCAACCGGGGCGATAGCCCCAGTAAAGACCGATGGATAGCCGATTTAGCCGAATCGGTACGCTATGTCAAAAGCCTTGGCTTTCCCAAAGTGGTTATTCTGGGGCATAGTATGGGCGTAGCGTCTGCGATACTGGCTGCTAATGCAGTTCCCGATGAGATTGCCGGATTAATCTTACTATCAGGCGCTTACGAGGGGCGAAAAGGCTTAAATAAACCCCCTACGTTTTTTGAGAAAACAAAGATTCTGGCAAGCTCTATCTTTCGTCCATCCTATCCGGCCATAGAATATTATCGGGAAGGCATGACGGTATCGAAAGACCCATTGTTTACCTATCACTACACACTCCGATTTGTATCCATGCTGAATGTCAGGGAGCTTCGGCTACCCAAAACACTGAACGTTCCTGTGCTGGTTGGAGCGGGCGATAAAGATGAATTATTCGAGGTAGCCAAAGTCAGGGAGTTCTACGATCTTGTACCGGGCAACAGGAAGGAATTTTTAGTAATGAAAAATACTACCCATGCCAAAATACCCGTCGAAAGTTGGAATCAATTGGTTCTTTGGCTGAATAAAACCTTTCTACAAAAGTAGGTATCTCCCCCTGCTGCTAATTCCCATTCTGAACGTCATCATTGCGAATGCCGCGTTTGTTCTTTTTGATCGACTCCCTGAGCTTCCCGAATGTATAGTTCAGACTCATCGTGAATGACCGGAAGTAGTCCCAACGAAAACTGGTTTGCTGGAAGTCGGGCCCGAAGGTAGTGTTCAGATTCTTCCGGTATTGGCGAAACGGATTATTGATGGAACCAGCAAGAGATAGCTTGTCTTTGATTACATCTTTGTTGACACTGAATGACGAACTAATTATCCGATTCGTAGCTCCCTGGAGGTTAATGCCTGGCCCGTTCGGCTGTACATTAGCCGTCAGCCGCCACTCTTTGGGTAGTTTATAACTAGTCGATAGAGCCGCCTGATACATCAATCCTTCATTTTTTAGCAACACGCCATTTACCAGCCCCTGCACCATTCCGTATGCGAACCGGCTGTTGACACTTACGTTCCACCGTTTGTTAATCGGGAAATTGACATTCGCAAACAGGCTCGGAAGCTTTGCCGTACCTGTGTTACCGTAGGAGGTACGGGTTATTCTTGTCGTAGAATCGTAAACCGACACGGGAAAAATTAGATCCCGAAAAAATGTGAACCCCACCCCTGTACTCAGTTGAGCTTTGCCCGACCCACTGAATGTTAGCTGAATATCATTGACAAGGGCAGGTCGCAGATCAGGATTACCTGTCCGTTCGAAATTTGGATTAGAACGATCGACAAACGGGTTCAACTGGTAAATGCCAGGCCGTTGAATCCGCTGCGAATAGCTCAGAACAAGACTGCGGTTCGCCTTAAGTTTACGATTGATTGCTACCGATGGAATCAGGTTGACGTACGTCCGCTTCACTCTGGAATCGACAGAAACAAAGTCGGCATCTATAACGGTACTCTCTATACGTAAACCAGCTTTTATTCCCCATTTTTTTAGAGCATACTGATAGGTCGCGTAGGCACCATAAACATTCTGGATATTCCTGAACCGATTGCTGATGGCTGGCTGAATGACGTACTGGCCTGTGATCGAGTCAACGGCAGCATACCGGAAATCGCTTTTATTGCTCCGTAAAATCCCCTTCAAACCCGCTTCGATCTGGTGTTTTCGGATCGGATGAATGTAATCGACCTGAAAGGTTTGCTCGGAAAAATGTTGATCGTTTCCCTGCCGATAATCGGGCATGGTATAGTTCATCTTATCATTGACATGCAGGTCAGCACACTGCTGGTTTTCATAGGTTAAATACCGATACGAAAACGTCAGCAGGTGGTTTTTATCGGCCCGGAAACCGCGTTGGTAATTGAATGATGCATCTTGGCCGTTACCCGTTCCGGTGCTGTTGTTTTCCAGCGTATATCCCTGCAAAACAACATCTGAATTCGTCAGCGTACTGAGTTGTTTTGTATAACCTTCTGAATGATTACCATTGAGATTCACCTGAGCCGAAAGCAGATTTAGTGAATCCAGTTCATAACTCATTTCATAGCCCAGGTAGGCCGTTCGATTCTCTGATCCGATGGTGCCTTCCTGTAAAAGAGTAGTTGGTTGCAGACCTGTAGTTATCCGCTGAACACCAGCCCGAGTGGGAAGATTATTTATTAAATTGGCTCCACCGAAGGCCGAGATACCCAACTTACCCAGCTTAGCCGAAACCGACCCGCCCAGACCAGGTCCACCAGTAGGAAAGCGCTCACTGACATTCACGGAACCGTTGTAGCCGTTATCCAGCTTTTTCATTGTGATAATGTTAATGATTCCCGCCAATCCTTCCGCATCGTATTTGGCCGGGGGCGACGTAATCACTTCAATCCGCTCAATGGACGAAGCGGGCATGGTCCGAAGAATATCCTTGTAGTTTCGCTCCATCATGCTCGATGGCTTGCCATTAATCAGGATCTTAAAATCACTGTTTCCTTTCAGCAGGAGGTTGTTATCGGCATCCAATGAGAGCATCGGCACCTTTCGCATCATTTCCAGTACATTGACGACTTTACTTTCAGGATCGGCCTGAAGGTCGTAGGTAATGCGGTCAATTTCCTGCTTTACAATCTGTTTCGTCCCCGTTACGACCACCTCCTTTAAACCCACTATGTCAGCGCTAAGCGTTACGGTACCCAACTCCAATGCTTTTTGAAGCGAGTCGGTCAGTTCAACTGGAATTCGTTTGGTTTTATACCCTACCCCTGCCATAGCCAGAGTATAATTTCCAGCTTCCAACCCGACAAACGAAAAGGAACCGTCTTCTTTGGAATAATCTACTTTCAGAACGGTATTCGGAGCCTTGATCAGATTAATTGTTATAAATGCTAGCGTCTTATGGCTTACCGAGTCGGTTATGAAACCGCGAATCGAATAAGTTCCTGACTGCTTTTGAGCAAGGCCAATACGGCAACACAATAGAAGTATCAGCACCAAAAGTACATTTATGGTTTTCATAGATTGAATGACTAGTCGATTTTGAAAGGCAAAGCGGTTCCCGTAAGAGATTCAGGCTCTTTTAGGAAAATCACAGGAAGAGAAATAGGACCGTATCGGTAGTAACCGGGAAGGCTCAGGCTAGGATTAGCTGGATGTATTGTTGTTTTTCATCCCGAAGAATGCCAACAACTTAACAATCAATACACTGCAAAAGCCTATTCTTTCTTCTTAGTCAATCGTTGCTCAATCACGAAGTTGAGGATCAAGCTAAGCCCCCCGAATAAAAAGACCATAGACAGGAAGGAAGTAACGTTACCGAATCCATAATACTCGTGCAGGACATTCCCTACAATCATGCCGATAGCAATTCCGACGAATAACATCCCGAATTTTAGCGTAGGTGAAATTGAATTACTGCCCGAAAATATGGACCCATCGACCCCCCGTTCGATCATGGCCATTCGTTCGCGGGAACGCGTCATCAGGAACACATATATGATTCCGAAAACACCAGCAAATGCGCCCAGGGATATCAGGATATGTTTAATGTCATCACCACCCATACAGTTATTTGTTTATAGTTATTACGAACTAATTTTCGCAGCATAGGACATCCGAAACAAAAATCAGGTTACGGATTTTTACGAAAATTTATGCAGAAAAATAAAATCGCCTGAATCTGTAACCTCTTTTTAAGAACAAAGGTCTTATCGGGCAAGGGCGCGGACAGATTCCAAAACTAACCAGCAGGCTCGTGAAGCAACCGGAAGATCAGGTCTATATCGATAAAGTCAAACGTGGAGACTCGGCCTCCTATGCATTCCTGGTTGACCGTTATAAGCATATGGCCTATACGATTGCCCTGCGCGTTATGCGGAATGCCGAAGATGCTGAAGATGTAGCCCAGGAAGGTTTCGTCAAAGCCTACCAGCAACTGCATCGGTTTGAGGGTAAATCGAAGTTCTCAACCTGGCTCTACACCATTGTTTATCGGGTTGCCATTACTAAATTAGAGCAGAAGCGGGTCGCCACCGTTTCGATCTACGAAGAAATGGCCGAAACGTATCCGCGTCAGCATCAGACTACGCAACTGGAGCATTTGCAGGTGTCGGACCAGCAGAAATACATCAAAGAGGCTGTCGGACGATTACCAGCAACCGAGGGCCTATTGATCACATTGTATTATCTGGATGAGAAGTCGATCCGGGAGATTGAAGAAATTACCGGTTTATCAGAAGCCAATATCAAGGTAAAACTCTTTCGGGCCCGAAAAATCCTGGAAGAGCAGTTACGTTTTTTATTGTAGATGAACAGCTCGTTACGCTATGGAGGACGAAAAAGACGATCGTTTCAGAAAGCTGATCAAAAGAGCGGAACCCGACAAACCGGGCGCCGACTTTACTAATGCCATCATGAAGCTGGTACAGGCCGAATCGGAACTGGACTCGGCCAAAGAAGCCGCCCTGATTCAGCTTTTACAATCGCATACCCTTGTCGAGAAGCCGTCGGCCAATTTCAGCCGTCGGGTAATGAATCAGGTTATGGCTTCATCGTCAAAACCATTGGAACCGATCATCAGTACGCGCGTCTGGTATATGGTTGCGGCATCGCTGCTGTTCATCATTCTTTTCTGCATTCTTCTAATCCCTTCCGGGCCAACTCAACATACATCATCTGGACTCGATAGTTTTCTTTCCAGCTTTGAGGGCACGCTCGACGCCCTTCCCATCAGCTATCCACTGACCATTTTTGCCATGAGTGTACTGATGGTAACGGATTATGTTCTACGACAGAACCGGCGTGTAAGTGTATAGGAAGGCTTTGTCCTTCTACTTCCCGTAGCCGGGTCCCAGTAATAGCTGCCCTGGACGCTGGCCAGTGTGTTTTCCATGTTCGACCACAGGAGTCCCATTCACCAGTACATACGAAATGCCCGTAGTATAAGCATGCGGTTTTTCATACGTTGCCTGATCGGATACCGTTTTTTCATCGAAGATCACAATGTCGGCAGCGTAGCCCGACCGAAGCAGCCCACGGTCAGCCAAATGAAAACGCTGAGCGGGTAAGGAAGTCATCCGGCGGATAGCTTCTTCCAGCGGAATAATGTGCCGCTCGCGTACATAACGACCCAGCACGCGGGCGTTGGTTCCATATGCTCGTGGGTGTGGCATCCCCGAACCGAATTTGGCTACCCCGGCATCCGAAGCGACCATGGTGTTAGGATACCGCAGTATGTTCTCTACATCCGTTTCCGACATGGTATGGTAAATCATCTGAATACGCTTCAGGCCGGCTTTTTCCATTAATTCCAGGATCAGATCGGCCTCTGTTTCAGGATTGTTTTTCCGACCCAGCTTCTGGTTGATCGCACTAATGCTCATACCATTGAATGTGGTGTCGGGCTTATAGCTGGCGACAACGGCGTATTCGAAATTTTTGCGCAGGTTCTTGCTTAAGGTTTCCAGCATTTCAGTCCGGATTTTGGCCCTGGTAGCCGGATCATGAAACCGAACCAGCACCGCCGAATCGCCGTCGGCCAGCGACCAGGTCGGCAGAATACTCTCCAACGACGTACTGGATGCGGTATAAGGGTACTGATCAACGGTTACGTCGAGTCCTTCGCGACGGGCAGCCGCTACCAGTTCGACCGTTTCGGTACTTTTGCCCCATAATGGTTTGCTGGCTACCTTGAAATGCGAAATTTCGACCGGGATATGCGCTTCGCGGCTAATCTGAATAGCCTCTTCAACAGCCTTTTTCACGTTCTGCCCTTCGTTTCGAATGTGCGAGGCATAAACCCCGCCATACTTCGAGGCAACTTTGGCCAGGTTAACCACTTCGGGCGTGCGGGCATAGGTGCCGGGTGTATAAATCAGCCCCGTCGAAATGCCTACCGCTCCGTCTTTCATAGCCTGTTCAACCAGAGCCTCCATAGCGGCCTGTTCTTTAGCGGTCGGTTCGCGAAAGGCCATTTTCATGACTTTCATCCGCACCGAATTATGGCCAATCAACGAACCTACGTTAATGGATGCGCCCTGCATTCGAAGGCTATCGAAATAGGTTTGCAGATTTGAAGCCGATCCACCACAATTACCCGTAATAACCGTAGTAACGCCATCATGGATAAAATTAGGAGCCCCAGGCTGCGCTTCCAGACTTCCTTCTACGTGGGCATGAACGTCGATAAAACCGGGAGAAACGACAAGGCCCGTGGCATCAATCGCTCGTTTGGCTTCTGAAGACCCAACGGAGCCAATCCGAACAATGCGCCCATTCTGAACAGCCACATCGGCATAGGTCCAGGGGTTACCCGTTCCATCAATAATCCGACCGTTTTTAATGACCAGGTCGTAGGGTTGCGCCTGAACCAAACAGGATGAAAACAGGAGAAGCAGGCAGGAAAGAAAACGGTATGTCATCAGGTTGCAGAGGAGATAAAAAACAGACAATCAGCTATCAATATGGCCGATTTTACTGGTAAAATCAACTCCCCTGCAATAAATAAGACACGGATTTTCAGGATGATTATGATGTATTAAGATCCGTGTACATCATAATCATCCTGAAAATCCGTGTCTTATTTTACTGCTCGTCGGCACTTGGCCCGTAGCTACCCGGAATTGGGATGTTGAGCAACCGCAGGAAAACACCCAACTGCGCCCGGTGATGCACAATCTGGCAGAGCGTAGTACGCACAACCTCATGCTTCGGCTCTACGAAGTAGATTTGTTCACCATTCCGCAAGGTCCAGGGCTCCATCAGAATGGCTTCGTTTTCAGGCACCAGCTGCGATTTACCATCTGCCAAACACGTTTCGGCATACGTCATTAGTTCGGCCGTATTATTAATTTCATCTTCCTGATAGGGATTTTGCGCAAAATCCAGTCCATCGGTCGTTAAGGCCATGGTTACCCAGGTTGGCAAATTGGCAATATGCGTAGCCAGTTGCCGAACGGTCATGCTCTTTTCATGGGGTCTCCAGTCGTATTTGTCGTCAGGGATACGTTGTAACATCTTGCGCGTGGTTTGGGCTTCCTGTTCCAGTTCCTTCAGAAAAATGGGGATCAGTTTCATACGATTTGTCGTTGGTTTATTAACAATACAAAGATCGTCAGCCCCGGTGACAGCCCTATGTCAGTAGTGTTTTGCTCATTTTCACTTACTTTGCAGAAGGCATTTGCTGCCCTAAATCACTCGCTTTTTTTCTGCCATTCCCATGAAACTACGGCTGTTCTTTCTGCTTTTTGGCATTACATATATCGGTTTCGCTCAATCGGCAAAGCCTATTTTTCCAACGCCGTTAAGCCCCCGTCTGGCCAATTACCAGATTGATGTAAATCTCAATCCAGGTACAAAAAAGCTGACTGGCCGCGAAACGCTCACCTGGCGAAACCCTTCGGACGATGTAATCCGGGAATTACAGTTTCACCTCTACCTGAATGCCTTTCGGAATGAACAATCGTCGTTTATGCGTGAGTCGGGAGGGCAGTTGCGTGGCGATCAGATCGACCGAAATGCCAAAGAAAACCCGTATGGCTGGATCGATGTGGTATCGATGAAAGCCCGAGACCCGCAGTCAAATGCGACCGAAGCCCTGGCTTACGAATTTATTCAGCCCGACGATCGGAACCGCGACGATCATACGGTGATTCGGGTGCCACTCAGCAAGCCTGTCGGACCGGGAGAAACGATCATTTTAGACATTGCCTTTCAGGCTAAACTGCCAAAAATCTTTGCTCGTACGGGCTTCAGCCGTGATTTTTTTCTGGTCGGTCAGTGGTTTCCTAAAATTGGCGTCTACGAACCAGCTGGTACCCGCTATGCCAACGTTGGTCAGTGGAATTGTCACCAGTTTCACGCCCATTCCGAGTTTTATGCCGACTATGGTGTTTACGATGTAAACATCACCACCCCCAAAGCGTACTGGGTTAGTGCAACGGGGCTGTTTCAGTCCGAAAAGATGCATCGAAATGGGACCAAAACTATCCTGTATCATGCCGAAGACGTAGTTGACTTTGCCTGGACAGCTTCGCCCCATTTTCAGGTCGTGAACGATGCCTGGAAACGGCCATCGGGTGGTGAAGTGAGCATCGAGCTGGTTATGCAGCCCGAACACCTTCATCAGGCCAAACGTCATCTGGATGCCGCCAAAGCTGCGCTAACGTATTTCGATAAACATCTTGGAAAATATCCTTTCCCTAACCTGACGATCGTCGACCCTCCACTCCATGCCAGTGGTTCGGCCGGGATGGAATATCCGACCCTGATTACGGCCGGGACTGCCTGGTTTGTACCCAACTCAGCCCACATTCCAGAAGGGGTAACCGTGCATGAATTTGGACATCAGTACTTTATGCAGCTACTGGCGACCAATGAATTTGAAGAGGCCTGGCTCGATGAAGGATTTAATCAGTACTATGAAGGCCGAATTATGGACGAAACCTATGGTCCACGCGCTTCGCAAATCGATTTATTTGGCTTTCGGGCTGGCGACCTGGAAGAATCGCGGGGCAATTATGTGCATCAGGACAACCCGGCGCTTGGTTCTTCGTTTGGCAATACCTGGCAACTGCCTCAGGGCCAATACAGCGTGCTGACCTATTCAAAAACGGCTACCTGGATGCGTACGCTGGAAGGTCTGGTTGGCCGGGCGGTGATGGACGAAATCATGCAGACGTATTTCAGTCGATGGAAATTCAAACACCCTGACGGGCAGAATTTTATCGATATCGTCAACGAAATTGTTCCGAAGCGGCTGGGCCAGAAATATGGGGCCGATATGAACTGGTTTTTCAATCAGGCCCTGTATGGCGACAATGTGATTGATTACCAGCTACTCAGTATCAAAAACAGAGGAAGTCAATCAGTTATCACCGTTCAGCGGAACAACGATGGCAAAATGCCCGTCGATGTTCTGGTTCATTTCGAGAATGGCAAAGAGTTAATGCTCTTCTGGGACGGACAAGCCCGGCAACGTCAGTTTACGGTAGCGGAGGGTTCCGATGTCGTCTGGGCCAAAGTTGATCCAAGGCAGAAAATATACATGGATACCAACCTGAACAACAACAGCCTGACGGTAAGGCCATCGGTAGCCCCGGCGGCTAAGTTTGCTGCCAAATTTCTGTTCTGGGTCGAAAACTGGATGCAGTGGCTGGCCTGGCTGGCATAAGCTTCCCTATTTTTTGTACCTTTCGGTAAGCAAAACGAATACGTCTATGCGTATTCAGCTTTTCGAATCCGTATTGATCCATGACTTTCCTCGAAATCACCGACCTTCTTACTAGTCAATTTGGTACTGATTTTCCGGTAAATACTCAAAATCTACAACCCTACCTCACTGTTCCGGCCAATCGACTGGTCGAGATTTGCCAGTTCCTCCGCGACGACGACCGGCTATTTTTCGACCTGCTGTCTTGTATAACAGGAATCGATAATGGCGTTGATGCCGATACGATGGAAGTTGTGTATAACCTGACTTCCATTCCGTACGAACACAATCTAATGCTGAAAGTGATTGTGCCCCGCTCGACTCACTCGTCGAAACTTCCGTCGGTACCCAGCTTATCCCACATCTGGCGAACCGCCGACTGGCACGAACGCGAAACCTTCGACCTTGTGGGCATCCAGTTCGAAAACCATCCTGACCTTCGTCGTATCCTGCTGCCAACCGACTGGGAAGGTTATCCGTTGCGTACGGATTACGTAGAGCAGGAACTGTACCACGGCATCAAAACCAAGTAAATACCAACGCTTTTTTGATTCTATATTGACTGTTTAGCCATTTCGTTGGTTATTGCTTTACCTGTTCATTCAAAGCAATGAAAAACCCTTACGTCTATTTTTTAGGCTTTGTCCTGATTGTTCACTGCCTTCTGCCTAATCTCTGCGTTGCCCAAACCGATTCGATCATTGTAACGGGGCGAATCCGGCACCTTTCGGCGCAGCTTTACCGCGAATCGCCAACGGTTTTTATTAGTCGCAACAACATCCTGCAAGCCGGTCGTGAGCTGGTTCGTCCGGCACCTCTCAACCTGGACGGCACGTTTCGGGTGTCGTTGCCACTGATTTATCCGCAGGAGGAAATGTATTTTAACTATGGACGCATTTCGACCGCTTTCCTGGCGTCGGCAGGTACCCTCAGCCTCGAACTGGATGCCGATTCGCTCTTTTCGGTGGCCGTCCCGTTCAAATTCGGTGGTGTCAATGCGCAGGTAAATAACCAGTTTGCCCGATACAAAGCCTTCGAAGCTACCTATCCACTTAAGCCAGATGGCCGGAAACTATCGACCCAGGTAGCCAACCAAAGCGATGAAGCGGCCTATCGGATCATTGCCAATGCCTATCAGGCTCCGTTTGTGGCCTTCTCGGCCCGAGAGCGTCCTTTCCCTTTATTGAAACGATGGGTCGCCTACGCCAACCGCTACAATGCGGCTGCGTTTGTATATGATAAGGCAACCTACGAAAATGAGAATATCAACAAGGCGCTAAATGATTCGCTACGCCCTCCCAACGACCAGCTCCTGACGGCGGCACGAGCATCGGCTATGAATCGCTTTGCCACGTACACCTCTCAACGACTAACCGCCGAAACAGGTCGTACCAATGGATTAACGGTACGGGCTTTGGCGCTGCTTCTGGAACGTTACGGCAAAAATATAACCGCTGGCGAACGACTACGGCTCGACGATTACGCCCAATCGAATTCGGCCCGACAAGCCGACCTACGGTTTTTCGACGGACTGGTCAAACGCAACCCCGATACCCTCCAGCGGCTGGTGAATTACGAAACGTTGATTCAGCGGGCTATCCGACAATTCGACAGCACAACAGTCGATTACCTGTCGGCCTACTGGCTGGCAGCCACTCTACCAACGGTAACGCTGGATTTTGCCCGGTTGCTTTACGACTATGCTCACCCACAAATCAAAGACCCGGCCCTGATTCAATCGTTGGATGAACTGTATCGGCTCGAAGTGAAAGATAGCACCCGCATTCGAACGGCCATGCAGACATTGCGAAACGGCGGAAGAGCCAACAATGCCCTGGAAATTTCACCCGGCATTTTTGTCAGCCGCGACGATTTTGGGAATGGTTCCTCTTTATTCGACAAGGTAATCAATGCCAATCGGGGAAAGGTTATTTATCTGTTGGTCGTTTCCCCTACCGACGAAGCGGGCCGTCAGGCGGCATTAGATGCGCAACGATTACGCAACGCCTATAGCGCCCGCGATTTTGCACTAGTGTACCTGCCCATGAGTGGTACCGACAAATCGCTATGGCCTGAGCTGGCGACCCGCTACAACCTCAATGGCGACCATTTGTTGTTGACCGACTCTCAGCTTTTTGACGCCATCGAACGCTTACGCCCCGACAGTGACCAATCGGCAGCGATTATCAACCGTACAGGCAAAATTGTGAAACGTAATGCCCCGTTGCCGGGCGATTTTGAAGAAGCCCGGAAAGTGATTGATAAAAATTTATAGTTTACGGTGGGCTGGCGTGAGTAGTGTCCTACATCAGCCCACCGTAAACCGAATACTGTACATCTACAATCCGTATTGGTCGAGTAGATAAACCAGGGCTGCCATTGAAGCGGCTCCTAGCTCAAGTTCGCGCTGACTTACCGTCTCAAATTTGTCGGCAGCCGTATGATGATAATCAAAATAACGCTGTGAATCAGGCTTAAAACCAAATAACGCGGTTCCTTGCTGCGCCAGGGGACCAATATCTGCCCCACCGCCCCCAGGCCCGATTTCCAGTAAGCCATAAGGAGCCAACAGCGGTTTCCATAGCATGACCTTCGCTCGTTGAACAGGCGAACCAACAATACCAAAGCCCCGTGGCGTAAATCCACCATTATCAGACTCTACGGCAGCAATGTGATTCTCGTTATTTTTCTTAGCCAGATCAGCATACTGCACACCGCCCTTGAGTCCGTTCTCCTCGTTCATGAACATCACGGCCCGAATCGTCCGCTTCGGCCGGATACCCAACGTTTTTAGTATACGCAGTACTTCGATCGACTGTACGCAGCCTGCACCATCATCATGAGCCCCTTCGGCCAAATCCCAGGAGTCCAGGTGCCCACCCACCACAATTATTTCATCGGGTTTTTCGCTCCCCTTGATTTCCCCAACAACATTGTACGACTTGGCATCTGGCAACGTTTCGCAGTTCTGCTTAAAATAAAATGTCAGGTTGGGGTTTTCCTGTACCAGTTTGCTCAGCAGGTCAGCGCCATTGGTACTGATGGCGGCCGTCGGAATCAGGGCAACGCCGGTTGCGTAGCGCATTCCCCCTACATGCGGTAGGTCGTCGTGAATATTGGTCATTGAGCGCACTATGGCCCCTACAGCGCCTAATTTGGCCGCTTCGGTAGCGCCATTGGCTCGTTGGTCAACGGCACCGCCATAGGCTTCAAAGGTGTTGATTTTGGTCGGGTCCATGGGACGATTGTAGAACACAATCTTTCCTTTCACCTTATCGGGGCTCATGGCTCGCAGCTCTGCGAAGCTTTTAACCTCGATCACAGCCGCATTTACACCTTTGGGGCCGGTAGCCACTGAGCCGCCCAAAGCCGCAATAGGAACCGTTATTTTTTGTTTGCCATTTTGTATATAGGCCTCTTCTTTAGCCCCGCGCACCCAGTGCGGTACCATTACCTCCTGCAAAAATACCCGGTCGAAGCCTTGCTGTTCCATTAGTTGTTTCGTCCAGTCAACAGCCTTTTGTGCCCCAGTAGAGCCACTCAATCGAGGCCCAACCTGTTTGGTAAGGTAACGCAACCACTCATAAGACTTACCTCGTGCGAGTGCTTCATCATAAATTTTTCGAATCGTAACGGAGTCAGTCGTCTGGGCGCAGCCATAACTTACGATTAGACTCAGGCTCAGAAGAAGTGTAATTGTTTTTCGCATACGGCTATGGTTGTATTGGTTAAAAAGGCAAGATACAGAAAAGACAAGATGGCGGCATACTAAATCGTAAGCGTTCCAGAAACCAATCGACACGGACGACGTCTTATGTACAATCTGTATAGCCTGGCCCCTCCCATCCATGCAACGAGACGATTCGCTTTGGAAAGCCGTTCTGGAAGATATTTTCGACGATTTTTTACGGTTCTTTATCCCGAATGCCGATGAACTTTTCGACATCGAACGCGGCTTTGAGTTTCTGGATAAAGAACTTGAACAACTCTTTCCTCCCGATGAAGACGAATTTCAACCGCGCTATGTCGATAAGCTGGTAAAAGTCTATACCCGAAATGGAGAGGAGTGGATACTGGTTCATGTAGAAGTACAAGGCTACACCGATCCTGACTTCGCTCAGCGTATGTTCACGTATTACTACCGAATTCTGGATAAATACCAGCGACCAATCACTGCGTTTGCAATTTTGACTGATTCGAATCGCCGATTTCATCCTACAGTTTATGAACGCTCATTTATAGGCACTCAACTGCGTTACGAATTCAATACCTTCAAAGTACTTGATCAACCGGATGAAGAACTTGATCGTACAGATAATCCTTTTGGCGCTATTATTCAGACTGTTAAATTAGCCTTACAAAGGCGGAAACGAGGCATAGGGAGCGAAGAGCTTCTTGACTTAAAACTTGATTTAGCCAAACGGTTGCTTGCGAAAAAAATCCCTAAAGGCAAAATTCGGATTTTGATGGATTTTTTGCGCCATTACGTTCGTTTTCAAACCGATACCCTACGGACTAAATTTGACGAACAATTAAGTATACTCACAAACCAGAGGAAGACAATGGGCCTGGAAGAATTTTTGTTGCAACGTGCCGAACGGCAGGGCGAGAAGAAGGGAGAAAAAAAAGGATTAGAACAAGCGAAGAAACAGTTCATTCAAAATCTGCTGGCAAAAACAGACCTGGCCGACAACCAAATTGCCGACCTGGCCGATGTCGACGTATCACTGGTCATTAAACTACGCTCTAAACGAAAGCCCTAAAAAAACGTCCGGCCACCTGTTGGCAACCGGACGCGTATTTTGGACCTTCCTGACCTAAATATTAATGGCCCGGTTATCGGTAGCCGCCAAGCAGGCTTCTTTAAACGCTTCGGTATAAGTCGGGTGAGCGTGCGACATACGGGAGACATCCTCGGCCGATGCCCGAAATTCCATCGCCGTAACGGCTTCGGCAATCATATCGGCTGCACGAGCGCCAATCATGTGAACACCCAGAATCTCGTCGGTATCTTTATGGGCCAGCACTTTTACCAGTCCATCAACATCCATACTGGCTCGTGCCCGACCCAGCGCTTTGAATGGAAACGAGCCTACTTTATACGGTATACCTTCTTTCTTAACTTCCTCTTCCGTATAACCTACCGAAGCCACTTCGGGCCACGTATATACGACACCTGGAATCAGTCGATAATGGATGTGTGGCTTTTGACCCACGATAGTCTCAGCAATGAACGTACCTTCCTCTTCGGCTTTATGCGCCAGCATAGCGCCCCGAATGACATCGCCCAGGGCGTAGATATGCGGAACGCTCGTGCGTAAGTGTTCATCGACCTCAATCCGGCCACGCTCGTCAGTTTTCAGACCAGCCGCTTCCAGATTCAATCCCTCGGTATACGGACGACGGCCAACCGACACGAGACAATAGTCGCCGGTAAGGGTGGTTTGTTCACCTTTGGGCGTATCCATACTCACCACTACCTCATCCCCTTTGTTCTCAACTTTTGTGACTTTGTGACTGAAGTAAAAATCGGCACCTAGTTTCTTGATAACTTTTTGTAACTCCTTACCCATCGTTTTGTCCATGGTCGGAATCATCGAGTCGAAAAACTCAACAAATGAGACCTTCGCCCCAATACGCGCATAGACCGAACCCAGTTCGGCCCCAATGACGCCTGCGCCAATGACGATAAGGTGTTTAGGAATTTCCTTAAGTGTAAGGGCTTCGGTCGATGTGATTACCCGTTTTTTGTCGATAGGCATCGACGGAAACGACGATGGTTTCGAGCCCGTTGCAATGATGATATTCTTACCTGTAATGGTCTGTTCAGACCCGTCGGTCTTGGTAATTTTGATGGTATGGGGGTCAACAAACGAACCGACGCCATGGTACTCGTCGATTTTGTTTTTCTTCATCAGATACGTAATACCCTTGGTCGTTTGATCCACAACGCTTGCTTTCCGGGCAATCATCTGGGCCAGATCGACCTGCAAGTGTTCCAGCTTGATGCCATGTTCGGCAAAGGTGTGAGCAGCATTGTAATAATGCTCCGTCGAATCGAGTAGCGCCTTCGAAGGAATGCAGCCAACATTCAGGCAGGTACCGCCCAGTGCGGGGTATTTTTCGATAATGGCAGTTTTCAGGCCCAGTTGTGCACAACGAATGGCGCCGGTATACCCACCAGGCCCCGAACCGATCATAATAACATCGTATTCCATGAAACAGTTGTTCTTAAGTTTCAGGCTCTTATTGCCAAATTCCAGCTTTTCAGTCTCCTTCGGGTGAAGGTCTGAAAACTGAAACTTGAAACTCGAAACCTATCTAATATATAGCATTATGAATGCAAATTTGGTTCAGAATTTGATTACCCAAACCGATTTGCAAAAATTCGTGTTGGTGGTTTCATAAAGCCCTTCCTGTTTGGGGCTACTGTGTTCTGTTTTATGCGCTTCGTTTTATCAATTTCGATTCTTGTTTTGCTGATAATCAGCAGTTGTACCGACTCCACCCAACAGAATCAGCCAGCCGTTTATTATGATGTGTTAGGTTTTGTGAAACGTCAGATTACTGAACTCTCAGACCAGAAACCGATTGTGACCAAATCGGTTGCCATCAACGAAAAACGTAACCAGGAGTCGACCCGCGCTATTAACTGGGAGCGCGAGCTGGAATTATTTGCGCAGGCCGATATCAATAAACCAGCCTTACGAACCAGCTACCAGATTGTGCGCCCCGATTCGCTTACCTACCAGTATACGTTAAAGAATCCAGAAGATCATCTTTCGGTCCGGTCACTCAGCGTCCAGCTTGACTCCGTAACCCGTCAGCCTCGTCGAATTGCTGCTGTTCTACAAACCAGCAACCCATTGTATTCATCCGAACGTACGCTTTTGCTGGAAAGTGGACCGAAAGGCGGGCAATGGCGTGTACAGCATTACACGCTGTCGGGCTATCAGAAACTGCCGTATTTCGACAAAAACAGCTTTCTGGTTGATGGGCGCGTCCAATAACCTAAGCGGTTGTCAGGTTGGTCGATACGGGCAGAATAAAGATAAAGGTAGTTCCTTCTTTGGGGCCAGAATGCACTTCGTAACGCCCCCTGATCAAATCCATACGAGCCTGGATATTGTGTAGCCCCATACCGGTAGCATCGGCAGGGTTCATGCCACAGCCATTGTCTTTCACGATCATATTCAACTCGTTGTTGAACCGTCGAAACAAAATATCGGCTTCAGACGCTTCGGAATGCCGCAGTATATTGCT
Source organism: Spirosoma panaciterrae DSM 21099 (assembly GCF_000374025.1). Classification (GTDB taxonomy): domain Bacteria; phylum Bacteroidota; class Bacteroidia; order Cytophagales; family Spirosomataceae; genus Spirosoma; species Spirosoma panaciterrae. The sequence continues at coordinate 129,043 of NZ_KB893181.1, read as the reverse complement.
ACAAAGTTCGATACAAATCGAATAGAGGTTAAACTCGGCCGTTTTGTCCAGTCGAGGGAGTTCAGCAGCCTCTAATCGGAAGGTAATCTTCTGCGTCAGATTAAGTTTGGTTACCAGCCGGGTCAATGCCTGCGAAAGCCCTTGCTTCTCCAGTTCGTCGGGTTGAAGGTTATGCGACAGATAGCGAATTTCGGCGAAAGCCTCCTTGCTCATGTTCAGCAGATTATGGTAAATCTGCTGCTCCCGGTCCGACATTTTAGCTGGATTCAGGGCCGACAGACTCGTTTTAATAGCCGCCAGCAAACCACCCAGACTGTCGTGCAGGTCGGCAGCCATACGCTTACGCTCAAGCGTCTGGCCCCGAAGCAAAGCCTCTTCGATCTCCCGGTTTTTGGCCCGCAACTGATCGTTGGCCAGTTTTAATTCAACGGTTCTGGCCAGTACTTTATCTTCCAGATCGTGGTTCAGTGCTTCGATTTCCTGCTTCTGGCGATGAATCAGACGATTTTTCCGGTAGTACAAAATAACAAACCCCATGAGCATGGTTACGCCCCCAACCAGAATGATGCGCATTAAATTAGCCTGCTCAATATCATGACTGAGCTTGTCAATATGGGCGCGTTGCTCCAGTCGGCTCTTCTGCGATTCGGCCCGCAGGCGTTCCGTTTCGACCCATTGCTTCAGGTGGTTCATCCGGGTTTCGCTTTCAAGCTGCTCCCGCTCCGACTCAGCCCGCACCCGATCCAACTCGGCCTGTCGACGAACATTCAGTAACTGCTGCTGCTGAATAAATCGTTCTTTTTCGGCCGCAATCCGCACCTGGTTGACGTCGTACTTTTTCTGAACAGCCGACAATTCCTCTATACGTTTCAGGTTGGTCAGGCTATCCCGCAGTAAGCTGAACTCTTCATACATACTTAATGCCTGTGCTGGCTGATTGGCCTGACGATAAGCCCGATACAACGACTGCGTAGCCATTTGCCGAATTCGCGTATAGCCCGCATCCCGTGCTACAGTCACTGCTTTTTCACCAAATTCAATCGCTCGTTTAGGCTGTCTGATCAAAGTATAACATTCTGAGAGCCGTGCCCAAACCGATGCCTGTCCGGGAACGTCTTTTAACTGGGTCCAGACGGCCAAAGCCTCTTCGAACACATGAATAGCCTGTTCGGGCTGTTGGCGGCTGATATAAAAATCACCGAGCCGCTCACCAGCATAAGCGGCATTGATCTGCGAATGGGTATCCAGAGCAATTTGTCGACTCAGTTCATATTGCTGGCGTGCCTGCTCGTACTGTCCCCGAATTTCATAAATCTCGCCAATCTGGGTTATAGCCTGACTCGTAAGTAATTTCCGGTTTTTAGGAGGCACCGACGTATTATAGCCCAGCAAGGTTTGTGAAAGCTGGTAACTGCTTAAAGCCTTATCATATTCTTTGAGCAACATGTAAATATCGCCCATGTTCATCTGCACCTGCCAGCGGGGAGAGCTTTCGCGAGGTAATTTGGTGCACAGTTCGGATGCTCGCTGATTGATTTGAAGAGCCAGTGGGTAATCGCCTTTCACAATCCTGAGGTGATACTCCTGCAGCATCATGGCCCGAACCGCATACAGATTATTATGAAGCAGGAGAGCCTGTTCTTCCAGCTGTTTAGCATACCAGTAGCTACTGTCTCGCTGAGGGCCACGCATTTGCTTGAAAACCAGGGCCATATACCGCAGTCCTTCCAGGCGTAGTGTGTCGTTGATCCGACCTCGTGGCAAACGGGCTGCCATCTGTCGATGGCTCCGACCCAGCGTCAGCAAACTATCCATGTAGGCAGCATCGCTCCGCCGGTCAAAGTTCAGTTCCGGCAGTTTGGGAAATGTTTGAGCAAAGCAGGTGATACACCAGCTAAGTATTGCCATTCCAATCCAAACTGATCTCATAGATGTTTATCAACCTCAACATTAAGCTGATACAAGTACGAAAGTAATAATTTAGTGCAGTAAATCAAGCTATTGACTACGGATACAATCAATTTCGCTTAACGTATAGAGGCAAAGTGACTACATATAACTAAACCAGGTAAAATAGATACAAAATCCCGATTTGTTTTCCTATCGAGTAGATGCCGAAAATCGTTATACTAGATTCTAATCGCTCATTACCGAATAATTTTACTGACTATTCATCGCTGACTTAAAAGTTTTTGTTAATGTTGCATTGAAAAAATTTTAATCCTGTTTTAAACGACTGGTACTAAAATTGAATCTATAGATAAGCCATCAAACGTAAGTACAATTATTTCTCCGAATAAGCTATATTTGGTCAAAATTAGAACTCACGGTATTTTTTCTGGCGAGAAATAGAAGTTTTCGGAGAATTGATCCCTTTTGGCAGATTTTTTGTAAGATTTATTTGGATTTAAGCGCAATTTTTTAGTATCTTCAAGGCTGGATCACGGAAATATTTCAAAAAACATAACCCCTCCATACACTATCGGAACACAACTCTACGTTACCTAATTGTCTTACTGAAAATGGAAAAAGCCCAGGTAAACGACAGTGAGTTGATTTCCCTGTATATCCGTGGTAATGAAAAAGCCTTTGCCAAATTAGTGCAACGGCACAAATCGAAGATTTACACCACTATTTACCTGATCGTAAAAGATCAGTACATAGCAGAAGATTTGATGCAGGACACGTTCATCAAGGCCGTGGACACGCTCAAATCAGGTAGATACAACGAGGAGGGAAAATTTCTACCCTGGATTATTCGAATTGCTCACAACTTGGCCATTGACTATTTCCGAAAAGATAAACGCTACCCCAGTGTGGTGTTTGAAGACGGAAGCAGTGTGTTTAACACGCTTGAATTTGCAGAAGATTCCGTAGAATCCATGCAGATTCGCCAGGAAACACACGAGCATTTGCGCGAGTTGATTCAGCGATTGCCCGAACAACAACGACAGGTGCTTATCATGCGGCACTACGAGGAAATGAGTTTCCAGGAGATTGCCGATGCAACCGGCGTCAGTATTAACACGGCATTGGGACGTATGCGTTATGCGCTGATCAATCTGCGCAAACAACTGAGCAAACGTTCGCCGAGTTATGATAAAAACCTTTACTCAAGATGATGTGATCCGGTATGTCTATGAGGAGACCTCAGCCGAGGAAAACCTGCTCATTGAAGACGCGCTGATGTCGGAACCGGAGTTGATGACGTTCTTCCTCGAAGCCCTCGAATTGAGAGCTTTGATGAATAAAATCGAGCGCCAACCCAGGCCCGACACCGTTCAGACTATTCTGGATTATTCCCAAAACCATCCCTTAAACCCGCCTGCCCGATTGCGCCATTCGTAATCGGCAGATTTTGGGTGCAGCGGGAAGCTGCGTAGCCGAAAGCTATCTTGCTGTGTCATTCTAACCAGCCGGATAGTTTCCGGCTATGGCTGTTTGTGCCCCGCTCAATGAATACTTACCTATTATGCTAAAGAAAGAACGGTTCCGGCGCTTCCTGGATTATTTTACCCTACACTACCCCGAACCTAAGACCGAACTTCACTTCACAAATCCATACGAATTACTGGTAGCGGTTATTTTATCGGCCCAATGCACCGACAAGCGAATCAATCAGATTACCCCCGCTTTGTTTGCGCGTTTTCCAGAAGCAGAATCTCTGGCAGCAGCATCGGTCGATGAGGTGTTTACGTATATCCGAAGTGTGTCTTACCCTAACAACAAGGCAAAGCACCTGGTCGGCATGGCGAGGGCGCTGATGGAACGGTTTGAGGGAGAAATACCGGCAACACTGGAAGAACTGCAAACGCTACCGGGCGTAGGACGTAAAACAGCCCATGTGATCTTGTCGGTAGTCTATAACGAACCGACAATGGCAGTCGATACGCACGTGTTCCGAGTTTCGCATCGGCTGGGTTTAGCGCCCCTTACGGCAACTACCCCTCTGGCTGTCGAAAAAGCGTTAATGGCACATATTCCGAAACAATACGTACCCAAAGCCCATCACTGGCTTATTCTACACGGCCGCTACATCTGCCTGGCTCGCGCACCCAAATGTGAGGTCTGCGAGTTGAAAGACTTTTGTAAGTATTATGAAAAAGTAGTAGGAGCGAGTAGTGAGTAACAGGAGTTGCTGACGCATCAATGGATTTTGCGTCAGCAACTCCTATTACTCACTACTCGCTCCTACTACTAAGATTTAATACTGCTCGGTACCTGCGAAAAAGAAATTGCTCTCGATTTCAGCGTTTTCGTCCGAGTCCGAACCATGAATAGCATTGGCCTCCATCGATTTGGCATACAGCTTCCGAATGGTTCCTTCTTCAGCATTGGCCGGATTGGTAGCACCAATAAGTTTGCGGAAGTCAGCAACAGCGTTCTCCTTTTCCAGAATCATCGGAATGATGGGGCCCGATGACATGTAGGCCCGTAGGTCGTTGTAAAAAGGGCGCTCCCGGTGAACAGCGTAAAACTGGCCAGCGCGTTCGCTCGTTAGCAGCGTCTTTTTGATTGCGACGATACGGAAGCCCGCTTCTTCAATCAGTTTGATAATTGCTCCAGAATGCCCTGCCTCTACGGCATCAGGCTTGATCATGGTGAAAGTGCGATTCGTTGCCATTTTGGGATATTAATATCCAAATTTTATTTGGCTGCAAAGGTAGACACTTCCATTCAAAATGCCGCGCTGTTCTTAAAAACACGACCATTCATTAAAAATATTTAACGGTCCGCAAAACGGCAGACAGAGCTAATTACTAAAATAAATACTTGACAACTAGCCCTTTACCTATCAGGCACAGCAAAGAACCAACCGTAAATCGTATTATTTCTTATTTTTGGGTTTTGATTACGGCCAAGGCCGTTTATGTATGCAAGACATTGAAGCAATTGGCACGCTGCTCGAACATCCGCAAACCGTGCTGATTACAACTCACCAGAATCCAGATGCCGATGCCATGGGGTCGTCGCTGGGTTTGGCGAGCTATCTTCGGAAAAAAGGTCATCGGGTTACGGTTGTAACGCCGACAGACTATCCACAAAGCCTCTACTGGATGCCAGGTAATGATACCGTCGTTGCTTTTGATGAAAAAGTGCGCAATTCAGTCAGTCGGCTCATTGACGAAAGTACCGTTATTTGCTGCCTCGATTTTTCCAGTCTCGACCGGATTCGCGAGCTGGCCCCACTGGTACGGCAGGCGCGTGCCCGTAAAGTGCTGATCGACCATCATCTTGAGCCTGAGTCGTTTGCCGATTTAGCCCTTTGGGATCCCAAAGCGGCTGCTACGGCCGAACTCATTTTCCGGCTGATCGTACAACTGGGCGATCAGGCACTCATCGATGTACCTATAGCCGAATGCCTGTATGCTGGCCTGATGACGGATACCGGCTCGTTTCGGCATTCCAACACAACCGGCAATGTGCATCGTATGGCAGCCGAACTAGTTGATCTGGGCATTGATGTCAGTAGTATCCATCGACGTATTTTCGACAATGTATCACTCGACAAGTTTCGGATGCTTGGGTACGTATTGAACGAAAAACTGAAGGTGTTACCTGAATATAAGTTTGCCTACATCACCTTGACCGATGCGGAGTTGAAGCGGTATCGATCCAAAACAGGCGACACAGAAGGCATGGTCAATTATGCGCTGGCTGTCGAAGGGGTCGTGATGGCGGCTATTCTTATTGACCGGGTAGATGAAATCCGGCTATCCTTCCGGTCCATCGGTGATTTTTCAGTCCGGGATCTGGCCAGTACACATTTTGATGGCGGAGGGCATCGGAATGCCGCTGGTGGTCGTTCTAAGTTATCGATGGCCGAAACTGAGAAAAAGCTCTTATCAATAATACCCTTGTACCAGCAGTTACTGCTGCAAACTGTTTAATTTTTTCTGGATTTCACCTTTTGATTATCCTTCGGCAGTCAGAAGCCTGAAACCTTAAACCTGAAGTAATCTTAAATAAACAACTAATAATCGCTCATGTCTCTCAAAAATTTCGGGAAAACCGCCCTGATCGTCGCTGTGGTAGCGGCCTGCGGTAAAAACCGCGTTCAGGTAACGGAAAACGGCCTGAAGTACCAAATTCACGAACAATCAGAAGGCACTCGTAAGGGAAAAGTTGGCGACATTCTGACGCTCCACCTTACCCTGATGAACAACAAAGATTCAGTTCTGCGCGATACGCATAAAGAAGGGGCTCCTTTTCAGATGTTGCTGCAGGTTCCCCCTTTTAAGGGTTCCTACGAAGAAGGGCTGGCCATGCTGGGCAAAGGCGACAGCGCAACGTTCTATGTGAGTGCCGATTCGCTTTTCACACGGGCCATGCAGCCGCTGCCACCGGGCGTTCAAAAAGGTACGGATATCGGCATAGCGGTAAAAGTCCTGAATGTGCAGACTGAGGATGAATATAAGAAACAGCAGGCGGCTGATTTCGACAAGCAAAAAGGGATTGATGCGAAAGTTATTGATAGTTATGTGGCTAAAAATGGCTTAGCTGGCAAAGGCCAGAAAACCCAGTCGGGCGTTTATTATATCGTAACGCAACCTTCGAGTGGTCCTGCTCCCAAAGCGGGCGAAATCGTTAAAGTGCGTTACACAGGCAAGTTATTGAACGGAACTGTTTTTGACAGCTCGGAAAAAAGCCTCAATCCACAGGCAAGTGGTGAACCTGTCCAATTCCCCATTGGTGTAGGACAGGTCATTCCAGGTTGGGAAGAAGGCGTGATGAAGATGCACAAAGGCGAAAAAGCCACGCTGATTATTCCTTCGACACTAGCCTATGGCTCACGAGCGAATCCGAAAATCCCAGCCAACTCGGTGCTTTTGTTCGACATTGAGCTGTTGGATATTCAGAAAGGTCAGCAGGGACCAGCGCAGCCCGGTATGCCACAGCCCAGTCGGTAAGAAATTGCCATTCCTCCCAAAAGCCGTTTGCAGTTGTACCTGTAAACGGCTTTTTTTGTTGATGATGGAACTCTGTTTTGCTACCAACAATCAACACAAACTCGACGAAGTAGCTGGTCAACTTGGTAACTCGTTTGCTCTAAAAACGCTACGCGACATTGGCTGTACCGACGAACTCCCCGAAACAACGGGAACGATAGCCGGGAACTCCCGCCAGAAAGCTGAATATGTCTGGACTCATTTCGGTGTGTCGTGCTTTGCCGATGATTCGGGCCTGGAAGTGGATGCTCTTAATGGCGAACCCGGCGTCGATTCGGCCCACTATTCGGGTAGTCGCGATGCAGAAAAGAACATCGAGAAGCTTTTGACGAAACTTGCCGACAACGGCAACCGCAAAGCCCGATTCATTACGGTATTTACCCTGATCCTGCAAGGGGTCGAACATCAGTTTGAGGGCGTTATTGAAGGCCAGATTCTAACCGAGCCTCGTGGCGAAGGCGGCTTTGGCTATGATCCTGTATTTCTGCCCGATGGCCATGACCGAACGTTTGCCGAAATGCGGATTGAAGAGAAAAACGGGATGAGCCACCGCTCCCGAGCTTTGGCCCAAATGATAGCCTACCTAGAAAAACAAAAAGGGAAGTAAGACCCGCCGTAAACATGACATCCCGAAAAAGCTGTGCTTTCGGGATGTCATAACGGACTCTATTGTTGGGTTCCTACTCCTACTCCGACCGCGAAGACGATACTTTAGCGGCTGGCGTCGATTTTTCGGCTTTATCTTTTTCCAGTTGCTTCTTCACGGCTTCTCGCTGATCGTCGCGAACGGTCGGGTACTTAATACCAAGCTGTTCCAGATAGGTTTTATATTTCGTAGGATCGTAATAGAACGTCGACAGTTTGGGTTTAAACTCGTCCATAATTTTCTTATTCAGATAGATGGCGGGCTTTTCTTTCGACGAAATCAACGGTTCGTATTTGATATCTTTAGTTTGCTCATCCCGATAATAAGCCCAGGCATCTTTAATCAACTCGGGCTTCATCAGCAGATCGAGCAAGGTCATGGCTTCGGCTTTGGCCCCGTAGACAACGCCCTTATGGGCAATGGGTGTCGCCATCGAAATGGCATTCGCCCAGTGGTGGCCCGGCAAGCCTGGAATATTACTTGGATAACGTAGCACAATCGTCGGCAGCGACCACGATATATCAGCTATATCGTCGGAACCTCCACCCATAGACGTCATGGCCTGCCCCCCCATCATTACTACCGGAGCCGACGAGGTCGGTAAACTCATCGAATCAAGTTTGGTAGCCAGTCCGCTCATTTTAGGAGCCTGAAGTTCCAGTTGCGAAGCACGTGCCAGTAGTTGGTCTTCGTCCGTCCAGGTGGGTAAGCCCACTTTTTTAATGTTCTCGTAAGCGGCAATCGCCATCGCTTTGTTGGTATGTACTGGCCAGGCCGACCCTAAAATTTCGTAGCTGAATTTCGTGTCGGTCATCAACGCAGCCCCTTCAGCAATTTTGACGCCCGTTTCGAAGAGCTTTTTGATTTTGGGATAAGTACGTTCGCGGAAATAATACCAGACTGATGCTTTCGAAGGCACTACGTTGGGTTGATCGCCCCCGTCGGAGATTACATAGTGCGAACGCTGGGTAAGCTCAAGGTGTTCACGACGGAAGTTCCAGCCTACGTTCATCAATTCAACCGCATCCAGCGCGCTTCGGCCGCGCCAGGGCGCCCCGGCTGCATGAGCCGCCTGACCTTCAAAACTGAACTTTACCGATACGAGCCCGTTGTTGCCATTATCTCCCCAGGATACCCCCAGATTATTGCCTACGTGGGTGAAAATACAGGCGTCCACATCTTTGAAATACCCGTCCCGCACATAGAAGGCTTTCGTGCCAACGAGTTCTTCGGCAACACCCGGCCAAAGCATCAGCGTCCCCGGAATTTTCTCGCGCTCCATCAGCTTTTTCACGGCCAACACCGCTACGATGTTCAGCGCCTGTCCTGAATTGTGGCCTTCGCCATGCCCAGGTGCCCCTTCCACAATAGGGTCTTTGTAGGCTACGCCCGGCTTCTGACTGGCTTTCGGAATACAGTCGATGTCGGAGCCGATCGCGATGAGCGGTTTACCCGACCCCCAGGTAGCGACCCAGGCCGTTGGAATGCCCGATATACCTGTTTTTACGGTAAACCCTTCGTTTTTCAGCAGGCCGGTCAAGTATTCGAACGACTCTTCTTCCTGAAAGCCCAGTTCGGCAAAACTGAACAGCATGTCGTTAATTTGCTGGGCAAGTGCCGAATTGGCTTCTACAGCCGCCACGGCTTCCTGCTTCAATTTATCAAGCTTGTCGACGGACTTGGCCCCTTTCTTGGCCTGCGCTACCAGAAGCGTTGGCACCAGCAAAAGAGCCAATAAAAGATTTGTACAGTTTCTCATTGGTATTACCAAATTTTATAATGATGATTGGGCAGTTTGCTTGCTAAAGATACGGCTAATTGACAAATCAATAAATAAGTGACAACAAAAAAGACAACCCAAAATGAGTTGTCTATACCGTTCAATATTCGTTTGACATTAACGTACTTCCTGGGACTCCTTTATCTGAGCCAGGAAACGTTCGCCTATCTCTTTATCGACATGCAGTTCAAGCCGTTTGTGCGGATTGGTAAAACCAGCCACAAGGGTCACACTGGACTTGGCAACCCCGATTTGTTTAGCCAAAAATTCAACCAGGTACGCATTGGCTTTACCATCCTGTGCTGGGGCTTTAATTTTAGCATTCAGCATTCCGGCAGCATCATAGAATAACTGGTCTACTTTACTACCCGGTTTAACTTTTACCGATAGGGTCATGATTCAAATTTGATAAGGAATCTCAGAGCTATTAGCCGGAATACGCCAGTGGTCAGGCGCTTCATATTGATACGCTTTATCGACCAGATTAAGCAGAATAGCGGTATCAGAACCAATATTTTTGACGCCATGCCAAACCTGAGGGGGCACACTTACCAACTGAGGTCGTAAATCGCTAATCAGAAACTCATTGATGCACTTATACGTCGGGGAGTTTTGCCGTGAATCATACAACACAACCTTAATGGTGCCCAGCGATACAAAAAGTCGATCTGTCGTTAGTTCATGCGCATGCCAGGCCGAAATGCTACCTGGATTCATAGCGATCTGAAATACCTGTTCAACCGATAGGTCGTCTAACTGCCAATCTTTACGATAAATTTCGGTTAAATAACCTCTCTGCTTAATGACATTTTTAACCTCCTTCACCTGAACGCCTTCAATCAATGACTGAGATGCGAAAATCCAGTCGGAAGTGATACTTTGCTGATCTTTCTGCAAACCGTTTAGTTGCCAATTATTCATTTCTATTAAGTTTAGGAAGGCCTCGCGTTTGTCGAAGTTTATCAAGTGCTTTGCCTTTCCACCAAAATTGCCACATAAACCGTAGTTCTACAGGAGTCAGGCCCAAGGCTATAAATCGCTTCTTTATAGTGTTTTTGGCGCCCTGCCACATTAGTTTTCCTCCTTCAAAGCGGCTCTGCTGCTCTCGCTGGTCAAACACAACTTTTGTCAATAATTCCTCTTTGAAGGCTGGATTTGTGCTGATTTGGGAGAAATAATACGCATGCTCCTCCGATTGTCGTTCCGAATAGGAATTCTTTCGGTTGCCTGAAGGAATAGCCAACCAGGTTAATTGTCGGATAGGTACTATCCGTTTGCCTTTGCGATACACTCGTCTAAGCCAATCGTGCGATGGATACAGCCAGATGGCCCTATATGACAGCCAATAGCCGACCTCATTTACTATTTCCTTTCGGAAAAGCCAGCCCGAAGCTGGTATAAAATAGGCTGGATGATACTTGCTATCAGGCATCACTTCGCCAATATTGACCTGCCCATCAGGCATAACCAGCGCACATACACCAAAAACTAAATCGGCCGTTGTCAAGCGAATGGTATCCAGGCAGGCAGCAAGGTGATTTGAAAACCACAAATCATCATGATTTAAGAAAGCAATAAACTCACTACGAGCCTGTTTCAATCCAACATTATTAGGCCCTGACTGCTCTCCGATATTGGCGGGGAGATTGATAAAGCGGATACGGGGGTCATTGAACGAAGCGATTACGTCCGCTGTATTATCGGTGCAGTGATCACCGATGACCAGCAACTCCCAATCCTGCTCTGTTTGGCTCAATACAGTCTGAATAGCATATGTTACGATATTGCTCCGATTGTAGGTAGCCATGATGATGGTCACTACCGGAGTATGCGGCAAAAATGTACCCAAAATCAGACGTTGACTTTATAATTTAGCGTAATCTCGTCACCTGTCATTCCCCGAAAGCCCCAGTTATATGCCGGACTTTCCAGAATGCAGATTTCGAGGTCGGTAACAGGTATATGAGCCACCGGGCAGACTCGTTCATAGAGTAGGTGAATAAGCTTTTTCTTCGTATCGACAGTACGGCCCTCCATCATTAGAAACTCCAGGATAATGTACCGCTCTGATGCGGTAGCCGGTCGGAAAAAATCTTCGTTGTCGAGATAGAAAAAACGGTGTGCACGCTTGTTTTCCGGAAACTGAAGGGCTTCGACCACACACGCATGAATGGCATCGGACAACAGTTTCCGGATGGGTAACAGATGCTCGCGCACCCCGTAAATTTTCACCTGGCTCATGCTTCCTTCGGCTTGAGTTGGCTAGCCAGCACAGCGATCCCTTCTTCAAAACTGTGCGGATCGTATCCCAAAACGGTACGGGATTTATCCAGTATAAAGCCCGTACGCGGTGGCCGACGGGCTACCTGCGTGAATGTAGAGGCATCTGCCTGAGCAATCAATGACGTATCAAGACCAAAGTAATCGGCGGTTTTGATGGCCATTTCATACGGGGTCAGTACTTCTTTGCCCGAAATATTAAAAATACCTTCCGCTTCTTTATCGGCAATCAGGTAGCAGCCCATGGCCAGATCTTCGGCCAGGGTTGGGCTCCGCCATTGGTCCGTAACAACTTTAATATTCTTACCGTCTTCCAGCGATTTCTTGACCCACAAGATAATGTTACTACGGCTCATGTCATGAGCAATGCCATAGACGAGGACAGTCCGGGCAATGGCCCACCGTAAATCGGAATGCCTGACCACCGATTCGCCAGCCTGCTTGCTCCAGCCATAAAAACTGATTGGGTTTGCTTCGGCGGTTTCGTCGTAAGGGCCAGCCGCGCCATCGAAGATAAAGTCCGTCGAAACGTGCACCAGAAAGGCATTGGTGGCCCGGCAGGCTTCAACGATGTATTCAACCGCATGGACGTTCTGCGCCCAACAGGCATCTTTCTGAACTTCGCACTTATCCACATCGGTCATGGCGGCTCCGTGGATAACCACGTCGGGTTTTACCTCACCAATTATAGCCAGCACTTCCTGCCGATCCGTAATGTCCATGGATCGATAGGTATACCCATCAGCATACGGTAGTCGATTGGCACCACGAGCAGTTGCAATCAGGTCAACGTTCGGTTGCTTCGTCAATAAGTCGACCAGTTTCTGCCCCAACAGGCCATTGGCCCCAGTAATAAGAATTCTTTTCATAAGTATGCCTATACCAGTATTACTCGCTCCCCGCTCCTAATACTGGTAATGATATTGTTTCGTTATTTTCTTTTTCTTCACCCAATCGCCTTTCATGCTCATACGAACGTCCTTGACCGGGCGGTCCATTTCGTCGCGGGGTTGTTTGGCAATACTATCCACTATGGCCAGTCCATCAATTACCTCGCCAAAAACAGTATAGTTACCGTCCAGATGGGGAGCGCCCCCAAGCGTTTTGTACACCTGTTTCTGCTCGTCGGTTGGTACGTGGCCTTTCATGGTCTGAATACGTTCAACCTGCTTTTGAAGTGCCGTTTCATCCCAAACCCGACCCTGTACAATATAAAACTGGCAGGCACTCGACGCTTTTTCGGGATTGTTGTCGCGAGCGGCCGCCAATGCTCCTTTTTTATGAAAGAGCGTCGGTACAAACTCGGCTGGTATACGTTCGCCAATGCTACCACTACCGAGTGGATCACCCGCTTTGGCTTTACGTGAGTTTGGATCACCACCCTGGATCATAAACAGGGGAATAATGCGATGAAACAAAAGGCTGTCGTAAAACTTCTGATCGACCAGTTTGATGAAATTGTCTTTATGTTTCGGTGTCTGATCGTACAGCACCAACCGCATAGGGCCGTAGGGCGTTGTCAGGGTAACCAGATAATCTTTTTTCTTCCGGTTCTGGCCCAGAAGCGTGGTAGAAATCAATAAAAAGAGAATGAGATAAAGGCGCATAGTTCGTTGCGAATCAGAATCCAGAAATAATTACAAGGCGACACGATTCTGAAAGGCATCTTTCAAACGCTGGTCGTGGGTGACCACAATCAGGCTGGCCCCAATCTGCTCCGACTGTTCGCGCAGGAGTTGCACGACCCGCCCCGTATTTTCATCATCAAGGCTAGACGTTGGTTCATCGGCCAGAATAACTCCGGGCTGATTCATAACGGCCCGGGCTATGCTGACCCGTTGCTGTTCGCCCTGGCTGAGCTGATGCGTTTTTTTATCCAGATGATCACCGAACCCTAATTGGCCGGCTAGTTCCTTTGCGCGCGCTTTATCCTGCGATTTACCAGCTAAATAATTGGCCAGTAGCAGATTGTCAAGCACAGATAACGAGCTAACAAAATGAGGTTTCTGGAAAACAATACCCACGTGTTTGGCCCGAAAAGCGGCTGTTTCGGATACGCTCAACTTGGTCAGGTCGGTTTCGTCGATGGTAACCGAGCCGCTTTTGGGCTTCAGCAACAATGCCAGCAGGTGCAGGAACGTTGTTTTACCCGTTCCCGACCGACCCAGAATCAGGAGTGCTTCCCGATTGGCGCAGTACACATCGGGAAACGTAAACTGCTTAGTGGGATTATATGCAAAGGAAAGTTGGTTGGTCGCCAGCATAGAAATAGAAGCTAATACCCACAAAAATAGGCAAAAGTTGTAATTTCGGGCCGTTAGTCGTTAGCCAATGGTGGCCAGTTTCTACGAAACATGAAGTTACCACTGGCGTAATGATTATCTCTGATGTGTGCTGACTTTTATATCCTTTGAAACGAATCGCCCTGTTTGCTTCTGGCTCCGGCTCCAACGCCGAGAAAATTGCTGCGTATTTTGCTGATAATGCCAGCGTTGAGATTTCATTGATTGCATCGAACAACCCTAAAGCGGGGGTTATTGATCGGGCCCGCCGTGGATTCGGAACCCAGTTGCACACCCCGGTTTTGCTCTTTGACCGGCAAACGTTTTACGATACCGACCGGATCACCCAACTGCTCCTGAACCAATCCATTGACTTAATCGTACTGGCAGGCTTTATGTGGCTGATGCCCAGCAAATTGGTCCAGGCTTTTCCCAATAAAATTATTAACATCCACCCGGCGTTATTACCTAAATTTGGAGGTAAGGGCATGTATGGCCACTTTGTTCACGAAGCGGTTGTAGCGGCCAGCGAAACCGAGTCGGGCATTACGATTCATTATGTAAACGAGCGCTACGACGAAGGGCAGATTATTTTTCAGGCCAGTTGCCCGGTTTTACCAACCGACTCCCCCGAGGACGTAGCCCAAAAGGTTCAGATATTGGAACACCTGCATTATCCACGAGTGGTAGAAGATGTGTTGATGAGATGAAGAATTTTACAGAAAATAAAACCATTGGGTTAATGGGCGCGCTGTTTATTTCGGCCCTCCTGAGCAGTTGCTTCCGGCCTGTTCTTTATCTTCAGAACAAGACGCATTACCCGGTCGATGTGTTCTACGAAAATCAACGGCCCGCTCGCCCTTTCGACCCCTTGCAGGACTTAGAAGTAAAAGGCGAGGTACAACTCTCAGCCCGGCAACTGGACGAGCGCAACAAACGAATGCTGAGCCGGGGGAACGACATGCAGCAAAAAGAACTGATGCTGGCCCGCCTGACCCTACAGGCCAAAAACATTGGCGCCGATGCGTTGGTAGCGGTCAAATACACCTACTACACATCCATGACCGACAACGGCTATATTATGACGGGTCTGGCTGTGAAATACAAAAAAGAAGAAGAAACAACGGCCAAATAAAATGTCCGCTGGGGAATACCCAGCGGACATTTTATTTCAATTAAAAATTGAGTCTATCTATTTGACCTCTTCATAATCCACATAATCCCCACCTTTGAAACGGGAACCGTTTTCTTTCGGTCGGTTCTCTACGCGGACATCTCCTTCCCGACGACTTCCCCGAACATCGCCCTGCCGTTTTTGCTCTTTAACCAGTTGGCGACCAACCAGTAAGTAAAATACAAATCGACGCACTGGCGGGACGAACAGAATAATCAGCGTGATAATGAAGAGATATTTGAGTAGCATAACAGGGTGTCTTTACTAATTTATAAACGTAGCGGCCAGCCATTTAGTTTTCCAGGCCGTCAAACGGTTTCAATCCGGGTTAATTGGTTCATTACGTTGATAAAAGCGTGATTGGTAGAACTCTACTGTTGTCCATATAACGCTTTCCCGGCCGCTTCGTACTTATCGCCTGCCGACCATTGGGGGCGTGTTGCCCGATCTGCAATTAATCGAGCTGCGCGGGCGTAAGCCTGGCAAAATCGAAGCACATAGTTAAAATCCAGCGATTCGGGATTATCTATGGCCTGATGGTAGTATTTGCCAATGGCCGCATCAAACGTTTTGAAACCAGCCGAGAATGTCGGGGCCGGGATGCCTTTGGCAGCAAACTGAACGTTATCTGATCGGTCAAACAGGCCTTGTTCGGGAGCAGGCTCGGCAAAAACACCCAGCCCAAAAGCTTTGGCACCTGCTTCAATTTCGGTCTTAGCCCCCGTTCGTTCTAGCCCTATGACTGATACCACGGTTGTATCATTGTAACCGGCACCGTCCGAATTAAGATCAAAAATGGTTTGCTTTAAGGGTACCAGTGGATGCTCGGCATAATAACGGCTACCCAGAAGGCCAACCTCTTCGCCAGTCAGTGCCAATACGAGTACGGAACGCTTTGGCCGCTGCTGCATTAGCGTTTTAGCCGACTCCAGTAAAGCAACTACGCCAATGGCATTATCACGGGCACCGTTAAAAATACTATCGGTAGGCTGGTACGTGTTTCCTCCCTGCTGCCCAACGCCAACATGGTCGAAATGGGCTGATAAAATGACATATTCGTTCTTCAGTTTAGGATCGGCCCCCTCAATTATTCCTGCTACATTGGCCGACGAGGTAATCGTCTGCAGACGGCCCGAAGTGCGTAAGGTTACCATCTGTCCAGCTTCCTTCAGTTGCTTATACTGATTATTGGCGTTGTTGACCCATACATGCGTTAGGGGAGTTTTGCCGTCGGCTGAGGTAGCCATTGTCAGTTGCTCACGGCTAAAGTACTGGCTCACAAAACCCCAGGGCATGGCTTCACTGTACAGTTCAATGAGCGCAGCTGCCCCTTTTTGGGTTGCCATTTTCCGTTTTTCGGAGGCCGCCCGAATAATATCGCCAGGCCCTTTGGCTTCGGGCGAACCACCCTGCGCTACCACAATTCGCCCTTTCACGTCCCGGCCCTTATATCCATCTTCACCATCCGTCAAGCCATAGCCCACATAAATTACCTCTCCTGAAATGTTAGTTGGTGCTCCCGACATGACAACCAGTTGTTTGCCAATCAGGAGTGTATCTTTTCCAATCAGGAGTGAGGCCGACGTAGCGGACCTCGCTTTTTCAAGGTTTATAGGTTGAAGATAATCTGGCTGACTGTCGGTACCAGCTGCGGGTTTAAGACCTAGTAGCCGAAACTGTTCAGCAATGTATCGGGCGGCTGTTCGATTGCCAGGTTCGCCCGTCCGACGCCCCTGTAATTCATCAGACGCCAGAAACCGCATATGGACTTCTACTTCCGTTCGGGAGATTGAGGCTTCAGGAAGGCTGTATTTTACAACTTTAGTTGGTCGGGTTTGTGCATGAACCGAAAATGCGGTGAGCGTTAACCCAGCCCATAAAATAAGGCTAGCAGACGTTTGCATGATGATTGGATTTGCCGTAAAAGTACAAAAAAGCCTCATGCCCACTGGCAGTCCCGCCATATCGCCAAATTTCAGTATTTTCGTCCCCTTCCATCTAGTAGATTTTGACAATCTATCAGGTTAGTTGATTATGCCCTCTTCTACCAAAACGAGTTATTCCATTTCTGAAAGAACGTATCTGTTCATTGCCATAGGTTTGTTAGGCTTGTATGTTTTGCCGTACATCTGGCTTGGCGAAGGTGCTTACCTGACGATCCACGATAATCTGGACAGCGATTTTCTTTACCTCTATCTGCTCAAATTAACCCGTACTGCCTTCAATTTTGATCTGAGTACCTTTATTCCAAATATGATGAGCGGTGGTCCGTTTCGGGGCATACCACGCTCCGCATTCCGGACAGGATTAAATTTTGAAGTACTGTCGTTCTGGGCCTTTCCGCCCTACGTAGCTCAGGTTGTCAATTTTGCGGCTGTGCATGGCATTGGCTTCTGGGGTATGTATGCCTTGCTGCGCCGATACATTTTGCAGGAGCCCATCTGGGCCTTTATCCGGGTAGCTATTGCATTTTTGTTTGCCCTGGTTCCCTGCTACATCGTTCATGGTGCATCGGTTACGGGTCAGCCCCTGCTGCTGTTTGCGTTTCTCAATCTTCTGATGAACCGGGCACGCTGGACCGACTGGGCTATTATTCTTTTGTTCCCGTTCTATTCGTTCTTCGTCTGGGCGGGCCTCTTCGTTTGCGTTGCTATGGGGGTTTTGGGACTGGTTCATATGCTTAGAAATCGACAACTGAACTGGCCCTATCTAAACGGTCTACTCACGCTCTCCTTGCTCTACCTGGCCAGTGAGTGGGAACTGATTTACGGCTTTGTTCACCAAACCTATATCTCCCAACGCGTTGAGTTCGATTATAGTCAGCTACGTTCGATGCGCCTTATGGACAGTGTGCGCCGGAGCGCCGATTTATTTTTGTGGCCGATGTTCAATACAGGCGCTTTCCTGACGCTGGGTATTCTGATAGCGGCCGGACTGAGTGGCTGGAAAGCCTATCGGCGGGGCAATTCCAACGCTGTCTGGTGGCTGGCCGGGTTGCCTATGCTGGCGGTACTTATTTGTCTGATTCATGGGTTTTACCACTATCTTGTTGTTGGGTTGGGGGATAGTACCTTGGGCCTTGAGTTTCGTGTATTTCAGTTTGATCGTTTCTACTTTCTGCTTCCAACGCTCTGGTTCATCCTCTTTGCCATGGCCCTCAGAGAGCTGGGAACGGGAAACAGGTTGACTGGAGCAGGGCGACTGGAGCGAGGAGGTGGAAATCAGCCTTCGAACGTGGTTTCGCTGTTTCTGGCCTTGCAGTTCGCGCTCATGATCCTTGCGAATAAAGAATGGCGCATCAACATTGGCAAATCGGCTGGGCTGATTACCGAAGCGCAATACCCATCGTTTCGGGCATTTTTTGCCGAAAAGCAGTTCACCCAGATTCGTGATTATATTGGTCAGGCTCCGTCCAGTTACCGCGTCATCTGCCTGGGCATGCACCCATCCGTTGCCCAGTTTAATGGGTTTTATACGCTCGATAGTTACCAGAACAATTACCCCTTAGCGTACAAACACGCCTTTCGAAAGATCATCGCTACCGAACTCGCCAAAGGCACCCGGCAAATGCGGGTTTATTACGATGCCTACGCGTGCCGAGCCTATTTATACACGGCTGAACTGGGGATGAATTATCTGTTTGGGAAAACGCAGCACCGTTCCGTCAGCCATTTACAGATCGACACCCAGGCTATGACGTCGCTCAATGGGCAATACGTGATTTCGGCTGTACCGATTCTAAATGCTACGGCCAATCGGCTGCGGTTAACCAAAGTCTTTGATGAACCCGAAAGCTACTGGCGAATTTGGTTATACAAAGTAGTCTGGAGCAAAGGGGTAAGGGCAGCGGGTAACTCTACTCGTAGGCCTTTACTCCAGACTACTTACCCTCGCTTGTAGTGCTGGCGGGCAAAGCGCATGAACGTGTCGGCGAGCCCTTCGCTAACCCCCTGCAATTGGATGGAATACAAATCCCGTTCGATAGTAAGCCCCTGCACATCGAGCACTTTCAGCGTACCGGCCTGTAATTCCTGCTGGACTGCAAAAACAGAAATAAACGCCATGCAGCGTGAATTGCTGAGGTATGATTTAATGCTTTCCGTACTTCCTAAATGCATTTCTACGGTCAGGTCAGACAGCCGAATGCCCACGCCCCTTAACGCATGTTCAATCACTTCGAGCGAGCCAGACCCCCGCTCGCGCAAAACGACTGGAATAGCTCGCAGCTCTTCCAGCGTAATCTCGTCGCGATTAGCCAACGAATGATCGGCCCGGCAGATCAGCACCAGCTCATCTTTTACAAATGGTGTATAGCGAATATCACTATGGTGCGTTCGGCCTTCTACCAGCCCCAGGTCAATTTCATCGTTGAGCAACTGCTGTTCAATCTGTTCCGTATTTCCACTCAACAGCGAGATGGCTACATCGGCAGATTGTTCATGAAAACGCGCCAGTACAGGCGGAATCACGTATTGCGCGACAGTCGTACTGGCCCCTACCCGCAAAGACCCTCTCGATTCGCCTTTGAGGGCGTTCATATCGAACTCAAGCTGGCGGTAGGTTGCCATGATGGTTTCGGCATGGCGAAGCAGAATATTCCCGGCGGCTGTCAGGCTGATCTGATTGCCCCGACGGTCGAACAGAGCGGTTCCAAACTGATGTTCAAGCTCCTGAATGTGTTTCGTTACGGCAGGCTGCGTGACATACAACTCAGCGGCTGCTTTGGTGAAACTCAGTCGCTTGGCAACGGTATAAAAAACATTCAGGCGGAAGGATAGCATACGAGTCCAGAACTACGATTAAGTAGGGCAAAGGTAGCTGTCTGTCTGCAAATGCCGATATTTGATAGCGAACCAGGTCAAAGTCTCTGTTATATGTCGTTTGGGTTTACGGATGTACTGCTATGCTTCCTGATTTTTCAGTTGCTGTTTGTCAGCCTGTTTCTAGTCACATTGGACCGGGGCAAACGAATCAGCAATGGTCTGCTGGGCAGCTTCTTTGCGGCACTGGGTCTGAACCTGCTCGATACCTTGCTGCTGGTTAAGGGCGTCTATTTCAACTACCCGGCCTGGGGACTCTGGGGCACTGACCTGGTACTGCTTTTTGGGCCGCTACTCTGGCTACACACAAAGTCCGTGATTTACCGCGATTTTCGCCCACGCTGGTACTATTGGCTGCATGGATTACCCTTTGTTCTGCTAACCGCTACCTCACTGGCTGCTTATCATGAGCAACCGATAGAACAGCAACGGCAAATTCTGCGCGACATTCTGGATCAGCAGCTTCCACCAGCGTTTTACATGGTATCCGCACTGATTCTTGCCCATTTCTTCACCTATCTATTGGTATCGCTACGCCTGCTTAGCCGCTATAAACGCGCACTAACTAATCAGTTTTCGGCTGTTCAGAACAAGAACCTGAACTGGCTTTCCTATACCCTTCTTTTCTTTCTGCTGTTTTTTCTGCTTAGCCTGGTTCGTACGGCCATCGCGTATACGCCTTTGGTTACTTACGAACTACTGGTACTGATCGCCTTACTGCTGGCACTGCTGTGGTTTATCAATCGCTTTTTACTCCGGGCCCTTCGCTCGCCCGAATTGTTTGCCGGATTAGCAGCCGAAGATCTGGAAAACGTATCGCGCCGGGATCGACCAGCCTCTCACGATTCAGATGGTCGGGTTGAACTACCGGCTTCAAACCACACCCCGATCCTCAATCAGCTAGCCAACTATATGGCTACCCACAAGCCCTATTTAGAGCCGGAGTTAACGCTCGACCAGCTAGCCAGTCGGCTGGGAGTCCGGCCAAAAGTGCTTTCGGTCGCCCTGAACGAAGGATTAGGCCAGCACTTTTTTGATTATATCAACCGATACCGCATCGACGAGGCCAAACGCTTGTTGAGTCAATCGTCTGATGCCAAACTTACGGTACTGGAAGTGCTCTATCAGGTAGGCTTCAACTCCAAATCGTCGTTCAATACCCTGTTCAGAAAATATACCGGCCAGACACCCAGCGACTTCAGAAAACGGGCGAACGACGTTTGACTTTCTGTTGCCCTAAAGTCGAACGGACAAAAATGCGTTCGACTTCCGAAAGTCGGTCGAAATCATGAGGAGACGCCCATCACCTTTGCCTGGAACCTTACCAATTAACTCCATGCAACGCTTGATCAACCTGCGCTCCATAGGCCTATCCGGCTCACTGCTTTCTGCGGCTTTGCTACTGGCCGGGGCTGTCTGTACGCTGCTGCTGTCGCCCAAGTGGCTTGTCCCGGCAGCCGCCTGGTTCGCTCCCGTCTTTTTTTTGTATTACGTACAACACACGACTACCCGGTACAAATGGCTTTGGCTCATCCTGGCGCTGGTACCTGCCAACGTATTGGCTAACCTCGACGTCATGCCCTTTCCCTGGTTTATCATGCTGGCCGTAATCCTGCTCGACGCTGGCAAAACGGCTTTACTTTACGCGCTACACCGCTGGCTGGTGCGGGGACAGACCGCTTTCATCTGGACACTGGCTTTCCCTGCTCTCTGGACGGTACGGGAGTTTTTAGAAGCACAGGGCGACATCGGTACATTTGCCTCCGTTGTTAATACGCAATACGCTTTTCCGTGGCTGGTTCAGCTAGTGTCGGTGACGGGGCTTTGGGGAATTACATTCCTGCTGTACTGGTTCGCGTCGGTAACAGTCTGGGCCGTGCAAGCTCGGCAGACAGGACGCCCCTTTCGGCTGGGTATGAGCCTCTACGCTGCGGTATTCGTACTTGTGCTGATCTACGGTGCTGCTCGCTATTATACCAACCAGGTATTCCAGGCTCCGCAACTGACGGTGGGTGGTGTTACTGTACCCAATTTACCCGTGCTGGAAGCGCTCTATCAGGATGCTACCGGAAAAACAATCCATATTGATCCCAAATCAGCACCGGGGTCGGCACCATTGCAGGAAGCCAATCGGGGGCTGATCGCCTTCGTCAGGCAGGCGGGCCACTTTCCACGCGGGCAAGCCGCCCTGCAACAGGTACAGGATAGCTTATTCCACCTCTCACAGCGAGCTGTGGACAAAGGCGCTCAACTGGTTTTATGGTCGGAAGGGAATCTACTCTTGCTCAAAGCGGACGAACCGGCACTGCTGGCGCAGGGTAGCGCCTTTGCTGCCCGAAACCGGGTGTACCTATTGATGCCCATTGGTGTATTGCATCCAGGTCCCATTATGGCAGCTGATGGGCACAGTGTTCGCCCTTTTCTGGAAAACAAAACGGTGCTGCTTGACCCGGCAGGTCGGATTGCTAACGTGTTTCACAAAAACCATCCTGTACCGATTGCCGAACCGAGCCGCCCCGGCAATGGCCAGATTCCGGCACTAGCTACCCCCTACGGGACCCTTGCCCCGTCGATCTGTTACGATGCTGACCATGCTACAACCATGCAGCAACTGGGTCAAAAGCGAGTAGGACTCCTGCTGTTGCCCTCCGGCGACTGGCATGCCATCGCTCCTTACCACAGCTACATGGCCGTATTCCGGGCGGTAGAGAATGGTTGCTCACTAGTACGGCAGGTAAGCGGAGGCTTGTCGATCTTCACCGATTACAGGGGTAAGATTCTGGCAAGTCACAATGCCTACTCACCCGGCGACAACCTGACTGTGGCTCGTGTACCCGTTCAAAGCGTTCCTACCTTATACAGCCGCTTTGGCGACTGGCTGGCTTATGCGGCTATGGCACTGCTGGCTGTATTTATCCTACGAGTCGGGCTGAACAGGTTACCAAACAGGCTAGGGCTTACCCGTATCACTTAACCCGTTCATACCGATAAAAGCCAAATGCCTTTGGTTGCGGTAGTGTAAAGGCCACATCACCACTGGCGGCTACGGCCAGCCGGAAGCTCTTTCCCTGCCCCATCAGGTGCGTAAACTGATAGGTTCCGGGTGCCAGTTTCATGAGCTTTAGCCGGGTGGTATCGGTCTTGTTCTGCTCCCGAAAAATCAGTACATACCCGGTCGATTCGTTTTCAGAAATGGATTGAAAGCCGGTCCAGCTTGTACCTGAGGGTTCATGACCAATTGGGAATATCTGGCCGCTGTGCCATGCCCACCAATGTTTTTTATAGGCACTGATCAGGTCGGTAATGGCAAAGGCTTCGGTTGGTAAATTACGGGCTTCCATCCAGGCTAACGGTTGCGCCGGCATGGTTATGGCAAACAGATAGTCGAACGGATAGTTTGCGGGACTAAACGAGTCGCCTTTGGGGTAACGATCCTGATTCCGCCATTTGTTCAAAAACTCGATCTGCAAGCGCTGAGGGGGTACGTACCGGGCCAGCATCCACAGATTGCGTAAGGTGAAATGCGGATAATAATTGCCCCAGTCGGTATAGCGGTTTTCCAGAAACAGGTTGCCATATTCATAAAAATAATGGTACCCAAATCGTCGGCCAGCCGTTACGTCCAGATTAAATACCGCTTCGCCTTTGGTACTGGCCATAACCGTATCGAGCATTTTCCGGAAATTGATTTCGGCCTGCTTATCGGCAATGCGTACCCCATCGATCTTCCACATCCGAATGCCATACTGCTTGTACTGATCGATCATCACCTGTGCATCCCGGTCCCAGTATTTAAAGCTACTGTCGACACTCGGATTGAACCAGGTTGAGAGTGTAATGCCTCGTTTTTTCCCCTCTTCCATGATTCGGCTAAAACCCGCCGGAAATTTCTTAGGGTCGGGTAGCCAGTAGTCGGGTTTGCGCCAGATGTCTTTAAAACTTCCACCCTGAAAGGCCGAATTGGCGCTTTTACCTTGTTGCCAGCCATCGTCAAGCTGGAAATGGGTAATACCCAGTTTTTGGCCTAATTCCAGTTCGCGCAACACAAATGCTTCGTTGATATTCTTATCCTGCCCCCGGTCGCCCCAGGTATTGAGCAGGATCATTTCATCGCGATTGGGCTGGCGTATCCGTAAATTCTGCTGATACGAACGAATCGCCATAAGCTGCCCGGTTTCGCCACCCGACCAGACGCCCAGCACCAGACTATACCCACGTACCCATTCATCGGCCCGTAAATCCGAAGGCGACAGGCCAATACCGGCTGCCCGCATCTCGTTGAATTTTAGGGAAAAATCGAAACCGGGATAGGCGAGTTGAACGCCTGAAACGGGTGCTTCTTTGAGCCAGAAAATACCTGCATCCGTTCCTACCTCGTCCAGAAACAACACATTTCCCCGTAAGCGCACTTCCTGCCGATAGGCCAGTCGGGTGTATTCCTGAGCGAGTGTATTGTTCTGATCGGTAGCGTCAAAAAATTCAACCGATTTACCTTTCCAGTGAAGTCCGGGCAGGGCCAGTCGGTCCAGTACAACGGTGTTCGCTTCGCCCTCTTTCTGGGTTGCCAGAGATTCAAGGTTACGGACATCGTAGGCTTGTTGTACCTGTTGCTGCCAATCGGATGCCGTTCCCTTCAAATAGTAATCGCAGGCAATGGCTGGGCAGTTTGGATAGATACGAAAGACGCGCTTGACCCACAAGGTTCCTAACGATACCACAACGTCCGCTTCCAGATGTGCAGGGGTTCGGCTCGTTCCGGCAATGTATTTAACCATAAAGCTTCCATTCGCCGGATCGCCCATTTTGGCAGGTAACACAAAGTCAGCGGTTTTATTGGCCAGAGTCCATTGCTTCCCCGTCCGCTTATCCTGAAGGGCAAACGAGCTAAGATTTCCATTCTGAAACAGGTAGGTACGCTGAATCATCGAGTTGCCCAGAATGAGCGTATCGCCTTTTCGAATGGCCTGACAGGAGGTTAGATCAGCCTGTCCATAGCTGGCTCCCAAAATGCCAAGTAGCAGGTACGTGATAAGTAAGGTTTTCATGAACCAATTTCGAATACGAATCAACTACAAAAAAGGGAACAGGTCATGGCTGTTCCCCTCTCGAGTGGTTTATTATAATGCATTCAATTTGAGTAAATTCGTTGTTTGTCATCTCGACGCAGGAGAGATCTCAAGTTTACCTCTAGTAAGGATGCTTTACGATCTCTCCTGCGTCGAGATGACAAACAACGAATTCAACTACGCTATCCAAATCTGGCTTTAATACCCCGGATTTTGCTGAATCTTCGACTTATTGATATCGATCTGGCTTTGCGGAATTGGGTCGACCAGGTTGTTTTCGGTCAACACATTTACCAGTCGAATCTGGTCTTTTTTGCTGTTCAGAACCGGAATGGCCCGATCCGTACGAACGAGATCATACCAGCGCTGACCTTCGAAAGCAAATTCGACCCGGCGCTCCTGCTCCATCGCCAGCCGGAACGCCTGCTGGGTTGGAATATCGGTAGCCGTTTTGCTGGCCAGCCCCGCCCGGTTACGAATCTTGTTCAGGTAGGTAAATGCGTCGCCATTAGCCTGATAACCTACTTCGTTCAGGCTTTCGGCATACATCAGCAACACATCGGCATAGCGAATAACCGGAATGTTGTTGCCATTATCACCGTTGGTAGCTGGCGTATCGTAATACTTCTTCACAAAGTTGTACGGAATGGTTTGCCCGCTGGCATTCACATACGATGTAGCTAAGGAAGCATCTTTCCGCTTATCGCCCGGTTCATACGAATTGATCAGATCGGCTGTGGGCTGGTTGTTACCCCCACCCCCGAACGCAATGACGGCATTACCCGAATTTTCGGGCGCAAACGAATTCGGCCACGAATTACCTTCGCCCGCGCCACCCGATTTGTATTGCACATCGAACACCGATTCCTTGTTGTTCTTGTTACTTACTTTGAAGACATCGGCATAGTTGGGCAGAATATCGTACACGCCCAGATCAATCACTTCTTTCAGTTTGGCGGCTGCCTGCGCGTATTTCTTTTCGGTCAGATAGACTTTGCCCAGCAACGCCTTAGCGGCTCCTTTCGTAGCCCGGCCAATATCAGCCGTTGCATACGAAACCGGCAATACGCCTTCGGCTTCGGTCAGGTCTTTTTCAATCTGGGCGTATACATCCGCTTTCGGCGACCGACCGTATTCATACCCTTCGTCGGGATTCGAGATGGATTTCAGCACGAGCGGTACATCGCCAAAGGTCCGCACCAGATTGAAATAGACCAGCGCCCGCAGAAACTTGGTTTCAGCTATGTAGCGGTTCTTCAGCGTCTCATCGATCGACACTGGCCCAATTTTCTCCAGGATGGTATTGAAGCGGGCAATGGCGGAATAACTGTCGTTCCACCGGCCGGAAATGAATGGATTGGTCGTTCGGATGTAGAACCGATCAAACTCATCCTGGTCCGTTACTGAACCCGAAGCGGGGGGTACTGTATTGTCGGAAGCCACATCACCGAAAACGTAGCTGTTGCCAAAAACACCACCCGACTGTAGGGAAGCATAGGCACCGTTGATGGCATTTCTGAAATCGTCGGCGGTACGGTAAAAGTTATCGTACGTAGCCGACGAGATGGGTTTTAAGTCCAGAAATTCTTTGCTGCATGAACTGAGTGTCAGGCTGAACAGCAGCGATATATAGAGTTTAGATACTTTCATTGTTGTTGTCAGTAGGGTTTACCATTGAGGCTTTTGGGCGTCAATGCGTTCCATTAAAAACCTAAGTTCAGACCAATCGTAAAGGTCTTTGCCAATGGATAGTAGCCGTAATCGACACCACCGGTCAGCGGCCCCTCGTAGTTACTCACCTCCGGATTGTAGTTCAGGTACTTGGTCCAGGTATACAGGTTCTGAGCCGACAGATAGACGCGGGCCTGCTGAATTTTTGCTTTGTTCAGTAACGCCTTCGGCAGTTGATATCCCAGGCTCAGGTTCTGAATCCGCAGGTATGAACCATCCTCCACCCAGCGCGACGATACAGCATTGTTGTTTCCCGTTGTTCGGGCATTGGCACGGGGCGTTACGCCATCACCCGGATTACTTTCCGACCGCCAACGGTTGAGTACCGTGGTGATCTGGTTGGCATTGCCTTCCAGATTTTCGAAGAAGCGACGGCTTAGGTTCAGAATCTGTCCGCCCTGCGTACCCTGAATAGCAATGCTCAGGTCGAAGCCTTTGTAGCTAAACGAGTTGGTCATGCCGTAAATGAACTTCGGCTGGTTGTTGCCGATAATGGTCCGGTCGTCGGCAGTGATTTTTCCATCGCCATTTACGTCTTCATATTTCACATCGCCCGGTTTGGCGGTGGCATCGTGCGGGTAGCTGTCCAGATCGGCCTGATTCTTGAAAATGCCGATCTGTTTGTAACCATAGAAACTACCGATGGGCGAACCAATCTGGGTGATATTCGTCTGATCGACACCGCTGTTGCTCCGAATGGGATCGCCTGTGGGTCCAAGTGCCAGCACTTTGTTGCGGTTCAGCGACAGGTTAGCGCTGGTATTCCAGACAAACGCTCCGGTCATGTTGCGCGTCGTGATCGAAAACTCCCAGCCTTTGTTCTCCATTTTACCGATATTCTTCACGGCCGACGTAAATCCGGTTAGCGAAGGCACATTGACCGACAGCAGCAGGTCTTTGGTAATGCGGTTGTAATAATCGACAATCAGGTAAACGCGGTTGTTGAACAGACCCAGATCAATACCGGCATCGAATTGCTGGTTTTTCTCCCAACCTAACTTGGAGTTACCGAGCGAACCCGGAGCCAACCCATTAACCAGGTTATTGTTGAAGCTATAGTTATCCGACCGCAGCGTAGCTACATAAGGATACGAATCGCTGAAAGCGTTGTTTCCCGAAAGCCCATAGCTGACCCGGAGCTTAGCTTCCGACAGGCTGGGAATACCTTTCATAAAATTCTCCTCGCTAAAGCGCCAGCCCAACGAAGCCGCCGGGAAATTTCCCCAGCGATTCTCAGGCCCAAAGATTGACGATCCATCCCGACGAACCGACACATTCAACAGATACTTGCTTTTGTAGTTGTAGTTGATCCGGGCGAAGTACGACGTCGACGCATTTTCCCGGCGATTGGAGGTAATGGTCGATGTAGTTCCGTTGGCGCTGGCATTGAGTGTTTCCACTACGTCGTTGGCATACGAACTACCCGTACCGGAACTGTACTGATACTGAAAACGAGTCGCTTCCATCCCGACCAGCACATCCAGATTATGCACCTCATTCAGGGTTTTGGTATAGGTCAGCGTCTGGTTGAACAACCAGCTAATGCCCTGCTCTGAGGTGGCCGTACCCTTAGCCGCATTCGGTGGCAGCAACTGGTTGAGCGGTAGCCGGGAGGTCTGGTACGCATTGCGCCGGTAGCCCGCAAAGTTCAGATTGCCCGTAGCCCGGTATTTGAAAGCCTTCAGGAAATTATATTCCAGGTACGAGTTACCCAGCAAATTGAGTTGCTGGTAATTGCTATGATATTCGGTGATATTGGCAATCGGGTTGGTGATACCGGGGTAATTGTAGGGTGCAGCTAGTTCGGTCTGCGACGAGTAGGTCACCCCATCGGCCGCGTAAATGGGGGCCATGGGCATGGCTGACAGAGCCGCATTGATAATCCCATTGTTGGCCCAGTGCCCATCCGAAAGTACCTCCTGCTGATTTTTAAACGACGGATTGAGGTTTAAACCAACCCGCAGTTGGGGAGTGATATTCACATCGACATTAGCCCGTACGGTGTACCGATCCAGGCTGGAGCCTTTGATAATCCCATCCTGCTTCAGATACCCTCCACTGACCAGATACCGCGCCTTATCCGTTCCGCCCGACACCGAAAGCTGGTAGTTGCTGATAGCGGCCTGCCGGAAAATCATATCCTGGTAGTCGTGATAGGGCAGATTGGCAACCTTAGTCGGATCATCGAAATTGAACCAGTCGTACAGTTCACCCCGTGGATAGCGATACCGCAGGTACGAACTTGGCCGCACACTGTTGGGGTCATTAATGCTGGCACCGGGAACGTTATCCAGATAAGCCGTATTCGACGCTTCTTTACCAAACTCGGCAAACTGCTGCGAGTTGAGCAGGTCGATCTTTTTGGTGATCTGCTGAAACCCGGTATACACGTCCAGGTTCACATTGGTCTTCCCGCTTTTACCCCGTTTGGTGGTTACCAGAATTACGCCATTCGAGCCTTTGGAGCCATAAATAGCTGCCGAAGATGCATCTTTCAGTACGTCAATGCTTTCGATGTCGTTTGTGTTCAACAGACCGAAAATGCTGGCATCGACAATGTTTCCATCCACTACAATCAGGGGCGAGTTACCGGCACTGATCGAGCCGAATCCCCGAACTTTAATAGCGGGTGTACTCCCTGGCGTACCGTTGTTCTGCTGAACAATAACCCCGGCAATTTTTCCCTGTAACGCCGTAGCTGCATTCGATACGGGCATGTCTTTCACCTCCGACATGGGCACCGACGCAATAGCTGCTGTGACGGCCTCCCGCTTTTGCGTGCCATACCCCACAACGACTACTTCGCTGAGGGTTTTATCGTCCGTTTGAAGCTGAACCGACAACTGGCTGTTGTTGCCGAGCGGAACTTCCTTCGTTTGGTAACCGACAAAGCTAAATACCAGTACGGGCGACCCACCATCGGGTACGTTTAGCCGATAAGCTCCCTGCACATCGGTCGTTGTGCCACGCTGGGTACCTTTCACAATGACGCTCACACCGGGAATTCCGTCTCCCGTTTCGTCAGTAACCGTACCTGTAATGGCGCGATCTGTAACGACGCTGGCAGGTGTTTGAATCAGTTGGATAGGTAAGAGTGCTTCAGGAGAAGACGCATTCAGCAGAATCCGTTTTCCGGCCAACTGATAACTGATTTGCAGCGGGCGCAGCAGTTTATCGAGTACCGTAGCCAGTCGCTCATTGGATACATTAAGCGATACTTTCCGGCGCGACTGAATAATCTTGTCGCTGTACATAAACTCGACATCGGCTTCGCGTTCAATCGTTTTCAGGAGGTTTTTTACGGTCACATCTGTCAGTTGCAGGCTAATCTGACGATCCAGTGGTGACTGTGCATCGACGGTCGTAGCGTACGTCATACCGGCAAACAGTATGAGCAAACAGCCCTGCACGAGCGAAGTTTTCATGAGAAATAAGGCAAGCGTTCGTAGACATCTATTCTTTTCCATACAGTAAATTGAGTAAAGGGGATAATAAAGGGTCAATAGCAGCCTTGGGCGCTAATGACGATTTGGGCATCAACGATTTGGTAAGAAGCTTTTATGGTTTGGCAGATCAGATTCAGTTTTTCCAGCAGTGGTTCATCCTGAAATTTGGCCGTCAGCGTACACTGTTTCAGTAGTTGTTCATCGAAGACAATATCGACGCCATATGCTTCCTCAAGTTGGGCGAATGCCTGTGCCACTGGTGTATCGTCGTACACGAAGACATTCCGGCTGAAGCGGGAATCAATAATGACTGGATTCGGAATAATGGTCCGGCGGAAATGGCTTTCCTGCCGATTGAAAACCACTTGTTGATTAGGCGTCAACACAACACCCGGAATATCACTGTTAGCTTCTTTTTCGGCGCGTTGCCAGTCTTTCCGGGCAAACACCGATACGCGTCCGGTACGTACTACCACCTGCACATTAGCCTGGTTCTCGAAGGATTTAACGACAAAACTGGTTCCCAGAACCTTCGTAACAACCTCATTGGCATACACATAGAAAGGCTTGGCTGGGTTTTTCTGAACCTGAAAAAGCGCTTCACCCGTTAGGTAGACTTCGCGCTTAGTGCCCTGAAACTGGCGGCTAAAACTAATTCGGCTATCGGGTTGCAGGGTAACCTGGCTCCCGTCGGGTAGTCCAACCCTTAACGGTGCATTCGTAGTATTGACTTTCTCGATCAGCTTTGTCGACGACGCATTGACTAACTCGGTGTAGGGCGACTGGTGGGCCGACTGCCGAACCGACCAGATGGTCCAGCCGATGCCGAGTACCAGAAACAACACAGCGGCTGCCCTGGCCCACCACCCGAATGTGTGATTGGTAAACGACCATACAACAGGCTGTTTATGTGTTCGAGACTGTATCTGTTGAAGCTGCTGCTGAACGTCCGAGTCCGAAATATCCCGATACGGCTTAACCTCCAAACCACCAATAATCGCTTTGGCCTGCTCGGCGATTTCGCGTTTTTCAGGGTACAGATCCAGCCATTGTTGCCAGAATAGCTGTTCGTCGGGCGAACTTTGGTTGCTGGCCCATCGGTTAAACGACTCATTCAGCAGCAAATCCTCGATCTGGTAATCCTGGTAATTTTTCATGAAGGAATACGCTAAAAACTAGCCCTATACCTCCAACATGCAGTCGCCCCACGTATCCTACTGGAAGAAACTGTACTTTTTTGCAAAAAAATTTAAGGGAAGGCCGTCGGCCTTAAAAACGGCTTAGCGAATCAGAAGCGACAAGAGAGTTATGGAGAAAGCCATATCGCCCTGCCAAGCATTGCGCAGTTTTTGCAGGGCTTCGTGAAGGATATTGTAGACCGACTGCCGATTCAGAACCATAACCTCCGCAATTTGCTCATGCGTGAGGCCCTGATAAAATTTGAGGAAGATAACTTCTTTCTGACGTTTGGAAAGTTGATTGAGCAAGGTTTCTAACTGCCGAACCTGATCATGGGCGATTTCCTGCGTAATCAGTTGATTCTCGATAGAGAACTCCACTTCAAACAGATAATTCTCCTGAACGGACTCCCAGTTGGTACCCCATTTGGCTTTTCCCCGAAAAATCCGCCGACGGAGCGATTTCAGCAGGTAAAATTTGACAAATTCCGTTTCCCGAACCGTTTGCCGACGTTGCCACAGTTCCACAAAAACATCCTGAATACAATCTTTAATGTACTCCTCATCGGGGTGGAAGCGAATTCCGTACCGAAACAAAACCGAATAATAGGCCTGAACAAGCTGATCGAACGCCACCGAATCGCCCGATCGGAAGCGTTGCCACAGTAGCCCATCATCAATTTGTTCCGTTTTCATAACCTGAGTAATCCTATATAGAGAAGAAAAGTATTGCCGAATCTACCCTACTTGCCAGGCTTGACAAGTAAACCTACCCAGCGCGTCATTCAGGTTATCCGACTAACAACGGTGCGTAAAGGCGGTTGCTAGGGGTTGAATAAGCGATTTAGCCAGTTGACGAATTGCTGACAGAGTTCCGTATTATGATCGAGATAGGTTTTCGTTAATGCTAAACCCATAGGTGTGCCGGGGTCTTTTTGCCAGGCCAGCCAAGTGTGTATATAGGCTTTTGCCCGATGAATTTCACTATACCTACTCTCAATTGGCTGGGCTTCAAGTTGAACAAGGGCTTGTTCTACAAATGGACTTAGTAAATCGTTCGGTCGAATGAGAAGTCGAATAAAATCTTCGAGCATCCCTGATTGCAAATTATTGGGCATGAGCCAGATACCGATAGCTGGGTTACGGCCGATACCTGTAATGACTGTTCCGTCTGCTTCCGGCGATACAGGAAGAGTATATCCTTCTTTAATGAGAATATCACGGATACTATTCCAGCGTGTTCCTAAATCCTGATCCGCATCCAACACGATACCAATTGCTTCGATTTCGGGACGTTGTCGTTTTATACGAGCTATAATCTGATCGGGCATCTTCTCAACGCCTTCGCAATCAATAATCTCGAAATTATCTGGCAACTGATGAGCATCCCGAATATTAGCCGTTACAAACAAATCATCTTTACCCTCAACCAGTAACTTGAATGGAAACTTATTACGTTTAATCTGATTACTCATCGGGGATCAACATGGACGCGGGTGGTAGACTGAATTTCGTCGGCATCATAAACCGTAGCTTCGATATTACCTTCGTAGTTTTCGAGTCGGATCATAGCACCAGCATTTTTATCCTGTTTCCCATCGTTAAGTATAGCTGAAAAAGCTTCAACACAGTCAAGGCTATGCGTCGTCGCAAATACCTGAATATTTAGTCGCTTAGCGAGATAAAAAATAACCTCCCACAATTTCTCCTGAACCGAATAGTGTAAACCATTTTCAAATTCGTCGATAAAGAGATATGTTCCTTCAGCATTCACCATTGACAAAATGATTGAAAACACCCGGCTAACACCATCTCCCATACTAGACATGTATCTTCTGTCCCCATTATTGAGCCTAACAATAGGGCGCCTATCTTCAACCAAGCTAAATCGTTCGATTTGAGGTTCAACAATTTGCAAAGCTTTTACTACGATATCTTCTTTATCTGATAAGGCAATTTTACTGTATAAGTATTCAGTAGATTGTTGTGTTTTATTTTTGGAGTCTACATACTGAAAGGGAGCAGACTCATCTACTCTTGGAATTCTAGTTTTATAAAGAAGGCCTCCCGTGAGAGAAGCTCTAGTTTCAATTGTGTAATCCCTCCAAAATCTTATTTCATATCTAAATTCTCTAGCATTTATATCCTCCTCATTTTCTGCAATCATATATTCAATTATCTCCTTCCCAAATTCGTCTTTTTGTAGAATTTGGTATGCCTTACGAAGGCCAATAAATAATGACGACTTTGTCCGTTCCTTATTTATTCGATTTTCACCTATATAGATATCCAGATCTGTATCACCTGATAAAAAGTAATTTGGAGCATAATTAGTAAATAAGGCGCTTAGAGAGGTAATATTATCATTCTCTTTATTTCCATCAGGACTCTCTTTTGTATTATTTGCATAATATTCTCCTCGACTTTGAAGCAAATACTTTATAGTTGCACCTTCACTAAACCAAGAAGCATATATCGCCACCGCTTCCAATACCGACGTCTTTCCGGTGTTATTTTTCCCGACTAATAAGTTCACCCGGCCTAATTTTTCAATCGTCAGATGGCGGAGGTTGCGGTAGTTGCGGATTTCGAGCGAGCGTAACATAGGTTCGCAAAAAAGTTATTATTCAAAATACGGAGTAATATCACTATTACACAAACAGCCCGCTACCATTCGTCGGATAGCGGGCTGTTTGGTTCAAAACTAATCCAATTAAGGGCGAATGATGGTCCAGCCTTCCTGCTCGCGGATGATCAGTTCGCCGTTGGCGCTGGGTACGTAGCTCACGATGGGGAACAATTCCTCGCGGCTGATTTTTCGCATCCGCATGGTGTTTTCGCACATTGCCATAATAACCCCTTGCTTGTGCAGGTTTTCAATATCTTTCTCAAAATAAGGCTTGTCTTTCCGGTAGACGACGTTGGCCCCGCCATACACCACCAGTTCTACATCCAGTTTGCCTTTTAGTCGCGGGTCGTTCAGCGCATTCTGAATATTAGCCAGGGCGTGTCGGATGGTGGCTGTATCGGCTGTATTGAGCTGATAAATGGCTTTATACCGAGACTTGGTGGGCTGCGCTCCGTGAAACGTACCCGTCTCGCTGGACTGTGCCCTTACCGATACGACCAGCCCCAGAAAGGCTACCAGCAGTAAGTAGATATGTTTTTTCATGATCAGTTTGTTTACAGTAAAGCTACTTCGGTTTTCGCGCATCTGCAATGGGTTGATACGGTCCAAATTTGTGCTGTTGTTCGCTAAACCCATCGGCATACGGGCCAATGGGAAAGTCAATCGGTTTGGTAGCGATGTTGGGCCAGTCTTTACTCTGGTCTTTGTGGGGGCGAGGCATTGAATTGATAAACGCGGCCACATCCCAGGCTTCTGCGTCGGTCAGTTGCGGACTGGCATAGGTGGCCCCAAACGGCATATTGTTCTTCACATAGCCCGCAAAGCTCGACAGTCGATACAAACCGGCCCCATCGTTATAGCTTTTCGGCCCCCACAAGGGTGGATACACGTATTCCGACGCCCCGGCAGCCCGAATGCCTTCGCCTTTGGCACCATGACAGACCTGGCATTTGGCCACATAAACAGCCTGTCCCTTTGTGGAGTCGGCAGCGCGGTCCAGGTAGGCTAATTTCACGAGTCCAACACCCTCAGGGCGCTGGCCTTTGGGCACATCCGTTCCCAGCCATTGCATATAGGCCACAATCGCTTTCATTTCACGACTGCTACTATCGGGCGCTTTCCCGGCCAGGCTTCGCTCAAAACAGTCCGACACGCGTTTCACAATCGACTCCACCGCCCCCGAACGATCCCGGAATTTGGGGTAGGTCGAAAACACAGCCGAATAGTTATTCCCCAATACTTTGGTTCCGGCTTCGAGGTGGCAGTTCTGGCAATTCATGCCGTTCGAGAGTGGTTTCACGCTTCCTTTAGGCCCAAGGTATTTGGCCGTATGGGCAATCAATTCCCGACCATACCGAATTTGCTGGCCTTTAGCCCCGGTCGGTATCCGACTGTCGGCAGGGGGTTGCCAGTAGGAAGGGGGCACTGAAGCCACCAAACCCGCCATGCAAATGCATAAGCCCAAAAGCCCGTAAATCCGGCGATGTCTAAAGACGGAGTAATTCATGGTTTATGAGGAAGAAACGTTTTAAGCTGCGTCAACCATCATTGGGCAAACCCATTTACGGCATATCTACGGTTACCAGATTGTCGTCCGAAACGCGGTCGATCAGCTTGTTATACGGATCGATTCCTGCTTTGACGGGCTTGCCTTTTACGGTTACCTCAATCACGTGCTCACCGGGTGTCAGGCTGCGCTTCTGCATATACAGCGGCACTTTGACCGTTAGCCCATCTTTGTTCTTACTATCGTCGGTCAGCACCGCAATGTCGACCAGAACTGGCCCTTTCCCTTTGCCAAGTTCCTTACCCGCCTTGTCGTAATACTCAGTGGCTGAGCGGACATACAGTTTAATCCGGTACTGGTCTTTTCCGATGGATTTGGCTTCGGCTTTGGTAATCCGATTGTCGTAAAGTGTCAGTTTCTCGAAATTATCGGCCAACCAGGGTTTGAGTGAATCGGGCGTAGCGGCTTTCAGGAAACTGTACCATTCGAGTGAGGTAGTAAACGGTGCTTTCTGACGGAACCGGGCGGCTTTCATGTAGTCGTTCATAGCCTGATTCACACGGGCCTCACCAATGTAATCCTGCAAGGCATACATCAGCATTGACCCTTTCTGATACCAGACGTACGAGCGGGTGTCGTTGTCGAGCATGTTGGCTTCAAATTTATCCTCAAACGCCCGACCACCCAGATACCGATCCAGACTGTATTTCAGAAACTTCGGCATAGCATCGACACCGTAGCGTTCTTTCAGCACCATCAGTGCTGAGTATTCGGCCATCGTTTCCGAAATCTGGTTAGCCCCCCGCGTCCGGCTGGGCATGATCTGGTGGCCCCACCACTGGTGCGCCACCTCGTGAGCCGTTACGTAATACGCGTAATCGGTTTTGTCGGGATCGCGGAAATCACCGACCCAGCCAAACTCTTCGGAATACGGCACTGTGGTCGGGAACGACTGAGCGAAAGCGGCATAGCGCGGAAATTCCAAAACCCGCAACACCGGGTACGGATAGGGCGCGTAGTTTTTGGTGTAATAGCTCAGCGACGCTTTCATACTCGCCATAAACCGATCGAGGTTCTGGTCGTGGCCGGGGTGATGGTAAATTTCGAGCACAACCTTTTTTCCATCAGGTCCCGTCCATGAATCGCGTTTTACGGCGTATTTCGCTGAACACATGCTGAAGAAATAATCGGAGAAACTGGGGAGCTTGTACTGAAAATACTTGCGCGGTTTGCCATCGGGTCCATTAGCGGTCCAGGTTTTGAGTAACTCGCCCGGCATAATAGCCGTTTGGTCGGGAGTTGTCGAGATGGTGCCTTCAAACGTTACCCAGTCGGCATCGTCGGTAAATAGAAAATCGCGCAAACCACGCGGATCGTTTTGGGCCGGAACTGTCCATTCTTTCACAGGCAAACCGTACTTCTTCCGGTACTTGTCGCTACTGAGTTCGCCATCGGCATTGTATCCAAAGCCGGGGAAGATGCCCACGTTGAAAAATGTACCGTTGGATACGACTTCCCGCTGATCGCCACTGTTCGGAAATCCGGTATACTGCCCAGTCACGTCCATTTCCATACGCGCCGTGTCGCCCGGATTCAATGTTTTTGGAAGCTTATAGATGTAATAGCCAAAATCCGTATCGTTCAGGATCAGCTTGGGAGCTTGTCCGTCGATGGTGAATTTCGTTAGCTTCCTATGGAAATTGTCGGGCGGAATGGTCAGGTGCAGGGAGTCGATGGGTTGATCGCCCTTATTCACAATCGAAAATAGTCCGGTTGCTACCGCCTTAAACTCCTCCGGAAACACATCGACAGCTAGTTTGACACTGGTAATTTTTGGCTGAAGCACATTAGCATACTTGTGGTATTTTTTCTCGTAGCTGGCCTGTTGTTCTCGCTGTTCATCGGCCGAATAGTAGCGGTTCTTTACACTTACATTGGTATAAATCCAGGCCCCCATGCTCACAAAGGCCAGTACCAACAAAGCCACTAACCCCATCGACAGTTTGCCCATCCGCTGCCGGGCCAGTTGCCAGCGCGACTTGAACCCTGTATCGGCTCCCCGATTCCAGAACCAAAGGGCCAATACCAGCAGAATACCCCCAAAGGCATACCAGTACACCCGAAACGACGCCAGCGAAGACAGGTAATGCCCAAATCCGTTCATGTCGGAAAGTTGAACTCCGCCACCCGAAAAAGGCAACGCCAGCTTATAATTGAATTCGGCAAACTGCGGCACCGCCCAGATAACAATGTAGGTAGCCAGCGTAGCGATGTGCCCCACAAACTTC
Organism: Spirosoma panaciterrae DSM 21099; assembly: GCF_000374025.1. Taxonomy (GTDB): domain Bacteria; phylum Bacteroidota; class Bacteroidia; order Cytophagales; family Spirosomataceae; genus Spirosoma; species Spirosoma panaciterrae. The sequence goes on along the minus strand of NZ_KB893181.1, from coordinate 91,266 downwards.
TGGTTCACCATCGTATGGACAAAAAAGGCCAGCATCACCAGTTGAAAATACTGGGTAAAGGCAATCCCGTAGGCATCGCGGAAATACAGTCCAAATTCGTAATTGAAATAGCCTTTTACGGTCTGATCCAACACGCCCGACACGATAATTAGTGTACAGAGCAGCAGACAGATGTAGGTCATAGCCAACAGCTTGGCCCCGTAATTCATCCAGTCGGGAACGGGTAACGCATCGGCAATGGTGTCGTAATGGACCACTTTATCGCGGTGAACTACCTCGCCCGTATAGAAAATAATGACGATCAGTACGAAGAAAAAGAACGTACCGTTCCGGGCCTCAAGCATGGTATACGTAGTTGGCAGCGAGGGGGTGCCATAGGTTTGAACCCCAAACCAGCCATCCAGAAACAGGAACAGCACCGCCCCGAGCAGAATAGCAATGAAATACGGATCGCGGATGATGTTACTAAACTCAATCCGCGCCTGTTTGACCATCTGCCCAATGTAGGTACTGACCTGAAAAACGGGTGTCGGCGTGGGCAGGCTTGCCAGCGAAGGTGCTTTTTCGGAGATAACCTCACCTTTGGCCTTTTTGCCTAGCTTAACGGCCAGAAAGCGGGCGAAACTGAACCGAAAGACCGTCAATAAGAACACCAGCAGCGCTACACCCGACCAGATCAATCGGTTGGTCAACAGATCACCCTCCAAGGGTATATTGAGGGTATTTTGTTCTATGGGGGTCCAATATTTAGCCGCATTATCACTGGCATAGGAACCGAACGGGTCGAGCAGATTAACGAGGTGTTTGTTTTCCAAATCCTGCGAGAGCGTAGAACCCAGCAGGTAGGCAATAAACAGCAAAATACTTCCTGCATAGGTAGTAAATACCTGCCGCGAAAAAGCTACCAATGCAAAGAATATGCTGCCGGTCAAAAACATATTCGGGATGACAAGCATCAAAAATGGTGATGCATAATCCCAAAACCGAATTGGCCCGAATCGCTCGGTATTGTCGGCCAGATTAAACACCGGCCCCAACAATGAACCAATAACGATACCAAGCATACCCACCGCCATAATGCTTAACAGTACGACAAACGAGCCCAAATACCGCCCCAGAATATACCCCCGCTCAGTAATTGGAAAGCTGAAAAAGTAGTTTTTGGTATTGTGTTCAATTTCGCGATACACCGGCACGCCCATGATGGCCGACGAAATGAGCATCCCGAATATGGTCAGTACCACCATAAACCCGGTAATGGCATAAGGTGAATTGACATTTGTTTTCTCCGATGCCGGTCCGTTTCCGTATATAACAAACAGAAACGTAAACAGAAAGAGAATCAGGGCGTAGAGATATGTAGCAGGGCGTTTAAGTCGATACGCCAATTCGAAACGGAAAATTTCGGTGAACATGGGGTTAGAAGTCTTAGGAGCGAGGAGTTAGTATTAGGAGTAAAGTCAACGCCTGGCTTCCACAGCGTTATAGTAAGCCGTCAATAGGCGGGCTACTTCTTCAAGATTCACTTGTAAAATTTCAGTACTACCATAACCGAGATCCTGAGCAAGAATCAGGTAGTAGTGTGTTTCATCCAATGACCCTTGGGCAATATTCAAAAATTTGGACTTGTCAGGAATAGTACGTTTGCGATAACCCTCTGCTACATTAGCAGGAACCGAAACCGCACTGCGCCTTAGCTGAGACGTAAGCCCAAATAGTTCTTCTTTTAGAAAAATTTTAGTTAACCTATAAATGTCAAGTACGAGCTGGTGAGCCTTTTGCCAAACGACCAATTCCCGAAAATGCTTCGTTTTCTCCATTTGAAAGATGTTTACAAGGTGGGTATCTGATTTAAAATGTGCGTCAGCCAATTCTAATACTCGCTCCTCGCTCCCAATACTATCAAACAGTAACCGTCCCCATTCGCTCGGTAATCCGGGTAAAGTACACGTCTTCCAGATCGGGCGTAACAGGCTCGAAATCAAGCAATGGAACTTCGCTGTAGGCATGAAGCCTCGTTTTACCACCTTTCAATTGTGTGGAGATGATTTGATACGTTTGGCGATAGGTATCAATTTCTGATTTCTCGACAGATTTCTGCCAAACCTTGCCATTCAGTTCCGTCACCAGATCGTTCGGATTGCCCGTAGCTACGACTTCACCCAGACAGATGATGGCCATATCGGAGCAAAGGTTCGTGACATCCTCAACAATGTGTGTCGACAGAATGACAATCGTATTCTCGCCAATTTCCGACAACAGATTGTGAAAGCGGTTGCGCTCGGCAGGGTCAAGACCAGCCGTTGGTTCGTCGACAATAATCAGACGGGGGCTGCCGATCAGGGCCTGTGCAATACCAAAGCGTTGTTTCATACCGCCTGAATACGTTCCCAGATTCTTCTTCCGCACCTCATACAGATTCACTTTCTGAAGCAACCCCTGAACAATTTCTTTTCGCTCTTTGCTGTTGGCAATCCCTTTCAACGTAGCAATATGATCGAGCATGGCTTCGGCCGTTACGCGGGGATAAACACCAAACTCCTGGGGCAGATAGCCCAGCAACCGACGAACGGCGTCTTTCTGCGTCAACACATCCAGGTCACCTTCTGGCAAGCCCGTGAAACGGGCACTACCGCTATCGGCTTCCTGCAAGGTCGCAATTGTCCGCATAAGTGATGATTTGCCGGCCCCGTTCGGGCCCAGTAGGCCAAACATTCCCTGTGGGATGGTTAGCGAAACACCTTTCAGCGCCCGAACGCCATTGGAATAGGTTTTAGCCAGGTCTTTAATTTCGAGTTGCATATAGGAAGCAGAAGACTATTTGGTTGAAGGGAATAGTAACAAATATGTTAAAAGTCTGTGAATATCAAACCCAATCTTCTGCCGACGGCGTCATTTTGCTTTGAAAGGCATAAAAAAAGCGCTTCAATCGCTTGAAGCACCATAAATCAGCCAATTCCCACCCAAGGTCGGTAAGGACACAGACCCTCTCAAGTTATAGGTGAAACCTTCCAGTTTGTGAGGGCAAAGGGAAAGGGGTTACAGTCTATACTTTCGGACGTTTATAAAGGGGCACCGTACTGCATGGTTCGCCAAACAACAGACTTTGCACTACGGGGCGCAATACGCGGGTCAGTTCAACATACGCAGCAGTGGGCACTGGTACTTTCGAGCAACCTTTCACCACCACCCGCACATCCCGATAGTCTTCAGGGTTAATTTGGGCAATGGCATCGAAATACAGTTTTTCTTCCAGATCGGCCAGACTGCCGAACACGATGGTATTGGCGTAGGGTTGCAGTTGCAGCGTCAGGAGCATATAGGCCCACGTAGGAATGATCGCATCTTCAGTACAGGTGATGGCTACATTTTTGCCTGTGTACTGGCTCCAGTCGTGCTCTTTCAGAAAGGCCCGAAAATCTTTCTCTTTCAGGATAAGACCCATGAAGAGGTTATCTTTCAGGTCGTAGACAATCCGCTCACCCGGATGGTAATACTCTTCCAGATCAAGCGTAATCAGCCCGCTATTGGCAACACGATTAACAAGTTCAGCTTCCATTTTTTAATGAGCGAAAGAGTGAATGGCTGGCGCAGCCTTTTCTGCCAGATGGCATTCGCTCTTTCGCTCAATCACTCTTTCGCTCATTATAACGGTTATTTAGCCCTGAAAGGTTCTATAAAAACATACACGGGCTGTTGGCTTTTTTTCGTACTTTTGCTTTTATATATCACTAGAAACCGACTTAGACACCTGGCCTATGAAATTTATAGTTTCCTCGTCTGTCCTGCTAAAAAACCTTCAGCATATTAACGGCGTCGTGGCCACCAATCCCATTGTTCCGATCCTCGAAAACTTCCTGTTTCGCATTGAGGATGGGACCCTTACGGTAACCGCTTCAGATCTGCAAACAACCATGACAACTCAGATTCCGGTTGAATCGAGCGAGAACGGTTCCATTGCGATTCCAGCCAAATTATTGCTTGACACCCTCCGCAGCCTGCCCGAACAGCCGGTTACGATCAACATAGATACCGAAACCTTTGGCACCGAAATTCTGACCGATAACGGCCGTTACAAACTGTCGGGCGAAAACCCGATTGACTTCCCCAAACTGCCTACGGTCAACAAAAACATGTCGGTCGATATGACTTCCGATGTGCTGCTGGGTGCTATTAACAATACCGTTTTTGCCACCAGCACCGACGACCTTCGCCCGGCCATGACGGGGGTTCTGTTGCAACTTACCAGCGACAATGCTACGTTCGTAGCCACCGACGGGCATCGGCTTATCCGGTATCGCCGGACCGACCTCAGTGCGTCGGGTAGTACCTCGATTATTATTCCTCGTAAAGCGCTTCAACTCCTAAAAGCCTCGTTGCCGGAGAATACCCCCGTCACAGCCGAGTTTAGTCAGTCGAATGCCGCCTTTACGTTTGGCCCTACAAAACTGATCTGTCGACTGATCGACGAGCGGTTCCCGGATTACGAAAACGCGATTCCGACCAACAACCCGAATGTAATGACCATCGGCCGGACGGATTTGCTAAACTCGCTCAAGCGGATTATGATCTACGCCAACCGGACTACCCACCAGATTCGGTTGACGCTCAAGGCCAACTCGCTGACCATCTCAGCCGAAGATCTGGACTACTCAAATGAGGCCAATGAAAAGCTGCTTTGCGAATACGACGGTGATCCGATGGAAATCGGATTCAATGCCAAACTGTTGTCGGAAGTACTGAGCAATCTCAGCGCCAAAATGATTTCGCTGGAGATGTCGGCTCCAAACCGCGCTGGCCTGCTGATCCCAGCCGATAAAGAAGAAAACGAAGACATCCTGATGCTGGTGATGCCTGTGATGTTGAATACATACGCATAAAAAGGGAGAAAGGGAGGAAAGGGACGAAGAAGGAAAGGATTGATAGCTCTCCTCCTTCGTCCCTTTCCTCCCTTTCTCCCCTTTTTCCCCTCTTATGAAAAAGCGCACCGCACCTGCCCTGATCTTTATTTTTATCACGTTACTGATCGATGTGACGGGCTTGGGGATTATTATTCCCGTTTTTCCGAAACTGATTGAACAGCTCATTCATGGTAACATCAGTCAGGCGGCAAGCTGGGGGGGCTGGCTGACATTTTCCTACGCAGCCATGCAGTTTCTGTTCTCCCCTATTCTGGGTGGATTGAGCGACCGCTATGGCCGTCGGCCTGTGTTGTTGTTTTCCTTATTCGGTTTTGGATTAGATTACATTCTACAGGGATTTGCCCCCAGCATTGGCTGGTTGTTTATCGGGCGGGTTTTAGCTGGTATTACAGGAGCCAGTTTTACAACCGCTACAGCTTACATTGCCGATGTAAGTCCTCCCGAAAAGCGGGCACAAAACTTCGGTCTGGTGGGTGCGGCCTTTGGGGTAGGGTTTATTCTGGGGCCTGCTGTCGGTGGCTTTTTAGGACAATATGGGCCCAGAGTTCCGTTTTTCGTCGCGGCTGGCCTCACCATGATTAATTTCCTGTACGGCCTGTTTATCCTGCCCGAATCGCTTGACGAAGCCCACCGCCGTCCGTTCGACTGGAAACGCGCCAATCCCGTCGGTTCGTTGATGCGGCTTGGTAAATACCCGGTTATTCTGGGCCTGGTAGCCTCGCTGGTACTGATCTACATAGCCGGTTTTGCCGTACAGGGCACCTGGACGTTCTACACGATGGAGAAATTCAAGTGGGACGAAAAAACCGTTGGGCTGTCGCTGGCTGCCATTGGCCTCTCGTTTGCCATTGTACAGGGTGGCCTTACCCGAATCATTATTCCTAAGTTGGGTCAACAGCGGTCGGTATACGTCGGACTGATATTCAGTGCCGTTGGTTTTTTGCTGTTCGCATTAGCCACTCAAAGCTGGATGATGTTCGCATTTATGGCCGTTTATGCCATGGGGGGTATTGCAGGGCCATCGGTTCAGGGCATTATTTCTACCCAGGTTCCGGCCAATGAGCAGGGGGAGTTACAGGGAGCGCTAACCAGTCTGACCAGTACGACGTCTATTTTCGGACCGCTGATTATGACTAACCTGTTTTCGTACTTTACGTCGCCCAAAGCGCCCGTTTATCTACCCGGAGCGCCTTATTTTTTAGGCTCTGTACTGGTTATTATTAGTGCGTTTCTGGCCCGCCGTGGCTTCAGGCGGAATATGGCTACCGAGTCAAATCCAACCCAGCCAGCCCAGCCCGAAACTGACGATATTGCACGTGAAACCGACCAGCAGACTGTAAACCCAAGAGGTCTTCCATAACGAACGCACCCAAAAGCTCTCAACCAACGATACCAACCCTTCGAGCAGGAAAATATTCCCACCGAAGGTATACCAGTAATAGATCAGAAACGGCCAGGTCGATGCGCTGATCAGCAACCCCAGACCCAAAATATTCAGGAGTGTATCCCGTTTTCGGATAAACAGGAACAGTAGCGGTATTTCGACCAACCAGGTTTTGACCAGGTAAATCCACATCAGCGTTTTCGATTTCGAGCATACAGGATAGCCACTAACATGAGCAGGGCAATTCCTCCGACCGTTAACCAGAGCCGACTATCCCCCAAAAACGCCTGTTCGCTCCCCGCATTCGCCACCCCAATTTCATCCCAGATACGCTTGTCCTTCCGGCCACTAGCATAGGCGAAAATAGCGCTATCGTAACCCAGGATAAGCGTATCGGATGTTAACGACTTGATGACAAGAACATCCTCCACCGCGAGGGCAGAGTCTGACTCAGGAATAAAATCGTGAGGATAAACGGTTAAATCAGCTCGCATTAAATTAGGATTTTCGTTGAAATAGGTCCTTAACTGCTGGCGCGACTTCTCCGAATCGAATGTCCCTTCCAGTCGGATAGCCTCCTCTTTAAATTTCTCTTTAGCAATGGCATAAATACTAGCCGAACTCTGCTTGCCCAATCCGATACAGCGATCCGAGTTGAGTAGCGTATACGTATCGCCAAACCGCTGCTGTATATACGCCAGAAATACGTAATTGGGATACTGGTCTACATTGGCCAATCGAAAACAGGCATCAACCCGACGTTGTCCAGCAGGAATAATATCAGCCCGAAGCGTCGGAATGTCGCTTGAAAAACACAAGCAAAGCAGAAAAAATCGCCAGGTATTCATAGGAATAAACCAATTTCCGACAGCCAATCACATTTGTTTACGCTTACGAACTCGCCAAATGACGAACAGAACGACTACTGCCAGGACACCAATTATCAATATACCGTTTGGTATTGTGTCGCTGTTTAGACTTCCACGGTGGTTTGCGCCAGGGAGATCGGCGAAAACCGATGAGCATAAACTCAGTAGCATCAGAATCAGTGAGCGTTTTTTCATGGGAGCAATTGATAGGAGTTAGCAATAAAACTATTGATTATCAGGTATAATTTATCATTTAATTCTGCGTTTCCGAACTCGCCGGACGATCAGTAGCATCACTACAGCAAATACCCCGATCACTAGTATATTTGTCAGCATGGAAGGTTCGGTTGATTCAGGACCGGGTATATGATCAGCAAATACCTTCAAAAAGCTGGCGAAAAAGAGCAAGGTCAGGCTATATTTTTTCATGATTTTAGCGGGTTAAAGCCCAGTAAGCAATAGGGCTTACCGCTCCTTATTCAAGACTGACCGACGATGATCAACCGACCAGAACGAGTAGTACAGACACCAGCTCAGGATACCCAACAGCAACAACTGCGTATACAGCGAGAAATAAGAACCCAGCGGAATAAATGAGACTAAGCCGCCTAAGGCAATGGCTAGTCCGAATGTGGCCCCGCTAACGGTGGCTGGTGTATTCGGAAATAGTCGCTGTAAAGCCACGACACTCACGGGGGTCAATGATTGCAGAAGCCCCGTTCCGAGCATTAACCAGAATAATCGGCGATATCCCCAGCCGAGTGCAGGCAGAGCAATAGCCAGCGCCACAAGTGCATACGGTTTCCAGGGGATTCGGTCGGTTAGCCAACCACCGATCAATTTACCCACCATAGCAGCCAGGGCGATATACAGAAGCCAGTCATATTGCTGTGCGTAAAGCAACTGAATTACATTCCAGACTGCCGACCGGAGAGCAATGGCCGTTAGCAACAAAATCATCAGATAATCATGCGTATCCAGTTGCGGCTTATCCTGGGTTATCAGAGCTTTCTGGGTCATGGGAACAGGGACCTTGCCAACCATCAGAGCTATAGTTGTGAGCCCTCCTATAAGCAGATAGGTGACACCTGTGCAATGCATAGCCCCACACCATCCACCCAGCGCCAGACCCATTACTCCAAAGGCTGAAAAAATGCCTACAAACCGAGATTTTTCCGGAAAGCTGGCCAACGTTATGGCCCCCCCAGCTACATGATAGATCGCCGAACTTAGCCCGGCCAGTACAACGGCAGGCCATATCCAACCATTCACCAGCAATATCAACGCTACGACCATACCCAGCAATGAGCCAACGGCCGACTCACGATAGGAACGAACTCCATCGAGCCAGATTCCAGCGGGCAACTGACCACCAAAGGCCAACAGATTATATACCATGATGGCCGCTCCCAGCTCTGCAACTAACCTACCCGCCGATAAACTTCCGATCAGATAACCGGCTGCCGCGTCCGAAAACCCGTGCCCCAGGCCCAGTGCCAACACTGCCGGCTGGTAACGGTCAGTTCTTGCTGATGAATGATATAACCTACGCATAGTACCTGTCAATCAAGAAGTTGAACAGGACAAAGGTCGACTATAGGTCCGCCATATTCAATCCGGGAAAACCTATATTTTAACGAAGGAAAACCTGTAGTTACGGCCTATGCTTACTCTTTTGTAAACTCAAGCCCATCCATCAGCAGTTTATCCACCTTTCCCATTTTATCAAACAGAAACCGGGCCTGTGCCTCCCCGTACCAGGCTTTCTTGTAGGGCCCATAAAAGGTATCGTAGTGCCAGTGTGCCAGACTAGCCTGCAAACTGCCCTTATTGATGTCTACACTGAGACCATCCCCTTGCACACGCACTTCGGCCTGCCCATACAATGGACTGGAATAGGTTCCGGCATACGATGCTAATGGCAAAACGGGCGACGTATTTTTTACGCGGTCTTCGTAGAACTCGTTGATAGCCTGCTTTCTTTTCTTCTTCAGGCCATCATACAATCCCTTAAACTCCGTACTCCAATCCCGCTGCCCTCCCAGAGCAAACCAATCGAAAGTTTTGTACATCAGTGCATGGCGTACTTCGGCATGATCTAAATTGCCGAAGATGTAAACGCCCAGTTTTTCGTCGGGCAATTGCCCAGTAATAGCCGTCAGTCCTGCCAGGCTCCCCGTATGAAAATTGACTTTATGCCCCTTATAATCATGCTGATACCATCCTAGTCCGTACGTTCGCCAATTGGGTTTCAGGACCGACATGGTTGGGTATTCATCTTCCGGGAAAAACGTTTGAGGGGTAAACATTTCCGTCCAGGTTTCAGGCTTTAGCAAACGACCTCCTCGATATTTACTGCTGTCCAGCATACAGATAATCCATTTGCTAATGTCATCAGCCGACGACCAGACGGCCCCTGCCGAACCAATTTCGCTATCTGTACCGTAGTCAATGGCACGAATCGTATCGTTGATGCTGTAGTGCGGCCGGGTTTGATTGTCGTCTTTAATGTAGCTGCGTTTGGGAGCCGTACGGGTCATACCCAGGGGATTGAACACGCGTTCCTTCAGAAAGTCGGCCCAGGTTTTGCCGGTAATTCGCTCAATAATTCGGCCAGCGGCAGAGTAGAATGTATTCTGATACGCAAATCCAGACCGAAACGAATAGCTGGGCTTCACCAATCGCATTCGAAGAAACATTTCATTGGCCGGAATGGTCATAGCTCCCGTCATGAAATCGGTACTTCCGATGCCTGTATCATGAATCAGCAAATCACGAATGCGCAACTCGCGGGTCACGTAAGGGTCATACAATTGAAGCTCAGGCAGGTATTTGCTCACCGGATCGTTCCAGGCGAGTTTATGTTCATCGACCAACAGGCCCAGCAAGGTAACGGTCATGGCCTTGGTTGTAGAGGCACACGCAAACAGGGTCTGGGTATCGACCCGATCGGGCTTGCCTAACTCCCGAACGCCATACCCTTTCTTGAAAATTACTTTGTTGTCCTTAACGACCGTTATGGCCATACCCGGCACGTTCCATTGGCGACGGGCGGCTTCAACATACGTATCAAAATCCTGAAGGCGTTTGGAGGAGATGGGTTGCTGAGCCCATAGCGAAACGGTGCTCAATACGAGCAGAATGGTAGTGGATGTTTTCATGGCGTTTATGAACAGGTTGCAAAGAGCATGCTCTACAGAGCAATTGACTGTAAATCATGCTCTTCGCAATATATTCATAAACTGAATACGACGTTGAACCGCAGCACCATGGCATCTTCGGTTTTTAATCCCATCAGCGAAGGTCGCTCAATGTTATGGTCGGTCATATTCACCGGAAATTCGCCCGTCAGCGTCATCTTATTCCCGGCATCTTTGCGGGTAGCGTGTAGCGTAACGGGTTTGGCAACGCCATGAAAGGTAAGCGTTCCCTTGGCGATCAACGTACCATTGTCGCCTGTTTTAATATCTGAACTGGTAAAGGTGACATTCGGGTATTTGATGCCTTCCATGGCTTCCACGGCGTGCGAATCCCGGTTGTTGTTGTCACTATCGAACGAGGCTACTTTGATGGAAACAGCTACGGTTTCGGGCTGCTTGGTGTCGTCATTATAGATCATCGCACAATTGACATCGTGGCTAATACCCTCCCAGCTATGAAGTGGGTGTTTGGCCGCATACGTAACCGTCGAAGCGGCTTTATCGGCCATAATTTTTCGTTTCGCCAGCGGTGCCGTAAAGGCACAAAGAATCATGATGGCTACCAGGCAGCCATTTGCAATCGAATAGTTTTTCATGATCTTAGAATTTTAAGGCCAGAATGGAGGCTGCATAGGCACCAAACGTGGTATACGCAGCGGCCCGGTGATACGGTTTCAGCGACGAATTATCCTCAATCAGGTGGGCCAGTACGTTCGTAGTGATCATGCCCGCCAGGTGAACAATAGCCAGGTATCGATGCAACTTGATGGTCGTAAACCCACGTTTAGGTCCAACAATGGGTGGCGGAGCCGTCAGTGATAGCGCTAGGGTTGTTCCGTACGAGATATTGATAAAGGTGGCGGTTCGTTCGTGCCACTTTTTTGTATCGATATAGTCCTGCCCTTTGGCATTATACAGCTTAGCCCCCAGAATACCCTGTGTTACAAAACCCGCCAGCGTCAGGAAACCGCCAATCTGGTGGGCTACCAGCATGGTTCGGCGCACTTTCAATTCATGAATACGCCCTTCCGAAGTAAGGGGGGCAATGTTCATGGTCCGTAGTAAACCCTTCGGTCCCCAGAAAATGCGCTGGGTGAAAATCATCTTATGGGGTAGCAACTCCTGTTTTTCAGTCGAGTCGGTCAGGTCAGCCAGTAGGTCAGACGCCGAATTGTCCGGCGTCTGACCAGGCGTAATTGTTGTATCCCGACGAATGGCGGTTGAATCCTGAGCCTGTAAGGAACCCAGCCCAACCCATACCAGTAAGGCAAAACAAACAGATTTCATCCGGTGCGATTTAGTGGTTAGGCAGTTACAGTCAGCGTATTCCCGTCGGCACTAAGCGACGTTTTATACTGCGTGAGTGGCTTGGTAGCTGGCCCCACATCGACGGCCCCCGTCAAGCTGTATTCGGAGCCGTGATTGTCGCAATAAATATCATCCTGCGCAGCCCGGTACTTCACTTCAAAGCCTTCGTGCGTACAGGTTTTAGATAGCGCTATAAACGATCCGCTTTTCGCCTTGGCCACGATCAGGCTGCCAATAATAGCGTATTGACCCGATGTTTTCAGCTTGCTATAATTGGCATTGGTCAGATCAACGGTAAAGCTAATGGCCCCTTTCGATGTATCGGCATTGCCCGTTACGCCAGCCGCTGGTGTGGGGGTTGGGGTCGGTGTTGGGTCGTTGCTATCACTTTTCGAACAAGCGGTCAATCCTGTTCCCATGCAATAGAAAGCCATTAGGGCCCCCGTGCTCAAGCCGAGGCTACGCAAAAACTCTCCACGCTTCATTGTTTCGGTTGCTGAGTTACTCTTCATCTGATTAGTCGGTTTCATGTAGTTACATCAATTAATAGCCTCCTGTAGACTATCCGTAGAGATTTTGTCATAGTTTCAAACGAAGCGAGAAAAATGCACCAGTGCTCAATAAATTCACGTTGAAAAGACCAACGCCCCGCAATGGCATCTTGATGAACGGTTCAATTTGCCAGGACAATCGACGGCTTAGGGCTCGCTCATACCCAACTGAGAAGTTTATATTACTAAATCCATAGCCACCTGTACTGGCCGTAGAATCAGTTCGCTGGTTGTAGGTATGGGCTGGATAATTGTAATGATACTGTTCCTGTTTGATAATGTAGCTGGTTGCGCCTGTACTCACAAACCAGCGATTCGTCAGACGAGAATCGGCTTTTTTAGGCTTTACGGAAAAATCGTACCGGACATTGAGTGGAATATCGAACATGTTGCAACGCCCGTCGATATCATTTGGCTTCACATAGCCGCCCCAGGCACCCGTCGGAGCAACGTATTCGTCAGGATAGGCCTGGTAAATTTTCGTACTTTGAATCAGACCAGCCTGAACACTCCAGCAGGATGCCAGCCTATATTCCAGAAAAGCGCCTATGTTCGTTCCGGGCCGGGAAAAATTATCCAACCCAATCGAGCTTAAATCGGGCGACACCCCAAAGCGAACACTCAGCCCTCGCTGAAACGGTACATCTGGCCTGGATACCTTACGCTGGGCCGCCGTATCGGGATGCGCAACGACAGGTGGACTGGCAAATGATACAACTGGCCATTGGGGCGGCCGAACCGCTAGTTTATATACTGTAATGGCTTCTGATGCAGGCAACTCCACCTCCTCGCCCGGTATGATAGCTCCTCCAGCGGTATTTCCATCCGGCGGCACAATCTCCCGTCGACGTGTGTCCTGCCGTTTCGTTCCCAAAATGGGTGAGGTTGGCTCCGTCGAATAAGCCGCCCCAAGTAACGCGACTGATTCCGTAGGCACAGCATGACTGCGGCCTTTACGCATACGAGCCCTGGTACGCTTTCCCGCAGTCCGTTCCGAATGATTGCTTACGGTTGCTCCGTCGGTTGTTGCCAATAGATCCGTCTCCGTTGCTGTACGCTTACCTCGATTTGAAGCTGACAACCGGGCATCGGTTATTGGCTTATACGTAGATGTTGCTCCGTTCGTTGCAGGGGTTCGCGTCGGTGTGGTGGTCGCTTTGGTTGCGGGTATGGGCCGCTCTGTCAATTTGTTAAGTCGGTTTTCTGAATTCGTAACTTCTTGTGTCGATTCAATCCGATCAGCCGATTTCTTAACATCTGTACTCTTCCGGTCAGAAGGGTCGGCTTCAGATAAACTGGATGTTGGGGCTGATGACTGCTCCGCCAGGTTATCAGGTTGTGCTTCGGCTAATCGGGCCGAATCGACGGCAGTAGTTCCTTTAGCTGTTGTTTTTTGATAGACAAGCCATCCCCCTCCTGTCAGCAGCAAAAGCAGCAAAACAGGCAGGCCCCACCGAAGCATATTTTTCCAGACAAAGGCCCCGGCAGGCATCGTGTGTTCGTTGGTGTCCAGACGGGCTTTCATGTCCTGCCAGGCCGCCGGATCGAACGGGGGATCGAACTCTTCAGCCGACTTTCTGAAGAGCCCGTCCAATTGGTCATCGGTTAGCTCTGGCATACTCGTCGTAGTTTAATTGTTTCAATAACTGGCGCAGGTTTTCGCGCGCCCGGGCGAGATTCGATTTCGACGCACCGACCGAAATACCCAGTTGGCTGGCAATTTCTTCGTGCGTAAATCCATCCATAACGTATAAGTTAAATGCCAGTCGATACGCAGGCGACAGCCGCTGAATCAGGGCCAATAAATCTTCATGCGCTAACTGGCTGAAGGCGTCGGCCGATTCGGCGACGGCCGTCAGTTCAATCTTTTCGACACCTTCATGCTGATGGCGGGCCTCCCGACGATACTGATCGACAGCCGCATTGATCATAATGCGTCGGAGCCAGCCTTTAAACGGCTGTGCAGGATCGTACTGATCCAATCGGGTAAATACTTTCAAAAACCCATCATTCAGCACTTCCAGCGCTTCCTCGCGAGTGGGTGCATACCGCATACACACACTCATGGCATACCCGTAAAATTGCCGATATAGCAATTCCTGACTTTGCCGATGGTTGCGAAGGCAACCGGCCAGCAGATCAGTTAGCGCGGATATGTTTGATGCGTTGGACAAAATAAGCTTTATCTAAATCTAAATGGGTAGAGTATAGTTTTGTCGATTCTATAGCTTCTTTCTCACCAACCGGGCCCACGAAAACACAGATAGTGCTTCATCAGAACCTATAGAATCGACCGAATCAAACGTATCATTGCGCCGGAGCCTCGGCCGATGTCGTATTGACCACGGGCCAAATACCTGGCTTCGGCACACTAACCCCTTTGGTACTTCCCCGCTGCCCGGCATCGGCTCCAAAATAATAAAGTGGCCAGCCTTTATAGGTCAGTTGGGTTTTACCAACCGCTGTAATGGTTGTAAAGTCAGCTTTGTTGAGCGCTGATGGAATTTCACCGAGTTTCGATGAGGTCTGGAAAATAGGCCAGGTAGCATCATTGCTCAAATCAGTCTTGGTATACTTGTTTACATTCTTTTTGTCATTTGCAAACGCATACAGCGTACGACCCAGACTGTCGGTCAGAAACAACGAATTTCCCGTGCCCTCTTTGGTATCAAAAGTATAGTTTTTTCCATCCAGTCCAACTAATTGCCGCGAACCGAGTAACACCGTATAATTTGGCTTGGCGACTAACCATAGATTTCCCACATTCTCGCCCGTTACATCGCCTGCTTTTGCGTCATTTTTGTAATAATACAAGGGCCAGCCTTTAAAGGTCGTTTGCTTGTTGCCATCGGCCCGTGTAATGGTAGCAAAGTCCGACGCTTTCAGACCACTGGCCAACGAAGGTGTTTCTTTGTAGAAAATTGGCCAGTTGTCCAGGCAACTTCCTGAGCAATTCGCATCACCCGCCACATCCCTTGAAAAGAAATACAGTGTCTTGCCATCCTGCCCGGTCAGCACCTGACCCAGTGTGGTTGTTCCCAGCCCTACATCCGATGAAACGGTTGGGTTATCCTCTTTGCATCCCAACAAGGTTGCTACGCAAAAAGCTGTCAGTAAAACTGATCGATTTATGTAAACAGAAGGTTTCATTCTATCAACTGTGTTTTTTAGGTTGAAAAAAAAGAACAGTTGAACCGGTTCAATGGGCAATACGGCGCTCTATAACGCTGGGTTGCGTAGCCGATAAAAAAAAGTTATTCTTTGTCGGCCCGACGGTCGGCCCGAATCTCCGGAATGGTATCCGAATCGATCAATCCAAGCGAGGCAGCATGCTCGGCCGCAGCCACCGTATCCGCTACAAGCAGCATAGGGACGTGGTAAGTTTGGGTGGTTCGGATGAGTTCGCGAACGGCTTCGTCCCGCTGATCTTCCGACACGTCGCGGATGTAAATGGCGCGTATTCGACCCGGATTTTCGCGTACCACCCG
The DNA here is from genome assembly GCF_000374025.1 of Spirosoma panaciterrae DSM 21099. GTDB lineage: Bacteria > Bacteroidota > Bacteroidia > Cytophagales > Spirosomataceae > Spirosoma > Spirosoma panaciterrae. Next base: position 75,544 of record NZ_KB893181.1, on the reverse strand, counting down.
CGCATAAATTTCGGGATCTTGCTGGCCACTGTCGCCAATGAGCACAAACGGCAACTGGGGATTTACATCCAAAACCTTCCGAATCATGGCCAACTTATGCGTGTGGTGCCCTTCGGACGAAAGCATGGTAGGCGACAGGTCAAAATCACGAAGCAGAAGCGGTCCTTTAGGAATACCCTGTATGCGGAAAAAATCGACCAGCAGATCGTACAAATTCCAGGGACTGCTCGATACAAAATAGATGGGGTTAAACAACGTAGTGACAGGCCCGCTCTGCAAGGCCCGGTAAAACGCGGCTATCCCGGCAAAGGGCAACCGCGTGTAGGCATTTCCTAGAAACGTCAGTCGGGCAGTTTGCAGCAGGTTGGTCGCATCGGTCACCAGCACCGTATCGTCAATATCTGAAATCACCCCAAACTGGCTGTACGTTGGCGAAATCATCAGATACCCATCCTTAACCACGGGCTCATTAGCGGCTGTTTCCGGCGTATCGGGCTGCAAAACCCCTTCCAGCGCATAACGAACCGGAAACCAGGCCCGGCCAGGTGGTAAATTATTCGGCGGGTTGATGGTTAGTTCAAAATAGCCATCCTCATCGGTTGCTGTTCGATAAGTCGATTCAAACGCGTCAATTCGGACCGTTACCTTAGCCACGGCTTCGCTCCCGAAACGCTGATAGGTAGCCAGCAGATTCTGCCAGAAGCTATCATGGTCGCTGGGCGTACTTAGGTCATTCTGGCGCAACACCCGACCTTTCAGCCAAACAGCCGTTGGACTACCAAATCCACGGTAGTAAATGATTCGGTAGGGTTTGTCGTTGCCGAGTCGTCCTGCCAGCCGCGCTTTGAGCCGATCAAACTGGGTATCTACATCGGCAACAGTATTTACCAAAAATTCTTTCCAACTGGCCATAAACACAGTCTTACAGGGAGGTTGAGTTGATTGACGCTAAAATACCCATTGCTCCTGGCAACTTTAAGGGTAAACGCCAAACTTTACACGAAACATAAACCCATCCGGGGTTTAGTGATAACTTTGCACGTCGGAAGCCGCTACTAAATCCTTTAGTCGACTTCTGCCTATTGACTACTAAAAACCATGAGCAAACAAATTGTTTATAGCGAACAGGCCCCAGCCCCCATTGGGCCGTACAGTCAGGCTGTACTAGTAAATGGAATGCTGTTCGTTTCGGGCCAGATTGCCCTTGATGTGGCTGGTCAGGGTGATATACAGGCCGAGACCCAGAAAGTAATGGAGAATATCGGAGCCATTCTGAAAGCTGCCGGTCTCGATTACATCAACATCGTAAAGAGCAGCATTTTTGTGAAAGACATGAACAATTTTGCCGCTATCAATGAGGTATATGGCCGGTATTTCCCTGCCGAGCCTCCCGCCCGCGAAACGGTCGAAGTGGCCCGTTTGCCCAAAGATGTTAATGTCGAAATTTCAGTAATAGCTATTTAAAGAGTGAAAGAGCGAAAGAGTGAAAGAGCGAATATGTCGCGTCAGCCACTCTTTCGCTCTTTCACTCATTCGCTCTTTATGTCTAGTCCTGTTCGCGTACGTTTTGCACCTAGTCCTACGGGGCCGCTTCATATCGGCGGGGTGCGTACGGCGCTTTATAATTACCTGTTTGCCCGAAAAATGGGCGGCAAAATGCTCCTGCGGATTGAAGATACCGACCAGAATCGGTTTGTACCCGGAGCCGAGGAATACATTCTTGAATCACTACGCTGGATCGGCATCGAGATCGATGAAGGCCAGGGCGTAGGTGGTCCCGATGCGCCTTATCGTCAGTCGGAACGGAGAGAAATTTACCAGAAAGAGGCTCAGCGCCTGATCGACGAAGGAAAAGCGTATTATGCCTTCGATACGGCCGAAGAGCTGGACGCTATGCGCAAGCGGCTGGAACAGGCCAATGCCCCTGCCGCGCAGTACAACGCCATCACACGGATGCAGATGCGTAACTCGCTCACGATGAAGCCCGACGAGGTAAAAGCGCGAATCGAAGCGGGCGACCCGTTTGTGATCCGGCTGAAAACCCCTCGTAAAGAAGAGGTTCGGCTAAATGACCTGATTCGGGGCTGGGTGAACGTCCATTCGTCGGCCATTGATGATAAAGTTCTGTTAAAATCGGATGGGTTGCCAACCTATCACCTGGCCAACATTGTGGATGACCATCTGATGGGCATTACCCACGTGATTCGGGGTGAAGAGTGGCTTCCTTCGGCCCCCCTGCACGTACTGCTGTATCGGTATCTGGGTTGGGAATCGACCATGCCGCAGTTTGCCCACCTGCCTCTGCTACTGAAACCCGAAGGCAATGGCAAGCTCAGCAAACGTGATGCTGACCTCGGTGGTTTTCCGATATTCCCCCTGCAATGGACCGACCCCACAACGGGGCAGGTAGCCCGTGGTTTCCGCGAAGATGGTTACCTACCCGAAGCGGTTGTCAACTTCCTGGCACTATTGGGCTGGAATCCGGGCACCGAACAGGAGTTATTCTCGATGGATGAACTGATTGCTACCTTCGATATTGCGCAGGTACACAAAGCCGGAGCGCGGTTCGATATTCAGAAGGCGCAATGGTTCAACCACCAGTACATCCGCCAACGCCCGGATTCTGAACTGGCTCCGACCGTTCAGCAACAGGCCCAAGCCGCTGGCTTTGATTGCTCGCTGGAGAAAGCTGAAAAGATTGTTTCGCTGCTGAAAGGCCGTGTCAATTTCGCGCACGAAATCTTCACAGAAGCCAGTACCATTTTCAACGCGCCCACAACTTACGACGAAGCTATTGTAGCTGCCAAATGGAACGACGATGCCATCCGGGCGGTCACTGCTTTCCGTGATGCTTTACAAACCTTCGACGGTGATTTTGTGGCCGACGCGATCAAGCATACGTTAGGCGACGCCATGCAGCAGGCAGGTATCAAACAAGGGAAAATCATGCAGGCCATGCGCCTGGCGCTGACGGGGCTGGGTGCTGGCCCCGACCTGATGCTGACCCTCGAAATTATCGGCAAAGACGAAACGGTAAAACGACTGGAAAGCGCATTAGCAGCTTTATGATGTATGATATATGATATAAGGTATATGATGTACGTTCAAGCCTTTAAACATACATCATATACCTTACAGCATACATCATATACCCACCGTTCTAAATGCAACAGAAATCGAATATTACCAAGGATAAAAGTTTTGCTTTTGCCATTCGTATCATCAATCTGGAAAAGCACCTCCGGCAAACAAAAAAAGAAACAGTATTAAGTCGCCAGCTTTTACGAAGTGGCACATCTGTTGGGGCAAACATTCGAGAAGGCTACAATGCCGAATCAGATGCCGACTTTATTCATAAGCTCGGTATAGCGCAAAAAGAATGCGATGAAACATGTTATTGGCTCGAATTGTTAAATGCCACACATTACCTTGATGAAAAACAATTTGCGTCGATCTATGCGGATGCCGAAGCACTTCTTAAAATTATCAAGAGTGTTATTTTGACAAAAAANAAAAACAGCAAGCCATAAAATACATCATACCTCATATATCATACATTATTGAGTCATGGCAAAGAAAAAAACCAATCCCGACGAAAACGACAAGCCACGAGTCCATAAAGAACTCGAAGGCTTCGATATCAAAATCAACTCGTTCGGTGAAATCACCACGAGTTTCGACATTGACCGCATCAACCAGTTTCTCAATAAAACGGTCGACGATAAAAAACTGCGTCATCGCACCGATCTGAACCTGAAGGGCGAGCCCGAACCCGATGAATTTGACGACCAGGACAATGAGGATTTAAATCTGGACGATTTAAATCTGGACGAAGACACAAAATGAAGATACCTTCTCTGATTTCGGTTGAAGCTTTGCCAATGTATCGGCTTCGACTCCAATTCGATGATAACACCACCGGACTTGTCGATCTGTCAAATCTGGCAGGAAAGGGGATTTTTAGCGCTTGGGACGAGGATAACTTATTTTCCAGACCTTATATTAATGAAATGGGAACCGTGGCCTGGAACGAATTAATAGACATTGATCTGCTAAATGCTTACTTAACCATAAAAAACACTACGTTTGAGGCTTGGAAACAGGATGTACTTTCTCATGCCTCAGATTAGCCGTTTCTTCGGAATAATCATAGCGATGTACTATGATGATCACAATCCACCACACTTCCACGCGAAATATGGGAATGACCAATACCTGATAAGCATAACTGATTTAACTGTAATTGAAGGAAAGATTCCCTCTCGTGCACTAGGTATGGTTATTGAGTGGGCGATAACTCATCAAACTGAACTCTCACTAAACTGGGAATTAGCCAAATCATTAAAGCCTTTACATACTATTGAGCCGCTGCAGTAATGCATGTAAAAAAGGGAGGTATCGTATTGTAAAAAAGCCCGACCTGCCAAATCGCCCGGTCGGGCTTTTTTTTGTCCGTTTGTCAGAAAAATCTGCTTTGAAATGCGCTGGTTTCCGTAGTTTTCGGTTACTAAACTAACCATTAACGACTCTTAGCATGTACTCGCACGAAATCGACTACAAAATCATTGGTGAAGACATTCAGATTGTAGAAATTGAACTTGACCCGAACGAAACCGTCATTGCCGAAGCAGGCTCCATGCTGTTTATGGAAGATGGCATCACGTTCGAAACTAAAATGGGTGATGGCTCCCAACCCGACCAGGGGTTTCTGGGTAAGTTGTTACAGGCCGGTTCACGCATGATTATGGGCGAATCGTTGTTCATGACGCATTTTACCAACCGGGGGGTAGGGAAGCAAAAAGTAGCTTTCTCGGCACCTTATCCGGGCACGGTAATGCCCGTCAATCTGGCCAATATATACGGCAATACGCTTATTGTTCAGAAAGATGCATTCTTATGTGCAGCTCTGGGGACTAAATTAAGTATTCAGTTCAACCAGCGGCTGGGTTCGGGTTTCTTCGGTGGTGAAGGCTTCATTCTGGAAAAAGTACAGGGCGATGGTATGGCGTTCATTCACGCTGGTGGTGTTGTAGTAGAACGCACCCTCAACAACGAGACACTACGGGTCGATACGGGTTGTGTGGTCGGTTTTGAGCCGAGCATCAGCTTCGATATTCAGCGGGCTGGCGGGCTTCGGAGTATGGTGTTTGGCGGTGAAGGTCTATTCCTGGCTACGCTTCGCGGTACGGGTAAAGTCTGGATACAGTCGATGCCGATCTCGAAACTGGTTCAACGTCTGTCGCCTAACAGCGCTCAGGCCCATAAAGAAGGCGGTTCTGTATTGGGCCAGTTGGGCAACCTGTTCGAAGATTAATATATATTAGCGTTCTGGTTAAAGAACCTCTTGAATTTTAGGATATGCCTAAACTGGCTGTCTATGGAAATCTAGTATTTTACATTTTCGCTTATGATCTTCTTGAAAGGATGCATGTACATGTGTCGAATACTAAAAGTAGATCTGGTCGATCAGCTAAGATTTGGTTAGACACGCTAGATGTATTTGAACGTGGAAGTTTAACTGAGAAAGAAATTTCTGTCGCATTGAAAGTGTTAATGAAGCATAAAGACGATCTTGAGAGATCGATTCGGACCTTTGCAACCAACGGAGAAGTAAAAACATTACATCTGCGATGAGAAATGTAGGCTTTAATTCTACTATTCCGGAAATTGTACGCGTTTCCTTCCGAAAAGAAGGGGCTATTACTTTGTATCTGGAAGATGGCCGAACACTTTCTGCTCCTTTAAGTCGCTTTCCTGGTATTTCAAAATTAACGGCGGAGCAACGAAAACTCTATCATATTTCTGATGGAGCTTTCCTAATGTTTCAAGATGACGATGAAATCTATCATATTCAAGATTTTTTAGGCACCTTTGAAACAAACTCCCATCACTCATTAAGTAAACAAATCCAGATCGATTTTCTAGCAGCTTTCCGGCAGCTTCTGATTAGTTTAGGTACTGCTGAAAACCTACCTGTTAACGAACAATTATTTATACGCCTAACCGATTATTGGGAACATGCTCATAATATTCCCCCAACTGTTCTGTTTAAAGGAATATCTATAGAGGCTATAGCTACTCGCTTACAGAAATCAGACAGGCGTTTGCGTTTCCCAAATGAGTTTATAGCAGGTGAAATTAGAAGCGAACAAGGTTTAACAGGCTTTTCAGCAAAATTTCGGGAGCAGGGATGGGTTATTTTACCTGCTGAGCTATCCACAATTTACAAAAATCTATTTTTGAATATTTTGGTAGCCTCAATAGGCCTAAACTACCTTTATCCATCAAGGAGAGAATTGTTAGCCGAAGCTGAACATGTAGCATTAGAAGCGATGGTGCCCGAAGTTGAAATAAGAAAATTTTTTGGTCTAAATCTGACTCGATATCCTGATAGTTTCCGTAGTGAAGTTGCCAACTACTTCAACATCCCCTTTGATTATGTACTTAAACGGGCAAATTATTTAGGATTAGTTCAGGAGAAGGATAACTCTATTGCCCAAAAACTATCAGTACCTCGGAAATTGGTTGGCAAACGAGCAGCATAATAATGCTATTAGGTGAACCTGTTAACTAGTATTACTGTTTCATTTGGAATAATAAGACAACAATACATGGAAGTCATCTGCACGAACGACAATTTTCCGGCTCCTGTGCTGGCATTTTACGCGGAGTTTGGGGTACAAACTCCGAAACGCGACAAAATGTACACCATTCGTCAGGTAAAGCGTCATACCACGGGCGAAACGGGTGTCTTACTGAACGAGATCAAAAACCCAGATGTCCCCGTAAAGCACCCGGTTATGGGCGAGGTTTGGTTTGAACCAACCTTCAATATCAATCGATTCGCTACCCTGATGGGCCAGCCCGTTCGGCAGGAAGAAGTAGAGAACGTAAACGTCTGATTAGACATCAACTAGTCTAACGCAAAAGCCCAGCACCAAACTGCCGGGCTTTTGCGTTAATAACTTTGTCATGCTTCGGCGCCCGCCACCCGGCCTGGTCAGCATCACAAAAACTATGAATGTGATAAAGCACTGTATTGTTCTTCTTACCGGACTTATACTGGCTGCCTGTGGCAGTCGCTCGTCCGACAATTATGTACCCAAACCAAAAGGTTTTCCAAGGCTGGACTTGCCCCCTCAACAGTATAAGCTGATTGATCCTGTTCACCCCTATCAGTTCGAATACAACAAAGCGGCCCGGATTCTGCCCGATACCTTTGCCCGGTCCGAACCACACTGGATTTTTATCAATTATCCCATGTTTCACGCTAGTATCCAGTTGACTTACAAGCCAATTCATAACGACGTGAATCGGCTGCGGGCCATGCTCGAAGACTCCTATAAACTGGCAGCCCGTCACAACATAAAAGCGTATTCCATTGAGCAGAAAAAAATGCGGCTGAAATCGGGGCTGGAAGCCAGTGTAATTGATCTGACAGGCGACGTACCGAGTCAGGTACAGTTTGTTACGACGGATTCAACGACGCACTTTCTGCGGGGGGCACTCTACTTCAATACCGCCACCGAAAACGACTCACTGCAACCGGTTATTCAATACATTCGCAAAGACATCATCCATCTACTCAATACCCTGAAATGGAGAAAATAAGCAGGTTCGTCGTTGTAGGGCTCCTTGTCGCTCTTGCATTCGTTCACCCGTTCGCTTTTGCGCAGGGCCCCGTCAAAAAACCTACCCCGAAACCTCTTGGCAAGCCGTCAATAGCCGTTGCCAAATCGCCCGGACAGGTTGTTTACGAACAAAATTGCCTGACCTGTCATCAGGCGAATGGCTCGGGTGTACCCAACCTAAATCCTCCTTTGCGTGGTACCGATTGGGTGTTGGGCGACAAAACCCGGCTCATCAATGTTGTGCTGAAAGGCTTGCAAGGGCAGGAAGTGGAAGGTGATGCGTACGACAACGCCATGCCTGCCCACGACTTCCTGACAGATACCCAAATCGCTGATGTATTGACCTACATCCGAAGCAGCTTCGGCAATAAAGCCGGCGTCATAACCATCGACGAAGTAAAAGCCACCCGCGCGCAGAAGTAGATATTCGTTGATAGATAAGCCCAACATCCCCGGGCATTTTTCTGCTGGCAATGTACATTGGTTTGATTGGCTGTGGGATTTGGGGCCGCCAGATTTTAACGACCTTGTTAAAGCTGTCGGTGCGGGTACTTGTCTACGATATACATCCCCAACACTGTGATCAGGCCCTACAGATAGGCGCCACCGACGCCACATCGCAACTCGATTTATTGAAGCAGGCAACGGGGCTCATCGTGGCAACGCCAGCCTCAACCCATCGGGCTGTGCTCGAACAGATACGGTTTTTCGGCAAGCCTATATTTGTCGAAAAACCGTTAACTACCTCCTACGCCGATGCGCTGGCTATTGGTAATTTAGCGCTGCCCCCCACGTTTTTGATGCATATTTGGCGCTACCATCCTGGCATTCGTTTGCTTGGTGCGATTCATCAGTCCGGTCGGCTGGGACGCTTACTAATGCTCCGAACAAGTCGAACCAACTGGACTAGCCCGCGCCTGGATACCGACAGTCTGCGGACACTGGCTCCTCACGACTTAACGATTATTCAGCAGATTCTGGGCTATATACCGGCTCCCAAAGCTGCTGTCGCCGAACGGCATGGGGGGCATATACGAAGTTTAACCGCCATCCTCGGCACTGATCCAGGCTGTATTATTGATGTGTCGACCCGGTATGCTGATAAACGCCGGGAGGTGCGACTTCAGGGTACCGAAGGGGTAGCCGTACTCGCCAATGAGCAAACGAACGCCATCGACATCTGGTATGGTAACGATCATACATCGGTTGCTGAACGCCAGTATGAACAGCTTTTTTTTGATCCCACTCCACCACTCGAATTGGAGCTGGCATCTTTCATTGCGTATCTTCGTGGGGGACCGCCCCCTCTTAGTTCGTTGGCAGAAGGCATTGACCTTATGCGTCTGATTGATGAGATTGAGCAATTGGCCTGATTACACATCCTCTTCCGACACCCTGTATGCGCCAAGCAATTCTGGCCACGATCATTTTGCCCACTACGGCCGATCGGGGCATGATTCTGCCTTTCTGCATCCGTAGTATTCAACAGCAAACGGTACAGGCCTTTGAATTATTTATCATTGGCGACGGTGTCGATGAGCCCACCCGCTCCGTGATTAAAGATCTGATGGCTCAGGACTCTCGCATTCATTTTTTTGATCATCCCAAACATGAGCGCCGGGGCGAAGTGTATCGGCATCAGGCCCTTCAACAGGCGCAGGGATTCTTTGTCGCCTACATTTGTGATCGCGATTTGTGGCTACCCAATCACCTCGATGCCTTATTTAGTGCTCTACAGAATGCCACACTGGCAACCACAAACTATTACTTTGTTCGACGAAATCAGCAACTCTTTCTACCCTATCTACCCAGTTCTCCACACCAAAGGGCCCGTGGGATTCTTTCGGCAACAGCACACCGACTCGACTTTTACCAACGGCTCCCCTACGGCTGGCGCACAACCCCCTCCGACCGAGCCACAGACCTCTACATGTGGGATCAGCTATTGGCTCACCCCAATTGTCGGGTAGCAGTAATCTGGCAGCCTACGTTGCTGTATTTTAAACGCAACAATCACCCCGGCTGGCCAACGGCTCGGCGTTACGAAGAACTGGCCCGATGGAATACTGTTTTGCAGGACCCCGAAAAGCTTCAGGCGGCTACGAACCAGGCTTTTATCAATTTACTCTATGAGCGTAATCGCTTCAAGGAAAATTGGTTTCTGTTTCGGGGAAAGCGCTTTAAAGACCTGCTACCCTGGTTGAGGCACAAACTTCGCTGGTGGTTAACTGATCCAGCAAAATCGACAGAGGAGGAAAGCTGGCTGCCCGATCCGATAAAACTGGATTAGACACCCCCCAGGGAATCGCCAGAGACGGGTCGTCCCATCGACACCCGAGGTTATCATCGTGCGCATACATACTATAACACTCTGACACAGCTTGTAAGTGAATGGACGACGTAAAAAAGTACCAGCCATGCAGAATACCAGCCGGAAAAACAAGCGCTTTCAGGTCGGTTCCGCATAGCCCATAAAGCGCATACTGCCGATAGGTTGGTGATTTAGGGCGGATGTCGTACAATCCTACCAGACAATGCCCCTGAATCAGACAAAAATATTCATCGTGGCGCTGGTGAATATGTAGTCCCCGCAATACGTTCGATTCTGAACGAACCATACTCCACTGGGCTGGGGAAATGGTCAATCCCCAATGATCAGCAAACGTTTCGGTAAAAGCTCCCCTTTGATCTTGTATTTCCCGAAGTTGTTTTAATTCGACCCCATGAAGATGAGTACCGGAGATCAATGTAGAAACAGAGGAAGATGGTTCGGCTAACATTCCAGGCGGTTGAATTAGAGGATACAATTGATTGTCATTTCCTATAAACATACAACCCTACAAGGTAAAAGCAGTGCTAATCGCTGTTGAAGCTGTTCTGACTTTTGACGTTAAGCATAAAATGAGCGTTTTTGTCATTTCGACCAGTACGGCAGGAGGAATATCAAAATAACCTCCAAGGGTAGGGTTTAAACAAGCGCATTATTCATCACTTTCCCTGAAGCCTCAGGAGTCTGTGCTTAAGCCAATTCTTAGGTCTGGATTACGCCTACCGAAAAAGGTTTTGTGATGGGCGCCTGATTGGCTGCAGCAATTCCTTCCGAAATGGTTTGCCGGGTTTGTAGTGGATCAATAACAGCATCGACCCAAAGCCGGGCGGCTGCATAGTAGGGCGAGAGTTGAGCGTTGTACTGGTCTGTAATTTTCGTCAACTGAGCCTGTTCTTCCTCAGACGTCATCGGCTGACCTTTGGCTTTCTGGGCCGCTACCTGAATCTGAAGCAGGGTTTTGGCTGCCGAAGCGCCACTCATAACGGCCATCTGCGCGGTTGGCCAGGCCAGCATGAGCCTCGGGTCGTAGGCTTTGCCACACATGGCATAATTGCCCGCTCCATAACTATTTCCGACCACAACCGTGAACTTCGGCACGACGGAGTTAGCCATGGCACTTACCATTTTGGCACCGTCTTTAATAATCCCGCCCTGTTCGGCCCGGCTACCCACCATAAAACCCGAAACATCCTGCAAAAACACCAGCGGAATCCGTTTCTGATTGCAGTTCATGATAAACCGGGCCGCTTTATCGGCAGCATCGCCATAGATAACCCCGCCCATTTGCATCTCGCCCGGTTGACCTGTCCGGCCTTTAGCTTTGACAACTTTACGCTGATTGGCGACGATACCGACTGCCCAACCCTCAATTCGTGCATAACCACACAGAAGTGATTGACCATAACCGGGTTTATAGGCATCGAAAGCGGAGTTGTCCACAAGCCTGTCCACAATTTCCTGCATATCGTAGGGCTTAACCCGATCAAGAGGCAGAATCTGGTAGATCTCTTCTGGTTTTTTAGCAGGTGCAGCCGGCTCAACCCGATCAAAGCCCGCCGATTCGTGATGGCCCAACTTATCGAACATTCGTTTGATGGCATCCAGACAGCTTTGATCATCAGGATATTTATTATCCACAACGCCCGAAATATCGGTCTGCGTGGTAGCTCCACCGAGCGTTTCCGCATCGACATCTTCGCCAATAGACGCTTTAACCAGATAAGGCCCCGCCAGAAAAATGGACCCTGTCCCTTCTACAATCAGGGATTCATCAGACATGATGGGCAGGTAGGCACCACCCGCCACGCAACTTCCCATAATAGCTGCCACCTGAAAAATACCCATTGCCGACAGGTGTGCATTGTTTCGGAAAGTCCGACCAAAATGGTCTTTATCAGCAAAAACCTCGTTCTGTAAAGGCAAATACACCCCCGCGCTATCGACCAGATAAATGATCGGTAGCCGATTTTCCATGGCTATTTCCTGCGCACGAAGATTTTTCTTGGCCGTAATCGGAAACCAGGCTCCTGCTTTAACCGTTGCATCGTTGGCTACAATGACGCACTGCCGCCCCGACACGTACCCAATACCGACCACTACACCTCCCGACGGACATCCACCATGTTCGGCATACATCCCGTCGCCCGTAAACAGCCCGATTTCAACGAACGGTTTTTCGGGATCGGTCAGGTAGGCAATGCGCTCGCGGGCCGTTAGTTTTCCTTTCTGGTGTTGATCGTCTATTTTTTTCTGGCCACCGCCCAACTGGGTTTGAGCGGTGCGTTGGGCGAGTTCGTCAAGAAGGGCTTGCATAAACGTTTATCGGGATTGTTGCTGGACAAACATCGGGATTCTCTTGCGAATAACGTATCATTTGATACTTCTCAGGCTATTCCGGCAACATTGCCAGTGACCGAAACGAGAAAAAGGCGAAATTACCAACCCGTTATAAACCTAAAAGTTATGTGGCAAACAGACTCAGTATGGTTTGAAATAGCCATTGTAAGCGCCATCTACGCAGTAGGCAATATACTGTTTGGCCAATTTGAAGAACGAACGCCCAAATGGCGAAGGTTAGGCAAGTATATTCTTACACTATTGATCGTAATTGTCCTCTCAACTTACTTCGGAAGAACGGTGGCGATGAGTGTTCTGGGAGCTTTTATAGTCCCGTTTCTATACGTCCATGGGTATTACCTGCCGCAAAAGGAAGGCATTAATGGATGGACTGGTGAGCCCAAAGGCAAATACTACGACTTCTGGAAATGGAACAAGAATATTTTTTAGCAAAGCCTTTAAACGGATTTAACAATAACCAACCCTATTGGCCGGACATATACGCTCGCCAACGGAAGCGTCAACTTAATCGTTTGAATGGAAAGCTTACCACACAACACGGATATAGCCATCTAAAAGCAACCTATATCTCTACTGCTTTTACTTCTTCGTAGAATCAGCAGGAATCACAGTAGTGATGGTTGTACTGGTCGCTGGCGCGGTATAAGGCTGCTCTTTCTTGCCAAAAAGGGAAAACTGTACGTATCGCTTAGGATGCTCGCGCAGATCGGTCAGAAGTTTTTCCAGGCTGGCCGCAGTGGCATTTACATTCTGGTAAAGTTTCTCATCCGATGTCAGTTTGCCCAACGAGCCCCGTCCACTGTTGACGTCAGCCAGAATCTTCTGCAGGTTATCGACCGTTTTGTTGACTGTCAGCAAGGTCTGTTTTAACTGCAATCCCTGCAGCGAATCGGCAAACGTATCGGCTTTAGCCAGAATGGGCTTAAGTTGTTTTTCGGTTTCTACGAGCGATGCCGCCAAATGGCTCACACTGGCCAAGGTAGCTTTCAAACCGGCCCGGTTTTCGGCAATAGTAAGATCGAGCGTTTTGACTCCATTGTTTGCACTCTGAAGCGTTTGTTTGAGCATAGACCCTGTCTGATCGAACTGAGCTACTACCCGGTTGAGCTGGAAGGTCAACGAATCGACGTTGTTCAGAACGGGCAGGGTTTTTTCGCGAATCAGGGCCGACAAACCTGATTCTTTGGCGGCAACCAACATACCACCATCTTCGAGTTCAGGGGCTTTTGAGTTAATGTTCAGCCTGATGAGCTTCCCTCCCAGCAGTCCGTCGTCGTCCAGAACGGCTTTAGATCCCTGCGTAACCCGAATCGTTTTATTTAGCTCCAGCGTTACCAGAAGTTTATTATCCTGATTCTGTAAAATCTCGATGCTCTTCACCCGCCCTACCGATAAGCCGTTGATTCGAACGGGGTTAGAGGGCACCAGACCATCAATATTATCATATACGACCTGATACTTATTCGTTGAGGAAAAGAAATCAGAGCCTTTCAAAAAGCGAAATCCATAGTAGAACATCAGCAGCGAGACAACAGCCAACAAGCCTACCTTTACTTCCTGTGAAATTTTCATGTGTTGCGTGAAGGTGAACAACCCAGTTATGGGCAGTCCTAACCAGACTGGTTGGATGTATAACCAACTTTTGGGGTCGTTTGTCCCACAGCCGGGCGAATTTAGTAAAGCAGCGAACTAAGTTGATGCGAGAATTGATTGAACGTAAGCCACTATGTAGTGAAGTTACTCACCCGCTTCAACTTCCTCTTTGTACCGGGCAAAGGCTTTGTAAATAGCGTCGGCCATCTCCTCCTGCCCTTCCTCAGACCGCAGATAATCTTCTTCTTCGCGATTGGTCAGATAACCGCTCTCAATCAGAACACTAGGCATGGTCGTTTTCCAGAGCACAATAAAGCCGGCCTGCTTAACACCGTTACTCTTTCGACTGGCATTAAAATGAAAGCTTTTCTCCAGTTTTTCGGCAAAATTGATGCTGCTGGCAATAAACGCATGCTGATAGTTGGCCAGCATAATCGTAGCCAGTGGCGAATTGGGGTCAAAGCCTTTATAGGTTTGCTGATAATTCTTTTCCTGAAGGATAACTGCATTTTCACGGCGGGCCACATCCAGGTTACTTTGGGTACGGTGCAGCCCCAATGTGTAGGTTTCAGTACCATATACCCGGCTACTCGACGGACTGGCATTGCAGTGGATCGAGATGAACAAATCGGCCCGGTTGCGGTTGGCAATAGCGCCACGTTCCAACAATTCGACGAAATGGTCCGAAGTTCGTGTGTAAATGACCCGAACGTTTGGGTGCTTCTCCTTAATTTTGCGACCCAGTAAAAGGACTAAATCCAGATTAATCGTTTTTTCTTTGGCATATCGACCATGCGTACCAGGATCTTTGCCACCGTGGCCCGCATCGAGCACAATGGTTCGAAGCTGGTTGGGGGCGTCATTCTCCTGTGTGGCTTCTTTATCCTGCGGGCCTGCCTGCTGTGTTGACTCCTGAACAGGACCAAAGGGTAACGAATCTGGACTGGTCATCGCCAGTAAGGGTACGATGGCAAAGACCAAAGTTGTCATTATTCCGGGAGCGGGAAGGCTCATGGGTTTAATAATTTTTAACAGCCAAAAACGTTTCAAAGCGATAGTAGGATAACTGTTCGTGGATACCTTTGTAAACCATAGACTTAACGGTCTACTGGCAAATATAATTTTTTTAATAAACCTGAAAAACAGAGACTTTATTTTGCGGCCCCTGAATAAACGACCAATTTGGATACAGATGACTGTCAGTCTGTTCTGGCTACTCTGGGCGTTTACGGCGCTGGGGCAACAAAAAACACTGCCTCAACTACCCGCCAAAGGAGGTATTCCCCCGGCTACAGTACCCACCCAGCGCGTACCCAGTAAGACTACCCCGGGTATTGTGTCGCCCAATACCGTTCGGCCACAGTCTACAACGAGCAATACCACTGATTCATTGCGAGTTACAGCAAACGACACGGCCAAAATTGATACCACAAAAGGCACCGATGATTTTAAAACTACGGTCAAATACCAGGCCAAAGATTCAACAATCTATGCCGCCGATGGCCAGACTGTTGAATTATTTGGGGATGCCAGCGTCATATACGGCGAGATTTCCCTGAAAGCTGACTACATCCGTCTGAACTACCTGACCAATGAAGTATATGCCCGAGGACGCTATGATTCAACCACTAAAAAAACGATTGGACGGCCTATTTTCCAGGATGGCGAAGGCAAATACGACACCAAAGAAATACGATACAACTTCAAATCCCAAAAAGGCCGCATTCAGGGTGTAGTCACGCAACAGGGCGAAGGAAATATCCGGGGAACGACGGTCAAAAAAGATGCTGAAGATAACCTGTATATCGGTAAAGCGATCTATACAACCTGTAACCTGGCCATTCCACACTTTCATATCAACGCCAGTAAGCTCAAGGTTATCCACAATAAGCAGGTGGTGGCGGGGCCGTTCAATCTGGTCATCAATCAGATCCCGTTGCCCATTGGATTACCCTTTGGCTTTTTCCCGTTTCCAAAACGAAAAGAGATCGGTGTTTCGGGACTTATTGTGCCTCAATACGGCGAAGAGCCCAACGGGCGCGGATTCTACCTGCGCGATGGCGGCTACTACTGGGCTGTCAGCGAAAATCTGGGATTGCAATTCAAAGGTCAGATTTATTCTCGCGGAAGCTGGGGGTTGGGGGTATCATCGGCTTATAATAAGCGTTATCGATTTAGCGGTAGCGTAAACCTGCAATTTAACCGTAACCGCTCCGGCGACCGGGTCGATACCACTCAAAGCCCACGCAACGACTTTTCCTTTACGTGGTCGCACTCGCCCGTACCGCGCGGCCGGGGCAGTTTCTCGGCCAATGTCAATGTCAGCAGCAACAGCTATAACCAGTTCAACTCTTACAGTACCCAATCGTATATCTCCAACGTGGCGGGTTCGTCGGTTCAGTACAGCCGTTCCTTCGGCCAATATGTGCGAGCAGGCGCCAACATCCGGGTAAACCAGCAGTTTGGACAGGTAAACCAGCAAACGGGTGTACGCGAAAACGGGAAGACCGATGTTTCGTCAAGCTTCAACTTTGGGGTGAACCAAATCTCGCCATTCGCGCTAAAAGGTGGCTCAGGTCGTTGGTACGAAAGTTTCCGGGTCGGTCTGGATGTAAGCGGCTCGATTGGGGTGAGTAATACCATCCGTCGGCAGATCGACACCACAGGTCTGGGTTTCCCCGTTGTTACCAATCTGACCACGATCAGTACCGTTCAGCGTATTCAGGATAGTATTACCCGAGCCAACAACCTACGCTTAGGGATTGTGGCAGCAGACCCGAACCTGATCGCTTTCAACTTCGCCAACCTGGACCGAATCTGGCTAAACCGGACGTTACAGGCTCAGTATAGCATCCCTATCTCGTTGCCCAACGTAAAGCTATTTCGGTACATCAACCTGACACCCGGATTCTCGCTGCAAGGAAACATCTACAGCAAAAGGCTAGAGCCAAACTTAGCTTATAATGCTACGCATAACGATGTAAAAATTGATACAGCACGCGGCTTTTTCCCGTCCTACAATTTTTCCATCAATGCCAGTATGAACACGCGGTTCTATGGAACCTATTTTATCCGTAGCAAACGCGTTGAGGCCATTCGACACACCGTAGCCCCGTCGATTTCGTTTAGCTACGTTCCTGATTTTACCAACCCAAGGTATGGTCAATTTTTTGTTTTGGAAGCCCGTGGAGCGCTCGCCAACCTGCCGCTCTACCGCCGTACCATCTCAAGATTTCGGGGCATCGATGGCGGAAGTACCAGTGCCTCCAGTACCGAATCGGCCTTTATCAATTTCGGGATTGTGAACCAGTTGGAAATGAAAGTTCGTACCCGTAGCGATTCGTCGGGGCAGGACTTTAAAAAGATTCCGATTTTCGATAACCTGAGCATCAACGGCAGTTATAACCTGCTGGCTCCCGATTACAAGCTGTCGCCTATTGCGGTTAGTGCGAATACACAGATTTTCAAAAACATCAGCTTTAACTTTTCGTCAACCTTCGATCCGTATGCGTATCGGGCCTACGGTGGCACGGCGGCCTATTACTTTGCTACCACGACCAGCACAATAACACCTCTCTCGTATTCGCCTTCGCTTCAATCGTTGCAGGAGCCGTATGTCGATCAGCAATACACCCGCGTTCCGAATCTGTATGCTTTCCAGGCTGGGCAGGGGCTATTGCGGCTCACCAACTTACAGGCTTACATAAGTGCCCGATTCGCTCCCAAACAGGCCGATAAACCGAAATCCAGCCCGAACGCATCGGAAGCAACACTTAAAGCCATCAACAACAATCCTGAACTGTACGTCGACTTCAACATCCCCTGGTCGATGAACGTAAGCTATACCTTTGGGCTGACCAAACTAACCCCGCAACTCTCGCAGGTAGTTCAGGCCCTTACGTTGACTGGCGACCTCAGCCTGACACCCAAATGGAAAATCACCATCCAGACAGGCTACGATTTCCAGTTCAAAAGCCCTACGTTAACTACAATCGGTATCAACCGCGACCTGCACTGCTGGGAAATGGCGTTTAACTGGACTCCCTATTCGGGCAATAACTTCCGCTCGGGCAACTACTCGTTCGACCTGCGGGCCCGCTCGTCGATTCTCCAGGAGCTGAAGTTAAGCCGTCGCCGGAGCTTCTACGATAACGGTGGTTTCTATGGCCGGTAAGCCCTGATTCCAATCCATTTCGGTTTGTGGCCGGGAATACAAAAAATGTTATCTTGCAGCTATAACTTTTTCTGACTTGTAACTATGACCGACCGTGACAAACAACGCTTAAACGAACTGGAAGAAAAAACGGCTTATCTACTTGCCCGGCAAGACGAGCAGGAGACGCGGATGAGTCAGCTCATTGCCCGGTTGACTTATATCGAAGCCCGCCAGTATCGGATTATGAGAGAATTGGGAATGGACCCAGACAAGATAGACTCTCCGCAAGCCGCTTTGGACGACGCCAAGACGATCAACCTGACTCGTATTCCAGAACAGCGACTGAATTAACGGTATTCCGTTCATGATACCTGCCCATTATACTACACCGAATTAGTTCTCAGCGCAATACCGAATCCTGAAAACTATGTATACAAGGCACGGCGTTCTTTCGTTATAGTCCCGTATGAACTCTGCCCTCTTACGCACCCTTCTTATACTTGTTGCCCTCGTTGCCGTTAATGTTTTGTCGGCGTTTGTGTTTTTTCGCCTTGACCTAACCCAGGAAAAGCGGTTTACCTTATCGGAAGCCACCCAGAATCTGCTGGTAAATCTACCCGATGATGTTCACGTCGATGTGTATCTGACCGGTGATCTACCGCCGGGTTTTAAGCGACTTGAAAATGCTGTCCGGGAAACATTGGATGGTTTTCAGGCCGAAGCGGCTAAAACCGTTACGTATCGGTTCATCAATCCCGACGACGTGACCAACCCTGAAGCCAAAAACAAACTGATCGACAAGCTCCAGCAAAAGGGTTTGTTTCCTACTAATCTGTTTGATAATGAAGGCGGCAAACGAACTGAAAAGCTTATTTTCCCAGGTGCTATTGTTTCGTATAAAGGGCAGGAAGTAGCTGTGCTGCTTCTGAAAGGCAATAAAACGGCATCACCGCAGGAGCAACTGAACCAATCGTATGAAGGTGTCGAGTTTCAGTTGGCTTCAGCCATTCGAAAATTGACGCTTACCAAAGAAACCCGACGACGCGTAGGGCTGGTATTTGGTCATACACAGGTGCCCCCGTCTCGCTTCTCTGACCTACTGGCTTCGGTTCAGGAAAATTATGACCTGTTTTTTGTCGATATGAATAAGCCGGGGCCCGTCGAGAATGTCGATCTGCTGCTGGTAACAAAACCCGACAAAGCGTTTTCGGACGACGAAATTTTCAAACTCGATCAGTTCGTCGTAAAGGGGGGGCGAGTGTTATTTTTTGTGGATGGGCAGCGGGTCGATAGTGTTAGCAATCAAGGCACCTATGCACAGCCACTCAGCCTGAATCTCGACGATTTGTTTTTCCGGTGGGGTATACGCCTGAATCGCGATGTCGTCAAAGATATGTATTGCGCGCCCATTCCATTCGATGTGGGCAACATGGGTGATAAGCCCAATATTCAGTTAGTCCCCTGGCGGTTTTATCCCATGATCAACAACTTTGGCACATCGAACAATCCAATTGTCCGCAATCTGGACGCGGTACTCGGCCGGTTTGTTAGTACCCTTGATACGGTTCATTCGGCAGGTGTTCAGAAAACGCCTTTATTACTTACGTCGGCCTACACAAAGCTTCTGAAAACACCGGCTTTGATCTCCTATAACGAAGCTCGTCAGCAACCTGACCCAGCCACCTATACCGATGGCCCCCAGATTGTAGGCTGCCTGCTCGAAGGTAAATTTCAGTCGTTGTATGCCAATCGTATTTTACCCGGCGACCCACGCGCTGCTGGCTTCAAGGCCGAAGGAATAGCCTCACGCGTACTGGTTTGTTCGGATGGGGACTTGATCGTAAACGATGTCGATTATAAACGTCAAACTCCGTATCCGCTCGGCTTCGACCGCTATACACGCACCACATTTGCCAATAAGGATTTTGCCCTGAATGCCATTGATTATCTAATTGACCCAAACGGAGTTATTGCGGCTCGTAACCGGGTAGTTACGCTTCGCCCGCTGGACAAAATTCGTGTCGACTCAACCCGAACCGGCTGGCAGGCACTTAACGTACTGGGGCCCTTGGCCTTATTAGGGATTATAGGCGTTGTGTGGCAATTTATGCGACGACGTAGTTATGGCCAATAATCAAAAAAGCGCTCTATGTTTAGAGCGCTTTTTTGTATGAAAATGAAAAGTAGGATTATACCTGAGCTTCGGCAAGCGCTGGATAATCGATAAAGCCTTGCTCGAAGCCGTTAGGGCCTGGTGCGAAAAAGGTTGATGCGTCAAACTGGGCCAGTTCAGCCCCCGTTTGCAGACGCTCCACCAAATCAGGATTGGCAATGAACGGACGCCCGAACGCAATCAGATCAGCTTTCCCACTTTCCAGATCAGCTTCGGCTCGCTCCACATTGTAATTGCCACACAAGATCAGCGTCCCCTTGAAAGCCGCCCGAATAGCCTCTACCGTTGCTTGTGGAACGGCGGGAGCACCCTGAGACGAGTGATCAACCAAGTGTATATATACTACGCCCAGTTCCTGTAACTTATGCGCCAGGTAAACATACAGCTCATGCGTATCCTCGGCGTGGGGCATCAGATCGCCAGCCGCTCCGAAAGGCGATAATCTTACCCCTACCTTTTCGGTACCAATAGCAGCAATCGACGCTGCCGCCACATCAAGAACAAATCGGGCCCGGTTTTCAATAGATCCGCCGTACTCGTCGGTACGTTGGTTACTACGGTCACTTAGAAACTGTTCGATCAGATAACCGTTAGCTCCATGCAGTTCAATACCATCGAAACCAGCCTCTACGGCATTCTTAGCAGCCTGCGCAAACTCCTGAATAGCCGACTGTACATCCTCACCCGTCATTTCGCGCGGGGTTGCATTCGGAACCAGCCCTTCGGTATCTGTCCAGATGCTTCCAGCCGCCGTTATGGCCGAAGGGGCTACAACCTCGGCTCCTGAAGGCATATTGGCTGGATGTGAAATTCGTCCGGTGTGCATCAGCTGGACAAAAATCCGGCTTCCTTTCTCATGCACAGCCGTAGTAACTTTCTTCCAGCCTTCCACCTGCTCAGCGCTATAAATACCGGGTATCCGGGCGTAGCCTAACCCGTTGGGGGAAGGAGCCGTTCCTTCGGTAATGATTAATCCGGCCGTAGCTCGTTGTTCGTAATACTCGGCAATCATGTCGTTTGGAATATTGCCCAACGCTCGGCTACGGGTCATCGGAGCCATTACTACATGATTTTGAAGCGTTAATGCACCAAGCTTAGCTTTTGAGAACAGTTTATCTGCCATTATTTTACTGTTTTTAATGATGAGATTAGAGTGGGTTGTACTGGATCCTCTTTGCCTCAACACATCCATATATTCAAAAGTTTGGATGTATTCAACAAAATTTTTAGCCTAGCCCGTCCAGGAAAACCGTCAATTGCTGAATAGCTTCTTTATTTAACCGAAGGTGTATGTTACGCCCATCTTTCGATGAATTCACTAAGCCACTGTCGATCAATTGTTTGATGTGATGCGAAACGCAGGGTTGAGAAAGCCCCACCAGTTCCATTACCTCAGCATTGGTCAATGTTTCCTTTTTGGCGAGTTCGATCAGGATGGATAGCCGGGATCTGTCGGCCATAGCTCCCGTGGCTTTTTCAATAAATTTGCAGTCCATGGCCATTGTTATAATGTATAGTTTCGACAACTCGTCACTATAAAGTTAACAAAATTCATAACGGTATCGTGCCAATGGCTACCTAAACCCTTATTGGTCGGTCGTTTACCTTCGCCATTGGTCAGGAAGCCCTTATTGTACGGAGAATTTCAGCAGCCACTGCCCTACGGTAGCACTGGTCAGGTTGAAGATAAGGTTGGGAAACAGACCGAGTACTAAGGCCATTCCCCCCAACGGAATCAAGAGGAGTTTTTCGCGCAAGGTCAGGTCAGTAAGTACCGTTGTGGCTTCGTGTCGGGACCAGTACGGGCCGAAAAACATACGCTGCAACGTCCAGAGAAAATACGCTGCCGCCAGCAATATACCCGTTGTAGCCAATACTGTAAGCCATCCTGCCAGCCACCGGGACTGAAAACTGCCCATGAGCGTAAATAATTCACCCACAAAACCAGAGAACCCCGGCAGCCCTAATGAAGCAAAAAAGGCGATGGCTGTCAAGGTTGTATAGCGGGGCATTGGCTTCATCAAGCCACGATACGAATCGATTCGGCGATCGTGTGTGCGGTCGTAAATCACACCCGCAAGCAGAAACAACATAGCCGACAATACCCCGTGGCTTACCATTTGATAGATCGCCCCATTGACTCCCTCAGCCGTTAATGAAGCTACGCCCAGCAATACAAACCCCATGTGGGATACCGATGAATAGGCAATCATTTTTTTAAGGTCGGCCTGGGCCAGCGCGTTGAGGCCTCCGTATACGATCGACAAAACGCCCAAACCAGCCAAAATCTGCGCATAATGAGCCGCTCCGTCGGGGAAGAAATCCCAGACAATACGCAGGAACCCATAGCCACCAATTTTGAGTAGAACACCTGCCAGAACAACCGATACAGGTGTAGGGGCCTCTACGTGGGCATCAGGTAGCCAGGTATGTACCGGTACAATAGGTAGCTTAATCGCAAACCCAATGAAGAGTGCCCAAAAGGCTAATTGCCTTGCCGAAAGCCCCCATACCATCAGTTGAGAAGCTGGGTTTAGCAACGCATTAGGCAGGTAGTTGTTGCTATCTGCCAAATACCGCATCGTAAACGTGTGAACAAGCTGGGCAGAATTCAACTGGCCGCTTTGTAACGCGCTCTGAATATTTCGAATGAGTTCATCCGTAGCGGCCGAAGGGTCAGGGATAAACCCTGCCGTAATGGCGGTACTTACCGGGTCCATAACCGACAGCGACAGCCCAATCATGACCAGCAAAATCAGCAGTGAACCGAACAGAGTGTATAGAAAAAACTTGATCGATGCGTATTCTCGTCTTGGTCCTCCCCAAAGGCCAATCAGGAAATACATCGGCAGAAGCATGAACTCAAAAAATAGGAAAAAAAGAAAGAAATCCAATGCGGCAAAACAGCCCATCACCGTGCCTGTCAGGAGCAGATACAGGGCGTAGTAGGCCCTTAGCCGATGCGTCATCGTCCAGGAAGAAACAACCCCTATCAGCATGACCACCGCCGACAGAATAATCAACGGCAGGCTAATCCCATCGACACCTAGCAGGTAATCGATCGATACAATCCCCAGATTACCAAGTGGCAGCGTAATCCAGTTAACTTGCTCTACCAGTTGGTAATCGTCTATGGCCTGGTTGAACTCCCGATAAGCAACCACCGATAACATCACTTCGGCCAGTGTAATAACAAAGGCAATCCAGCGAAATTGAATCACCTGGCTCTCAGGCAATAAGGCTATCACCAGCGCCCCAAGCAAGGGAAGAAAAATAAGTAACGAAAGAATCATAAGTTGTTAGGGACACATTCTCTATAGCCCCCACTAGTAAAGCAACCACCAAAGAACCAATACTAAACCAACTACAGTCACCATAATATAGGACTGCACGCGCCCATTTTGCACCGATCGTGTCATTTGTCCAAAAAAACTGGCTATCCAGGCGGCACCGTTTACAACCCCATCGATTACCAGCCGATCAATGGCTCGCGCTATATAAGCCAGTACCACCAGGGTAATCCCCAGATTATTTACAGTGCCATCAACCAGACGTCGATCAGTCCGACTCAGGAGGTTGGCAAGTTTTTGGGTTGGATTAATGACCAGATACTGAAATAGGCTATCTAAAAAACCATATTCAAGCGATAGCCGGACCGCTATTGTATCAGTCCGAGGGGCGTTCATACGAAATCCTGCCCATCCCCCTACGGCAACCAGCGCGACTGAAGCCGGAGCCAACCAACCAAAATGGCCTTCCGCTGGTGTGGGTATCAGGCGAAAAAACCAGCTCCCATGTACCGAAAACGGATTGATCGAAAACCAAAAGCCAAGGGATAAAATGGCTAACAGGACAACGGGGCCACGCATAAGCCAGTTGGGTTCATGCGTTTGGTCTAATGGGATGTGTTTGTTCCGATAACTACCGAAAAAAATAAGTCGCCATTGCCTCGCCATATACAGCATGGTCAACCCCGACGACAGTAGCAGTGCTATCGGTATCAGACTGGCAAGCCCACCAGGCTGGTGACTTGCCCAATCGAAAGCGCCACTGAGGATCGCTTCTTTCGACAAAAAACCCGATAAAAATGGAACGCCTGCCAAGGCCGCAGCACAAAAGGTATACCCCCAAAAGGTTATAGGCAGCGTTTGGCGCAGCCCACCCATATGCCGCATATCCTGGGTATGAACGGCATGAATGACGGCACCCGCACTTAAAAAAAGACCCGCTTTAAAAAAGGCGTGGGTCAACAAATGGAACATGGCTCCACTCACATTATTAGTGCCCATTGCCGCCACCATCAACCCCAATTGTGAAACCGTCGAAA
Source organism: Spirosoma panaciterrae DSM 21099 (assembly GCF_000374025.1). Taxonomy (GTDB): domain Bacteria; phylum Bacteroidota; class Bacteroidia; order Cytophagales; family Spirosomataceae; genus Spirosoma; species Spirosoma panaciterrae. The sequence continues at coordinate 50,977 of NZ_KB893181.1, read as the reverse complement.
ACGCCAGTACTTTCTTAATATCCGTTTGGAAGAGTGCCGAATACCCACCCCATACAGTCGTAATGGTACCGATTAGGGCTATTACGACCAGCGCATCGGGCGATAGCAATGGGTGAATTCGGGCGAGCAGAAAAATACCGGCCGCTACCATCGTAGCGGCATGCAGCAGGGCCGAAACTGGCGTAGGCCCTTCCATAGCATCGGGCAGCCAGGTCAATAGTGGAAACTGAGCCGATTTACCCATGCAACCCATAAACAGGCAGAGTCCAAGCGCAGTCGGCAGAGCGCCCCCAACTACGGCTGTATCCAATACCGAAAAGTCGAGCGTTCGGAAGTTATAATAGGTCAGAAAAATACCAATCAGGAATCCAGCATCACCAACGCGATTCATCAGAAAGGCTTTTTTTGCAGCTTTTGACGCCGAGGGTCGTTCGGCATAAAATCCGATAAGCAGATAGGAGGCCAAGCCAACAAGTTCCCAGAAGGCATACATAACCAGCAGATTTCCAGCCAGCACAATACCCAGCATAGCGCCCACAAACAGTTGTAAATACGCAAAATAGCGCCGAAGTCGAGGCTCATCGTGAAGGTAGGCGACTGAATAAATCTGCACCAGCAGCGCCACAAAATGCACCAGGATCAGCATCAGGGCAGCTATTGAATCGAGCCTAAAGCTGATGGAAAACAAAGTACCCGACAGATCCGCCCAGGCAGTCTGAATTGTGAGTGGCTGATCTGGTAAATTTAGCGCCAAAACAAAGGCCACGACAAATCCAAAGCTGGTGGTTAGAATAGCCAGCCAGGCCGATACCCGACGACTTGCCATAGCTAACGCCAGAAACCCAACAAAAGGAAGGCTTAGTAGAAGAGTAGTTAGCAACGATACAGGCAAAGGCGTATGGACGGGCATCCGTATTCGGTCAGAATTGGCCGCAAATATCCCTATTATCCGGTGGGGATGCAAATAGGTTTTATCCCGTTTTCAGCCAGCCCGTTACACTCAATCGTTCGCGGGTGGCAGGAAGCACTTCATGTTCCAATCGTCCACTTTCAAAACAAACCATCCGTCCACCTACAGGAGTGACCATAATTTGCCGCTCAGTTTGATGATCAGCTTCGGGCAGATAGATTGCCAGTTGACCGCCATCTGATTCCTGCCAATCGGCATTGAGATAGCAAATGACCGACAGTTTCCGGCGCGAATCGCTGCGAAACTGGTCCAGATGTCGTTTATAAAAGGTACCTGGTGGGTATACAGCGTAATGGAACTCATAATCCCGCAACCCCAAATAACAGGTCTGGTTTACATACTGTACAAACTCGGCGATCCGCTGTAAAAAGGCCGCTTCTTCGGGAGTAGCCGACGCTTCGTCCAGCCAGAGTATTTCGTCGCCCCGGATCGTATTCTGGACCATTTTCTGCTGATTGCCAATGCCAGCAGCCCGAAACTGGCCCGCTCCCCGACGATCATGCAGGCGGCTGGCCAGGGCTGTTACTTCTTCCTGCGTTAGAAAATTATCGGCAACCCCATACCCTTCCGCTACAATACCGTCGATAATCGACTCAAAAACTGTATTCATAGGTCAAAACTTTTCAGGCTTCGAATCCTGACCAGTCCGTTACTGTTTCAGTTCATTTAGCTCGTCCAGTTGAGCTGTTCGAAAGTGGCGATATACCTGCAACACAATAGCCAGGGCCACAGCCGATTCAGCGGCTGCTACTACCATCACAAATAGGGCCAGCATTTGCCCCTGCAATCGATCAGGATCATACTGGCTGAAGGCGACCAGATTGATATTAACGGCATTTAGCATCAACTCAATACCCATCAGGACAACAATGGCATGACGCTTGAGCAGTACAACCGCAAGTCCTATACTGAACAGGGCCGCACCAACGATCAGAAACAGATGACTATCAACGGGTTGCATTTCGAAACGATTTAGCTAGTGGCGAGGCCAGATAGGTGGCCCCTACCAGAGCAGCCAACAGCAATATGCCAACGATTTCAAACGGCACTACATATTCGGTCATGAGCTGTCGACCGATGGTATTTACGGTGCTCTGCCAGCCAACCGGCTGATTCAATAGCGCAAAATTTGCCCTGGCCAGTAAGGTAAATAAGGCGGCAAATAAACTTCCAGCCACCAACGCACTAATCACCCATCCCGTAGAGCGATTCTGGGAGGCAATTCGATTGGGTTGCTGGCTACTGGCATCGGCCACCGGGTCTGTTTTATTCGTGAGCATTACCCCAAAAATTACCAGCACCAAAACACCTCCAACATAGATCATGAGCTGGGCGACGGCCAGAAAGTCGGCGCTTGCCAATACAAATAAACCTGCAACCCCCAACAGGGTCAGGAGTAAAAAAAAGGCCGCATAAATTACATTGCGCGTAAAAAGTACCGCTAAACCACCAGAGAGGCTAAGCGCGGCAAACGTATAAAAAGCTATTTGAACCAATGCAGTAGCGGAATTAATTAGTCGACTCGCCTTCGTCCGATTTGGGTTTAGGCTTCATAGTTGGCCGGAAGGCAGGTTTGGACTTGGGGGCCTCCTGAACCGATTCGGTGGGCTCCGACACGTTTGACTCCTCAGTGGGCTCAGGCTTCTTATCCAAAATAACCTGTTCGCCAACCTCTCCTTCGGATACAGGCTTCGGCTTCATGGTTGGCCGAAACCCTGGTTTAGGCTTTGGTACTTCGGTGGGCTGTACTTTGGCTTCAGGTTCAGGCACTGGTTTGACCGGATTGGCAGGTTTCATCGTTGGTCGAAACCCAGTAGATTTTGGCTTTATAGGCTCGGTACTGTCCGAATCCTTCGCATCAGGCGTTGATTTGTCCGGCTCGGCTACTTTGGCTACCGTCGGCTTCATGGTTGGCCGGAAACCAGGCGGTTTTGTGCCTGGTTTCGGAGTTACCGTTTCCGCAGTGGGGGGCTCGGTAGCTTCAGGTGAAATCGGTCCCGTAGATTCCGTTTTTCCCGGCTTCATCGTTGGCCGGAATGCTGGCTTAGCAGTTACTGGCTTTTGGGCAGCAGGTTGGCCTTCATCCTGTTTAGCCGCATCAGACTCCTCAACAACAGGCTTTATCGGCTTTTGGGTTGGTTTGAATACCGGACGTTTTGCCGCTTCCAATCCTCCCTGAGCAATCTGTTGCATTTCATCCGGTTTGGCATCGGTTAATGGATGCTCAATCGACGACCCTTCCGAGTTAGCCGGTTTATCGGTAGCAGGTGCAGTCGGTTTGGCTGTCGGCCGAAAAACAGGGCGTTTAGGAGTGGTATCGGCGGTTGATTCAGAAGTGGAAACGGGTCTGGTTACTTTCTGTGCCGCCTTCGCTTCCTCTTTTTCACGTAAGAACTGCTCGTATAAAGACCGTTTTTCATCAGCCTGTTCAGGGGTTAAGTTCGAGAAGTTATACGTAAGCTTACCCAATTCGAATTCACTGTAATCGAATTTTTTGTCCATCGTCAGGCATTCGGTCGGGCAAACTACCGTGCAAAGTCCACAGTAGCAGCACTTAGCCATATCGATGTCGAACTTGGCAGCATACAGTCGAATGGGCGAGCCATCCGATGCCCGGCCCACTTCTTCTGTCGCCTTGATGGCATCAATTGTAATACAGTCTACGGGGCAAACTTTCGCGCATTTATCGCAGACGATGCAATCTTCGATTTCATTCCGAAGGCGATAGCGCCCATTATCGGGTATGGGTAATTGCTCGTGCGGGTACTGAAGCGTAACCAGCCCATTCTGAAGATCGAAGTAATTATCGCTGGCAATCCCTTCAGGTGTCCGGCGCTTCGTTGCCCGTCGAAGATGCTTCAGCGTAAGACTCAAGCCTTTCAACGTAGTCCGAATTCCGGTCCGTATATCGTGGAAGTAAGACATTTTTAATGATTGAATGATTGAGTGATTGAATAACTGAATAGAATTGGTCTTCTCAGTTATTCAATCATTCAATCATTCAGCTATTCAATCAGTATAGTTTAGGAAATCGGTCGGGCTCGCATTCGCTCATCAGTTCGTAAGCCATCTCGATTACATCATCAACATTTGGTTTAGAGAAATAGTCACCGTCGGAACCATAGGGTGGACGATGCGCTTTGGCCGATAACGTACGGGGTGGAGAGTCCAGGTATTGATAGGCATTCTGCCCGTCTACAACCTGCTGCATCATATACGCCGAGGCTCCACCCGGAACATCCTCATCCGCGAAGATCACCCGGTTTGTTTTCTTGATCGATTCCAGAATAAGCTGGTGTACATCGAAAGGCAAAAGTGTCTGCACATCGATTATTTCAGTCTGGATGCCCATTTGTGCCAACTGGTTAGCGGCTTCCCACACAATGCGACACATAGACCCGTAGGTTACGATGGTCAGGTCGGTACCTGTACGGATAATATCAGGCACCCCGAGGGGCACACAAAATTCAGCTAAATTGTCGGGAAGCACTTCTTTCAGCCGGTATCCATTCAGGGATTCAATAAGCAGAGCCGGATCGTCTCCTTTTATTAGTGTATTATAAAAGCCGGCAGCCTGGGTCATGTTGCGCGGTACCAGCACATGTAAGCCACGCAGGCTGCCCAGCATAGCCCCCATGGGTGATCCCGAATGCCAGATACCTTCCAGTCGATGCCCTCTGGTACGGATAATCAAGGGAGATTTCTGCCCACCTTTGGTCCGGTAGAGTAAGGTAGCTAAATCGTCGGTCAGGGTGGCCAGGGTATAATAGACGTAATCGAAATATTGAATCTCGACGATCGGACGCAGGCCCCGCATAGCCATCCCAATTCCCTGCCCAATGATCGTTGTTTCGCGAATGCCGGTATCCGTGATCCGAATCTCACCAAACTTCTCCTGCAAACCCGCAAACCCCTGATTTACATCGCCAATTTTGCCAACATCCTCACCCAACGCCACTACACGCGGATCGCGGGCAAACAGACTCTCGAAATAATGCTGAAGAAGCTGATAGCCATCCAGAATTGGGCTTTCGTCGGAATATTCAGGTAAGACGCCCTCCACCAGCATCGGCGAATCGGGCGATTGGCTATATAGATGGGAGTGAAAACGATCGTCATTCTCAGCGTTGGTACGCCCCAGCCAGTCTTTCAACCGCTGTCGGCCTGCTCCAGAATCACTTCGCAGAACGCGTAATGCTTTTCGAACGGCACTAACTGCGTCGCGTCGGATAGGCATGTCCGTTTTACGAAGTTCCTCGCGAATAGCCATTAACTCTGCTGATTTCGGATTGTGGCGGGCCGCCTGCTGAATTAGCTCGACCGCTTCATCGAAATCGCCTTTCATAGATGCCTGATACGCATTCCAGGCCTCTGTGCGGGCTTTCTTCGTTACTTTCTTCGCTTCGTCTTCTATCTGCTCGAGTTCCTCATTGGTAGCATAGCCATTTTCCAGAATCCATTGCCGAAAAGTTCGATTGCAATCATGTTCGACTTCCCAGGATAAGCGTTCTTTTGACTTATACCGCTCGTGCGAACCCGATGTTGAATGTCCCTGCGGCTGGGTAAGCTCCTGAACATGTACCAATACGGGTACATGCTCGTTTCGACAAATGTGTGCAGCCTGCTGATAGGTTTCGAGCAGCCCAAGGTAATCCCAACCTTTGACGGTAAAGATTTCGATACCTTTATCGCGTGCATCCCGCTGCAAACCCGCCATGGCTTTCGAGATACTAGCTTTAGTTGTCTGATACTCTACGGGTACGGAAATACCATATCCATCATCCCAGACCGACATAAGTAACGGCACCTGTAGCACACCAGCCGCATTCATGGTTTCCCAGAACATGCCTTGTGAAGTGGAGGCATCGCCTATCGTAGAAAACACGATCTCATTGCCATGGTGGGAAAACTTCGTCAGGTCACTCAGATCAGGATTATTTCGAAATAATTTAGATGCGTAGGCTAATCCAAGCGAACGAGGGATTTGACCAGCAGTAGGGGCAATATCGCAAACAGAGTTGTACATTTCTGTCTGATTCCGCCAAAGGCCCTGTTCATCGAGCCAGCGAGTGGCAAAATGCCCATTCATCGAACGGCCAGCGGTATTCGGATCAGCTTCTAAGTCCGTATGTGCATAGAGCTGCGCAAAAAATTCCGTCCAGCGAAGCTCACCCAGAGCCGCCACAAACGTTTGGTCGCGATAATAACCTGACCGAAAGTCGCCCCGCGCGAATGCGCGAGCGGCTGCTAATTGTGCCAGTTCTTTACCATCGCCAAAAATGCCAAATTTAGCCCGGCCTCCCATTACATCGCGCCGGCCCAGTAAACTTGCCTGCCGACTTTCGCAGGCCAGGCGGTAGTCCGATAGGATTTTTTCGCGACTTAAAATATCAGTTGAGCGGAGTTGTTCGTTTGCTATCACAACAGAGCTACGGATTAAAATCGTCTAACTTTCAATTTATCGATGAAGTGGATGGCTTATCTTACCCCAATTACTTAACAAAAGTAAAAGTAAGTCAAAACAAGACAGCTTTCAAAAAAACGATTTTTTGAGTTTCTTTGTTAACCAAACAACAACCTGCAAGGATTGGCAAAATGTTTGCTATGATTGAGGTTGTGAGGGTAAATATCTTAACAACCAAATCATAATTCCGTTTAGTCCAATGAAAAAGATTTTTTCACTTTTCGTAGCTTTATTTGTGTTTGTTGCAGTTAGCTACGCACAGAAAGGCGTTTTGAAATTCGCGAAAGAAACGCATGATTTCGGCAAAGTTGAGCAAGGCAAACCAGTAACCTACGTATTTGAATTCAAAAATACAGGCACTGATCCAGTTGTTATCAGCGATGCCCAGGCATCTTGCGGCTGCACAAAGCCGAGCTGGACTCGCGAGCCAGTCATGCCGGGCAAAACGGGAACGGTATCAGCTACGTTCAACGCGGCTGCCATGGGACCATTCAATAAATCGGTAACGGTAACCAGCAATGCCGAAGCTGGCCAAGCAGTTTTGTATCTGAAAGGCGAGGTCGTGACACAGAAAGAAGCAGAAACCGCAGCTACGCCAGCGGCTACAGCGCCTAAGAAGAAAACTTCACGCTAATCTACTGAAGGGTTAATAGTGTGGTTAAGAAAGGCATCTGGTTGTTTACCGGATGCCTTTTTTTTGTTCAATCGGTTTTGTCATCCCGTCACATAACCAATCGCCCTGTCGGCTGTCCACTCTTCCAAAAGTTATTCTCTATCAGCCTATTACCTTATATATTTGGCCTGTCTACTGACTTACAGCCAATCATGACTCCGCCCCATCGCTGATCCTATCGGCACTTTGTTACGCCTGCCTGTTGTTACCCATCGTTTCAAACCAGACTGTTCAACGCTGAACGGCACATTTACTATACATCATGTTTTTCATCATACTCGGCTTTCTGGCTTTAATCGCCGGATTTGCCATCAATACACCCGCGCTTACTATTTCGCGCTTTTCAAGGCCCGCCAAAGTGGTTGGGGTTATTTTAGTGGTACTAGGTGCTCTGACTGCCAGCATTCGACAAATTGATGCCGGGCAGGTTGGGGTTATTTCGCTGTTTGGCAATGTCAGTGATCGGGTGCTGAATGCAGGACTAAATCTTGTGAACCCGCTAGCTGCTGTCTCTGAATTTGATATAAAGACGCAAAACTACACGATGTCGGCTTCACACGACGAAGGCCAGAAACAAGGCGACGATGCCATTCGGGTTCTTACGGCTGATGGCCTGGAGGTAATCATCGACCTTACCGTCCTGTATCGGGTTGTGCCCGATGATGCCCCGAAAATCTATCGTCAGATAGGGGAAGATTATACCGATAAAATTGTTCGCCCGATCACCCGTACGCGTATTCGCGATAATGCCGTGTATTATGATGCTGTTGCGCTGTACTCAACTCGTCGCGATGAATTTCAGGGGCGAATTTATAAAACCATCGAAGCCGATTTTCGAAAACGTGGATTACTATTGGAGCAATTGCTGATCCGCAACATCGACTTACCTACTTCAGTCAAGAAAACCATCGAATCGAAAATCAATGCCGAACAGGATGCCCAGAAAATGCAGTTCGTTCTACAAAAGGAGCGACAGGAAGCCGAACGAAAACGGGTCGAAGCACAGGGTATTGCCGACTATCAGAAAATTCTGGCCACGGGCCTGACCGATAAGCAGTTGCAATACGAACAGATTAAAGCCCAGCGAGAACTTGCGGCCTCACCGAACGCAAAAATTGTGATTATGGGAAGCCGAGGGAATGTGCCCTTGATCCTGAATGATTAGTAAGAAGACAGGCGACTGAAGTTTGGTGAGTCCTATAGTTCTATCATCAATCTTCAGTCGCCCGCCTTCTTCACTGTCTGTTTCTTTATTTAGACAAACCTAAACTTGTTAGCCAGGCTTTACAGGCATCGGGCCATTTATTAAGCGAGCCAAATTTTGCTGTTCGCAACCCATAGCCATGCCCTCCGGCTGGATAGAGATGCATTTCGGCCGGAACTCCATTTTTCAGACAAGCCAGGTAATAATTGATGCTATTCTCTACCGGAACCGCTTTATCATCTTCAGAATGGACCAGAAACGTTGGCGGTGTTAGGTTACTTACCTGTAGCTCATTGGAGTAATAGGCAACCTGCTCCGGGGAGGTGTTCAATTTGCCTAATAGTTTATCCCGTGAACCCGTATGGGCTTTCTCCCCAAATGTGACTACGGGGTACATTAAGATAGCAAAGTTTGGTTTGGCCAGTTCGCTCGCTTTAGGCCCCCGATGGTAATGCGTGGAAAGCGTTGACGCTAAATGCCCTCCTGCCGAAAAGCCCATAACGCCAATTCTGGATGGATCTATACCATAACGACTGGCGTTTTGGCGGATCAGAGTCATTCCCTGCATGGCATCCAATAACGGTACTTCCTGCTGGTTGGTCATTATATCAGGATTGGGCAACCGGTATTTCAGTACGAAAGCAGCTATTCCCATTTCATTGAACCAACGCGCCACATCCGACCCTTCATGGCTGGCTGCCAGAATCGAATACCCACCACCCGGACAGATCATCACGGCTGCCCCAGACATTTTCTCTTTAGCAGGCATATAAGCCGTTAAAGTAGGCACCGATACATTGCTGATTCGCAAAATACCATTGGCATCCGTTGCCGACGCTTCTGTAATCCTTGCTCCGGCAATAGCATTTGGAATTGCATCATCAGGCCATAATTTTATAACATCCTGTGCCGAAGAAACCGCAGTCAGACCAGACATAAAAAGCATACTAAGGAAGAAAGCGCGCATATACGTGTAGAAATAATCACAAAGAAGTATTCAAATAAAAAGCCGACCGCTTGGTCGGCTCTACTCATATTTCTACTTCGCTATCCGCATCGGATGAACTGCTGTTTGTCCCACCGTGCAGTATATCAATAAGCTCCTTTACCCGATATACAGTTGTATTATAGCGGTTACCGAGGATAATGATTACATACTCGTCTTTCGGGCTGAACCAGAACATCGTATTGTAGCCCTTCCACCAGCCTGAGTGATAAATATATTCTGGCTGATTCATGTCGTTGAGCATCATCCGAAAACCATACCCGTAATTCTTAGCCCCTTTTCGTTCAAAACTTCGTGGGATAAAGGCTTCAGCCAACATTTTTCGGGGCAGCAGGCAATCGCCATTTAATGCCCGATACCAACGAAACAGATCCCCTGTTGTCGAATAAATTCCTTTATCCCCGACCACATCGTCGTAATAATCTTTGGGAATCCGGCGGTTCCACTGATACCCTGCCGTTCGATGGTGGTTTATAGAGTCGTTTTTGGTAGTTGCCACAAACGTCTGATGCATGCCAAGTGGCTCAAAGATATTTTTGTTGATAAACGACTCATAGCTCAGGCCGGTTGCCTTCTCAATGATCGACGCCAGCACCATATAGTTGGTATTGCTGTAGCTAAAACTACGGCCTGGTATGTTATACGCTTTGGGCGTAGGTTGCACAGTTGCAAACCAATGCATAATTGTCGCATTGGTAGGGTACGGCTTTTCTTTCTTGTAGAAATTAACCTTCATGCTATCATCGAAAGCATATTGGTAATTAGGCAGCCCACTCCGATGGCACAATAAATCCCGAATTGTAATGCCGTGATACGGAAAATCCGGGTAGTATTTTTGAATAGTATCTTCAAACTTCAGTTTACCGGCCTGAATCAGTTTTAGGGTGCCGACGGCCGTAAACGTCTTAGATAACGAGGCTAATTGAAACTTAGAATCTTCGACTAAGGTATCTCGTTGGCTTTTTTCGAAATGACCCAGCCCAAAGGATTGCTTGTAGAGTACAATTCCTTTTTGGGCTATCAATACATTCCCGTTCAGGCCGCTTCGAACTTTCTGCCGGATAATTTCGTCGATCTGCTGCGTTTTCCGGTCTGCATCGATTTGCTGGCGGATGGCTGCTTCCTGATCGGTAGTAAGCAATTGCCCATCGGCACAGTTACGCATTTCCCGCGCTGATCGATTCAGGTTCTTTTGCGAATCCTGCGTACACGCAACACTAATTGCTATGAGAATTAAGCTAGTGCAAAAACTCCAGATACTATTCGTCCTCACCATCCTCACGCACTTTATTTCAACGTACTTTTATTAGCAGACATTAAACAAAAATAGTATTTATACCAGATTTAGCGATCTTCAATCCGTTAAAATCGAATGAAAGTTCGTTATCGGCCTTTCAGTTGTTCATTTAAATGGCCATCTGGGAGAGAGTACAGATCGGGGCTTTTGTTTATGCACAAACACACCTGTCTTACGCAAACTAACATATCCTCCAACACTATTAGGTAATAATTCTCCCGAATCAAGTGCCAATGCGCCATTCAACACAGCCCCACCAAATAGATTGACAGGCACAGAAGCCGTTAGCAAACCAGAAAACTCTGAAGGCAACGTAATATAAGGAGTAACATAGGTACCCGCATTTTTACTAAATGATAAACGGGTAGTTATATCTACTTTACCTGCTACCAAAGCACTTAAACCTAAGTGAAACACACTGACTCGGTTATTCGCAATGCCATATCGGGGAGGTAACGAGGAATTTACTTCCTGCTGGGGTGTTAAAAAAGGGCTGCCGATCGTACGGCCAAAATACGTCCAGCCATCTAAGTACTGACTATTGTTAAAGTAATCATCCCGACCCCGTCGTTTCGGATCGTCCAGAATGAACACATCTCCTCCCTGACTACCTGTAAATAAATATTCGACTGTAATTTGCCGTAAAAAAAAAGCGGAGTTTTCTGGAGAGTTACGATTTTTTAATCGCAGTCCATTTAATCCATCCTCCAGATTAGTACCGTAAAAAAGAGAGCCATCATCGTAAACGAACTGTCGGTAGGCAAATAGATTCCAATGGCCAATATTTACGTCAGCAGCCACATCAACAGATCCTAAATGATTACCGATTCGATTCTCTTCGAAATTCGTAGTTGTTTGAATACTCTGATCATCCGGGAATGGGTTACGGGTACCTAATACCACTGCTGGAAAATATTTTATCGCAGATGGTAAGCGTCCATTAGCCGCAACACCGGGCCCTAAATAATTAGAATACCCTCCCCACATCACCTGATGATTGAACCCTCCATATACACGAACCCGCCAGGTCGGCTTTCCCAATCGGCCATAGAAAGAGGACTGATGAAGATATACCCCTTTTACCAGCCGATTATCGCTCTCAAACCATCCATGTGAGAATGTACCCATCAGGGATAATAGGCCTTTGGTAAAGGGTAGCGGAGTAAATTGGGGGAGTGATAGTTGAATCTTAGGAATTGGTAATGCATTACCAGACCATATATATGAGCCGGTGGTCAATAAAGTATCCATCAGTCCAATCACTTCTTTCCGCCTTCCGGCATACAATTCGAAGGCCCCCAAACGTCCTTTTATGTAAGCCTCCGGTAAAAGTATCTGATTAGTTTGGCCTAGGTTAGTGACAGCATTTATACTGTATCCCCAATCCACCAATGGCTTATAGCCCGTGCTGTCAATGGTACGATAATCTGAACTGAGGCCAACCGACAGGTATCCTATTGGGCTCTTTAAGGGTACCGTTCCATATTGATTTGCTCGCAACCAAAATGGGGTTTGATTAGACGAAGTCAGAGCGCCTAGTTCAAGAAGATATTGGTTTGTACGCTGCCCATGAACCAGAGTACATTGTAAAATACATATTATTAAGCTACTTAACCATGCTACTCTAAATATCATATACACAATGATCGGAAAGCCCTTCCAGGTCCTTTATAGTAACATTATTTACCACGTCCCTGTAGCATAACCCTAACCGTTTGGGCAATGATCCACATATCAAATAAAAAGGATCGACGTTCGGGATAGAGGAGATCATATCGTAATCGCTGGACCATTTCTTCAATACTAACTGCATACCCAAACTTTACCTGACCAATCGATGTAATTCCAGGCTTAACAGTTAGAATTTTCTGAAAATCTGTGGGCACTTCCTCCATCAGCGCATCAACATCATACTGAGCCAAGGGCCTCGGTCCAACAATTGACATCTGCCCTAACAGAACATTGACAAATTGGGGAAGCTCATCCAGACGGGTACGACGCATAAATCCTCCCCATGGCGTAATACGTGGGTCCGTTTCGCCCTGTGAATGCTGTAGCCCATCAATCGACTTCTCTGAGCTAAGGTACATACTGCGAAACTTATAAATAGTGAACACCTGCCCCAAACGTCCGTATCGTTTTTGGGCGAAAATTACAGGTCCGTTCGATGTAAATTTGGTTATAGCAGCCAGTATTAAAAAGATAGGGGAGCCGAGAATCAACATGCTCGATGAGAATATAATATCGAAGGCACGCTTAAAAAAGCTAATTCGAAAATCGGCAATAACCTGTGATGATAAATTAAGCACAGGTAAAAAATCATGGTATTCTACTGAAGTACCACGCATCAAAAAGCCCCTAAAATCGACTAATAATTTAACCTGATAATCAGACTCAACGGCATCATCTACAATGGTCCGAATATGATTATTGTCCATGTAGGGCATACAACAATACACACAGTCAATCCTATTTTCCTTTATATAAGCTGGTAGGTCTTGGTAACTGCCCTGAAGAAATTCGCCATTTTCGGGGGATTGGTCATCAAAATAGCCATAGAAATGAAAGCCCATTTCAGGATGGGCTTCGTAAAATCCATGAATAGTTTTTGCCAGCTTACCGTAGCCTACTACAATATAGCGTCTATGATTATATCCTCTTGCTCTGTACTCCTGTAAAAAAAGAACTCCCCCTATTCGAACCAGAGAGCCAAGCAATAAGAAAATAGCATAAGCTATTACCAGATGTTCACGTGAGTAGTAATACCCTTTGACCGCAATCCAGTAGATCGCAATAACGCCTACATGTACAAAAACTAATACGACTAATTGCTTAACTAAATGATCTGACTTGAATAGTTGCCGAGGATAGACATAGGGCTTTACTAGTACTATCTCTATTAACCAGATGATATTAAATATAGCCCAAAGTGATCCATATGGATACTCCGACACTGATTCTATTTCATGAAATTTTATCCAATAAGCGCCTAAAAACCCTACATTAAGGCTCAGGAAGTCAATGATTACGTGCAGCGGGAAAAATAATATGGAATATCTATGCTTCATTCCGACAACTTTTGTTCACCTTTAGACTCTATCTAGTACCAGGCTAGCACATAATATGCTAAAATAACACAGTTCACTGGTGAATTAGTACGAATATTATTCTATGGTTCTAAAGTTAATCTGTACACTAAGTCTAAATTCGTCTTTAATTATAGCTTTACGTAGAAAGACCACCCAAAAAACAGTTGACGACCAATCACTTAGCCTGTATCCAAATTTTCCGTAAACTAATGAATGTCCCTATACCATTTTGATACAGGCTTCCATTATCAATGGCCAGATTGGCGGTTAGCTGAACCCCACCCAGTACATTAAGTGGAGCGACAATACTGGCTAATGCCGAGAACTGATCTTTGGGCTTTGTAAATGGAAGATTATAGGTGCCCAAATTACGGCTAAAGGATAGCTTCATCTGGTATGAAATAGGATTTAACCACTGACTCCGAAATACGGGTATAGTTCCAGCGAAGCCAGCATGAAAGACATAAACACGGTTATTGTTCGTGAATGTGCCATATGGATACTGATCATTTGGCCCTAATGCAGGTGGAATAAACGGAGTACCTATCGTGTGTTGACGATAAGCCCACCCATCCCGAAACTGTTGGTGGTTAAAGTAGTCATCTTTACCTCGCCGTTTGGGATCATCGAATACAAATTCATCCCCACCCTGATTGGTCGTGTTCAAAAATTCAAATAAAATATCCCGAACTATGGCTTTGGGGTTGTTCCGTCTAATCCTAATCCCATTTAAACCATCCGCGATATTAGTAAGATAGAACAGAGATCCATCATCATATACATTCTGGCGATATATATACAGCGTGTGGCGTATGAGGTCAATTTCGACCGCCACGTCAATGGAGCCTAAATGATTTCCAATACGATTCGTTAGATCAAAATAATTATACTTACTTGTATCCGTTTGAGGTGGCCCAAGCGTAGATACAACATAGAAATAATTCAATAATCCTGCTGGAAGCTGACCTCCAGTAGGAATAGTAGTTGGGTTTGAACTAGGATCAGCTAACCTCCCCCCCCACACTACTTGATGATTGCCTCCTCCATAAACCCGTACGACATCCTGCGGCCTTCCAAATCGAAAATAGAGTGATTTCTGATGGAGCATAGGGTTTAAGATGTACCCTTTAGCATCCAGATATCCATGAGCAAACGTCCCCTGAACAGCTACCCAACCTTTCGTAAAGCCGATTGGCGTAAAATTCGGTATGGCAATCTGAATTTTGGGTATTGGCATCGCATTGCCCGACCAGGCATACGAACCAGTAGATAGAGTCGAGTCGGCTAATCCAAACTTCTCTCGCTGGCGCCCAATATAGACTTCAAATATGCCCCGTCTTACCTTGAAAAATGCTTCAGGCAGCAATACACTATGTTCATACGACAGTTTACTCTTATTTATATTCACTACAGCACTGAGCCCATAACTGTAGTCGAATCTTGCCCTACGCCACTGGCCAGTGCTATGCCGGGTAGAATCATAGTCAGCATATGCACCTACCCGGAAAGTGAGTGAAGGCGATTGATTAGGCACAATGCCATATTGATTAGCCCTAAGCCAGAAAGGCGTTTCTGTGGACGAAGAAAGATAGGTTCCGATTTCTGCCGTATACTGATTTGGCTGGCGAATAGTCTGAGCTATTATCGGAGAAAACCAACAAAAGCAAGTAACAAATGCGCCTATTTTACCAATTATGTGCATCATCTATATGGATCACCAGCCATAGAAGCCTATAAATTAACTCCAACAACTATACCATGGGTATTATTTGATGGCAGCAACTTGTTGCTTTCTACTCTGTTGGTATTTTTCATTTACAAACTGCCGGATCTTATTTATGAACACTTCTTCATCAAAGGTTTCAGCATGGCTTCGAATAAAGCCGGAATCAAATTGGTCTTCTATCTTTTCAAATTGCCTTACTGCTGCAATCAGATCATCAACGGTTTGCTCCTCAAAAAATAAAGCAGTGGCCTCTGCGGGATTATCACTGGCAGGAATTTGGGTTGTTAGTACTCCCCCTTTTCCATAGGCGATGACTGGTCGGCCTGCCGCATTCGCTTCTAACGGCGTAATGCCATAATCTTCATATTGTGGAAAAATGAAGGCTCGGCACCCAGCATAAATCTCAGCCAGTTCTTCTTTAGAAACTCCACTTTTAAATACAATATTATTATTAGCCTTCGCTTTAATTTCTTCCGCCTGTACACCCTTACCGACAACTACTAACGAATAGCCCAAGCGATTGAACGCTTCGATAACTAAATCAACCCGTTTATAATACTCTAATCTGGATACAACCAGAAAGTATTTTTTAGGGTTATTGCTCACGTAAAAATTAGTTGTGTTTACAGGAGGATAAATAACCTCAATAGGCTTCTTTATTTTATAAAACCCGCGTACCTGATTAGCCATTCGCTCGGTGTTACATATGAAGTAATCGGTGCGCTGGGCAGCTTTAAAGTCAACAGATCTTAACTGAGCAAGCACTAAGTCAAATACCTTTCTCTTAATAGCTTGGCTATTAACATATTGGGCGTACGACTCAGGTTCCCAAACTAATCGAAATGCAGCATGACTGTAATTTATCACTAATGCATTCTTTGACACTTTGATGTATTTACCGCAATGGGTAGAAGATATTAATACCACATCGTACTGTGTCACATCCAATTGATGCATAGCAACAATACCGAAGGGAAAATATAATCGTTTCATAACAGCATCTGTTTTGGCAAAATGCTGTAGCCAACTGGTATGAATGGTACACTGCTTAAATTCAGGAAATGTTAGGTCCGATTGGTAACAAAGTGTGTAAATTGGCGCTTCAGGAAAAGCCCTATGAAAACTTAATGTTACTTGTTCGGCCCCACCTCTACACATTAAGCTATCATGAACTAGTGCAATACGCATATAGTAATACGCTCAATTAATCGTCAATCCTGCAAAACTAATTAAATTACCTTACTCATCCTATCCATAAACTAATAAGGGGCGTATGGCTAACTCCGTCTAGCCTAACGCCCCTTATTAGTTTATGGCTGAATAATTTACTGTTTAATTACACGAGCAGATAAAGCTTGATTCCCTATCCTTAATACACATATATAAGCCCCAGTAGGCAACAGAGAACTATCCCAATTATGGCGATGCGTACCGGATTCCTTGACTTCTTTAACCAGTTCACTTATCGTATTTCCCTTTGCATCCACAATAGCGAGACCTACTTCTCCACCAGTAGGTATAGTATAGTCAATTATAGTATTTATACCAACTGGATTTGGCGCAATCGCCAATCGCAGCCCCGTATTACTCTCTGAGGCTATGGGTTCAATAGTAGCGCTAAGAATAGCCCCCTTTTCAGTACTGAAACCAGGGCTCAACGTTATAGAACGACCCGCCCGGTAAGCCACGGCTGCTCCGGAGATTAGTTTACTAGCGGTTTCTATGCTCACAAGCGCTTTTTCATCCTTCGAAGAATAAGCGGGATAAATCACTCTAATCTGCCGATCAGTTTCTATTTGCTGGGCCACAACCTGAATGGAACATAGTCCCAAGATCAACAATAAAAATGGGCGCATATTACCGATGGTTTTGACGTTGTAGCTTATTTAATTGCTTCTCAATCTGGCTAGCTTTACGTTTGAGGCTTTCGTTCTCCTTCTTCAACTGAATCATATAAAGTGTAAGCTCTTCCACTTTTTCCAGCAACTTAGCGTCCATTTTCCCTACATCAACCCCATTCTCAACAACTTCCTGCGCCGATGGAACTCCAGGCAAATGCTGATTGGCATTGATATAGCGTTCAACTGCTGCCAGGCTACGAAGTTTATATCCAGTACTAAACACCTTGTCCGACCAATCATCCGTCGACTTAATAGCTACCTTAACTTTTTCCGTCAGAATCCCATCTTCAACAAATAATCGGTAACCAGCAGGTGTTCGCTTAATATCTGACCCAATGACCACTCCTCCAGCATTCGTATTCTGAATATTACCATCTGGCAGCAGATTCCAGTTCGTATTAGCTGTTGAATCAGAAGCAGCCTGCCGGAAGCTCCCTTTAGTTCCACCTACTAATGCTAAAACGACATCCCCATTTGCATTAACCGTCAAGAACTGATTCGTACTCAATGTCGGGGTGGTTGAGCTTGTCAGATTTGTGAAGCGCAGCCCAGAATTTCCAGTTGTTCCCTGCGTGATTTCCAATTTATTCTGAGGGCTTGCTGTACCAATACCCACACTTACTGAATTAATACCTGTCCCTCCTAAAACGATAGCGTTTGATACAGCAACCTGAGCATTTGACCCGATAGCAGTTGCATTATTTAAATTGGATGGACCAACTGAGCCAGCTTTAACGCCCAGAAAGGTATTGTTCGACCCTGTTGAGTTCTGAATACCAGCCTCACGTCCTAAGTAAACGTTACCTTCACCAGTCGAATTTAAATATCCGGCATTTTTCCCGATGGCTACAACATAAGTTCCTGTTGAGTTTAAATAAGCCGCCCCATCTCCTAAAGCCAAGTTAAACGAACCTGTTGTAGTACTGAAACCAGAAGAATAACCTATGAATGTATTAAAATTCCCTTCTGTATTATTTGAACCAGCACTACGTCCTATAAATACGTTATTTGTCCCGACTGTATTTCCATACCCTGAGTTGTGCCCAATAAACGTATTATATTCACCTGTTGCATTTGTAAAACCAGCTCCGTTACCTAAAAATGTATTATAATTTCCTCCAATATTATTGAAACCCGCTATATTACCTAAAAACAGATTTTGACTACCTGTTGTATTATTTTGGCCAACTCCATTTCCAAGAAAAGTATTATTTGAACCTGTTGTATTTCCTAACCCTGCTCTTGTTCCTAAAAAGGTATTATTGGAACCAGTAGAGTTAGTATTTCCTGAAAGATTACCTAGAAATACGTTAGCTACTCCTGACGAATTGCCACCGCCCGCATCTGCCCCCACAAACGTGTTTTCTGTACCTCCAACATTTGCAAAACCAGCGCCACTACCTAAGAATGTATTATATCCACCTGTAGTATTCGCCTGCCCTGCGTTGGCTCCGGCAAATAGGTTATTAATACCCTGCGTGTTAGCCATACCAGCATTACTTCCCAAAAAGGTATTATAATTGCCGGTCGTGTTTGCATACCCTGAATTGTATCCAAAAAAGGCATTGTTACGACCTGAGGAATTCTGATTTCCAGACAGCGCCCCTACAAATGCATTTTGTGTTCCTGCCATATTCAAAACCCCAGCCCCACGACCTAGTATTAAGTTAGAAGCTCCTGACATATTTGCGTTGCCGGCTCCAACTCCAACCAAAGTATTATCAGAGCCTGGTGTAGAGGAACTTGGAGTGGTAGCTACGTAATTAGTTTGGGCAAATGAATTGATAAATAAAGTGCAGGACAGCGCCGGAATAAGTAACTGTTTTACCATAACTACATACAATCTAAATTATTATATGGATAAAATTAATTCGAACGAATCAATAAATCACTAATTCGGCCAAACATTGTAGTATACTAAAGCAACATTCACGCCAAACAACAAATGAAATCTAGCTTACTTACAGCATAATATGCTCAATTATTGATTAATCGGTCAGAGGCCGTTCTAAGGGCTAGTCCTTATCATTGACCAGATATTATTCTTGCGTACACATTATTCAATGTATTCCCATCATAAGCTCTCGCAGGATCATTATTAATACTCACAGTAATGTTTGAAACACTGCCCGAATTAGCCGTCGTTCGTGTTATAGTGAAACCAAGTACTGCTGTGCCATTAGCGGGGATAGATTGACCTGCATTCATCTTAAGAGTAAGCTGCTGGCTTGAAATACTACTGATTACCGTCCATCGATTGTTATCAACAGCTACTGGATTTGTATTCCCCCCTGACACATTAATA
Organism: Spirosoma panaciterrae DSM 21099; assembly: GCF_000374025.1. Classification (GTDB taxonomy): domain Bacteria; phylum Bacteroidota; class Bacteroidia; order Cytophagales; family Spirosomataceae; genus Spirosoma; species Spirosoma panaciterrae. The sequence continues at coordinate 31,342 of NZ_KB893181.1, read as the reverse complement.
TTTGTTATTGAATTATTGAATGCTACTGTATATCCTGCTGGCACAATAATTGTGGCCGTCACACTCCCACCAGGTGTGGGTTGATTATTGCCTTCAAACAGGTTTACTACAAGATTTCTGACATTGTTGGGGGATACCTGAAAATTGCTTTGAGGTAATACGATGGTTGGCGATAAATCAGGAATTAACTCCCGTAATAAGACGGCAGAAGAAAAGGGGCTAAGCGTAATTTGTCTAGCATAGAATTGATTTTTCACATCTCTATAGTTACCATCCAGAGTTATAGTGGTATCACGTACGTTCGGGTTGTAAGCGAGTTTCATCAAATCGTCTGGATTGTTCCTACTAATAGTAGCCTCCTGAAAGCTAATGTTATCAAGCCATATAGATTCTCCATCTTCCAGGACCTGAAATAAAACTATGGCATCTGCATCATCTTGTGTAGCGGTAAAGGCAATCTCATAGGTCTGACGTGTGGTATTAACAACTGACCCAACTCGTAAAGCTAGATCTTGAGCGGGTGCATTACGCTGACGGATATATGTATTCAGTGTCTTGCCATTTGCTGAAGCAATTGCATCAAATTTCATCACATAGCTTCGGCCGCTTACAATGGTTCCGATACTTGAAAAAATAAAGGCATATGAAGCTTTATAACCGGATGCGGGCTGGAAGTACAACTGCATAGTTCCCCCATCGATCTTATTAGTATTATCCCAGCCTACCTTGCCATTATTATAGTAGCTCTGCGGATACCAGTCTGAAGCACTGTTAGTAAATGTACTATTTATGATACGATTGGTTCCATTAAGGGTGTTTACGGTAAAGCCTTTATAAGTAATCGGACTACTTTTTGAATTTATATCTTTACCGTAAAGTCTTTGCCAGTCCTTTAACCCAAATGCATTACTAGAATTAGTGTTTACATCTAAAAAAGCTGCATTAATTTTAATCGCGTCATCTAAAGGCCGTGCATAATAATTATTATCAATAGTCCCATATTGTCCTAAGTCATTACCCGTCGATTCATAGCGAGCTACTGTTTGCTTCGTTAGTTTACTAACTAAAATATTGTTTGTAATTGTATTGTTACGAGGAGCACAACTTCCTCCTGCAGAAAGCACTAACTGGCTTTCTGCATTATTAAAACACGTATTTTGAAATACACTATTGTTTAATGCATCAATCATGAATATACCAATTCCATTACAATTGAATACAGTATTATTACTAACCTCAACATTTTGAACACATCCATCTAAATAAATGCCATTGACTCCAGAAAAAGTTGACCCAACTAAAGTACCTTCAGAAGAGCCAAATCCATTGTAAACAATATTAGATGTAACTTTTATATTCGTCATTGACAACTGGTACCCATTGAATGTATATATACCAGCTCCATCATTTTTAGTAAGTAAAAAATTGGATATAACATTTTGGTTAATAGTGAGTCCTGTCGTTTGGGTAGAAAATGAAATGCCATTATAGCCTATACTATCAATCAGATTATTCGAGATAGTTGTGTTCGTGGTAGTATTGACATCTATACCTCGATACTGACCATCCCCACTTTTCCCTCTTCCAGGTAATAATGCGACTCGTCTTACTTTATTGTTCCTGAAAGCTAACCCTGTGTACGCCTGAATTTCTACCCCGTTATTATTTACCTGATCAATTAGATTATTCTCAATCGTTACTGCGCTACCATTACCATGGATAGCCATTCCATCTTCACCAGAATTGGTAATATCAAGATTAGCGATAGTGGCATTAGATAAATTGGCCGCATAGACACCAATGTTAAGATCTTGTGTAACCTGGAGATTCTGTATTACTACATAAGAAGCATTAGCCAGACGAATACCCTGCGAGTAGACTGTGGCAGTAACCGACTGGCTATTAGGGTCCTGAGAATTATATAACCGAATCGTCTTATCAGAAGGATTATAATACCATTCACCATTTTGATCTAATGTACTCGGATGATTCTGAATAAAATACCCCCAACCATCAGTAATATCATAGTCTGCATTCGCATTATCAAGCGTCAATGTATTACCCGATTGCTGAGTGATAGTCGCTCTGTTTAGTATCCATAAGGTTGGTCTGTAAACAACCTCTCCTCCCATCCAATTAGTTGATAAAGATTGCTGGCTTACCAATACTGTTTTTCCCTGATGAGACTGGACCGTCAAATAGCCTTTGTTCGTTGTATTAAGATTAGGGTATCGGCCAAGAGGAAGTGGCACATTATTCGAATACAATCCATTAACAACAGTGCCACAACTTGAGCAGTTAGCCTGCCATAAATTGCTTCCGACATTTGTCCATCCCGTAACAGGAACGGCACCAGACAGAATTGGCTTATTTCCACTACCGTAAGCATCCACTCGAATAGGATTACTGGCATTTCCTGAATTCTGTATAGTCAGCATTCCTCTAAATGTATCACCTCGTCGGAACAACACTACATCACCCGGTTGTAACGTCAATGTATTGATCTTATTGATTGTCTGGAATGGCGCAGATTGCGATAACCCATTATTAGAATCATTGCCCGCACTAGATACATAGAATGTTCTTTGAGCTTTTACCGATTGCAGACAGAAGACTACACTTACAAGGTACACACATATAGAAAGCCTCATATTAACACAGATTTGTCATAGAACCCATTTAACGCATCGCAATAATACCTGTGTCTATAGACTGACTGGCATATTACTAATTCTGATAACGAATCAGTATAATATATGTTTTTATACTTGCATTTAACTGGCTAGAAAAAACTGACCATGCAATCCAACCTTAGTCGCATATTAAGATTATTACATTAAATAGCATTATACGCTTATAACTCCCGTTATATTTTGAATAGACAATGATAGAACATCAATATATGTACAAAACTTAAAGACATAATCTAACTAGTTATTATCGCAAATCACTCATAAACAATCACTTACCCTCGCTACATTTAACCCATCAACTGAACTAGCCTCAAGGCTTTGTTAAATCACCCTTTGTCAATTAGCTAGGAGTATTGGAGACAATGAGCTAATTTCGTGTTGATTTTACTATTAATAACCTGGCAAATACCATGTCTATTTTCACATATTTAAAGCAAGCTTTTGCAAGCCACATACGAAGTACTTATTCGTACAACATTGATAAGTTTAAGTTACAAAGTGGGCTAATTGAGTTTGCCAATTGGAAGAATCCTATGGTACCGCCTAAAAAAATTACGGATGACGAAATTGCATTCTATCAGAAGTTTATCCCTTCTGGAAGTTTCTCTATTGATATTGGAGCTAATGTAGGCGACACTACTGTGCCAATGGGCCTCGCTGCCGGCAAGGACGGCTTAGTTTTAGCTTTTGATCCGAATCCATTCGTGTTCGACGTATTATCGGTAAACGCTAAACTTAATAAAGATAAAACCAATATAGTGCCTGTTCCATTTGCTGTTACAGAAACAGAAGGAGATTTTTTTTACAATTCATCAGAAGCCTCTTTTGCTAATGGAGGAATATCAACTAGTGAGAAAAACAGAAACGGTAAATATGGGCTTAGAAACAAAATAAAGGGTATTAACTTGAGAAATTATCTTAATCAGAACTATGCACAATACATAGACAAACTTTCATTTATAAAAGTAGATGTAGAAGGGCATGACATTGATGTTTTACGATCAATTAAACCCCTCATAATGAAATACAAGCCTGCTCTAGTGGCTGAGTGCTTTTTAATGTCTAGTTCGGAAGAAAGAAAGGCGCTTTACGATTTAGTGGAAGGCTTTGGTTATGAACTTTACTATTTTGAAGATTTTGATATAAATACTTCAATCATTAAACTAAGCCGCAACGATATGGATCGGTGGCCTAACTTTAATTTTTACGCTACACCTTTAGCTTAAAAGTACGTTTCAACAGGTTAAATTAGCATAAGCATGGCGTATTCCGTTCCCATATTGATAATCCTGTTCAATAGGCCTGATAATGCCCAAAAGCTCATAAATCAATTAAGAACAATTAAGCCGTCTAACTTATTTATTGCTATTGACGGTCCCAGAGTTAATAAGCCAAGTGATAAAGAAGGAGTAGAGGCCTGTGTCCGTTTATTAGATACCATTGAATGGCCTTGTCAAATAAATAAAAAAATCTCACCTATTAATCTAGGATGTGGTGAAAACGTATCAGGAGCAATAAATTGGTTCTTCTCTGAAATTGAGGAAGGAATCATTTTGGAAGATGATTGTATTCCTTCAGAAGCCTTCTTTAATTTTTGCGAATTTCAACTAAAGAAATATCGTTATGAGCCCCAAATTATGATGATTTCAGGCAATCGCTGGAATGATGAGTTTCCGATTCATACAGACTACTTTTACAGCATGTTTACCTCAACATGGGGCTGGGCAACATGGCGAAGAGCCTGGCAATATTACGACTATAGAATGAGTGACTGGCCAGCAATTAAGACATCGAAGGATTTTCAAGACTGGCTCAAGCTCCCTGAAATTAAAGCTTTTTGGCTGAATAAATTGAATTCATATTACCAGCATATATCTATTAAAATAAGTAACTGGGATTTTCAATGGCAGTATACGGTTTTTAAGAAAAAAGGCTTAGTAATCACTCCAACTGAGAACCTGGTACAAAATATTGGAACAGAAGGTGTGCACACTTATGCATCTCAAGAAGGAGTGCATTTTAAGCCAACGACTAAAGCTTCCTTTAAAATAACAAAAGAACCTCAAATAATAGCACCTAACTACTCTTATGACAAATACCACAGCCAAAAACTACTAAACCAACAGCCTACAATATATAGCAAGCTAAAATTTGGGTTTAAGCAAATTTTAGCGCTGGATACAACCTATCTGAGCAATCAGTTCAATAAGCTATTCCACTAACTTAGGTAGTAAGTTATCAATAATCGACACATGCCAATTTTTGTAAACGCGAGTTTTTTATCGATTTACCCAGCTACCGGATTATCTCGTTATGCACTAGCCATGTCGATGGCTTTGCAGGAGCAAATGGACAGCGAAATTGTCTTTTTAACAAATAAATCAAGCAGAACAAATAACGAGCAACTTCTGAATGTCAAGATAATAGGTGATTCGCGTCAACGTTTGCTATGGGAACAATATGACTTACCACGTTATTTACGAAAAATAGGCAGTCCACTTCTAATAAATTTTGGCAATACGGCACCAATTACCTATTCAAATCAGATTGTATCAATCTTAGATGTTTTCTATCACCATGCTCAAGAAATAGTTGGCGACCAAATACGAGCTTACCCTTTTCGCGACAGAGTTTTTTACAAGGCAATAACATCTAAAATTGCTAAAAATTGCCGATCAATTATAACTATTAGTGACTATTCTAAATCTGACATTGTAAAAACTCTTAATGTAAGACCTGAACAAGTAGATGTAGTATACCCTACTGTTTCTGATTTATTCTTAGAGAAATCTGAACAACAGATTCAGAATAAAAGCGATTACATATTAGGTGTATCTTCGATTACACCGCATAAGAATTTCGACTCCCTAATACAGGCATTTAATAAATCGTCATTAACCAACACTCGCCTTGTTATAGCAGGTAATATACCTAAAAATTCATTTTATGATTCTTTCAAAGACAATAGAATTGAGTTTACAGGTTTTGTTGATGATGAAAAGTTAAGAGAATTATATCTAAAAGCTAAGTTTTTTGTATTTCCATCAAAATTTGAAGGCTTTGGTATTCCTCCTTTAGAAGCTATGGCTTCAGGCTGTCCAACATTAGTTTCTAATGCAACGAGTATGCCTGAAGTATGTGGAGAGGCTAGTCTGTATATTAATCCATATGATATCGACAGTATAGCTAATGGTATTTCAATATTAAATGATGATTATAGTAAAAGACAACTGTTAATTGAAAAAGGGTATGAACAGGTTAAATTATATGACAAAAAGATCTCAAGTAAAAAACTCCTTGAAGTAATACAAAAAGCAATCAGATAACATGCATAGCCATATTAGCGAGTTTCAATTGAGACCCTCAAAGTTTAAATTGAGCAAAATCCGTCTCAATAGTGAAACTTATATGTGTATATGGCTATATTTTATCTTTATTACATCATTTGTATTAACTAATACAGTCAAAGGTACAACTGTGGCCTTCATCATGGCCTACATTGGTATTGTAATTCCCTTAATGGTTCGATCAAGTAAAGCCTATTTTTTCTATAGAATTTTATTTTGGCTATTAGTTATATATATATTGCTATGCGTTTTTTCACAAATAGCTGTTTTTGTATATCAGAGTGATTTCCCCCCCTCAAAAGGATTAATTTTAATAAGTTATGAAAGTAGTTTCTTTTTAAGATCAAGCTTATTTACACAATCTTTATATATTATACCTTCATTCTCACTTCTAAGCTATATAATGATTTATTTTAGACCTAAATATCAAAAGCATCTTGAATACGCTTTATGGATCTTTGTGGGTTTTGGCTTTTATGATACTTTTTTCTATATATTATTCAAAAAGAATGGCGACTTTTTATCCAACCGAATATTTGGTGATGGGATTTTAAATCCAGGTCAGTTTCAGCTATTTAATTTATTAGGAATAGAGCTTAAACGGTTCGTTAGTCTGACAGGAGAACCGTCGATGTATGTATTTGCTATATTCCCATTCTTTGTTTATTTTTTATATCAAAAAAAAATTAAGCTATCTATTTTTTTAGGCATTTCATTGTTATTAACTTTTTCAGGGACTTTTATTCTTGCAATGTTTCTTTTAGCCTTACTTCATTTTATTATCGTTGAAAGAAATTTAAAACAAGCAATAATAATATTAATACTATGTGGAAGTTTTATCGCAATTATTCCAGGTGACTTCTTGAACTTGTTTCTTAAAGACTTATTATTTGATAAAATAAATCAAGAAAGTTTATCTGGTATAGAACGTACACAAAATTTCGTCGATCAAATAGCTTTTTATCAGCGATTACCCCTAATAAATAAATTTTTTGGTGTAGGGTTTGGAACAGTCCGATCTACAGATCTCTTTTCAACCCTATTGGTTAATACAGGGATAGTAGGTTTTTTATCATTTAGTGCCTTATTTAGTTTTCCTCTATTCAGACTACCCAAATCAGACAACGGCCTACGAATCGCACTAATAATAACTTATTTAATATTACAGATTAGTGTTTCTGAATATTCTTACCCAGCTTTATGGCTATTACTTGGTCTAGCCTATAATAAAGTGGATTTCAAACTTAAATCAGAGTTATGAAAATTGTAGTTAATGCTAGGTTTCTCACCCAACCCATTACTGGAACTCAACGTTTTGCAATTGAGTTATCTAGAAAGTTAAAAATCTACGTTCCTAACATTGAATTTGTTTGTCCACCTTCAGTTATTCACTCTGAAATTGCGGAGGAACTAGAAGTTATTAAATTCGGGGTGTTACGTCAAAATTTACTTTGGGAACAAATAGAGTTGCCTATGTATCTTTGGTCTCATGGTAACCCTATATTACTTAATCTGTGCAATATTGCCCCAATTATGTATGGAAAGAATATTGCATCCATATTAGATTTGTCTTTTCATCTTCATCCTGAATGGTTCTCCAAGCAATTTTCTTTACTATACAATACACTAATACCAATCATTGCCAAAAGAGCCATCAGGATTATAACTATAAGCGAATACTCTAGAAAGGACATTATTAGATATTTCAATATTCCTCCAGAAAAAATAGATATTGTCCATCCGAGTATTTCATCAATTTTTGAGAATAATAAAACTAGTAAAAAGGATATAACAAAATTTGGGCGTTATATCCTGGCTGTTTCATCAATAGATCCAAGAAAAAATTTCCTGGGATTAATAAAAGCCTTTAAGTTAGCTAACTTAAATGATATAAATCTTGTTATTGTCGGTTCTAAAAACAAAGTGTTTTCTGACGAAGGTATAGCGGAACTAATTAAAGATGACCCTTCTGTTTTTTTTACTGGATATGTATCCGATAATGATTTAGCATCTCTATACAAAAACGCTTCGCTGTTTGTCTATCCTTCTTTCTTTGAAGGATTTGGGATTCCACCACTTGAGGCTATGGCATCAGGATGTCCTACAATCGTATCAAATACTTCCAGCTTACCAGAAGTTTGTGGCGACGCTAGCTTATATGTCGATCCACACGATATCACAAATATATCAGAAACTATAAAAAAAGTTATTAATGACGATATTCTTAGACATACGCTAGTGAATAGAGGGTATAATCAATTTAAGAAGTTTAGTTGGGATGGATCTGCTAAAAAGGCTGCTGTAATGTTAAATAACCTATTAAAATCTGATTTTTCATAGAAGCGCTCTCCTCAACGATTCGGAACTAAACGATTCAAATTGAATATCCTTAAGTTCGGGTAATATTTAAAAAGAGTCAAATGAAGAGTAAAAGTACTAACCGTTTCTGTTAGTATTATCGCAGCGACTGTTCCGAAAGGCCCAAAAAATGGGGCTAAAGCAAAATTAGCCGTTACGTTTAAAATACCTACAGATGTAACAATCTTCGCATATTGCTTTCGTATACCACTTATAAGCATCATTTGTGAAGCTGACATATTTAGGCTAACAATTAAAGGTACAAAGGCTAATAATTTTAGCAAAAGAATTGCATTATGATCGTAATTGCCTACAAAAAAGTAGACTATATAATCAGCTAGGAAAAGAACAAACAAGCCTATAAGTGTAAATAAAGCCGCAAATATGTAAATTTCATTTCTTAGAAATCTTTTTAAACTATCACTTGATACTTCACTAAGCTTACAGGCATATGGATAAGTAGCTTGAAATATTATGCCCGCAATTTGTTTAATTAGTAACATTACTTTCTCTGCTACGGCGTAAGATCCTATAAGGTAAGGAGTTGAAAAAGCACTTAATATTGTTATATTTGAATATATATATAACCCATTCATTGAATTACTAATAAACAATGGCCAACCATTAAGTAGTTTATGTTTAATAATATTAACAGATGAAATTGGCAGAGTTCTAATTTGTAATTTTGATTTTATAAATAAGTAAATAAATGGCGCTATGATTATATCTCCTAGTCCCCAAATAAAATTTACATATAAAAAATCCTTAGCCGAGTGTATAATCAAGAATATGCTTATATAGACGATAACTTTACTAATAGTATTGACAAAAGCCATTTCTTTCATATGCTCAGTACCAACTAAGAGCCACTGAGGTATCATTGTTTTACCAATTGTTATCGTAAAAGATATAAAAAAAAGCGATCTATACTTTATAAATAGTGGAATAGTAAAAGAAAAACAAAAGAGTAATATTGCACTGGTTAATAATAGAAATACACGTGTCCAAGTTACATCATTATATAATTTTGTTAGCTCATAAACATTATCTCTCTTAATAGAAGCTTCCTGAGTAGCATCGATGTTGAAGCTGTAATCTACTAAATAGCTAAAGTACATCATTATACCTTGCGCCATCACAGTTACACCGAACAAATCAATTCCAAGTATTCTAATTAAATAAGGCGTTATTAGTAATGGAGAGATAAGAGTTATCAGCTGGCTAGAACCAGAAAAAAAAATATTTTTGCTAAGTTTAATTATATCCCCTTCAGAATAGTTTTGAAAAAGGTTTCTGTTCTTGATTCTATCTAATACAGACTTTAATGAAGTCATAATTACAAAAAAAAAGCTTAAATAATTAAAAAACCCTTAGGTATATGACTTTTTCCCATTTATAAATAGCAATTAATTTTTAGTAAATATGTAATTCTCTTTATCAATTTGTATACCAGAAAACCCACACTTGTTTAATATTTCATACACTTTACTTATACGCTCCTCATCCGGATGTACCTCAATAATAACTTTAGCAGATTTAGGCATGCTATTTAAGGTATTTATTGAGCCTTTCAGGGCATTAATTTCATGACCTTCTACGTCAATTTTTACTAAGAAAATAGTATCAACATCTATCTTTTCTGTTGCAATTATGTTATCTAATTTATTAATAGAAATATTTACATGATTATAATCAAATCGATCGTATTGACCAGTAGATGTATCGATAATATGGCTAACACCCGTATAAGTTGAACTAGTAGCAAACTGTATAGTACCCTCATTATCTGAAAGACCTATATTGTATGATTTTGCCCGTTCTTCCAGGCGATTAATTTTAATATTCTCGACCAGTACAGAATAGGTTTTGGGCGCAGGCTCAAAACTAAATACTTTTACTTTGGGGTATTTTTGGGCTATTATAATGCTATATTTTCCTGCATTTGCTCCAATATCTAAAAACGTGCCATGCTCAGGCAAGGTAAAATATTTCAATAAATTAGCTTCAGCCACAGGGCTGACCGTAATAATATAATCAGACATTTTAGGGATAAAAAACTTCCCATATCTATTTGTTATATATGTATCAACTGGCAATAGAAAACCCTCCAGATCGGACGTTTTCCTGGAAATAATTTTTAATAGCCTGGTAAAAGCCCATTTCTTGTAAGCTAAAGAGCTTTTGTCTATTTTAACCTCGAAAAAATGGTAATAAGTCTCTTTTAGTAAATAGTTTATACCATTTACAATACGAAGTATCATATATTATTGGTTTAGGACTTACTCATTGTAACCATTAATTTTGCTACTTCTTCCATCTTATGCTTGGCTTCCCAATTGAGGTTTCGAAGTGCTTTCTGAGGGTTAGCATGTCCTTCAGCAATATCTGTAGGACGAAACAACGTTGAGTCGGAACGTACATGATCCTCCCATTGCAAGCCTAACGTTCCAAAAACTACATCAATAAAGTCTCGCAATTTATTTGTTTGGCCCGTAGCTATAACATAATCATCAGCTTGATCCTGCTGAAGCATAAGCCACATCGCTTCAATATAATCAGGAGCCCAGCCCCAGTCTCTAGCGATGTCTATATTGCCTAATGTTAGTTTCTCTTGACTACCATTGGCAATACGTCTTGCTGTTGACACTATCTTTTGGGTTACAAATCGTTCAGGGCGTAACGGTGATTCATGATTAAACAATATTCCTGTACTGGCATGCAACTGATAAGCTTCGCGGTAATTGGCAACTTGCCAGAATGCCGCGGCTTTAGCTACACCATATGGACTCCGCGGACGAAAAGGTGTATTTTCATCTGCTGCTGTAGCTCCAGTATCGCCAAAACACTCGCTGGAACCTGCATTATAGAATCGAATAGGCAGCTCGCTAAATCGAATACTTTCAAGTAGATTTAATGTTCCTACACTGATGCTTTCTAAAGTTTCTACAGGCTGATCGAAAGATAAACCAACTGAGCTTTGGCCAGCCAGATTATATACTTCATCAGGCCTTATTTTTAATAAGCTCTGGAGTACGCTCCTAAAATCATGAATGTTTATCGAAACTAAATGAACATCTTGCTGAATACCTAAACGGTTTAGGTTTCTAAATGTCGACATTTGAGCATCCCGCGACCCACCATAAACCTTATACCCTTTATCCAGTAATAATTTTGCTAAATAAGCTCCATCCTGACCAGATACACCACAAACTAATGCCGTCTTCATTTAGCTTTCTTTAAACTGCCTGGAATAAAATAACGCACTAAAAAAGCAGCAAGACCAACAACTATCCCAAAGATAGTAAACCCAATAATAAGGGTCATCCTTTTCGGACCGCTCTTTCGCAATGGAACCCTGGGGGGTTCAAGAACTTGAAAGACTGGTGACTCTTCCTGAACTTTAATACGAGCCTGTTCAAGTTGCTTTGCCAATTCGCTGTAAACACTTTGAGCTAATATATAGTCAGCCTGTAGTCTTTGTTCTTCTATTTTTGCCGTATTTAAAAATAGATTTCTATTTCGATCTCGATAGGCAGATAGTAAATTTTCAGCTTCCTGATACCGACGACGAGAGTTATTAACTTGTTCAGTTAAAAAATCGACCTGCTGACGTGCTTTTCCTGTGCGATAATTGGTAACGTATGTTGTTAAATAATTTAACGTCAAACGGGCAACAGTTGCCGAAACTTTAGGATCGGGCATCCGGCAAGTAATTGTTATAATACCCGATTTTTTATCCATTTCAGCAACAACTTGCGTGTTTATTAATCTACAAAGTTGTTCCTGCTTCAATGTCAATTGTAAGTCAGGCGATTTTTTATCGCTTAATACCTCTTCTCCTTTATTATTTCCACCAAATAGACTTTGAAGGACGCCAGTAATACCTTCCCCGGAAGGTTCTGTTAGATACGTTTGAAGCGTCTGTGTTGTTTTAGCAGAATTAGATATAACTGGCTGGTTAAGTAAATACAAACTAAATGGAACACTTTGAATTACGTCGGGATATAAATCTGGCCGAATGGCCTCTGATGTTCCATTAGCTCCACCCAAGCTAACACCCGCCAAACTAGCAAGAGATCTTAAGTCGCCCAAACCACTCGCTGCAGACTTAAGCTCAGGCATTATTTTTACAACAGCGGTATATTCATTTTTTTGAGAAAATGCATATAAAAAACCAACACAAAAAAAGCCTAACCCCCAGTATAGTATACTCTTTCGACTTCTCTTTAGTATATATTTGATATCACTTAGTCGAATTTCAATACCTTCTTCCTCTTCTTGGTTTCGTGTTCTTTTTATCTCTGTATGTGACATAATGTGGTAAAAAGAGACGCTTAACGTAGTAATAAATTAACAAGCGCAATTGATACGGTAGTTAATAGGGATAGTATACCAAGTCGCTCTGCAACACTTAATTTATTATTATCCAGCGGCTTAAAGGGTATTACAACTGTTGAGCCGGGATAAACTTTAGGGCGAGATGTAATAAAAAGAAAATGGTGTGTGCGGTTTTTACGACCATTCGGATAAACGATGTAAGACTTCCCCTTTCTCGCATTATCGGTAAACCCTCCCGCTTCGCTTACATAATCGTTAAACCCATAATCTGCTTTATAGCTAACAACACCTGGATTCAGAACAGCCCCCTGAACAGCAACAACTTCCTGTCTTTGAGGTATATACAATGAGTCGCCATCCTGAACCAGCAGATTTTCTTCAATTCCAGAACTCGCCAGAATATTGCTCAAATCATTCGCAATAATTCTACCTTTTCGTCTAAACTGTGCTCCCGGCAGATAAGCCTGCGGTTTTAGCCCCCCTGCTCTCTTTATTACGTCACTAATACGCTCAGCCCGGCTAAAAATAGAGTAATTACCTGGCTGCATGACCTCCCCAAAAATATACACCTGCTGCTGGGATTCATAATTCACAGAGGTACGAACATAAACAATATCGAATGGACGAAGTCTGAATTCAGGAGAGGTACCTTCTAAAGCGGTAATCTGCAAGTTACGATCTATCGAAAATCGATGAATTTCCTGTAATGTCGTACTGATTCCAGCTGAATCCTGCCTGATCCGTCGAGCGACTTCGATCAGATTGGGTTTAGCTCCTTCCTGGAAACCACCTGCCTGCGCAATTAGGTCAGCTACACTCATGTTCAAGACATATTCAACTGTATCTGGCTTATTGACAGCACCTTCAATGGTAACGTAATACGGTTCGCGCAAATCCCGAATGGATAAGACCGTTAAGCTATCTTGCCGCATCAGAGGAATATCCGCAATTTCGCCACGCATCAGCTTGCCCAGGTCAAATGATAGATTCTCCCGATCCATATCGGGGCGTTCACGAATAATCGAAGCGCGGTTCGTAAACGCATCCTTACGGAGACCATCTGCCCGATTGATCAGTTGACGAACGGTTTCTAAACCGGGCTCAAGTGCATAATCACCGGGACGCATGACAGCACCCGCTACCTGAACTCGATTCTCATACCGTTCCAGAATCTTTCCAACCTCATATTTGTCCCCTTTCTGTGGGATGAAATTCTTAATTTGATCTTCTGTAATGGTAACAATTCGTCGCTCACGGTTGGTATTGCGCCGAAGCGTAATCGCAGCCCGATACGCATCGTCGGCAAAGCCTCCGGCAAAACTTAGAAGCGTTTGAAGGGTTTCTCCAGGCAATACTTCAAAAATAGCCGGGCGACGAACTTGCCCCGTCAGTTCAACACGCGTTTCGTAATCAGCTACCCGAATGACGTCCTGATCCCGCAACTGAATATTGTCGCGCTGATCGGCCCGCAGAATAAAATCATATAAATCAATTGTCCGCACAACTCGATTACCACGAATCACGCTAATCTTACGAAACGACCCTGTTTCTGGATTTGGCCCTCCTGCTAAATACAGCGCATTAAATGCTGAGCCGAGAGAGGAAATCGTATAAGTACCAGGTCGGACTACCTCACCAACCAATGTGACCCGAATACTACGAATATTTGTCAGGGTAAGGTTGGCCGTCGTATTACTACCCGGTGTGCCTAAACCCTGATAGCCTCCCTGCCGTAATCGGGCAATGATACGCTGCTCAGCCTGCTCAATAGTCAATCCACTTACAAAAATGGGAGCCAGATTAGGCACCTTCACAGTCCCGTCCGGGCTAACTTTTAAGAGGAACTCGCCTGTCGATGCGCCGGCAATGTCGATGCGAATTTCGTCGTCAGGGCCAACTACATAATTACGGGGTGTGGCAATACGTAAATTGGGTTCAAATGATAAATTGGCGTTCTCGAACAAGGCAGCCCCGAATACGCGCAGTTTTCGGCTGGTATCTTTACGCGTTACGAATAAAGAGTCTGATCGACGGGAAAGGTCTGAAGGAAGGGTCCGGCCCGTTGTTTTTGAATCAACGGAGGTTAAACTTAAAGCACCGGATGTTTTGGTACGGATCGCGTCAATACGCTTCCGCATCTTGGCAATATCGTCCAGCGTATAGCCCTGCGACATGGCAGCCTGCTCAATCTGTGCTTCTGAAAGGCCACTAGCCTGGGCGCGTCGATAAAAACTTTCTACTTCATCATCCGTTAGCTGATCGACCCGCGAGCGAGGATTCTGAGCGAAGATTTCGTACGATCCTGTCAGTAAAAATAGCAGGACAACAGCATGGAACAGGTTAATACGATGAGGAAAACGTGACAATTTGTCCTTAGTATGCATGAACAGTGGCTGTTGGGCCGAAAATTGAACTGCAAAAGTAATAGATTCCTTTCAAATCATCATTCCCTTATAATAAGGTGTCTGTGCAACATGGTCTTACCTTGTAGTCCCACGTTAATGCACTAAATTTGTAGAAAAAAAGCCGTCAGTCGATAGTCGTTTGTCCTTGACTTATCTCCTGTCGACTAACGGCTGACGACTAACGACTAGCAAAATGATTAACCTCATAGCGAAACTTTTCGGTACCAAATCCCAGCGGGACATTAAAGAATTGCTCCCTTATGTGGAAAAGGTAAATACCGAATTTGCCCGGTTAAAAGATCTGTCCAATGATGAATTGCGGCAGGTTTCGGCCTCTCTTAAAGCTCAGATCTCTGATGAGTTAGCGGATATTGATAATCAACTCACCGAGCTTAAAGAACAGGCAGGGAACCCAGAAATCGACGTCAACGACAAAGAGCAGCTCTTCAACCGGATTGATAAGCTCGAAGCTGAACGGAATACTGAACTGGAACGCGTTCTGCTGGATATTCTCCCTCGCGCTTTTGCGGTTGTCAAAGAAACAGCCCGTCGATTTACCGAAAATGAACAACTTACCGTTACGGCTACCGACTTGGACCGTGAACTGGCTACCCGAAAGAAAAACGTAGTCATCGATGGTGATTTGGCTCACTGGGCCAATCGCTGGGATGCGGCCGGATCACCCATTAAATGGGATATGGTGCATTACGATGTTCAAATCATTGGGGGGGTTGTGCTACACCAGGGCAAAATTGCTGAAATGGCAACTGGTGAAGGAAAGACTCTCGTAGCTACGTTCCCAGCCTTTCTGAATGGTCTGGCTGGTCAGGGAGTTCATATCGTAACGGTCAATGACTATCTGGCCAAGCGTGACTCCGAATGGATGGGGCCCCTGTTTGAATTTCATGGCTTACGCGTCGACTGTATTGATAAACACCAGCCGAACTCCGAACAGCGCAAGCAAGCTTACCTGGCAGATATTACATACGGCACGAACAATGAATTCGGCTTCGATTACCTCCGCGACAATATGGCGCGCGAAACAGGCGAACTGGTTCAACGCAAACACCACTACGCCATGGTCGATGAGGTGGACTCCGTCCTGATCGATGATGCCCGGACCCCGTTGATTATTAGTGGCCCGGTTCCGCGTGGTGATGAGCAGGATTATATCGAATTAAAACCCCGGGTAGCTCGTGTGGTCGAAGCACAACGGAAATTAGTATACGACTTTCTGAATGATGCCAAGCGGAAAATTGCTGCTGGCGATGAAAAAGAAGGAGGGCTATCGCTATTCCGGGCACATCGGGGGTTACCTAAGCACAAGCCACTGATCAAGTTTTTGAGTGAAACCGGCAATAAAGCGCTGCTTCAGAAAACGGAGGCAATTTATCTGGCCGAAAACCAGAAGTTAATGCCTGAGGCCGATGCTCCTCTTTATTTCACCATTGATGAGCGGCACAACAGCATTGATCTTACCGAAAAGGGGATTGACTACATTACCGGCTCGGGCGAAGATCCAAACTTCTTTATCCTACCCGACCTATCAATTGATCTGAACGCGATTGATAAAGATGCTGATTTTTCGGAGCAGGAGAAATTACTTCATAAGGAAGCCGTTATCCGTGATTACTCCGTTAAGACCCAACGGATCAACACCGTCAATCAGCTTCTGAAAGCATACTGTCTGTTCGAACGGGATACTGAATACGTCATTATGGACGGAAAGGTAAAGATTGTGGATGAGCAAACGGGCCGGATTATGGAAGGTCGGCGGTGGTCAGATGGCTTGCACCAGGCTGTTGAAGCAAAAGAGAACGTTAAGGTAGAAGATGCTACCCAAACCTACGCCACCGTTACGCTCCAGAACTATTTCCGCATGTACCATAAGCGGGCAGGTATGACAGGTACGGCCGAAACGGAAGCCTCTGAATTCTGGCAGATTTACAAAATGGACGTAGTAGTGATTCCTACTAACCGCGCCATTAGCCGGAAGGATGAAGAAGATAAAGTGTACCGTTCGGTTCGTGAAAAATACAATGCCGTCGTTGACGAAATTACCAGTCTGGTCGAAAAGGGTCGTCCGGTCCTGGTCGGTACGACTTCGGTCGAAAACTCTGAATTGCTCAGCCGTTTACTTACGCTCCGCAAGATTCAGCACCAGGTTCTGAATGCTAAGTATCACCAGCGCGAAGCCGAAATTGTTGCTACGGCAGGTTTACCGGGTACGGTTACCATTGCGACGAACATGGCGGGTCGGGGTACGGATATTAAACTAACCCCCGAATCACGGGCAGCCGGAGGCTTGGCTATTATCGGTACCGAGCGCCATGAATCGCGTCGGGTCGACCGTCAGCTGCGTGGGCGTTCGGGTCGTCAGGGCGATCCGGGTACGTCGCAGTTCTTTGTTTCGCTGGAAGATAGCCTGATGCGTTTGTTCGGTTCCGAACGGATTGCAAAGGTTATGGACCGTATGGGGCTGGAAGAGGGTGAAGTCATTCAGCACTCGATGATTACCAAATCCATCGAACGGGCGCAGAAGAAAGTGGAAGAAAACAACTTCGGGATTCGGAAACGGCTGCTTGAGTACGATGACGTGATGAACTATCAGCGGGAGGCAATCTACAAGCGCCGTCGGAATGCCCTATTTGGTGACCGTTTACCGCTGGATATTGCCAACACCATGTACGATGTGGTTGAGGAGGTGGTTAATAACTCTGAAGGTAACTATGAGGAGATTAAACTTCAGTTACTGACTACGCTGGGTTTCTCGCCCGAGCTGAGCAATGAAGAGTTTAACCGTCTGAAGAAACCTGATCTGACTCGCCGTATATACGAAGAAGCTGAAGCGCATTATCAGGCCAAAAATCAGGCCATTGCCGAAAAAGCATTACCCATTCTGACTCAAGTATTGAATGAGCAGGGGCATCAGATCAAAAACATCGTAGTGCCGTTCTCCGATGGTATCCATGAGTTGACCGTCGTGTCTGACCTGCGCAAAGCGGTCGACTCGGGCGCTCGTGAAATCGTGACAGAAATGGAGAAAGCAGTCACGCTATCGGTCATTGACCAAGAGTGGAAAGAGCACCTGCGTGAAATGGACGATCTTAAGCAATCGGTACAAAATGCCGTTTTTGAGCAGAAAGACCCCTTGCTGGTGTATAAGTTTGAATCGGTAGAGCTATTTAAGCGATTCCTCAATAAAGTCAATTTCGACACGATTAGCTTCCTGACCAAGGCCGATATTCCAGCCCAGGAGCCAGAAGAAGTGCAGCAGGAAATCCGCCAGGCGCCCGCTCAACACCGCCCACAGCCGCAGCCAAAGCTGCAAACGAATGCACAGGACTTCAGCGACGATCACCTGGCCACCGGCCCGGAAGAGTATGCACGTCGTATGGCCGAAAACGATGCGATGGGTGCAGGCGCTCCGCCTATGCCTGCTCAGCGGCAGGCGCCAGTACGAGTAGCTAAGCTTGATCGGAATGCCCGTGTAAACGTACAGTATGCAGATGGCTCGGTAAAACGGGATGTGAAGTTTAAAACCGTCGAGAACGATGTGATCAGTGGCAAAGCCATGCTCATCGACTAAACCCGTCTGCAATTAGTCAGTAAAATGCCCGTCGACCCCTGTGTTTGGCGGGCATTTTTAATGGCTCATTTTTCGATTTCCGGCACACTTTATGAACAGGTAAAAGGCGGTTTGCAGACACTTTCCGGTAAACAGAATCGTTATTGGTACAGCATGCGTTACATCTTTTTTGCCTTACTTTTTACTGGACTCCTGTCTTTTTCACCCCAGGTCGACCCGATCAGGCTGCAAACAGAATCGTTACCGATTGTTCCAAAAGAATTTTATATCGCCAGAGTGATTGATCAGCGCTCAGACCGGGGCCCGATTGCCCGGTTAGCCCTGAACCTGAATCAACCACCCTTACCTGTCGATCTGGAAGGGGGTATGGCGGGCAGTTTTCAATCCTTCATCAACCAAAGCCTGAAGCAGAATAAAGCCTTACGCCCGATCGGGCTACGGATACGGGAGTGTAAGGTACTCGAAACAGCCAGTGGCAACCGGGTCAACGGGCAATTTTCGTTCGATGTTGATTTCGAACTTCTTGGCAAGGATGACAATGGCACCGAAACCCTTACGCACCTGATGGATTACCGGGGCGGTACGAAGTATGTACGCCCAATGGGCCAGACAGCCATCATTGAGTCGTCGATACGGCAGACGCTGGTAGCTGCCCTTCGTCGGTTCAACGAATACATGAATCGGGAGAGTAACCAGAATGAGAAACTAGCGAAAACTCTGCGCGTCAATTTTATCGACGATACCCGAATTACCGATGATGATACCGTGCGCTACAACACCGCTCGTAAGCTAACCTGGAACGATTTTAAAGCCGAGCCGCGTAAGGGGAGCCATTACGCGGCCGAAGTATTTACCAGTTTTTCGTATGAAGGTAAAAGCTCGGTAAAAGATGGAATCATCACGCTGAATCTGGTAGCGAAAGCCTATATGCTGAAAACCTCATCGTGGGGCCGGAGTGATGCCCGTAATGCCTATTCGCTCAATCACGAACAACGCCACTTCGACATTACCAAAATTATTGTGGAGCGATTCAAACGTAAGTTAGTGGCCGATAGCCTCACCCTGGAAGATTACAACAGCATTGCCCAATACAAGTTTATTGAGTCGTTCAGGGAACTGAACAAAATGCAGACCCAGTACGACGACGAAACCAATCATAGCATCAATCAGGCGGCTCAGGAACGCTGGAACCAAAAGATAGATGCCGAACTACGAAGTTTGGGGGTTATTAAATGAAGAAAATCCGTGTTTTGCACATTAGTACAGCACACCCCGCTCAGGACCCCCGAATCGTTTTCAAACAATGCCCTGCCCTGGCCGAACTGTATGACGTCTATTGTGCATTACCCCGCGCCGACACTACCCGGTCTGGCACCATCCAGTTTATTCGTTTGCCATACTTCAGTCGCGTAATCTGGCGAGCCTTATTTGCCAGTCCCTATGCTTTGCTCCGAGGGTTATGGATTCGTCCGAAACTGGTGCACGTGTATGTACCCGAATTTTTGCCATTTGCTTTTGTCTTTCAGCTTTTAGGCGCTAAAGTGATTTATGAAGTGCAGGAAAATCTGTACAAGAAAATGCACTTTAAAACCCTCAATCGGGGGCGCTTGCTGGAAAAAGCCTTTTACAAAATCGACCAGTTTGCGCGTAAGCATTGCTATCTGATTTTCACGGAACATGCTTATCTGAGTACGTACACGCGCTTGACCAAACCCTATGAGGTGATTTACAACTACCCATTACCCAGCTTTCTGGAGCCGTTTCGGGCGCCGTATCGACCCCACCCCAAACAGCCTTCTTTTTTTTACATTGGCTTACTTAGTTTCGAACGGGCTTTCGATACCCTGGTCGATGCATTGGTTCAGCTAAAAACCAGTTATCCCGAGTTTGTCGTGCATTTGTTTGGGAATCGAACGTTTACCGATGATGATCTGGCCAGACTTCCCCAATTCGACAATGTAAAAACGAATCTACAATTCTATGGCTACACCGATCAGCGAGAAGCCTTCCGATATGCTGCCGGAGCCACTGCCGGTCTAGCCCTACTAAAACCTGTAGGCGATTATCCCGATTCGTATACAACCAAATTATTTGAGTACATGGCGCTGGGTCTGCCTGTTGTCACCTCCAACTTTCCACTTTACAAACAGGTCGTTGAACGGCACCGATGTGGTTTGTGTGTATCCCCAAACGATCCGGCTCAAATTACCGATGCACTCAGGTATTTGATCGAGCATCCCGACGAAGCCCGGTCCATGGGCCAACGAGGGCGTGAAGCGGTCGAGCAGTATTTTAGCTGGACCCAGGAAGCTAAAAAGCTACTTAGTTTTTATGAGCTAGTCCTCAGATAGCAGTCAATATGATTTATTTAACCAATTAACAGGACATATCGAATACTTTATGGTATTGTTCCAATGTGGAATACTACGTTTTCCCGGAAGGATTTAACTTTAGACGTTAATTAAGGGTTATCTTCGCATAGCCCAACTTATTTGGCCTAATGTATATACATGCAGTAAGCCATTACCTTCCAACAGAGGTAGTTGGCAACGAACACTTTACCCAGCTCAACGGATTATCCAGCGACTGGATTATTGAACGTACCGGAATCAGGGAGCGACGTAAAGCTGCTCCCGGTGAAAATACCAATACGATGACCATCGAAGTCGTAAAACGACTTCAGGAAAAAACCGATCTCTCGACTATCGATTTAATTGTAGGTGCTACGTATACACCTTACGATACCATCGTTTCGCTCGCTCACGAAGCTCAGCATTATCTGGGAATTGCCGACATTCCGGTTATTTCCGTATCGACAGCCTGTTCATCATTACTCAATGCCATTGAAGTTGTTGAAGGCTATTTTGCGCTGAACAAAGCTACTCGTGCCTTAGTGATTGTGGCAGAGCACAACACGCTCTACTACAACGAACAGGATACGATTTCGGGGCATTTATGGGGTGATGGTGCGGCCGCTTTGTTAATTACTAAGGAGCGACAAAGCGAGGCCGATTTCTCGATTAAAGCCTTACTGACTGGCGGAGCGGCTCATACGCCCAAAGCGACTACGGGTGTAATGATGCGCCCAGCCGATGGGGGGGTTACAATGCCTCACGGGCGCGATGTATTTATTAATGCCTGCCAGTATATGCCCAAAGCCAGCCTACAGGTGCTGGAGCGTTGCGGACTTACCCTGGCTGATGTCGATTATATACTGCCTCATCAGGCTAATCTGCGCATTTCCCGCAATGTCATGAATACGCTTGGCTTACCTGAAGAGAAATTGATTTCCAACATCCAGCATTATGGCAACACAGGCTGTGCGGGTTGTGCTATAGCGCTTTCGGAACAGTGGAATACTTTCCAAAAAGGCCAACACATTGTCGTCACCGTATTTGGTGGAGGCTACTCCTACGGGGCCATGCTGGTCGAAGTATAAGTAGCGCGGCCCTCTGAGAGGGCCGCGTTCTGTTAAAATTTTGCTTTACCCGAATCCAGAAACGCGACAAAGTTGGCCACGTCGCGGTCGTAATTCTTAGGCGGCACCAGCAATTTACCTTCGCTGTTGACCAGGCAGTAATGCGGTTGCGCGTTGTTGTTGTATTTTATGATTTGCAAATCCGCATTCTGAGCGCCAATCGTCTTCTTAACCTTCTGATCATACGTTGACGTATACCACTCCGACTCCGGCAGTTCGGTTTTGTCGTCGACATACAGGGCCAGCATCACAAAATCATTTTGCAACCGAGATAAAACGGCTGGATCCGACCAGACACGGGCTTCCATTTCGCGACAGTTGACACAACCATGCCCGGTAAAGTCGATAAAAACAGGCTTGTTTACCTTTTTGGCATACGCCAGAGCTTGTTTATAGTCGAAAAAGCCTTGCAAACCGTGTGGCAGGTGAAACAGGTCGGCATATTTCACATTCTCTGTAATACTACCCCCAGTTGGCCCGTTGCTCGCTGATCGTTGCCCATGCAGATTAAAGTCCTGCGAGGTTTCAGGAGGCAGATACCCGGAAAGCGCTTTTAAAGGGGCTCCCCATAACCCTGGAATCATATATACTACAAATGAAAAAGTTATAATAGCGAGCAATAGCTTCTGAACACTAATAACTTTCACTTCACTATCGTGGGGCAACCGAAGCTTGCCGAGGAAATAAAAACCGATCAGGGAGAAAATCACAATCCATATTGACAGGAATACCTCGCGATCCAGCAAATGCCAGTGGTATACCTGGTCGGCTACGCTCAGAAACTTAAGCGCCAGAGCAAGTTCCAGAAAGCCCAGCACAACCTTTACTGAGTTGAGCCATCCACCCGAACGGGGTAAGTTCTTCAGCCACTGTGGAAAGGCAGCAAACAACGTGAAAGGTACTGCAAACGCCGACGAGAAAGCGGCCATGCCCAGAATTGGTTTTACAACCTCTCCCCCAGCCGATGCCACCAGCAAACTACCAACTATGGGACCCGTACAGGAGAAGGAAACCAGCACCAATGTAAACGCCATAAAGAACACGCCCAGAATTCCGCCCTGCTCCGACTTCGCATCCGACGCATTGATCAGTGAGTTAGGCAATACAATTTCAAACAGGCCCAGAAACGACAGGCCAAAAATGAAGAAGATGGCAAAAAACAACACATTCGGAACCCAATGCGTACTGACAAAGTTGGCAAAAGCCGGGCCGTTGAATCGCGACACCACCGTACCAACGAGCACGTAAATGCCAACAATAAAGGCTCCATACAACAATGCTTTCCACTGCCCCCCTTTTTGATTGGTAAAAAAGCTAACCGTAGCCGGAATAATAGGGAATACGCAGGGCGTGAGCAGGGCCACTAAACCCGACAGGAAAGCCGCTACCAGAAACCCTCCCAACGATTCACTGGATGCCGACTTGGGCTCAGCCAATGAAAGGTCTGCCTTTGGAGCCAGATCGGTGGTCTGCGCTGGCAACGTTGGCGCTCCTGCCACAACCGTCGTCGAAGCCGGAGCGGTAGCTACCGCAGCCGTCTCATTCGTTGGCGCTGTAGCCACAGAACCCGATTTAGGCGTTTCGGCTACCGCAGTTGATGTACTGGCAGGGCTGGCAGTAACCTGTATTCCTGTAAAGGAAAAGCTGTCATCGCCCGGAATACATTGGCCATCTTTATCGGTACAGGACTGAAAACTGACCGTGCCTTCGATAACTGGTTTTTCGGCTAAAACCCGCACCCGTTGCGAAAACTGCGCCATACCATGCATCAGGTAGGTATCGCCCTCAAATACTTCTTCGTATTTGGTTTCGACTTTACTGATCGGTTTCACTTTCCCAACCAACTCATAGGTTTTGTTGGGCGTAAACTTAAATTCCGTTGGCAAAGGCCCCTCCACCTTGGGATTTACATCTGACGAATAAATATGATAGCCATCTTTAATGGCTGCCGTAAATCGAAGCTCAACAACGTCGCCTACTTTGGCCGATGACTTCGTGGCTTTATAGGTCCAGGTAACTGGCTTAAGTAATTGAGCGAATGTAGCCAGGGGAAGCAATAGGCCCACCACAAGCGTAAGAATAGATTTCATACCACTCCGGGTAAATAATGGTTCTTTTTTAGAACAGAAATACTGCAAAAATATTTCCATTAAATAAGAATAGTCGTTAATCGACAGTGATTTTGCTCTTTTCACCTCGATCAACGACTATATAGTATGCCTGAATTACGTATAAGCTATCGACTATACAGTATGGGGTTCATGTCGTCCTGGGGTTTACTGCCGATCGGTAAGCTAGCCAGCCAGGTAGTATGGTCGGCAACCTGATAGTGATTTCGTGGCTGGCTGATGATCTGATCCTTGTCCATATAAATCATAGTCATCACTTTTCGAGGACGATCGGATCGATTCGGCCCAGCCCGATGAAATGTCCAGCCAGCATGGTAGCTAACTTCGCCCAGTTCAAATGGGGTATCGTTCATGCTGAAATTCTGTCGCTGTAGTTCATCGGCCAGCACCTGTTCGCTTTCATCGCTAATTTCAATATCACGGCCAATTTCAACGTGCTGACTTCCTTCGGCAAAAGCAAGCGGCCCCATTTCCATAGGCGTCTCCTGAAAAGGAATCCAGACGGTAACTGTTTTGGGTGATGCCAGCGGCCAGTAAAACTGATCGGCATGCCAGGGTGTAATGCCCCCCGATGGCTCCTTGT
Organism: Spirosoma panaciterrae DSM 21099; assembly: GCF_000374025.1. Classification (GTDB taxonomy): domain Bacteria; phylum Bacteroidota; class Bacteroidia; order Cytophagales; family Spirosomataceae; genus Spirosoma; species Spirosoma panaciterrae. Next base: position 6,422 of record NZ_KB893181.1, on the reverse strand, counting down.
ATAAAGCCTGGTCATGATAAAGCCGTACACCCTCTACTTCCATCAGGTCAGCAGCGATTTTAGCCAGCCGTTTGGAAAAAACGAACTCTCTGGCCTGGTCATCTTCGCGCCAGAGGTTCATGATTTGCAGAAACGCCCGCTCGTAGGTTGTGCGCTCTTCCATAGGTTTAATTAGCGTGTTGAGCCGAAAGACCAAATCGGTGATAATGGCTCCATAATAGTCCAGAACAGCCGGGCTCAACACATGCTTCAGCTTTACATACCCGTTTTTACGGTAAAATTCGACGGCTTCCGGGCTAACTGCGTACGGCTGATCGAGTTCGTTCAGCAAAAGAGATTTATCGGCCAGTGATTCCATAGGTTTAGCAAAACAAGTTGAATCCATAAGGCAAAATTGAATCATGTCTACCATTCTGGCGTAAGGCCAGCGACCCCATTTTTGTCAAAACAAAACTTCCCGAACGTTTGAACATTCGGGAAGTCTAACCTTATACATTATCATCAATCATTAATCACTGCCAATGCCCTTCTACCCAAACCGGACCACGACGAGTTTGTTGCCAATGTCCCGGCGACCAGGCGGTGTACCGTCCGGGCGCTAGCCGATACGAGCCCCCTACCCAGCGGTAATCCCGCCCCCGACGCACATAGTGGCCTGGCACCCAAACATGTCGGACCGAAGGTGGAGGTGGAATCCTTTCGACGCGGGCAGCCGGAGGGCCCTGCACAGTGGTTGTGGCGGTACAGGCCGAAACCAGCGCCAGACAAACAAAACTTACTACTGCCAATACATTCTTTTTCGTTTTCATAGCGTTAAATACTTGAATTATATAACGTTACACTACCAATGAAAACTAACTACGTAGTGTTTGTACTCGTTGTTCTTTTTAATCAGATTATAAGTTGACTAAAAGGTTTAATCAAAAACAAAACTCATTCCCACAATAGCCAGAATGGTTTTGTTGGTTTTGTCAGGAAATTCTTCCTTATTTCACCATTTTCCGCCGTACCTTTGCTGTATAACTATCTGGCTGTTCGCCCATTGACAAGTACTGTTTTTATAAGATCGAACCAGCAGATAACCAACACAATAAATCGATCATTCTGATGACAACCGCTACCACCACCCGCGATACGCAGGTGTTTGATCTGATTGCCAAAGAACAGCACCGGCAGGAATCGGGTATTGAATTGATTGCTTCTGAAAACTTTGTGTCGCCCGCTGTCATGGAAGCGGCTGGAAGTGTTCTCACCAATAAATACGCCGAAGGCTTACCCGGAAAACGGTATTATGGCGGATGCGAAGTAGTTGACCAGATTGAGCAAATTGCCATTGACCGCGCCAAAGAATTATTCGGCGCAACCTGGGTAAATGTACAGCCCCATTCGGGTGCCAACGCCAACACGGCTGTTTTTCTGGCCTGCCTCCAACCCGGCGATACCATTCTGGGCTTTAATCTCTCGCACGGGGGGCACCTCACCCACGGTTCGCCCGTAAATATTTCGGGTAAATATTTTCGGCCGACCTTCTACGGCGTTGAGCAGGAAACTGGCGTTATCAATTATGACGTAGTCGAAGAAACCGCTAAACGCGAACGCCCTAAAGTACTCATCTGTGGTGCTTCGGCCTACAGCCGGGATTGGGACTATGCCCGTCTGCGTGCTATTGCCGATGAAGTAGGAGCTCTGCTGCTGGCCGATGTGTCGCACCCCGCTGGTCTGATTGCCAAAGGGCTTTTGAACGATCCCCTGGCATATGCGCACATCGTAACCACGACAACCCACAAAACCTTACGAGGTACTCGTGGGGGTATTATCATGATGCGGAACGACTTCGAAAATCCATTTGGTATAAAAACCCCGAAAGGCGAAACCCGCTTAATGTCATCCCTACTCGATTCAGGTGTATTCCCTGGCACGCAGGGTGGCCCCTTGGAACACATCATTGCGGCCAAAGCCGTTGCGTTTGGTGAAGCGTTGAGCGACGACTTCTACGATTATGCTGTTCAGGTGAAAGCCAACGCGCAGGCGATGGCAGCGGCCTTCCTGAGCCGTGGGTATCAAATCATTTCGGGCGGCACCGACAACCACCTGATGCTGATTGACTTACGCTCGAAAGGACTGACGGGTAAACTGGCAGAAAATACCCTGATCAAAGCCGATATTACGATTAATAAAAATATGGTTCCGTTCGATGATAAATCACCGATGGTAACGTCGGGAATGCGCGTCGGAACGGCAGCCATGACCACACGCGGCCTGAAAGAATCGGACATGGAGCAAATTGTCGTATATATCGACAAGGTGCTGATGAACCATGATAACGATTCGGTTCTAGCTACCGTTAAAGAAGAAATCAACGAGTGGATGAAAGCATTTCCGCTCTATAAAAGTTAATTGTGAATGATTGAATGATAGAATGAATCAATAGCTATTGAGTTGTTTATTTATTCTATCATTCAATCATTCAATCATTCGCAATTAAAACAATGCCACTCGACCAACTGACTGACGAAGAGATTGATTCTGAAGGTAAGGAAATGTCCTTTCTGGATCATCTGGAAGAACTGCGCTGGCACATTATCCGCTCGGCCGCAGCCATTCTGGTTTTTACGATTACGGCCTTTATTTTCATCGACGATATTTTTGAATATGTGTTGCTGGGGCCTGCCAAAACGGACTTCTGGACGTACCGACAGATGTGTAAACTGGCTGATATTACGGGCTATGCCGATCTGTGCGTTAAAACTCTGACGTTCAAGTTGCAGGCACTGGGTTTATCAGACCAGTTCACGATGTCGCTTACATCATCCTTTTTTGTTGGGTTGAGTTTTACCTTCCCGTATGCGTTCTGGGAGCTTTGGCGCTTTATAAAACCGGGTCTTCGTCCGGTAGAGAGACGGGCCGCCAGAGGGGCCGTTTTCTACGTATCGTTGCTGTTTGCGCTGGGAGTTCTATTTGGATACTTTATCGTTTCTCCACTGGCTATCAACTTCCTAGTCAATTATACGCTCTCCAGCAAGATTGAAAACAACATTGACATTACGTCATATATCTCGGTTATAGTAACCCTGGCTTTAGGCTGCGGACTTATCTTCCAGATGCCGATTATAGCCTTCGTTCTGTCGAAAGTAGGCGTACTGACCCCCGCCTTCATGCGCGAGTATCGTAAGCATGCCTGGATTGTGATTCTGGTGGTAGCAGGTGTTATTACCCCCTCACCCGATATTTACAGCCAGGTGCTGGTTGCCCTTCCACTCGCTCTTTTGTATGAAATAAGTATTGTGGTTTCAGGCAGAGTTCAGCGTATGCGCGAAGAAGACCGTAAAGAGTTGATGCAGTCCTAAACAGTTCTTACGAACGTAAAAAAAGCCCTTTCTGTAGAAAAGGGCTTTTTTTACGTTCCAGCGATTCTCGTATCTTTACCTAAACGCCAAAAATGTACGCAGGTTGTAAAGAAAATACGACTGAATGACGATCAGATCGAAGCACTTGGACGTGGTGAACTCGTTGCTAATGGAAACCCTTCAGGAATTAGTGTTCGTAGAGCCTTCGGCCAAAGAAGGTATTGTTTGCCGCCAAACTAAGCAGCCCAACGCCTGGCTCGAAACAGCGTATTCTCTGCCCGAACAAGTCGTCGATATGAATGGCTTTCAAATCCCACTCAGCGAAATTTTTGCAAACTTGCCTGACGAATAAATTATGCCTCAATACGATTTTCGAAAATACCATTATCGCTCCATCAACGCGGCTAATGATGCCGAACGAGCCGCCATCAATCAGGAGTTGAAAGACTTGTACGCTTCACTGCCCGATGATGAAAAAGCAGATTTCAATCGCCAGCTACAGACGTTTCTGACCAAAGAAATGGGTCGGCTAAAGTCTGATTATGAATCGGTGAAAGGTAGTTTCAGCGACAACTGAAAGCCATATAACCTGGTTTCAACGCTTAAATCATACCTCTTGCCTTCAGTTCCAGATACTTATTTATGGTAGTAGCCGTCAGGTTTTGCGGTGCTGTCAGAATTGTCTGAATACCGTACTGACCCAGTTCCTTCACGATCTGACGTTTTTCATAAGTAAACTTCTCGCCAATCGTTTTGAGATAAATAGCCTCTGTATCGGCGGCCGGTTCAGTAAGTAACGTTCGGAGTTCGGTATTTTCAAAGAAAATAACCAGAAGCAGGTGGTCCTTGGCTAATCGACGCAAATACGGCAACTGCCGATGCATGCCGCTTACGGTTTCAAAATTAGTGAACAGCAGCAGCAGACTCCGTTGCCGTATGTGCGCCCGAACGCTCGCATAAAGGTTTTCGTAATCGGTTTCCAGAAAACGGGTCTTCTGCCGATACAGTAATTCCAGAATTTTCAGCATCTGCCCCGACCGGCGGTCGGCAGGTAAGAGCTGGCCGATATGATCGGAAAACGTCAGAATACCAGCTCGATCCTGCTTCATCAGCGCAATATTGCTCAATACTAAGCTGGCATTGATGGCATAATCGAGAAGGGTTAATCCTTCAAACGGCGACTGCATGACCCGGCCCTTATCGATCAAGCAATATATCGGCTGTGATCGCTCATCCTGAAAGGCGTTGATCATCAGCGCAGTGCCCTGCGGATCGCTCCGACGGGAGGTAGCTTTCCAGTTTATGGTCCGAACGTCATCGCCGGTAGAATACGGACGCACCTGCTCAAATTCCATACTGTGGCCAATACGCCGAATCCGCTTAACGCCCACTTCCGTGAGTCGGTTGGTAGCAGCCAGGAGTTCGTACTGGCGCATCTGTAAAAACGACGGATACACGGCAATCATCTTTCCCTGCTCAAACTGATACCGCCGTTTCAACAGCCCTAAAGGTGATAGAACAAATACATTGACAGCCCCAAAACTATACTCGCCCCGGCGTGTTGGACGAAGTTCATAACGGATCGCCTGCGTTTCGCGGGGATTCAGGCGGGCGCGAAATAGTACATCGCGCCGTTGAAACTGAAACGGAATTTCATCGATCACTTCCACATCAGTCCGAAACGTATACCGATTTTCGAGGTAAATCGTCAGTGGGTTTTCATCGCCATTCGATAAGCGTTCCGGCAATTCACGACGGGCAAAAAAGGCGTTTTTAGGCCGGAACAACAACCACATATCCATACCGATCAGCAGCATAAACACCGCAAACACGATCTGCATCAAAGGAAACAAAATCGGAAAGGCATAAGCCGCTACAAACAGCAGAACAATAGCAATCAAACTAAACCAGAGTCGGTTGGCGATAAACAGGGCGCGGATCAGTTTCAACGGCTCAAGGGTTTAAGTTTTTGAATAGCAGCTTCAATTTGGCCTTCGTAAGCAGCATCGGGCTGTTCGTAATAAAAATCACGTTCAAACGGTTGAGTCTGCACAAAAAATAAGGCATCCCGAAAAGCTGTAAGGGCTTCTTTGGTTCGGTTAAGTTGCTGGAGTGCACAACCACGATGATAATGAGCCATAGCGCTTTTCGGATTATTTTTCAGGGCATTATCTAAGTCATATAATGCCTTTTCTGGTTGCTGGACGGCCAGGTAAGAAACAGCCCGAGCCACTAAATAGCGGTAATCGACCCATTCTAGTCCGTTGCGTGCTTCTCGGTTATGAATAGCTACCGTATAAGCGTCAATAGCCTGTTTGTATTGTTTAAGCCCAACATAGGCTCGTCCTTTCAGGTAATTTACGGAATAATCATCAATCGGGTCATCGAGTCCTGGGGTCTGAGCATCAAAAGCTTCCAAATAGTTGCAAGCTCGCTTATAATCTCGCAGGAAAAACAAATAGCGCCATCCTATCCGCCCCTGGCTTTTGGGGTTAAGTAATGCCGCTTTTTCATAATCAGAAAATGCCTGATCGTAATTACCTAGTTTTAACGAACTTAATGCTTTTCCTTCCAAAAGCTCTGCTCTTTTAAGGCTATCCTTAGCTGCTAAAACAGCCATAGTCAGCCAATCCTGCAATCGTTTACTGCCTTCCCAGGGCACAGGTGTATTGTAGCGGCTATTGCTGGCTAATGTAGCAGCCATCCATTGAAACGATTGCTTGTCCTGAGCGAAAGCCATCAGCGAACTCAAGCTAACCAGTAAGACTACCATTACTTTCATGGAAAAATCTCAGTTATTAACACTGTGAGCAGTTTTAGGGCTTGATTTGGCCAAAAGCAAAAAGGGTCGTAAGCTTGAAATCCCCATTTCATTCCCTACGACCCATGAGCATCGAAGCGATTCTCAAGCCAATATTGGCTAAACTTTTCAACGTGAACAAGCATCAGCGCACTTTTCTAACTGAACTCTTCTCTGTCTTATTAGGCAGACAGGGACGGGCTACGTTTGAAAATCTGGCTCGCTACTCCCGATTTACTGAACTTACTTTTCGCCGACACTTTGCCACTTGCTTC
>NZ_KB893180.1 GCF_000374025.1 Spirosoma panaciterrae DSM 21099 | reverse complement strand
GGCGACTCGCATTCCGAGCGGTCTTGGTGACCCTTGACAAAAGATAGTCTACCGACGGAGGCACTCAAAAGGACTGCTACAAACATAGAATGACAAAAAAGACATCGAAACAAGAGTTTAAACAGCTTTACCGTTTAGCCAACTCCACAATATCTTTTACCTCCAGAATCTTCTTTTCGTAACCTTTCGTAACGGTGTTGATCATGGCCTGACCTACTTCGTTCAGGGTACAAAAACCGGCAGGGTAAAGCGCCAGGCCTATGGGATAGAGCCAGGCTAAAAAGGTGTAATAACTCTTTATGTTTTTTTGTCCGGGAACAGCTTTCATAAAGCCCGGTCGAAACATATAGGCCTTTTTGAAGAGCCGCATCACGGCATTTTCGGTGGCCCCTTTCACCCGCGCCCACGCAATACGCCCCTGTTCGGAACTGTCGGTGCCTGCTCCGGTAACGTAGCAAAACGTTAAATCAGGACTTTGTTGGGCCAGCAGTTCGGCAAAATTCAGCGTTAGGTCGTAGGTTAGGTGTTTGTACTCGTCCTGGCTCATACCTACCGACGATACACCCAGGCAGAAAAAACAGGCGTTGTACCCCGCTAGCTGATCGGCAATGGGGGCCAGATTGAAAAAGTCATTATGGACAATTTCGCGAAGTTTCGGGTGGGAAAAGCCGCTGGGCTTGCGGTTAACGATCAGTACCTGCTCTACATCGGGATGATTCAGGCATTCGAGCAGAACTCCTTCGCCTACCATACCTGTTGCCCCGGTAATAATGGCTCTGACTTTCATGGGTAGTTTGTTTGTGAATGGTTTGTCGGTTATTGATGCCGAAATAAATAAATTTACCAACCTGATTACTAGCCGAAACCGAACGGATACCATTTGGTTCACTATCGTTCCTAACTATTCCTGACAACAAACCCTTTACGCCTATGCGAACCCTGGTTTTGCTCGTAACTACCCTGTTGGCCTTGGCCCTAAGCCCTACGCTCTTCGCACAAACCCTCGCCAGCAATGGGCAACGCGAAATCGTGTTTCGGTCGGTCAATGTGATTCCGATGGACCGGGAGCGCGTCCTTGACAATCAGACCGTCGTGGTGAAAAATGGCCGAATAACGAGTATGGGAAAGGAAGGTAGCGTAAAATTTGGCCGTGATGCACTGGTGATTGATGCCAAAGGGAAATACCTGACACCGGGCTGGGCCGAAATTCATGCCCACGTGCCGCCCAACGACGATATTCAGGCGATGAAAGATGTGCTGACGTTGTATCTGGCGAATGGCATCACCACCATTCGGGGGATGCTGGGGCATCCAAAGCATCTTGAGCTTCGTGGTAAAATCAACAGTGGTGAAATTCTGGGGCCGCATTTCTATACCACAGGGCCATCGTTCAACGGGCAAACCGTCAAGACGGCTGAGCGAGGTGCCGAAATGGTACGCGAACAGAAAGCCGCCGGTTACGATTTCCTCAAGCTGCATCCCGGTCTGACCAAAGAAACCTTTCCGGCTATTGCTAAAACCGCCCATGAAGTGGGCATTGGCTTCGTGGGGCATGTGTCGTTCAATGTGGGTGTCTGGCGGGCTATTGAGGCCGAATACTCCTCTATTGACCATCTGGATGGATTTGTGGAAGCCATTGTGCCGCGTTCGGATACATTGGCCGAGCCGGAAACGGGCCTGTTTGGAGCATGGATTGCTTACCGGGCCGATGCTTCACAGATTCCGAAACTGGTGAAAGGGTTGCGCGACAAACATATTCGGGTGGTACCTACACAGGCACTGGCCGAACGCTGGCTTTCGCCACTACCCGCCGATGCGTTTGCCAATTCGCCCGAGTTCAAATACATGAAGCCGCAGGAAATCACGAACTGGCTTAATCAGAAGAACAGCTATAACAGCAACCCTAATTTCTCGAAGGAACATGCCGAAAAATTAATCCAGATACGCCGAAAATTGATTTATGAATGTCAGAAAGGGGGCGTTGAGTTGTTGCTGGGCTCCGATGCGCCACAGGTGCTCAACGTGCCGGGCTTTTCGATCCATCACGAAATGAAGTACCTGGTCGATGCGGGTCTGACGCCCTACGAAACCCTCCGAACCGGAACGGTGAATGTGGCCTCCTATGTCAACAAGCCGGATTGGGGAACCATCAAAACGGGCAACGTGTCGGACCTGGTGCTCCTGAACGGAAACCCGCTGAACGATATTACCCAGACCCGCAACATCGAGGGCGTCATGATCGGAACCAACTGGCTCTCGAAAGACTATATCCAGAGTGAATTGAAGAAACTGGAGAAGCGGTAATATAGAACCTGTTTAAGCTTTTGTTCCAGTAGCGTTTTTGTCATCCCGACGAAGGAGGGATCTTCGGATACTAGATAAACGATACGTTCCGAAGATCCCTCCTTCGTCGGGATGACAAAATATATCCACTGTAGCTCGATCAGGAAAAGTTTAAACAGGTTCGCAGTTAACCGCAACGATTTACGCTGAAGGCTCAAAAAAGCTTAGCGAGCTTTGCGTAAGCTTTGCATTATTTGCGTTGGGCCGCCAGTGTAGTAAAAAAAGCTATGACCCATATAAACCACACCACCCACCAAACCATATGTGCCACCTGCGGAACGCAGTATCCGGTCGGAAAGCCCTTACCCGAACTTTGCCCAATCTGCGACGATGAGCGGCAGTACATTGGCGATAACGGCCAAACCTGGACGAGTCTGGCAACGCTGGCAAAAGATCGAGCCATTCGGTTTAGTCAGATTCGTGATGGGTTATATGATCTGCGAATTACGCCCGCATTTGCCATTGGGCAACGGGCATTTCTGATCCTGTCCGAATCGGGGAATGTACTGTGGGATTGCCTGCCGTTTCTGGACGAGCCAACCATTGCGTTTATCCGCTCTGTTGGTGGTCTGAACGCCATTGTCATTTCGCATCCGCACTATTATAGCCTGATGGCCGAATGGGCAAAGGTGTTTGATTGCCCGGTCTATATTCATCAGAACGATGCCGTTTGGGTACAAAACCCCACGCCAGCCGTTACGTTCTGGACGGGCGAGCGAAACGAACTTTGGGATGGTATGGCGATCATTAACACAGGCGGTCACTTCCCCGGAAGCTGTGTTCTGATTCAGCCCGATGCCTCCGGGAAAACCAATCTCCTGACTGGCGATACCATCTATGTAGCTCGCAGTCGTCGGCTTGTCACGTTTATGTACAGCTATCCGAACCTGATTCCGTTGCCCAAAAAAGCTATTGAACAAATCCGGGATCGCCTGGATGGGGTTTCGTTCGACTGTATTTATGGGGCTTTCGAAGGGATGGTTATTCCTGCAAATGGCCGTGCCGTGTTCGATGCGTCCATCCAACGATACCTGTCTATTTTCGAGTGATTGGGCATTTTTGCTCGGAAATTTTCACCCTTTTTTGTCATTGCGAGGCAAAAGATTGGGCAACCTTTAACTAGGCTGTTTCCAGAAAATGCTGTAAGTCGTCGGATTTCTGTTTTGCAAGATCAAGACCCTGTTCCAGTTGGGCTTTGAGCCTGGTTATTTCGTTCACTAACTGATTTTCGAGCGCCTGCGCGGTCTGAGCAGCCGAACGGATGCGTGACTGGACGGATAAGTCGGTGAAGATATTGTCGAAGAAAATATCTACGAAACGAGTGAAATTGTGGTCGAATTTCCATTCGGTCAGAAACGCCTGATTCAAATCGGCATATTCGGCCCGGAACCGTTCCAGACGTTGCGTAACCCGATACGACTGGTCGCGAACATCGTCTAACTTTTGATATTTGACCATTGAGGCAAATGCCGATCCGCCCAGCATGTCCCAGGTGCCCCAGTTACGAGCCTGTTCCAACAATTTCCGAAGGCGAAACACTTCATCGAGTGCCTGTAAACCGGCCCGGTGCGCTTCGGTTAATTCCTGCAACTGATGGTTTTGTTCAGTAAGCTTGTCCAGTCGCTGTTGATACTGACTACCCACGTAACCAGCCGAAAAGCTCAACGCGATTCGTTTCTCCTGAATGAATCGGTCATAGTCAGCGTCGACGGTCGCATAGGTAGTGAGCCGGGTTTGCTGCTCAGTCAGTTGTTGGGTCAACTCCTCGACGGAGGCCGAAACAACATCGTAGCGAAGGCGAGCCTGCTGGGCTTCGGCTTCCTCCTGGCTACGCTGTTGTTCCTTCGTATTCAACAGGTCGTAATAGATACTGGCCCAACTAAGGCGATCCAGTCGATCTACGTCGGCCTGTTCGCGCTGCCACAGATTGAGTAAAGCGGCTTGTTGCTGCTGACGCGTAGCCAAGTCTGTTTGAGTCCGTTCCAGTTGTTTCTGCAACTGATTGCGTTCGTTGCGACGCCGGATTACGTCCAGTAAGGCTTCCTGTTGTGCAGTTGTCCAGTTCATCGTTTAGGTTGTTTTACCACAAAGCAAGCCCGGATTCGTCCATCATTCAACTGGTACTGGATGAGAGGCTTCCAGCGATGGCGAAACGCCAAAAAGCGGGATTAACCCAACGCGATAGTTGCGTTTATATTGATCGTGTCAATGAAATACTGATCATGCGAAATAACGACAACGGAACCCGTAAAGTCTTTAACGGCCGAGGTAAGCACCTCCTGACTCTGAATGTCCAGATTGTTAGTCGGCTCATCCAGAATCAACAGGTCGGGCGCGTTGTTGCTGACTACCAGACAGCAAAGCGTCAGTTTCATCTTCTCACCACCACTCAGTTCGTCGCAGTTGCGGTCCCAGGCTTCGCGGGAAAACTGGAAACGGTGTAACATCGTTTTTAGCTCCGACTCCGGCAAATGGCGGTCATTGTAGTGCTGAATCTGTTCATAAACAGAATGTTGCCGGTTGATAATTGAATATTCCTGATCGATAAATACGTAGCGAAAATCAGCTCGATACAAACTCCCCATCGACGGGTGTAAAGTGCCGATTATGAGCTTGATCAAAGTCGTTTTGCCTGAGCCATTATTGCCTGAAATCCGGATTCTATCGCCGGAGCGGATCTGAAAACTGAGTGGAGTGGTCCAAAGTATATGAGTGCCGTACCTAAAATTGATAGTGGTTGCTTCAACCAGAATCTTACCCCGGTGTAACGCCGACGATTGAAGATCAATTTTCAGAACCTGATAGTCCTGAATCTGGCTTCTGATTTGCCTCAGACTGTCGGATAGGTTCGTAAGCTTCTCGTTCTGGGCATCGTTCAGCCTGGCCGTACTTTGTTCAGCCTGGCTTTTTCGTCCGCCCGCAATAATCCGCGGAAGTGATTGGGTTTTGCCCTGCGCTTTGCCACGAGCCTCCTGCTTTTGGCGCTGTTCGGCCAGGTCGCGGGCTTTCTGCTGGGCCTGTTTGAGCGTTTTGGTATTTTCGTCGAGCTGGCCTTGTAGCGCATTTAGTTTCTCGTCTTTCTGCTCCCTGTAGAAATCATAGTTACCGCCGAAAACCTCAATGCCGCTCTGGCTTAATTCCAGTGTTGTATCCAGCAGATTCAGCAAGGTTCGATCGTGGCTAACCACCAGCATTGTCGCTTTGCTTTTCTGGATAAACGTATACAGTAGTTCGCGACTTTGCGTGTCCAAGTGGTTCGATGGTTCGTCGAGCAGGATGATACCCGGTTCATGAATGAGAATACCAGCCAGAAAAACCTTTGTTTTCTCGCCACCGCTAAGCCATTTCATCGGCTGGTTCAGATCGACATGATCCAGATGCCAGTATGCTAAAGCCGCCTGAACGCGCTCTTCAATGTCCCATTCGTCGTTCAGTTGCGCGAAGGTTTCCGCGCTGGCATCACCTTCCAGAATGGCATGAAGAGCCTGAAGTTGGGCTTCGATGCCCAGCACCTGCGCAATAGTTTGGTCGTCATATTGCCCCAGATGCTGGGGTACATAATAGAGGTTTTCAGACAGGTTGATTTCGCCTTCGGAAGCTATTCGCTTACCCGCAATGAGTTGCAACAACGTTGATTTACCCGAACCGTTCTGGCCAACCAGCGCGGCCTTTTCGCCGGTAGCCACCGACAGATGAATGTGCTGAAATAAGGTTTCGCGATCGGGATAGATATAGGAAAGTGCGTTCACGACAATACTCATGAGCATGGGGATTTAGACGATGAAGAGGAATGAAATGACCATACGAGCCCGAACGGAATGGGCCGAATGGAGGAATCGTAGCGTTTACGGTGTAAACCGGCAAATGCGCTAGCCAGGATGATTTGGATGATCTTGACTTACATGATGGCTAAGTAAAGGCCAATGCCCAGCTAAACGATGGCATTGGCAATCTGACAAATGGTTTGTCAAACGTTCCGTTGGGCGGAAACTCAGGACGATTATCCTGTTACTTAGATCTTACATGTGGAGATGAGCTATTGGCGTTAGCTCTGCAAAGATAAGTGTTTCAATGAAGTTTTCTAAATAGATGGGTGCTTGATGAATAGGCCAAAGCCCATCAGGAATGATAGTTATCTCATTCATGATGGGCTTTGGCCTGAAATTCTTTTGGCAATGTGCCTTAGTCGATGGGCAAATTGGTACTTACGGCGATGCGATTCCAGGTGTTGATAGCCACAGCCGATATGATGATTTCGGCAATGGTTTCGGGGCTGAAAAACTGCCCGGCCTGCTGGTAGGTGGACTCTGAAACCCCATGCTGATGGATCAGGGTTACTTCTTCAGTGATGGCCAGAATCGCTTTTTCTTCGGGCGTAAACAGGTCGGTTTCGCGCCAGGCGTTTAGCAGAAAAATCCGTTGCGGAGTTTCGCCGAGTTTTAGTGCATCGCGGGTATGCATATTGAGGCAGAACGCACACTGATTGATTTGCGACGCCCGGATTTTGATCAGCTCTTTCTGAATCGGCGTGATGCTCAATTGGCTGACACTGGCCGATAAACCGTACATGGCTTTCCAGACCGCAGGTAGTGTTTGCTGAATATTTACTCGTTGTTCCATTGCGTTGTTATTTGGTTGGAACAAAGGTAAATCCACTCGTAGGATAGACTTCTTAAACCAGTTTAAGAAAGCTTTCGGCTTCTGATTTCGCTCAGGTATTCGGGCGTAAAGCCCAGATACGAAGCCAGTAAGTATTGCGGAATTCGCTGCACAAACTCAGGAAACAGTCGGGCGAACTCATGGTACAGTTCCTCCCGCGAATGATCGTAGTGGTACTTCATCCGATACTGAGCGGCTGCATGAGCCCGCTGATGAACAAGCCGGAAATAGCGTTCCAGACAAGGATGCTGAGCCAGCAGGGTTTCGTTAGCCGCAAAATCAATAGCCAGGACTTCCGATTTTTCCACGGCCTGAATCGAAAAGGCAGCAGGCTTTTGTGCGGAGAATGACGTATAATCGGCAAGCCACCAGTTTTCAAGCGCAAATTGTACGGTTTGCTCAACGCCCTTTTCATTGACGAAGAACATCCGCAGACAACCGCTTACCACGAAGTAATTCGATTTACAAATCTCTCCCTCAACCAGCAGATTCTCCTTTTTACGCAGGCTGATCGGCCGGAAAAACGTTAACGCGTTGGTTAACTCATCATCGTCAATAGTGATGAATTTTCGGATGTGCTTTGGCAGGGAATCAGACATGGCTCGACGTCAACTGGCGGAGTAAGGTACTTTTAGCTGTTTGCTGGGTTTCAGGTAAACATACTCGCGTTTCGCATCGATGATGATATTGAACCGCTTCAGTACATCCCCGCCCAGAATACTCATCTTCTGTCGACCAAGGGCCCCTTTGAAAAAACCGACGGGTACACCGGTTAACGTTTGATTGCCAATTGTCAGGGCTGGTAAAATGGCTTTTTGCGTCTTAATAACGTTGCCGAACGAGTCCTTTAACTCCTTTTCACTGATGACTTTCAAAGTCTCCACCAGTTTATGCTCGCCCACAAACTGATCGTCCAGCAATACCGCGCCCGAATAGCCCGAATGAATCAGAAACCGATTTTTCAGCGCCTGATCCCCAACCTTACAATGGGCTTCCAGAAATAGCATATCATTGTCGAATACTAGCTTTAGCTTCTCGTATTGGCTGATTTTACCGGGAACATTCGTATGAATGGTTAGTCGGTTCGCGTCGAAATCCAGCTCAAGAACTTTGCCTTCGAAAAGGTCGATGCCAAACTTACCATCGGTTTGAGGACCAGAGTTTAGGTTTTCCCAGATGGGGGTGTTAGGCCACGTTTGCTCACCGATCTGGAGCAGATTGCTCTTGCTGAACCGCGATGTATTTCCTGAACCGCCCCAGCTTTTTACGCTATCGGCTCCGGCAAAGATCAGACTCTTAACGGTTTTGAGCGCTTCTTCGGTCAGTGTAACGGCATTGGCCGCCGTATGAAACATCAGGTTTACCGTATCCTGCCGATTCAGGACGGCTTTTACAGCGAGGTTATTATAGTTCGTTAGCTGAAACGGGATACTGTACGAATTTACCGTGTTTATCTGCTGGCCAAAAAGCGTCTGACTGGCTGAAACAAAGAGCAGTACCAGCACGAGTTGGTAATTTCGCATGGGTTGTATGGGAGAGGGGGAACGTTGATTTTGAGCTAAATAGCTGCAGAGGGCTAGTGATTTAGCGATTATCAGCTTGTCGCTGAGCTTCAAGCACAAAATCAACAGAAACGCTATTATCCTCAGCTATTTCTTCAACTGTGAGTTTTCCGCGCTTAAGTGCTTTTTGAATGGCGATTTTCTTTATTTCTTCCATTCGTATCTTCTCTGCTTTAACTGCTTCGGCATTGGCCGCTGTTATACGGGCAAAGTAGGCCCGTTCTTCTGGGCTCATCTTGCGTGTATCTAACTCATCAATAGCTCGCTTAAGCCACTCCTCATTCCAGAAAGCGGGGTACTGAGTTGGTTCACTTGTATGTAACGTCTTCATCGTATAAACCAGCTTTTCTAGATCCGTTTCGACCTCATTCACAGGCTTTTCAAATTTAGCCAATTCTACCGTTATAAACGACATTTGGTTGTCAATGATTTCACCTTGCTCGCTTCGTAGATTGGCAACAGTATGAAAATTGGCTGTAGGTAGGATACTTTTCTCCAAAAATGCAATGGCATAAAGCTTTGGCAAATTAGCATAATCAAACTCTCCCCGTTCTACTAACGTATTGAACTTATGTAGCGCATAAAATTTCATGCGCTGGACAAAGTACGGAGCAAAGCCCATCTGCATTTCGACTATAAACTGATTCCCTTTCTCATCGGTGCAGGACAAATCAAAAATGCCACTCCGGCTGTCAATTGTAAGAGCCTCAAAGGCGTTTTTGTCGAAATGTACCTCCCGAATCGGTGTTTCGGATTTGATAAGGGCTTGTAAAGCTACACGCAGGAACAGACTATCGGCTTCATTACCAAAAGTAGCTTTGAATCCATAATCTGAAATAATTGGAATGTAAATGCCAGCATCCATGTAACAAAATTACCGGAAATGATTAAAACCGACACCTCTGACCTGTTAAATCAGATCTAATAAACATCTTACCCCATCCATTCCCAGGCGCTTTGGTAGGTGTTGAGGGTTTCGGCATAGGTGATAAAGTCAGCGTAGAAAGGCAGGCTGGCTAAAGTGGCACTGTCGCCAACGATCACCAGTTTTTTTCGGGCGCGGGTCATGGCTACGTTCATCCGGCGAATGTCAGACAGGAAGCCGATGTCGCCTTCGGTGTTGCTGCGAACCAGTGAGATGTAAACAATGTCGCGCTCCTGCCCCTGAAAACTGTCGATGGTGTTTACGGAAATTTTAGGGCCGTAAGCCTGTAAGTCGGGGTAGTGTAGCAACTGCTCTTTCAGGATATTGATCTGCTGTTTGTAAGGCGAAATGAGCGCAATGGTCGGAAAGTTTTCGACGTTGTAGTGGGTGCTTAAATCGGCTACCTGCTGGCTCAGATGCCGCATCAGCAGGGCGGCTTCTTCAGGATTGGTCGAACTGGTGCCGTCCAGCTTTTCGTCGAAGCCACAACCCGCTGTATCGACAAACGCCAGCGACGTATCGCCTTCAAACAGCGAATGTCGGGCTACCGACGCATGGGCTTTCAGCTTGTTTTCGTAAAATACCTGCGACGAATAGCCCATGATGTGCTCATGCATGCGATACTGTTCGTCTAGCAACGATACGGCTTCGGGATGCAGCTCCACGCATTTTTCGAGTAAGGTTCGGGCCAGACCTTTCCGGGCTGCTTCCGGCGATTTGATGGTGGGTGGAAGCTGGCAATGATCTCCGGCGAGTACCACTTTCTGCGCTTTCAGAATCGGAATCCAGCAGGCGGGTTCGAGGGCCTGCCCCGCTTCGTCGATCACAGCCGTATGATAGGTCAACTGCCGAACGGTGTAATGATTGGCACCGACCAGCGTGGCTGTAATCACCTGCGCTTTGGCAACCAGATCGTCGATGACGTACTGCTCCGTGTTGGCTACGTCTTTCATGATCCGGTGTGCTTCGTCGAACAGGGCTTTGCGTTGGTCACGTTCGGCTTTGCCGAAATTTCGCTTGTATTTGTGGGCCATGTTCCGAAACTCATTCGCCTGTTTCTTGAGCTTTTTAGCCTCTTTCATGGCGCTGTGCTCCGCTACTTTATGATCCAGGGTCAGCGCCATCAACCGATCCGATACGCGGGCCGGGTTACCGATTCGGAGTACGTTTAGCCCTTCGTCGTGCAGTTTTTCACTCAACAGATCGACGGCGGTATTGCTGGGGGCCACGACCAGTATTTTCTGGTGATCCTGTTTGATCAGCGTCTTAATGGCCTGAATCAGCGTCGTGGTTTTGCCAGTACCCGGCGGGCCATGAACAATAGCCAGTTCGTTGGCCGACACGATTTTTTCGACAGCCGCTACCTGACTCGGGTTTAGTCGGGGCAGTGTCAGTTTGGGCGTTTCTGCATGAAAAGTGGGCGTTTTTTCACCCGTCAGAATCGGAATGAGTCGATTGTCTGCTTTGTCGCTCTGGAGTTTAGCCGTTTTCAGGGCCTGTTCCATTTCGTTGTAGCTGTTCTCATCAAACAGTACTTCGAGACCCAGTTTCCCGTCCCGCGACCAGTCGGGGAGTTCGTCGGTGCGTAAGGTGAGTTTTGCCCGGTTGCCTCCCTGATAGGTAATCGTGCCTTCGACCCGGTCGGTTTTCGGGTCGTGGTTGCTGAACAGAACAGCGGGAGCCCCAAACCGAAACTGATGCGGAATGTCCTGATGTGTGGTACGTTCGACCTCAACGGTCAGGTAATCCCCCCGGCTCATTTCGGAACCTCGAATGGCAATCGGATACCAGGCCAGACCGTTGGCCCGTCGTTCGGCAATGGATGTGGTTTCGGTGAGTTTTTGGTACTGGGCGCGGTCTTCGGCTCGTTCGATTTTCAGAAGGTCGAGCTGATCGTCAAAATAAGTCATTCACAAAAGTAGCTACTTCCCCAATCATTGTCCGGGGCTATCTCTATAACATCATTCGGGACAAAAAGCTCGCATGGGGCAACCGGGAAATAACACCTACCGCCCGGTAAGGCTGTTCTTTCACAATCCGTATTATTTTTAAGCGCATTCACCCTGAGTGGGGTACAGCCTCGAAAACCAGACTACGTATGTTTAGAAGCCTATTTCTGCTATTTTGTGTAATCAGTATCACCATTGCATCGGCGCAGCATAGTGAGCGGCAGGTACTGGAAGATAGTGTGATGGGTTGGTACACCAAACTCACTCCTGCCGATAAGCCTGTGAAACCGTTGCTAAGTGGTGGCAAAACCTTTTCAATCCGACAGCAGGAGATTAATAACCTGTTCGTGCAGTGGATGCAGCAATCCTACACACCCGTTGGCGGGCTGGGCGTGTTCAGAAAGCGGTACTACGCCAAAAAAGACGAGTACTTTCCGCAGGCATACGGGGTTTTCTTTCAGGCCTACAATGCTGAGCTGGACGTTCGGGATAAACAGGGGCGGCTGAAACCCGTAGACGAAACCTGGGTGCCGTTTCAAATCGCGGCCAATGTGGTATTTGATATCAACCCGGCTTACTACCTGAATACTCCGTCGCAATACATCTTTACACGCCTGCCTGACGGGTATATGGATACTGATTTCTTCAAAACGAAATTTAAGGATGCCAACCCGAAAAGCCATCCGAATATGCGTAAATACCTGACGACGATGACCAGCAATGGAATTACGGTCTATCTGGTTCCAGGCAATAAATTACCGATCCGGCAACTCACAAAAGGCGAGTTTATCCAACTATCGGATGAGTCGTTTGACCGTCATTTGGAGCGTAAAAAAGAAGATGTAGTCGGCCAGTTCAGCAGCGAACAGGCGCGAACGGAGGTGCTGGCGGCCGAACGTGAAAAGGTCAAAACGTATCGGGAAAAACTCAAAGCCCTGCGCGAGCGGTACGCCAGCCGATTGAACGAACCTGCCATCATCCGAGACATGCAGCCGACTATTTATACGGTTGATGGTTCATCCGACCCGTTTCAGATTGATCAATTCTCAACCAATCTGAAACACGAATATGGCGTGTATACTTACGAACCGACTGTCTACGAAAAATGCCAGACCGATCAGCCGCAGTGGATAGCCATTCATTTCCCGTATGCCACGAAGGAGAACGGCCGGAAAGAGTACGAGTTGTACCGGGCCATTTCGGAGCATTTCAATTTTGAGTACGTATACAACTATTTTTTCGATCCGGGCAAGGTGAAAGGACAGCCCTATCGTCCGGTCAATGAAGAGCTATTGAAGAAAACCCTAGCCGACTATAGCAAACGGGCGTATTGGAAAAATACAGCCGCTACCAGCGCATCATTACCTGCCGGAGTGCTGTTTCTCGACGATTTTTCGGTGAATGAACCCGGTGCTCGGCCAGCAGGCTGGTATTTTTCGTCGTATGGCAAAGCCTCGCAGGTGACGACGGTAAAGAACCTGCCCGGTAAATGGCTGCAACTGGGCGTGAATAACAAAGTCGACCCGACGGCCTTGCCCAAACCGCTGCCCGAAAATTTCTCGCTGGAGTACGACATGGCAACGGATGCATTCAGCAACCAAACGGGTGGGGCGGTTGAACTCGAATTGACAGGGGGAATGAAAGGCGACCGCAAAAGCGCCTACACCCAGATCAAACTTCAGATCAGGGCAGGTAACGAGGCCGATTATCACAACAATAATTACCGGGGGCTGGCCAAGGTCGAGTTGGTAAGTTATCCGTTGGTAAAATCAAACACTTACGTTGAGGCTGGCGGTCAGTCGGAGCAGCCCCTTACGGTTTTCACCAATCGGCAGAATAGTGTACACGTTAAATTGCAAAAGAAGGGGAATGAATTGTCGCTGTTTATTAACAACAAGCCATTGGCAACCTCATCCAACTTCAAAAGTAAATACGGCAAACCCTGCGAATACTGTACCCTGTCGCCCGGTATTCAGTTCAGTACCATCACCTGGCGAAACATGACCGACGATGCCGAGAACGTGCATGTATATATCAGCAATGTGAAACTCAGTAAAGAATAGCGTCAGATGGATAGAACACAGATTTTTATGATGGTTAAGATTCGCGCAGATCATACTAAATCATAAGAATCATAGTAATCTGCGTTCTATCTGATAGTATATAAATTCCGTAGTTTCGGTAAATTGCCGAATAAAATTCCCTTGTTCGGTGCGTATGCCTTTGAGATGTGTGGGCACTGGGAAAAGGGAAAATCTTACAACCTGAACTATGCTAAAAAACGTGTACGTACGCAGACAGGCGAGTCTGCTCATGATCGGTTTGTATCTGCTGACTGGTTTGGTGAGTATCGCCCAGCAAAAGCCTATTCCCAAACCTGAAGAAACGCTCGGCTTTCCGGTTGGTGCCGATTATAAACTGGCTACCTACGAACAGGCCCTGAGTTATTTCAAAAAACTCGATGAAGCGAGCGATATGCTCAAACTGGTTTACGTGGGTGAAACGTCCGAAGGGCGACCCTGGTATTTTGCGCTGATTTCGTCGCCCCAGAACCTGGCCAACATCGACAAATACCGGAACATTGCCCAGCGGCTGGCCCATCCGGCTGGACTGACGGATGAGGAAGCCAAAAAACTATCGCTGGAAGGCAAACCGCTGGTGCATATCGACGGGGGATTGCATGCCTCAGAAGTAGCGGGGGCACAGCATACGATCTCGCTGGCGTATGATATGCTCAGCAAAGCGTCGGAGCCGAAAATGAAAGCCATTCTGGACAATGTGATTCTACTGCTGTGGCCATCGCTCAACCCCGACGGGCAAACCATGATTGGCGACTGGTACAAATCGAATGTGGGTACGCCCTACGAAATTGCACCACCACCGTTTTTGTACCAGAAGTACGTCGGTCACGACAACAACCGCGACGCCTACATGCTCAACATGATCGAGTCGCGGGTGGTGGCGCGTACCTGGCGGGAATGGGAGCCGAACATCATCTTTGTGCATCACCAGACCTCGCCCTTCCCAACCCGCATCTGGTTGCCGCCGTTTGCTGAACCCATTGCGCCACAAACCCCACCCATCATCGCCCGCGAGGTAAACATGATCGGGATGGCGATGGCGCAGGCGCTCGAAAGTAACGGTCAGAAAGGCGCTACACACATGGGAACGGGCTTCGATGCCTGGTATCCGGGTTATATCGACTACATGCCCGTGATGCAGAATATCCCGTCGTTCTGGACCGAAACGGCTCTGTATAACTATGCAACGCCCCATTTTTACACCATCCGCGATTTTCCGCAGGACAAAAAAGAGCTACGAGCCGAGTCTTTGTATTCAAGTCCGTGGCCGGGTGGCTGGTGGCGAATCAGCGATGCGATGGCGTACATGGAAACGGCTTCGCTGGCCACGCTCGACTATGCCGCCAAATACAGCGATGTGCTGCTCTATAATCGGTATCAGGCGGGTCGGAACACGATTAAAAAGTATGAGCAGGAGCCGCCTTATGCGTATTTCATCCCGCAGAAACAACGCGATCCGGTCCGGCCTGTTGAACTGCTCCGTCGGCTGGCATTTCATGGTATTCGCATCGGGCATTTGACTAAAGAAATTCAGCATAACGGCCACACGTATCCCAAAGGCACCTGGGTCATTCCGATGAATCAGGAATATGGCGAACTAACCCGACAACTGCTGGATGTGCAGGTTTATCCTGATCTACGTGAGTTTCCGGGTGGCCCGCCCGAACAACCCTATGATGCGGCTGGTTGGACGTTGCCCCTGCAATTTGAACTGAACGTTCAACCCGCAATGACCCCGCTCACGGCCGACCAGAAAGCCGCTGTTCAGATGGTGTCAGGTACAGCCAAAGACTGGCAGAAGGATGACAAAAAAGACGCAACACCCGCCGATTTTATAACGGGTATTGGCTTCGATACGAATCCGGTTTCGGCCGGAATCAATGCACCGGAAGGGCGATTGACAGGTTCGGGAACGGCTGCGCTGATAAGTCCGGTACAGAATAATGCATTTAAAGTGATTGGTCGAACGCTAAAATCGGGTGGCAGTGTCAAATACAATGCCGATAGCCAGCGCTATGCGATTAGTGGCGTTGCCAATACGACCCTGGAGCAATGGATAAACGAGTTGGGCATAACCGCAGAACGAACGGCCAGTGGCACTGGTGCGGCTGTAAAACCCCGTATTGCCCTTTACAAGCCCTGGACAGCCAGTATGGATGCTGGCTGGACGGAGTGGGTACTGGAGCAGTTCGGCATCCCATTCGAAGCAATCACGAATACCGATATGCAGGGAAATGATCTGAGCGACCGTTTCGATGTGATCCTGATGGCTTCCGACCGCCCACAGACCCTTAAAAATGGGTTTGCAAAAGGGGCCGTTCCTCCCGCTTACGAGGGCGGTTTAGGTGAATTGGGTAGTGCCAGTCTGACCAAATTTGTGAATCAGGGCGGAACCCTCGTCTGCCTGAACGCCAGTTGCGATTATGCGATTGATGCATTGCATCTACCCGTCAAAAACGTGGTTGCCGGAGTCGCTCGTAAGGATTATTTCACGGGGGGCTCACTGCTCGAAGTTGAAACCGACCCGACGCACCCTGTGATGGCGGGTATGCCCGGCAAAGCCACCGTGTTTGTGGATGGAAGTCCGGTGTTTGCCACGCTGGATGGGTTCAAAGGGCAGGCACTGGCGAAGTTTGCGGCAACAGGCTCGCCCTTGCGGTCGGGCTATCTGCTGGGCGAAAAATACCTGCAGGGTTATGCCGCTTCGCTGGATGTACAGCAGGGAAGAGGGCATGTGGTGCTGATTGGCTTCCGACCGCAATGGCGTGGGCAACCGCTGGGTACATACCGGGTTTTACTAAACTCAGTGCTCTACGGGGGCGAGGTAGCGAAAGGTAAATACGGTACGCCCGATTTCTGGAAAACACCTTCGTCGAAGCCCAAAGAGGAGGAGAAGAAATGATAGTCAAATGGTAAACCGCGAGGACGCAAAGGCACAAAGAAGTTTAAAGACTATTCTTTGCGCCTTTGCGTCCTCGCGGTTTAACGGATTTACTTACCCCCTTCGCTGAATCCGACTCAGTTCATCTAGCAGATACTCCAGTCCATTTAGCTTGATTTCGTACATAGTTTGTAGCAGCATGCCCAACTTGCCCGCCGGAAATCCTTTTTGCGCAAACCATTCCAGATACGAGACGGGCAAGGCCCGAATTAATTGGCCTTTGTGTTTGCCAAAGGGCATCTGATAATGAAGTAGTTCTTTTAGCAGTTCGGGATTGCCTTGTTCCTGAGTCATAAGATGAGTTAACAAATTGCTTTAGCTCACGGCCGATTCCAGCAGCCGGATAGTACCAGCGGTAGCGTCGATTTCGGCGTCGATACCTAACGGGACGGTAAATTTATCACGAATGTGGCCGATCATCGCTCCCGAAAAAGCAGGTTTAGCCAATGAGACGATGTGTTCGGCCAGAATATCGTCGAGGGTAAGCGAGCCGTAGCCGCCATTACTTGGGTTGCAGTCGCTGCATTTGCCAAACACAAAACCCGCTATCTGGTTCAGGATACCCGCCAGTTTAAGGTGAGTCAGCATCCGGTCTACGCGGTAAATGTCTTCATGGGTGTCTTCCAGAAACAGGATGGTATTTTTCCAGTCGGGCAGGTAAGGGGAGCCAATCAGGTGACTCAGCACAGTAAGATTTCCCCCAACCAGCCGGCCACGGGCCAAACCGGGTCGGAGGGTCGTGATTCGATCCTGTACCTGAGTAAGATTGTCCCCTTTTTCGGTTGGGTTACGCATCGTCAGGGCTTCGCCATCCATCAGGAGCCGTTTAAACCAGTCGACCGTATAGGCATTAAAGGTAGCTGAACCAACGGGGCCGTGTAGGGTTACCAATCCGGTTTTGGCGTATATCGCCAGCAGCAAAGCCGTTACATCACTGTAGCCGATCAGTACTTTCGGGTTGCGCTGAATCAGATCATAGTCCAGCAACGGCAGCAATCGGGCACAGCCCCAGCCTCCGTGAATAGCCATAATGGCTTTGACACTCTTGTCATCGAAAAGGGCGTGTAAGTCCGCTGCCCGGTCGGCGTCGCGGCCAGCCAGGTAGCCATATCGGTCATATATGTGCGGCCCAAGTTTGGTCTGGAACCCCAGCGCCATTAAGGATTCCTGCGCGATTTTGACCGTTTCCTGGCTGTAGGCGGGTGCGGCCGGACAAAATAAGCCTACGGTATCGCCTGGTTTTAA
This sequence comes from Spirosoma panaciterrae DSM 21099, assembly GCF_000374025.1. Lineage (GTDB taxonomy): Bacteria > Bacteroidota > Bacteroidia > Cytophagales > Spirosomataceae > Spirosoma > Spirosoma panaciterrae. The sequence goes on along the minus strand of NZ_KB893180.1, from coordinate 175,609 downwards.
GCGAGTTGGTTTGCTAAGGGAAGGCGGAGTTTGAGCAGGGAGTATAGAAAGAAAGGGAGCCAGACTACCAGCCTGTAAGAACGAACGACGTGACGGCATACGAACAAAAAATTCAACCTCAGAAAGATAGCCGAAATCTCTGATATAGCATACAGCTCGGGTTGACCAGTACCGTATTTCAATGCGGCTTTTTGTCCGATTCAGTTCGATGCGATAAATCTAAAAAAAGGTTATCCAGCCGGCTGAAGGCCAATGGCCCAGCCGCCTTTTGAGACCGGCTAAAAACAACTCGGAAAAATGGAAGTTATTACTACTTGAACAAGAGCCTTTTAGTCTGCTTGTTCAGTCCGTTAATGACAAATTCACCATCACTACTTCTTGGATGTTTCAGCCTGGCAATGGTTCTGTTGTTGAGCCATTGCCAAACTAAAAAAGCCCAGCCTCCGCAGGCCGAAGGCTTCGATCCGCCTATACCCGAAACCATGTCGTATGTAGCCGGACCGATTATTTTTCAGTTGAACGAACTTCAGGAAAAAATAAACCGGGAGCTTGATCCGGTACTGATCGGTAAACAGACCAAAGAAGGTAGAGTAAAAGGAATTATGTCCTTTCGGGTCAAACGGTTAGGGCCTGTTCAGGTGCAGTATACCGACCAGAAAGTCCGTTTATCGGCACCATTACAAATGTGGCTTACCAAGCCCTTTAGCAGAGATACGACCCCGCCTAAAAAGCCATTTTGTGCGCTGCACGTCAATTTCCAGACGCCAATTCGTGTAACGTCGAACTGGCGACTCGACAGCCGGACTAAATTTACCGACTACACCTGGATTAAAGAACCGGAGCTTCGAGTGCTGGGGAAGGAAATTTCATTGGCTAAGGTTGCCCAGGACATCCTCGATAAGCACCGCACCGATATCGAAACCATGATCGATTCGGCCATTCATCGGGATCTGCGGCTCGATAATATGGTGAAGCCGATCTGGCATGACTTACAAAAGCCGCTACTCATTGACCGCGATTATGGTCTGTGGCTGGTGCCAATACCCGTTAGTGTAGCGGCTGGCCCTGTTACGGGTGACGCTCACCAGTTGACGACCCATATCCGAATGGCCTTTCGGACAAAAACCGAACTGAAACCCAGCCCGCCCGTACATCCAAAAACAGCGCTACCCCGGCTACAGAAACGCGATACGGTTTCACAGGTATCCGATTTACACCTGATGAGTTTCATTCCCTATGCCGATATTAACCGGATTATGAAACTTACAATAAGCAGGCAGCCTAAAAAAATGGCGTTGGGTTCGGTTACGCTGAAGGGTGTATCGGTTTATGGGGCACAACACAGTTTGATTGTGAAAGTCGATATGGATGGATTGGTCGATGGGCCGGTTTATCTGCGGGGGCGGCCCGAGTTCGATACGTTGACCAATACCTTGAAAGTGCCCAATCTGGATTTCGATGCCCAAACCAGCAACGTACTGGCCAGGAGTACCAAACCTGTCTGGCACAAGCCTTTACAACTCTTGTTAAAGGAATTGCTAACCATTCGGCTGGCCGACGACATTGCTCAGTTTCCGCATAAGATCGAGGATGCGTTCCAAAAAGGAGGAGCTGGGAAAAAGACCGATCTGGACATTCATGCGTTTCGGTTTACTCCTCAGAAGATAGCCATACGGCCCGATGGGATTCAGGCTCTGATTAAGGTCGAGTCGCAGGTTGGTTTAAAAATCAAACAGTTATAAACCGCCTTACGCTGACTTATTCGCTCGCTATAACCAGCCTGGAGGCAATTTTGCACAATGGTTTTTCTGATAAGTGTACCTGTTTTACTATTATTCGGCTGGCTCATCTGGCAATATGCCAGACCCCGGGCTATAGAGCCTGTAACACCTGATGCGACATATAGCCAACTGCTTCAGCAGCACGTGGCTTATTATCGGGCACTGACTGATGACCGAAAGAAAGAGTTTGACAAGCGGGTAGCTCATTTTTTGAGTACCGCTCGGATAGAAGGTGTAGGCACTACCGTCGATGAACTGGATAAAGTACTGGTTGCCAGTAGTGCTATTATACCCATATTCGGATTTACGGATTGGTATTATCCGCTTACAAACGTGCTGCTGTATGCCGATCGATTCAACGAAGACTATCAGACAGAGGGTGATAATCGAATGATATTGGGCATGGTTGGTGAGGGCGGGGCCTTACAAAGCACAATGGTTTTGTCGAAACCAGCTTTACACGAAGGTTTTGACAACAAAACCAGTAAAGACAATACAGGGATTCATGAGTTTGTACACCTGCTGGATAAGGTAGACGGAGCCACGGATGGCCTACCCGAGTATTTGCTTCCGAAAGATCATAGTAAACCCTGGCTACAACTTATTCATAAAAGTATTCACGATATCAGAGCCAACCAGTCGGACATTAATCCGTATGGCGTTACAAACGAAGCCGAGTTCTTTGCCGTGGTGTCGGAATATTTTTTCAAACGGCCCGATCTGCTACAGGAAAAACACCCGGCCCTGTTTGCGCGGCTGGAAGAAATCTTCCGTCAGAACCCGCTGGCTACCAATAAGACTGTAAACTGAGTAGCGACGGGTAAATACACCCAATTGGCGGCTTATGGTAGGGTATATAAATCCGTTGCTCTCTCGTATGAAACGCATTGCCTTAAAATCACCCAGTATTCATCAGGTTCTGTTATCCACGGCTTTGGTTGGGCTTGTGGTTACTCAGGCGCTGGCCCAAATTGGGGTAGGGGCCAAACCCGCTAAAGGCGCTGAAGTGTTGTTTGATGGTTCCCGCAAAATGCTTGATGAAAAGTGGACGTATTGGGAAGGCCCACGGTTGGCGGCCACATTGCCCATAAAGTGGAAAATAGAGAAAGATCCGGCCGGGCCGGGTACCGTCATGAATACCAATGACCCGGCTGCTGCGGGCGGAAAGTATGGCTCTGCCGACATCGTTACCAAAGAAACCTTCCGCGATTTTCGTTTGCACATAGAGTTCTACATCAGCAAACCTGGTGGCAACAGCGGTGTGTATTTACAGAATCGCTACGAAATTCAGGTACTCGATGGCGACACAACCAGTCATGGTCTGGGCGCAGTGATCAACGAAACTCCATCGCCCTACTATGCCTACAACGGAGTTGGAAAGTGGAATGCGTATGATATTCAGTTTCGGGCCGCTCGTTTCGAGAATGGGAAGCGGGTGGAACCGGCTATGGTGACTATGTACTTCAATGGTAAGAAAGTTCATAAAAACCAGAAAATCAGTCAGGTATGGGGTGGGCCTAACTCGGGGATCGATGGTGGGAACGACGGCGGCAAAGGCATTACCGATACACCCGGCGGCTTGAAACTACAGGCCGAAGGCCATGACGTATTCTACCGCAACATCTGGATTAAGCCAATCGAACTGAAAGCTGCGAATACGGATTTTTAATCATACTCTGGTAAGGAGGGCGTATAGGAGAAAATATGCGTCTGCAACTCCTATTACGCCCTCCTCGTCTTTATACCAATACCCGTACACACCCGACCCGATACTACAAAACTACTTGTTGGCTATGAAGGATGGTTGACAGGTTTGTTGGGTATTGTACAATGGCATCGCAAGGTTCGCTGAGGATAGATGATGGATTCTGGAGATGCTGGTTCCTACAAAATAAAGAGTAAAATTCGGCGCTGAAAGGTTGCCGCAATCGACCCGGTTATTGCCGCATTTGCCCTCCTCCGATGGTCGCTTTTCGGTGTATTTTTGTTGTGTAAACAGCAAACACTAATACACATGGCAACGAAAATTTTTGTAAATCTGCCCGTTAAAAACCTGCAAAAATCCGTCGAATTCTTCACGCAGGTAGGCTATACCTTCAATCCTCAGTTTACCGACGAGAACGCTACCTGCATGATTATCAGTGAGGATATTTACGTCATGCTGCTGGTTGAGCCATTCTTCAAAGGCTTTTCAAAGAAAGAAATCGCGGATACCACAAAAACCGCTGAAGCCATCATCTGCCTGTCGGCCGATAGCCGGGAAGATGTCGATGAACTTGTGCGCAAAGCGGTTGCGGCTGGTGCTACCACGCCCAGTGAGCCCGATGATCGGGGCTTTATGTATGGTCATGGGTATCAGGATCTGGACGGGCACTTGTGGGAGGTCTTTTATATGGACCCCAGCGCGATTCAACAGGAGCAACCAGCCGCCGAAGCCCGCGTTTCGTAACAGAACAGTACCCGTACCAGCCCTGCTGATGGTATAAAAGTGAACTCCCCCTAACAGAATTGGTTAGGGGGAGTTCACGTTAGCAGTCAACAAATTCCCTTTCTTCCAGAATCTGCACAACTTCAATAAGGGATTCGGTTTCCAGGTCATCCCAGGTGAAAAGTTCATCAATCGTATTATCGACCATATACGCCAGTCCCTGCTCTGTAATCGCGTTTAATTCCTGGCCCTCATATTCCCATTCTTCCGTCAGGGCAACTTCAGCCATTACTTCACCGTTTCGGTTCGTTACGTTCGCACGATACAACTGGTGAATCATTGTTTTGATTTTTGCCCGGAAAACGTCGAGTTCTTCCTGCAGCATGGGTGTGTTTTTTTTCATGATCGTAAAGGTTGATTGTGAACTAATTGCTTTCGTAAGTAGTAGCTTAGACGGGCTACTGGAAGAATAGTTTCATATACGCTGTACTATTTTCTGTCTTTTAACTGGATCGCATCTGGCGACATAGGAATCCCTCTGTTTGGCTCTACGTTTGCGAAAAACTTGGTATAATCGGGTATCATGAGAACATTTTATGCCGTACTCGCCAATTCGCTAACGGCTTCCCTAACGAATAACTCGGTTTGGTTTGCCGTTACCTTCTGGGTGTATCTGGAAACCAAATCGGTGGTGGCAACGTCCGTCATGGCAGGGGTTTATTCGGGTACAGTAGCCCTTTCGGGCTTTTTTCTGGGCTCCCTGGTCGACCGATACAAAAAGAAGCGAGCCATGTTTCTATCAAGTCTGGCCTCGCTCGGACTCTATGTGCTGGCGCTGACCATTTATTTAACCACCCCACAAGCTGTGTTTACGAATCCATCCAGTCCGATTCTGTGGGCCTTTGTGGTGGTATCATTAATGGGGGCCATTGCTGGAAATATTCGTTCGATTGCCTTATCAACGCTGATTACAGTGTTGATTCCCGAAGAAGGCCGGGATAAAGCCAACGGCTTGGTCGGTACGGTCAACGGGGTGTCGTTTCTGGTGGCATCGATCTTCAGCGGATTGATTATCGGGTTTTTGGGTGTATTCTGGATGCTGGTGCTGGCTATTGCCCTTACCCTGGTGGCAGCCACGCATCTCCTTTTGCTTACTATACCCGAGCAAGGGATTGCGCATGTGGACGGGCAAACCAAACACATTGATATTCCCGGAACGATACGGGTGTTGCGGGGGAGTCAGGGGCTGTTTGCACTTATCTTCTTCAACATGTTTAACAACTTCCTGGGCGGGGTCTTTATGTCGTTGATGGATGCGTATGGGCTATCGTTAGTGACCGTGCAAACGTGGGGAATCTTATGGGGAGTTCTGAGTCTGGGCTTTATCATCGGCGGGTTAGTCGTGGCTCGTGTTGGTTTGGGTAAGCAGCCGCTTCGAACCCTTTTCATCAGCAACATCATTATGTGGACGTTGTGCGTATTCTTTACCATTCAGGCATCGATTATTTTGCTGGCCATTGGCATGTTTACCTATCTGTGTCTGATTCCGGTTGTGGAAGCGGCTGAACAGACGATCCTTCAGAAGTTGGTACCGCCCGAAAGGCAGGGGCGGGTATTTGGGTTTGCCCAGAGTGTAGAAGAGGCTGCCTCACCTATAACCGCGTTTATGATTGGCCCCATTGCGCAGTATGTATTCATTCCATTTATGACTACCGGCGCGGGCGTTGATCTGATTGGCGGTTGGTTTGGTACGGGTAAAGACCGGGGTCTGGCTTTGTTGTTTACCGTAACGGGGCTGATTGGCTTGCTGATTACGATCCTGGCCATGCGTTCCCGCGCGTATCGGCTATTGTCCGAAAATTACCAAAGCCAGGCTGTTGAATCGGTTGTGGAGGAATAGCTATTTTGTGAAGGATTCTGCAAAAAGATTCCGTATTTCTGCTTCTGCCGGGTGGTTACTTCGAAAAAGGACTGAGGTATAAATTCTGTTTTCGTGATCTGTAAAATCAAGCTTGATAAAGTGAGTGGTGCCCGCCTTAAGGTACCATCTATGGAATAATCGGCTTCGCGCTATTTGCTGATCATTGTCCAGGCTACAAACATAATTGATAACAGCATCAGGCAAAGTATCAAACGTTAAAAGGATGGCTCTAATAACAGTTTGTTCAACACGTGGATCTTTTTGCCTGACCTGACCAGCTATAGGAGTTATTGAAAACGAGAATACTTCATGCGCAAATGACGATTCCGATACATAAACTGAATCATCAGCAAAGCCTATCTTATAGGTCACGCCAAGCTCAGTAACGAAAATTAAGCCATCTTCAACGCTCCTCAGTGGGTATGGTAAAGGGTTTGACGAATTTGACTCCGGCTGGTTTTTTTGACTCATCTCCACTTTTAAAATATTCTTCGATTAGCTTTTTGCGCTCTAACATCTGTTTGGCGATGTTTTTCGGGCGTTCTACTGTCGTTGCCATGATGTTTAGCTGGTTATGTAACTTAATTTATGTTAAAGGTATGAATTTAAATTAAAAAAGCGAAACTGCAGTGTTTGTTAATGCCGAACATAAAACGGCAGTATAAGGTGCCGAAAAGAAAACTTGCCATCCATCCCCTCATACTTCCGTTAACGAACAGGCCATTTTATAAGGCCGTTGACTTGCTGTATCTTGCTACTTCTTAACAAGTTTTAGCAACCAACCGATATCAAATCAAACCGGAAAGGACGTTATAAACGAATACATTTAACTACAGTAAATCGTCCTTCATCAATCGAATAGTAAAGTACATGAAGATCGTACACCTTCTTATGCCGGCTATTGCAGCCTTATTTTTTCAGTCAGCGATTGCCGACCCAACCACACCTTTGCGCTATGAGGTGAACCTCAACGACCGGGCAGATGACCAGTTTAAGGTGACCCTGCACGTCAGTGGTTTAACGGATGGGAATGCCGTTTATCAGTTTGCCTCCACGGCTCCCGGAACCTATCAGGTTATGGATATTGGCCGATATGTTCGATCCTTCAAAGCCTTTGACGCCAAAGGGCGCGAGGTGAAAACGGAACAGATTTCGACTAATCAGTGGAAACTGGACAAACCTGCGCAGGTGCGGACGGTTCAATACAGTATTGCCGAAACCTGGGATACACCCGTGAACGAGCACAAGCCCTACAATATGTGCGGTACCTCCATCGAGCAGGATCACGTACTCATCAACGGACAGGGCGTGTTCGGGTATCCGACGGGTATGCAGGGAACGCCACTGGAAGTAAAACTCAACTACCCGGCCGACTGGGCTGTAGGAACAGCCCTCGACAAAAACGAAAAGGGCAATTTCGTAGCCGCCAACTACGACCGGATTGTCGATTCCCCGATTCTGCTGGGTCGATTGACCAAAGCCAGCACGACAGTAGCCGGTGCTCAGGTAGATGTGTATACCTACTCAAAAACCGATAAGATCAAATCAGATCAGCTACTGAACAACATGCAGGCGATGCTGACGGCCGCCGGGAAGTTCCTGAAACAGTTGCCCGTAAAACGCTATACGTTCCTGTATCATTTCGAAGATCAGGACTGGGGTGCCTGGGAGCATTCGTACAGTTCAGAATACGTGATTCGGGAGGAAGAGTTCTCGAAGAAACTGGCCGATAACATGACGTCGATTGCCGCACACGAATTTTTCCATGTCGTCACGCCGTTGAATATTCATAGCGAGATCATTCAGCAGTTCAATTTCGTAACTCCCACACCTTCGGAGCATTTGTGGCTTTACGAAGGCGTAACGGAGTGGGCCAGCGATGCCATGCAGTTGCGCGATAAACTGATCGACTTGCCTACGTACCTGAATGAGCAAACCCAGAAAATTGTTTACGATAAGAGCCTGGATACTACATATAGCCTGAGTAAATTAGGGCTGACCTGTTATACCGACGAAGGGCAGCGGCAATATGGGAATATTTACGCGCGTGGGGCACTTGTAGCGGGTTTGCTGGATATTCGTCTGCTGGAGTTGTCGAACGGAACGCGGGGCTTGCGGGAGGTAATCAACGAATTGGCCACGGAATATGGTCCGAACAAGGCGTTCCCGGAAAAAGAGTTCTTCGACATTTTTACGAAGAAGACCTATCCCGAAATTGCTGACTTCTTTAATCGCTATGTGAAAGCCGCCGAACCCCTACCGTTCAAAGACTATTATGGTAAGCTGGGAATTTCGTACTTGCCTGCTATTGCTACCGGAGAGAAAATACCAACCCTGGGCATGAAGGCTTCGTTTAACGGGTCCAAATTTGTCTTGTCGAAAGTGCCTGAGCCGCTTCAAAAGGTTGGCATTCAGGAAAATGATGAATGGGTTGCCTTCAATGGTATTGCCGTTAATATGGATAACGTTGCAAAAATTCAGGCTGATATAAAACAGTTGAAAGGGGGGGATCCCTACAAAATTACGGTTCGGCGCAATGGGCAGGACAGCACGGTTGAAGCTACTATGCAGGAAAAAGCCAACGTCAAACAATTCGTTTTTGAAGTTGATCCACAGGCAACCCCTCAACAGGTGCAGCTTCGCGAAGTCTGGATGCGGAACTTGTAAACCATAGCCCGATTTCGATTCGCCGTAGTTACCTGATCGAGTAGCTACGGCGATTTTCTTTTTTGGGCTGTTTATTGGTTTCAGGCGTTTTTTTGCCGTAAAGCAATTGCGGAGGGTCAGCATGAGGATAGATACGATGGATCTTCTGATTAAACCTTTAAGTGCGGAAAGAATCTTACCGTAAACAATGATGTAGTAGTCTACGTTATTTGGAAATTAACATCCATCGTATCCATTAAACAGAAACCGTTATGAAAACCATACATCAGATTGTTGCCCTGGTTGGGCTTGCAGTCGTGCCCTTCAGTCAGTTGGCCGAGGCCCAGTCCGTAAAAGGATGGGGGTCAGGTACAAAGGGAGCCGTAATTGGTGCTGGTGCAGGAGCCGCCCTGGGAGCCATTATCAATAAACAGAACCGCGTTGTTGGCGGAGTAGTAGGTGGTGTGGCAGGTGGTGCAGCCGGGTACGCCATCGGCAAAAATGCGAAACGTCGCTGGAGCCCTCAGGCTAAAGGAACGGCCATTGGTGTCGGTGCTGGTGCGGCTGCAGGCGCCATTATCAACAAACGCAATCGGGCGGTTGGTGGCGTCATTGGTGGGGTAGCTGGGGGCGCTGCCGGATACGCCATTGGTAAGCATATCGACAATAAGAAAAAAGCAGAAGCGGCCCGAATTGCGGCTGCTGAACGGGCCGCAGCCCAAAAAGCGGCTGCCGACCGGGCGGCTGCTAACCACGCTGAACAGGCTAGAGCCGTAGCTCAGAAAACGGCACCGACCCAGTCTGTCAGACCCGGTATGGAAGCAGTGGCTGGTGCCCAGGGGCAACCCGTTAGTCTGGTCGATACAACGCAGGTTGTTGCGTCTTATGTACTTAAGTCGGGTTTTCTGCCCAATGATACCTACGGTGACCCTTCATCGCCGTATCCTACCTCCGAATACCGTCGGAAAAGCTGGTAGGCTCTTTTCAAAAACAGTAGCTTGCCGTTAGGAGTTGTCAGATGTGATCAATTCCTAACGGTATCTGATCATACCTGGTCCATTAGGAATAGGTACGTTATCCGTCATGCACGATGAGCCAGTGTTCAGAACAGACTACTGGGCCGCGTGTCTGACTCATCATTCACCTAAAACGTTATGTTATGAAAGCTTTTATGTGCACACTGTTCGCAGCTGTGCTGTTTACATCTTGTTCAAAGTCTGGAGAAACGGTTAATATTCAAGAACTTAATCGCCAGTTTATCAATGCCTGGAACGATAAGGACTCGTCAAAAATCATTTCCTTTCTGGCCGACGATGCCCATTTTCTGCAAGGCAACACGCATTTCAAAGGCAAAGGGGAGGTTGCTGATAAATGGGTACGCGAAACCTTACCTACACTGTCTGATCTGAAAACAAATGTGGTTAGTTCGGGCACCGATACCCAAACCGCTTACGAAGCCGGTACTTTTTCCGTCGATGTGTTGCCGCTGAATCCGAAAGACCCGCATGCGTATGGCGAAGGGAATTATATTCTGCTCTGGAAAAAAGGAGCTGACAATACCTGGAAACTTAGCTACGCCCAGCTCGAAGATTTACCCGTGCAGGTGAAGAATTAGTGGTGAAGCTTTTTGCTCTTCCGACGAAGCTGAATGTATGGCTTCGTCGGAAGAGCAAAAAGTGAAGAAGTTATAGCATTACCTCGGCCATTGGTTCATCGACATTCGTTCGTTTGCGTCGGTGCTTGATCACCTGACTACCAAGCAGGAGGATGAATAGGCTACTGACCACACAGGCCGTCATAACACTGACCATCGGAATGGCGGTATGGTTATGAAAAAAGCTGACGGCTCCCGAAACACAGGCACCAATACCCATTCGAAAGCTACCCATCAGGGCGGCAGCACTGCCTGCATGACGCTCAAACGGAGCCAGCGACAGGGCCGAGGCATTGGGACCCGTTATGTTTTGGCCGCATAGAAACAGAAATAAGATCGTAATGAGGCCGTATTGGCCATACCAGCCTGCCCAGGTTCCAAAGACCATTATCAGACCAATAACCGACTGATAAAGTAGCGTAGCAAAAATGATTTGCTCACTGGTAAATCGTTTCAGAAAAAAGCGATTCAACTGAGTGGGTGCAATGACCGCTATGGACAAAAACGCAAATATCCATCCGTACTCTTGAGGACTCGTATGGTAAATGTTGATGAACACATCCGACGAACCCGCCAGATAGGCAAAGGGGGCGGCTGTTGCAATACCACCTACCAGGGCATAGGTCAAAAATTGCGGTTGCCTCAATACCATCAGAAAGCTGCCTAACACAGCTTTGGGCCGAAGCGATAGCGAAGGATCGGCAGGTTTCCCGTCGGGCAAGGCAAAGTAGGAACTGACCAGAATCAGAACCGTAATAACGGCCAGGATGATAAAAATGGAATGCCAGCCCAGTAATTCAGATGCGTACCCGCCCACCGTAGGGGCTATCATCGGCGACACAGCAACAACCAGTATGAGCAGGGAAAAGATCTGGGCAATCTGATTCACCGGAAACAAATCACGAACCAGCGCCTGCGCAGCTACCAGCCCAACGCAACCCCCCAGCGCCTGAATGAGCCGCATCGCGATCAGTGTTTCGATCGAAGTGGCCATGGCACAACCAACGGAAGCCAGTACATACACCACCAGACCGGCATACAAAGGGAGTTTACGCCCGAATCGGTCCAGTAGAGGGCCATACAGAAGTTGCCCCAATGAAATGCCAATCAGATAGGCCGTCAGGGATAATTGTACCTGGGCAATGGATGTATGCAGATCGCGGGCAATGGCAGGAAAACCCGGCAGGTACATGTCGATGGAAAACGGACTGATCGTGGACAAGGTGCCCAGAATCAGGATAATAACAAAATGCTGTCGGCGAGTCATACGCTCAGGAGGAGGGGGACTTATTGGTATAGACGCTCAGACGTTACCGATTGTTCCACCTTCCAAAATATTGTTAGGTTTTCCTGAAGAAAGGGTAGCGACGTCTGAATAGCGTAATTGGGCAGTTGAACCATCGATTCGTACACTTCAGGCAATAGGGGATAGGCAACCGTTTGAGAGCCGGCTAATTTGCAGACTGTAATCCGAACAACACCGATGAACGTCAGCGCTTATCTAACCCGAATTCAGTACAACGGCCACCTGGAGGTTTCGATTGAAACCCTACGAAAACTCCATTACCAGCATCTGTTGCACATACCGCTCGAAAACCTGGACATTCACTACGGTCGGGATATTGTGCTGGATGCCGATGCTCTGTTTACGAAACTCATTACGAAAAAACGGGGTGGATTTTGTTATGAGCTAAATGGGCTTTTCTGCGAACTATTGCGGGCTATAGGGTTTACGGCCAAACTGGTTTCGGGTCGGGTGTATGAACCGGAAAAGGGGTTCAACGATGAGTTTGATCACGCGGCCATTGCTGTTCGTCTGGACAATACAGACTGGCTGGTCGACGTGGGGTTTGGCCGTCGGTTTCCGCTCCATCCAATCGCGATTCGGCCGGGGCAGATTCTGGAAGATCGAACAGGTAACTACCTGGTCAGTCCCTACAACACCGACTACTGGGCCATCCATCAACAGCAAGAAACGGGTAGTTGGGTACCTTCGTACATCTTTACCACTGTGTCGCGGCAACTGTCCGATTTCAGAAGTATGTGCCGCTATCACCAGACCTCATCCGCATCGTACTTCACGCAGAACATGCTCTGTACGCTCGTAACGGCAAACGGACGGATCACGCTCACCGACGATACGCTAAAAATTACGGAGCACGGTCGGATAATGGAACAGCCCGTCGACGATGCCGATGACTTTGAATACTTACTGGAAACGCACTTTGGTATTCGGATGAATTGGGATATTTACGCGCTTCGCCCCGAGGTGCTGCTGTTCGCCGTACAGGCCAGTGAATCGAGTTTTCGGACGCCGATCAATGGACTGGCCAACTATTATTTTTCGCATCCGCATCCATAAATACCCCGCTCGTTAAACTTACCGACTGAATTTTCTTTTTGATCGGAAGCTTTACAAGTGCCTGTTTTTGATTGGCCTGCCAGATAGCCGGAGTCTGGTGGAAAGTGCCTTTCGTACCATCAACAAAGGTGACCACCACATCGACCGGCACGGCAAACCCACCGATATTCTGAAGCGTGACGGTGGTCTGTGAGGCCGAAGACTCTACCTTCTGAATGGCCAGGTCGATGTAGTTATGGCTGAAGAACCAGTTGTTCCAGAACCAGTTGAGGTCTTTGCCCGATGCATTGTTGAAGCTGAAAAACATGTCCCAGGGGGTTGGGTGTTTACCATGCCAACGGTCGATAAAGGTGTGCAGGCTTTTCTTGAATTCAACTTCACCAAGCAAATCCTTGAGGGCCAGATACCCCAGTGCCGCTTTACCGTATTCGTTATTGCCTAAAGCCGCACCGCTCAGAATATTGGCTGGGGTGATGATAGGCAGGTCCTGCTCGGCCGATGGATCTTTGATCCAGCTATTGACCCGGAAATTCAAAAAGTTTTTCGTGGCCTGCTCATACCCCAGATCGGCCTGACTAATGAGGTATTCGAAGGCGGTGGTCCAACCCTCGTCCATAAATCCGTAGCGAGTTTCATTGATACCCATGTAAAATGGAAACCAGGTATGAGCCAGTTCATGCTCGGCCACGAAGCGCGAGAAATTCAGATCGGGTGTGCTGCTGTCGTTGACCAGCATCGGGTATTCCATATCGGCAAAGCCCTGCACGAGGGTTGTTTTGGGGTAGGGATAAGGAACACCGGGCAGGTTGTTCGAAAACCAGTCGAGCGCATGACGGCCGAAGCGGACCATCTGGTGAAAATCGGCCGCATTGTCCAGAAAAGCCGCCTGTACGCTGGCCCGGCGGTTTGTCTTTTTATCAACGACCACACTGGACGCATCCCAGACGTAGTGATCACTGATACACAGCGCCATATCCGGTACATCATTGGCCTTCCATTGCCAGCTATTAGTGGTTTGCTGGGCCGTAACCTGCCTGCCAGTCATATCGGCCAGGGTGGCTACGTGGATAATCGAGTCCGTCGTCATCGACTCGTTCAGGCGTTTGGCAATGGCCGGTTGCAGTACCTCAGAGGCATTCTGCAAATCGCCCGTAGCCCAGACCACATAATCTTTCGGGACGTTTACGGTCAGGGTGTAGTCGTTGAAGTCGTTATAAAACTCCTGCGCTTCGGTGAATGTGGTGCGATCCCAGCCGTAATAGTCGTCCATCACGGCAATACGGGGGTAGAAATAGGCCAGAAAGAACGTGGTTGAGTCGAGCATACCTTCGCGGTTGCTTTCCAGCGATATGTCGAAGTGCCAATCGAAGGAGAGCTTTACCGAATCGCGCGGCATCAGTGGTTTGGTCAGTACAACCTGCCGCCAGGTGGCTGAACCAGCATTCCGCCAGTTTTTAGCAGTACCATTTTCACTGTATCTGTCGATATGAATGCCCGACGTCAGGTAGTCGGGCGAGGCTGGTGCCTGTCGGATCGCACCCGGCTGGTGACTATTAAGGATCAACTTAAAAACAAGGAGGGTTAACGTATCGGGGCTATTGTTGGTGTAGGTAATATCTTCCGTTCCCCGCACGGTCCGATTGGGTGGGGTTGCCGTAATGGTAATGGCATAGCGAGCCGAGTTCTGCCAGTAGTTTTTGCCGGGTTTTCCATCCATTGAACGAGTACCTTTTTGGTAGGCCTGTTTAATATTTCGCGGCATATACAGACTTTGACTCTGCACAACGCTTACGCTGGCGACTATCAACAGGGTAAACAGCAACGGCCGTATCATGAAAAAGGGAATGATTCGCATATTGATTCTAACTAGCAATGAGCGCAAACTACTAAAAAACAGGTAAGTTGTCCTTTAAATTTAGAAGAGCGGTAAGCACAAACAAAAACCGGGAATACGAGTTCATCGTATTCCCGGCGAAAATACCGTATGTATCAACTTAGACGCCCAATGGGCCCCCTAGCGTAACGTCTGAGCCTGAACCGAAATTGGAATTCAAGCTAGCGTGATGGCTACCCGGATGATGCTCCTCTTCTTCTTTAGACCCACTGTTAATAAAGGATTCGGCCAGAGCGGTCAGTTTTCGGTCGGTTTCCTTTTCTTCTTCCAGTGTCACAGCCAGAAGCTCAGCCGATTGCGTAAAATCGAGCACATGAGCCAGTGTTAGAAGTGAGCCGTAAATAGCAATTTCGTAGTGTTCAATAGCCTGAGCCGCAATAATCAGCCCGGCATCGCGGGTAAGCGAACCGGGTTCCGTATTGGTAATGACCCAGTGAGCGTCATGGATCAATCCATCTATGGCGCCAGACTTATGCTCTTCGGCCCGAATGCCGATAATTCTAAATATTTCTTCCAGCCGTTCAACCTGATTTCGGCTTTGCTGTTCGTGATTAATAAAAGCCTGCCCTACTTCGTCGGTCGTGCTGGCCTCTGCCTGATCTGCCAGTGCATCGACCGCTCGCTTTTCGGTATAGTATACACTTTTCAAGTTGGTAATAAACAGGTCACGGAGCCCTTCATCAGCCGTGGAGTCGTTCCCGCTAAAAAAACTCGCAATTCGTTCTCCCAGAGAGGCCATATCGCTTTGTGGTTAATATAAATTAGTTGATTAGCAATAATGGTATCTAAATCTGTGCCATATTCTGACTATCAACAGGATACGGATTGATACTTATCAGAATGGTACTATTTTTCTACAGTTTTTGTGGGGAATTGTCGCTTTGGGATAAATACGTGCAAAGTGAATGATGTCTGACGCTCTAGTTCAGCTGTGATTTGATCGAAGCTAATATGGCCTTGCCTAACCGGAGCGATTGCTGGTAGTCCTGAAGTAACTCCTCTCGCGTTGCCCGACGTACCAATACGGCGTTTTGGTAAGCTGTCTCGGTCATGACTGCCGTCCAGTTCGATTTCGGTGGTTGACTTGCTTGCTCGGCCAGTGGAAGGCGGGCAAGCAGATAGGGACCTATAATTGTGTTCGTTGTTTCCAGTTCAGCCGTTTCCACCCGACCGATCGTTTCATATTGCTTGTAGTAATCAAACAGGGCTTGTTTTAAGGGGAACTTGCTGATAACCTGCATATTGCCCGTACTTTTTAAGTCGGAGAAAGTCGCATCCTCAGCAACAAACCGGGGCCGTTTAAAGATGAACCGCACATCGCTAACAAATTGATGATAGTCGATGGTAGGGGATTGGGGAGTTACCGTAGTGAGTTTGGTAGCTATCTGAACAACCTGTTTCGTTTCAGCAATTACTTCACCGAGTTGGCTTATATCGGTCTGAATGTCACTGTAAAGTCCTTTCAGGTAGGTTTGCTCCAACTCACGTTTGTGTCGCTCGTCTTTCCATTCATCGAAGGCAAATGAGATGGTTATACTGAAAATAATGACAACGACTTCCAGAACATATTCCGGCCATTTTTCACGGATAAGTTGAAGGACTTTGCTCGGGCTTGTAGTAGGCTTAGGGTCTGCGGAAGTTGATTTCTTCGCCATATGGAAAGATGGAAGCGTTTGCAGGGCTCAGTTTGCTGTAAATCAAAACGATACGAATGTACGGATTAATAGCCTGCTGCCTGCCCGTCTTTCCGCATTTCGGATGCCCCCCGATAAATTCGATTGACAGCATCCCATTGAATAGCCTGATAGCCTCCAAAAAAATCGGTTGGTGCCAGATGGTGCCCCCGTTTTTCCAGCTCATCGCGGACCTCCTTGCTGATACCACTTTCCAGGGCCAGTCGACCACCGTCGGTCATGAGCGTGCCAATGGGTTCACTGCTACCCGAGTGGCTGAACCGGGCCGCATCCCCCGCTTCCTGCACGTTCATACCAAAGTCGATGATGTTGCACAAAACCTGCAAATGGCCCTGAGGCTGCATAGCCCCACCCATAACCCCGAAACTCAGAAACGGCTCGCCATTTTTCAGGACAAAGCCGGGTATGATGGTGTTGAAAGGGCGCTTCCCAGGTGCATATATATTCGCGTGGCCGGGTTGCATCGTAAAGCTGGTGCCCCGGTTGTGCAGAACAAAGCCAAGTCCATCCGGTACCAGGCCACTGCCAAACTCCAGCATGTTGCTCTGGATCAGTGATACCATATTTCCCTCATTATCAGCTACGGTTAAGTAGACGGTATCGCCCGTACGAAGGGCCGGATCGCCAGCGTCGAGATGTTCAGAGGCTTTTTTCGGGTCAATCAGTTTCCGTCGTCGGGCTGCGTAGTCTTTCGTGAGCAGCCACTTTATAGAAGCTTTCGCAAAATCAGGGTCGGCATAGTATCGGGCGCGATCTTCAAAGGCCAACTTCTTGGCTTCAACCAGCAGATGGAGGTAATCGGCGCTATTGTGACCCAGTTTTTTCAGGTCATACCCCTCCAGTATATTCAACATTTCCAGCACCGAAATTCCCTGGCCATTGGGCGGCAACTCATACACGTCATAGCCCCGGTAATTCACCGAAACGGGCTCGATCCAGGTACTTTGGTGAGCCGCTAAATCCGCCTTTCGCAGGTACAAACCCGCTCGTTGCGCGTAGCGATCAATTGCGTCGGCAATGCTTCCTTTATAAAAGGCATCCCGTCCACCTGCCACAATTTTTTCGTAAGTAGTTGCCAGATCAGGGTTGCGGAACAACTGCCCTTCAACAGGTGCTTTGCCGTTGATGAAAAAGGTTTTGCGGAAATTATCGAACGACTGGATAATGGCTTCACTGGCAGCCAATCGGTTGGCGGCTACCTGCCAGGAATAGGCAATTACCTGCGGCACCGGAGCCCCTTCGCGGGCGTAGCGAATGCTGGGAGCCAACAAGGTACGCATGGGCAATTTGCCAAACCGCTGATGCAATTGAAACCAACCATCCACTGCGCCCGGTACCGAAACCGATAACGGGCCGTAGAGCGGAAGCTGTTTTTTATCGCCCAGTAATTTCTGCAAGGCTTCGTAGGTCAGTCCTTTAGGAGATCGGCCACTGGCATTCAGGCCGTACAGTTTCTTGTCTTTTGCCGCCCAGACAATAGCAAAGAGATCGCCACCGATGCCGCCGTTATTGGGTTCTATAACACCTAGAGCAGCATTCGCGGCAATGGCGGCATCGACAGCTGTGCCGCCCTGTTTCAGAATATCAAGGCCGATTTGCGTAGCCAGTGGATGACTGGTCGCCACCATACCATGCTGTCCTAATACCGGGCTGCGGGTGGCAAAATTAGGGCCTGTAATCCGATCCCCTTTCCCAATTGATTGACCGTAAAGCGAAAGGGTTGATAGCCAGATGATTGCTATAGAGAAAGAAATGCCAGGCCGGTTCATGGTTCTGAAGACTGTCGTTTCAATGAGAGGTTTAGTTACTCTACTGTAGTACCCAATTTAATACCATCACGCCCGCCAGTCCGGATACGGAGACCAGGGTTTCCATGATCGACCAGGTTTTGAGTGTATCGGCCATCGACAGTTGAAAATACTCCCGAAATAGCCAGAACCCCGTATCGTTTACGTGGGAAAACATCATGCTCCCGGCCCCGATGCTTAATACCATCAAATTCGGCTCAACGCCCGAAGTGGCCAGCAGTGGGGTTACGAACCCGGCGGTAGTGATGCCCGAAACGGTCGACGAGCCAACACAGACCCGAATGAGGGCTGCCATACCCCAGGCCAGTACATAGGGATGCAGCGTTGAGTGTTGCATCAGATCGGCAATCGACTGATTTACACCCCCGTCTGTCAGGACTTGTTTAAGGGCCCCCGCACCACCAAAAATCAGAAACAGCATAGCCACATCCTTGATGGCATCGCCAAAGAGCGCAGTCACATCGGGCATCGTCTTCCCGCGCCATAGCCCCAGGGTGAACGACGCCAGAACAACCGCAAGAAACATACTCACGATGGGTTCACCAACAAACACTACCGACTGTTGGAGCCAGGAGTTGGTAGGTAGAAATGGGCTTACCAATGTGCTGATGCCAATAAGCAGAATCGGAAACAAAACGGTCAGGAAACTTACAGCGGTCGAAGGGGTCTGATGGTTTTCCAGATTGGGAGCGATGAATGCCGGATTGGGTAAGTTGGTGTACCGCTTTAAGGTGGCCCCGAATAGGGCGCCCGAAACCAGAATGGCCGGGATAGAAACCAGGATGCCATAAAAAAGTGTCAGCCCCATGTTGGCGTTGAACTGCTTTAAGATAGCTAGTGGAGCCGGATGCGGTGGCAAATACCCCTGCGTAACGGATAAGGATGCCAGCATGGGCAGGCCAATGTACAGAGCGGGCAGCTTATACCGATAGGCTACCGTGATAACCAGCGGAGCCAGCAGCATGAATCCTACCGAATAGAAGAGGGGTAAGCCAACGATGAAGCCGGTAACCATAAATGCCCAGCGGGCGTGCCGGGTGCCCACCAGCCGCATCATACTACTGGCAATGCGTTCGGCGGCTCCGCTTTGGGCTACCAGTTTGCCCAGCATAGCCCCCAGAGCAATGATGGCCGTAATGGAGGCTAACGTGCCGCCAATCCCTTTCTGAATAGCCTCGACAATAGCCAAAGGGGCAAGACCCAGTGCCAGCCCGACACCAATCGAAACGGCCAGAAATGCCAGAAAGGTATGTAAGCGAACCCATGAAATGAGCGCAATCAGCGCCAGAATACCAAGCAGGGTAATGGTTAAGGGCATAAGGAGAGCGGGAAGGTCATCCAGGTTTGTGTTGGAAAGGCATTGCTTAATAGATTTTAACCTTGTATCGATAGCGACCTCTAAAATACTCCCTCATCTTGACCACTTCCCGATTTTGGTCCGAAATCCAGAACGTTGCATACACGCCTTGCTGACCATAGTCGATTTTTAAAATCCAGCAGTTGAGTTTAGCGTCTCCACCAACTTGCAAATCTTCTTTCCCGGTTACTGTCAACCGATAATAGCTGGCCGACGGACTCCCTGGTTCATAGAAGGCAATCGCAAATTCCTGACCAATTCGTTTGAAGGGAAGCAGCGGAAAAATTTCCAGATCCATCGGAAATAAAAAGGCCGGAGGATTCATAATCACCCGGAATGAGCTGTCTTTCGCCGTACGCTGATCGGCCACGGGAACTGTTACGGTTGTACCATTAAAGACAAAACGGCGATTGCCTCGTTTGGTGTAGGTAGCTCTGTGGGTAAGAGGGGCCAGCGAGGGCAACAGGCCGGTAGCAGATACATTGGCCAGCAGGGAATCTTTCTGAAACCACTGCCAGTCGAACTGGTAAATTTTTTGTCCACTGGGCGTAGTGGTCAGACGAATGCTTCGATCCCAGAGATCGGCCGAGGAGAGCCGATGGCCAAGACTGTCTTCAAAAAAGACGGCATACGTGCGCTTCGCTTCCCGAAAAGCAGCCAGGTTCAACTTTAAGGTCGATGTATTGATGGTGTCAATTTGCGCACGAACTGTACAGACTGAGCTACATAGTACAATGAAAGCCAGGAAAAATCGATGCATGGTCAAAGCCAGAGTTGAGGAAAGGTCTAAGTTACCGTTTCACACCTTATTTTCATCCATTTTCGTTTTCAAACCGGGCTGAAGATAGACTGGCTATAACGTTCGAATTTGTGAAGAATATGTTAAAATTTGACTACTATAAAAATAGTTTAATAAATTATTTGTTATTTATTCTCAGATTATTCTCATCATTGCTATTAGCAAAACCACAGATATTTATAGTTATGAGTAACTCGAATCAACTTCAATATTTTGTTTCACAATCGTACCGACAGGTTCAACTATCGGTTAGCAAAGGTGAAATACCGTATCCATATAGCGATTTCTCCACGCAATTTGCCAACTTACTCCAAGCCTCTGGCGATGAAGCGTATGCCCGTAACCTTACAATTCAGCTAGTGGAAGAGGCTGCGCAGTACCGGCAGACAACGGATTATTTGCGCCAGGAAATGGCTTTTGAAGGGCAGGCCGCCAGCGTAAGCGACCGTACAACGGCTGTTGCGCTCGATCAGCATCACGATACTGCGTTGGTTGATCGCCGTATGCACAGACACGCCCCACGCACAAATCAACTGGTAGAGGAATTAGTGTGAGAAGCCACAACGGGTTTAAACAAGAATGGGCCAGTGTTCAGCATCGGCCCATTCTTGTTTAAACCCGTCGAATCAAATCCAGTAGTTTACGGTCCAGTTTGTGGCCGTACCAGTCTTCATAGACTATGTCCGTTCGGCCCGAGTCCAGAATACCGAACGAACCCACGAACTCCCAAAGCGCAAAGCCGATTCCATGACTGGACAGAATGTCGAGCACATCGCTGAACCACGCCAGAAATACAGGGTGGGGCGTTTTGTTCCAGCAGCCACATTCGCCACAATGAACCCCCACACCGTTGTTGACCAGGTCGATCCAGGGCTGATAAAAGGTTTCGAGCATCGCCCGGCTGAGGTATTTATCACCCACCTGCCCCGGCCATTTCGGTTCGGGCAGATGATCGGGATCTTTATTGGCCCAGGGGGCTTTGTAGTGCGAAATAATGCCTGGATTATAGCCCCGACAGCTCTGGGCAATATCAAGATCGACCAATTCGGGGATCACTGAGCTACCCGTATTGTTGCCATCGGCAATGATCAGATGCTTCGGATTTTCTTTACGAATGGCCTTAGAGGCCGCCATCGCTACTTTTCGATATACATCACCGGGCACTGTGCTGTGGGGCGAGTGCTGATCGTTCATATCAGCCCGCATACTGGGCTCATTCAGCAGGTCGAAGCTGATTTTCTTAGAGGATACGGTCTTATATCGCTTCGCCCACATGTTCCAGTGGAAGCAGAACGCGTCCAGAGCGGCCTGATCTTTCCAGAGGTTATACGGTTCATGAAAACCCGCATTCACGCAGTAACCTGGTGCCCGGTGGAGGTTGAGGCTCACGTGCAGGTTATATTTATGACCCATTGCTACTAATTGATCAATTCGGTCAACGGCCTGCTGGTCAATCTGGTACACTTCGTCGGGGGTAATGTTACGGCTTCGGTCGAACTTCAGGTACGACGGATAAGCGATGGGTATCCGAACAAAGTCAAATCCCCAGTCCTGCATCCATTTGAAGTAGTCTTCTTTTGTAGCGGGTCGGCTGTTGGCCGGATCGGGGGAGAAAAAATCCAACAGGTTAAATCCTTTCCACCTGGGGAGTTTGTTTTTGACTTGACTGGTCGGCTGCGGAGTAGTCAGCAGGTCGGAACCTGCCGTACCCAGCGTTGCAGCCACCAGGCTAGTGTTCCGAATAAATGTCCGTCGTTCCATAAGCAGAAGAGCGGGCGTAGCTTTTAATCTACTCTAAAATCCTGGTGTGTCGGCAGGGGGACCATCGTGCCTGCCATCGTAAAACCGTCGGATCAACTCCGCCTGATGTATTAACCCGAGGCTATTCAATTTGTCTGTCAAGTAAAACAGGGGCCTTGACGCCTTATAAGGCAAATCTTGCATGTTGACGATAAATAGAACCGATAACCATGAAAAAAGACCTTGTCGCGTTGGGCCTGGCTACTCTTTCACTCCTGGGTGTTTCCGATAGTTTTGCTCAGAAAGGAAAGCCGTTGTACACGTTTCCGATTGGTGTTGAGTCGTATACCTACCGGGCGAGTTTCCCCAAAAATGTCATTGCTACGCTGGATACCATCAAGGCATTGGGCATTACGGATATGGAAGGTGGCGCTCCCAAAGGGTATACTGAAGCCGAATTCAAGAAGCTGTGCGACGAACGCGGCATTAAAATTTCGGCTACGGGCGGGGGATACGAACAACTGGCCAAAGACCCTACCGATGCCATCAACAAAGCCAAAGCCCTGGGCGCATCTTACATCATGTGCGCCTGGATTCCTCACGAAAGGGGGCATTTCAACCTCGATAACGCTAAAAAAGCCGTGGAGGATTTTAACCGAATCGGCAAAACGATGAAGGACAATGGTATCACGTTCTGCTACCATAACCACGGCTACGAATTCCATCCGTACGAAGATGGTACCCTGTACGACTACATCGTGAAAAACACCAATCCCGACTACGTTTCGTTCGAGATGGATATTTTGTGGGCGCAGCACGGCGGTGCCGATCCCGTTGCTCTGCTGAAAAAGTACGGTAGCCGTTATAAACTGATGCACCTGAAAGACCTCAAGAAAGGGATAAAAGGCGACCTGACGGGTGGTACTCCTCCCGAAAATGACGTGGTTCTGGGCCAGGGGCAGGTTAACATTCCCGAAATTTTACGTCTGGCGAAAAAAGCAGGCGTCAAGCACTACTATATTGAAGATGAGAGCAATAAAGAATACGAGCAAATGCCGAAAAGCATTGCATATCTGAAAAGTCTGAAGGAATAAGTGTCTGGCTTATCGCTGGCGTATAAACTACATTTTGCCATCACGACCAGCAACCCGGTCGTGATGGCAAAATGCTTTATAGACAACTGATCAATAGCCAACCAAGGGGCCAAGTTGTCTTAGTTGCCTTTCGCTATCTTCTTATTGGCTTTTCGGATGGCGTCGAACCACAGATCGTAGGTGAAGCAGTTTTCCCAACCCCGGAAGTCGTAATGCCACCACTCCCATGGAAAAATGGCGAAACCGACCTGCTCCATAGCTTTCCGTAACAACGTCCGGTGTGCCAGCGACGCACTATCCGAATCCATGTAGCTATGGTAGGCGCGCGGGGTCGATTCGTCGTAGGCGGATGGCATCGATAGGCGTTTGCCGGTCTTTAGCTCATACAACGACAGATCGATAGCCATACCCCGGTTGTGTTTAGATCCTTTTCGAGGGTCGGCCACAAATGTGGTGTCGCCATGTTCTTCGTAAAAGAGCATGGTAATTGCATAGGGTCGGTATCCGTCAAATAAGACCAGTCCATAGCCCTGTTTCTTCAGATTTTCGGCCACCTGTCTGAGGGCTAAAGCGGCTGGTTTGCGCATAAATACATCGGCTGTGGGGTATAGCTTCCGTTTTAGAAAATTAGTGGTATCGGCATAGGTAACGTCGTACTGGGCATCCGGCAAAATCTGGTGCATATCGACCAGCTCATTGTCGGGGTCAGCCGCCACAATTTTCTCGTAAATTCTCACATCACCAACAACCGGCAGGCCGTACTTGCTTTTGGGCAAATCGAATTTTAGTTGCTGAGCCGGGAGGGATATGCTCACCGATAAGCAAAGAAGGAATGTGCTCAGGCAGGTCGATTTTTTCATGGCGTTGCAGGGTATTTATGGGCAATTAGCGGGCTGGGATGGAGGGCGTTGGGGGTTGGTACAGGAAAAAGTCATAAATCGCACGGGCCGATTGGGCAATGACCTGTTCACGGTCGGCCAGCGGCATGGGCGAATCACCAACAAAAACCGCAATGGCGATATGCCCTGCCTCATCAGGTAAAGTGATAATGCCCACATCATCGGTAGCAATGCCATTCAATGATCCGGTTTTATGCGCGATGACCGTGTTGGGAGGTAAGTAGCCTTTAAGCCGGGCCGCTCCACCCCGGCAGCGTTCCATGACACCCAGCAACAGAGCCCGACTTTCGGGTTTAAGGGCTGTACCCCGGTAAATTTGCGTCAGTAAATTGACCATTGCTTCAGGAGTGGAGGTGTCGCGGGGGTCGGTTGCGAGTTTGTGGGAGGCTTTCTGCTTTATATCGGGCGTGGTGGCACTATCCAGACGAGCATAAAAGCCCAGGGTCCACTGATGAGCAGGGGGTAAGGTAATGCCATCAAGGTCGGCAAGCAGTTGAATGATGGTTCGGTCGATCGACATGCCCTGAATCCCCAACGCATTTATCCGCTTCTGAACGGCCTCGGTGCCGCCAACCAACCGCAGCAGGATGTCGGTAGCCGAATTGTCGCTAATGACCATCATCAGTTCCAGCAGATTCTGGACCGAAAGCTGCACCCCCGGTTTGGCAAACAGTACATCCAGCGTACCACTGCCCGGATGCAGATCGGACGGTTGTAGGTCGACCATCGTCATCAGCGAGAGCTTACCTTGTTCGATGAGCGTGAACAGTTGTACGGCAATGGCTACTTTCACCGTACTGGCCATCGGAAACCGTTCCTGCACATTCAGGCTGACCTGCTTACCTGACTCCAGGTGAAGAGCGCAAATGCCGACTTTGCCCTTCGCGAGAGTGGCAATCCGGTCGAGTTCGCGCTCCAGCCGCTGGGTGGCAATATCCGCCGGTTTACTGATCGACTGAACGGGTTGCGCACATATCGAAAGGCTACCAAACAGCCATGTATAGATCAGAAGGAAGGGGAGTTTCGGGAAAGTTGACAGCATCGATTGGGTTGTTTTAGGAGTGAGATTAGTTGGTCAGGAGATTATACCAGAGCCAGGGCTTGTTCCAGATCAGTGATCAAATCACGGACGTTCTCAATGCCGACAGAATAGCGAATCAGGCTCTCGGGAATACCTAACAGGCTCCGTTGCTCTTCCGTAAGTTCGACGTGGCTAGTGGTTCGGGGAGGGCCAGCCAGTGTGCTGACGGACCCCAGGCTGGCAGCCAGGTGGACAAACTGGAGTCGGGGAAGAAACTGCTTAACCTGTTCATAACCGCCCTTCAAGGAGAAACTCAGAATGCCCCCAAAACCTGACATCTGCGCTTTGGCAATACCATGACCCGGATGACTGTCAAGCCCCGGATAAAACACCTCACTCACTTTGGGATGCGCTTTTAAATACTGAGCTACGGTTAGTGCCGATGCGTTTTGCCGTTCGATGCGCAGTTCCAGGGTTTTCATGCCACGGGCAATCAGGTAAGCTGGATCGGCCTGTAAGCTGGCACCGTTGATTTCCCGGAATTGAAAGACTTTCTGGATCAGGTCTTTGCGCCCGCAGAGTACACCTCCCATAGCATCCGAGTGGCCGCACAGAAATTTCGTAGCACTATGCAGCACCAGGTCGGCTCCTAATGCCAGCGGATTTTGATTGATGGGTGTGGCAAACGTATTATCGACAACGGTGACAGCCCCCACACTTTTAGCCGCAGCCGCCAAACGGCGCAGATCAACGATTTTAAGTGTTGGATTCGTGGGGGTTTCCAGATAGAGCAGGTCGCAGCCTTTCGCTATTTCGGTTTCGAGGGCATCGAAGTCGGTTGTATCGCAGAGGGTAACGGCTACCTGATAGCGCGGCAGAAAATCAAGAAAAAGGCGACTGGCTCCTCCGTAGGTGTCTTTCAGGGAAACCACCCGTTTGCCGGGTTCCAGCAATGCAAACAAGGTATTGCTGATGGCTCCCATGCCTGTAGCAAAGGAGGTGGCTGCTTCGGCACCTTCCAGAATCCGTATTTTCTCTTCGAGGACATGAACGGTTGGATTGGTGTTGCGGCTATAGATGTAGCCGTCGGCATTGCCCGTGGCTACCTGATGCCATTCGTCCAGGTCATTGTACCCAAAAGTGACACTTTTAATGATGGGAGGAGTAATGGCCCCTTCGGTAAACAAATCGGTTTCGCCCGCCCATACCGATGCGGTACCTTTCTGGTGATTCGCAAAATCCATAGTTATCAGGTTGTAATTGATTGAGGTCTACCTGGTAATGATACATAAAAAAGGAATTAGCCCTAATCCGATAGCGCACAGATTTTTAGGATATACGGGATTTTTAAGATCAGTCGGTAATTGTCGGCCCAGAATCCTAATGATCCGTCTTCTATTCGGATAGAATGCCCCGAAATGATTAACTTTTGCCGGATTCATCAATACAACCTCCAGATCTATGCGATTTTTAAACAAAGCCAGTTGGCTTATTTTTCTGATTGGCTTTCTGCCCGGTAGTGGGTCATTCGTCTTGGCTCAGTCCCGCCCGTCTCTCTCCGAATTACGGCAGCAAATCGAGCAGGAGTTGGCCCGCCATCCGGGTGTGTTTGCCGTTGCGTTTAAAGACCTGACCACGGGCCAGGAACTACTGATTCGGGAGAAAGAACGATTTCATGCCGCCAGTACCATGAAAACGCCCGTTATGATTGAGGTGTACAGGCAGCAGGCACAGCACAAACTAGCGCTTACGGATTCGATTCTGGTCAAAAATGAATTCAAAAGTATTGTCGATGGCAGTCCGTTCAGTTTACCCATCCGTGTGGACGATGATACGGTTACGTACAAACAACTGGGTACGAAGCGAACGCTGGCTTCCCTGGTTTACGACATGATCACGGTGAGCAGCAATCTGGCTACGAACCTGATCATTGAAAAGGTTGATGCCCGAAAGGTTACTCAAACCATGCGTGAACTGGGGGCAAAGGATATTGAAGTTTGGCGGGGTGTAGAAGATGCAAAAGCGTTTGCCAAAGGCCTGAACAATACCACAACTGCCTACGATCTGATGGTGATTTATGAGAAACTGGCACAAGGGAAAGTGGTAAGCCCCGAAGCTTCGCAGGCCATGATCGGTATTTTGCTGGAACAGAAGTTCAACGAGTCGATTCCGGCTAAACTACCGAAGGATGTGAAAGTAGCTCATAAAACCGGGTCAATTACGGGTGTCCGGCATGATTCGGGAATTGTGTACCTACCCGACGGCCGGACGTATGTACTGGTCATTTTGTCGAAGCAGATCAAAGAAGACCTGGAAACACAGAACGCTATGGCAACCGTATCAGAATGGCTGCACCGCTATGTGTCGCAGGGAGGCAAATGAAAGGGCGTAACTCCTTGATTATAAGAACTTAATTTTGTGCGTGAGCGCTTTTGTCGGCCTAACGAAAGTGGCCTGCTGTATATTTATTAACCTGCTTCTTTATTGTCGCGTTAATAAATGGTATGGGCGATCCTCTTACCGCAATGTTTACACCCAATACACTATACTTAACGACTCACGCGATGATTGCTCAGGGAAAAGATACAGCCATTCCAATTTATTCGCTTCAGCAAAGCAGTAGTCTGGGGAGTTCTCAATTCGAAGTGATCGAGTCGAACGGAGAATTCCGGCGTCATCGGTCCAATTTTCTGATACCCCATCGGAAAGACTATTATTTTCTGTGTTTCGTGCGCCATGGAAGCAGTCGGCACTGGGTCGATTTCGTACCGTATACCTTGCAGCCCAATACGTTCTATTTTTCGGTGCCGCAACAAGTGCAGGTTAAAGAAAAAACGGAACCGCTGGAAGGCATTATGCTGTCGTTTACTGAAGAGTATCTCCAGCTCGACGAAAACCGCTCCTTACGGCAATTGCCCATTATTCAGAACCCCGACGATGCCCACGAACTGACGCTGCTTCCTGAACATGTACAGTTTCTGGAAGACCTGCTAAAAAAGATATTGATCGAGTTTAATACTGACCGAAACTGGCGGAGCAAAATGCTGCAATCGTACGTCAGTATCTTATTGATTTATGTAAGTCGGTTGTATGTTCAGCAGGTGAAGGCAAAGGGGAGTTTGGCCGATCGGGGCTTGCTGAAACAGTTTCGGGCGTACATTGATGAGCACTATGCTACGCTTCATCAGGTTGCCGATTATGCCGGGTTGCTTCATCTGACACCGGGGCATCTGAACGACCGAATCAAGCAGCAGAGCGGGAAAACGCCCATCGAGCATATTCACGAGCGGCTGGTGCTGGAGGCCAAACGATTGCTGTTGCATACCGAACTGTCGGCCAAAGAGATTGCCTGGCAACTGGGTTTTGAGGATGCCGCTTATTTTCATCGGTTCTTTAAGCGGCTGACTGGTGAGACACCAACCGCATTCCGAACCGACATCCGCGAAATGTACACCTGAAACCGATAAACGGTCAATGACAGCCGCTCGATAGATCTGTAGCTTTGCGGTATGAACACAGAAACCGAATCGAATAAACAGATCGTTGCCCGTTTCAACAGGGAAGCCATTGAGCAGGGGCGAATCGAAGCCTTTGACGAATTGATTGCTCCCGATTTCATCAATCATACGGCTCCTGCCGGTATGCCCAAAGGCCCGGAGGGCATGGTACGGTTTATTCTGGATGTGATACGACCCGCTTTCCCCGATTTACGCGTTACAATTTACGATCAGATTGCCGAAGGCGATAAAGTGGTGACCCGCAAAGCTTTTCACGCGACTCACTCCGGCCCGTTTATGGGTATTCCGGCCACTGGCAAATCCATTGTCTTTCCCATTATCGATATTGTACGGTTGCGCAACGGTCAATACATCGAACACTGGGGTATTCGCGATACGCATACTGTTCTAAAACAACTTACTCAGGAGTAAGATTATGAAGACCTACCTCGTATTAGTACGTGAGCCCGATGGGCGAACCGTTATTCCACCCGCCGATGCCATTCAGCAACATCAGCTTGCCGTGAAGTCGTGGATAGGTGAACTCGGTGCCAAGGGGCATTGGCTGAGTGGGCAGGCCTTAACCTTGTCGGGACGGGTTATTCGACCCACTACCGACGGTAGACAGGTATCCGATGGCCCTTACCGAGTGGATGGGCAGGAGATTGTTGGCGGCTATATGCTCCTGAAGGCCTCCAGCCTTGAAGAGATTACGGCACTGATGAAAACCTGCCCGGTGCTGGATACCGACGGTTTTGTTGAGATTCGGGAGATAATGGAATGATCCCAAGCCCAAAAAACGCAGTACGGTCAGGCTCTAAAACTGACTGGAGAAGTTTCTCAATTATGGCTCTGGATTAACGGGGTCGCTAAAAACAGCTGTATCGATTTCTGGAGTAGCTATAGTTTTAGCTTGATGGCAAGTCTGCCCAGAATTGCCGTAATACCAACAATGAGCAAGGCAAACAGTAAAGATTTAACTAAGCCAATCAGTCCGGTTGTTAGAAAAGCGGGCAGCGAGACACCGGATAACTCTGCCACACTGTAATACACATACGGAATCAGGTAGCAGGTTAAGGTACTGGTGCCCGCAGGTTTGACAAAATCGAACCAGTGGGCTTTCTGCTTCAGATCGACTAGCCAGTAAACCCCAGCGTAGACGATATAGGCTATACCGGAGCAAAGAAAAATCCAGGTGGGTGTGGCCTGAATCTTGGAGATAATGAAAGCATTTCGGAGCAGAAAGCCCGCAATGAGCAACGCAATGCCAATACTGGTAAACAGCAGAGGCAATTGCTTTTCCCGACTCAATTGTTGCCAGCGCGTTCGCAAACGGGTTGCCACAATACCCTCAAAGGCAAATACATTGAAAGCGCCATTGTCGGGAATCCAGTTGCGGGGGCCAGTGGGCCATAGGGCATGCAGCCAGCCCGCATGACCAGCTATGTTTAGCAGCGCAAAAAACAGCCCACCTAGTACCAACAGAATAGGCTGCTTGTGAAGAAACAAATAGAGAAGGGCACAGGTGAGGTAAGTCCAGCCGATCAATCCCAGAATGCCCCACCATTGAGGGGTCATACCCGTCAGATGCGCTTCGTCGCCCCCTTTGAATTTGAATGCCAGGCAAATAAGAATACCCACTCCCAGCGCTTGTAAGCCTATAAATAAGGCGTTTGTCGTGCCCTCTCGTTTAGGATACTGGTTCCAGATCAGAAAGAAGCCCGTAACCATCAAAATCTGAAACCAGGCTGAGCGCATACCGGTTGCCTGTGCATTCAGATCGGGCAGATTGACAATGAACACACCCATGATCAGCAGCGCGGCCGACCGGAGTACGATATGTTGGATGAGTTGCCCGTACGAATCGCCCTTGCTGAGTCGGTGCTGGATCGCAAACGGGATCGACATCCCGACAATGACCAGAAAGCAGGGGAAGACGGTATCCGCAAATCCCAGAAAATCCTGATCTCGTTGTGCATGTTCGAGCCAGACAGGTATGTCTTTTAAGGTCCATAAGTCATTGACGAAAATCATGGTTAGCATCGTCAAGGCTCTGAACACATCAATCGAGAATACGCGTTTCGTCACCATACTGGTGCGAGTGGGCGAGGTTTCAACGGACAACATTGCTGTACGAATTAAGGGGTGGTACTTAATTTTCCGATCTCGTCAAACATAGCTCTAAAGCAGTTGGAGGGTGTGTTCGCTCCGGCTTCGGCTGCTGCGTTTTTACCATAAAATTCATCCAGAAACGGCCCGGCTCCCGACCATACGGTTTGCATCATGCCCTGGAATCGTTCTCTCATAACCGGCGTCACCGATTTTCGAAATCGCACCATATCCTGCGTTTGGGTAACGGCAAAACCGGGTTTGCGCCACGGACAGGTGATCACGCTCAGCCCTTTTGTGGCGAAATAAACGGCCGTCTGGTCGGGTCGTTCGTAATGCCAGTCGCAAATCATCACATCTTTAGGAATCAGGTCGATGGCGCGGTGAGTGTTATTGAAACTACCTTCCCACATACCGATCCCCGTCGTTTTGCCGTCGATCAGTCGGTCGCCCCACATCCAGAGCTTCCGATTGTTTAGTGCCAGATGGTTTCGGATTTCGGTTACTTCACCCGCAAATAGTTCGGCCTTATCGCGGCCTGAACAGCGCGGACATTTGTCATGACCAATGTAAAACACTTCATCCAGACCCGCATGAAATGCATCGGCTTCGAACGCATCACAGATTTCGTCGACCAGATCGAATACGACCGCATGAACGCCCGGATGCAGTGGGCAATAGCTTTTGCAATAGAGTCCGTCCTCGTTCGGCCAGATATACTTTTCGGGCATCTTTACGCTGGGGGTTTCGTCGAAGTCGGGGTATACTCGAAGCAGATTCCCGGTTTTACTGGCCCAGGACTGATGCCCCAGCAAATTGATTTGGGGAATGAGCCGAATGTTATGTTTCTGACAGGCTTTTACTATTTTTTTTACCTCCCGTTTCGACAAGGCAAGGCTATCGCGCAGTTCGGGGTGGCTGCCGAACTGGTAGTTATAATCGACCCGAAGAATCAGCGTGTTAACTTGCCGGGTGGCCAACTCCTCGTTGATAAACTGAATAAACGCATCGAGTTGTTTGGGGAGAGGAGCCGCTATGCAAAACCCACGAACGGGCAACAGGCTGTCGAGCTTTGTTTGACCGATGCCAGGTATAGTAGCGAATAAGCTTATAAACAGGCAAATCAGTGGAGCGATTCGGGCCATCAGAGCGAGCTTACAAATAAAGGTGACTAGTTGTGTAAAGCGAGTTGATCCCGGAAAATACCGATTCGTGGGCAGCTATAAACGGATACACCATAGGAGGAGTATAGTTTACAGAGGTAATAATTCCTGATAGGAAGAAACTCGCTTCTGATGTAGCCACAGCCGTGTATAGTATTCATTCGTTAAACCTGCTAACTTGAGGGCGTCTGCACTAGCTGGAAGGGGCCCACTATCGCCGTCACTAGTGCCCGTTATGTCGGACGTATCATACGGTGTGTTATTATTCTGAACTATGAAATTTATACTATTTTCTGGCTTCCTGTTGATTGGCGTTTGTTCGATAGTCGCTGCTCAAAGCAATCAATATGTTCGGGTAAAAGCGGGGCAGAATCCGACTAATTCTATATCGTTCAGTGAACGCTACCAATACCCGGAATTTACGATGGGGAAGATTATTTATGCGTCCAGCAAGGTGTCAGCGGCTCGGTTCAACTATCATCTATTTTTGGGTGAGATGCATTTTATCAACGCTACGGGCGATACGCTGGCGCTGGAAAGTGACCCTACCATTCAACTGCTGGTTATTGGAATCGACTCATTTTACTACGAGTATCCCAAGACTTACTGGCAACTGGTTTCTACGTATCATTCGGCTCAATTGCTGATCAAACGGACCATGGTTTTGATTGACCGTGAAAAAGAAGGCGGCTACAAACAATCGATGGGTGCTTCTGCGATACGGACCACGAGTACGTATGCAGGGGGTAATGGATCATTAGCCCGATTGGACGCCCATAGTGATATGCTATTTTCAAATAAAGCGGAGTTTAGACTACGGGATAACAATGGTAAATTTCATCCGGCAAGCCAGGCTGGATTCCTGCATATATTCGCTAAAAACAAGGCGGTGGTTAAACAATACCTGAAGGAAAATTCGATCAATTTCAATCAGGAAGCTGATCTGAAAAATAGCCTCGCCTTTTGTACGACTCTGCTCTAGCCAGGTAAGTAGGGGAGGGACCTGATACAGCGCCTTGTTGCTAAGCAGATGGTTGTGTGTCTGGGATCGCGCTGTAGCTGTTGGATACCACAGGTTTTCTTACGGCTATAAAAAATCCCCCCAGCCGAAGCCGGGGGGATACCTGGAAACCGTGTTTGCGCTGGAGTGATGGATGCGTAAGGGTTTATTTAATCGCAACGAGTCGGCTTGGAGAAGACTCTACACTGGGCGTTGCGAGTTTAAACGAGAATTCTTCGGTTTGCGAGCCAGCTGAAATACGGAAGGTGTAGTTACCATCGGCAAGCTGGCTCATATCGAATTGCTGGCGGAAGGTATTGCGTTTGCTGTTTTTGCCGACGACAATTTCATCGAATACAATATCGCCCCGTTCATTAACTAATTCAAGACGGACTTTATTGGCTGACTGGTATTTTTCAAGGCATAACCACAGTTTGGACGCGTCGGCAGCCGGAAACATAACGGCTGAAAAAGCTTTCGCATTGGCGTGGTCATCGATTGCCAGAACGGGTGTAGCAACCGATACAGAAAGGGCCAGAAGTAAGGCGCTGGAAAGGAGTTTAATGGACGTTTTCATGGAGTTGATCAGGATTGTTTGAGAACCTTTAGCTGTCAACCCAATGATGGTTACGCAAAAATGAATCGTTGCCGTTCGGGAAAAACGGTTGAATCGAAGGATAAACGGCAGAAACTAATCGACAAAGTCCAGGTCTTTGCCGAAGGTTTCGTCCATCCGGCTAAGTGACCAGAACGCCAGACCATATACAATCAGGGCCAATAGACCGGCGGCCACCAGAGCACCCACTGTTGGTTTTAAGGCCTGAAAGGATAGGGTCATCAGAATCAGCGTGCCACGTACCACACTGGGTACCGATGTGGTGGCTGTATTCCGAAGATTGGTGCCATATAGTTCGGCTACCATGGTTAGGTACATGGCAATATAACCCGTGCAGAAGCCCGCCATCAGACAGATCAGGTACAGCCCATTGGCTGTTTTAATACCGCCAAACAGGTAAATGCCACTCAATAAAGCACTAAAGACAAGCAGCCCCGTTATGGCCTTTATGCGCGACTGTAACCACTGACTTAGGGGTCCGCTGAGCAAATCGCCCCCGGCCAGTCCGACGTAAACCAGCATCACACAGCGGCCTGGCTTTACGATGTCGGCAATCCCAAGTGCCTGCCCAAACTCGTTGGCGAAGGTGGCCAGAATCCCTACAATAAACCAGGTTGGCATACCGACCGTAACACATCGGAAGTATTTAATGGCCTGTTTTCGGGTTCTGAAAAATTCCAGAAAATTGCCTCGGCTAACCCCTTTGTGCTCTGCTTTCATCCGGCTAAAGAGGCCCGATTCAAACACACTCACCCGGAGCAGCAGCAAGGTCAGCCCCATACCGCCCCCCACCCAGTAAGCCGTTCGCCAGTTGAAATACTCGACGGTCATATAGGCCAGTCCGGCACCCAGGTAGCCAATGCCTGCCACCATGGCCGATCCATAACTTCGGATTTCTTTCGGGAGAATTTCGGAGATGAGTACCATGGCTGCACCAATTTCGCCCGAAAGTCCTACGCCAGCCAGAAACCGCAGCAGGGCATAGGTATTCACATCCTGCACAAAACCACAGGCAATGTTGGTGAGCGAGTAGGTAAGAATACTGCCAAAGAGTACCGACATCCGGCCGCGTTTATCGCCCCAAACTCCCCACAGAAACCCGCCGATCAGGAGTCCTGCCTGCTGGAAATTGATGATAAACGTTCCAGCTTTTGATACCTCTGCTTCCGACAAGCCGAACGACTGCAGACTAGGAACGCGGACAATGCTGAAAATGAGCAGATCGTATACATCGACAAAAAATCCTAATGCCGAAACAATAACGGGTAATGTAAACAGCGGCCGCAATGAGGTGCGTTGGGGCGTAGGGGAAAGGGTATGCATTGAAAGCAGGGGGGAGAGGGAGGAAGGAAGAAAGGGAGGAGGGGGAAGAAGGGGAAGAGAGAGTTTAAAAAGACCCTTTCCTCCTTATTTTGTTATTCTTCCAGATAGTTCAAATCCTTGCCGTGGGTTTCGGGTATGGTCAGGATGGAGTAAAAGCCAAGCGCAAATGCAATGATCCCCACTACAGCGCCAGCGTTGATAACACCCAGCGAGGGCTTCAGGTCGCCGTACAGACTTGTCATCAGGATAACCATACCCCGCACCATGTTGGGTACCGTTGTGGCGGCCGTAGCCCGAAGGTTCGTCCCGAATTGTTCGGCGCCGATCGTAACAAACATGGCCCAGTAACCGATCCCAAAACCCATCGCCAGACACAATCCATACAGTACTGCGGCACTTTTTATTCCCATGTACAAATAAATTAAGCCGAACAGTAGCGAAACTATCATGAGTAGTGTGACTGCCTTCTTACGTGACGCCAGAGCCTGGCTGATAAAACCACTGGCCAGATCGCCTACCGCCAGGCCAACATAACACCACATGATGGCTAAACCCGGCTGGATTTCTTCGCTGATACCCAGTGCTTTGCCGAACTCGTTGCTGAACGTAGCCAGAATGCCAATGACGAACCAGGTAGGCAAACCGATACCTATGCACTTGAGGTAGCGTTTCAACCGATCCCAATTCGTGAAAAAAGAAAGAAAATCGCCCCGGCTTACATGCTTTTGATCCGATACATCTTTAAACATGCCCGATTCTACTACACCTACCCGCAGGAGTAGCAGCCCAAAACCCAGACCACCGCCAACAAAAAAGGCCATTTGCCAGTCGAAAAGTTTAACCGTGAAATAAGCCACTACAGCACCGAACAATCCGATACCGGCCACCAGCGATGTACCAATGGCCCGTTTTTCTTTTGGCAACACTTCGCTAACCAGGGTAATACCCGCGCCTAGTTCACCCGCCAGCCCGATACCGGCAATGAAGCGCATGAGGGCATAGTAGGTGATGGGGTCCATGAAAGTAATGTTCTTTATAAACCCGCAGGCAATATTGGCAATGGAATAGGTAATAATGGAGCCGAACAGGACTGACAGGCGACCACGCTTATCGCCCAGAACGCCCCATAAAATGCCCCCCAGGAGCAGACCACCCATCTGCCAGTTCAGAATAGTAGCACCAACCGTTGAAATTTGATCGGGTGATAGGCCAAGGTCTTTCAGGCTGGGTACGCGAACGATGCCGAACAACAGGAGGTCATAAATGTCGACAAAGTAACCTAATGCCGCAACAATAACCGGCAGGCTGAATAGCCCAACCGTAGGTGATTGAGATTTGGAGGAAACAGTAGGAACGGCCATGCGGCAGTATCTGAGGTTAAGAGAGCGAAACAATTCTGCAATAATACAAAATGGCCAAAGAAGATTAGGCTTTATTTGACCTTCAATAATTTATTCTGAATGAACGCATCAGCGTAGC
Source organism: Spirosoma panaciterrae DSM 21099 (assembly GCF_000374025.1). Lineage (GTDB taxonomy): Bacteria > Bacteroidota > Bacteroidia > Cytophagales > Spirosomataceae > Spirosoma > Spirosoma panaciterrae. The sequence goes on along the minus strand of NZ_KB893180.1, from coordinate 139,324 downwards.
GCTGGCCCAGAATACGGGCCGATTCGGTGTCGAAATGAGTAGCATCGCCTTTATCGGTCAGTCCCGCCGAGAGCACATAGTAGGCATTGGGAAGCTGTTTGGTCGCTTCCATAATAGCCCCATTGACCGTTTTGGCGTCCGGGTTACGATTCACCACAAAGTCGCCCAGGGTCCCGGCTACGAAAGGTACATTGGACGCATTAAGGTCTTTGCGTAACCGTTGAACCAACTCTGTAAGTTTTTCCTCGTATTCAAGGGCTTTTTCCGGATCGGAGTCCGATTCACCCTGATGCCAGATAAAACCAGCCAGCTCGCCATTTTCAAGGGCTTTTTTTGCCCGGAGTAGCATGTCATCGTACGGATGCGATTTGGTAGGCTCATAGTAAGCCCCCGGTTTCCAGACATTGATACCAGACCCGCCAACGGCACAGGGAACCAGGCCGATGTTCAGTTCTGGATACGTACTGGCTAGTCGCTTCGCGAAACTCAGGCCAGGGCCTACGCCTACAATGTCTGGTTTGTCGAAATGCATCGGGTCCTGTGCAGGTGCCCAGTTTAGCGCTTTGTCGAGCATCCATATTCGGGGATTGGTTTGCTTCGATTCGGCGTCCAGATCGCCCCGGCCTGCCATGTTCGATTGGCCGATAAGCAGAAAGATCTGGAGCCGGGGAGGTGTGTCCTGTTTGAGGGTGAATAAGGTCATGAGAAGACCGCTCATTAAGAAAATTAGATGAGTTGACATATTTTAAATTGTTTATTAGTCAGAGGTTTGCGAATTTGTTGTTTATTCATTGGTTAAAAGGGTTACTTGTTTTTTTATGAACTGTTGAAAAAGCTTTTAATTTAGTTCCAATTTAATCGGCCAATGTTGTTAAGTAACTTGAGTCCTGCAAACGTCTCTATTCTTGAATCGCGAAAAGCGGAAGCATTCGTTCGGTATGGAATACTGGTTATCACGTTTTTTCTGTTGCTGTATTCGGCCGTTACTCAGCAGGCTAAAGGCGACGAAGGCGGGGCTTACTTACCTGCATTTGATCAGGCTTTTTCGCTCTGGCCTGCTTTGGACTTGTCGCCCTATTGGTCAATTTCATCATTTTATCTATGGGTTGTAGCAGCCTTACAGGCAGTTGCTGAGTCTTGGGCCAGCGGCAAAATTCTGGTGACCGGACGTTTACTGTCGTTAGGTTGCTGGCTTATCCTGGTAGGGGAGCAGGCTCGTTCGGGTCGATATAAATCGCTGGCTGTGCTGTTCAATCCGTATGTACTCATCTATAGTGTTCGGGCTCATCCTTTATTGCCTGGCCTTGGTCTTTTCTACTTGTTCTGGATACTGGTGCGTCGACAGAAGAGAGTGGGATTGCTGATTCTACCGTTTGCGGTAAGTTTTCAGGTTTTTATTGGTGGAACCGTTGGGCTCTTTATGCCTAAATTCCCTCTACAAAAAAATGAGGTCATTCGGGCACTGGTTATTGGTGTACTGGCCCTTTCAGGGGTCTTGATAACCTGGTTGACCTGGGGGGGAATGTACCCGCCAAAATTTGCCAGTCATGTTTTTTTTCAGGAATACCACGTTCATGGCAAGCCTTCATTTGGGTATTTGGGTACCGTTTTTATGGTAGCCGGAGGCCTGTTCTGGGTCATTGGCAACCGGACAGTTGAGGATATAAAACAACATCGGACCTATTCGCTGATCGTTGTCGGTTTGCTGATACTGGCTGCTGTGCTTCTTTACAAAACTGCCACTATTGTTGGTATTGCCCGCCAACTTAGTCAGGCAGCATTGGCTAATGGCCAATTAGGTTGGGTAATAAGCTACCTACTACTTGGCTTAGGCTGGCTACGACTTCACCGCGACCACTACCCACTCTTTTTTGGTTTGTTGGGCGCAGCGGTCTTATTAGTTACGCTCCCTTACCTCTACGAGCGAATTTCGGTTTTTGCGACTATTGCCCCCTGTTTGGCCTGGTGTAGCCTTCAACAGTCAGAAAAGCAGCAGAAAGGGCTGGTTTTAACGATATGCTGCGTCTTTGTTCTTTTGTTTATTATGTATCAGCGTTACGGTTCCCTTTGATCTACAGTGGATTAGACTATGAAATTGTCAATAATTATACCTGCTTATAACGAAGAAAATACAATTAGAAAAATTTTAGCCAGGTTATTGGAAATTCAGTTGCCTGAGTCAGTCAGTAAAGAAATTATCATAGTGAATGATGCATCCAGAGACAATACGGAGGGTGCCGTCTTACAGTTTATTCAGTCTCATTCTGACGCCAACATCCACTATGTCGCCCATGCGGTCAACCAGGGAAAAGGGGCGGCTTTGCATACAGGCATTCAGAAAGCGTCGGGCGATTACCTGATTGTACAGGATGCTGACCTGGAATATGATCCAGCCGAATTTAATGTCCTGTTGAAGCCGGTGCTGGATGGTTTTGCCGATGTAGTGTATGGTTCGCGCTTTATGGGTGGTAATGCCCATCGAATTCTATTCTTCTGGCATACTATTGGCAACAAATTTCTGACTTTTCTAAGCAATATGTGTACGAATCTGAATCTGACCGATATGGAAACGTGTTATAAACTCTTCCGAACAGATATTATCAAGCAGATTCCCTTGCACGAAAGACGGTTCGGATTTGAACCCGAAGTGACCGCTAAACTGTCGAAAGTACCTGGTATTCGTATTTACGAAGTCGGTATCTCCTATTATGGGCGAACGTATGAAGAGGGAAAAAAGATAAACTGGAAAGATGGCTTTAGGGCCATCTACTGTATTGTTCGCTATGGCCTGTTTACTTAACTGAGCCGATGTTTGTGAACGTGCCTACATTGATAACTCCTTTCTTTTTCTAAGCTCCTGTTAATCAGGGTAATGTTGTGCATTCGGGCTTTGCCTGATTCTGGTATGCTCAGCATTTGAACTGCCATATAGTTTTTTTCTGCTTTCTGATCTATCTAAATTTCACGCTGTTTGGCGAAAGGGGCATATTTTTGCCCCTCAGTTTTATCTTTTGAGAAGAAACTGGTTTCGTTGGAGAGGGTACTTAATACGTTTCCTGGGGTGGTTACCTTTCGGCCTTTCCTGAATGCTGGCCGGTTGATAAACAGGTTTAGGTAGTTGATTTAGCGCCTACGCAGCTTCCGGTTAACCGTATTGGCAAACTTGCCTGATAAGCAGTGAGCTAACAATCCCCGAATGTAGTTGGGCTGTCTCGGGAAAATGGTTATGTAGTTGTACATAGCTGGCCGGGTGTTGGCTGGAGCTTCTAAAATAGGCTATTGAATGAAATTTTTTGTGACTACTGACCGTCTGTCTGCCTTTTCGGCCCCTGTAGAACAAACTAAACTGTATCGACAATACTTTATTGCGATCTGTGCGTTGTATCTGCTCATTGCTGCCTGGCTGGCTGTTCGAATTAAGTTTGGCGTAATGGATGAGTCATTCCATCTGGAATACAGCCTTCCTTTTGCCAAATTTGGCCTCAATAAAACGACTTTATATCGGCATGTACCACCAACGGGGGTGGCCAGTCATCTCTGGTTTGCCTTGTGGATCTGGTTGTTTCCAACAATCGACTACGTCGGCTTAAGGCTTATCACCTGCGTTGCACTGGCAGGGCTGGCTATAGCTACTTATTTTCATCTCAGGTCTTTATCGGGAGTATGGCAGAAGCGAATTGTAGCAGCCAGTGTATTTATGCTGGTCTGTCCTTATTTTTTTCTGAGTGTTTCAACCGTCATGACCGAGGGACCATCGCTGGTTTTTCTGTTTGCAGGTTTGTTGCTGCTGTCAGTTTCAAAGCTTGAGCGTCTCTATCCTTTTTTTCTGGCCTGTCTTTTCCTGGGCCTTACCACCATTGCCCGATTTTATTATATCCCTCTTTTGCCAGCGCTGTTTATTGTTCTGGCGGTAGAAGACTGGGAAAAATATCGCCAGATGGGAGCCAACGTATTGACAACCCGCCGGATACTGCTCTATGCATCGATTGCTGTCAGTTTACTTCCTTTAGCTGGTTTGGTCAGTTTATGGGGTGGATTTACGCCCCCGTTGTTTCATCAGTGGTCTAAACTACGGTCTGGGATCAGTTTCAATGCTCTACGGCCTGTCTCTGCCTTCGTGCTTACCGGGATATATATTGCCCCATTCGTATGGCTCGCTGGTTTTCGGTATATAAAGTCCACGCGGCCACTGCTGATTGGCTCCTTCGTGATCGCACTGATACTCGCTTTATTTCAGGTCAACCTGCTGCGTGACCCCGAATCGGTCAACGACGTATTCAGCGGGCCTATCGAGCATACATTAAACTGGCTATTAGCTAAAAGCCAACTCGCTCTCAAACTAGGTTTTCTGGCTGTTTACACTCTGAGCTTTGTGAGTCTGTCCATTGTGATTCGGCAACTTGTTGAGCTACTACGGGTAGAGGGTTTTGCCGACAAGGGGTTACTGTTTTCAATAGCCTTTATAGCCTTTTTTATAGCGTCTCAGGCATTTATAGGTGGAAATCACCCGTTTTTCGAACGTTATCTCATTCATCCCTGGCCTTTTATTGGCTACGGATTGGTAAGGATTTTCCCGGAATCGGCCAATATCAAAACATATATCCTGCTGGTAGCCTATACGGTGGCCTCGGTACTGCTTTTAACAAAATGGGGGTTTTCTTAACTGGTTTTTAGACAGTAATTCCTCCCTGGCTATTCAGGCGATAGGGGTGTCGCCGTTTCAGCGGTCGGTGGCGACGTGTAGGCCGGTATGGAGGTTTGGCTTAGGGGGAATGTCGGTTTGGGCAAGATCGTATACGTGACATACGCAGCTCCCAAGGCCCAGAATTTCAGGCCGATTCGCCCAAGAATTAAAAGTTGCTGGATGACAAACAGAAGCAGGATCGTCGACCAGTTGCTCATTAAAACAGCCTCGTCGATCAGGAAATAAATGCCGAATAAGCCGGAGCCGATCAGAATAAATAACCAGTAAAGCCCGTACGTACGAAGCAGATTCCTAAATACCAGTCGACCGGCCTGTCCAAACGCTTTGAAAGCCTGATGGCTATCTTCCCGAAACATCAGCACCTTGGCGTAATCGCCTATGCATAAAATGAGCGTGCCGGTGAGAGCGGCAAACGAAAAGAAAACAGCCCCAATCCAGAATTGCCCACGTTCGGTTACAGCGTCGTTGGCCAGAATCGCTACCAACGAGCCTGCCACCAGCCAACTACCGGCGCCGACTAACAAAAACAGGAAGGTAACCCCAAACAACCGTAGAAAACGCCCAAAATAATGGGTACAAGCCTGCCAGAACAGACCCGTATCGAACCGGGCCGATGGTTGCGAAAATCGGAGCAGAATACCGCCTGCAAAGAAAACACTCAGGAATAGATACAACGCTCCAATCCATCGACCTACGCTGATAAGGGGCAAAATGGCCTTCCGACTGCGGTGCATGAAATCGGAGTAAATGGTATAGTCAAATCCGTTCAGTAGGTTCAGAAAAGCCAGTGAATCCTGATCTTCAGCCAGCAAGGTACTATAAAATGGTAAGGCAACGACTAAGCCGAGAATCAGCGTGATGCTGTAAATCAACCCTACTGGGCGAATTGATCCAAGCGTTTGCCGGAACGATAAATTGATGGGAGTCACGGGTGTAGTGTTTCAGATGCCAAGTTTAACGTTTCCTGTTGGCTAACGCAAACAAAGCCGTAAACGGATCCAGTGGTCTGCCCGATACGTTAAGCGTTTCGTAGCGGATGCTCGGTTCGTATTTTTTCCTGTAACTTCAAAAAACCGTCGATAAGGGCTTCCGGGCGTGGCGGGCATCCCGGCACATACACATCGACCGGGATAATGCGGTCGACGCCTTTTACCACATGGTAGCCGTGTTGCCAGTAGGGCCCTCCACAGTTGGAGCAGGAGCCCATTGAAATCACATACCGTGGTTCGGCCATTTGCTCATACAGTCGACGGATTCGGTCGGCCATTTTATAGGTAACTGTTCCCGACACAATCATAATATCGGACTGACGCGGGGAAGGGCGCGGAAAAATACCAAACCGTTCGAGGTCGTAGTTGGAGGCCATGGCGCCCATCATTTCAATCGCGCAGCAAGCCAGCCCGAACGTCAGTGGCCAAAGCGATTTTTCCCGCGACCAGTTTAGCAAATCTTCAGAACGCATCAGAATCACACTGGCTTCACCTGATTTATCATGTAGCGGCTGAGGTGTCATAGTTATTGCTGAGGAGTTTTAGGCAAACGGTTAATTATATCTTGATGATAACGCCAGGTAAACGGTTCTAGTTGCCGAAACAGGCTCAGTTCCGGGTTTGCAAACATGGCGGGACGAACAACGATCTTTTTTAGATTCCCAATCCCGGAGCCAACCAACAAACCGGCGGCAGCACCACCGGTCGCAGCAAAGGTTAAGGTAATGCCGTAGTTGACGGCACTGCTGGGCTGGTTACGCTGAAGGGAATTATAGGAAGCAAATCCGGCTGCTAATCCACCAATAATAGCTCCCGTAATCATGGCATTCTTCTTACTATTCCGGCGTAGAACAATCTTACGAATATCGGTTAAGGCCACACGCCCACTAACTAATCGTTTTTCATACGCAACGTAGACGTTTGCATCGGTAACGTCGGATAGGATACCCTTATAATGCTCTCCGCTTTTTGTAACAACTTTGATATGATAAACAGTTTCGGCAGGTTGCTGAGCCAGAGCCGGGTAGGATAGCAGCACAAGCATCATGTCAATGGCGCAACAAGCCAGGCCAAACGTCAGTGACCGACTCTCTTTTTTTTGCGACCGATTTAATGATTCTTTAGAACACATCAGAATTATACCAATATCGCCTGATTTATTAGGTATGGAAAGAAAACCCATTGAATTAGCGATTTGGTGGAATTCGGTTAATTATATCCTGCTGATGACGAAAAGAAAACGGTTCTAACTGCCGGTACAGGGTTTGCTCAGGGTTAGCAGACGTTGAAGGACGGATAACAATCTTTTTTAGATTGCCAATCTCGTAACCTGCCAGCAAACCGAGTGCTGCGCCACCAGCCGTTGCAAAGGTAAGCGTAAGACCATAGGCCACGGGTGAACTGGTCGGGTTCTTTTGTAAAGACTGGTTTGTGACAAAACCCAATGCCAAACCACCTAGAATAGCCCCGGTTATCATTGCATTTTTCTTGCTTTTCCGGCGTAGCACAATCTTATGAATATTGGCAAACGGGATTCTTCCACTCAGCGACCGTTTCTCATGCTCTACATAAAGGGTAGAGGCTGTCACGTCCCAAAGTACACCCCGAAAGTGATTCCCTTTTTTGGTTACAACCTTGATATGGTAGACATTTTCAACAGGTTGCTGCGCTCTAACCGGGTGGGTTAGTAACACAAGCATCATGTCAATGGTGCAAAAAGCCAGGCCAAGCATCAGTGACCAAAGTGATTTCTTTCGCGACCAGCTTAATAAAGCTTTAGAACACATCAGAATTATACCAATTTAGACGGATTATCACTTATTGACCGGATCATGGTGGTTACTGAGGAATGTTAGGCAGACGCTTAATTAGATTCTGTTGGTGACGATAGGTAAATGGCTCTAGTTGCCGGTACAAACTAAGCTCAGGGTTAGTTATATCCAGTGGACGAATGACCCGACCAGTCACATTATTGATGAAAGAACCTACTACTAGCCCAGCGGCTGCACCACCAGCCGCAGCAAACGTTAGTGTAATACCGTAGTTAATGTCATTGCTGGTCTGGTTGCGCTGAAGGGACTTGTAAGAGGCAAATCCTGCGGCCAACCCCCCAATGATGGACCCCGTGATGATTGCACGCTTTTTACTGATCCGCCGAATCACCACTTTTCGGATCTGGCGTAGGGGAATCTCTTCGTCAATCCAATTGCCATGATAGCTAGTTAGGCGCAAATCGGTATCGCTCACCTCTTCCAATACCCCACGGTATCGTTCACCTGTCATAGTGATCACCCGTGCGCGGTATACATCAAACGTAAGCTTCTGCGCCTGTAACGTGGCTGATAATGAAGAGACAATAAAAATGGCCAGACAAAGGTAGGGTAAGGTTAAAGGTTTCAACGTTTATGATACTCGTTTACCTGTTCAACTAGATACGCAGAGAGTTTAGGGTGAGGTTATCGATTCCAGTCAAAAAATGTACTCTAGTTGGGACCATTGTTAAGTACATCTTTTTGAAATGTCTCACTGTAAGGCTCCAATAGATGGTAAAGCTGTGCTACTGATTTTGGATCACCGTTGGCACGAAAGACGAAGTGAGCGCGGCCTATACCCGCTGTAAATTTGCCCAGGAGCGCACCAAACCCAGCTCCTGCGCCTGCACCTAGTGCTATGCTAATACCGCCTAATACAGGACTTCTACTACCGCCGGGACTTCTGCTATTTCCCAAATAGGCAACATAGCCAATCACCAGACCACCTAAAATGGCCCCGATAATCATTCTGGAGGGTACATTGTTGACATCAATAAGCTTGGCTTTTCGAATAGCGGCTAGTGGTATTCTGATAATGTCTCGTCGTTTGTCTTCAACATACAGAGTCGATTCGCTGACGCCCGATAACATTCCTTTTAGTTTTTCACCCGAGTCCATAAGAACCTGGATTTTGTAGGCTCTTATTTCGTAGTGCTGGGCAAATCCTTCGCTGGTAGAAAGTAGTAAGTTCAGGTAAAGAATCAGCGTAAATAAAACTCTGTCAACGGTGGTATTTCTCATTTACTCTCCTGTATAACTCAGTAGGAACCTTTGTTTTCAGGATTGGTAGTTTTGGTTGAGGTTTTACCCAGTCAAGGTAGCCTTTTGCCCACACATAGGCAAGGCCTAAGGCCAGAATAACGACGAAGAGGAAAGCTTCGGCCAGGGCAAACCAGCCCCAAAGACCACCTGTTTCGCGAATGAGCCGCTCCTGACCAAATACGGTTGCCCACGGAAACAAAAAGACCAGTTCAACGTCGAACAGGACAAATACCAGAGCTACTACGTAGAAACGAATATTGAACTGCACATTCGCATTGCCAACGGGCTCTTCTCCAGACTCGTACGTACTGTTTTTTTCGATGTTCGGTCGGTTGGGCCGTAACAAACGTGCCACAAAAAGCACGGTGGCAATGAACGCAAACGCCCCCACAATAAACAACAGAATAACGCCGAAGTCGGAAAGCATAGTAGTTTCAGTATTGGGAGTGAGGAGCGAGTAGTAGGAGAGAAAGATGTGTCAACAACTCCTACTACTCACTCCCAATACTCTGTTTATTTCTTCTTCTTTTTCGGAAACAGATTGTACACCATCGAAATCTGGAGGTTCCGGTTGTAATAGGAAGCCGTAGCTTCGGGCGATACGTTGGTAAGGCCGTAAATAAACCGGGCGTGCAGACTGAAATTGTGCAGCATATCCAGAAAATCGTAATGAACACCAGCTGCTATTCCCAGGTCATTATTTACACCAGGACCACCCGTTTGTCCCGCATTTAACGCGTAACTGAACTCTGGCCCGGCTTGTATCGTAAGTCCTTCAGTAGGAATGTAGCCTAGCATGAGCGGAAGGCTGGCGTAGTAATACGAGATAGCCGTTGTGGTCCGGGTACCGTTGTTTTGCTCCTGCTGAAAATTGCCACCACGAATAGACAATAGCGCTTCGGGCTGAACGACCCAACGGTTGTACCGATACCGATACATAACTCCCAGGTGTGGTTGTAAGGTACGGTGAGGGATGTTGGCAGTTGCGCCTGAAATAGCGATCTGCGTAAACGAGGCTCCCAGTTTCAGGCCGAAATGACCACCTATGGGCTTATTGCTTTGGGCCTGGGTTAGGGCCGACGAGGTTACTAAAAAAATAAAAAGGAGTAATCGATAACTATGCATACAGGGCGATGGAAAGGAAGTGACCCTTTCGATAATGTTTTTTTGTCCGAAACGTCGGATCGGTACAAAATTGGTGAAAAAAAGTTAAGATGCCCCTGTTTGCGTGGTCGGTAGACTGTCAAAAAATGTTAATTAAGTCGAGGGTCGACTGGGTAGTGGGCAATGGATTTGTATTCGCCCCCCATACGCTTGAGTACGCCCCGCCAAAATTCTTTCGTTGGGGTATCGAACAGGAAGCTGGCATTTGTGCGGCTGACGATCCAGGCTTTCTGCGCTAATTCTGCATCCAATTGGCCTTCGCTCCAGCCCGAATAGCCAATAAAAAAGCGGGCATCGCGTTCGGTAAGGGTGCCTATATTGACAGCTTGCTTAATCTGTTCGAAGTCGCCACTCCAGTAAAGTCCGTCCAGAACCCGGATCGAACCGTCGATCAGGTCGGGTCGGCGGTGGATGAAATGTAGGGTATTCTGCTGTACAGGCCCGCCAACAAATAAGGGTAAATCGACGTGTATATCGTCAATCACATCGCTCAGGTGGATGTCGGTTTGCTGGTTTAGTACAAGTCCAAATGTACCGGCCTGATTATGCTCACAAACCAGGACAACACTGCGTTCAAAGTTGGTATCACCCATGAATGGCTCAGCAATCAGCAGATCGCCGTTCTTAACGGAGGTAGGAATCGTATTCATAGCCCATTGAGCAATTATAGATTTATGGCAAAACGCTTTTTTCAGATACTATATTCTTTAAAAACTGTTAAATACGCTACTGACTTCCTCAATACTTTGTATACGGCCAGACCCATAGAGCTATCAGAAGTATAACCTCGCCTTGGTTACCTACCCGGTCTTGCCGTAAAAAATTGTATGGGGGTATGTAGTAGGGTATAGCCCACCGGAGCGTTACTTTTACAGGAACAAAAATGACGCCATGAAAAAGCAGATTCATGATCGACGGGGATTTCTTCAGAAAAGTGCGCTGGCAACCCTGACCGCACTGGTTGGTACGGATGTCGTTTTCGCTGATCAGATTCCCCAATATCATACCCCACTGGCATTTGATAATGACCCACTTAAAGGGAAAATCCCGGATATGAAAGTGCTGGGTGATAAGCCCTGGAATGTCGAAGCGCCTATCCATCAGCTTGACGACGCTGTTACGCCCGTCGAAAAGATGTTTGTGCGGAACAATGGGTTGATTCCGTCAGAGCCTATCAACCCCGATACCTGGACACTGACCATTAAGGGTGAATCGGTAAAAGCCACGAAAACCTATACCCTAAACGATCTTAAAAAACGTTTTCAGCCCCATACCTATCAGCTTGTGCTCGAATGCGGAGGAAACGGCCGCTCGGGCTTTGAGCCGCAAACAACGGGTAACCCCTGGGATCAGGGCGCTGTTAGCTGTGCCGAGTGGACGGGGGTTCGGCTGAAGGATATTCTGGCCGACGTAGGTTTGAAAGAGGATGCTGTTTACATCGGTTATTATGGTAAAGACCCGCATTTGAGTCAGGACCCAACCAAAGTTTCTATTTCGCGGGGAGTACCCATAAAAAAAGCACTTGAAGCCGAAACGCTCATTGCCTGGGCCGTGAACGGGAAAGATATTCCGCTGGTACACGGGTATCCGCTTCGGCTGGTGATAGGAGGCTGGCCTGCGTCGGTATCGGGTAAGTGGTTGCACACGATTGCGGTACGTAATAAAGTGCACGATGGAGCCAAAATGGAAGGGCATAGCTATCGGATGCCTATTCGGCCCGTACAGCCAGGGGAGAAGATAGCCGAAACACCCGAAAACTTCCGCATCATTGAATCGATGCCGGTGAAATCGCTCATTACCTACCCCAAAACCGGGGCTATGTTCGAGCTGAAAAAGCCGCTGGCCTTGCGTGGGCATGCCTGGGCTGGCGACCGAATGGTGGCGGATGTACATACCTCGATCGACTACGGGGCAACCTGGCAGAAAGCAAAACTGCAGCCACCCAAAAACCGACTGGCCTGGCAGCAATGGTCAACCGAGATCACGTTTCCGCAGGCAGGTTACTATGAAGTGTGGGTACGGGCCACAGATAGTAGTGGAGCGACACAGCCAATGGTTATTCCGCAATGGAATCCGGGTGGTTATCTGAATAATGCCTGTCACCGTATTGCGGTTAAAGCCCTTGTCTAGATGATGAAAGCAGTAAAACTAATGGTCTTTATTGGCGCTGTTCTGATCGGTGCGTCGAGTTTTCGAGTCCAGAATTCGGAAGCTAATGTATATACCGTTGGCAACCAGATGATCGACACGTTGAAAATTGACACCGAAAGTGGTCTGGTGGCCGATGCCAATCTGATGATGGTGAAATCGCAGTGTACAGCCTGCCATTCATCGAAGCTTATTTTACAGCATCGGTTTACGCGGGCGGGTTGGCTTGACCGCATTCGCTGGATGCAGAAGTACCACAAACTATGGGATTTGGGCGAGTCGGAGAAAGTGGTTCTTGACTACCTCGAAAAATACTACGGCCCGTCGGCGATCGATTCCAAAGCAACTTTCCGAAGAGCTTCGTTGAACGATATTCAGTGGTATAAGCTGAATCAATAAAGTTTGGGTTAACTGGTTGCGATGCGGATGGAACCCCGTGATCTTAAACGGAATGGACCGGGTTTCTATCCGCATCACAACTGTATTGGGTCTGAAAACCTATTTTCGAACGATCAGACCTACTTTCTTTCCTGAAATACGCTCTAGGGTAGGTCGTAGAAGCTGATTGGCATTCTGGCGAGTTTGTTCGAGAATACCGCTGTTGAGTGCCGATGTTTTGATCTGTTGCTCTGCTTTTCGGTACGCATCGCTCACTAGCTGAGACTGATCCAGAAACGAAAAGTGCGTATCGTACACCCGCGATCGGTCGTGGTTGATTTTCCAGGTGCACAATTCCGGTTCAGGGAGTCGGACGGTTATTGAATCGCCATCGGCAGTTACGTCAGCAGCCGTGATTTTTGTTAAGTCAATACACCCCGTTGCTTCACCTTCCACAATCAGAATGGCATTGGCATTCGGCAGAAAGGTATTGACCTGTTCATGCTCTACGATGTCTTTAAAGGTATATTTCACCAGCTCCAGCTTGCCCAGCGAGGTTACTTCCTTCAGTACAATGCTCTGGGTCGTGTTGTCGCCTTTGCGAAATCGGCTCAGCAGGCTGTTGCCCCGAATTTGCTCCCAGATTGCAATCAGCCCCGCTACCAATATGGCAATCAGCAATAGGCGAAAAAGGGCATTGAGGAGTCGAGTCATAAGGCCGGGATTATAAAATAAAACTTCCCGAAAGTTTTAGCCCTTCGGGAAGCAGAGAAACATATAGCCAGATCGTAAATGTGTTGGTCAGTACGTGTGTTTTTCGTCAATAGCCGGCTGCTTTTCCAGGTCGAACAGATCGTTCAGCACGTCGATCAGCGTTTCGGCTTCGCCCCGTTTGCAGGCGGCTTTCAGTTGAAGAACGGGTAGCTTGATGATTTTCTGCATGATCCCCTTCGTAATCTTGTCTACTTTCTCCGACTCGTTGGGGGTAAGGTGCTTCATGTACCGGGCAATTTCGTCGCGACGAATTTGCTCCAGTGCATTTTTCAGTTTGTTGATAGTGGGAGATACCACCATTTCTTTCGACCAGTCACCAAATTCAGCGACAGCCTGGGCCACAATGGCTTCTACCTGTGGAATGGCAGCCAGACGCTGTTGCAGCGCTTCATCGGCCCGGTTGCGAATATGATCGATGTTGTAGACCAGTACACCCGGAATTTGCTCAACGGTTGCGTCAACACTACGGGGAACCGATAAATCGATGAAGTATTTGAAAGTTAATACCTCAACATGTTTCAGCAATTCGGGAGTGATCAGTGGTTCATCGCGCATGACGGATGAGATGATCACATCGGCCTTACGAATTTCATCGGTCAGGTTCTCGAAGTCAGCTACGCGGAAACCGCATTGTTCGGCCAGGGCTTCGGCTTTGGCTTTTGTACGGTTGCAGAGCGTGATGTTAGAGTTGCCTCCGCGAGCTTCAAGGTTTTTACAGACATCCGTACCAATTTCACCCAGACCAATCACCAGAATATTGGGTTGGCTGTGTTCACCCACCAACTCATCGATCAGCTCGACAGCGGCATAGGAAGAGGAAGCGGCTCCGTCGCGGAAGGGCGTTTCCTGGGCAACCCGCTTGTTGGTAAAGAAAATCGTATGCATCAGCCGGTGCAGGAACGGCCCAGCCATTTCCAGATCGGCCGACCACTGATACGACTGCTTTACCTGATTAGGAATCTGCATGTCGCCCACAACCTGCGAGTGTAGGCCTACGCACACTTCAAACAAGTGCTTAACCGCCTGGTCATTGGCGTCGAAAAACTGAAAATAAGGCAAATAGTTATCCGTATCGGTCAGCCCTTTTTCAATCAGCAACAGGCGGGCAATTTCGGTATTAAGATCTTGCTCAAATGCGTAATAAACTTCGGTTCGATTACAGGTCGAGATAACGAGCAGATCGCTCAGCCCGAAGAAGTCCCGTAACCGAAGCATGAGCCGTTTGGCTTCATCTTCGTTAAGTGCAATTAGTTCACGGACCCGCAGCGGAGCCATTTTGTAGGACAAACTAATTGCTTTGAAGGTATCTAACATGGTAAAAAAGCACCTTTACGGGCATATAGCCTTTACAAAATTACGGCATTATTATGGGATATGAATGCACCCAATTGCGAGTAGGATTCTATTTAGAATTTGTCCAAATAGATTGGTCGTATCTTTGATCAATCCTATTCAGGTTTGTAACATTCGTACCTTGTCAGACGTTCAACCTTTGCACGTTTACTGCATTTTTATCGTTAAAAAATTAAGCTGAACCTACGGCCAGCAAGACCACATGCTGAAGTCATTTGATATTTATAATCAGAATAATATTCTGAAAATCATAGTTGCTCTGAACCTGCTTCTGGTAGGAACGGGATCACTGCTGTACACCCGCCGATTAATCCTGAAGCTCGAAGATCGTGAAGAACAGTATGTTCAGCTTTATGTGAAAGCCATTGAATACCTGTATAGTACCAGCCGGCCTGATGGGGATAATGGCGATATAAATTTTGTGACGAGCGAAATTCTACAGGCTAACAAGACCATTCCGGTTATTTACCTGGATCACAATGGTCAGATATCCCAGCAGGTAAATCTGGATTTGCCGGAAGGCTTTGACAAACTTCCTGATGCGGAAAAACAGGCTTTTTTTCGACAGCGGATTGCAGAAATGCGTAAAAACCATCGGCCAATTCCGGTTGTGATGACCGATGGTCAACGGGGGTTGATGTATTACGAAAACTCGAAAGTACTGCGGCAAATCAATTACATCCCGTATGCCCTGATTGCCATATTAACGGCTTTGGGCGTTCTGGCGTATCTTTCGTTTAGTTCGTCGCGCAGGGCGGAGCAGAACCGGGTTTGGGTTGGGCTGGCTAAAGAAACGGCCCACCAGTTAGGCACGCCCATGTCGTCGTTGATGGCATGGGTTGAGTACATGCGGTCGGACCCTGATCAGTACGATGCCTCTATAACCGATGAGATTGAAAAAGATGTGCAGCGGCTGGAGACAATTACAGCCCGTTTTTCGAGTATCGGTTCCATCCCAACATTGAAGGAAGAGAACCTGAATGAAGTCGTCAAACAGTTTACCGATTACCTGTCGCGCCGAATCTCTACTAAGGTTAGTATGAGTTTTGTCAGTCAGATTCCGGCTAACCAGCAGGTGAAAATCAATAAGTTGTTGTTTGAGTGGGTCATTGAGAATATCTGCAAAAACGCCGTCGATGCCATGAAAGGCGTAGGCGAGTTACGGCTTAATATTTTGCCCTTACCGCACCACGAAGTCGCTATCGACATTACCGATACGGGAAAAGGAATTTCAAAAGCCAATATGCAAAAGGTATTCTCGCCGGGTTTCAGCACTAAAAAGCGGGGCTGGGGACTTGGTCTTACCCTCGCCAAGCGCATTGTCGAAGAATACCACAACGGGCAATTGTTCGTCAAGCACTCGGAAGTGGGCAAGGGCACTACATTCCGAATCGTGCTGAATACGGATTAGCAGAATTCAGTTATAGTTTGGGGTGAGTGGGTGCCTGTTTTATACGCACCCACTCACCCCAAACTATAACTGAATCCCGTCTTATCTTAGGAACGGTAATGTAATTGTATCGGTCTCGATTACATTGCTGGTATTTAGGTCGCGATCCCGAATTCGGATTTGAAATTTAGTCGGATAATAGACATTAACAGTTCCGTACTGAAACGTTTGATTGAAATCCAGCGATCCTTCTATAGCGCCCTTGGGTTTGTTTTTCGCTAAGTCAGGGAAGAGAAGAAAGTTGTAAATTGATAAAGGATACTCCACATACTGTTTGTTGATAAGCCGGAAGGCTTTAATTTCATAATTCCCCCAGCCCCCATTTGAAGCATAGCGAAGCGAGTCGGCTTTGGGTAGTGGGATGTCGTTTCCCAGATTACCGTCTCCATCTTTAAAACCGATGGTAAGCACAACCGAATCCCGTTTCGATTGGCCTACACCCTTACCGGCGGCAAGTGTGTATTTGAATATCCCTTTAAATTCAATTTCGGGAGTTGTTGAGTAGTTGGGTTCGGTGAAGCAGGCCGATAAACCGATGGCTACTCCGAAAACGAGGAGGTATGTGTGAATTTGTTGCCGTCGCATACTGTTGTACTCGTTGTGCAATAAACGCTTATTTTACTTTGTCTTTTTCTTTAACGCTTTCGGCCGCAGCAACTCCAGTTCGGGAGGGACTTCGGCAGCAGGTACTTGCCATCAGTTTGGCCATTCCTAATCCAGCTACGTTCGAGTCGCTGGCATTGGCGGTATTTCGTTACCAGGCTGTTCACAATCCCGTATACCGGGCTTATTTAAGCCACCTAAACTGCCATCCGGAGCGAGTCGATAATCTGCGACAGGTGCCGTTTATGCCGATTGGTTTTTTCAAAACGCACACGGTGTTAACCGGAATTGATACAACCACACCTGCTCACTTCGACACTACGCTAACGTTTGCCAGTAGCGGAACTACCGGAGAACAGACCAGTCGTCATATAGTGCCTGATTCTGCCCTCTATCAAGCCGTAAGTACCCGCATTTTCGAGCAGATGTACGGACCTCTTCGCGACTTCCATATTCTGGCATTACTGCCGTCCTATCTTGAACGAAATAACTCCTCGCTCGTGTATATGGTTCAGCAATTTATGGCCCAAACAGGACACTTGCAAAGCGCAGACCTGGCGGCCTCGGGTTTTTATCTGCACAACCATTCAGAGCTTACCGAACAGCTGAAGCAACTTATTGGACAGGAGGACGGAAAAAAGATATTACTGATTGGAGTCACGTTTGGCTTGTTGGATTGGGCAGAGTCGAGTTCAGACGTGTCAGAACTAGGGCAATCGCCCCGGTTGATTGTGATGGAAACGGGGGGGATGAAAGGGCGTCGGCGGGAGTTGCTTCGGGAGGAAGTGCATGAAATCCTGATGGAGCAGTTGGGCGTGCCAACGATTCATTCGGAGTACGGAATGACGGAGTTGCTTTCGCAGGCGTATTCGATGGGTAAAGGTGTGTTTAAGGCAGGTCCGACTATGCGAATACTACTGAGAGACATCAACGACCCGTTTTGCTTCTATCCAGACGATTATACACGGACAGGCGGAATCAATGTGATCGATCTGGCCAATCTGGATTCATGCTCGTTTATTGAAACGCAGGATCTGGGCCAGTATGTGGGTGGCGATGGTGCCTTCCGGGTCATTGGTCGGTTCGATAACTCCGACGTGAGAGGGTGTAATTTAATGATTGAATGACTGAATGGTTGAATGATTGAATAGATTGGCGCAAGCTTTATTATTCAATCATTCAACCATTCAGTCATTCAATCATTATGCATACAGCTTCACATCCTCAAGCGTGATGGTGTCGCCACACATGATGACGAGCCGTTCGATAACGTTGCGCAACTCCCGAACGTTACCTGTCCAGGGGAGGGATTGTAAATACGTCATCGCATCGGGTGTCAGCTCTTTGGGAGGAGCCCCGTATTCATTGCCAATGTCATGCAAAAATTTGTCGGCCAGCAGCGGAATATCGACTTTACGCTCGGCCAGGGGCGGAACGTTGATCATAATGACGCTCAGGCGATGGAATAAGTCTTCGCGGAAGTTTCCATTGATGATTTCCTGCCGAAGGTCTTTGTTCGTAGCGGCAATAACCCGAACATTGACTTTAATTTCCTTGTCGCCCCCAACGCGGGTAATTTTATTTTCCTGTAACGCCCGCAACACTTTTGCCTGCGCCGACAGGCTCATATCACCAATCTCGTCGAGAAACAGGGTTCCGCCATCGGCCTGCTCAAACTTGCCAACTCGCCGGGCCGAAGCGCCGGTAAAAGCTCCTTTTTCGTGACCAAACAGTTCACTTTCGATAAGCTCGCTGGGAATGGCGGCACAGTTGACCTCAACCAGCGGCTGATTGGCGCGACTCCCTTTTTCGTGAATCTGCTTGGCAACCATCTCTTTACCAGAGCCGTTGGCACCTGTTACCAGCACCCGCGCTTCGGTAGCCGCCACCCGGTTGATGGTATCCTTTACCTTTTTGATCGGTTCCGACTCACCAACAATTTCGTTCAGTTTGTAGATCCGCTTTTTGAGGGTCTTGGTTTCCTGCACCAGTTTGGCCCGTTCGATAGCGTTACGAACGGTAATGAGCAGGCGGTTCAGATCGGGTGGTTTAGTAATGAAATCAAAGGCTCCGCGTTTGGTGGCTTCAACAGCATTTTCAACATTGCCGAAGGCCGAAACCATGACAACCTGGGTGCTTTTTTCGGCTTCGCTTACTTTGGCCAGCACTTCCAGACCATTCAGCTTAGGCATTTTGATATCGCATAAAGCGACATCATAGCTGCCATTCAGAATCATGTCCAGTCCTTCTTCTCCGTCTTTCGCTTCGTCTACTTCGTAGCCTTCATACTCTAAGATATCGCGTAGCGCTGCCCGAATCGGTTTTTCGTCATCCACGATAATCAGTTTGGCCATATAACTAGGGTAAGTTTAAACGATGGATTAGTATACGCCCGAAAATAGGTGATTTTATATCGGCATACGTTATACCGACGGCTAAATTTGATAAAATCCATTTCTTTTTTCATAAATCAGGGGCTAATTATATCCATCGGTATCGTTCTTAGCGAGGCAGCGACAGATTAATAACGTCCCCTACATTCACTCGCGTATCGATTGGCCGCATCCGAAACGAGTAGGTGTAAGGCTTTGTAGCCGGAAGCAGATACTCGGGATGTACACGGGGCGACCAGCTATCATCGCCCCCCAGACCCATCTGTGCCATATCGACATTAAGGACCGTCACTGAACCGCGTTCCACTTCCTGCGTGTCGGGTTGTTTGGCTTTCAGCAGCGCATCATCGGTGTAATCGCGAGCATTGACAGTTAAAAGCGAGCTGGTCGCTAAATCACTGACAATAAGCAGGCTCTGGTTTAGGTCGTTGGTAAGCTGCACCCAGCGAACATCGGTTTTGTTCCCATTTTCCTGAGCCATCGTATATGGAAAGAACTGATCGGCCAGTTTACTGGTATAATGCCCTACTTTGGCGGCATCTTTCCGGTCAGTGTAACTTTCGAAGGGGCCACGACCATACCAGCTTACCGTATTGAAAGTGGCCGGGAGCTGCCATTGCAGGCCCACACGGGCGAGTGGAGGTAATTTGCCCGAAGGAGTATAGGTGGTTGTTACCTGCACATCTCCCGTACCATATACTGTATAATCTGTTTGTTGAACGATGCCGCCTTCCTTGCCCTCCCATTTGTTGGTACAGCTTACCCGTACCCATTGGGGGCGGGTTTCGACGTTGAATTCGACGGGGTGAAATTGGGCAGTATCCAGACCCGCTTTACGCCAGCGAGCCGCGAACGACTGATTGCCTCCGCCTTCATCATTATCCGTCGGGACGCGCCAGAAACTCGGTTTCACTCCCGTTTCAACTATATTCTTGCCTTTATAAAACCATTGACTCAGGGTCCCGAGCGTCTTATCAAATACGACGGCGAAATCTTTGCCCCGAATGGTGGCCGCAGTCGGGGTTTGGGTCAGTTTTACGGCCGGAATGCGGTTCATCCCGATCACAGGTACTGTAGGCGATTCCATTTTAATGGGAAACTGGCCCGAAGCTACCTCGTGATTGACTGGTGACCAACTGGTAGCCTGCTTCTGCCGGATACTTACATTCAGGAAGTATTCGCCTGCCTGAGCATTCTGTTCGGCCAGCTTAGCCGCTGAGGGCCGGGCGTTTCCATCGATAGCCCGTGAATCGATGGGCGCATTCAAGCGAACGGGCAAAGTGATAACCTGAGTTTGCCCCGGTTTGGCAACCAAGTTGGTTTCTGCCCCGCGCTGCACTACATCGCCGTTGCGTAGAAGTTCCCATTCCAGTCGGAAGGGTTCGAGCGATTGAAAATCATATGTATTCCGAACGTTGATTTTAACGGGTTGACCGGCTGAGAGTGGGGTAGAAGGCGTGAGTTTGATGTATTGGTAAATTAACTTCACCTCATTGGTTTCGGGCTGTGGTGTACGGTCGGGATTGACCAGGCCGTCGCAGGCGTTTGCGCCGTCGATGTAATTGATATGATCGGTAAATTCTTTACCCGCCTTATTTTTAATCCGAAGTCCCTGATCGACCCAGTCCCAGATAAAAGCACCCTGCAAACGTGGATATTTGTCGATGGCTGCCCAATAGTCTTTCAAATTGCCGACGCTGTTGCCCATCGCATGGGCGTATTCGCAGACGATAACCGGGCGTGAGGGATCTTTTTCCATCAGTTTCAGCATGTCGTCGACAGATGGATACATGGTCGAAATGATGTCGAAGCTGGTTAGTGAAGTTCCGTTGTAAGGCTGGCGGCCTTCGTAATGTATAGGGCGTGTTGGGTCGATCAACTTCATAATATCGGCCATATCCTTGAAGTTTTGGCCCATACCTGTTTCGTTGCCCAATGACCAGATCACAATGCTAGGATGGTTTTTGTCGCGTTCGACCATGGCTCGACCCCTGGCTACGAAGGCATCCCGCCATTCAGGTTTTGCGGCCGGAGTTTGGCCTTTGCCCCATAAATCATGGCTTTCAATATTCGCTTCGTCAATTACATACAGACCATATTCGTCGCACAGGTCGTACCAATCCGTGACATTGGGGTAATGAGATGTTCGTACGGCGTTGATATTCAATTGTTTCATCAATGTGATATCCCGAATCATGGACTCCCGGCTTATAACCCGGCCAGTAGTAGGGTCAAATTCATGCCGATTAACGCCTTTGTACGTGACGGGTTTACCATTGAGGAGCAGTTGCCCGTCGGTCAGGGTCATTTCCCGAAAGCCCACTCGCTGGCTAACAACTTCGGTAGGTTGCCCATCGGAGCCGATCAACTGAACCGTAAGCGTGTAGAGTACGGGCGATTCGGCACTCCACAAAGCGGGCGCTTTTATCTCTTTTCGGAACCGGAACAGGCTTTCCTGGCCGGTATCAGTCGCATTGTCAGAGTTGATCGTTTCGGTAAAAACGGGTGCTTTTTTTGAGTCGTATAAGGTCACTCGCAAACGGTAAGGCGCTTGCGTAGCTACCCCTGACAGGTTTCGAACCGACGCATTAATTTTCAGAACCGCGTCACGGTACTGGTCGTCTAGGTCCGTCACAACGGCCAGATCGCGGAGGTAGGTTTTGGGTGTCGAAACCAGAAATACATCCCGGAAAATTCCGGAAAGCCTCCAGAAGTCCTGATCTTCCAGATAACTCCCATCCGACCAATTGATGACTTCAACTGCCAGCAGATTCTCGCCTGCTTTTAGTTTGTCAGAAATTAAAAATTCGGCAGGTGTCATCCCGTCTTCATGATAACCTACAGGCTGACCGTTCAGATAGACCCGACAGGTCGATTGGACCCCTGCAAAATGCAGAAATATAGATCGGTCCTGAAAATTGGCCGGAGCTGTAAACCGGAGTCGGTACAACCCAACAGCGTTGGTATCGGCTATGATCCGTGGGGGAGTAGCCGGAAAGGGATGTTTAATATTCGTGAAGATGGGGCGGTCGTACGGACGACCTTCGCGGGCACCAACAACCTGCCAGTTGGATGGTACAGGCAGATTATCCCAGTTTTGATCGTTGGTAGAAGGTAAGTAGAAATTAGCAGGTATTAGGTTGGGGTGCTTCACCCACCGAAATTTCCAGGTGCCATTCAGGAGCGTAATGTTGGGCGATGTTCGCCAGTTGGTTGCGTTGAGGGCTTGCTGTTCGGTGGCAAATGGGACTAGGGTAGCGTGCGGTTTCTCGGTTTGCTGGCTAATTACCTGCGGGTCTTCCCAGTCGGGAAGGGTTTGAGCCTGGGTGGTATACGCTAATAAAATTGTTAAAAAGAGGAAGGAGGTTAAGCGTTTGGGCATCATGAACACGTTTAATGGATGACACAAGCGAAGAGGTCGGCCTGGAATAGTTGACAAAGAAACGGTCAATTTATACCGCAAAGGCGACGACTGGAAAAATTCGCATAAATTTAACCTCCTTTCATCGCCTTTTACGCTAATGCCGATTCGTAGTTTAATACTCTGGGCTGTTCTGGTTGCCTTTACGCTTACCAGCTCAGCTCAATCGCGTCGACGGGCGCAGTTAACTTCTTCGCAAACGACTGGGCCCGTCCCTGTTTTACCGGCACCACAGGCGCGGCTGCTGGAAAGTATGCGGTTTAATAGTTCGCTGTTGAATCAGGCGGTCAAGTTCTCCATTTACCTGCCTCCCGATTATTATACCTCGAATCGACGCTACCCGGTACTGTATCTGTTGCATGGGTATGGCGATGACGAAACCGGCTGGATTCAGTTTGGTGAAGCAGACCGAATTGCCGACGAAGGTATCAAAGCCGGTGATTTTCCGCCAATGATTATTGTCATGCCAAATGCGGGAGCAACTTTCTATGTGAATGACTATCAGAATAAGGTTCGTTACGAAGATATGTTTGTACAGGAGTTGATTCCGCACATCGATTCGATGTTTCGAACGCGTACCCAGCAGGAGTTCCGGGCGATTGCCGGGTTATCGATGGGCGGCTTTGGCGCACTGATGCTGGCGATGCATCATCCTGATTTGTTTGTCGCCTGTGCGGCCTTGAGTGCGGGGGTTCGTACCGATGAAGCGTTTGTCAGTATTCCTGACGAACGGTTTAATACCGTTTTTGCCCCCGTATTCAGTGGCCCTGTAAAAGGAGAGGAACGACTGACTTTGACCTGGAAACGAAACAGTCCCATCACATTGGCACGTTCGGCCCCTGAAGCCGATCTTAATAAAGTACGCTGGTATATCGATTGTGGGGATGATGATGCGCTAACTGTTGGCAATGCCATGCTGCATCTGGCGTTGCTGGAGCGAAAAATTCCACATGAATACCGCGCCCGTGACGGAGCACACACCTGGTCGTACTGGCGAACGGGCCTCCCCGACGCATTGAAATTTATCGGGCTAAGCTTTCATCGCTAATGTCAGAACCGGGATTTATGGGATTTGATTGACCGACTTTGATTTTGTTTTTTACGAAAGATGCTATTTAAAATGGTCAATCAAATCCCAATTCTGATCGTTACCGTTTCTGAATAGGTAAAACGGCCTCGGTTTGGTCCCAGGCCAGAATCATATCGGTGCCATTGGCCGACGGGGAGAAGCTGATATAAAACTGTTCGGCGGCCGGGCTATGTTTTCGGGAGACAATCGGTACCCGTAGTACGTCTTTCGTCTGGTCGTAATTGGTGCCCCACTGACCAGTTTCGCTGTTGAAAATGGCAATCCAATTATCCTGCGATGGAATGGTCCACAATGAATATTCACCTTTATCGAGCGGTTGTCCGGCTACAATGACATTCTGATCGAACTCGATCACGGTTGCTTCATTAGCCCCGGTGCGCCATACTTTTCCATAGGGAACCAGACCCCCAAAAATTTTGCGACCTTTCTTATAAGGCTGGCAGTAATCTACCTTGATTTTCAGCCCGCCCTGATTCACCTCTGCAATCGCTTCAGGGCTGGCGGATTTTGTCCAGCTACGTAACGAAAAAAGGCCAATCAGCACAACAGCGGCAATAATGCCAAGAATAATCAGTATACGTTTCATGAGTAGTTTTAGGTTTTAGCTTCCAGATTGCTAAGGTAAAAAGATTTTGTAACTTTCGGGGGGCTATTCGTTGCTATCGCTTCATGTCTGACACCCGTAACTACCGACTTGTTTATCCTGATCCACGTACGAATGAAATTGAGCCTTCGGGCGGGTATGTGGAAGTACACGTTACGCATGCTTCACACGAAGCAGAAAATAATGTTGAAACCGCAATTTTGTTGGCAAAGTTAGGTTATCAGGTACGTTTGTTAGCTGTCGACGACAGACAAGGCAACAAAAATCCAGATGCCTATCTGCTTAAAGAACAAATTTTGGTTGAATTTAAGCATAATCAGCGTCCTACTGCATCAGCTATCGACAATGAAATTAGAGATGCCCGTCGCCAAGCTGATTATGTGTTAATTCATGTAAAAAGCTCTATTGAAAAAAATAAATTGATAGGGGCTATCAAAGGCCGACTTAAACGATCCAGTTCGCAATTAATAAAAGAGCTGTGGATTATCTGGAAAAGTGAGCTGATTCGGCTAAAACGAAAAGAGATTTTCGATGGCACCATTAGCCGTAAAATACAATGAGGTAATGCTATCCGGCCGGTCGCATTACCTCAAGGAAGGGTCGAGGCTCTCACCCCAACCGTTGCAAAGATAATTAAATACTTTCCATTTTACAATTAGCTGCTGCAAAATGGAAAGTAGTCGGTTTGCAAATTAAGCCGTCTGCTGCTTCAATTTATCGCGCAATTGAAACAATTCGTCGCGCAGGCGGGCAGCTTCGAGGAAGTCGAGGTCTTTGGCGGCCCGCTCCATTTTTGACTGCGTTTCGACAATGACCTTTTCCAGATCGCTCTTTCCCATATACTGCACGATGGGGTCGGCCGCAATTCGAATCTCTTCCGGCTCTACGTAGAAATGCTTTACCTTCGAGTCGGCCACTTTGGTTTGACCCATGATCGCTTCTCGGGACTTCAATACTGTAGTCGGCACAATGTTGTTATCAGCATTATACTCCATCTGAATAGCCCGCCGACGGTTGGTTTCATCAATGGCTTTTTGCATGGAGCCGGTAATGGTATCGGCATACATAATCACCTTGCCATTCGCATTTCGGGCGGCTCGACCAATGGTTTGAATCAGCGACCGGATGTCGCGCAGGAAGCCTTCTTTATCGGCGTCCATGATCGCCACCAGCGAAACTTCAGGCAAGTCGAGCCCTTCACGCAGGAGGTTCACCCCAACCAATACATCGAAGTTGCCCAGCCGTAGATCGCGCAGAATTTCGACCCGATCCAGCGTTTTTACTTCGGAGTGGATGTAGCGGGTTTTGATACCGACTCGGTCCAGATATTTCGTCAGTTCTTCGGCCATTCGCTTCGTTAAGGTCGTTACCAGAACACGCTCATTCCGCTTAACCCGGCTATCGATGGATTCGAGCAGGTCGTCGATCTGGTTCAAACTTGGCCGGACTTCGATTTCGGGATCGAGCAGACCCGTTGGCCGAATAAGCTGTTCGACCACAACACCCTCGCTCCGGCGAAGTTCGTAGTCGGATGGAGTGGCTGAAACAAAAATGGTTTGGCCCGATAAGTCTTCGAATTCCTGGAACGTGAGCGGACGGTTATCCAGCGCCGATGGTAGTCGGAAGCCGTAATCGACCAGGGCGGTTTTTCGGGAACGGTCGCCCCCCCACATGGCCCGAATCTGCGGAATGGTCACGTGACTTTCGTCGATCACCAGCAAATAATCGTCCGGGAAATAGTCGAGCAGGCAGAAGGGGCGCTGGCCGGGTTTACGTCGGTCGAAGTAGCGGGAGTAGTTTTCGATACCGGAGCAGTAACCAAGTTCACGCATCATTTCGAGATCGAATTCGGTACGTTCGCGAATACGGGTGGCTTCCTGCTCCCGGAAGTCCGATTCAAAATAGCGGATTTGCGCCACCAGGTCGTCCTGTATTTCGTGAATAGCCCCTTTCAGGGTATCGCCACTCGTTACGAACAGGTTGGCCGGAAAGATGGTCACCATACTCTCCGAAGAAAGTTTTTTACCCGTCGATGGGTCAATCCGTTGAATGGTTTCGATCTCGTCACCGAAGAAAATTACCCGATAGGCAAAATCGGCGTAGGCTACATAGAGATCGACGGTGTCGCCTTTGACCCGAAAATTCCCCCGCTGAAATTCGGCTTCGGTTCGGCTATACAGAATACTGACCAACTGATGCAGAAACTGATTGCGGCTCATTCGTTCGCCAACACCAATCCGAACCACGTTGTTTTTAAATTCCTCGGGGTTTCCCATGCCATAAATGCAGGATACCGAAGCCACCACAATCACATCGCGCCGACCGCTCATCAGGGCCGATGTAGCAGCCAGTCGAAGTTTATCAATTTCCTCATTGATGGCCAGGTCTTTCTCAATGTAGGTATTGGTGGTAGCTATATACGCTTCGGGCTGGTAGTAGTCGTAGTAGGAAATGAAATACTCGACCGCATTTTCAGGGAAAAACTGCTTGAACTCACCGTACAACTGGGCCGCCAGGGTTTTGTTGTGACTCAGGACGAGGGTCGGGCGATTGGTCTGGGCAATCACATTGGCTACAGAAAACGTCTTACCTGAGCCCGTTACCCCAAGCAACACTTGAGAAGGTTCGCCCTCGTTGATACCTTTGACAAGTTGACTTATGGCCTTTGGCTGATCGCCAGTAGGCTGGAATTCTGAAGTTAATTTAAAGCTCATCAGCGTCGTTTAGAATCTGGCTAATTTACGACTATTTTGCTCTTTTTCCAAGGAGGAGCCGGCAACAAAACTATGCTCCAGGGTTAGGGCCTGCCCGTATGAATGCAACCCCTGTTTTCGCAATTCGTTATTATTTTTTTAGTGTCCATTTAGTCATGGATGAGCTATATTGCTCCCCAACTTAATACAACCATCCGCATGACCGGAAATGACAACGATGTAGAGATTGTGCCTTATGTGAAAAGTCAGCCAGTCTGGGCTTTCTGTCTGTTGTCCTTTTTTTCGTTTGGCATATACACCATTTACTGGTTTTATAAAAACTGGGCTTTTTTCAGGAATGTGTACGAATGGGACATCTATCCATTCTGGCGGGCCATTTTTAATATATTTTTCGTGCATACGTTATTGGACCACATCAATGATCTCGCTGTCGAAAAAGGGCATCCAGGTATTAGTGGTAATGGGTACGCTACGGGCTTTGTTATACTGGCTGTAGCCCAGCGAGTTCTGGACAGGCTTTCGCCGGATAGTCTGGCGCTGATGGCTTTATTTATACCACCCTTCCTCTTTTTGATTCCAAGTGTAAAACAACTCAACTACATCTACAGACAGGTATATCCGAACAGGTATAACCCGCCGTTGGGTCCGGGGGAATTTATTATACTGATAGTAGGCGGAGTCGTTATGGTACTGGCGATTGCTGGCTTTTTGATGGGTGACAATATATCGTGACTATAAAGCTTATTATAATCTGCCATTTGTAGCTATGGAAGCGCTTGCCCCCGAAACCATTCACCTGTCGCCCGACGAGCCAATTGTTATTCGGCTTTTGGATTCAACGGATGCACCTAAACTGACGGGTTATTTTAAGGGCTTATCGGCCGAGACCCGAAGCTATTTTGCCCCTCATTCGTTTGTTGAGGAAACGGTACGGCATATCTGCAAGACGTTGAATCCGGCCGAAATCGTGCGTCTGGTTGCTACTTCTGCCGATAATCAGACCATTGTTGCCTATGTTTTGTTACTGTCGGGAGCTACGCCTTCAGATGCTGCCCGCTTTCAGACGTTGGGCATACCCATCCATGCAGAAACCGATTTTTCGATAGCGCCTTCCATCGCCGATGTGTATCAGAGCCGAGGTCTGGGGAGTCATTTAATGAAAAAAGCCCTGACAATCGCCAGGGCCATGAACAAGCAGCGGATAATTTTATGGGGTGGGGTGCAGACCCGAAACGTCCGCGCCCATCGGTATTACCAGAAATATGGGTTTGTCGAAGTAGGCCAGTTCGAGAATGAAGTGCTCAACTACGACATGTACCTAACACTCTGATTAGTTATTCAATCGGGTAAAACCACCGTCCAGAGGATAGTCGCAGCCAGTGATGAAGCCCGCTTCGTCGGAGCACAGGTAGAGCGCCAACGCGCCTACTTCTTCGGGTTCGGCCATACGGCCAATCGGCTGGGTTTTTGAGAGCTTTTCAAACATTTCAGCTTCACGTCCGGGGTAGGTCCGGGCGATGAAACCGTCCACAAATGGTGTATGCACGCGTGCGGGCGAAATGCAGTTGCAGCGGATATTGTCTTTCAGGTAATCCTTTGCTACCGACAAGGTCATGGTTAGCACCGCTCCTTTGCTCATCGAGTAAGCAAAGCGATCAGGAATCCCAAGCGTAGCCGCTATCGAGGCCATATTGAGCACTACGCCCCCTCCGTTTTTTTTCATGTGTGGAATCGTCGCAAACAGGCAGTTATAAACCCCTTTGGTATTGATCCGAAAAATCCGGTCGAAATCGGCTTCGGTTGTGGTTTCGACGGTCCCAATGTGCGATACGCCCGCATTGTTCACCAGAATATGGATTGGGCCCTGCTCGGCAATCTGATTGATGACCTCTACCGTCTGGCTTTGATTCGATACGTCGACAGCATGGCTGGTTACCAATCCGCCCGTTTGCCGAATTTCGCTGGCGGCCTGTTCGGCCTGATCGGCATTGAGGTCGAGGATATGTACCGATGCGCCTGCCTGGGCAAACGTTTTTGAAATGGCCAGTCCAATGCCACTGGCTCCCCCCGTGATGAGGGCGGTTTTATTTTGGAGAGAGAACATAGGTTAAAGAGTGAATGAGTGAAAGAGCGAAAGAGAGGCTGAAGCGAATACTATCTGGTAGGTTCGCTCTTTCACTCATTCACTCTTTCGCTTTTTAATTAAAGTGAAACGCCCCGTTTCCAGGGAATGAAATCGTCTTGGCCCAGGCGCTCGGCCTGTGTTGTTTCGTTGCCCGATGCCAGCCGGACAATGTATTCCAGCATGGCGTCGGCATTCTGCGAAATGGTTTGTTCGCCATCGATGATCGGACCACTGTCGAAGTCGATCACGTCGGGCATCCGGTTTTTAAGAGTTGTATTGGTCGATACTTTTACCACCGGGCAGATTGGATTACCCGTTGGTGTTCCGAGGCCCGTCGTGAAAACAATCACGTTGGTGCCCGAACCAGCCATTCCAGTTGTCGCTTCCACATCGTTGCCAGGAGTACAGAGCAGGTTCAGCCCCGGCGTAGTGGCCGGTTCGGCATAGTCGAGTACGTCGGCAACGGGCGAAGTGCCTCCTTTCTTGGCCGCTCCTGCCGATTTAATGGCATCGGTAATGAGTCCGTCTTTGATATTTCCGGGCGACGGATTCATGTCGAAACCAGAACCGACGGCTTCGGCCTGAGCCGAGTACGTACTCATGAGGTCGATGAACTTCTGGGCTTTCGTGGTGTCGTCGGTACGGTTAATAAGCTCCTGTTCAACACCGTTCAGTTCGGGAAATTCGGCCAGTACAGTTTTACCGCCCAGCGTTACGACAATATCGGACAGTTGGCCCAGGGCCGGGTTGGCCGATATGCCTGAAAAGCCATCGGAGCCCCCACATTTGAGGCCAATGGTCAATTTGCTCAATGGTGCGGGTTGCCGTTCAATCTTGTTGACTTCGATCAGTCCCAGGAAGGTTTCTTTAATGGCTTGTGACATCAGCGTGTATTCGGTGCCAGCCTGTTGTTCGAACAAGAGCAGAGGTTTGTCGAACTTCGGATTCTGTCGTTTGATTTCTGCCGAAATCATGTCGACCTGTAAGTGCTGGCAACCCAGGCTCAAAACGGTTGCACCAGCCACGTTCGGATTGTTGATAAAGCCTGCCAGTAAGGAACCCAGGTAAGCGGAGTCCTGACGCGTACCACCACAGCCCATTTCATGCGTCAGAAATTTGATGCCGTCAATGTTTTTGAACGGGCGTTTGGCAACTTGCTGATGGGCAAAGGCCGGTTCAACAAATGGCTGCATTTTTTTGACAACGTCCAGTTCGCCTGCTTTGTACAGGCTGATCAGTTCATGGACCTGTTCCCGGTAGATGTCGGGTTGAGCATAGCCTAATTCGCGCTCAAAAGCATCTTTTAGAATGAGCACGTTGCGGTTTTCACAAAATACAAGCGGTACTACGAGCCAGTAATTTCGTGTACCCACGCTCCCGTCGGCCCGGTGATATCCCATGAACGTGCGGCCCTGCCACTGCGACACATCGGGTGGTTGCCACAGGTAGGGTTGTTTTTTGTCGAGGCCATATCGATCCGCGTCATGCTTCAAATTGAAAGTTGTAATCGGTTCTCCGCGTCGGATGGGTTGGGTTGCTTTGCCAACCAGTACGCCATACATCGTAATCGGGTCGCCGGGTTGCCGGTCCTCAGTCACAAATTTGTGTTTAGCGCCAACGGCGTAGGGTAGCTCATACCTATCGTTTTCAAATTCGATGTGTTCGCCAGCGGATAGGTTGCGGAGCGCAACAATGACATTATCGGCAGGGTGAACTTTTAATACTCGGGCAGCCATTTAGCAATGTGGTTTTAAATTAACTGTCAGGTAGAAGTAGACAAGTGTGGTCAAGTATAGTCAGGGATTGTCAAGAATTGTTCCTGACTATACTTGACCACACTTGTCTATACTTGGCAATCCCTGACTATACTTGACTACGCCTGATCGTTTAATAAAGAGACGTATTGGCCCGAAATATACCACCTCTCAAAAAACTTTATTCTATGCTGTTGCGAATATGAATGTCAATGCGGAGTTTGGCCGAAGAATTCCTTTCCCTTTACTATGCCCCAACTTACGCCCGACAAACAGGCTGGCTTTCTGGCTGGCCGATTGATGTCTATGGACGCCTATCGAGGTTTTGTGATGACACTCATGGCGGCCGAGATTTTAAGGTTCCATCATCTTCATGAGGCTTTCCCTGATAGTTCATTCTGGTCCTTTCTGACCTTCCATCAGAGCCATGTAGCCTGGGCTGGCTGTTCATTGCACGACATGATCCAGCCGTCGTTTTCGTTTCTGGTAGGGGTTGCGCTGCCGTACTCGATTGCCAGTCGGGTCAAGCAGGGCGAATCATTTGGGGTTCAGTTTGGTCATGCGGTCCGGCGGTCGCTGATTTTGATTTTGCTGGGTATTTTTCTGCGGTCTACGCATGCCGACCAGACGTACTTTACTTTTGAAGATACGCTTACGCAAATCGGCCTTGGTTATTCTTTTCTGTTCTTGCTGGGCAATACGTCACCCCGAATCGGCTGGCTGGCTTTTGGCGCTATTTTGATCGGCTACTGGCTGGCGTTTGTCCTGTATCCGTCGCCCGTAGGTATAGACTATACGGCCGTTGGCGTTCCGGCCGACTGGCCGAATCATTACACAGGATTGATGGCCCATTTTAACAAGAATAGTAATCTGGCCTGGGCGTTTGACACCTGGTTTCTGAATTTATTTCCCCGGGAAAAGCCATTTTTGTTCAACGGTGGAGGGTATGCCACCCTGAGTTTTATTCCAACGCTGGGGACTATGCTATTGGGCTTACAGGCCGGGCGCTGGCTACGGTCCGATCTGACAAGCCAGGAAATTCTGAAACGGTTGGCAGTAGCTGGGGCTATCGGTCTTGTGAGTGGATTAGTGCTGCAATGGGCCGGTATCTGTCCTATTGTGAAACGGATCTGGACACCCGCATGGGTGCTGTTCAGCGGAGGCTTGTGCTATTGGTTCCTGGCTGCTTTCTATGGAATTATAGACGTGAAAGGCTGGCGCAAATGGGCTTTTCCTCTGGTCGTTGTCGGGATGAATTCCATTGCAATCTACTGCCTGGTTGAGTTGATCAGTCATTTTATTGTCAAGTCGTTATATACCCACCTGGGACATCGGCTATTTCAGGTTTTTGGAGAGCCGTATGAACAATTGCTTGTCGGACTGGCTACCCTGGGCATTTTTTACCTGCTGCTCCGATGGATGTATCGTCGAAAATTATTCATTCGTATTTGACGGGTAGTGTGAGCATTCTAGGCTGACGTTCGTTAAGCACAATGCCGTAGTCGCTCAATTTATTTTGTCCGAACGTTAACATACAGGCTTTAAACTGTTGAAAGTTCCTTTATGCTTACTGCCAATATCCTGAATCTGTTCGATCAAACGATTTTCTACGGGACCATCACGTTTGAGAATAATCGTATTAGTGAAATTCATAAACTGGGCCCCGAACGTTTGGGCGAACCCTATGCGCTGCCTGGGTTTGTCGATGCGCATGTTCATGTGGAGAGTTCACTGCTGACTCCGCCACAGTTTGCCCGGCTGGCGGTGGTGCATGGTACGGTGGCTACGGTTTCGGACCCCCACGAGATTGGTAATGTGCTTGGCGTGGCAGGGGTTCATTATATGATTGAGGAAGCCCGTCGAGTACCGTTCAAGTTTATGTTTGGGGCTCCATCCTGCGTACCGGCCACTACTTTCGAAACCGCAGGGGCCACGATTGGTGTGAAGGATGTTCGCAAGTTGCTGGCGATGAAGGAAATCGGTTACCTGGCCGAGATGATGAATTTTCCGGGTGTGCTCTATCAGGACCCGGACGTAATGGCAAAAATCGCGCTGGCTCAGGCGTTCAACAAGCCCGTAGATGGGCATGCACCGGGTCTGATGGGCGATAAGGCTCAGCAGTATATAGATGCGGGCATTACCACCGACCATGAATGCTTCACTTATGAAGAGGGCCTTGACAAAGCCAGGCGGGGTATGCATATCCTGATTCGTGAAGGGAGTGCAGCCCGAAACTTCGATGCCCTGATCCCCCTGCTAGCTCAATATCCAGAACAGATTATGTTCTGCTCCGATGATAAGCATCCTGATACGCTGGCCGAAGGGCACATCAATCAGCTTGTAGTGAGGGCATTGGCGCAAGGCCATTCGATCTGGGACGTACTACGTGCAGCTTGTCTGAACCCTGTCCTGCATTATCGGTTGCCCGTTGGCTTATTACGCGAAGGCGATCCCGCTGATTATATTATAGTTGATAACCTGCAGACATTTAAGATAAAACAGACGGTCATCCATGGCGAAGTCGTGGCAGAAAATGGTCAGTCGAAGATTCAGGACGTACGAAGTGAACACGTTAATCAATTTAACTGCCAGCCCAAAAAAGCAGCCGATTTTGTGGTGAAACTAGCGGAGGCAAACGGATCGCCGAGGTCAGTGCGCGTTATTGAAGCACTCGATGGTCAATTGATTACGAACGAACTGCACCTGTCCCTGAGGCCAGATGGAGACCAGATGGTACCCGATGTAGAGCGCGATGTTCTGAAGTTAGTCGTCGTAAATCGCTATCAGGATGCGCCACCCGCTGTTGCCTTCATCAAAAATTTCGGCTTGAAACACGGCGCCATTGCTTCATCTGTTGGGCATGATTCGCACAACATTACAGCGGTCGGCTGCGACGATGCGAGTATTTGTAAGGCGGTTAATCTGGTAATTGAGGCAAAAGGCGGCCTGTCGGCAGTCAGTAATTGGCAGGCTACTAATCAAAAAAATGACAAGGCTTTATTGCTGGCGTTACCTGTGGCCGGGTTGATGACCGACGCTGATGGGTACGCAATCGCCGAACAATACGCATCCCTGGACCAATATGCCAAGCAAGAATTGGGAAGTACGCTCGCGGCACCGTTTATGACTTTGTCGTTTATGGCACTTTTAGTTATTCCTAATTTGAAACTGAGTAATAAAGGGTTATTCGATGGGAAAAATTTCTCCTTTGTGTCACTAGAAACTGAAAATCAGAGATTATAAAAATTTTTTCGAAGTATTTTTTTAATTCTATTTTTTATGGGTAAGTTTACACACCTCAAGGCTATTCCTAACCTTTACACCCCTTATCATGGCCCGCTCTCGTACCCAAAATGGCCCCGACGACGAAACCTTATGGAATCTGTTTCGCGGTGGTGATGAAAACGCGTTTGCCCGATTGTATCAGAATTATGTTCAAACCCTTTACCATTACTGCGTCCATTTTGCCACCGACCGGGCGTTAATTAAAGATTGCATCCACGATTTGTTTGTTGAACTTTGGAAACACCGTAGCACCATCGGGCCAACAACCTCCGTTCGATTTTATCTGATGGCCTCGATCAAGCGTAAACTGGTTCGTCACCTCACTGCCGAACAAAAATTAGTAAGTCAGGACGATATGATTAACGGTCGGCGTGTGGGCGATACGTTACCCGGCTCCGACCCCTCCTACGAGAACATGCTGATTAACCACGAAGAAGATATGTTTATCAATGATTGTCTGCATCAGGCACTTGAGAAACTTCCTCGTCGTCAGCGCGAAGCCGTTCATCTTCGGTATTTCCAGAATATGAGCAATGAAGAAATTTCGGCGCTCATGCAAATCAATATACAGTCTGTTTATAATTTGATTTTTGGTGCCATGAGCAATCTCAAGCGGTACGTTACGCTTGAAAATGTGTCGCTCTGACGCTGACTATTCCCAAACTCTTTTCTGGCCCCGATAACCGAAACCTGGTTGTCGGGGTTTATTTTTTTAAAGTCAGGGGTTGTCAAGTGTGGTCAAGTATCGTCGTTGCTACCAGTTCCCGACTACCCTTGACCCAACGTAACAATCCCTGGCCCTATCTAACCATACTTGACCTGCATAAGCTATTGGTGGTACCTTCGTCAAATGAATACAGACTCAACTCCATTGCCCGAACGAGTGCGCCCGCGTACACTCGACGATGTAATTGGTCAGCGAAAATTGATTGGGCCTACAGGCGCTTTGCGTCGGGCTATTCAGGCCGGGCGCTTGCCTTCCATGATCTTGTGGGGGCCGCCGGGGGTAGGGAAAACAACCCTGGCTCTGTTGCTGGCCGAAGCGGTTAAACGACCATTTGTCGCTTTAAGTGCTATTAATTCGGGAGTTAAAGAAATTCGCGATGTGTTGAGCCGGCCTAGTGGAATGTTTCCACCCGTTGTGTTTATCGACGAAATTCATCGGTTCAACAAAAGCCAGCAGGATGCGTTGTTGGGAGCCGTTGAGAAAGGCCAGATCACGCTCATTGGAGCTACGACCGAAAATCCTTCCTTTGAAGTCAACAGTGCTTTACTGTCGCGTTGTCAGGTGTATATTCTGGAAGCGCTCAGCCGCGATGAGTTGATTCAGGTTGTAGATCGGGCCATTGCGCAGGACGCTTTTCTGCAGTCGAAGAAGATTCGGGTTGAGTCGTACGATGCTCTGTTGCGCTTATCGGGTGGCGATGGACGTAAGCTCCTGAACTTGCTCGAATTAGTGGCCTCGGCACATGTATCGTCGGAGTCGCTGGTGATTACCGATGAAGGGGTAACGACCGTAGCCCAGCAGAATATTGCCCGGTACGACAAATCGGGCGAGCAGCATTACGACATTATTTCGGCCTTTATCAAGTCATTGCGCGGCTCCGATCCGAATGCCGCCTTATATTGGATGGCCCGTATGATTGTGGCTGGCGAAGACCCTGTTTTTATTGCCCGCCGGATGCTGATTCTGGCATCTGAAGATATTGGAAATGCCAACCCAACGGCTATGATTATGGCGTCGGAAGCGGTACAGGCCATTCGGGCTATTGGGATGCCTGAGGGACGAATCATCCTGTCGCAGGTGGCCGTGTACTTGGCTACATCACCGAAGAGTAATGCCAGTTATGTGGCCATTGACGACGCCATTGCGTTGGCCGAACAAACGGCTCACCTGCCTGTGCCTTTACACCTGCGCAATGCGCCTACGAAGATCATGAAGCAGATTGGCTACGGTAAAGAGTACGAATATGCGCATGCCTACGAAGGTAATTTTGTGCCGTTGAATTTTCTGCCCGACGAACTGAAAGGCCACAAGTTGTACGAACCTGGTCAGAATGCCCGCGAGGCTGAGATCCGTCGGAGTTTGCAGAAATGGTGGGGAGACTGGTACGGGTACTAGACCTTAAGCAAGCAAACCGCCCATGAAATTTACATTCATGGGCGGTTTGCTATTCGGATCGAGACGATTTAAGGCCTACTTCTTTTTAGGAGGTGCTGCGGCTTTAGGCGTTGCTGGGGCCGGAGCATTGGCCGGTTTATCAGCGTTCTGACCCGGAGTGATTCCCATTTTCTTAAGGACCAGATCCGTAATATTCAGTTCTTCTGCCGCATAGAGCACATCTGAGTTCGACGTTACATTGATGATGTAATGATAGCCGTTCTGTGAAGCTACCGTGTCGATGGCTTGCTGAATTTTGGTCAGAATAGGCTTCATCATTTGCCCATATTTGCCTTGCAGAGATTCCTGGGCTGTTTGACTAAACTGCTGAATCCGGGTCTGGAGGGTTTGCAGTTCGGTCTCCCGATCTTTGCGAATAACGTCGGTCATCTGCGCAACACCCGACTGGTATGCCGAATACTTGGTCTGAAATTCGGTTTGCATCCGCTTTAACTCATTCTCGGCCTGCGCTTGCTGAATGTTGAGTTGATTGGTGACTTCCTTTGCTTCAGGCGATTGCGATACAATGTAATCGATACGGGTAAAGCCGACTTTTAACGCCTGAGCCTGCACCCGTAAACTCGTTAGTATCAGCAAGCCAGCAAGGATTTGGAATAGAGTTGATTTTGATTTAATCATAGGAGGAATTTGGTACAAGTATAAGGTTTATTGCGGTCATGAGCAGCCATTGGCTTACCAACGGACCTGGCCATCGCCCACAACTATCCATTTTTCGGTGACTAATTTTTCCAGCGCAAAGGGGCCACGAGCGTGAAGCTTTTGGGTTGAAATGCCTATTTCGGCTCCTAAACCAAATACGCCACCATCCGTAAACCGGGTAGAAGCATTGGCATATACGGCTGCTGCATCGACTTCACTCAGGAACTGGTCAATCAGCGCCTGATTTTGCGACAGAATTGCCTCCGAGTGCCGCGACGAGTAAGCTTGTATATGCGAGAGAGCTTCATCCAGGCCGTTTACGACCTTGACCGCACACTTATAATCCAGAAATTCACGGCCAAAATCTGCTGGCTGGGCGTGCTGGAGATTCGTATAACCAGCTTTCTCGAAAATAGTGTAGGCGGTCTCATCTGCAAATACCTCAACGTTCCATTTGTTGAAATCGTCTGTCAGCATGGGCAGAAAATGCCCGGCAATTTGTTCATCAACCAGTACACAGTCGAGGGAGTTACAGACCGACGGGCGCGAAACACGGGCATTGACAACAATCGCCACCGCTTTATCAAGATCGGCGGTCGATTCGACATAGGCATGACAGACCCCAGCACCCGTTTCGATGGTGGGAACCAGTGAGTTTTTCCGGACAAACTGAATCAGTGAATCTGATCCACGCGGAATGATGATGTCGACATATCGGGTAGCGGTAAGTAGTTCGTTGACGACTGCCCGGTCGGGTGGGAGTAGGGTCACAGCCGCTTTGGGTACATCAAATTCCGCCAGTACGCCCTGAATCAGACTAATCAGATATCGGTTCGAGAAGTCGGCTTCTTTGCCTCCTTTCAGTACGCAGGCATTGCCCGAACGCAGGCATAACGACGCCACATCGACCGTTACATTCGGACGAGCTTCGTAAATAACCCCTACTACCCCAAGTGGTACAGCAATCTTTTTCAGTTGGAGGCCCTGCTCAATGGTCCGCTCAAAAATGACTTCGCCAGCCGGGTCGGGTAGAATGGCCACTTCGCGCAGACTTTTAGAGAGATCAGCAATCCGCGCTTCGGTTAGTTTCAGGCGGTCGTACTTCGGGTCTGTAGCTGCCATCCGGTCGAGATCTTTCTGGTTCTCAGTCACGATCTGAGCCGTATGGGCGGCCAGTACATCGGCCAGCCGATCAAGTAAAGCTGTTTTCTGCCCGGGGCTCAACCGCCGAACAGCGGCTGCAGCTTGCTGGGCCGATTGCAGTAAAGGTGTAATTGGTGTCATTTTTGAAAAAGGAATAAAAGGAGGAACGGGCAAAAGGGAGAATGGCTTTTTATGAGAAAATAATATTCCCCTTTCTTACCTTTCTGCTTTTCCACTCTTTTTACAAAAGTACAATATCATTGGCATTCGCTACCTCAACATTTTGCTGATTAAGCTGTTGCGCTAACGTTTCTGACGAAATCCGGGTTCGGGCTACGGCTATTGTCTCCTGGTTTTCGTCTAAAATTTCAACCATTTCGCCTGTCGCAAATTCGCTCGGAACAGCCCGGACACCGACAGCCAGCAAACTCCGACGCTGTTTGAGCGCCCGTACCGCTCCAGCATCGACCAGAATCTGCCCGACGGCCAGACTGCCACTACCCAGCCAGCGATTTCGTGCCGAAAGCGTATTGGCTTGTGGGACAAACTCCGTTCCGGTTTCGCCCCGTAGAGCCCGGCCCAGGCTATCCGGCTCGTTCATACCGAAAATAACGACCCGTATACCCATGCGTGTGGCTAGTTTGGCGAAGGTCAATTTAGAAGCCATACCTCCTAATCCCAGCGATGACTTATCAGTTCGAACGACGCTGAATACCTGCTCATCGAAGGCCGTAACTTGCCGGATAATTTGGCCATTATGGTCGAGCAAACCGCCTACTGAGGTGCAAAGCATAAGAACTTTTGCCCCAAACCCTACCGCAATCAGCGTGGCCAGTTCGTCGTTGTCCGAAAACTTTAGTTCCCGATTGCTCACTACATCGTTTTCGTTGGCAATCGGAATTAGGTCGTTTGCCCACAGTTCTTCGTAAGTCTGCTTTAATTGAAGAAACTGATCCCGATTGCCAAAATGGTGACGTTCGCAAAGGCTTTGGGCGATAGAAATACCATAGATGGCGAAAAATCGGGAGTACTGATTAAGTAGCAGTAAATTACCGACAGCGGCAGCCGCTTTTCGCTGGGTTATATCGCCTTTATAATCACGAATCAGTGCCTTTCCGGCACCTACGGCACCAGAGGATACCAGCACAATCCGATATTGCTGATGCAAAGCAGCTACCTGCCGGGCAATGTCGACCATGACCGGCTCATTCGGTTCGCCGGTTGGTTTGGTAATGGATGCAGTACCGAATTTAAGGACAAGAACGGGTTTCGACATGCGGCAAAGATAGGTGGTTTTCGGAATACCGAAGTCTTACACCTGCTGAGACACCTGGTCGATAAACCTGACTTTGTTACGAAGGGCTAGTTTCAATTGCCGGAGGTAATCGGCTTTGGGTATTTCAATGGCTCCATACCGCCGTACATTGTCGTTTATAAATTGAGTATCCAGAAGCGTAAATTTCTGCTGCTGTAGAATCTGAATTAAGTAGTGAAAGGCCACTTTGGAGGCATTGCTAACGACCGTAAACATCGATTCGCCAAAGAAAGCAGAGCCTAAGGCTACGCCATACAAGCCACCCACTAACCGATTGTCGATATACGTTTCGACGCTGTGAGCCAGCCCCATATGGTGCAATTCGGTATAAGCATCAATGATTTCGTCGGAGATCCAGACGCTGTCATCTTCCGAACGGGGCTTTGAGCACCCACGCATTACGTCGCTAAAAGCTGTATTCAGGCGAATATCAAATTGATGCCGGTTCAGGACCGGACGGAGTGATTTAGCTGGTTTATAGGTATAAATGGGAATAATGGCACGCGGGTCGGGGGCGTACCAGTAAAGCGTACCGTCGGAGTCGGCCATTGGGAAAATGCCATTAATGTACCCATAAATGAGGTCATCGGCGGTGAGCTTATCCATGAAATTGGTGGATGTGTATTCTGACAAAGATAAAAAAAGCAGCCAAAAATTGATAGATCTTTTAGGGCTTTCCTACGCGAGTGAGGCCTAAATCGCATCGGCTAAGTAAGGTACTGATCAGTAACGCTTTGTTCATAAAGTAGTACCTGTCTCTTTTTCTGAACCTGGATAAAACGAACACAATCGAGCCTGATGAAAATCCTAAAAATCACCTTTTTAACCTGCGTTGCCAGCTTGCTGCTGACGCTCTACGGCCCATCCATGGCGCAAGATGCCAGACTGGGTTTATTTGAAGGACAGACCGATGTTGGTGCCGTAATGAAACCCGGTTCGGGTAGTTACAATGCTAAATCGCATCAATACCAACTATCGGGTTCGGGGTCTAATGTGTGGGGCGACCACGACGAGTTTCATTATGCATGGAAACGGATGAAAGGTGATTTCCTGCTTTACACCAGAGCGTATTTATTGGGTAAGGAAGGGGACCCACACCGGAAGGTAGGCTGGATGGTTCGTAGCCGTCTGGATGGTAAATCGGCTCATGTAAATGTCTGTACGCATGGGGATGGCAGTACATCCTTGCAGTTCAGGCGAACCACTGGGGCAACTACGGAGGAAGTCCGTACGAAGCTGGCCGGAGCGGATGTGATTCAACTCGAACGGAAAGGCAATACCTACACCATGCGGGCAGCCAAATTCGGAGAGCCTTTTGTGACAGAGCAGGTTACCGATCTGGAATTAGGTGAAGAGGTATATGTTGGCCTGTTTGTTTGCGCACATACTAAAGATGCGCTGGAGCGGGGGGTATTCCGGGATGTACGCATTAGTGTACCTGCGGCTGATAAACTCGTTCCGTATCGGGAGTATCTGGCCAGCAATCTGGAAATTCTGGAGGTTTCAACTGGGGATCGGCAGGTTCTTTTCAATGTGCCCGGCTCCATTCAGGCACCCAACTGGATGCCCAATGGCAAAACACTTCTGTACAATGGCGATGGGTTAATTTACACCTTTGATTTGGCAAAAGGTCAGCCCACAGTGCTGAACACAGGTCAGGTTAAAAACAATAACAACGACCATGTACTCTCTATGGATGGGAAAATGCTGGGGTTGAGCAGTGGAGTAAAAGAACTGGGTGGGTCAATTGTCTATACCGTTCCGTTAACGGGCGGAGAACCGAAGCAGATCACCCCCAAAGGCCCATCGTACCTGCATGGCTGGTCGCCCGATAAGAAAACGCTGGTATTTACCGGCTCGCGCAACAATGAGTTTGATATTTACAGCGTACCGTCGGAGGGAGGGGCAGAAACCCGCCTGACCGATGCAAAAGGATTGGACGATGGCCCGGAGTTTACTCCCGATGGCAAATGGATTTATTTCAACTCCGACCGTACTGGCACCATGCAAATCTGGCGAATGAAGCCGGATGGCAGCGGCCAGGAAGCGGTTACGCACGGGGATTACCACGACTGGTTTCCGCATATTTCGCCCGATGGCAAGTGGATTATTTTTCTATCATTCCTGAAAGAAGAGGTGAAGTCCAATGAACATCCGTTTTACAAGCATGTTTACCTGCGCCTGTTGCCCATTTCGGGTGTTGGAGAACCTAAAGTAATTGCGTACATCTATGGCGGCCAGGGAACCATCAATACCCCTTCGTGGTCGCCCGATAGTAAGAAAGTCGCCTTTATCAGTAATACGGCTGCCAGTAGTGTGAGTCCCATTGAAAAATAGAAGAATACGACCCTTTTTCTGTGGTTCTGCGGGATTTGTGTCGATAAGACATGAAATATTTCGCAGAATTCGCAACTTTGGTTCTTCAACTTGATCCCCTCTGATTCATGAATGTTTCTGTACGCTGGGAAGGTGTTTATCCCGCTCTCCTGACTCCTTTTACGGCTGATGATCAGCTTGACCTGCCGCTTTTTGAGAA
Source organism: Spirosoma panaciterrae DSM 21099 (assembly GCF_000374025.1). Taxonomy (GTDB): domain Bacteria; phylum Bacteroidota; class Bacteroidia; order Cytophagales; family Spirosomataceae; genus Spirosoma; species Spirosoma panaciterrae. The sequence continues at coordinate 97,485 of NZ_KB893180.1, read as the reverse complement.
AAATCTGCGGGCGCAGCTCGATGCGGGTGTACATGGGTTTATTATCGGCGGTTCGCTGGGCGAAGCCAGTACGCTGCTCAACGACGAAAAAATTGAGTTGCTGACATCGGCTCTGGCCGTAAGCGATGGAAATGTGCCGGTACTGGTCAACATTGCCGAGCAGGCCACCAAACAGGCCATTGCCCGCGCTCAGGAAGCCGAAAAGGCCGGAGCTGATGGGCTGATGCTGTTGCCCCCAATGCGTTATCCCGCCGATTCCCGCGAGACCGTCACATTCTTCAAATCGATTGCGCAGTCAACATCGCTGCCCATCATGATTTACAATAATCCGTACGATTATAAGATCATGACTACGGTGGCTATGTTTGAGGAACTGGCTGTATTACCCAATATTCAGGCGGTTAAAGAATCGACCCGCGATCTGACCAACGTGACCCGGATGCGTAATGCATTTGGCGAGCGATACAAATTGCTGGGTGGAGTCGATACCCTGGCGCTGGAAGCTCTTTTGCTTGGTTGCGACGGCTGGGTAGGTGGCCTGGTCGATGCATTCCCTGTCGAAACGGTGGCCATTTATGAACTGGCCAAAGCGGGGCAAATTGCCGAAGCGCTCGACATTTACCGCTGGTTCATGCCTCTACTCGAATTGGATATTCACCCAAAACTGGTTCAGTATATCAAGTTGGCAGCTACTGCCACAGGCATAGGGTCGGAATATGTACGTGCCCCCCGATTACCGCTCATAGGTGCCGAACGCGAACAGGTTCAGGAGGTTATTCAAAAAGCATTAGCAAACCGACCAGTACTAATGAGCGAAAGAGTGAAAGAGTGAAAGAGCGATTTCACCCTTTCGCTTTTTCACTCTTTCACTCTTTAAACCATGTCCGAATTTCATTTTTTCTGCATCGACGCACACACCTGTGGCAATCCGGTACGGGTCGTTACGGGGGGAAGTATTCCCTTTCTGCAAGGGGAAAATATGAGCGAGAAACGGCAGCACTTTCTGCGTGAATACGACTGGATTCGACAGGGGCTTATGTTCGAGCCACGCGGCCACGATATGATGTCGGGCAGTATTCTTTATCCGCCAACCGATCCGGCCAATGATGCCGGAGTGCTGTTTATAGAAACGTCGGGCTGTTTGCCGATGTGTGGTCACGGAACGATTGGTACGGTCACCGTAGCCATCGAGCAAAACCTCATACGTCCCAAAACTCCCGGGGTTCTGAATCTGGAAGTACCGGCTGGCCTGGTTCGGGCCGAATACCGACAGGAGGGTAAGAAAGTAACGTCGGTAAAAATTACCAACATTAAATCGTATCTGGCTGCCGAACAGCTTACCGTCGAATGCCCGGACCTGGGTACGCTCACCGTCGATGTGGCCTATGGTGGTAATTTTTACGCCATTGTTGATCCGCAGCCGAATTTTCCTGGTCTGGAACACTACAAAGCTGAACAACTCATTGGCTGGGCGCGGGTAATGCGTCAGCGAATGAATGAGCAGTACACGTTCGTTCACCCCGAAAACTCAACCATAAAAGGATTGAGCCATATTCTCTGGACTGGCAAGACCTTAGCCGAAACATCGACGGCCCGCAACGCGGTTTTTTACGGCGATAAGGCCATTGACCGCTCACCTTGTGGAACGGGGACTTCGGCCCGTATGGCGCAATGGTATGCAAAAGGAAAGCTCAAGCCTGGCGATACGTTCATTCATGAGAGTATTATTGGGTCCATTTTCAACGGACGTATCGAGGCCGAAACCGAACTGGCAGGCAAGCCCGCTATTGTTCCCAGTATTGAGGGCTGGGCCAGAATTTACGGATATAACCACCTGATCCTGGACGAAGACGACCCGTATGTACACGGATTTCAGGTCATTTAAATAAAGAGCGAAAGAATGAAAGAGTGAATGAGCGAAATTGATACGCCAGCCGGAATGCCGGACCACACTCTTTCACTCTTTCACTCTTTCACTCTTTAAAAAATGTCGCACGTTGGTATAATCGGTGGAGGAATTATTGGCCTTTGTTCAGCTTACTATCTGCATAAAGCGGGGCATAAGGTAACGTTGTTTGAACAGGCGTCTATTGCTAATGGCTGCTCTTTTGGCAATGCCGGCATGATTGTACCGAGTCATATAGTGCCTCTGGCTCAGCCCGGTATGATAGCCAAAGGGTTGCAATGGATGCTGAAATCGACCAGCCCGTTTTATGTCAAACCCCGGCTCGATGCTGATCTGATGCGCTGGGGATGGCTGTTCTATAAACATTCGACGCCCGCGCATGTGGAGCGGTCGATTCCGGTGCTGCGAGATCTTAGTTTCCTGAGCAAACGGCTTTATCAGGACCTGGCTACCCACGATGGCCTCTCCTTCGGATGGCAGGAACGGGGCTTGTTTATGCTGTACAAAACGGCGGCTGCTGAGAAAGAGATGGCCGAGGAGGCCGAAATCGCCAATCATGCTGGGGTTGAAGCCCAAATCCTGAATGGCAAGCAGGTGCAGGAGATGGAGCCGCATGTACGGGTCACGGTGCAGGGAGCGGTGTATTATCCCGGCGATGCGCATCTGAACCCCAACGAACTGATGGGAGCTCTGGTTACTTATCTACGTCAGGAAGGGGTGGCGATTTTGGAAAACCATCCGGTTACGGGATTTGGTACGTCGGGTTCCCGGGTGACGACTATTCATGCGCGGGGTTCATTCGATGTGGATGAAGTTGTTATTGCCGGAGGGGCCTGGTCGCCAGGTATTGCGCAGCAACTCGGCCTACAGTTGCCGTTACAAGGCGGGAAAGGATATAGTTTTATGCTGCCTGGTACGACAAATGCCATCCAGATACCTGCTATCATGCTGGAAGCACGCGCTACTGCAACTCCCATAGGAACTGACCTGCGCTTTGCTGGTACGCTTGAGGTAGCGGGTACGGATTTGCGGGTGAATATGAACCGGGTTCGGGGAATTGCTGATGCCATTAATCAGTATTATCCTGATATCCCGGTGGCTATGCCCGTTGCTGATTCGGTTTGGCGTGGCTTGCGCCCCTGCTCACCCGATGGGTTGCCCTATCTGGGCCGGGCCGCTCGGTACGACAATGTGGTGCTGGCGACCGGACACGGCATGATGGGCGTTAGTCTGGGGCCTGTCACCGGGAAGCTGGTCAGTGAGTTGATTGACAATTCGCGCCAAAGTATGGATACAACCGCTTTCCAACCAGATCGTTTTGCTTAATGAGTTGACGGTTTTTACAATCCTCATACACATCATGCCATCCCTGAAACCTCTACGTCTGATCGTTGTTGCCGTTTGTATGACCATTGCTTTGCCGGAAGCGAATGGCCAACCTGCTTATCTCAAAGCAATCAATCCGCAAACCAGCGATGTGCATCATCTGCTGACCCAGTACGATGCGGATTATGGCAGTCTGAGTCGATTCTATACCATAACTGGTTCGCCCGAACGACGGGAGCGATTTCAAAAGCTACACAACGAGTATCTGGAGAAACTTCAGAAGCTGGATTTCGACCGAATGACCACCGATAGCCGGGTCGATTACCTGTTGTTCCGGCGAAACCTACAGCAGGAAATGTATAAGCTGCATCAGGAAGCTGAAGAGCGAGCTTCCATAAAATCATGGTTTCCTTTTGCCGACTCGATCTATGCCGTTGAAAAGCTGCGCAGGAGGGGGCATGTTCTCAATGCACAGGCGTTGGCTGCGAACCTGAATGCATTGGGGCCGCAGATCGTGGCGGCTCAGAAAGAAGTCGAGAAAAGTGGTAAGCTGGACCCGGCTTTGGTACGACGCGCAGAATCAACGGCTCAGGGCGTACAACAGGCTTTAAAGAGTGTTTATACGTTTTATAATGCCTATGACCCGACCTTTAGCTGGTGGATGGAGAAGCCCTATCCCAGAGCCGATAGCCTGCTGAACGCGTATGTTCGGTTTTTTCAGAAAAAGGCGAAAGAAGCCGCACCTACTAAAGACGATGGCAGTGGCATAGCTGGGGTGGCCGTTGGCCGCACCGAGTTGATCCGCCAGTTGCAGGTCGAAATGATCCCGTATTCGCCGGAAGAACTGATCGAAATTGCCAACAAAGAATTCGCCTGGTGCGACCGCGAACTGCTGAAAGCATCGCGCGAAATGGGGTTTGGCGATAACTGGAAAGCGGCACAGGAGAAGATCAAAAACACCTACGTTCCCATTGGCGAACAGCCCGAAATGATTCTGGGGTTGTACAACGAATCCATTGCCTTTCTGAAAGCGAAAGACCTGATTACGATTCCCCCACTGGCCGAAGAAACCTGGCGCATGAACATGATGTCGCCCGAGCGCCAGCGGGTAGCTCCATTTTTTCTGGGTGGCGAACAGTTGCTTATTTCCTACCCAACCAGCGATATGTCGCACGCAGATAAACTGATGAGTATGCGTGGAAATAACCCCCATTTTTCCCGCGCTACGGTTCATCATGAACTTATTGCCGGGCATCATTTACAGGGTTTTATGAACAATCGGTATAAAGTATACCGCCAGTTCGATACCCCATTCTGGATTGAAGGCTGGGCTTTGTATTGGGAAATGGTCCTGTGGGACCAGGGCTTTCCCCGATCGCCGGAAGACCGGATCGGTATGCTATTCTGGCGGATGCATCGGTGCGCCCGCATTATCTTCTCGCTCAATTATCATCTCGGTCAATGGTCGCCCCAGCAATGCATCGACTTTCTGGTTGATCGGGTCGGACACGAGCGGGCCAATGCCGAAGGCGAGGTGCGTCGGTCGTTTGTTGGCGGTTACCCACCGTTGTATCAACTGGCGTATATGACAGGTGCATTTCAATTCTGGGCATTGAAAAAAGAACTGGTCGACAGTGGAAAAATGTCTTACAAGCAGTACCACGACGCGGTGATGCAGCTCAATTCGATGCCAGTAGAAATGGTTCGGGCCATTCTTACTAATCAGAAATTAGAGAAAGATTTTAAAACTAATTGGCGATTCTACGCTGTTGAATCAGCAGCACGTTGATAGGCTTACAGGAATCGTAAGCCCCAAAGTACCCACGTATTTTATTTTATTTTTTATGCTTGACTTGACAACGGTTATGCCTTCCACCCCCGATTTGTTTCAGGGTATCAATCCCGCCACTGGACAACCTTTGCCGGGAGATTTTCAGGAAGCAACAGCTACTGAAGTAGCCCAGGCCTGTGAACGGGCGGCCGAAGCATTTACCGAATATCGCAGAAAATCAGGTGCCGAGAAAGCGAAGTTTCTGGAGCAGATTGCTACCGAAATTGAAGCATTAGGTGATGAGTTGCTCAATCGGGCACAGGCTGAATCGGGCTTGCCACTTGCCCGACTGACGGGCGAGCGTGGCCGCACCACGGGTCAGTTACGGCTGTTTGCCGAATACCTGCGCGAAGGCTCCTGGGTAAATGCCCGTATCGATACAGCCTTGCCAGACCGCCAGCCATTGCCTCGCCCTGACCTCCGGAATATGTTGCGCCCACTGGGTCCGGTTGGCGTTTTTGGTGCCAGCAACTTTCCGCTGGCGTTTTCAGTGGCTGGTGGCGATACCGCTTCGGCTCTGGCGGCTGGTTGTCCGGTTGTGGTAAAAGGCCATCCGGCGCATCCGGGTACCTCTCAACTCGTTGGTGATGCTATTAGTCGGGCCGTTGAGGTGTGCGGATTACCTGCCGGTACGTTCTCGCTGGTTCAGGGTCGTACAGTGGCTGTCGGGATGGCTATCGTAGAGCATCCGGCCATTAAAGCCATTGGTTTTACGGGTTCCTGGCGAGGTGGCAAAGCACTCTTCGATGCCGCTGCCCGACGACACGAACCGATTCCGGTCTATGCCGAAATGGGGAGTACAAACCCGGTTTTCTTTTTGCCCAAACTGTTGAAAGAGAAAGGAAGTGCTATTGCGCAGGGATATGTGTCTTCCGTTACGTTAGGGGTAGGGCAATTCTGCACCAATCCTGGCCTAGCCATCGTTCAGCAATCGCCCGAATCACAGGCGTTTTTAAAGGAAGCCAGTCAGGTTGTAGCGGGTAGCCAACCCGCTACGATGTTAACCCAGGGTATTCAGCAGGCGTTTGTGAACGGACTCGGCAAACTGGGTAGTACAGAAGGGGTTCAGGTTGTGGCGCAGGCAACGAGTGCAGAAAGCTTCGCTAACGGTACGCCAACCTTACTGACGACCACGGCCGAAGCTTTATTGGCCAATCCAGCCATTGCCGAAGAAGTATTTGGCCCAAGCAGTGTTGTGGTCGAAGCCGGAAGCCGTGATGAGTTGCTGGCTGTAGCAAAAGGACTGGAGGGTCACCTGACGGCTACCGTTTACGGCACCGACGACGAATTACTGGAGTATGCCGACTTACTGGAAATTCTGGAGCAGAAAGTTGGGCGGTTGCTGATCAACGGGTTTCCAACGGGTGTAGAGGTGAGCCATGCGATGCAGCACGGTGGTCCTTATCCGGCCACAACCGATTCGCGTTCTACATCGGTGGGTACAAATGCTATACTTCGCTTTGCTCGGCCTGTTTGTTACCAGAACTTCCCGGACGCCCTGCTTCCCGATGAGCTAAAAGCCGCCAATCCATTGCACATCTGGCGGTTGGTGAATGGAAAGTTTACGAATGAGTAAGTCATTGGGACCCTTCTTTCTGAAGGGGTTCAGCCGATTTTTTTGTCATCCCGGCGAAGGAGGGATCTCAGCATGGCGCATGTTAGAGGGGCTTCTTTGCCGGGATGTATCATTTTAGATCAACTATCTAGTGAGATGCATTAGAACCTGTAGTAAGCGTATTTTTTGTCATTGCGACGCAGGAGCAATCTTCGGAGCAATCCTTTTTAGGAGTACCCGAAGATTGCTCCTGCGTCGCAATGACAAAAATGTCTTAATTTAAACAGGCTCTTAACGTTGAAAATTGCCTCTATGAACCGTCTGCTAGGCCTATCCATCGCTATTCTGATCAGTCTGGCTGGTTTTAGCCAATCTATACGTTCACCTGACAAGCCTGCTACAGACTGGAAATTAGTATGGAGTGATGAGTTTGAAACGAATGGCCCTCCAAATCCTAAAAACTGGTCGTTTGAAAAAGGCTTTGTTCGGAATCATGAAATCCAGTGGTATCAGCCCGAAAACGCCCGCTGCGAAAATGGACTACTGATTATTGAAGGACGACGGGAGCAAAAGCCGAATCCGATGTATCGGCCAACTAGCACCGATTGGCAGACCAACCGCCCGAGTATCGACTACACTGCGGCAAGTTTACATACGCGGGGTCTGCATAGCTGGCAATATGGACGATTTGAGATGCGGGGGCGTATTGATGTCCGTTCGGGTTTATGGCCTGCTTTCTGGACGCTGGGTGTAGCCGGAGAATGGCCATCTAACGGCGAAATCGATATTATGGAATATTACCGGAGTATGTTACTGGCCAATGTAGCCTGGGGTACTGCCAAACGATATACAGCGGAGTGGCGATCCGTAAAAAAGCCGATTGATACCTTCAACGATCCCGATTGGGCCAGGAAATTTCATGTCTGGCGGATGGACTGGGGCGAAACGGCCATTCGATTGTATGTTGATGACGAATTACTGAATGAGGTTTTATTAGCCGAAACGATCAATGGAGATGGCACGAAGAGTAATCCTTTTCGCCAGCCGCATTACATTTTGCTAAATCTGGCGATCGGTGGCGATAATGGGGGCGATCCAGCGAATACGGCCTTCCCGACCCGATTTGAGGTCGACTACGTTCGGGTGTATCAGAAGTGAAAAACGGGAACGTATACACACGTAAGGGTAAACTTCGGCTGTCGATTTCCTTTAGGCTACAAAATCTTCCCTTCGCACAATGAACGTACAGAAAGGCATTGCCTGCTTAACCGCTATCTGCCTGTATAGCTGGGTGGTTACTACAACCTGTTCTGCCCAGGGGGCTCAGCCCCAGCCAATCAGAATCAACGTCGATTTGCAAGCCGATAAGGGACCTCTGAAGCCTATCTGGGCCTGGTTTGGTTATGATGAGCCCAATTACACCTACATGAAAGATGGGAAAAAACTGCTGACCGAAATTTCGCAGTTGAGCAAAGTACCCGTCAATGTACGCGCGCATAGTCTGCTGGTTACGGGCGACGGGACAGCCGCGCTGAAATGGGGTTCGACCAATGCCTATACCGAAGACAAAAAAGGCAACCCGATTTATGACTGGACTATTGTCGATAAGATTTTCGATACGTATATCGAGCGGGGTATGAAACCCATTGCCCAAATTGGATTCATGCCTGAAGCACTTTCGAGCAAACCACAGCCCTACCGCCATTACTGGAAACCCGGCGATAATTACAACGACATCTACACGGGTTGGGCTTATCCACCAACGGATTACAAAAAATGGAGTGAGCTGGTTTTTCAATGGGTGAAGCATTCCATAGCCCGTTACGGCCAGAAAGAGGTCGAAAGCTGGTATTGGGAATTATGGAATGAGCCGAACATCAGCTACTGGAAAGGTACAACGGAAGAGTACATTAAGCTCTATGACTACACAGCCGATGCGGTCAAAAGGGCGTTGCCGACAGCAAAAATAGGCGGCCCCGAAGTGACAGGCCCTGGCAGCGAAGGCTCGCAGAAGTTCTTCAAAGCATTTATGGACCATGTAGTGAACGGAACCAATTATGTAACGGGCAAAACAGGTTCACCCATTGATTTCATTACATTCCATGCTAAAGGAGCGCCCAAACTGGTCAACGGGGTGGTGCAGATGAATATGGGAACTCAACTTCGCGACATTAGCAAGGGGTGTGAAATTGTAGCGTCGTATCCAACCCTGAAACATCTGCCGATTATAATTGGCGAGTCGGACCCGGAAGGTTGCGCAGCCTGTTCGGAAGACCTACACCCGCAAAACGCCTATCGGAATGGTACCATGTACTCCAGTTATACAGCCGCTTCATTTGCCCGGAAATACGATCTGGCGCAATCGCATGGCGTGAATCTGGAAGGGGCCGTTACCTGGGCGTTTGAGTTTGAAGACCAGCCCTGGTTTCGCGGTTTTCGCGATCTGGTCACAAACGGTGTCGATAAACCTGTGCTGAATGTGTTTCGAATGTTTGGTATGATGGCAGGTAATCGGGTGGCTGTGTCGGGCGGTTCTGGCTACGATTATGCCCGAATCCGGGAGCAGAGCGTACGGGCCGAGCCCGACATTAATGCCTTCGCTACAAAAGATGCAAAAACAGCTTCGGTGATGGTTTGGCATTATCACGACGACAACGTATCGACTCCCGATGCCCCCGTGTCGGTGCAGCTAAAAGGCTTGCCCGCTCAGCGCGTTCTCATTCAGCATTACCGCATCGACAAGGAATATAGTAATTCATACGAAGCCTGGAAAAAGATGGGGTCGCCCAAAACACCTACCACCGAACAGATTGCAGAACTGGAAAAAGCTGGTCAGTTACAGCTACTTACTTCACCAGCGTGGGTTACTGTAAAAAATGGCGAAGTTAGCCTGCCCTTTTCATTGCCACGTCAGGGCGTATCGCTGCTGAAGCTGTCGTGGGAATAAGCCCAAAAACAGGGTTTGTTATTTCGCATGCGGTCATTGTCGGATTGTGGCTAAACGCTTATATTAGCCGCAAATAGTTACTTATCGTATCCACCATTTATGTTCCCTTCTTCGTTTGCCTATCGCTTGCTGGCAACAGTAGTTCTATCGGTATGTTGTAGTCTTCCCGTTTCCTTTGCTCAGAAATCAAAAAACAAAGCCCCCGATCCGGCACCAGTTATCAAATTTGGCGTTATCTCACGCGAAGAGTTTGCGAAAGCCTCGGCCGACTCTACGGCCGAAGCTCTTGTGCTTTACGATTTTGGCGAGGTAACGTTTGAGGAAAATCAGGGCGAAGTCTGGTTGGTATTTACCTGCCATAGCCGAACCAGAATCAATAAAAAGTCGGCCTATAATCGGGCTACCGTTCAGATTTCTACACGACGGGGGCGGTCTGGGCAGCACGAGTATGTTTCGGAATTTGACGGCTACAGTTACAACCTAGCCAACGGTGACGTAACGATTGATCATTTCCCCAAAACGGCACACTTTTCCGAGAAAGTTTCCGATGATTATTTTCGGGAAAAATACACCCTGCCCAATGTACACGAAGGAACGATCATCGAATATAAATACACGGTTCGAACACCGTTCAGCATCCGTTACACGCCCCGAACCTGGATGTTTCAGCAGAATGTTCCTGTGAACTGGAGTGAATACCGAATTACGATACCTGATTATTTCTATTACAAAATTTTACAGACCGGGTATATCCCGATGGCAGTGAATGAACGTACCGTCAAATCGGTCGATTTGTATCCTGGCCAAAACGGAGCATCGGCATCGGCCTATCGATTTGCCATGAAAGATATTCCGGCCTTCCGCGACGAAGCCTATATTACCACCGAAGATGACTATATGGCTAAGATCGAGTTTGAACTGGCCAGTTATCAATGGGTCGATTTACGGAAACACGACCTGTCGGTAAGTTGGGCCGACCTCGACCGAACGTTGCTCAACGATGCCGACTTCGGCGGTCAGATCAAGCGCGCGCCTTTCCTTCGCGAAACGGCTAAAACTCTACTAAGTCAGCATGCCGATACACTCGGGCGGGTAACGGCGGCTTACGAATTTATTCGGAAGACCATTAAATGGAATGAAGTCGGTGGGTTTGTATCGCAGGAGGATATTAAAAAGGTATTCGAAAATAAAAAAGGGAACTCGGCCGGTATCAACCTGATGTTGGTGGCGCTGTTGCGTGAAATGGATCTCGAAGCCAATCCGGTTATTCTCAGCACCCGGTCCAATGGCCGGATCAATGAATCGTATGCACTGATCCGGAAATTTAACTACGTCGTGGCCCAGGTTACGGTTGGTGGTAAAGATATGCTGCTGGACGCTACGGACCCACTCCTGAAGCCGGGTATGCTGCCTGTTCATTGTCTGAATGGTACCGGACGGCTGGTACATTCCTCTGCCTCGCGCTTTGTTTCACTACTACCGACCGAGCGGGAGGGCAATACCTATACAGGGTCGTTTACTATTAGCGATGATGGCGAAATAACAGGTACATTCCAGCAATCGCAGGTAGGGTATAGTGCGTTGAAAGCGCGTAAGTCATTTGCCTCGGAGGGAAAAACAAAATACCTGGAAGGGCTACAGAAACGAAGGCCAATCTGGCAAATTGAGAAAGTTGATTTTTCGGGAGCAGACTGGAACAGTAGTTCATTCAATACCGATTATACGTTTTCGATTCCCGATGCCTGTGGCCGGGCGGGTGACCGACTGTATCTTCGCCCGATGCTAACCGAAGGGCATGGTATCAATCCCTTTAAAGAGCCAGAACGGCTTTATCCGGTTGATTTTGGCTATGCCAAAGAGGAAACGTTTGTGGCTACGTATACATTACCACAAGGCTATCAGGTCGAAGAAATGCCTAAACCTGTATCGATGGCCTTACCTGAGAATGCCGGTCGATTTACCTATCAGATAGGTATCAATACCGAAAATAAACTTCAGGTTGTGAGCCGAATCATGCTGCGAAAGCCAATGTATTTTGCCGAAGAGTATCCCAACCTTCGGGAACTGTTTAGCCGAATTGTGGCCAAACATGCCGAGCCGGTGATTCTGAAACGTGGTCCTGTAGCTGAAAAGAAATAAGTATGAAGCTTTTTTTACTGATGGCTCTGTTCAGCTACTCGATCGGGTGGGCTCAGAGTGAATATAAAGCCGACGCTATTCCGGCATCCCTGAAAGAGAATGCCCATAGCGTTGTTCGGCGGCACGAAACCACCTTTACCGTAAAAGCACCTGGCGAAGCGGTAAAGCGCGTACGTACTGTAGTCACTGTGCTCGACAAGGAAGCCGATGATGAGGCTACAATGGTGGTTGGCTACGATAAGCTGTCTAAAGTAACCGAACTGGAAGGTGCTCTTTATGATGCAGACGGCAAACTGATAAAACGGCTGAAAAAATCTGATATTGAGGATTACAGCACGTTCGCTGATTATAACTTCTTTGACGACCAACGAATTAAAGCGGCTAAGTTTCCCCGGCAACCAACCTATCCTTATACCGTCGAGTTTGTGGTGGAGACCACGGAACGCAATCTGATGTTTTACCCGACCTGGGCTCCGTTGAAAGAAGAACACGTGGCTCTGGAACAGGCTACCTATACCGTTTCCATGCCTGCTGGCCTGGCATTGCGTTATAAAGAAATGAATATCCCCACAGCCGGGACGTCTGCGCCAGCGGCCGATGGAGGCAAAACGTACGTCTGGAATCTGAGCAATCGACCTGCCCTGGAACTGGAACCGTTGTCGCCACCAAGTTGGGAGCAATTGCCGATCGTATATACTGCTCCAACTGATTTTGAGGTGCAGGGTTACAAAGGGAGGGTAACGTCCTGGAGCGATGTAGGAAGATTCTACTACACGCTGAACACGGGTCGTGATGCGATTCCTGCCGATCTTCGTCAGCGTATGCAGGACTTAACCCAAATGGAAACCACCTCGTTGGGTAAAGTTCGGAAGGTATACAAATTCCTACAGGACCAGACTCGATACGTAAGCATTCAGTTAGGAATTGGCGGTTGGCAAACGATAGAAGCCGATAAAGTAGCCGCCAGTAAATATGGAGATTGTAAAGCCCTGACCAATTTTACCCAGGCACTACTGAAAAGCGTTGGGGTTACGGCCTATCCGGCTTTGGTAAGGGCGGGTGATAATGAGCCAGATACTCAGGTCGATTTCCCAAGTTTTCAATTCAATCATATCATTTTGTGCGTACCTAATGGCCGTGATACGCTGTTTCTGGAATGTACCAGCCAGCATGGGCAACCCGGATACGTGGGTGATTTTACGGGTAATCGTCATGTCCTGCTTATCACACCTGATGGTGGGCGACTTGTAAAAACCCCGAGCTATCGGCCGGCCGACAACCTTCAGCAACGACGCATTTCAATCGTACTGACCGAGCAGGGAGATGCAACGGCAACTGTTAAAACACGTTATACGGGACTCCAGCAAGATGATTACGAACAGGTTATTCATGGTATGAACCGGGATGAGCAGCGAAGCTGGCTGCTCAAACGAATTCATGTGCCTGCTTTTGACCTGGCCGCTTTTACCTTTTCAGAGCAGGAAAGTTCGGTTCCTACCGTTACGGAAACCCTTTCGCTCGCCGTCAGAAAATGGGCTACGCCGAGTGGGAATCGGCTGTTTTTGCCGCTTAACCTCATGTCGGCACTGTCGCTGGCTTCGCCTATGTTACAAACCCGGCAGGCGGTTGTTGATTTAGGTATCAATCATGACTTTGAAGACAGTGATACCATTACCTACCAGATGCCCAAAGGCTACACACCCGAATTTGCCATTAAACCTGTAGCTGTGGAGTCTAAATTTGGTCAGTATACGGCGCAGGTAGAGATTGAAGGTGACCGGATCACGTATGTGCGTCATATAACTATGCATGGGGGGCGTTTTCCGGCTTCTGCTTATACGGAATGGGTCGACTTTCGGAAAAAAGTAGCCAAAGCCGATCGAATGCAGATGGTGTTTGTTAAGAATAATTAAACCAAACACTTTCCCCCCTGTCGAACGTTTACATCAAAAGGACGACAACCATCAAATCATGAAAAAAGTACTTATTCTGGCCTTACTGGCTTTACCCATCTTATTCAATCGCTGTAGTGTCAATCAGCAGATTGCCCAGGCAAAGGCGCTGGGTGATTGTCGATATACCATAGCATCGGCCGATAGTGTTTATCTGGCCGGGACCGATGTTCGCGAGTTTCGTAATATCGAAAATATGGATGTAACTCGCTTCCCACGATTGGCTGCGGGGCTGTTGACCCGAAACATCCCTCTCGACGCTCGTATCAATCTTGATATTACGAACCCAACAGGCAAACTGGCAGGTATCAACCAGTTAGAATACAAAGTGCTGTTGACCGGGCAGGAGTTGTTTAATGGGTTTCTGAACCAGCGAATTGAAGTGCAGCCTGGTGGCAGAACCCGCGTTCCCGTTCGATTAAGTGCCAATGCGTACCAGCTTATTTCGGATGCGAAAACGCGGGATGCCTTTACCCAATTGGTCAGAAACCTGTCGGGCGCTGCCAATACGCAACCGTCGAAACTGACGATCAAAATTAAGCCAACTTTAGCGCTCGGTAACAAAGCCATCAATTACCCAGGCTATATCACCATAGACCAGGAAGTGACGAATAAAATCTTGTCGGGTAATTAAGCGTTTCATTTCCGATTTAGATGCCCAGTTTCCACTTTGAATAGTACATCTGAACCTGTGTGTAGTACTATGTAAGCGGCCAACTTAGTGCCCCGACTTTTTAGCCGGGGCATTTGTTTATTGCCCGTTTTGAGGTAAACTTTGTGAACCTGATTAATACATTTTCTGATGCGCTATCCTATAATAACCCTTCTGATTTTTACCTCGATGTTGTCGAGTTTTGCTCAGTCTATCCAGCTTACGCATAACGAAGCGCAGAAACGCGTCGATGTTACGGTGGATGGAAAACCCTTTACGGCGTACATCTATCCCGGTCCAACGGTCCTGAAAAAACCTGTACTCTATCCAATTCGGTCAGCAGGCGGCAATTTCATTACACGCGGCTGGCCCCTCGACCCTCGTCCGGGCGAACGGACCGACCACCCACACCATGTGGGTATGTGGTTCAATTATGGTGACGTAAATGGCCATGATTTCTGGAATAATTCGATACAGGTTAGCCCCGATAGTAAAGAGACTTTTGGTACAATTGTTCATACGGGTATTAAGTCGATGAAAAGTGGCAAAGGCCGCGCTGAACTGGTTGTTACGGCCGACTGGCTCGATAAAGACGGTAAATTGATGCTTCAGGAAACGACCACGTATGCGTTTATGGCGACAGCCACTAGCCGTGTTATTGAGCGAATAGCTACGCTGAAAGCCGCTGGTAAGGATGTATTATTCAAGGATAATAAAGAAGGGATGATTGGTTTGCGAGTAGCTCGCCAACTTGAGCAACCCGCCACTAAACCTGAAGTATTCACGGATGCACAGGGCGTAGCCACTAAGGTTCCGATTATGAACAATGAAGGTGTAACGGGGCTTTACCATAGTGCAGAGGGGCTGGAAGGTGATGCTGTATGGGGTACCCGAGCCCCCTGGGTAAAATTAACGGGTAAAATAAATGAGGAAGACCTCTCGGTGGTATTAATAGATAATCCCAAAAATGTAGGTTACCCAACCTATTGGCACGCAAGGGGTTATGGCTTATTTGCCGCCAATCCATTAGGGGCTTCGGTGATGAGTAGCGGTAAAGCTCCGTCCATGAATTATACACTTCCAGCCGGTCAGTCGGTTACGTTTAGGTATAAGTTGTTAATTCAATCGGGCGCTCTTTCCGATAGTGCGTTAAGTCAATTGGTGAAGTAGTTAATGAAAATGGGAAATTGTTAACTATATAGTGCCTACTGTTGGCATGTTATTTGTGGGTCATCGAAACTGGTACACTTAATCGTACTGGTTTTATGACCCACATCTCTTTTTTTTCCATTCAACGTTTTTGTTGCCTGATTGGGGCAGCCCTATTGCTGGTTCCGGGCGTTCTTTTCGCACAGCTTCGAACCAGTACCACAACGAGCAACCCGGCTAGTGGTACATCGCCTTCGCTTCGGTCAGGAACCGACGGTTTGCTGACCATTGAAAACTCGCAAATTCGAGTGGGTATTAACACCAATGCGGGAGGAGCGATTACACATCTGACTTTTCTGGACGATCACGGGGGTAAGGTTAATACCCGCAATATGGTCAGTAACCCTGATCTAGGCCGTCAAATTCAGATCGGCATGTATGGTGGGCCACTGAATTATTCTGAAAACGGTAACGTAGCCTGGACCGGATTGGGCTGGAACCCAATTCAGGCTGGCGATGTGTATGGCAACCCTTCTCAGGTAGTGGCCGTTGCCAGACAAGAGAATTTGTTATACGCCAAAACGATTCCTAAGCAGTTCGCCTTCAATAACCAGCCCGGTGAGGCTGCTATTGAGCACTGGGTTCGGTTGGATGGTAACGTGGTAAAGGTGCACGTAAAAGTGACTATGGCCCGGTCTGACAAAACGCAGTATGAGTCGCGGCAGCAGGAATTTCCCTGCGTATACCTCACGGGCGATTACCACAACATGTGGTATTATTCGGGCAAAACCCCCTTTGCAAATGGAGATCTGACCCTGTCGCGTATCCAGCCTCCGGCAACCTCTATGTTTGGCGACGTATTCCCGACGGAGCCTTGGATGGCCTCTACTAACGACAATGGATACGGGGTAGGCTTATATGTGGTAGGCAATAATTACGAGTGGAAGAGAGGGTATTTTGGGGCAGATCTTGGTGGAGACGAATTTAGTACCGTCGCATCGTACATTGCTGCCACGCCCCGGGTCGTCCTGGATTACAATCTGGTTCACGAATGGGACTATGAGCTGATTTTAGGCCACCTGAGCGAAATACGGTCTCGCGTATATAGCCGACCGAAATCGGCACCTGGCCCTAACTATGTATTTGATAATTCGCGCAAGGGCTGGACATTAGGGCAAGCGCAGGATACTGGCTGGCCTATTTCTGGGAAACTACACGTATTTTGGGATGATGCCGTACATGCCAAAATCGTATCTCCCTTTGTTTTTTGGAAAGGAAGTGACAGTCCTAAAATATACCTGCGAGCGGCTTTCCAAACTCCCAGTACGAAGCTTCGACTGAAATGGCGTCGCAGTGACGATCAGGTCATCTATGGTACAGGTGATCGGTACATGGAGTTTCCGATCAAAAATGATGGGCAATTTCATACCTATGAGCTTGATTTAAGCCAAAACCATAACTGGCTGGATTACACAATTGGTCAGATTGAATTTGAATTGGTGGCCGATGGGCCCACGCCCGGTGCCTGGTCTGAGTTTGCCTGGATTGCAACCAGCCCCAATGGACCAACTCCGGAGATACCGGGCGAGCAGTTTCTGGTCGATGCGCCCGGTGCTGCCCCCTGCGAACCTGGTTGTATAACCGTTGATGTACAGAAATTACAATTCGTTCGTTCGAACCGTAAACGGTAAGTTGGTTTTTAGATAACAACGCCACAGCCTATAAGCTAGGCTGTGGCGTTGTTATGTTATAGCGCATATAAATCTAGTTTAGATGTACCAGGGCTGATCGGTAAACCCGCCCATCCAGCGCTTTTAAACAGGAACGCAGGTTATGGTTCTCATTGGAAGCACGACCCAGTTCGCTGTCTATCTGGCGAAGTAGGAAGAATAGTTGATGAACATGCTCCCATTGAGCGGCCAGGCGGCTGTGCGATTGCAAACCTGTTTGGCGGGCCGCTTGCGTAAGCTGGCGTAAGCTCATTTTAAGATGATACCGAAGAATAATCAGTCGGCTGGCCATAGGAAGCTCCTTGGGATCGCGCTCCATGTGCGAGATGCTTTTTGCTAATACATTATTTCGTTGTTGAAGCTGATCGCAGACGAGCATCCAGGCATGTTCGGCCTGTAGGGATTCATAAGAGAGAGTTTGCATAAAAGCCAGCACAGTACGGTTTACAAACAAATATACTAATACGCAATCTATTCTGATAGTAAAATCATATGTTGGGCAAATTTTAATTTACAGAATGATGAACCTGCCGATTATTATCATTTCATAGGGTAGGTAAAGCGCTTCGCATTTAGTGGGTGACCGAATTTTATGAAAGCCAGAGGGTTGCAGAAGTTCCTGGAAACCATTTAACTTCGCTCTGAAGAGGTGGCTCTCCTTCCTGAACGGACTACTACTTTTACTTATGGACCCTACCTACCGCACACTACTGGTTTGTACGAATCATACAGACCTTCCCCATAAACCTTATAAGACCGGATTATGGCTAAGTGAGGCTACGCACTTTTATGATGAACTGGCAGATCGAAACTTGCCTTACGACTTTGCCAGTCCGAAGGGAGGGGCTATACCGCTCGATGAGAAAAGTATAGATCGACGTGATACCATCAACGAAAAGTGGTATCACAACCCGATTTTTCGATCAAAGCTGGAAAATTCCTTACGGCTGGATGAGATCGATCCAGCGAAGTATCAGATTGTCTATTTCGCAGGTGGGCATGGCACCCTGTGGGATTTTCCGACCGATGAGTCGATCCAGCGTATAACCCGGCATATTTACGAACATGGAGGTATGGTAGCTGCTGTTTGTCATGGGGTAAGTGCCCTCCTTCATGTTAAACTATCGGATGGGAGTTTTCTGCTCGACAATCGGCAGGTAACCGGCTTTTCCAATATGGAAGAAAAGTTGGTTCGGCTGGATGAAGATGTTCCTTTTTTGCTGGAAGATGCCTTACGGCAGAAAAACGCGCTATACAGTAAAAGCTTACTTCCATTCGTACCTTACATTGAGGTCGATGAGCGGCTGGTTACTGGGCAAAATCCACTGTCGGCCCGCAAAGTTGGGCGAAAAGTGATGGAAGAGATGTATGAAAAGTAGCCTGAAAATCACCAACTGTTCAGGTGCTGGGAGCGGACCATTTCGAAGGCCAGAAGTCGCTTATTCCGTTGACTTGGGGCTGTAACCGTCTATCTTTTTGCCGATATAGAGCTTTTGAATGCCATAGGGAAGCCAGGTATTCACAGGTAATTCCTGAAAAAGTGTAAAGCCTGGCAATACACTCGCTCCAAGTACATAGGTGTCATTGTGCACCCACCAGAAGCTTTTATTGGAACTGGGTTTGTAAGATGAATTATATAGATGCCAGCCGTTAAATTCGAAGCCACCATCAATATCCGTCAGCTTCACCCCTTGCTTTAGCAACTTATTGAGCGATTGCCACCGGACACGATTCCAGGCAAGATAGTCATGAGTAATGCAAATATTGTAGACAAAGCTGATCACGAAGAGGCTCATCGACAAATAGAGCGGTATTGACAACGTGGAGACGGGTTTGGTTTGGCTATATTCTTCCCGAACCATATAAATCAAAATAAGCAATAACGCGGGAATAGGCAGCAAGTACCGATCAAAAAGCCCCTGTAAGCTCATCGGCAGGTAATAGATACAGGTTACAGAAAGAAATAGAATACCAACAGACCGTTGTTGCTTTGAGGTAGCACGCTTCGTTAAATAACGAAGAATCTTAATGAAGTAGTAAATAATCCCAACGCTGCCAAGAATGCTGCCTATCGTTACGAAGCCCATAAGGATGCGCAGAAAATTAGGTGTCGGTAGGGTATACAGTCGATAAAACGTATCTCGCATAAGCATAGGTCCCAGGCCGAACGCATTGAGCACATTCCACCAGATTGGCATGAGCGTACCCTGGAAAAAATAGAACCAGAGGCCAATAACTGTGCTTGTAATGCAGATGAGCAATACTAAATTTTTATGTAGAAAAGCCCAGCTCCCTTTCGTAAGTAGCAGTAAAAAATAAGGAATCATAAAGACCCCAGTATACATCAAAACGACAAACGTATTGTTGAAAAAATCATGAATCAGCGGTCGCTCATAAAAACTTTTACTAAAGAAATTGTTAGCCTGTACGTTGTAGGCGATCAATTCAGGCATCATATAGTCAAGCCAGCGCTGGTAAAGCAACTGAATGGATAAGCCTGCAGCTATACTAATAGTACCAATGGATATTGTTTTCCAGTTCATCCCCTTTCGAACCACATAGGCAAGGCTGAAACCTACAAATAAGCTGATACCTAATTGGCGAATCAGCAACGCGAGGGCCGCAAGAAATAAGCCTATTAGCAGGGGTGAAAATCTATCTTCCCGCAATCCAACAGCCATATAAGCCAGCGACCATACCATTAGTGTATAAAACGGAATGTCGGTCATGAAGGAGGCTGATAAGCCCAGGTACATAGGGTTGGCCAGCATCAATAAAGTGCCTACAAAAGCAAAACGGCTATCATCCGTTACTTTGTAGATAAGTCGATGCGTACCCCACAGACCGAGTAATCCGGCTGCTAATGTAGAAATACGGAGAGCCGTAAACGAAAAACCAAATGGAAGGCAAAATAAGGTTCCCCAACCGACTTGAACCAGTAGGTTTGTACTGGTCCAGGACGACATATAAAACGTATGCCTTTCAACTAATGCCTGAACTGATTGCGCATAGGCCCAATCATCATTGAAGGGAAATTCTCCGTAGGGATTGATGGCTATGGCTGAAATAATCCAGACCAGTGAAACAAAAAGAAGTTGATTTTTTATGGTGGAAATGTAAGCGTAAATGTGTTCCATAAGCAACTAGAACCGACGATCGCAAAGGGGATTTTTATGGTAAAAGT
This sequence comes from Spirosoma panaciterrae DSM 21099, assembly GCF_000374025.1. Classification (GTDB taxonomy): domain Bacteria; phylum Bacteroidota; class Bacteroidia; order Cytophagales; family Spirosomataceae; genus Spirosoma; species Spirosoma panaciterrae. The sequence goes on along the minus strand of NZ_KB893180.1, from coordinate 77,114 downwards.
GTATACATGTAATTCTACTTGCAAATATATAATTCCTACAAAAGCTTGAATGCCATTTGGGTAGGTGAACATAAGAAATAGTTACGAAAAAATGTAACTGACAGTAATTAAACGCACTAACCCCCGATGAACTGTGCTCATCGGGGGTTAGTGTTGATAAAGGCTAACAATAGTAGCGTATTTGACCACGGCATAGCCTTCGTACTTCGTACATAGGCTAACCCATAGTATCAGAATAAGCGATTAGGTATTACACTACGGCCTGGGGGAATATGTCACGCAGTAACTTTAATTCTTGATCTTTTTCGGATACTATTGGATTCTTAATGCCCCAGTCAATATTCAGGTCGGGGTCGTTCCAGATAATTCCTGATTCAGAAGCTTTATTGTACACATTTGTACATTTATAGCTAAATATACTATCTTCCAACGCCACAAATCCATGCGCAAATCCTTCGGGGATGTAGGCCATATTGGACAGTTTAGCATCCAGCAGAAAGGATTCGTATTGGCCGAAGGTGGGAGAGTCGGGTCGAAGGTCAACCGCAATGTCCAGTACCTGTCCGGTTATAACCCGTACGAGCTTTCCCTGGGCGAACGGTTCATTTTGCATATGTAATCCTCGCAAAACACCCTTAACGGAATACGATTGGTTGTCCTGTACGAACTCCATTGGTAGCCCCAGTGATGCAAATAGAGGTTTATTATAGGATTCGAAAAAATGACCCCGTTCGTCTTCAAAGATGCGTGGGATCAGTTCGATAAGACCCTCAATGGCCGTTTGGCGGACTTGCATGGTAGCAACTTGTTTCGTAGGCAATAAGTTATCTTACTGGCAAATTTATGAAACCGGCTTGGTAAGTTGTACTTTTGGACAGAATCATTTTTAAATGGTGGTTCTTCGATTCAGCATGACGTACTCCGAATTAAGTAGCCAGATCGTTCAGAAACAGTCTTATCTCTGCGTTGGTTTAGATACCGACCCCCGAAAAATTCCTACACACGTACTCACGGAAAAAGACCCGGTTTTTGCATTTAATAAAGCGATCATTGATGCAACTGCCGACTTCGCTGTGGCTTATAAGCCGAATATAGCCTTTTATGAAGCACAGGGACCACGTGGATGGGAAAGTCTTCAGAAAACACTGGAGTATATACCTTCCGAGTGTTTTACAATTGCAGATGCCAAGCGGGGCGATATCGGTAATACGTCAGATTTATACGCTCGTACGTTTTTCGATCCTTCTGCGGCTGGGCTGTCTTTCGATTCAGTAACGGTTGCGCCGTATATGGGGCATGATTCGGTAACGCCTTTTCTGGCTTATGAAGGGAAGTGGGTGATCTTACTGGCATTGACCTCAAATCCTGGTAGTGCAGATTTTCAGCGGCAGACTGTGGATAATCAGGAGCTATTTGAGACGGTTATTGAAACAGCGCAGACATGGGCAGGACCCGATAAACTTATGTTTGTAGTTGGCGCAACGCAGGCCCGAGAACTGGGAAGAATTAGAACACTAGCGCCAAAAAACTTTTTATTAGTGCCTGGAGTAGGAGCCCAGGGGGGCTCTTTAGCCGATGTTTCCAGATATGGCCTTACGGCTGATGGCGGCTTGCTGGTGAATGCATCACGGAGTATACTGTATGCTTCTACAGGAACTGACTTTGCTGGGCAGGCTCGTGCAGAGGCTAAACGGTTGCAGCAGGAGATGAAAAGCTATCTGGCAGAAAGTGTCAAATAAATACCTGTTAATGTAGCGTTATCGAAGGGTTTGCATTTGTTTTTCTGCTTATACCTGTAGATAATTGTACATTATATGTCATTTATTATACATTGTTGCTGTGCCGGAATCATTTCTCTATTTTATCTGGCAATACCAGTACTTTTCGCGGATAAACCTGACCACAACCGATGGTGAGCGTATCCAGGTCATTCATCCTGGTTTTCGTAACCATAATGCTGGCCCCGATTTTACGAATGCTCGTTTGCTCATCAGCGATGTTGAGTGGGTAGGAACGGTAGAGATGCATACCCGGACGTCAGATTGGCTGGTCCACAGGCACCAATATGACCAGGCATACGATAATGTGATTCTTCATATCGTTTGGCAGGATGATACGCCGATAACAGGGCGTCGGGTTGAGCGAATGAATGGCACACCTTTGCCAACGCTCGAATTAAGCGGTCGTACGGAACCTGTCTTGCTGGAACGGTATCAACTTCTGGCTACTTCTGCCGATAGTATCCCCTGTGCCGGGCATTTTCGCTCTGTATCACCGCTTCGTATAACGTCAATGCTGGACAAAGCGATGCTGCAACGCCTTGAACGAAAGGCGGTTATTGTACGTGATTTGTTCGATAGTACGGGCGGAGACTGGGAAGAAACAGCGTATCGGTTACTAGCTGTTACGATGGGCTTCAAGATCAATGCTGATCCTATGGGTCAGCTCAGTCGATCGGTACCACTAAAGGTACTGCTAAAACATCGGGATAACCTTGTTCAGGTTGAATCACTATTGTTTGGCGCAGCCGGGTTAATGGATGAAGTAGAAAAACAGTCGGATAAATACACCGGGATTCTGGAGCGAGAGTATCGGTTCCTGGCTGCTAAATATTCGCTTACTGATAAACAGATGCCAGCGCATATCTGGAAATGGGGTAGGCTTCGCCCCGCCAATTTCCCAACTCTTCGTATGGCCCAGTTGGCCTGTTTGATTACGCGTAATGCCAGCTTATTTTCACTATTTGCCGGTACAACCGATGCCGAAATGCTTTTGGAGGCTTTGCAGGTGACGCCATCCGCCTATTGGCAGTCGCATTATCGGTTTGGAAAGAAATCGGAGAAAACGGTACCGACGTTAGGCAAGTCATCGGCTGTCAGTATAATTGTCAACACCGTGGTGCCCTTGCTAGCGGCTTATGCACACCACCGGGGGCAACCCGCCTATATTGACCGGGCTGTCAGTTTACTGGAACAACTGCCCCCCGAAAAAAATAATCTGACCGAAAACTGGAACACGCTTGGATTGGGTATCCGTACCGCTTTCGATTCGCAGGCGGCTATCGAACTGTATAATGAGTTTTGTACAGTAAAAAAATGCCTGAACTGTCAGATAGGAGCAGGGTTGTTGAAAGGGTAGAAAAGGGAGAAGGGGGAAGAAAGGGATAAAAGGGAGGCTGTACGCTCCTCTTCGTCCCTTTCTTCCCCCTCCTCCCTTTTCTCCTTTAACTCACTACCACATCGTGCTTGGTTGCGTCCCAGGTCACACGCTTGCCTGTATGCAGCGCCATTGTAGCCATGATGTTTGCCACCGAGTGATTAAAACCAACACGGGCGGGAGCATTAGGCTCTTTGCGGCTTCGTACGCATTCCATCCAGTTCAGCATGTGTAGAGACGTCATTGGGTCGCCCCCTGTATTGGCCGATGTTTCAACTTTGGCGGCCTCGCCAAGCGACATGCTGGGGAGAAGGTTTGCCTTCATGCCCATGTCTTTCGCATACTTCTCTTCTAATCCCCCATCAGGAGAAATCTTGTTGGTGTCGAGATTGATCATTCCCCCGTTGGAGTAGTAATATTCTTTCACCCCACCCGCTTCGTTGTTCATTCGGGACGAGTACAACACCTGGAAGCCTTTGCTTTTGTCATTATCCGGGCCGTAATCGAATACAGCCGTAAAGGTATCAGCATTGGTGCGACCATCTTTCCAGCTATAAATCCCCCCGTTGGCCACTACCGAACGAGGATGATCCAGACCGCTGAACCAGTGTACGGTATCAATCTGGTGCGACATCCATTGCCCTGGAATACCCGACGAGTACGGATAGAACAGCCGGAACTCAAGGTATTTACGTGGGTCCCAGGCGGTTTTTGGACGATTGAGCTGGTAGCGATCCCAGTCGGTATCCTCTTTCCGAATTTCGGAAACGAGTTTAGCTCGACGCCAGCGGCCGGGCTGGTTTACGTTCCAGGTCATTTCAACCATGGTAATATCACCGAATTTACCGGACCGTATAAATTCGTTGGCAGAGTGGTAATTGGGGGCCGAACGACGCTGTGAGCCTATCTGAACAATCTTTTTGGAACTTTCAACCGCTTTCAGGGCTTTACGAGCATCGTCGAGCGATTCGGCAAACGGTTTCTCGCAATACACATCATGGCCAGATTCAACGGCAGCCGCACAGTGCAGCGCATGCTGGAAGTCGGCAGTACTGATGATAACCGCGTCTACATCTTTCCGCTCGAACAGTTCGTCGTTGTTACGCGCTTTGAAAAAGTTGCTATCGTTTAGCCCTTTGCCTTTCAGGTAAGCGTCGGCTTCTTCACGACGACGGTTCCAGATGTCGGATACAGCTACGAATGCAAAGTTCTGAGCTTTGGCATGTTCTGCAAAAGCAGGGGCCAGCGACTGCCGGAAGCGATCCGAAAAGCCGACTATACCCACCCGAACCCGGTCGTTCGACCCTAAAATACGAGCGTAGCTACCTGCCGAGAAACTCATACCGAGCCCGGCCAACGCTGATTTTTTTATAAACTCACGACGATTTTCCATACAATTTGAAAGGGAAACGTTTGACTGTAAAAAGAAAGGTAGAGAGCTAAAATGCCTACTACCAATTTAGCGTGTTTTTATCTTCATATTCCGGTAATAGACCCGGTTTCCGTGATCCTGAAGCAGAATATGCCCTTTTGGGGCTTCACCAAACCGACCGTTGGCATTGTAATCAGGCGCTTTATATTTGCTCATAGCCACCAGTTCGCGGAACTGTTCACTGCCCCGTTCGTATTCGACTACTTTGGTGCCATTGAGCCAGTGTTCGACATGCTTTCCTTTCGATACGATTCGGCCTGTATTCCACTCGCCGATAGGGTTTGCTTTTTTGCTCGATGCCGGGATCAGATCATATAACGAACCAACAGTACGATTCCCGTTTCGGCCCAGTTTGGCGTCAGGGTGTTTGTCGTCGTCCAGCACCTGAAACTCCAGCCCAAACGCTGACCCTTTGGGTTTCGGTGAGTGCTCAACCACGAAATACTTGACGCCACTGTTAGCTCCTTCGGTCAACTTAAAGTCGAATACAAGATCGAAATCACTATACTCCCCGTCGGTAACAATGTCGCCAAAACTTTGTGATTCGGACCCGTCCGACTGTTGAATGGTTAGCATGCCGTCTGTAACAGTCCAGCCTTTTTCGGGGAATTTATCTTTGTAAGCTCCCCGCCATCCGTTGGTTGTTTTGCCATCGAAGAGCAATTTCCAGCCTTCTTTTTTCTCTTTGTCAGTCAGTGTATTAGGCGCTTGTGGCTTCTCGAATGCCAGCAGGCCAAGTAAGGCCGTACCGATGATGAGTTGTTTCATATTTAAAGAGCGAAAAAGTGAAAGAGCGAAAGAGTGGCTGGCGTGTTTTCGCTCTTTCACTTTTTCATAATGGATGATGTAAGGTTTTTGTGATATAGTCTTTGTTAATCTGGGCACACTGGAGAGCTGTTTTGTCTTTTTCGGGTACGCCATCCAACTCTATTATGCCCCAGCCTTTGAATTTTATATCTTCCAGTGCTTTAAATACGGCTGGCACATCGACGTTTCCACGGCCTAGCTCAACGAATTTATACGCTTTGGGATCATTGGGCTTATCGGATAGGGGCGACATGGTATCTTTCAGGTGCAGCGCATAAATAATGTCTTTGTATTGCTTTACTGCTTTTTCGGGCTGCCCTCCGCCCTGTTTGTAGTGAGCAATATCCAGCTCGAGCTTTACATATTTTGGGTTCATAGCCTGCACAATCACATCTACCTCTTCGGGTGTTTCGCCAAGTTGGTGCATATGGTTATGGTACGACGCCTGTACACCCAGATCGGCGGTTTGTTTGCCAATTTCGTTCATTACCGCAGCCAGACGTTTCAGTTCCTCAGTTGTTGGAAGTCGGTCTTTGGGCCGGGCCGAATTGGTCAGTTGAATGGCAGAACCGCCAAGGGCTTTTACAAAACTGGCATGAGCGACGTGCATGTCAATCGTGCTTTGTTCTTTGGCGGGGTCAATTTCTACATTACCACTCGAAAACATAGCCAGCGCCAGATGGTGTTGGTCGAGTAGGGCCTTTAATTCGGATGGTTTGGCTTTATAAGGGCCGAACGTATTGGCCCGGAGTTGAATGCCTTTGAAGCCAAGTGCCGATAGATCGTTGATGGCCTGAGCATCGTTGCCCCCCCAGGTAATGGCCGAATAAGCTATTTTGAGTCCGGATGGATTTGTAGCGAAAGCAGCTAATCGGGAAGCCCCTACGGTAAGGGCTAGCGTGGAAAGACCAGCCGTTGTAAGAAACTGCCGTCGGTTTACAGGCTCCTGCATGATTGGAAACGGGGATAGTCAGATAGCTAAAAACGTGGCTACTGATGGTGAAACAATTCAGGTTCGGTTAAAAGAAGAGGAAGGAAATTTGATTCTACTGGTTTTAAAGAGTGAAAGAGCGAATGAGTGAAAGAGCGAAAAATGACCTACGTCAGTAATTCACTCTTTCACTCATTCGCTCTTTCACTCTTTAGAAGCCCGGATTTTGTGGGAAGTTGGCGCTACCCCCTTCCGTACGGTCAATCTGTGTTTGTGGAATTGGCCGGTAGTTATGCGTCTCTTTTACGTTGGCGGCCCCATCAGGGTTATATAATTTAACCCGTTCTACCAGGTTACCCCAACGCTTCAGATCGAACCAGCGTGTTTGTTCACCAGCCAACTCACGGGCGCGTTCCTGCATGATCATCTCCATGTCCAGCTGCGCTGCGGTTATTTCCATGGCGGTTTCTTTTCCTGGCCAGGCAGCCCGACGACGTACAGTGTTGATAGCAGCTAATGCCTCCGTTGTCTTACCTTGCTTAAATTGGGCCTCGGCCAGAATCAGATAGGTTTCAGCCAGACGGAAGGCCAGATAATCGCGGCTACCCTGCTCATAGGTCAGGTCGGGACGGTTGGGGTCCAGGAATTTTTGCAGGGTTGGGAACAAAGCCTGAGAGTAAGCACTTGGCACCAGTACCTGATACGGTTTAGCAGCCCGTTGGGCTAATGTCCATTCAACACCCGGAATAAAGATGGCAGTATCACCCGCTTTATACGTAACCTTAGCCTTACTGTTGTCGAACGAGGTATTTAGATTCGTGCCAGGGTTATTCGATAGCCAGGTATCCTTAAACGTCTTCTTGTAGCGGGAATCATTAACCCGATCTTTAAAGACCGTTTCCAACAGATACGTCGTTGGTTTCAGCCGTTTGAATGGGCGGTCGTTGGCAATATCCCGTTTCATCCCAGGCTGAACATCGTACTGCATCCCAAAGTAGAGGTGAAGTTTGTTTCCATCACCATTGTTGGTATTGGCCGTGTTGATGTTGGTGAGCGGATCAGAGGTATACTGTACTGAAAAAATCACCTCATCGTTGATCTCACCGCTTCCCTGTGCAAATACACTGGCAAAATCGGGCAAAAGCTTATAGCCATAATTCGAAATCACGCTCTGCGCTAACGTAGCAGCTTTGGCATAGTCGTCCGTAGCTTTCGCTGATGAAGTAGCTTTCGTTAGATAAACACGAGCCAGCAGGTGTTCGGCAGCCGATTTCGTAGCTCGACCGTAATCACTGGCGGCCTGCGCCGAGGCTTTTGTCGTTGGCAAATCAGCGATGGCCGCTTCAAGATCAGCCGTGATCTGCTTGTACATTTCAGCTTCCGTTGCCCGTTTCGTTACTTTCGTGGGCCCTAGTGTTTCGGTTAACCGCAGATCTACTCCCCCGAATTGCTGGGTCAGAATAAAGTAGTAGTGAGCCCGCAGAAACTTCATTTCGGCTACCCGCAGCTTTTTGGTAGCGTCCGAAACCGTAGCTGCTGGAGCCCGTTCGATTACGGCGTTACAGGTGTTGATACCCTTATAGAGTTCTTCCCAAACTTGTTGGATGATATCGACAAAGCTATTCATCTGGGTATCGTAGAAGTGAAACCCTTTGTAGCTGCCATCGGCTCCAGCCTGATAAATATCGGTGCCGTATTCGGTCATGGTTAGTCCGCGTTCTGAACCGTAGAAGTTCCGCATGGACGAGTAAGCGGCTCTGCTGGCATCTTCAAAACCTTTTGGCGTATTGATGTAATCGTTGCCGATAGCGGAGACTACAGTTTCTTTCAGTACATCCTTACATGCCTGCCCACTAAGCATGAGCGTAGCAAGGGCAAGAATGCGAATTGATTTATGTGAAAATTTTGATTTCATGTTTTTGAATCGTAAGGTGTTTATGAACACGTCAATTAGTGGCTGTGGCTTAGAATTTAACATTCAAACCGAAGGTCGTAACCCGGGTAGCGGGTACAACACCATTGCTGACCGTACCGTCGCTTGTTTCAGGGTCAACGCCGTTATACTTCGACCGATAGCTCGAGAAGATGAATGGCTGCTGAATACTGGTGAAAAGCCGCAGTGATTGCAGATGCAGTTTCGACGTAATGCTGGAAGGGAACGTATACCCAAAATTGATATTCCTTACCTTCACAAAGGTGCCATCGAAGTAGATAATGGCCGTGTTGTAAACTGGGAATTCCTGGCTTGAGTTTGGCCGTGGGAATTCGTTGGTTGGGTTATTAGGTGTCCAGTAATCGACCTTGATCTGCTCGTAGCGGCCTGCCAACTGGTTGTTATCCCGGTGGAATCCACTCAGAATGGTCTGGCCAACCCGCGCATAGATAAAGAAGTTCAGGTCAAAGCCTTTGTAACTGAATCGGTTTGTGATACCACCACTCCAGGTTGGAATGTCAGAGCCCAGATACACACGGTCATCAGCCGTAATTTTACCATCGCCGTTCGTATCCTGCACTTTAATCTGGCCTACTGCACTTTGGTACGATTTAGCAGCATCAGCTTCATTGGTTTGCCAGATACCCGCTTTTTTGTAATCATACATGGCCGTCAGCGGCTTACCGATGAAGCGTTTGTTACCTATATCATCAACAGCCCCATTGAATAGGGAGATAATGGCTTCGGTATTCTTAGTGAATACAATGTCAGAAGTCCATTTGAATCCGCCCTTCGTATTTACGTTCACCGTCGAAATGCTGGCTTCTATCCCTTTGTTCTGCGTTTCGCCGATATTTTTGGTTACCGCGTTAAAGCCAATTGAGGTAGGTAGCAGGTCAGACAGCAGCAGGTCAGTCGTGCGTGTGTTATACAATTCGATAGCACCCGCTACCCGACCCCGCCAGAGGCTGAAATCAACCCCAACGTTTGTGGTGGTCGATGTTTCCCAGCGCAAATCAGCGTTACCAATCGTTTCGGGACGGTAGCCATAGGCAGGTGTATTCCCGAAGGCATATACCGTACGGCCTAACAGCCCCTGCGTTTGATATGGCGCCACCCCCTGGTTACCTACCGATCCCCGGCTAACCCGCAATTTTAACAGATCAATCCAGGAAGAACCTTTCAGGAAATCTTCGTTGCTGATATTCCAGCCCAACGCGATACCAGGGAAGTTACCATACTTGGTATTTTCACCAAACCGGCTCGAACCATCCCGACGGATGGTAGCCGTCACCAAATACTTGTCTTTGTAATCATAGTTGATCCGGCCCATGTATGAGTTGATGGTCCACTGAACCAGACCACTGCTAACACCCAGTACCGAGCTGGCATTACCTACATTATAAAACTGTTGTGACTCGGCCGGAACACCCTGAACGTTAATGTTACTTCCTTCCGAATTATCACGCTGGATGGATTGCAGAGCCGTTATGCCGAAGTTATGATCACCAAACTTCTTGTTATACGTTACTACGTTTTCAAGCGTATAGTCGAAATTGAATGTGCTGGCGAAAGAAGCCTGAGGGTCTCCTCCTTTACGAGCATTCGTTTGGGCTCCGATAAAACGACCGTATCGGTTGATCGTAAAATCAGGACCGAAATTAACGCGGTATTTTAGTCCTTCCAGGATGTTTACCTCGGCATAAACGCTATTGAAAATCCGGTATTTTTTACGCTCATCGATTTGAGCGCCCGGTACAACCTCAGCGAGCGGATTGGTAAGTAAAGCGTCATTTGTAGGTGAGAAAATCAGGTTACCGTTGTCGTCGTAAGGCCGTCCAAGCGGATTTTGTTGCAGGGTAAAGTTATATGGGTTCAGCGACTCACCATTGCGCAGGCTGTACATCATATACGATGCAATACCTACTTTAAGAACCTTGTTAATCTGGTGATCAATATTGGCACGCAGTGAATAACGGGTAAAATCAAGGCCCGGCATGATTCCTTTATCCTGGAAATAGCCTGCCGAAATGTAGAACTGGGTTTTTTCGTTACCGCCCTGAACGCCTATCGTGTGGTTCTGCTGGAATCCCTGTTTCAGAATCAGCGACTGCCAGTCAGTATTACGACCGGCTGCAATACCAGCCGCTACGGCAGGGTCGCCACCCAACACAGCTACTTTCGAGTCAGCATACGCATCGGCTACACCCGTCGGAACCGGATTGCCGTTTGCATCTTTGTAGTTGTTGGTGGTCCGATAGGCTTCCCGTACAAATTCGGCGAATTCGGAACCGCTAAACAGGTGCACTTTGTCCAGTACGTTGGTGACTCCCACATAGTTGTCATAAGAGATCGTCGTTTTGCCGGTTGGATTCCCCCGTTTGGTAGTAACCAGTACAACGCCATTAGCACCTCTGGCACCATAGATGGCAGTTGCTGTAGCATCCTTCAGAATTTCCATCGAGGCAACATCGTTCGGGTTGATGTCTTCGTATTCCCGGGCGAGTGGAATTCCATCGACTACGTATAAGGGGTCGTTGCCCGCATTGAACGAACGACGTCCACGGATCCGGATCGTTGGTACGGCGCCGGGGCGGCTACCCGATTGGGCTACGTCGACACCGGCTACCCGGCCCTGCATGGCCTGGCCAATGTTTGTGATGGGTTGTTCGGTGATTTGCTTAGGCGTAATCGATGAAATAGCCCCTGTCGTTTGGCTCTTCTTTTGGGTACCATACCCCACAACGACAACTTCGTTGAGCGCACGCGTATCGGTGCTTAAGGTTAAGTTGACGGTCGACTTATTGCCTACATTGACTTCCTGGCTAACAAAGCCGACTGCCGAGAATACCAGCACGGCCGGGCCATTGGGTACGTTTATGCGGTAAGTGCCGGATGCATCGGTGGTTGTGCCGCGTGTGGTTCCTTTAACCGCTACGCTAACACCGGGCAGGCCGGAGTTGTCATCACCCGACAGAACTTTCCCCGTTACGACTCGTTCCTGAGTTGGGTTATCTATCGTTAATCGGGTAGTGGGTGGGGCACTATAGGCCGGCTGACCCAGTAGTGCGAGTGCCGTAAGGCCAAGCAGAGGTAGCCACGATCTCCGTGGAGGTTGGGTAATTGTGTTTTGCATTGTAGGTTCGAGTAAGAGTTAATTATAAAAGGTAGCTAGGGTAATGATTTGTCCAAACTGGTTGGAACCTCAATCCACTCGCCCGAACGGAGCCGGATGGGATTATGGTGTTTGACGAGCAGGTTGACTGCTCCCGAGGTCAAGGCGACCGATGTGCAGGCGGCTTGCTGGCTAACCTGAAATGCTGTGCCAAGAGCTTCGATCGTGAGGTCGCTGGTATGTACCCGAAACAGTCGGGCCGATGTGGTATCGTTCCGATGCATCACCGAAAAATCCGCTTCGCCCTTCAGCCATACCGCCCGGGGAGTCTCATCCGTCCATCGACGAACATACCGTACTGAACTGTTTGGATACAGAGTAACGGTTGAATTGTCGGGCAGACGAATCTGTTGAGTTTGATGCGCGGAGGTGCTGACGGTCGAAATGCGCTGGTTTGGACCATACTGCATCCATAAGGCCCAGCCAATCAGGAGCAAGACTCCCATAGCAGCAGCAATGGTTCGGAAAAAGTACCACCAGCCAACTACAGTCCGGACATCCGGCTGAAGCGGGCGGAGGTCTTCCATGGTCTGGAGCGACTCCCGAATGCGTCCCCATACCGATGACATTTCATCGCTCGATAGTGCTGGCAAAGTAGGTTGGCTGCTTGTCGTAATAAGCTGACGGGCCGTTTCTACTGTTTCTGCACAATCTGGATTTTGTGAAAGCCAACTTTGCCAATAAGCCGCTACCTCATCGTCGTCGGGATGTTGTACCCAACGTACGAAAAGATCATCGAGGGCAAGCTCCTCAACGGTGTAAGCAGAGTATGGCTTATGGGACACGGTATTTAGCTGTTGCGTGTAGGCCAAAGCGTCAGATATAAGGGTTTCTACTTATGAAGTACATCGCTTACGTTCAGAAAATTTGTCTGGTCAATTAATAAGGTTAATGGATTATTCTTTGATAGAGCTTTATTATGTACTATTTTACACTGTGATAGTGCCATTATAATATTCTGAAAAAAAATGGATAAAGAGAATAAAATTTCTCACTTTTTTTATGCAAGCGTTTCCGGGAACGTTGCCAAACCAGAAAACTATGAAAATATGCGGATTAAATATTGGAAATTACAAGATTAAAATAAGTTAATCTAAATAGAGTTATAAAAAATTAATGACTGGTCTAATTGTACTAATCTAATAATTTGTCTTTCTATGTAGGGCCTTTACTGACTACTCTAACGTGATTCAGTATTTGACGGCTTACATGGATCGGAAGTCCTTTATTTTATACAAATCAGTAGCTGTAGATGATTAATGGATAATTGATGATGGTTACATGACAATCAGAAGGGGACGCATGAGGGCAGATGATGACTAAACTATTGCCTGCTGTTGCCGTTATTAAATGCATTAACGTTATGAAAACTATGCGTTTACTATGGAGTAGTAGATATATAGGCTGCTTATTGGGGTTATTGGTTAGTAGTCTTACGTTTGGACAGACAAAAGTGTCGATCAATGAAGAGACGCGACTAAAGGAAAGTGCGATTCATCAAAAGACCGATACCCTACAGAGTGAGATGCCCAAATCCCTGACATTTACAGCATCGACAGACCAACGGTTTACTTTTTTTAACGATACGCGTACCGAAGATAACCGCCGAACTCCCGTTAGTGTATATGGTGTCCGGGCAGGGTTTTTGTTTCCGCCCAGCCATCGACGGGCTAATCTGAAAGGTGGAAGAATGGCCAGTTTTAAAGCAGGTGCTGGTTTTTATTTCGTAAATCAGTCTCTCAACCAGCCTGGTTTGCTACCCAACTCATCCGAATCGGTCACCCGTCGTTTGCGAATGGCTACCCTCTACTACGAGCGCTATTTATTCCGACAAAAAGCGTTTGAAATCAGTATGCCGCTTGAGCTGGGCTATGGGCATTCACGCTATGAACGGAATGACGATGTTTCGGAGAAGCACGAGTTGGCCCGCGGTGTTTTTATTCCTTTAGGGGTTGGAGTGTCAGGGGCTTACCATTTTCCCAGAGTACGTTGGTTGCCTCCGCTGCATTGGTTTGGCATCAACATGCTGGTAGGCTATCGCTTTGTTCTGAAAAAGGATATTCCCGAAAGTCAGATTAATTATACAGGCTTATATCTGTCGGTCGGCCCTTCATTTTTCTTAGAAAATCTTACTGCCGATATTAAGCGATGGGGTCAGAAGCGAAAGCGAAATAAATAATGCCATACAGGTAAGGCTGGCTGGGACTTCAAAATCCCAGCCAGCCTTACGTATCAGCTGTGGGTGGAGACGGCTTCTTCCCATTGAATACGAACTGCCTGCTCAACATCGGCATGTAAACAGAGCGCAACCGGACAGGTGTGCGCGATCCGCTCCAGTCGGGTGCGAGTTTCGTCGTCGGGGAGGAAAGAAGCGCCTTCCCGATTAGCCCGTAGGGTAAGATTGATTTCTATACGGGCTATTTTGCGAGGAAGCTGGGTTGTCATTATTTTGGTAACATCCAGTTCGCTGCCTGTCAGATCGATCCCATCGCGCCGGGCATGGATCGCCATAGTGGTAATGATGCAGGTGCCCAGCGCATTAGCGACCAGATCGGTAGGAGAGAAGGCTTCACCTTTCCCTTGGTTGTCGGTAGGGGCATCTGTATTAATGTGCGTCCCTGATTGTAGGTGTTCGCAATCGGTGCGCAGGTCACCCATGTAATTAATATGAATCGTTGCCATGCTACTAAACGTATATCAAGTGGTTCGCTCAATGAGCCGTTAAAGAAAATGCGTTAGACCGAATCGTTTTTGTGGATCAGATGATTCTCGAATGCTGGTACTGCCACTTGTATGAGCCGTGTAGAGTCCAGAAAATCAATCGAATCCATGGTGTTAGCTTTAGGATACCATTCCCTAAAAATCCTTTAAGAAAAGCGTCTGGCTGCTATTTTAGCTTTAAACATATAAATAATGCTGTAGTTACGCTAATTGTGCTGACCGATTTTGCGAATACGTATAAAAATGTTTAGTTTTAATTTTAGGATATTACGGAAATGCGAACTCTATACAGATTATTTGGTCTTGCGTTGGGAGGGTTACTCGTTGCTGGGCAAGCTGTAAACGCTCAGAGTACAGATAGCGACGACGAAAGCTACCATACCATTACTACGTTTGGCATCACTACCAATACCAACTCGGGAATCATTGGCGGATTCTCCTATCGACGCTCAAAACTGTTGGCGGGTAAATTGATGGGTATGCCGCAGTATCGGTACCTTAGTATAGAGATCGTCAATGTAAAGCATCCTAAAGAAATTCAGTCGTCGCTCAATTCGGTTGGTTCACGATACATCGACGGTAAAGAAAACTACCTGTTTGTATTACGCCCACAGTATGGTCGGGAGGTAAAACTATTCCAGCGTAGTAGCGATGAAGGTATAGCCGTAAGCGGTATAATAGCCGCAGGCCCTTCGTTAGGAATTATCAAGCCGTATTATCTTGAAGTGTCCTATGGCAATTCATCCCGAACGGTTCCTGCTTCTCAGGTAAACGGATTTGCTACAGCTACCGGCGAAACGGTTACGGGGGCCGGTGGTTTCTTTCAGGGACTCGATCAATCAAAACTGACGGTAGGCTTAAACGTAAAAGCAGCCTTAAATTTTGAGTTGAGCGCTTTCCGGGCCAATACAACAGGTGTAGAAATCGGGTTCCTGGCCGAGATGTTTCCGAACAAAATTGTGATCATTCCCAACCGTAGCCCTAATGGCAATCGGGAAGATGGGAATCGCAGCTTCTTTACATCCGCCTATCTGACGTTATTCTTTGGGAGTAAGAAATAAGGTAGAGAAAACGGAAAAGGGCGAAAGGAAAAAGGGAGTTGGCCTGCTTTTTTCCTTTCGCCCTTTTCCGTTTTCCCTTTCTTCTGCTTGAACTTTCTGGCAGAAAAACGAATTTTGCTGGAAAGGAATGAGGAGCTATGATTGAACTACCTGTAATACCCTCCGAACAACAAAGGAAAAAACGTCCCGATTGGTTACGGGTCAAACTACCCATCGGCCCTGAATACGCCAAAGTTCGAAAACTGGTCGATGAGCACAAGCTCCATACCATCTGCGAAAGTGGCAATTGCCCGAATATGGGTGAGTGCTGGGGCGCAGGAACGGCTACATTCATGATTTTAGGGAATGTCTGCACACGGAGCTGTACGTTTTGTGCCGTAGCCACCGGACGACCCAATGAATATGATACCGACGAACCCCGGCGGGTGGCCGAAGCCATTGTGCTGATGAAGGTAAAACATGCCGTGATCACATCAGTAAACCGCGATGAACTCAAAGACCGGGGTGCTGAAATATGGTACCAAACGGTTCGGCTGATTAAGGAAGCGTCGCCGACGACAACCATCGAAACGCTGATTCCCGATACGAAAGGCAACTGGGAAGCCCTGGAACGGATGATTTCGGCGGGGCAGGAAGTTGTGTCGCACAATATGGAAACTGTAGAACGACTCTATCGGCGCGTGCGCCCGCAGGCTCGTTATGAACGTAGCCTGGAGCAGATTCGGCGGACCAAAGCCTATGGGCAACGTACCAAATCGGGTATTATGCTGGGGCTTGGCGAAACGCATGATGAAGTGTTCAAAGCGATGGACGACCTGGCTCAAAATGGACTGGATGTGCTTACGCTTGGCCAATACTTACAGCCAACCAAGATGCACCATGAAGTGATTGAGTGGATTCATCCCGAAACGTTTGCGATGTACCGTGAAGAAGGCTTAAAGCGGGGCTTGAAATACGTGGAGTCGGGCCCATTGGTTCGGTCGAGCTACCACGCCGAGAAACATGTGAATGTATAAGCCTAAAACAATTTAGGCAGGTTCATTCGTTTAAAAGACGAGAGTCCGGACCCACACGGCCCGGACTTTTTCGTTACTGCATGAAAAAATACGATTTCATTATCGCGGGAGGAGGAATGGCGGGCCTGAGCCTGGCTTATTATTTACTTCAGTCGCCCTTACGAGACCGGAGTATTCTGATCCTGGACCGCGAGCAGAAAACCCGTAACGATCGTACGTGGTGTTTCTGGGAACGCGAGCCCAGAGAGTCACCGGCTGCACGCATAACCCAACGGGGCGCTCCTTCTCGCCCATTTGAATCGATACTATTCCGTACCTGGAAGTCGATCTCGTTTCATGGCACTACGTATTCCGGGCTGCTCGACATGGGCAGGTATCGGTATAAAATGCTGCGGGGTATTGATTTTTACAGCTTTATGGAATCGGAGCTAGCCAGATGGCCCAATGTGGAACAGAAGCAGGCAACCATTCAGCGAATAAAAGATACGCCACAGGGGGGATTTATTATTGCCGATGACGAACCCTACATCGCTGACTATATTTTCGACAGCACGTTCGCGTTAAAACTTGACCAGCCCGAAAACCATAACCTGCTTCAGCATTTCAAAGGATGGGTAATTAAAACGCAAAACCCCTGCTTCAACCCCGAACAACCCGAGATCATGGACTTTCGCGTTGAACAGCATGGCGATTGCCGGTTCC
This sequence comes from Spirosoma panaciterrae DSM 21099, assembly GCF_000374025.1. Classification (GTDB taxonomy): domain Bacteria; phylum Bacteroidota; class Bacteroidia; order Cytophagales; family Spirosomataceae; genus Spirosoma; species Spirosoma panaciterrae. The sequence continues at coordinate 60,180 of NZ_KB893180.1, read as the reverse complement.
TATATGTACTGCCTTTTGATGAACACACCGCACTCGTTGAGTTTACCTTGTTTAATGATAAACTGCTCACGGATGCAGAATATGAGGCCGATTTACGCCAGTATATAGATCGGTATCTGCCAACGGGCGGTTATGTCATCTGTGAGACAGAAGATGGGGTTATTCCAATGTCGGACGAACCTACGCAGGAAAATCCTTCCGAGCATATAATTCGCATTGGTACGGCTGGCGGATTCACAAAACCGTCGACAGGCTATACGTTTCAGCGGACGCAGCGATACCTGCAAACGATTGTCAAAAACCTGACCGATACCGGAAAACCCAACCGAAAAGAGCCTTGGTTTAAACGTCGTTTCAAACTGTACGATAGTATTTTCCTGAACGTTCTGGAAAAACATCGGTATCCGGCCGACGATATTTTTACCCGGATCTACACCGAAAATCCTCGTCGGGTATTCAAATTTCTGGATGAAGATACCCACTTCCTGGAAGAAGTACGGCTATTTGCCACGATGCCGTTCTGGCCCTTCGTATCTGCTTTTTTTGATGTGCTGCGGAGAAGGATTATCGGTTAAATGTTGACGAGCAATGCTCAAAATTTGCCCCGTGCCCAGAAACTCATAAATTTGTCGTTTTAAACCAAGTCATACGGATAGCGCAATGCCTTATCTCTTCACTTCCGAGTCTGTTTCTGAGGGACATCCTGATAAAGTCGCCGACCAGATCTCCGACGCACTGATTGACAACTTTCTCGCTTTTGATCCATCCAGCAAAGTAGCGTGTGAAACCCTCGTAACTACGGGCCAGGTTGTACTGGCAGGTGAGATTAAGACGGATACCTACCTGGATGTTCAGAAAATTACGCGTGAGGTGATCCGTAAAATAGGCTACACCAAGAGCGAATACATGTTCGAAGCGAACTCCTGCGGTATTTTCTCGGCCTTGCACGACCAGTCGGCCGATATTAATCAGGGCGTTGATCGGGAAGTAGCCAATGACGACTTCGAAACGAGAGCAAACGCACAAGGGGCTGGCGATCAGGGGATGATGTTCGGGTATGCTACCAACGAAACGGATAATTATATGCCCTTACCGCTCGATCTGGCTCATGCCATCCTGCGGGAGATGTCTACGATCCGAAACAACGAACTTTCGTTAATGCCCTATCTGCGACCCGATGCCAAGTCGCAGGTGACGATTGAATATTCCGACGATCACCAGCCAATTCGAATCGATACGATTGTGGTGTCGACTCAGCACGATGATTTTGCTGACGACGAAACAATGCTGGCAAAAATCAAGGAAGATATTATCAACATTGTGATTCCACGGGTAAAAGCGGCTCAGAAGTCAGAACTTCATAGCCTGTTTACCGACGACATCACCTATTACATCAATCCTACCGGCAAATTCGTTATCGGAGGACCTCATGGCGATACCGGACTGACTGGCCGCAAAATTATTGTGGATACCTACGGCGGCAAAGGTGCTCACGGTGGGGGCGCTTTCTCCGGTAAAGATCCTTCGAAAGTAGACCGTTCGGCTGCCTATGCCACTCGTCATATTGCGAAGAATCTGGTAGCGGCTGGCCTTTGCGATCAGGTGTTGGTCCAGGTTTCGTATGCCATTGGGGTAGCCAAGCCATGTGGTCTGTATGTCAACACATACGGAACCGCTAAAGTCGATTTGCACGATGGTGAAATTGCGGAGAAAGTGGGCAAAATTTTCGATATGCGCCCCTACGCCATCGAACAGCGCCTGAAATTGCGCAATCCCATCTATTCAGAAACAGCCGCTTACGGACACATGGGTCGTAAGAATGAGGTAGTAAAGAAAACGTTTGGCTCAAACGGCCACTCAAAAGAAATAGAGGTAGAACTATTCACCTGGGAGAAGCTCGACTTTGTCGATCAGATCAAAGTTGAGTTTGGATTATAATTTTTTTGTCTTTCCGACATACATGCGAAAGCCACTCCCTCTGGAGTGGCTTTCGCATATTGGGATCAATAAAACGGTTTATAACTCATCGGGTTCAAAGACTTCATCTTCCGTTTCCACCATGGATTTGGCTTGCGCAATAGCTGGACTGGAAATGTCGTTGCGTTTTTGTTTGCAGCGAACGAGTTTGTCTTTGAGAACGTCCATTACCCGATCGGTAGCGCTTTCGAAACTTTTATCGTGTTCTTTCACGAAAATCTCCTTTCCCGGAAGCATAAGTCGAACTTCGACGATTTTCTCTTTAATCTTGTTGGAATCGGCTCCTTCTAATCGAAGGAACACTTCACCACTAATAATTCGATCATGAAATGTATCGAGCTTATCAAGCTTAGCCTGGATAAAATCTAACAGGCTCTGGTCTGCCGTAAATTTAACGGCGTGCATTTGTAGTCTCATTGTGTCGCTTTTAAGGTGAATTGAATTAAGAACATCAATGGACTATCTAAGTTTGAGTATACAAACTACAAAGTCAAGGCTTCCTACGAAAGATGCAACTAGGTTTCACGCAGGTGAAGCGGTCAATCTGTTAACAATTTGATAATAGACGCATTTGAGTTTCAACGTGGAACGGTTGCCGATGAAAGTTCTTTAAAAAATATAAATTTAAAATTGCTCAAAACGGATCTGAATCGGCTTATTCGGGCGTAGCGTGATGAGTGGCTTAGGCAGAATCTGTTGATTTGGAATAGGGTTGAACGCAAAATCTCGTGCCAGCATACCCAGCAAAATCTGCATTTCCATCAGGGCAAACTGGTTGCCAATGCACAGGCGTGGACCTCCACCAAAGGGCAAATAGGCGTATGAATGAAGCTGATCTTTGGGCCCGCCTGCTCTAAAACGATCGGGATCAAACCGATCTGGATCAGGCCAATTGTCGGGGTCGCGGTGGAGTAAGTAGGGAGAAACCAGTGCGGTGTCGCCAGATGGTATGGTATATGGCCCGATGTGATCGTCCTGGAACGCCAGCCGACTCATGATCCAGGCGGGTGGGTAAAGTCGTAACGATTCCTGAATCACCTGCATGGTGTAGGTCAGCGAACGAAATGCTTCAGGAGCGGGCGAAGCTCCATCGCCCAACACCTGGCGGCATTCGGTTTGTACGCGTTCCTGTATATCGGGATGTTGGCTAAGTAAGTAGAGCGTCCAGGCCATCGAAATAGCGGTGGTTTCATGACCTGCTGAGAAGAGCGTTACGCACTCATCACGAAGTTGCTGATCCGACATACGCTCGCCTGTTTCCTCGTCTTCGGCCGTTAAAAACATCGACAACAGATCATCCTGCTCAAGCTGTTGTTTTCGACGTTGTTCAATCACCCCATAAATGAACGTATCGACCAATATCGCAGCCTTCCGAAAGCGTTTGTTATTCGGAGTGGGCCAATGCATTGGGAATCGGATGGGCGATAACATACGGTTATTGGCCAGATAATTAAGCGTATCCAGTGCCGACGACAGACCCGACAGTTTACCGACCGCATCCGAACCGAACAACGTTTTGCAGACAATTCGCATCGTAACATCCATAAACGCCTGTGAGACGTTGACTGGCTGTTTCCGATCCTGTTGTTTTAATTCTGCTAACCAATCAGCCGTTTCGGTAATCATGGTGTGGGTTAGGGCCGCCAGTTTCTGGCGATGAAAAGCCGGTTGCGCCAGTCGCCGTTGACGTCGCCAGAAATCGCCATCACTGGTGAGTAACCCATTGCCGAGAAAGATTTTCAGGACCTGGAAAGCGGGTGAACGGCCATAATTTCGATGATTTTCCTGCAAGACATGTTTGGCATCGTCGGGTCGGAAAACCAGATACTGATTTCGGCCACCAATGCGGAGATGCACTAGTCTGTCCTGGCGCTGCTGTAATGTATGCAGCGTACCTAGCGGATTGTATAGAAAAGCGAGGGTATTTCCCAGAAGCGGTACGCCCGGATGCAATGGAGCAGCAAGTTGAGCGGCAGTTGTTTCCATAAAAAAGCCGTTCTGACTAGAGTCGGAACGGCTATAAAGATAAGTCAGGGGAGGCAGAATCGCTATGAGTTGATAACCTCCCCACCGTTTACATGAATAACCTGACCTGCATAATACGAAGCATCTTCAGAAGCCAGGAACACATAAGCGGGCGCCAGTTCTGCGGGTTGACCTGGTCGTTGCATGGGTGTTTCTTTACCGAATTCACCTACTTCTTTCAACGTTTTAGTCGCCACGATCAACGGTGTCCAGATCGGGCCAGGGGCAACGGCGTTGACGCGGATCCCCCGTTCCAGCAGATTTTGCGACAGCGACCGGGTAAATGCCGTAACCGCTCCTTTGGTCGACGCGTAATCGATCAGGGCTTCGCTGCCCCGGTACGAGACCACCGATGTGGTATTGATAATACTGTCGCCAGAAGTCATATAGGGCAGCAGAATTTTAGTCAGTCGGAACATGGCCAGGATATTCAGTTCAAAGGTCTCGCGCATCTGCTGATCCGAAATGCCTGTAAACTCCGTCTGTTCAACATGATTGGCCGCATTGTTGACCAGAATATTCACATGATCGTAGGTGTCGATGACCAGGTCGACCGCATCCTGAATAAACTGTAGGTCTTTCAGATCACCTGAGATTAGTAAACAGCGACGATCTTCGGCCTCAATCAGGTTTTTAGTTTTCTGAGCATCTTCTTCTTCGCGAGGATGATAAATAATGGCCAGATCAGCCCCTTCACGGGCAAAATGGATGGCCACGGCCCGGCCAATTCCCGAATCGCCACCCGTTATGAGGGCAATTTTGCCTTTCAGCTTATCGGCACCTTCGTAGTTATCCCGAATATAGATTGGTTCGGGGTCCATTTTATATTCCAGGCCTGGCTGCTCGTTCTGATGCTGGGGCTTGGTTTTGATTTCCATTTGATCCATGTTTCATTAGGAGTTAGTGGTTAGGAGCGAGAAGTGAGAATGCTGGCGCAGGCTTATGGCTCCCGGATGGATTCTCTCTCCTCGCTCCTAACTCCTCGGTTCTTTTTTATGCATTAACAATAGTGCCACCATTGGGATGTAAAACCTGCCCGGTGATGTAGGAGGCATTTTCGGAGGCCAGAAACACGTAGGTTGGTCCTACTTCGCTGGGTTGTCCGGGTCGTTTCATCGGAACGTCTTTCCCAAACTCCGCCACTTCTTCGGCACTGACGGATGCCGGATTGAGTGGTGTCCAGATAGGACCGGGGGCTACCGCATTGACCCGGATACCTTTGGTAATCAGGTTGCTCGATAAGGCCCGCGTAAATGTCATAATAGCTCCTTTGGTGGACGAGTATTCCAGCAGGTCGGCTCTTCCTTGATACGCTGTTACTGAGGTTGTGTTGATGATACAATCTCCTTTTTGCAGGTGGGGCACAGCCGCTTTGGTGACCCGAAAGCACGAATAGATATTGGTTTCGTAGGTGGCTAGCAGGTCTTCGTCGGTTTCTTCTTCCAGCGTTTTGTGCTGCAGTTGTAGGGCGGCATTATTGACCAATATATTTAGCCTTCCAAATTGTCGGACGGTGTCTTCCACGATCTGCTCGCAATAGGTTTCGTCCCGGATATCACCGGGTAGAAGGAGACAGGTGCGCCCTTCTGCTTCTATAAGTTCTTTGGTTTTTTGGGCGTCGATCTCTTCACGAGGAGTAAAGGAAATGGCGACGTTGGCCCCTTCGCGAGCGAAATGTACGGCCACGGCCCGGCCAATACCTGAGTCGCCACCTGTGATAAGCGCCACTTTGTCTTTCAGTTTATTGGCTCCTTTGTACGATGGCCGGATCACTTCTGGTTGCGGGTCTAGTTCGGCTTCAATACCCGGCTGGATATCCTGATGTTGTGGAGGAGTGTCAAGTGTCATAACGTTGCAGTTGCTTTCCTGAATAAATCAACTGTAACGCTGGTTGTTTGAGAAACCTAGTAAAATAGTGGATTTTGTTAGGGATGCAAGAATAGGTAATATCGTAACCAAGTAGGAAACTAAGCTATGTATATCAACGGTGATGCAAAAGCGGCCCGGACGTACGATGCCATCGTAATTGGTTCGGGTATCAGTGGAGGGTGGGCGGCTAAAGAATTGTGCGAGAAAGGGTTAAAAACGTTGGTTCTGGAGCGCGGGCGTGATGTTCGGCATATTACAGATTATCCAACAGCTACGCGTAATCCCTGGGAGTTTGCGCATCGAAACCGCATGCCGGAGACGTTCGAACAGGCAAATCCGATTGCTACCAAGTGTTATGCGCTGGATGAGGCAACGGAGCAGTTTTTTGTGAAAGATGCCGATCATCCCTATGTACAGGAAAAGCCTTTCGACTGGATTCGGGGTTATCAGGTTGGCGGGAAGTCGCTGATCTGGGCTCGGCAAACCCAGCGCTGGAGTAAATTTGATTTTGAAGCCAATGCCCGCGATGGGGCTGCTGCAGACTGGCCTATTCGGTATGAAGACCTGGCCCCGTGGTACAGTCATGTCGAACGGTTTGTGGGTATTAGCGGGAACAAAGATGGCCTGGAGACACTTCCTGATGGGGAGTTTCTGAAACCTTGGGAGTTGAACTGTGTTGAGAAACACATTCAAAAACGAGTTGCCGAAACGTATAAAGACCGTCATGTGATCATCGGGCGTTGTGCGCACCTGACCGAACCGAAGCAGATTCATTACGATCAGGGGCGTGCCCAATGCCAGGCAAGGCATTTGTGTTATCGGGGGTGTCCGTATGGAGGCTACTTCAGTTCCAATTCATCGACCATTCCCTGGGCAGCTAAAACAGGAAAGCTAACCCTCCGGCCCGATTCGGTGGTTCATTCCATCATGTATGATGATCAGAAAGGGAAAGCAACGGGTGTTCGGGTCATTGATACACACACCAAACAGATGACCGAGTACTATGCCCGAATTATCTTCGTCAATGCGGCTTGTCTGAACACCAATCTGATTCTGCTCAATTCAACCTCCCGGCGTTTTCCAAATGGATTGGGGAATGAGAATGGATTGCTGGGCCGGTATGTGGCGTTTCATAACTACAGAGGAAATATTGTGGCCGATTACGAAGGGTTTGAGAATGGCTATTTTTATGGCCGTCGGCCCACAACGGCGTTTATGCCCAACTTCCGAAATATCCGAAAGCAGGAAACCGATTTTCTGCGGGGGTACATGGTTGCGTTCAGTGCTTCCCGATCGGGTTGGCAGCGCGGTTTGGGACAGTCGGGTTTTGGCGCTGACTTTAAAGACCAATTGAGTGACCCCGGTGGCTGGCATGTATTCATGATGATGCAGGCCGAAACCGTACCTCGTCATGAAAACCACGTCAGGCTCAGCAAGACCCAAAACGATGCCTGGGGTATACCGCAACTTATAACCGCCATCGATTATACCGATAACGATCTGAAGGTAATGGCCGATTTTCTGGAGCAGGGAGCCGAGATGCTCGAAAAATCGGGTTGTAAAAACATAAAACCGTACGACGATCACCGAAACCCTGGTCTCGACATTCACGAAATGGGTGGTGTACGCATGGGTCGAGACCCAAAAATATCTTTACTAAATGCACACAATCAACTGCATAGTGTCAAAAATGTGTTTGTAACGGACGGAGCTGCCATGACCTCAACGGGTTCTCAAAATCCATCCATCACCTTCATGGCTTTAACTGCCAGAGCCGCCAATTTTGCGGTTCGAGAAATGAAACTAGGAAATTTATAACGTGTTGAATCAACAACAGTACATCAAAGAAACGCTATACGCTCTCTGTAAGGCTTATGTCGTACAGCGGATTGAAACCGCACAACAAGCCATGGATGCAGCTCAGGAAGCCGCGAACTCGGAGTCGAAAAGTAGCGCGGGCGATAAATACGAAACGGGCCGAGCGATGGCGCAACTCGAACGCGACCGAAACGCTCAATTGTTGGCCGAAGCACTGAAAGTAGAGCGTGATTTGAAACAGATTCAGATCGACAAAAACTACGAGGCTGCACAGCCAGGAAGCGTAGTTGTGACAAACCGGGGGGCGTTTTTCATCAGTATCGGGGCCGGGAAGCTTAGTCTGAATGGGAAAGAGTATTTCGCGGTTTCACCCGCTTCCCCGATCAGTACTGCTTTGGCTGGACGAAAAGCAGGCGAATCCATCACGTTCAACAAATTGCCTTATCAGATTTTAGAGGTTTATTGAACATAGAATACGGATTTTTAGGATCGTTATGATCCGCGTAAATCATAACGATCCTAAAAATCTGTATTCTATTATTAAAATACCCGTTCTCCGTTGATCCAGGTCTGGCGTACTTTGGTTTGCCGGATTTTTGGATTGGGTACCAGCATAATATCCTGGTCCAGAATGACAAAATCAGCTTGTTTGCCGGGGGCAATACAGCCGCGCAGGTGATCTTCAAAACAGGCATAGGCTGCCCAACGGGTCATGGCCAGTAGCGCTGATTTTCGATCAACTGCATTTTCCATCTGGTAGCCACCTGCGGGATAATTCTTTGCATCCTGCCGGGCTACGGCCGCGTGAAAGCCAAATAGTGGATTGACGGCCTCTACCGGAAAATCGCTGCCGAATGCAATCAGGCTGTTCTGTTTCATCAGGTCGTTGAACGCATAGGCCCCTTTTACCCGAATGGCTCCTAACCGATCACCTGCCCAGTACATATCGGAGGTAGCATGAGTTGGCTGAACGGATGGAATAATGGAATAGCGGCCAAATTTCCACACATCCTCGGGCGAAACCACCTGGGCATGCTCAATCCGCCAACGACGGTCGTTTTTACCTTCCAGCAAGCGGCCATACAGGTCGAGCATGAGATGGTTGGCGGAGTCGCCAATGCAATGCGTATTGGCCTGAAATTTTGATTTGTACAGCAGTTTTGTGACGCGCTCCAGTTCAGAAGGGCTAAGTAGCAGAAAGCCAGTGGTTTCGGGACGATCGCTATAGGGTTGACGAAGGCAGGCTCCTCGTGATCCCAAAGCGCCATCGGCATACAACTTAAAGGAGCGAACAGTTAATCGATCTGTCTGGAACGGGCCGCGTTTTAGAAAGTAATTCAGGTTAGGTTCGCCCAGGCTAACCATCGCATAGTCCCGAATTTTTAGCTTGCCAGCCTGTTGCAGACTGTCGATCAAATTGATTTCGTCGGGGCTGATCCCCGCATCGGATACGGTCGTGAGGCCCAGCGCTACACAGGCTTTTTCGGCATTCAGCAGCATTCGGGCTTTGTCGCCTGCATCCGGGCGTGGAATGACTCGTTTGACAAACTGCATGGCATTATCAACCAGTACACCCGTTGGTTGCCCGCCGTCTAGCACTACCTCTCCTCCAGCCACCTGTGATCCGCCGGTTACGCTGGCTAAACGGAGTGCTTTTGAATTGACGAGTAAGGCGTGGCCGTCAATGCGGGTTAGGGCAACTGGAACGTTTGGAAAGGCTTCATCCAGTTTTTCTTTGGTAGGAAACGCTTTTTCGGGCCAGTCGTTCTGATCCCAGCCCCGGCCAGTAAGCCAGATTATGTTTGGATGTGCCTGATAAAAAGTCTTGAGTCGATTGATGACCTCATCATACGATTCGGCACCAACCAGATCGGCCTGATCGAGTACCTGGCCAAGACCCAGAAAATGGGCATGTGGATCATAAAAGCCAGGATAGACAGGTTGTCCGGCCAGATCGACCTGTGTAGCCGCTTCATACTCGTTTGCCAGGGTTTGACCATCGCCCACGGCTAAAAATTTTCCATCTTTTATGACGAAGGCATTCGCCATCGAAAAGCTCGAATCAGCCGTATAAACGCGCGCATTCGTGACGAGTAAATCGGCCTTTTTTTTGAAGGAACACCCAGACAATAGGAGCGATAGAGTAGAAAATAGTAGAAAAAGGTGTTTCATACTGGTTGGGAAAAAAAAGATAGTGTGCAAGTTAAACGAAAGGTTGATAAGCTGACCGGGCAATTGCAGATTCTCTTACTTTTGTCCTACTTGTAGTTATAACCGTTAATCAATGAAACTCAGCAGTTGCCTTCTTTTTGCCTGCCTGCCTTTTTGGGCTTTCTCTCAACAAACTCCTAATGCAATCCAACGCGCTCAGCAACGCACTTTCACGATGGCTACACTGCCCCAGCCGGGGGAGCTTTTAACCCTTCAGCAGGCCGTTGATCAGGCAGTTAGTAAAAACTATCAAATCCATATCAATCGTTCGCAGGAGGAAATTGCCCGGAATAACTACAGTAAGGGAAATGCAGGGTACTTACCTTCGTTAACTTTCAATGGGAACTCAAACGGAAGTCTGCAAAGCTTCCGGCAAACAACGATTGGCAACCTTCAGCCACCACGCGAGGGAAGTGGTATATTCAACCGAACGTCGAACCTGGGGGTCAACCTGAACTACACGGTTTTCAACGGCTATTATCGGCGGTCATTTTATTCGCAACTCGAACAACTGCTCAAAATAAGCACTGTTAGTACCCGTGCCAATGTAGAGGCCACCATCGCCAGTGTAACAACAAGTTACTACGATGTGGTACGCCAGTTGCGTCGGCTGATCACCTTTAGTCAGGCACTCGACATTTCACGGGAACGGCTCGAACTGGCACGAGCTAACTACGAAGTCGGAACGCGTTCGAAAGTCGATTTTCTGAGCGCACAGGTTGATTACAATACCGATAGTGCGGCTTTACTGTCGCAGGAGCAGGCGTTACGGAATGCCAAAATCATTCTGAATAATTTATTGATTCGTGACCCACAGACCGAGTTTTCTGTCCGGGATACGATTGTCGCACATCCTAATCTACAACTAGCTCCCCTGCAGGAATCCTTAAATGCCAACAATCCCCTGCTGGCAGCAGCAGTACTTAACCGGGCTGTTGCCGATTTGAACGTTCAGTTGGCCAATTCAGCGCAGCTTCCCCTGGTAACGGCTCAAACAGGCTATAATTACCAATTTATCGATAACCAGGGCGGTTTTGGGGTAGCTACAGGCCGTACAAGCGCTATCACCTACAACGTGGTGGCCTCGATACCCATTTTTAATGGATACAACCTGAAACGACAGATTCAGAATGCCAAGGTCAATACGATCATCGCTCAGGACCAGGAGTCGAGTCAGCGACTTCAACTTGTTACGGCGCTCAATCAGACCTATCAGGCCTACCAAAACAGCCTGCGTATCCTGAATCTGGAAGTATTGAACAACCAACTGGCTAACCAGAACGTCGAGATTGCCTACGATCGCTATCGAATTGGAAATTCAACCTTCGTTGAGTTCCGGGATGTTCAGCGGACTTCGGTCGATGCGCAGACTCGGCTTATTGAGGCTGAGTACACAGCTAAAGCGACAGAGATCGAACTGCTTCGATTAAGTAGTACCATCACCCAGCAATTGGGGCTATAATAAGCGAGGGTGATGCGAGTGGCCCTCTCGTTGCTTCTCGCATCACTTTACACTCTTGATCTGGTCTTTTAAAAATTTGAGCAGGAGCTTTTCCACGCCATCGAGACCATACGGACTCGTTTGCCGGAATCGGGCTTTCTGCTTAAAATAAGGCATCAAATCCTGGCATTCATAAGCCTCCAGTATCTGGGGGTGAACATAATGTTTTCGGCAAACGGTTCGTGTGTTACCTAATTGATGGGCCACTTGATCGAGCACCGTATTGACGTTTTTCTTCGCTTCTTTTTCATTTTCACAGGGCCCCAGTTCTACCAGGAGTCGTAGCGCGTTTACAGTACCAGCCCAGGTTCGAAAATCTTTGGCTGAAAAATCACCATTCATCGTTTCGCGCAGATAATCGTTGACCATACCTGAGTCGATCGAGTGGCGATCTCCCTGCTGATCCAGATACTGAAACAGTTCTTTGCCCGGAATATCCCGACAGGCTTTTACCAGACGGGCCAACCGACGGTCGTGGAGTGTAATGTCGTGGTAAATGCCTTTCTTCCCTTTGAAACTGAATCGGACCTCACCACCATCGAGTTTAACATGTCGGTCTTTGAGCGTGGTTAGCCCATACGAACCGTATTCTTTCTCATAAGCCGCATTGCCTATTCGAATCAGCGTTTGCTCCATAACGCCCAATGCAATGGCAATTACTTTTTCCCGCGCTAGAGTTGGTTTTTTTAAGTCCTTCGCAATGCGTGCCCGCAACGCAGGCAGAGCCTCGCCAAAAGCGACCATCCGAAAGAATTTCGTTTCGCTCCGAATGGCGTTCCATTTGGTATGGTATCGATATTGTTTTCGCTGTTTGGTATCGATACCCGTAGCCTGTAAATGCCCATTGGGTTTAGGACTGATCCAGACATGTTCCCAGGCGGGTGGGAGAGCCATACTCCGAATACGGCTCAAAGTGGTTGCATCGTCGAGCGGGTTTCCTTTGGGGTCCACATAAACAAATTGTTGACCCTGCCGTTGCCGATGGATACCCGGCATAGTATCGTTCATGTAGATAAGCCGGGCGGCCTGTGCCGCCTGGACCGGATCGTGGGCTAATTCCAGTAGATTCACGTTCGTTGAAAAAAGTAGTGAAATCGAATAATGAGCCTGAGTGGGATACACTCAGTTGTGCTGATTCCTGTAACTGCCAGACGAACGAATTGGTTAAATTAATTTCAGCAGAATCCTTTACCGAGTTGTAGATGGCTGCTCAGAGGCTTTCCCGAAGAACCATAGGGCCAGTGCCGTAACGTAGTGATAAAAATCTGTGGGATGGATAAGACTACTAAAGGCGTCGGCTTTCGTGGCCAGACCCAGCGCCATAGCGGCCAGCACAACCCACATACCCCGTTTGTTGCGTTGCAGTAATGAAAACACGGCCAGTAGCATCAGTATCAGAATACCAAGTGATGGAATAATAGGAGTAAAGACCTGGGCATTGGGTGAGAGAAGATTAATAAACAGAAATAATCCGAAAACAACAGCGGCTACAAACGTTGGCCAGGATAAAACTCGCCGGTTCAACAAGGCATAAACGGCTGTTACTACACATACAACACCCAGAGAATCAGATAAAACGATCAGAGAATGGTGGAATGGTTCAAGCGACTCATTTCCGGAAAAATGAATAACGCCAACGAGAGCAGCCAATGACGTAGTAAGCAAAAAAAATCCCCACAAGAGTCGGTTGTAAAGGGAAATGCGCCCGAAAAAGTGCCAGAACACCCCCACGCCCGCACCGACTAAAATGGATCCGGAAAGGATGTGCGAAAAAATCATCACGTAATTTACGAAGTTTCGGCTACTTTTGCCCAACTTTTTACGAGATGCGAGATAAGTAGCCATAGAACGAAAGCGTAGTAAATGTGCGTCTGACTTTCTTCGTATGGTTTTGCTTCTTTCCTCTAGTTAACCGTATCGCCAACGATTTCTAAAACCTATCATGTCTGTTTTAGTCAACAAAGAATCTAAAGTAATCGTCCAGGGCTTTACTGGCTCGGAAGGCAGTTTTCATGCCCAGCAGATGATCGAATATGGTACCAATGTGGTGGGTGGCGTTACCCCTGGTAAAGGTGGGCAAACACACCTCGACCGGCCCGTGTTCAATACCGTTCAGGAGGCTGTTGATAAAGCTGGGGCTAATGTTTCGATCATTTTTGTGCCCCCTGCTTTTGCCGCCGATGCTATCATGGAGGCTGCTGAGGCTGGTATCAAAGTAATTATCTGTATTACGGAGGGCATTCCGACAGAAGACATGGTGGCCGTTAAAAACTACCTGGCAGATAAGGACGTTCGGCTTATTGGGCCAAACTGTCCGGGTGTTATGACAGCCGAGGAATGTAAGGTCGGTATTATGCCTGGGTTTATTTTCAAAAAAGGTACGATCGGAATCGTTTCTAAATCAGGAACATTGACCTATGAAGCTGTTGATCAGTTGACCAAAGCGGGTTTAGGACAGTCGACAGCAATTGGTATCGGTGGTGATCCAATTATCGGAACAACGACCAAACAGGCAGTTGAGCTATTGATGAACGATCCTGAAACCGAAGCCATCGTGATGATCGGTGAAATTGGTGGAGGTATGGAAGCCGAAGCAGCTCGCTGGATCAAAGCAGATGGTAATCGCAAGCCTGTAGTAGGCTTCATTGCCGGGCAAACCGCGCCCAAAGGTCGCCGGATGGGCCACGCTGGAGCGATTGTTGGTGGTGCAGACGATACGGCTGCCGCTAAAATGGCGATCATGCGTGAATGTGGCATCCACGTAGTTGAATCTCCCGCCCTTATTGGCGATACGATGCTTAAGGCTTTAGGTAAATAAAAAAGTGAAAGAGCGAAAGGGCGAAAGAGTGAAAGAGTGTATAGCAAGTAGCAGGACTATGGTGATAGTTACGCTCTTGCACTCTTTCGCTCTTTCGCTCTTTATTTTTCCCTTCGCAATCGGCCAGTCCCGAAATGCAGGAATTGGTCCCAAAGGAAAGTACTACCCCGTTCATGATTTTCATGATGATTTTCAGGTATATGATGAGCGGGCAAAGGCCTATGTGCCTTATATTGTTGAACTCCATGCTAGTCAGACTGCCCTCAGTGTATATGTCGATCTGGAAAGCAATCGGCAGTACAGTCTGCTGGTATCGACACAGGAAGAAGGCTATCTATTTATCAATGCAGCGCTCAAACGCAAACTCCGCCCGGGGCAGTGGCAGGTTTTGAGTATCGATAGCTTGTATCGGGTATACCGCCAGCCAGAACTATTTCTGACCATTTATGGGGCTCCCGGTCTTCAGGATAAGCAGTTGTTCATTGGGTATCCTAAATCAGCGACCCAGAAACCCGTGGTCCTGCGCGATGATAATCTGAGCGTTCGGCCCCGCATTCGTACGATCTACGATAATTTTCTGGGTGTGGGGCTGCTCTTTCTGCTGGCTACCCATGCCTTCCTGTTTAGTTTTTATCACCGGGCTTTTTTGCGATTCTATAGCTTGAGTGATCTGATCTCACTCCGGGCTCAGGAGGAGTCATTTCTGATTAACCGACCACTCAGCAGTACCAATATGTTGTTTGTACTAAACCTGAGTTTTGTCATTGCCTATCTGATTGTTTTTGCCCAAAGCCGTAATATCGACGTATTTGCTTCCCGGGAGCTACTGTTGAGTGAGCAACATTTTGGCTGGCTGATCGGTGAGTTTTTCCTGCTCAGCGGAGTTGCTTTTATGAGCCTGGTAGGGAAGTATATAGCCCTGGAAATTATGGGGGGGCTTTATAAGCTTGAAGAAGTCGTGAATGTTCATTACTTCAAAATTTTACAATCATCTCTACTATTTTTTACATTTCTAGGGGTATTACTGACGATCATTGCCTATAACATTTCGACAGTCAACTGGTCACAAAACGCGTTGCTGCTTCCACTGATCGTATTCTATGCTGCCCGGCTTGCCTTACTCTACTTTGTGATCCGTAGTCTGGACCCTATCAAGAATCTTTATTTATTTTCGTACCTTTGTATCGTTGAATTGATCCCGCTCATCATTGGTTTGCGTTTTGCAATCTGATGAGTGAATGTTCAGCCTGCAGTGTATCTGATAGTCAGCAAATAGGATTGTGCTATTCAGGAAAGCTGTCGACTGCCAACCGACTATTACCCGCGTAGAGATTCGATGAACGAGACGAGCATGCAATCTGCCGAAGCCCGGCTTACGAAAGTAAACCGGATGTTAGTGACCCAATCCCGACCCGCCGACGAGAAATCACCTTATTTCGATTTAGCCAGCAAGTACAATATTCAAATTGACTTCCGCCCCTTTATCCAGATTCAGGGAGTGTCGCATAAGGATTTTCGTCGTCAGAAAATTAACATTCTGGCACATACGGCCATCATTTTCACCAGCCGTAACGCCATCGACCACTTTTTTCGGATTTGTCAGGAAGGGCGGGTCGAGGTCCCGGCCGACATGAAATACTTCTGTATTTCAGAGCAAACGGCCAATTACCTTCAGAAGTACATTGTTATCCGAAAGCGTAAGATATTTAATGGGACGAAAACCGCTACTGAGCTATTCGATCTGATTAAAAAGCATAAGAACGAGAAGTTTCTGTTTCCATGCTCAAACATCCGACGAAATGATATTCCAGAATTCATGGATACCAGTGGGCTGCACTTCACCGAAGCGGTGATGTATGAAACAGTACCTACCGATTTGTCGGACCTGGATATCAAGAGTTACGATATTATTGCGTTTTTCAGTCCGTCGGGTGTAAGCTCTCTGTTTAGCAACTTCCCCGATTTCAACCAGAATGGCATTCGTATGGCTGCTTTTGGGCCCACTACAGCTAAAGCGATTACCGATGCCGGGTTGACCCTTGATATTGAAGCACCGTTGCCGAATGCGCCATCAATGACAGGGGCACTGGATCTCTACCTAAAAAAGGCTAACAATTGAGTTCCGTTAGCGGTTATACGAAACGAAATGCCGGAGTCAGGTTAGTCCCCTAATTTCCGGCATTTAGGCTTTTTTATAGGCCAATAATTTGCGCTTACGGACGTTTACATGTAAACTGTGATTTATTTCCCAGAGCGCTCTGTGGCAGTTCTGAATTTTGCTTAGGCCGTATGATTCGCACATTTTACGTTTTTGCCTTTTTATCGCTGACGATGGCTGTATCAACCGTTCTGGCACAGCAGGATCCTCAGTTCAGTATGTACATGTACAATCCCCTTTACTACAATCCGGCAGCCGCCGGATCGGAGGGGGTAACCAGAGTCCAGCTTACCCATCGAACCCAGTATTTGGGTTACCAAACGATAGGAAATGGCGATGGTAGTGCGGCCCAAAGCTCCCAGTTGTTGTCCTTTACGATGCCTTTGGATAAAATAAAAAGCGGTATTGGGGTTTATGCGTTGAATGACAAATACGGTCCATCCATCAATCAGGCCATCCAATTGTCGTATGCCTATCGGCTGGCCTTGAAAAACGGGACGCTGGCACTGGGTGTTCAGGCAGGTATGTTTAACCGGGGCTATGATTTCAACCAGTTCAGGCCGACAGATCCTGGCGACCCGTTGTTGCCGGGAGGACGAATTAATTTATTCAAGCCTGATGTCGGCGCAGGTGTTTATTATAACACGACCGATTATTGGGTAGGGGTAAGCATGACTCATCTGAATCGAGCTACCTACAGCTATACATCCGGCTACGAAACCGATCCGTCGGATAGTAAAGCCTATCTGTCAGCAGGGTATCGCCTTGGTTTTGGGTACAACATTGACATACAGCCATCGGTTTTGCTTCAGTATAGTACCAAAGAAGGGTTACCCGGATCGGTGGCGACGGTCAACGTGGTAGGTACCTACGACAACCGTATCTGGGCAGGTGTAGGCTATCGGGTTAAGGATGCCGTTATGCTAACGGCAGGCATTAACTTAATGCGAAACAATGCCTTGCGGTTCGGTGTAGCGTACGATATTGTAACCAGTGGAACACAGATAAAAAGCGGAAGCTCTGTTGAACTTATTCTGGGCTATGCCTTACCTACCATCGATACGCGTAAAAAGCCAATTATCCGAACTCCTCGTTTCCGGTATTAAGGAGATAGAAAATGGCTAAAATTTAGATTTGCAGACTATTTTGGCAGTATTCTTGTTAGGCAGTTTGCAAATAGCCACTTATTTTTGAGGGAATGGACTGATTCATACAGTACTAATTCGTCTAAGTCATAAAACCCATTGAGTCGGGATAGAGTTAGAAAATTATTCAGGTCCTGGTTTTACATACAATAACCAAACAGATTTTCGTTTTTAGTCTGGTCTCGCACAAGAAGAAGCAAAGTTCTACGATGATGAAGTATAATACAGTCAACGCAACCCGGATGGTGATGGTCGCAGCAGTCGTACTGCTAATGCAAGGTTGTGGCTTCCTGAAATCAAAATTTAGCAAAGGTGGCAAAGGAGGAGAAGTTGGCGTAACCAACGGGGAAATTACGGCTACAGGTCGTAAAGGCTGGAAGCAGCCAACTCCGTATGGCATGGTGCTGATTCCTTCAGGTTCGTTTATCATGGGACAGGCCGACGAAGATGTGGCGGCTACCCAGATCAACATGAACCGTCAGGTAACGATCAGTTCGTTCTACATGGATGATGCCGAAATCTCGAACCACGAATACCGCCAGTACATCAATGCGCTGCTGGCCGATTCGGTTTCGACGCTGGGCGAAGAAGAAATTATGTCGAAGTTTTATCCAGATACAACTGTCTGGAAAAATGACTTCACCTACCATAACGGTGATCCCATGCTGGAGCACTACTACGCTCACCCTGCCTTCGATACCTATCCGGTAGTAGGTGTAAGCTGGATTGCAGCTAACCACTTCTGTAAATGGCGTACGAACATGCTGGATGATTACCGTACAAAAGAGGGGGGCTATAAATCGTTTGGTTTCCGCCTTCCATCAGAAGCGGAGTGGGAGTGGGCCGCTCGGGGAGGTAAAAACGGAGCTAAGTATCCTTGGGGTAATCCCTACGTAGCCAACGGTAAAGGCTGCTATCTGGCAAACTTCAAACCACAGCGTGGTAATTTTGATGCGGATGGTTACCCCTACACCGCTCCGGCAACTGCCTATAGCCCGAATGATTATGGCCTGTATAACATGGCCGGAAACGTTGCCGAATGGTGCCGCGATGCCTATGCCGAAAATACCAATGCCATCGTCTGGGATATGAACCCCGACAACCAGAATGCAGATGAACCTCGTAAAGTTGTTCGGGGTGGCTCCTGGAAAGACATTGCCTACTACCTCGAAACAGGCACACGGTATTACGAATACGAAGATCAAAAGCGTTCTTATATTGGCTTCCGTTGCATCATGGACAACCTGGAAGGACGGACAGCATCGGCTCGTGGTAGTAGGCTTGGAGGGAGTGGTAAGAGCAAGAGCAGCAAAAAATCGGCCGCAAAAAAAGTATAACTCATAACAAAGTCAATTACCTAGTCCAACCAACAATCGCTTATCATGGCAGCAGCAAAGTCAGTAAATTTCTTTTGGGATCGTTTAGTACCAACCATTTATAGTGCCGGTGCCGCCGTCGTTATTGCCGGGGCATGGGCTAAAATTACCCACAACGAACAATTTGGCTGGTTATTAACAGCCGGTCTTCTTACCGAGGTTGTCATCTTTGTACTTTACGCGGTTCAGAGTTTCACCAACCCTACCACATCGTCGAGCGAATATGCCTGGGAGCGTGTGTACCCGGAACTGGCCGATGATTTTAAAGGAGAGGCTCGTAAGCCAACGCCACAAGCGAATGGGCTAACGGCTAATATGGATCAAATGCTGGCTCAGGCTAAAGTAACGCCCGATGTATTCGAGAAGCTGGGCTCTGGTTTCCGTAATCTGAACGATACCGTTTCAAAACTGTCTGACCTGACCGACGCTACAGTAGCAACTAACGACTACGCTCGCAATGTAAAGTCGGCATCTAGCTCGATCAGCGAAATGAACAAATCGTACGGTACGGCGATCACGGCTATGAATTCGATGGCCGATGCAACCACCGATGCGAAAGATTACCGCGATCAATTCCAGAAGGTTACCAAGAACATGGGTGCACTCAATGCGGTTTACGAACTGGAATTACAGGATACCAACAAACATCTGAAAGCCATGAACGCTTTCTACGGTAGCCTGACGGCCGCTATGGAAAACATGAGCGATGCCAGCCGCGATACGCAGCAATTCAAGAATGAACTCGCCAAACTTACGGGCAATCTGGCCTCGCTTAATAACGTGTATGGCAGCATGCTGACCGCTATGCGCGGCAACTAAAATAAGTTAGTTGTAGAGTTGTAAGATTAGGGAATCATACGGGGTTTCGCCTACGAAAGCTCTGATTCTTAAGATGCTTTACAACTCTATAACTGTATCCTATACAACTTCCTTTATTCATACTACCATAGTATATGGCAGGCACAAAAGAGACACCCCGTCAGAAGATGATCGGGATGATGTATCTGGTTTTGACCGCAATGCTGGCTTTACAGGTCACATCGGCAATTCTGGAAAAATTTGTACTTATAAATAACAGCCTGGAGCAGTCTACTATAGCTGTCAATAAGGTTAACCAGGCCACTGTCGATAATATTCGGGGAACCGTCGAAAAATCCGGCAACCGGGCCACCGATCTCGCCATTGTAAAGCAAGCCGAAGATGTTCGGAAGCTTACCTCTGACATGATCAGCGAACTCGATAAACTGAAAGATCAGATCGTAGATGCTGGTGGTGGTCGTGATGAGTCAGGAAATATCAAAAACCTGAGCGAAGAAGAGAAAGTAGCTCAACTGATGATCGGGACTACCCGCAATGGTGCCGCCTTCAAGCTGAAAAATGACCTGAACACATATATCGAGAATGTGTCGAAATATGCAGGTACTAAATATGCACCACTAGCTCTGGATGGCAAAGACGACCCTATTGCCAACCGTTCTCCTGATCAGCGCCGGAAAGATTTTGCTGAATTGAATTTTGCGCAAACGCCTGTACCAGCTGCTCTGGCCGTACTAAGCCAGAAGCAGGCCGATATTCGTCGGATTGAAGGCGAAGTCCTTGATGTCTTGGCGAGTAAGGTTGGTGCTCAGGATGTTAAGTTCGACAAAATTATTGCCATGTTGAGCATGGACTCTAAAGTGGTGGTAGCGGGGACGAAGTTTAAAGGTCAAATGTTTTTGGCCGCTTCTTCGTCAGGTATCCAGCCACGTATGAGTCTGAATGGTGGACCCGTTCGGATGCAGGATGGACAAGGTATCGTAGAGTTTACGGCTCAGGGAGGTACTTACGACAAAAATGGCCTTTCGCGTCGCGTATTGACAGGGTCGATTGCTTATCAGACGCCTGCCGGTTTAAAAACCGTACCCTTATCGGCTGAATACTTTGTTGCTAAACCATCTTATCAGATCGAGACCGGAACCATGCCGCCTTTGTACCTGGGTTGTGCCAACAAGTTGAGTATTCAGAGCCCACAATTAGGGGCTTTATGGAGTCCCAATTTTTCGGCCGACGGTGCTTCCGTCATTCCATCTGGTGAGAAGGGTAAGATTACAGTGGTTCCCAACTCAGCTAGTGTATCATTGAACATCAGCAATTCGGGTAGTCTACTAGGTACTGAACGCTTCAAGGTGAATAAGGTGCCCCGACCAACACTGGAAATTTTCGTTGGCGGAACGCGGGCCAACGATCCTCGGGGTGTTCCGGTTTCGTCGGCACGTAGTGTACGGATCCAGGCGATTGCTGACCCAAGTTTCGCAGCTTATTCGCCGGATGATGCCAAGTTCCGGACAACGGGAGCAACCGTATCACTAGTGCGTGGTACTCGACGGGTGAAATTTACCCAGGTCGGTGCCGGTGGTGGGTCAATCGCTGATCTGGCTGCCGAAGCGCAACCTGGTGACCGACTCGTCATTCAAGTTGATGGCGTACAGCGTCAGAATTTCCGTGGTGAAATTAGCGATGTCCCAATGGGTAGCCCATTACAGCAAGTTTCGCTTTATTAATGTACTAAACAGGTCATTAAGCCGTTAACATCTTGGATTGACAACAAATAGAGAGCCATGACAGAAGCAAGAACGATACGATACGCCGGTGTGCTGGCTATAGCTGCGCTGGCCCTGGCAGGAGGAGAAGCCCTGGCTCAGGAAAAAGCAAATAATGGTACGAATCCTAACTCGATTCGGCCTATCAATGAGAATGACATCATGATGAAGAAAACCCTTTGGCGTCGAATCGACCTGAAGGAGAAGCAGAATCAGTCGATGTTCTCGAAAAATAATGAGATTTCGAAGTATTTGATGGAAGCGGTAAAGGCAGGGTTGATCGATGCTTATACCAACGATTCATGTACCACAAAGATCACTCCTGAGAAGTTTCATGAGAACTTATTGATTCCTAATACAGGCGGTGGCTTATCGAAAGAAGAAATAGCGGCCGGGTTTACGGAGGATGGTAAAAACGGGGCTAAAGATGATGGCTGGGGTAACCCGGTGAAAAAAGATGCCAAGAAACCAGCTGATGATGGCTGGGGAGCGCCTAAAAAAGCGGCTGCGGCTGCCGAGCCCGCCGATGATGGTTGGGGAGCACCTAAGAAGAAGGCGGTGGCTAAAAATGCTAAAGGCAAAAAAGGAAAGAAAGTAGTTGCTCCGCCCGTGGAAGAACCTAAGGTGGATACCGTAGCCGTTGCAAAAGCGCCTGCTCTTTCGGGAGATGAGTACTTTCCTAAAGAATTGAATATTCTTGAAGTTAAGGAAGACTGGATTTTTGATCGGAAGCGTTCGCGTTTATACTACGATATCCAGACGGTTACGCTCCTGTTGCCTGCCGATAAAAATGAAGCTGGTTTTGAAAAGCCAATCGCTTCATTCAAATACAAGGATCTGGATAAGCTCTTCCGCAGTGATCCAAAGAAGTTTATCTGGTATAACCCGCAAAACCAGGCTCAGCACAAAAACCTGGCTGATGCGTTCGACCTTCGATTATTCTATGGTCGTATTACAAAAGTGGCTAATCCAGGCGATCAGGACTTAATTGGTATGTATGGGGATCGGGAAGGTCTGATCAAATCGTATCAAACTGAATATGAACTGATGGAAACGGAGCATAGTCTCTGGGAATACTAAAATGAAAAAGCGGCTCATGGGCCGCTTTTTTTATACGATTCATCCAAGCGGCCCATAAGCCGCTTGATTTTTTAAGACTGCTCTATTGCTTCGAAATACTCTTTGAGCTTTTGAGCGCGGTCTTTTCCAACTATTTCAGCTACTTCGTCGAACGTAGCTTCCCGAATCTTTTTAACACCTTTGAAGTGTTTTAGAAGCTTAGCAGCCGTTTTTTTGCCAATGCCTTCTACATTTTCCAACTCACTGATTAGACTATTTCGACTGCGTTTGTCGCGGTGGTAAGTAATCGCAAATCGGTGAGCCTCGTCGCGAATGCGCTGAATCAGTTTGAGCGATTCCGACTTTTTATCAATATAGAGGGGTAGGTTATCTTCAGGAAAGTAGATTTCTTCCAAACGTTTAGCGATACCAATAATTGGTACTTTACCGTACAAATCCATCGCTTTCAGCGCATCGCAGGCCGCACTCAGTTGCCCTTTCCCACCGTCAATTACGATTAAGTCAGGCATGTCGGTGCCTTCGGTCAGAACACGGGTATATCGACGCGTTACAACCTCATACATACTGGCAAAGTCGTTTGGCCCAATCACTGTTTTGATTGAAAAGTGCCGATACTCTTTATTCGCTGGTTTGCCGCCAATAAAACACACCATTGCCGAAACGGGGTTGGTACCCTGAATATTCGAGTTATCGAAACATTCAATGCGGTTGGGAATGGTTTTTAATTGTAAGTCCTGCTTAAGTCGGATTAAGACCCGATCTTTTTTGCTGGCGTTGGCGGTAGCTTCGGCGGCCATCCGTTCCTGACGCTCACGTCGGAAATACAGCACGTTTTTCAACGACATATCCAGCAATTTTTTCTTATCACCAATTTGAGGAACCGTTATCTCGGTTTTCAAATCAATATCCAGCGGGATATTCGTAATGATTTCTTTGGCCTGACTGCCATACTGCTCCCGAAACTCCACGATCATCATGGCCAGCAGGTCAGGGTCGGACTCGTCCAGTTTCTTCTTAACCTCTACGGTATGCGTCTGTACAATCGTACCGTTAACGACCTTCATGAAATTGATGTAAGCCGATACCTCATCGGACGCAATCGAGAATACATCAGCATCGGCAATTTTTGGATTGACAACGGTCGATTTGCTCTGAAAGCGCTGGAGCACATCAATTTTTTCTTTGTATTTCTGGGCTTGCTCAAAGGCCAGTTCATTGGCTGCTTCCAGCATTCGACCTTTAAAATACTCCTGAGCCGGTTTCAGATTTCCTTTCAGAATGTGGTGAATCTGTTCAATATCTTTATCATAGTCGGTCTCATTCTGACGGCCTTCACAGGGGCCTTTGCAGTTACCGATATGGTATTCCAGACAGACCTTGTATTTACCAGACGCTATATTCTCGGGAGCCAGATTATAATTGCAGGTACGAATTGTAAAGAGTTGGCTGAACATATCCAGCACCGTATACATCGGCTTCAGATTGGCGAAAGGGCCGTAGTAAGTACCTAGCTTCCGATCAATCTGGCGGGTTGTCAATACGCGCGGGAAGTGCTCATTGGTGACACAAACGAAAGGATACGTTTTATCATCCCGCAGCAAAATATTGTACTTGGGCTGGTACCGTTTGATAAGCTGGTTTTCGAGTAATAACGCATCAAATTCGGTGTGAACGATGGTAAACTCGATCTTGCGAATCTGACTGACCAGACGCAGGGTTTTGCGGTCGTGCCCTTTTGAGTTTGTGAAATAACTACTGACGCGATTTTTTAAGTCTTTAGCCTTTCCAACATAAATAACTTCGCCTGTAGCATCGAAATAGCGATACACGCCAGGTTCGTGCGGTACTTTGGTTAGTTCCTGTCTATAATCAAATTCAGCCATAAAAGCCCATTTAATGGATTGAGGCTTACTAATAACAACCTTTTGTGGATAAAGGTTGCTGACAACCAGAAGGCGGATGCTTAAGGTAATTATGATTTTCTTTGGTCTCTGTAAATCATAATTACCTTAAACATCCGCCTTCTGGTTGTCATTTATCATTGCAAAATCTCGTCTTCATCCTCTGGCACAACCTTCGGTGGAATGTACCGCTGAGAGGAATCAATATGATAACCTCCGCAGTCAATTTTAAAGTTGTTCGGTTTACGGAATGGCTCCGGGCGGTATTGGGTCAGGGTCGCGTCCTTATAAATTTTTTGCATATACATTCCCCAGGCAGGCATTGCCAATCGCCCGCCCTGGCCCAGCGAAATATCCCGGAAGTGGATGGAACGGTCGTCGCCACCAACCCACAAGCCCGATACCAGATGTTGAGTCATACCCATAAACCAACCGTCTGAATAATTGGAAGTTGTTCCGGTTTTGGCGGCTATCTCATTGCCGCCTTCCAGCAGCTTATACTGAGTTCGCAACCGTTGGGCAGTGCCATTGGGCTCTTCAACGGCTCCCCGCATCAGGTACAGCATTTCATAAGCACGGTTGGCACTAATCACCTGCTTGGCATCGACCGAGAAATTTTTTAATACGTTCCCATTCTTATCCGTAATCATGGTAAGGATCATGGGCCGTACGCGCATGCCGCCATTGGCAAAAGCACAGTAAGCCGAGACCATCTCGTAAACAGACACATCACCCGTACCCAGACAAAGGGTGGGGTTCTCGGGCAAATCTTTGCTTTCGATCCCCATTTCATGAGCATACTTGATAACTTCTTCAGCCCGGGTTTTTTTGATCAACTGGGCACTAACCGTGTTGATCGATTGACCCAAAGCTTCCCGCAATGATAGACTTTGGTAACTATAACGCCCGGTTGAGTTTTTGGGCGTCCACGCGGGACCGCCGTTATTGTCTTCGCCATGCGCAAACGTGGTGGGCTGGTCAGTCAGGTGGCTACATGGCGTCACGAACCCCTGGTCCATAGCGGTCAGGTAGACAAAAGGTTTGAAGGTAGACCCCGGTTGCCGACGCCCCTGACGAACGTGGTCGAACTTCATGTATTTGAAATTAATACCACCCACCCATGCTTTGACATGACCATTGCGCGGGTCCATCGACATAAAGCCTGTATTCAGCAAACGTTTGTAATACCGAATCGAATCGAGCGGACTCATCGTGGTGTCTTTTTCGTTTCGGCCACCCCCATATACAAATACTTTCATCTTGATGGGTTTACGCATTTCCTGCCAAATCGCTTTTTCGTCGTCGCCGTAAGCGGCTTTAAGCTGTTTGAAACGAATGGTTCTGCGCGCCACACCCTCAATGAATTTGGGCATTTCAACGTATTTTTTTGATCTGGGATCTTTTTGTACCCAGGGATTTCGCCCACGCCAGTGTTCGTAAAATTTCTTTTGCTGATCGCGCATGTTGGTCATGACTGCTTCTTCAGCATACGTCTGCATCCGGGAGTCGATGGTGGTGTAGATTTTTAAGCCACTTGTATATAAGTCCAGTTCAGCGCCCGGATTCTCTTCATTATACTCTCGTATCCATTTCTTCAAATCGTCTTTTATAACCGAACGGAAGTAAGCGGCCATGCCTGTGTTCTGATTCTCGACGCTGAAATCAAGCTTGAGGGGTTTCCGTTTATAGGTAAATAGTTGCTCATCATTAAGGAATCCGTACTTCTTCATCTGGCCCAGCACGACGTTACGGCGTTCGCGGGTGCGTTCTTCAAACATCCGCGGGTTGTAAAGAGTCGGGTTTTTGAGCATCCCCACCAGCATGGCCGCTTCTTCGACATTCAGATTCCAGGGTTCTTTGCTAAAGTAGGTTTTGGCCGCTGTTTTGATACCATACGTGTTATTGCCAAACGATACGGTGTTGAGGTACATCATCATGACCTCCTGTTTGGTATAATTTCGCTCCAGCCGCACAGCCAGTATCCATTCCTTTGTTTTGGCGATGATTAAACCAATAATGGGAATATTGCCCAGAATACCCCGTAACTCTTCCTGACGGGTATCGAATAGGTTTTTAGCCGTTTGTTGCGTAAGCGTACTGCCCCCTCCTGAGCTTGACGCATCCCGGAAGGTAAGAAAACCACCGACCGCCCGGAATAGTGAGCGTGGGTCAATGCCCGAGTGTTTTATGAAACGGGCATCTTCAGTGGCCAGCAGAGCTGACGTAACGTTGGGGGATACCTGCGAAATCTCGATAGGGGTCCGATTTTCGACGTAGTATTTACCTAATAGCTTGCGGTCGTAGGTATATACTTCCGAGGCTTCCTCACTTTTCGGGTTTTCGAGTGCTTTCAGGCTTGGCATTCCTCCGAAAAGCCACAGGAAGTTGTAGCTGACTGCAATTACATAAAAGATCAGCAGGGCTACGCCAATCAGAGTAAATCGCCAGAGATTTCGGATAATTTTCCGGTACGGTCCGGAGGTGAATTCGATCATTAGTGATATGGGTTTACGGCTTACCGGGGCCCAACGTAAACGATAATTGAAACGTCAGCCTCTGATAAACCGACTACTGTAAGTCAATTTTATTTCCGTTTTGCCGTTATTTTTTCGGCAGCCGCCTGCATTTCTTTGACACGCGGGAGCAATTGACTAGCCGGATAATCGCGTACAAACTCGGCCAGTGCTCGTTGATAAGCTTCTACACTTTGCTGCTTTCCAATCAACATGACCCGTAGCAACGCCAGCTTATCTTCCAGTTGAGTTCCGGCCAAGCTACTCATCGACGCGTCGGCCCGTGCCAGCGCTTCGGTCATATTGTTAGCTTGATAGAGTTCATAGATGGCGGTGTATGTTTTCAAGGCTTGTGCTTCCGAATCGCTGGTCTGTGCAGCAGCGCGTCCGGTCAGTCGGGCGTAGGACGTATTCGGAAACTCTGCCAACAGTTTATCTTTCCAGTTCGACGCTTTGCCAAGTTGTTCATTGCTAAGGTACAATAAATAATAGACCTCCGGTTTCTGAAGCGTGTTTGGATAGCGAGTCAGCAACTGTTCGAAGGTAGAAATGGCATCGGCAGGCTGGTTGAATTGAAGCTTATATAACTTTCCGAGTTTATATAAGGCCGTTTCTATCCGTTGATTGGCGGCAATTTGGGCTTCTTTGCTGAAAGGGATCTTTGCGGTCATAGCCTCTTTTTGCGCTTTTCGGCTCGACGCTATCCCGGCTGTACCCACTGCTGTCTGGGCCGCTTCAGATTGAGCCAAAGGCGCATTCGGATTGACTGAGTTAGCGGGCGAGGCACCTACAACGGGGCTATTAGCACCTGGAAGCGCAATAGAAGCTTCTTTATTACTACGACGCCAGTTGTCTTCGAGTGGGCGATTACCCCAGCGAACCGAGAACTCCTGCCGCCCCTGGCTTAAAGCCACCGGATTGTATAAAGCCCAGCGTTCTGTAGGTTGTAAATTGGAGTTGGTAGCTCCCGGTACAGCGCTGATATTCCCGTTTGTAGCTTTATCAATAATTTGCTGAGCCAATGCTGCCTGAGCTTTATCTTCTCTTTCACGCTGGTCGATGGCTTTGTCCAGCAGTTTGTCTAAACTGGTTGGGTCCAACTGAGCCAGATGCAGTAGGCTATCGTCTGTTTTTATGGTTGTCTTGTACAGAACGAACT
This sequence comes from Spirosoma panaciterrae DSM 21099, assembly GCF_000374025.1. Classification (GTDB taxonomy): domain Bacteria; phylum Bacteroidota; class Bacteroidia; order Cytophagales; family Spirosomataceae; genus Spirosoma; species Spirosoma panaciterrae. Next base: position 32,050 of record NZ_KB893180.1, on the reverse strand, counting down.
CATCCAGGGTCTTTTTGCGGTTCAGTAAAGCTGTATAATCGGCCGACTGCTTGGGCATTAAAGCCAGGGCGCTATCGTAATACGCTTTGGCGTGGACGTAATCCGCCTTTTTGTCAAAGTACAGCTTACCAATTTCCAGATAGGTATAAGGAACCTGTGTATTCGCGGAACCAGCCACCTGAATCGACTGGCTATATAACTTGATGGCTTTGTCTGTATTGCCCCGACGAGCTTCGAGCAAGCCCATTGTGAAATAGATTTTATCTTTCAGGTCGTCGTTTTTCCGGTCTTTCAAGAGCCGGTCAAATGTTTCGGCCGATTGGGCCACCCGCTTTTGATCACCCGTCAGGCCGTTGCTTTGGATGGCATATAAATTGGCATAGAACGACTGATCGTAAGAGGGGCGCGACCGGAGTACCTGCCGATATTGCTCAACGGCCTTAGTCGGTTGGCCACTTAAATCGTAAAGCTGACCAGCTATCAGATGGAGTCGTGCTGTTGATTCGCCTTTTTTCAATACCGGAAATGTGGCTTCCAGAATTCCGGCTGCAGTAGGATATTCACCCTGTCGTTCGTGCAGATACGCTTTGGTCAGGTAAAAATCTCGCGTGTTCGTTTTGTTGAGTGGTTGCTGTCGGAGGTATTCCGCTACATTTAGCGCATTAATGTAATCGCTGGCTTCGACATAGGCTCTCATTAAGCCTACCAGTGCCGTATGTTTATCGTCTTCGTTGGTTCCTTTTGTATTTACGTACTTGAACACTTCAATGGCATTGGGCAAGTCCTGTTTTAGCAAACGGGCCCGGCCAATAAGAATATAGGCATTATCGAGCCATTTACTGTTCTGGTGTCGTTCAGGAATCAGCGAGGCTTTCTTGATGGCATCATCCAACTGAGGTTTTACCGGCTGGATGAGCATCGAGTCGACAGGCAACAAGATGGGTAACAACTGGTTATAATTTTCCTGGCGTTTTTTGAACAGGAACTGCTCAGCCTGATCGATTTCGTCGCGGGCGATCACATAGGCATTATAATGGGCCGTAAGGTTGTGGTAGCCCTTAGGAATAGCTTTTGTACTGTATTGCGAACAGGAAACCAGCCCGCCGGTCAGTAAAGCCATGACCGCAAGAAATAGGAAGAGACGACTATAAAAACAGCGGGACATTCGGTAATAACACGTGGTTACTCGTATTAAAACGCTCCAGGCCAGTTTGGCGATATGGAACGTTAGGCCAAATTAACGAATTTTGTGTGGCAAATAGCATGCCTACCCCGATTCCTATGGAAAACACCCCTGAGCACCTCGACCCAAACACCCCCCAAAAGCCGATTCGGGAGAATGACCCGTTGAAAAAAGCTACGGAGAAAACGACATCATTTTTACAGTACAGTGGCCTGGGTCTGCAGATGCTCGTAACGATTGGGGCAGGTGTATGGCTGGGTTCATGGCTCGACGAACGGCAGGGCAATCATACCCCGGTCTGGACATTAGTGCTGGCGTTGGTTAGCATTGCCGGATCTATTTATCTACTTATTCGGGGCCTCCCCAAACAATCCTGATTTATGCGCCCCTATGTATTGTTAAGTTTAGTACTGGGAATTGGATTCTTCGTAGGTGAGCGTTATTGGCATCTGCCCTGGATCACCAAGGAGTGGCGTATATTGATCGCCTTCTTTTTGAGCGTGTCGGTAATTACAAGCCGGTTGCATGCATTTGGTTATCACCGCACTGACCGGATATTTGCCTTGATGCCGCTGGTAGCTACTGTACTGCGACTCGTGTTGAGCATGGTATTTTTCGGGCTAATGCTGTACCGTGGCGTACCTGATCGAAACCTGTTTGTCATTACCTTTCTGGTACTTTATTTATGTTACCTCGGCTTTGAAATCATCCTGTCTCGTCGTAACTTGCGACGCAATTCGTGAAAACGTGGTTTTTCCTCATATGTCTGTTTCATTTTTTAAGCGAATATTTTTACTTAGTGCTCTGATTTTAAGTTCGTTAGTTCCTGCGCTGGCGCAGGACGACGAACATCACGAAGGCGAAACGACGGTTGTCGAACATGGCAAAACCGAAGAAGGCTTCAATATGGGTGAGATGATTATGCACCATATTAAAGACGAACACGGCTGGGAATTTGCCCATGGTTTTAAACTGCATTTGCCTGTTATTCTCTACACGGCTGATCGGGGGCTGGAGGTTTTTTCTTCAAAGGATTTTGAAGAAGGGAAAACGCACAATGGCTACCATATCGATCATAAATCAGGTCAGGTTCACCGGGTCGATACGGCGGGCAAGGCCGATGAGTCGGTAAAAGTATGGGATTTCTCGATTACCAAGAACGCGGCTTCGTTGCTCCTGAGTGTTGTTCTGCTCATCCTGATTCTGGGGGCGGTGAAAAACAGTTTTGCTAAAAATCGGGGTGGTAAGCCTACGGGTATCCAACGGTTTGTTGAGCCTCTGATCCTGTTTATTCGTGATGAGGTAGCCAAGCCAAACCTTGGTCCGGGGTATGCTAAGTATCTACCGTACCTGTTGACGGTTTTCTTCTTTATTCTGACGAATAACTTGTTGGGTTTGTTACCGGGTTCGGCCAACGTAACGGGGAATATTGCCGTAACGATGGTACTGGCTGTAATCGCTTTTTTTGTGGTGAACCTCAGTGGTAACAAACATTACTGGATGCACCTTGTATTGCCGTCGGGTGTCCCCTGGTGGTTGCTGCCTCTAATCATTCCCATCGAAATTATTGGGCTATTTGTAAAGCCCGTTTCGCTGATGATCCGGTTGTTTGCCAATATCACGGCTGGTCACGTAATTATCCTGAGTTTGCTGGGGCTGATTTTTGTCGCCAATCAGCTAGGTGGAGCTGGTACAGCCTGGGGTCTCAGCCCGGTAGTGATTGTCTTTACACTGTTCCTGAACCTGATTGAGTTGCTGGTGGCATTTCTGCAAGCGTATATCTTCACACTGCTGACCTCTATGTATATCGGTTCGGCTATTGAAGATAACCACGACATGGATCATGGGATCGGTTATGATGAAGAACACATCATTGAGCCCGTCGCTTAATTTGCAATTTTTGTTTCACAGTTTATAAATAGTTTAAAGTTATGTTATCTGCTATCTTGTTGCAGGCGGCTGCCAGTGGCGCCGGTGTTGCTAAAATGGGTGCTGCTATTGGCGCTGGTCTGGCCGCTATCGGTGCTGGTATCGGTATTGGCCAAATCGGTGGAAAAGCTACCGAAGGTATTGCCCGTCAGCCTGAAGCATCTGGTAAAATTCAGGGTGCTATGATCGTAAGTGCGGCTCTGATCGAAGCCGTTGCTCTGTTCGGTGCCGTTATCAGCTTCCTTGTAGCCAACTCGTAAGGCTACAAACCGCTACGCCTGTACGTGTGGAAGCATTAGGCTTCTGCGTCCCGTTAGGTATAGCGTAGTGCATTATTCCGGCACACCTTTCGGATTAGCCGTTAAGTGTGCCGGTTTAACTTGAAACAAAAACAAACAATGGAACTTCTTACTCCTAATATTGGCCTGTTATTCTGGCAGATCGTTGCCTTTGGAGGCCTGTTTTTTATCCTGCGCTCGTTTGCATGGAAGCCTATTCTGGCAAGTTTAAAAGAACGTGAAGAAAACATCCAGTCCGCGCTTGACCTGGCCGAGAAAACTCGTCGGGAAATGGCTGCCATGAAAGCCGACAATGAGAAGTTGCTGGCACAGGCTCGTTCGGAACGGGAGGCCATTCTGCGCGGTGCTAAAGAAACGGCTGACAAAATGATTGCTGAATCGCGTGATAAGGCCGAATCTGAAGGTAAGCGGATTCTGGATCAGGCTCGCGAAACAATGCAGAACGAACGTCAGGCACTGATTGCACAAATGAAAAAAGAGGTGGTAACGCTGTCGCTCGACATTGCTGAAAAAGTACTTCGTAAAGAATTGAGCGATAAATCAGCTCAGGAGAAGCTGGTGAATGACCTGGTCGCAACGTCAAGCTTAAACTAATTCGATCATGGCCATTGCAACAGTCGCTGCTCGGTATGCTAAATCGCTATTGGATTTGGCGCAGGAAAAAGGCCTGACCGAGACTATGTATAAAGATATGCAGTTCTTCAAAAAAACATTGGATGGCAGCCGGCCACTTCTGTTAATGTTGAAGAACCCAATTGTCCGGGCTGAGAAGAAAAGTGCTATTCTAAACGCAGTTTTCGCCAGTCATGTAGATTCGGTAACGATGTCGTTTTTCCAGATTATTGCCAAGAAGAACCGGGAACCGATCATGGACGCCATCGCTGAAGAGTTTATCAATCAATATGACCGCCTTAAAGGGGTTGAGCGTGCCACTGTCATTACGACCGTACCTCTGACCGATGCGTTGCGGAAGCAGTTCAAGGCAATGGTTACGAAAACAACCGGAAGTCAATTGGTTGAATTGGACGAGAAAATCGATTCAAAACTGGTGGGAGGATATGTACTCCGTGTTGGTGATCAGCAAATCGATGAATCGATTCGTAGCCAGTTGAATGATCTTCGTCTGAAATTTTTGAATTAATCTAACTTACCCAAAGACAAAGCCGCTCCGTTTATCCAGACGGGCGGCTTTTTCGTTTTACACAACTAAGGAACGATCGATTTATAGGGAGTTAAACATGATGCCATCATAAATGGCATTTAGAGGTAAGCTTATTTGTAAAAGAGGTAGCTCCACGATTGTTTCAACTCCTTCAATGATCTGATATTTCCAGAAATCTATATTCCGTTCAAATACTTCTACCCGATAATCCGTTTGAGAAACTAAGATATAATACAGTAATGTCGGTAACTTAGTGTAGTGTGGACGTTTGTTATAAAAATCTTTGCTTTGCGTAGAATCTGAAAGAACCTCAATCAGCAAGCAGGGAGAATTTACCCAAACCCCCATATCATTTTCCAGATCGACAGGGTCACAGGTGTAAATAATGTCGGGATAAACATAACGTTGTCCGGTTTTTAGCTTCTGCCGGACATTTTCTGCGTATACTTGGCAACCTTGGTTTCGAGCAAACGAACGCAAAGAAAAAGCAATGTTTTGAACGATGGTATTATGGCGCTTTGTCGTGCCTGCCATGGCAACAATCTCTCCATCCCAGAATTCATAGCGAATTCCTTCAGTTTGCTCAAGAGCGACGTATTCTTCAAAAGTATACAACTTCGGCATGGGTTGTCTGGCAGTCATAACAAGTAACGGGTTTTGTAAGGAAATATTAAAGCATTTTACGTTACAAATGATTGCCTGTTTTTATAACCAATTTACCACCATTTTTCGTAACCTTCGGCAGGTTTCCAAGTTGATTTGGGTTCAAAGTGGTGCCAGATAAGGGCCCCCACAGTACGTAAGAGTTCATAGCCTTCATTCGTTCGCTCCCAGGTCTGGTCCTGCTGATTCTTGGTCATGATGCAATACACATAATCGCCGTGGGGTGCGTGAACCAGTACAACTTCTGATCGTGACTGGTTAACGGCACCGTTCTTGGTGGCTACTTTTACATCAGGTGGAATCTGTGACAGGCCATCGCCATCCCAAAACTGACGGCCTAGGTTTCGGTACATTTCATCGCTGGCATCGGGGCTAACAGCTTTACCCTGTCGAATATAGACCAGCAACTCTGCCATTTCGTGGGGAGTGGTTTGCCCCCAGCCATACTGCGTTCGGTTGGCTTCTCGCCCAGGTGTTCGGGAGTTGACGCGCGTCTGATGAAATCCGTTGGTTTCGAGCCAGGTATTGATAGCAGAGCCGCCACCAGCCAATGCCTGACACCAGAGGCTTCCTGTGTTATCGCTCACTGTTTCCATCAGCATAACCACCTTGCTAAGGGTAATCCTGGCCCCATCTTTTAATGATCCCACGATGCCGTCATCATAATGGAGCGAGTCCTTATAGACCAGTTCCTGATTATAGCTAAGTTCACCCTTATGAATTTTGTCGAATACCCCACATTGAATCGGGATTTTGATCATACTGGCTGTGGGGAATAAGGTGTCAGCATTGATCGAGACACGTTTGCCAGAGCGAATATGGTACACGTACACACCTACATTACCCCGGAAACCAGCGAGCGCCGACTGAAGTTTTCGCTCCAGACGAGTATCGTTTTTGAGCGTTGACTGAGCATACGTGGATAAAGTAGCGCAGATAAGAAGAAAAAAGAGCCGCATTAGGATTGAAAAGGATAAACGAACTTAATATGAGTACGATGGAAGGCTTCGCGTTCATAAAACCGAATGGTATCTGTGCGCTTTTGATTGGTGGTGACTTCCAGGTTTATGAATTGCTCTTGTAAGCCGATTGTTTTCAATGCGGTTATAAGTTGCTGGCCAATCCCCTGATTCCGAACCTCAGGCTGAACAAACAGTTCCTGAATTTCGCCTACCTTACCACCATGATGCAGTAGATACTGGACATGGCAACTAACAAATCCGACCACTTGCCCCTGTTTTTCGGCCACCAGATAGTGAATGGCTGGATTCACCAGATTTTGCTGATAGATGGTGTCAAAAACGCTGGTATCCAGTGTCGTTTCTTCCAACAAACAGATGAACGTATAAATGGCAGGTGCATCGGTCTGTAAGGCCGCACGAATTTGTATCTCATTCACAAAAGTAGATTGGGAGTACACTGGAATTTAAGGAGTACTGGTTTTCTAAAAATGCCTGCTCAAGTTCGTTATTTTTATCTGGTCCGCCGTTTTTTCGTATGAACAAATACATTCTTATGCTTTTTGGTGGTTTATTCGTTGCCTGTTCGGGAAGAAACGCCACCACAGGATCTGAAAATACTAGCTCAAATGACTCTATTTCTGCCGTGACGACAGCAAATCTATACATCAACGACCGGGAGTTTTTGCGGGAACATCATCCCGACCTTATCGAGTTGCGATCGGGAAATGCCAGCGCATTGATCTGCCCAGCTTACCAGGGACGGGTCATGACGAGTACGGCCGATGGCGAAACCAGTTATGGCTGGATTAATTATGACCTTATCAAATCGGGTAAGTTATTGCCCCACATGAACGCGTTTGGAGGGGAAGATCGCTTCTGGCTTGGACCGGAAGGGGGGCAGTTTGCCTTGTATTTTAAAAAAGGGGATCCGTTTGATGGCGATCATTGGCAAACTCCGGCAGCTATTGATTCAGAACCGTTTACCGTTGCTGACTCGTCAAAAACATCGGCTACCTTTACCCGAACGGTTTCATTAACCAACTACTCGGGCACCCGGCTGGATATTGGGATCGAGCGTACTGTTAAACTACTGGACAAAGCAGATATAGAACGCTACCTGTCTGTCCATAGCGATTCCATGAAAGTAGTTGGCGTTCAGTCCGATAACACCATTACCAACAAAGGGAAGCAGGCCTGGACGGCACAAACGGGTATGCCATCCATCTGGATATTAGGCATGATGAATGCCTCTCCTACGTCTACGATCATCGTGCCGTATCGGGAAGGAACGGGCCAGCCTGTCAATGATGCCTATTTTGGTAAAGTCCCGGCGGATCGGTTACGAATAAATAAAACCGTCGCTTTCTTTAAGGCCGATGCTAACTACCGGAGCAAAATAGGGGTTTCGCCTGCCCGTGCCACCAATTGGGTCGGTAGCTACGATGCAACTACGAAAACGCTGACGCTTGTGACGTACGATTTCAATCCGACCGACCGGGCGTATGTGAATTCGGCCTGGGAAATACAAAAAGAACCCTTTTCGGGCGATGTCCTGAACGCGTATAATGATGGCCCTATGAAACCCGGGCAGCCGCAAATGGGGCAATTCTACGAATTAGAATCCTCATCACCAGCGGCCAGCCTTGTTCCGGGAGCCAAACAGCGGCATCGGCATACAACCTTCCACATACAAGGGACAGCACCACTACTCAACCAACTGGCCGAACGGCTTCTGCATACAAACCTGGATGCGCTGAAGTAATCAGGCTAGAATTTCTGTAAAACATCGGATTCGAATAAGTGCCTGCCTTTCAGGCCCTGCTGAGTTGTTTCCAGCATGGCATTGGCCACTTTCGATGCATCGATGGCTTTGTATCTGGCAGGGATAAGCGGGGCAAACAAGCGCATAACACCTGCGCCGATGCGTTCGCCCAGCCGCGATTCGGATCGGTCCCCCAACAGGAGCGAAGGACGAAAAATGAGAAGCGTGGGGAAGTTCAACGCTGCCAGATCGCGTTCCACTTCGCCTTTTACCCGATTATAGAAAATCGAAGAGTCAGCCTTTGCACCCATCGCTGTAACGATGGCGAACTGGCTGGCTCCACTGGCTAAACTGAGCCGGGCAATGTCGAGTGGATACTGATAGTCTACTTTCCGAAACGCTTCTTGGGAGCCTGCTTTTTTGATGGTCGTTCCCAGGCAGCAAAAAATATCATCGGCCTGAGTGAGTAATCCGTTTGGATGATCGAAATCGAAAACCACTTCCTGCAGACGAGGATGCTGCCAGTTCAACGACTTGCGTACCAGTACCTTAACGTTTGAATAAAAAGCCGAGTCTACTAAACGATGAGTCAATAGGTTGCCTATAAGTCCGGTGGCACCGATCACTAAAGCTGTTTTGGGGCTGGGCGTAGTCATGGTAGAGAGGGTATTTTACTAAATTAGTGACTTTGACTCGTTAATAAGGTACAACTGCCTGAAATCTATTTTATGTATCCAGCCTTTTCACGTTCAGCCTGCCTGTTTGTTGGTCTAGTGACCATGTCGATCTTCGCCTTTCGATGGGCAGACGATGAATTTAGTAAACGATTAATTGAGCAGTTTCGCGCGTATAATCGGGCCCGACCTATTGAGAAAGTCTATATTCATACCGATCGGGATGCCTACTTGCTGGGAGAGACTATCTGGCTAAAAGGGTATGTGGTCAATGGTACCAACCACGAAGCCGATACAGTGAGCCGGGTTCTCTACATTGACCTTGTGGACCCACTCGCCAAACGGGTACGACTCCGAACGCAACTTCGTGCTACCAACGGCTACGCACCGGGACAACTGCTCCTGCCCGATTCAATACCCGCTGGGAGCTACCAGCTACGGGGCTATACAGGTTTTATGCGGAATGAGCCTGAAGCGTATTACTTCTACAAAACCCTGACGATTCTTCGAAGCGATGGGGCCATAGACCCTCAAACGAAACAGAATGCCGGGAAACCGGATGTGCAGTTTCTGCCCGAAGGGGGGCAACTGGTCGAAGGTATCGAAAGTCGGGTGGCCTTCAAGGCCGTAGATGCACAGGGGCGAAGCATGAGCCTTGATGGCTTTGTGCTGGATGCCAAAAAAGATACATTGATAGGCTTCACAAGTACGCACCTGGGTATGGGGTATTTTACGTTCAAACCCGAACCCGGCCAAGTATATACAGCCTTTGTCAAACTACCCGACGGACAGATAACGGCTTATCCGCTCCCGGCCTCACAGGCGCAGGGAGCGGTTATGCAGGTTGATAACCTGAGTAATAAAGACCAGATCAAAGTCTATATACGGCATACTAAAACCAGCACCGACCCGACAAAGGTCCTTACACTTTTTTCCCAAACACGGGGCCAGACCGTTCAGGTGGCCCGGATTCCATTGAGCAAGAAAGGGGCGCTGATCCAACTGCCGAAAGCCGATTTTCCTGAAGGCATTGCCCAGTTGACCCTGTTCGACGAAACGCAGAAGCCCATTTGTGAGCGTCTGGTGTTCGTTTCTAAAAATGATCAGATTACGGTAACGCTCGACCCAACGAAAAAAGCGTATAGAAATCGGGAAAAAGTGGAGCTGACGATCACAACGACCAACGCCCAGGGCCAACCTGTACCAGCCAATCTGTCGCTGGCGGCTGTGGATGCCCGGTTAGTGCCCGAAGCTGACTCCAACAGCGCTACTATGGTGTCGCATCTGCTGTTATCGTCCGATCTGACGGGAACCATTGAACAACCCGGCTACTATTTCGATCCCCGTCATACCGATCGCTGGCAACATCTGGATTTGCTGCTGATGACGCAGGGGTGGCGACGGTTTGCCTGGAACGATGTGCTGTCGGGTTCTATTCCTCCGCTCACGTATTCTGCCGAAGGCGGCCTCTCGCTGACGGGCCGAGTGCTTCGTCCAAATCAGAAAGATGTAGGTGGGCCCGCAAAACTGACCTTTATGCTCGTAAGGCGAGATAGTACCCGCGATTTCCTGATTGGTGAAACCGACGAAACCGGCCGTTACGGAGCCTATAACCTCGACTTTACAGACACGACAACCGTTCTGATTCAGGGAATAAAAGGAAAGGCCAACCGCTCGGTATCGATTACCCTCGATCAGTTGCTTACTCCCAAAGTAACCCTGACCAGAATACCCTACAATCCATTGGAGTTCAGGCAGGACGAACTGGCTGAGTTTATTCGCCGGACAAAGGAGTACCAACAAATTGAAGAGCAGATTCGACGAAATGGTGAAGTGCTGTTGCAGGCCGTAACGGTTAAAGCCCGTAAAGAAAAAGAACTTGATTCGCGGGTTATTTACGGAACGCCCGATGCCAGCGTTAAATTCGATCAGACAAATACGTCGGGACGGATGACGATTCTGGATGTGATTCAGGGGCGCGTGGCGGGTGTGAATGTGATTGGCTCCGGTTTTAATGCCCGCGTACAGATTCGGGGGGCAGCGAATTTCAACGGCCCCGTCGACCCGCTGTTTGTGCTGGATGGTATGCCGATGGATTTACAGGCTATTATGGGGATTTCGGTGCAGGACGTTGACCGGGTCGATATTCTGAAAGGTGCATCAGCGGCTATTTATGGCTCACGGGCTTCGGGTGGCGTCATATCCATTCTGACCAAACGAGGGGCTCCAAATTACGATTATACGAAAGATATAACGCCCGGTACATTGATCGCCAAATTGCCGGGGTACGCACCTGTTCGCGAATTTTATGCACCTCGTTATGATGTCAAAAAACCAGAACACGTTCGGCCCGATTACCGCACAACCTTGTTTTGGGCACCCATGATTCAGACCGATGGCCAGGGCAAAGCAACCGTTTCATTCTTTACCTCCGATTCTAAAACGTCTATTCGCTTACAGGCCGAAGGCGCAACCGTCGATGGCAAACCGGGGGTGGGCGTAGGGAATGTCGTGGTTGAGTAAGCGAAACGTTCACCGTTTGGCGGCTGGTTTTCTGTTCCCGGATAGTTTTTCAGATACTATCCGGGAACAGAAAAAGGATTCATCTATTTTCCTGCATTTTTCTTCTCCAGCTCGGCCCGTTGGTCGTCGCGGAGGGTTGGGTATTTGATGCCGAGTTGCTCCAGGTAGGTTTTATACTTCGAAGGGTCGTAATAGAACTGCGCCAGCTTCGGCTTGAATTCGGCCATAATTTTCTTGTTCAGATAAATGGCCGGAATCTCTTTCGTTGAAATCAGAGGTTGGTATTTCGTCTCTTTGGTTTGTTCGTCGGTGTAGTAGGTTTTCGCCTGTTGAATGAGTTCGGGCTTCAGCAGCATATCCAGCAGGGTCATGGCTTCTACTTTGGCACCCGCTACAACGCCTTTATGCGCAATCGGTGTCGCCATCGAAATGGCGTTCGACCAGTGATGACCGGGTAATCCCGGAATATTGGATGGATAGATCAGAACAACCGTCGGGACCGACCACGAAATGTCCGAAATGTCGTCGGAGCCGCCAGTCAGCGGCACCATATTTTGTCCGCCCATCATCACCGTTGGGGCACTGGCGATGGGTGTTCCCAGCGTATCCAGCTTCGTATCCAGACCAGCCAGATTGGGCGACTGCAGTTCTTTTTGGGTTGCTTTGGCCAGTAGCTGATCTTCGGGCGACCAGGTTGGTAAGCCAATCCGCTTGATATTCTGGTACATATCGACGGCTATGGGTTTATTGAAATGGCCTGGCCAGGCCGAACCCAGAATCTCGTAAGTAAATTTGGTGTCAGTCATTAACGCGGCTCCTTCGGCCATTTTGATTCCCTTATCGAACAGGGCCTTGATCTTGGGGTAGGAGCGTTCGCGGAAGTAGTACCAGACCGATGCTTTAGAAGGAACCACGTTGGGTTGGTCGCCACCATCCGAAACCACATAGTGTGAGCGTTGGGTCAATTCGAGGTGTTCACGACGAAAATTCCAGCCGATATTCATCAGTTCAACGGCATCGAGGGCACTTCGACCCCGCCAGGGAGCACCTGCTGCATGAGCCGCCTGGCCTTCAAACGAGAACTTGACCGAGACCATACCATTGTAGCCAATGTCGCCCCAGGCTACGCTGAGGTTGTCGCCCACATGCGTAAAAATACAGGCATCGACATCCTTGAAATAGCCATCCCGAACGTAGAACGCTTTGGCCCCCAATAATTCTTCAGCAACCCCCGGCCACAGCATGAGCGTACCCGACAGCTTGTTCTTTTCCATCAATTGTTTCACTGTCAGCGCGGCTACAATGTTCAGAGCCTGTCCCGAATTGTGCCCTTCGCCATGCCCGGGAGCACCTTCTACGATTGGGTCTTTGTAAGCAACACCGGGTTTCTGGCTGGCTTTCGGAATGCAGTCGACATCGGAGCCAATGGCAATTACGGGTTTGCCCGAACCCCAGGTCGCAATCCAGGCCGTGGGCATACCGGCAATACCTTTCTGAATGGTAAATCCTTCTTTTTCGAGAATGCCGGTCAGATAGGTAAACGATTCTTCTTCCTGAAAACCCAGTTCGGCGAAACTGAACAGCATGTCGTTGATTTGCTGAGCCTGATCTTTGCGTTGCTCAATGGACTTAATCGCTTCCTGTTTAAGCGACTCCAGTTTGCCATCAACGGCCTTCGGACTTTTCCCTTGTGCCCACAACAAGCCAGGAATCAGACAGGCTATGGCAAGTGTTTTTATAAAGCTATTCATGTAAGTTAAGAAAGTATATTTTGATAAAAGGTTGTATGTCCTATAAATATATGGCAAAATTGGCTTTTGATGTAGTTCTGGCCTGTGTATAAATAAGTATATCTGTCACTGATTTTGCATCGATTCATCGTATATGAACCGCTGTTAGAATTCGTGCTGTCGTATGTGATTTGTTTTTTGTAGATTTGATTATGACGGATTTTACGACAATCAATACGTTTTATGGCCGGATTCAGCAACCACTTCAGCCACTGAGCGGGGAGGCCGGTCATTTTAATGTCTTTCGGATCGAAGATGTCTTGTCTCCAGATCATAAGCAGTCGAATTATAGTCGACGTAATTTCTTTAAAATCAGCTTAATTACAGGTCGGAATCGCATTTTCTACGCCGATAAAACCTTTGACATTGACGGAACAAGCCTGGTTTTTACCAATCCGATGGTACCGTATTTATGGGAGCGAATCACAGAAGCACAAACTGGCTATATCTGCATTTTTACCGAAGCGTTTCTGAGTAAAATGGGAGAAGTGAACTCCTTCCCGATTTTTCAGTATACAGAATCTGGGGTGCTCATGCTGCCTGAAACGGATGCTGTATTCTTCCAGGATTTGTTCGTACGTATGGAAGCAGAACTGCTTGGTAGCTATACCTTCAAATACGACCTGATTCGTAATTTATTGATGGAAGTTATTCACGGTGCCCAGAAGCGGCATCCGGTTGAGGCATCAACCCCCGCTCAATCTAATGCCAGCGAGCGTATTACTGCCATTTTTCGGGAACTGCTGGAGCGTCAATTTCCCATCGACCTTTCCAATCAGGTGATTCAATTAAGTACCCCATCCGCTTTTGCCCAGCAGCTAAACATTCACGTCAACTACCTTAATAAGGCGTTGAAAGAGCAAACCGGCCAGACGACAATCCAGCTCATCAACGACCGAATTTTGCAGGAGGCCAGGGTTCTCCTCAAAACCACTGACTGGACCATCAACGAAATTGCCTGGAGCCTTGGATTTGAAGAGCCTAATCATTTCACCACTTTTTTCAAAAAGCGAGTGGGTGTTACGCCTAAGGCATTCAGGATAGATTGATTTTTGTAGTTTTTGGTTTTGTTTTTATAACCCTTGCCTTTGCCTTTCGTCGGACCTTTGCTACCATAAAATCAGATGATTATGTGGACAACAAGCAATATGCCTGATCAGACGGGCAAAACCGTGATTATAACGGGCGGTAATACGGGTATTGGCTATGAAACAGCCCTCGCTCTGGTGAAAGCCGGGGCTGCTGTAACGCTGGCCTGCCGTGATCTGGAAAAGGCTGACAAAGCCGCCGAAGCTATCCGGCAACAAACTGAAAGGGGCTCTGTTGAAACGGCTGTCCTGGACTTGGTCAGCTTGAAATCAGTTCAACAATTTGCCGAACAATTTAATAAAACGAACAGCAAACTCGATGTACTGATCAACAATGCTGGGGTAATGTACTGCCCCGAACTGAAAACCGAAGAAGGGTTTGAACTTCAATTCGGTGTCAATTTCATCGGGCATTTTGCCCTGACTGGCTATTTATATCCACTACTCAGGGCAACACTCGGTTCGCGCGTGGTCACGGTGAGTAGCATGGCCTATCTGCGCGGGCAGATCAATTTTGATAACCTACATTCCGAGCAGTCGTATGATGCCGCTCGCGAATATAGCCAAAGTAAGCTGGCAGATATTCTTCTGTCTCGTGAACTGGACCGCCGAAGTAAACAGGCAGGTGATTCGGTATTGTCAGTTGCTGCTCAGCCTGGAGCCAACAGCACCGAATTATCTAGACATATGAATCAGGAGGATTTTGCGGCTGCTGTACAACGTGTTGGCGCGTTGATGGAACCCTGGCAGGGTGCTCTGCCCAGTCTGTATGCAGCTACCATGCCCGATGTACAGGGAGATGATTTCTATAGTCCGCACGAAGACGGTGGCTATCGAGGGTATCCAGTTAAGTTTGCTTACGCCGACAATGCTCAGGACGAAGCTACAGCCGCCCGCTTATGGGATTTGGCGCAGCAGACAACGGGGATCTATTTTCCGGCTTAAAAGTGCCTAGCATTGCGGCCTTTTAAACAAACTATATTCCGCCTTTTCAACAAAGCTGGCAGCGATGTCAGCTTTTAGTTTTGCCATCAAAAAGAAAACAATGGAAAGGCAAAATCAAACAGTGTTGGTCACGGGAGGCTCCGGTTTTATTGCTTCGTATTGCATCATACAACTCTTGCAGTCTGGCTATACCGTCCGGGCTACATTACGTTCGTTAAGCAGGTCGGATGAGGTTCGGGATATGTTGAAAACCGGCGGAATTAATTCTTTTGACTCGCTATCATTTATAGAAGCTGACCTTGTCAGTGACAAAGGGTGGCACGAAGCAGCAGCCGGTTGTGCCTATGTGCTGCACGTTGCGTCACCAACGCCTAAGATCGATGCAAAGTCCGAAGATGATTTCATTCGACCCGCTCGTGAGGGCGTCTTGCGGGTGTTGCGAGCTGCCCGTGATGCTGGCGTAAAGCGAGTTGTTCTAACATCAGCGTTTGGCGCGATTGGTTTCGGTACGAACAAAGCCACACCCTATACCGAAACTGACTGGACAGATCTGGCAAACGACGTTCCCCCTTATCAGAAATCCAAAACATTGGCCGAACAGATCGCTTGGGATTTTATTGCCAAAGAAGGGGGGGGATGGAGTTGTCGACGGTGAATCCTACTGGTGTGCTGGGCCCTGTTTTATCGGCTGATTATACGCATTCGATTCAAATCATTCACCGGATGCTCAATGGTGAATTGGCGGGCTGTCCTAAAATAATCTCTGGATATGTAGACGTGCGTGACGTAGCATCGCTACACCTCAACGCGATGACGTCACCGAAAGCAAATGGTGAACGGTTTATTGCCGTCGCAGGGGAGTCGATTTCATTACTGGATATAGCA
Source organism: Spirosoma panaciterrae DSM 21099 (assembly GCF_000374025.1). GTDB lineage: Bacteria > Bacteroidota > Bacteroidia > Cytophagales > Spirosomataceae > Spirosoma > Spirosoma panaciterrae. Next base: position 16,185 of record NZ_KB893180.1, on the reverse strand, counting down.
AATATCATACGGGCTCGCTTGGGTAAACAGGCCGATAAAGTGCCTACTCGCGAACTACCCAACTGGTTGATCCGGATCGTAAGCTGGTTTAATCCGGAGGTCCGATTGATTCTTCCGCATTTGGGATTAGTCAAACGGGCCAGTAACGAAAAAGCCCGCCATTTACTGAACTGGCAACCCCGTTCCAATAAAGAGGCTATTGTCGCCAGTGCCGAAAGCTTAATTCGGTTACAGCTTGTAAAATAATCACTTTGTAAGCCATAGGGCAGATGCTAACGTTTGGAGAAAACCTTTTAAAAATGTACTATACCCTCTGAACAAAATCAGCCACTTTGTTTCGAATTCAGGAAAGGCAACGGATACTTATTAAGCTGCTCAGAACGGTGTAAAAAATAGTTCAGTGCCTACTTTTATTGTATGGAATATTCGGGAGCCCAAACCAGAGCAAGCGTATTTTTGTCCTGTATCAGGGAAAGACACCACAGTCGGGAGGTGATTCTGTCGCAACATGCGCTGGTACATATCTTTTCAGGGACGATTAGCATTGCGTACAGCCAGCATACACATACTTTTCAGGTTGGCGATACGATTCTTATACCGCGTAATCAGTTAGGCAGAATGGCTAAGTTTCCGGCTGACAAGGGTCCATTCAAATCCATTTCGGTGTTGTTGCCCGAAGAATTGCTTCGAAAATTCTATGCAGTTCATCCAGTCGCTACATCCCAGCATAACTGGTCGAAACATCATGTAGTTACTAAGCATCCAGTACTCGATGGCCTATTTCAGTCGCTATTGCCTTATTTCGACATAACAGATGTACTGCCTGCCGATATGGCTGATATAAAAGTGCAGGAAACGTTAACTCTTTTGCAGGCGTTCGATCAGCAGGCGACTCAGATTCTCAGCTCGTTCGAAGAGCCTGGCAAAATTGACTTGGCTGATTTCATGGAGCAGAATTTTATGTTCAATCTTCCCCTGGAAAAATTTGGCTACCTGACAGGCCGAAGCCTGACGACGTTCAAAAAGGATTTCAAAAAGATCTTCAGCATAACGCCCGGCCGATGGCTAACCCAAAAACGGTTGGAACTCGCTTACTATCAGATTGCTGTAAAAAAGAGAAAACCGTCTGATGTGTATATTGACGCGGGCTTTGAAAACCTGTCGCATTTTTCTTACGCCTTCAAAAAGCAATTTGGCTATAGTCCAAACAGCCTACCGGAATCCTTAGCTGTGGGATAGCCCATCTATTGTTAACGTGTCGAAAGTATGGTTTTATAAAAGTCATTTCTAACATAACAAGGTAAAATAGAATCGGCCTTCGGCTTTCCAGAGGTCAGGAAGCCGAAGGCCGTTTTCTGATAATCCATTCGGTTTAGGACGCCCCCACGATCTTCATGTTGATTGGGTCCCAGCTAACGATTTTCTTCTGGTAATAGCTCATGTTGCCACACTGCGTTGGCCCACAGGCTCTTAACCCAAAGGTGGCATCTTCTACGTTCGGTGCCCCTGTTCGGATCGAGTTGAAGAAATTGACGAAGTGCTCGTAGCGGTCGCCTTTGTATTCTTTCGGGAATGCGTACTTGAACTCCTTCGGACCAACCAGTTCGGGCTTTTGCGGATACAGTTTGTTGTATTCAGCAATGTAGAGTTCCTTCTGGTCTTTCGGGAAATTATCAATCGACATACCCGGCTCTTTCGGGAATTTGTTCCGGTGAACGGTCAGACTGTCGAATCCAAGCGACAGGTCACCTTCCGTACCCACCAGCCGAACCAGGTAATTGCCACCGCCACCGTCTTCGAAGTTCGAGCGGGTAGTCAGGTTAAATTCGGGATGTTCGGCTGTTTTGGGGTAGTCGTAAATGCTCAGTTGAATATCGGGTACATCACGGCCATCTTTCCAGTAGCGGGTGCCGCCCGTAGAGTATACGCGTGTAGGGCCTTTAGAGCCCGTGATGCAGTGGAGCGATGTCAGCAGGTGAACGTACAAATCACCGGCAATACCCGTACCATAGTCGATGTAGTTCCGCCAGCGGAAAAAACGGAGTGGGTCCCAGGGGCGTTTGGGGGCGCTGCCCAGATAGGTATCCCAATCAACCGTTTGGGGAGAGGCATCGGGTGGAACCGAGTATTGCCAGGCTCCCTGTGCACTATGACGGTCATAAATGGCTTCGACAAACACCAGTTCGCCGATGTCGCCTGCTTTGAGCAGTTCACGCGCTTTGGCAATGAGCAACGAACTGGCAAACTGGCTACCAACCTGAAATACTTTACCCGTTTCTTTGGCGACTTTGATCAGCGTATGCCCATCTTCAAACTTCTGCACCATCGGCTTTTCGCAGTATACGTGCTTGCCTTTGCGCATGGCATCGGATGAGATTTTTTCATGCCAGTGGTCAGTCGTGCCGTTGATGATGGCATCGACATCGCTACGTTCCAGAATCTGGCGGTAATCTTTGGTAACAGCGAGGTTTTCGCCCCAAAGCTCTTTGGCCCGGCGTAAGCGGCCATCGTATAGGTCGCAGGCAGCCACCATTTCGACCCCATTGACCATGAGCGCCGTTTGGGTATCGCCCATACCCATACCGCCGGTACCAATGAGGGCAATACGTACTTTGTCATTGGCTGCGGTACTGCTATGGCTTCGCACCAGATTCAGGTACTGCGGAATAACGGCATTGGATGAGGTCGTTTCGGCTAAGGCGGCTGGGGCAGCAGCAGCGGCTGTACCCGCTAAGCCAAGGGTTTTCAGAAACGACCGCCGTGACGATTGAGAATCGTTGTTTGGTGAAGTCGCCTGTTTGTTGTTTTCCATGTACGATTAAGATAGGGGAAAATAAAATTTTTTAAAAATAAGCGAAATCAGGTGATTTTTAGCAAACAGGTTCGAAGCAGGGAAGGAGCGACTCCTGATTACGGCCTTTCTACTTCTACTGAGTTTCTCTGTTTTAGGACTAGTTACGACCCTCCAAATTGATTAACCAGTTGCCAGCCTGCAAATGGCTTTACGGTTCCGCAGGTTGGTGTGCCATCTCTACCCGTTCCTGGAACTTGTGTTTCCAGGATTTGATCGGGATTGAGAGCGGCCTGCTCAAGAAGATGCCATGTAATGGACAAGGGGACTTTCAGGCGTCGGCTCCATTCGGAATCGTGCTGACCGGCGGCTGTGCCAATATCCAGATACACAAAACGTCCGCCGGGAGGGCCTTGTACAAAGGGGCCCAACAGAGTGGGCAACGGGTCGGTAGAAGCCTCGCCTTTTACGCGTACCGTAAACGAGAATACCAGGTCGTGTGTAGTCGACCGTTGTGTCTGGATGGTCTGGTAGGTGTGGCCGCTTCCTTGTTGTAAGCCAAAATCGACACCCATCGGAGGCTTCACCAGCACAATTCGCAGCGGTAATTCCTGTAGCATGTTATCGCTTTTTAGCCTGCTCCTGCATCAATTTCAGCGTTCGATTCTTCCGGACACCATACTGGACGATCTCGGTAAGAAGGTCAGTTGGTATAGGTGCGTCGAGTGGAATATGAATGGCTGATTTCGTCATCGTATAGGCACTGAGCCGCTCTTTGAATTCTTTCAGGATGGCGGGCACGACATAGATGCCGTAATGATGTTTGGCAGCCGCAAACCAGATCAATTTACCATCCGATCGGTAACCCGGCATCTGGTAACTGATGATTTCTTCGGCATCAGGAGCGGCCTGCCGGATAATCTGCCGGATTTGCTGTAAGGTAGCGTGGGTCGATTCGGGTTGGGACGCAATGTACTCATCGACAGTAGCGAATTGAGTTTTAGTAGACTTATCCATTAGTATAGTTTGTCAGAACATTATAAGCAGTTCGTTATCCGCTTTTCCTCATCGAATACCTAAGCTTCTTTGTATCATTGACCTAATTCCTGACATTCCTTATGAAAAGAACCGTTTTACTTGTATTGATTGGTTGGGCCACCCAGAGCCTGACTGTTGCGCAGAATGCACCTTTGCCAACCATTGGACAGATCATCAAAACTGATCCGCGATTCGATAAATTGATTCCGGCCGAAGCTAAAATAGAGGTGCTGGCCAGCGGATTTGTCTGGACCGAAGGGCCAATCTGGGTAAAAAATGAGGCTTTTTTACTCTTTTCGGATGTTCCGCAAAACACCATTTATAAATGGACCGACAAAGAAGGAGTTACGCCCTTTATGAAGCCTTCCGGCTATACGGGGGTGGGGCCTTATGGAGATGAACCCGGTTCCAACGGGTTAACGATCGACAAACAGGGGCGTCTGATTGCGTGCGAGCATGGCGACCGACGCGTAACGGCTATGCCACTCAATAGTCCGGGGGGGAAACGCACGCTGGCGGATAACTACAACGGCAAACGGTTCAACAGCCCCAACGATGTGGTGGCTCACTCCAATGGGAGCTATTATTTCACGGATCCACCCTATGGAATGCCTAAAAAAGAGAAAGACCCCACGCGGGAAACGGATGGGTTTGGGGTGTATCGAATAGGCCCTGAGCGGGCAGGTGTACCCGGGCAGGTATCCATTGTGGTGAGCGATTTGAGCCGCCCGAATGGGATTGCGCTCTCGCCCGACGAGAAAATTCTGTATGTGGCGCAGTCAGATCCGATGCGTCCGGTAGTGATGGCCTATCCCATACAGGCCGATGGATCGGTTGGGAAAGGTCGGATGGTGTTCGGGCCGGAGCAAATGAAGAAACAAGGCCTGGAAGGTGGGTTCGACGGTATGAAAGTAGACCGCGATGGTAACCTGTGGGTAACGGGTGGAAAAGGCGTACTGGTGATGGCACCTACCCAGGGAACCGGCCCCTACGACCTACTGGGTCATATTAAAGTAGGAGCTGATACGGCCAACTGCGCCTGGGGCGATGATGGTACCACACTTTATATTACCGCCGATATGTACCTCTGCCGGATTCGTACGTTTGCTAAAGGATGGTGAAGATTTGATGATGAATTATGAATGAAGAATGATTTACACGATAGCGATCAATTCCTCATTCATAATTCATAATTCATCATTAAATTTGTGTAGAGTACATAGCTTGATTGAACGGAGTATATTCTCATGTTAGAGAATCGGAGATGGGTCATTATTGGCATCTTTTGCTTAGTGGGTTTAGTTTATCTGACCCGCTTGTTTTATTTACAGGTTCTGGACGATACCTATTCGCTGGGAGCGTCGAAGAACTCCATTAAACGGGTGGTCGAAATCCCATACAGGGGCCAGATTTACGACCGGAATAACCAGTTAATCGTTTACAATACACCTGTTTACGACTTATACGTCACGCCCAAGCAGGTTCGTATACCCGATACGGCGGCTTTCTGTCGGATGATGGACATCTCCCGGCCCGAATTCGATAGCATTATGGGATTGGCGGTGAATTACTCCCGCGTCAAACCGTCGCTGTTTTTACGGCAGCTTTCTAAAGAAGATTTTGCCCGTATTCAGGATGCTCTGGTCGATTATCGGGGCTTTGAGCCCGTGATCAGTTCCATGCGGACCTATCCCGCCCATACACTCGCCAATGCGTTGGGATATGTGAGCGAAATCAGCAAAAAACAACTCGACAATCAGGATATTGTCTACTACCGACAGGGCGATTACATTGGACACAATGGCCTGGAGGAGCAGTATGAAGAGCAGTTGCGCGGCAAGCGAGGGGTGAAATTCATGATGCAGAACGTGCATGGTGTAAACAAGGGCTCCTGGAAGAATGGCGCATTTGATACGTTAGCCGTAGCCGGTCAGAATTTGATTACCGGCATCGATGTAGAGGTTCAGAAATATGCCGATAGCCTGATGCAGAATAAAGTCGGGGCGGTGCTGGCTGTGGAACCGTCGACAGGCGAAATTCTGGTATCGGTATCGGCACCTACCTACGACCCGAACATGTTGTCGAGCCGGTTCTTTTCGAAAAACTACCGGGCTTTGCTCAAAAATCCATACAAGCCGCTGATCAATCGTCCGGCCACGGCCAGCTATCGGCCTGGCTCCACGTTCAAACTGATTCAGGCGCTGATTGCTCAGCAACAGGGCACCTTATTCCCCAATACCGTATATGGACATGGAGGGTCGCCCATGCGGTGTCACTGCCGAGGGGGCAACAACCTGCGGGGAGCCGTACAGAACTCCTGTAACCCGTATTTCTACAATGTGTTCCGCAAGTTTATCTATCATAATGGCGAGCACAACGTCTTCAAATCGTCGGCTATTGGTTTGCGGGAATGGCACGACATGGTCGAAAAATTCGGTATAGGTGATCGACTGGGGGTTGATTTGCCTTTCGAACGGAAAGGGAATTTGCCCACACCCGAATACTACGACAAAGCCTATCGGGGGGCACTACGCTGGAAATTTTCGAATGTGTACTCGCTCAGTATTGGCGAAGGTGAACTGCTGATTACCCCTATGAAACTGGTGAACCTGGCGGCTACCATTGCCAACCGGGGGTGGTATATTACACCACACTACATCAAAGGCTTTGGAAAAGTAGGGGTGGGCGTTCCGTCAGAATACAGCGTGAAGCACCAGACTGATATTGATTACAAATATTATCTGCCCGTCATCGATGGGATGCGCGGTGCTGTAGCGCATGGTACCGTAACCCCTTTGGCCAATATTGCTGGTATTGATTTATGTGGCAAAACCGGAACGGCTCAGAACGCTAAGTTTGGCCATAAATATGACCACTCGATCTTTATTGGTTTCGCTCCGATGAACGACCCTAAAATTGCCGTAGCGGTGTTTGTTGAAAATGCTGGCTGGGGCGGAAAAGCAGCAGCTTCGGTGGCAGCGCTGGTGGCCGAACGATACCTGAAACGCAAGACCGAAGCTACCGTTTTGGATGCCCAGGTGAAAGCGTCGAATTATATGCCACCCGCTCAATTCCTCTTTGATGCCAAGAAGCCAGTGACACCAAAGAAGGACAAAGACACTACACAGAAACCAGCAGCTCCGAAACCCCTGATGACGGCTACCAAACCGAAAGCTGTGACGATAACCGGAGCGTCAGGAAATTAATCAAGTTTGCGATTTTCAGGGTATGGAGGGCTCGCGCGTGTCCGTAGTTTCGTGCATCAGCCTTCCGCAATTTGAAAACCGTAAATCATACACTGAAAACCGAATTAAACATTGGCTCGCCAAAACGACCCCTTTTCGCAAAATATTGACTGGCTTACGCTGCTGCTCTATCTATGCCTCGTAACGCTGGGGTGGCTCAATGTGTATGCCGCTGTATATACTCCTGAGTTCCATACAAGTCCTTTCGATATGTCGACCAATGCCGGAAAGCAATTGATGTGGATCGGTACAACGGTGATTCTGATTATTTGTATTCTGGTAGTGAACCACACGTTTTTCGATACGTTCGCGTTCGTCTTTTACGGGTTTATGATTCTGATGCTGATTCTGGTACTTGTAGCCGGAAGCAATATCAACGGATCGCGGTCGTGGTTTAAGTTTGGCTCATTTCAGATTCAGCCTGCCGAGTTTACAAAAGTGGCAACGGCGCTGGCCCTGGCAAAATACCTCGATGTGCCGGGAATCAACCTGAGCAAACAGAAGGATTTGCTTTACGTAGCAGGGATCATTATTCTGCCTTGTTTGCTCATTATTGCTTCCAACGAAACGGGCTCAACGCTTGTATTTGCTTCCTTTGCTATTATGCTGTATCGGGAGGGCCTGCCCAGTTGGATGCCGGCAGTTGGTTTAAGCGCCGTAGCTTTGTTTATCCTGGCCCTCATATTTCCTAAGCTGTATATTTTTATTGGCATCGGTGTATTGGCAGTATTGGTGATTCTGATTATGCCACGCTACAACCGAACGTTGGCTAACTTACTGGCGATAGGCGTAGTCGGGATCGGGATGATGATCTTCGTAACGGGGGTTGACTTCTTCGTAAACAATGTGCTCCAGAAGCACCAGCGTAATCGTATCAAAGTACTGGTTGATCCTACCATCGACCCGCTCGGCGTAGGCTGGAACGTTACCCAGGCTAAAATTGCCATCGGTTCAGGCCGATTACAGGGAAAAGGGTTCCTGGAAGGTACTCAAACCAAATTCGACTTCGTACCCGAGCAAAGCACCGACTTTATTTTCTGTACAATCGGTGAAGAACACGGGTTTATTGGCGCATTGGTTGTCATCTCTCTGTTTGTGGCTTTGTTGATACGCATCGTCATTCTGGCCGAAAAACAGCGGACCAAATTTGCGCGGGTGTATGGCTACTGTGTGGCGGGTATTATCTTTTTCCACATAATGGTCAACATTGGCATGACCATTGGCCTCATGCCCGTTATCGGGATTCCATTGCCTTTCTTTAGTTATGGTGGCTCGTCGCTCTGGTCGTTCTCGATTTTGCTGTTTATTTTCCTGAAACTCGACTCCCGTCGGGTAGCCTTTACCCGTCGGTAAACCGTTTACGAACTTCATTTCTTTGACAGAAGCAGAAAAGCTTTATCTTTAGCCAATTGATTTACAGCTATTTGTGAGTCAATTTTGGTCTAATGTGAATCAATCTGCTTCTATATGGAATCAACGGCTACACTTCCCGTCATTGCAGCATCTGATCAGCCTGCTATCCAGCCGGTAGCCCTTACCGAGCGCATCAAAACCATCGATATTGTACGGGGCATGGCTCTGCTGGGTATTCTGCTGATGAATATCCCATTTTTTGGCCGGGCGTTTCAGCTCGAAAGTGAGCCCTTGCTACGCCCGGGCAGTACCGACTATAACGTCTTTGCCGTAGTTACGGTCCTGTTCGAAGGAAAGATGCGCGCCTTATTTTCCATGCTCTTCGGAGCGGGTATCCTTATTTTTACAAGCCGTAAGGAGGAAAATAGTCTGGGTAGTTCGGCCGATTTCTTATACCGTCGGTTGTTGTGGATGGTATTGTTTGGGGTTATTCACGAGTATATCCTGATGTGGGTAGGCGACATTTTGTTCGATTACGCCATCTGTGCTTTGTTTCTGTTCCCGTTCCGTAAACTAAGTCCTCGTCAGTTGCTGCTTTGCTCACTGATATGCCTGTCGATCAACGGCATAAAGCGGGAACGTCAGCAGATCGAATTCCGGGGTAAATACGAGCGATATCAGCAGGTAATGGTGCTGGAAAAAGCGCACAAAAAACTGACCGACGAGCAGAAAAAAGACAAGGAGACCTGGGAAAAGATTGTCAAGGAGTCGAAGCCGGATAGGAAAGAAGTAGCTGAGTTCAATCAGAAGATGCGTTCTGATTATGCTACCGTCTATAAAACGCTGGAGCCGGATAATATTCGCTTCCACTCCACGTATCTGTACCTCTACCTGTGGGATAACCTGTGTATGATGTTTCTGGGAATGGCGTTGTTTAAGTTAGGTTTCTTCTCGAATAAACTGACTACCCGGACGTACTGGCTGACTTTATTGGGGGGGTATGGAATGGGGTTGCCTTTAAGCGCTCTGGGGATGTTTCTGGTACAGCAACGGCTACTCGATCCCGTACACTACACCCAGCAATGGGTGTCTCCTGCACTGGGCTATGATTTGCAGCGGGGACTTGTGGGAATCGGTCACGCCAGTTTACTCATGCTGATGTATCGCTCGCAACTTTTTCCCTGGCTGATGAAGGCGCTGGCCAATGTGGGGCAGATGGCTTTCAGTAATTACATCCTGCAAACCATCTGTTGTACGCTGTTTTTCAATGGCTATGGCCTGGGATATTTCGGCAAACTGGATTATCACCAGTTGTATTATGTAGTGGCCGGAGTGTGGGTGATTAATCTGGTTTGCAGTGCTGTCTGGCTGCAGTTTTATCGGTTCGGTCCGCTCGAATGGGGCTGGCGCAGTCTGACCTACTGGCAGAGGCAGCCCATCCGGAAATAACTATAAATTAGGGTAATCAGGGAAAGTCGGGCTGATGCGATTCGTTCGTTGGCATCAGCCCGACTCTCTTTTTATGCCTTGCCTGAATAGTTTTTGCTTACAATCAAGGCAATAGGTAATCCAACGCAGACCATCAGGATACCCATACCAATGGCCACTTTCGATAGCTCAAAAGGAGCCATTTTGATGTGGCTTGCCGGAATAACGATCAGGTTCATAATGACCCAAACCGGGATGCCATATAATAACCCCATCGCAGTTGGGTTGTCGATGAATCGGCGTAATAATGGATAAATTGCGTAAAACAGAGAAGCGAACGAAAAGGCAATAAAAAAATGGAAAGCTAACCCCCAGAAAATCATAGAGGGGCCATTGGTCAATGCGTCTGGACCGAAAGCCCCACTGGCTACATATTTCCAGACAACCAACGGATCGTTACCACCCCGAACCAGCACCATCATCATGGCGGCCAGGGCATCTAAAATACCGGCTACTATACCCGCCCGGAGAATGATACGGATAGGTTTGGTGCCGGTGTAGGAAGGGCTAGAACTGCGCATAACTAATTGATTAAATAAGAGGGTTTACGAATAGGATATAAGTAGGGTAAGATAGTGATAAGTTTAGGTATGAATAGTATTTTCTACGGAGTAACCCGGTGAAGGGTCAGGCGCGTTTGTTTGCCGAAACGCGGATCGGCACTGCTCCAAAAGCTGGAGCCATCTTTCCGCCGATAGCTAAAGTCAAGTTTACAGGTCAGCTCATTGTTGTACCAGCGTCCATCCTGCCCGAACAAAAGATAGAACGTCGGCTTTTCGAAATTGCGGCTGGTTTCGGTATCGAACGTAAGCTTGATTCGATGGTAATCGTCTTTGTCAACTGAACCGTTGACCGCATACATTTCGCGGCCCAATCGGCTAACAACTATAGCCTGTCCATCAAACGAACGTTTGGAGGCACCCGTTCGACGACGACCTTTCCGACGACCACGAAAGGATAAAGCCCTGCTCCATCGTTTGGCATCCGGTTCTGGATCGAATATCGTAAGCTCAATGGTTTTGGCGATGTTATCCGGATCGACATACTGCCCCTTCCAGTGGCCGACCAGTAGCGGAGCGGAGGTACTATAAGCCCAGGGACGTTGATAGCGGTCGAAAAACATGCTGCCATAGAACGACAGAACCCCTAATCCCAGCAGAACCAGCAAGAGTAAAGCCAAACTGAACAGACACCCCCTGGGCTTTTTCATTGGAATACCCATTAAATCCGCTGATAGACAATCGTCATACGCTGTGCTTTGGTGGGGTTAGGCATTTTAGGGTTGTCGGCATAGTTGAACGTCCAGGTCATTGTGCCTCCTTTTACGTCCACATCATAAGTAGCTGGTGGAATCTCTTTCATCGTGGTCGTCACCAGCACTTTATGGCCGTTCATGGTCCATTTACCACTGGCATTCATGGATTCGATGGTCTTTTTTAAGGTTCCACAAGCATCGGGGACATTGGTTTTCATCGTACCATCTGCCCCGAAGGTGTAGGTCATTTCTTTGGTGCAGGGCATGTTGGTCTCCATCATTTTGTGCATATCGGTCGATTTGCCGGAGCTTTCAACCAACGTCATGGCTGTCCGCTTCCAGGTGCCGGTTATTGTGTCGAAGGTTGGGCGAAATGCGGTGCCAAAGAGGGCAATCAGCGTCGTGAAGATGAGTGAACGGTACATTCGAAATCGGGTTTATTGGTTAAGTGGCTGCAAACTAAATTGCCGTTCAATACAGGAAACAAATCCTTGATTGAACGGCAATTCGGTCGAGTTGATGAGCTGGCTGTGGTCGAACCACTAGAGCAGCGACATCGGATAGGCAAATAGATCGTTAGAGCGCTACTTTAGTAGATAGCAGGACTGGCAACACCGGGAAGTTGTGTGGTAATTGGATAGAATCGGAAAACCGTATTGCTGAATTGGTAAACGATAGTAAAGATTGGGTTGCCATTGGCTCACAAGAGGATCTATTTGAGTGACGCAATAAATTATGAAGTAAAATTCAGCGATCTCCTGGTAAGAATCTATACCCCTTTTGGGGTATTTGGACTGTAGGAAGTGTACATTACCTTCGTATATATTGTCAATAACCCGACAAACAGTCAACATAAGTTGTATGGCTTTTAAACTGCTGACAAAATATCCCGTGAGTCGGGTATTGGGATTGGTATGGTTCGTTGTTCTTGGCAGGTCTTTGTGGGGTAATGCACAAAATACATCCCTTCGTTTCGAGCATTTGTCTGTAAATCAGGGTCTTTCTAATCCTATTGTACACGCCATGCTTCAGGATAGTCGTGGCTACCTTTGGTTTGCTACCGACAATGGTCTTAATAAATACAACGGCTACACGATTACAACCTATCAGAAGATACCGGGTGATACGACATCACTTGTGAGCAATGTCATATACCAATTGATGGAGGATAAAGAAGGCTCCATCTGGCTGGGTATGGCCGGGCAGGGGCTTTGTAAACTGGACCCTCATACTGAAAAATTTACGGCTTACGGCCCTAATCCGCATACCCTTAGCCAGGGCACTATTTTTACGATGGGCGAGGATCAGGACGGGGGCATCTGGGTGTCGAACTGGCGGGATGAGCTGCGACGATTCGACAAAAAAAGCGGTACGTTTTCTTCGATCAACTACGCCAGCCTTCTGGCCGAACGCAAAGAAGGCAAGCTCGTGACGCCAGTTGTTATTGCTGTGTATAGCGATCGGAGAAAAACAATCTGGGTTTGTAGCGAACGCGGGTTGCACCGGATGAATCTGAAGTCGGGTGGGCCTGGTAAGTCGCCAGAGGTTAGCTTTACAACGTACCGACATAATCCGGCCAATCCGCACAGTTTGAGCCACGATCAGGTATGGCGGGTTTATGAAGATCGTGCAGGACGCTTTTGGGTAAACGCCCATAATGGTCTGAATCGCTTCGACCCCAAAACGGGAATGTTTACCTATTATAAATACCCCTCCGATTCCTCTTCGGTGATTAAGGCGGCTATTACCGAGAAGCCAATCTACATGGTCGATGATCAGCAGGGTAATCTCTGGATGGGTACTCCCGATCATGGCCTCATTAAATTCGACCCGAAAAAAGAACACTATACCCAATTGTTGCCCGATCCGGCTGATCCGGCCAGTTTGAGTAGCGACCACATCCGATCCATGCTCATTGACCGATCGGGCCTATTATGGGTTGGCACCTGGGGCGAAGGAATCAATAAAGCCAATACGGGTAACCAGTCGTTTACGTTTTACCGTCCTTTGCCTTACCGGCCGCATTCGTTAAGCTATAAGTTTGTCAGTTTCATCGTTGAAGACCGATACGGAACGATCTGGGTCGGAACGGGGGATGGGCTAAACCGAATGAACAGGCAAACTGGTGAGTTTGTCCATTACCGACACCAGCCCGGAAACCCCGGAAGCTTGCCGAAGCGTAATGCCGAAGCCATGCTCGAAGATCGGGAAGGAAATATATGGGTGTCCAGCAATGGTGAGTTCACTCGTTTTGATCGGCAGACGGGTACATTCGACTGCCTTACCTGCAATCCAAGGCGCTATCCGGGATTGGGGGATAATATTCAGATTCTTACCATGTACCAGGACCGGCAGGGGGTATTGTGGCTGGGTACCACCAATGGCGTCAAGGTGTTTAATCCGAAGACGGGGCAGGTTGTTCATTATGCGTACAATCCAAAAGATACAACCGGTATCAGCGAAGCGTATGCTATGGCCCTTCTGGAAGACAACCGGGGAAATATCTGGATTGGTACAGACAGCCGGGCATTGAACCGACTGGATCGGAAAACCGGGCGCTTTACGCATTATCGCCCCAATCGGCTCAAACCGGGCACAATTTCGTCTGATGGTGTGTCGAGTATTTTTCAGGATTCAAAAGGCAACCTGTGGTTCGGAACCATTGGCGGAGGGCTATGTCGATTCGACTACGCAACAGAAACGTTTCAGGTATTCACCAAAGCCGATGGCCTGGCCGACAATTCTGTTTTTTCCATTGATGAAGATAATGAGGGACAATTATGGCTGGGGACTTATAAAGGGCTGTCGCGGTTTTCGTACAAAACCCGAACCTTTCGTAATTACGAAGTGAACGATGGGGTACAAAACAATGCCTTTCGGAGGCCGCACTGTAAAGGGAAGGATGGAATGCTTTATTTTGGGGGCGACGATGGGTTTACGGCTTTTGACCCTCGAAAATTAACCAGCAACAGGCACATTCCTCCGATTGTGATTACGCAGATAAAACTCTTCGACAAGCCGCTGCCTGGAGCCGAACTTAGCTCGACAATCGATCTGGATTACAACGAGAATTTTCTTTCGTTTGAATTTGCCGCACTGGATTATATCAATCCAGCCAAGAACCAATATGCGTATCAGTTGGCAGGATTGGACCGACAATGGATTTACAGTGAATCAAGGCGGTACATTAGTTATACCAATCTTGAGCCGGGAACCTACACATTTCAGGTTAAAGGGTCCAACAACGATGGCCTATGGAATCAGAAGGGAACGTTTATCAGGGTCACTATTCACCCACCCTGGTGGCAAACTACCTGGTTTCGGCTAGTAGCCGCTATTGGGTTGATCCTGTTGGTCATACTGGCTATACGGATTTATACCCAGACAAGGCTTCGTCGGCAACGTCAGGAGTTAAAGCGGGTGTTGCAGGCCCAGGAAGAAGAACGACAGCATCTGGCTGCGGACCTTCATGATGATTTAGGGGCTACCTTATCGGTTATCAAAGGGCAATTACAATCAATCCATGATCCCCTGGGGAGCCTGGCAACGCCTGTTCAATTGATGGATAAAGCCATTGTTGATCTACGCCACATCTCCCATCATCTGATGCCGCCCGAGTTTAGTAGACTGGGTCTGGCCGAGTCCATTCAGGAAATTATCCGACGGGTTGAAACCCGGTCCGACATTCGGTTTCTGTTTATCAAATACGGGCAGGAACGTTCGTTGGGCAACGAAGCTGAGCTGACCATTTATCGCATCGTGGTGGAGTTGATCAATAATGCCATCAAGCATGCCAAAGCGCGGAATATTACGGTTCAGTTGATTTTTTACCCGAAACACGTATTTTTATCGGTCGAAGACGATGGGCAGGGCTATCCGGCTGGCGAGTCGGGTAGGGGGTCTGGCATTGGATTGCGAAATATTCGCTCCCGCGTGGCTTACCTGAAGTCGAAAGTACAAATAGACTCTGGTGAGCGGGGAACCACTGTTACGCTGGATATTCTACTTTGATGCGTGTTTTGTATGCTTCCAGATGTTCGGTTTAGTACGATTCTGATTGCTGACGACCACCAGCTATTCAATGAAGGGCTACGAACTTTGCTGACGTTTGATGGATCATTGTTCAGGGTAGTGGGGCAGGTTTACCAGGGAAATGACGTGATTCCGGCCATCCACAAATTAAACCCGGCCATCGTTCTGATGGATATAAACCTGCCTAATCGCAATGGAATCGACCTTTCCCGGCAGATCGTTCGCGAGTTTCCGTCGGTTCGGATCGTGATCATCTCCATGTACAGCTACCAGAAGTTTGTCGATGAGCTACAGGAGATCGGTATATCCGGTTATTTACTGAAAAGTGCCTCGCAGGAAGAACTCGTGCGCTGTTTGAATCAGGTGAGTAACGGGATGACCTACTTCGATCCAAAATTAAAAGCGGCTAGTCCGCATCAGGAAGACGAATTCATCAGGCGTTTTAAACTGTCGCCCAGAGAACTGGAAATTATCGTTCTGATCAAACAGGGACTGGCAACGCCCGATATTGCCCGGCGGCTCTTTCTGGCCGAAGATACGGTAAAGACGCACCGGAAGAACATCTATTATAAGCTCGATATTACGAATGTAGCCGAGCTTATCCAGTTTGCGAACGAACAGGGTCTATAAATATAGCTTAGCCGATTTGCAGGGATTTAATGCACTGTAATAAAAGATTTGCTGCATTTTTCTGTCATTCTATGTTTGTAGCAGTCCTTTTGAGTGCCTCCGTCGGTAGACTATCTTTTGTCAAGGGTCACCAAGACCGCTCGGAATGCGAGTCGCCGACGGAGGTTTTCAACCGCCAGCTTGAACAGTTCGTGGGGCATAAAGCCCGAATAAAGAATCGATAAGCATCAGCGGTAAACGCCTTAATCAACTACGCCTATGAACACCATCTATGTCGGTATTGACATCGCCAAGACCAGTTTCACCCTGGCTATACCCCAACCCAATGGGCGATTCCTGGATTATACCCTGGC
>NZ_KB893179.1 GCF_000374025.1 Spirosoma panaciterrae DSM 21099 | reverse complement strand
GTTACCCCGCCAACTAGCTAATCAGACGCAAGCCCCTCTCAAACCCATAAATGTTTACCCAAAAAACCAGGTGACTCCTTGGGACCGTGCGGGTTTACCCCAGCTTTCGCCGGGCTATCCCCCAGTTTGAGGCAGGTTGCTTACGCGTTACGCACCCGTTTGCCACTGACCTTGCGGCCCGTTCGACTTGCATGTATTAGGCCTGCCGCTAGCGTTCATCCTGAGCCAGGATCAAACTCTCCATCGTAAATAATTGTGTGAAAGACTAGCTTTCACTGTGTTTTTAGCCTTATTTAGTGCTAACCTGTTGATGTCAATACGTCAAAGAACTGTCTCTCTGTTCGAGATTGTGGCCAACCGTTGTTGGCCTTCCTTATATTTGGGAGTGCAAAGGTACGGCACTCTTTTTGTTTTGTCAAGAAAAAGTTGAAAAAATATTTTTAACAACTTTTCGATTTCCCGTTTGTAATTGACTGATTGAACAGCAGTTATCTATTCTAACTGTGCCCTTTCCATCGATTTGGGAGTGCAAAATTATGCTTTTAAATTTCTTTGCGCAAGCCTTATTCAAAACTTTTTTAAAAAATTTATTCCTCCTGTAAAAAAGGATACCCGTAGTGTTTTGGCGATACAAACGTCTCCTTAATCGTTCTGGCTGAAACCCAGCGATATAGATTAAGCGCAGATCCTGCTTTGTCATTTGTTCCCGATGCTCTGGCTCCTCCGAAAGGTTGTTGCCCTACCACGGCTCCAGTAGGCTTATCATTGATATAAAAGTTTCCAGCAGCGTTTTGTAGTTTTTGTGTAACCTCCTCTATAATGTATCTGTCCCGAGCGAAAATAGATCCCGTCAGAGCATAGGGCGATGTAGAGTTAACCGTTTGAATAATTGCCTCAAATTCGGTTGGGTCATACACACATACTGTTAAAACCGGGCCAAATATCTCCTCACACATCGTCCGGTACGTCGGATTGGATACGCGTAACACAGTCGGTTCAATAAAATAGCCTTTTGTGCCGTCATAATTTCCTCCTGCAACAATCTCTACTTCATTGTTTTGTTTTGCTTCGTCTATATATGCGGTTATTTTTTTGAAAGCACGTTCATCTATGACCGCATTGATAAAATTCGAAAAGTCTTCCGTACCTCCAATCTTCAATTCGCCTATAAACTCTTTCATCTTGACCTCAATTTGTGGCCAGAGTGTGGCTGGTATGTAGGCTCGCGAAGCCGCTGAACATTTCTGTCCCTGAAATTCAAACGCTCCCCGGACGAGTCCGGTTGCTACTTCATCCACATTGGCTGATTCATGGACCAACACAAAATCTTTTCCACCTGTTTCTCCCACAATTCGTGGATAACTTTTGTATTTGTGGATATTGTTGCCAATAGTTGCCCATATTTTCTGAAAAACGGCTGTACTACCTGTGAAGTGGATACCTGCAAAATCTGGATGATTAAAAATAACCTCCCCTGCTACTGGACCATCAACATAAATCAGATTTATTACCCCATCTGGTAATCCGGCCTCCTGCAGTACCTCCATAATCACCTTTGCTGATAATATCTGTGTATAAGCAGGTTTCCATACAACCGTATTCCCCATCATGGCCGCCGAAGTTGGTAGGTTTCCGGCAATTGCTGTGAAGTTGAAAGGGGTTAATGCAAACACAAACCCTTCGAGTGGTCTATATTCCTGCCGGTTCCATACTCCGGGCGATGCGTTCGGTTGTTGCCGATATATCTCATCAGCAAAATATACGTTGAATCGTAGGAAGTCGATTAATTCACAGGCAGAATCAATTTCGGCCTGATAGGCATTTTTCGATTGCCCAAGCATAGTAGCTGCATTGATTCGTGCTCGGTAGGGACCAGCGATTAAATCGGCTGCTTTAAGAAAAATTCCAGCCCGACTTTCCCACGATAATTTAGCCCATGATTGCTTTGCCTGCAACGCTGCATCAATTGCCTGCTTAACGTGTTCTGCCTCACCTTCATAAAAATACCCTAAGGTATGTTGATGATCATGCGGGGGCGAAACTCTTAACTTACGTTCAGTTCGCACTTCCTGGCCACCTATATACATGGGTATATCGGTCTCTACTCCCCGAAAATCCTGTAAAGCTCTTTTAAGGTCTTCTCGTTCAGACGATCCTGGCCGATATTCCTTAACGGGTTCATTTGTTGGTACTGGAATATTAAAAATACCAAAAGACATGGGTACTAAGTTGGACGGAACGCCGGCCCGATTTGGAGTACTGGGAATTATAGTTTAGTGATTACCAATACTCGTTTGGTTATGAAGTGTTTTCGACAAAGGTATGGATTGCTTAAGTTATCCACATTATCAAAATGGTTTTCCACATTTCAATAGTTCCTTTTCAATTCATTGGTCTGATTTCCCGTACTTTGTATCCTCAATTTGATAAGTTATATGCGCTTTTATAGTACAAACAGCCCATCTGTGACTGTATCAGTCGAAGAGGCTCTCTTTCATAGTATGCCTGCCGACAAAGGGCTATATATGCCAACCCCATTGCCTCAATTGGGAGCTGGCTATTTCAATGACATAGCCAATCAATCTTTGGCCGATATTGGTTTCGCTCTTAGCCAGACTCTTTTAGGCAATGAAATCAGTAAGGCTGACCTGGAGGAGTTAACGCATAAAGCATTTCCGTTTGAGACTCCAGTTGTTGAGTTAGAACTTGGTAAAATTGGTGTTTTAGAGCTTTTTCATGGTCCTTCTTTAGCGTTTAAAGACGTTGGCGCTCGCTATATGGCCGCTCTTATGTCTTATTTTTCGAAGCGAAATGACAAGGAGGTAAATATACTTGTAGCTACGTCTGGTGATACAGGTGGAGCAGTGGCTATGGGTTTTCATAATGTACCAGGTATTCGGGTGTCTATTTTATATCCCAGCGGTCGGGTCAGTGATTTGCAGGAAAAGCAGTTGACTACTTTAGGTGGTAATGTACAGGCATTTGAAGTTGACGGTTCATTTGATGATTGCCAGGCCATTGTAAAACAGGCTTTTGTCGATACTGAACTTAATAGCCAGCTTGCTTTATCATCGGCAAATTCGATCAATATTTTCCGGCTTATCCCACAGAGTTTTTATTACGTCAGCGCATATGGTCAAGTAAAGAAATGGGGAAAACCTGTAGTGTTTTCGACACCTAGTGGCAACTTTGGCAATCTAAGCGCTGGTGTACTGGTTCAGCAAATGGGCTTACCAGTCGATCATTTTGTAGCTGCTACGAATCTGAATCATGTGGTTCCTTCTTATCTCGAATCAGGCTCTTATTCTCCCAAAGCTTCAATTGCTACCCTTTCTAATGCAATGGATGTGGGCAATCCAAGCAATTTTGTCCGATTGAAGCACTTGTATGGCGAACGTTATGAACAGTTGAAATCCCACGTGTCGGGCTACTTTTTCGACGATGACCAAACGAGGGCTGGCATGAAACGCATACATGAGCTTTACGATTATGTGGCCTGCCCACACACAGCCATCGGTATATTGGGGTTGCAGGCCTATTTAAACGCTTCTGGAAAGGACGTACTTGGGGTATCGCTGGCTACTGCTCATCCATCGAAATTCAAACCCTTGGTTGAACAAGTTTTAGAATTCCCAGTCGAAGTTCCTGAACGCCTAGCAATACTTTCACATCGAACTAAGCACAGTATGCTTATTCCTGCTGATTATGAAGCTTTTAAAGAATCATTTTTACAAACAGTGGCTTAATAATTATCCACAAATACACTTACTTATCCACAAAAAAAGCCCAAGCTAATAAGTTCGGGCTTTTTTTGTGGATAAGTACTAATATGCTAGTTCACAGTATCGCCACGTAAAACTCTAAATCGTTTACGTGCTTCGGCTCCATAAATACTCCCTGGATATTGTGTCAAAACTTTCTGGTAAGTTTCCATAGCGGCCTGTTTATCTTTCAGGCGCTCCTCGTATATTTTTCCCTGAGTGAACATGGCATCATCCCCTAATATATCGTTTGGGTATTTTGCCGTGATTTGCTTGAGATCTTCAAGTGCCTCAGAATTTTTACCCTGCTTCAAATAGGTGTTTGCCCTCAGCCAAAGTACTTCATCTGCTATTGTATGTTCTGAATATTTAGCCCACATTTTATTTAAGGCATCGATGGCTTCATCCGTTTTATTTTGAAAAAGCATCAGATCGATGTCAGCATATTCTCGCATTGCAGCTTCGGTACTATCCATTCCTGTGTTATCCACAATCAACAGGCTTAATTGCTCTGCATCATTGGCAATTTCTCGGGATGTTGCCAGTTTCAAAACATCTAACAAATCTTTGGCAACAGCGAAACTGCCCTTGTAATATTGAAGTTTCGCATTTTTCAATTTTGCCTCATACCCCAGCAGTTCTTCCTTTTGCGACTTTTCGACTTGTGAATAAAGTAAAGTCGATTCCCAGGGCTCCCCTTTCAGAAGATATATATCCCCTTTATCGAGCTTACAACGGTCTACAAAATTTCGATCCGTCTTCCCCAGATCGATAGCCAGATCCAATACCGTTAAGGCTGTATCTTTACTGTCTAGGTAATTCCCGTATAGATTGGCGGTACTCCGAAGTGCTTCCAGTGTCTTAACATTGGTGCCTATTTCCTGAAGCATTCGCTGATAATCACCGATTAATTTACGAATCTCTGTTTTATCAACTGGGTACGTGTTTTTTACCTGTTCTTCTCGTGCATTAATGACCAACCGACGGGCAAATGGATAGAGTTGCCCTTGTGGATAGGTGGTTGTAACGTACTCAAATGCTTCGGCTGCAGTTTTGTACTCTTTGTTATTCATTGCCAGCATTCCCAAATCATACACTCGGCTCCCGTTTAGTTTCAGGCGTTTGTCAGTTGCTTTCTCCTGTAAAAGTGCCCGGCTAAATTTTTGCTTCTGGACAAAATACCATATCAAGAGTTCATTATAAGCCAGTTCGTTTGGTTCCTGCTGAATTCGCGTATACAACGCCTTTTCGACCAATGGTTCTTCCTTTGTGTTCAGGTAGCCCTGGAGAGCCGCTAACACCGATTCTTTTTTATCAGCTTGCTTGCTCGTTGTAATAACCTCCTCTATTGCTTTTTCTGTTTGACCAGTGGACTTGTATAGCGCCATTAAATCTTCACTGTAAGCCGTTTGCGACTTACTGACCTCACGGGCCGTTTCAAGTGCTTTAATCGCCCAGCGGGCCTCTCCTGCTTCGTTAAAGGCTACTGCAATCTTTTCCAGCTTGGTTAGCGATGATTTACTGGATTGTAAGGCAGCCGAAAACTGGTTCTTAGCCTGAGTCGTATCACCCTGTTGTGTAGCAATCTGTCCCGTCAACAGTTCATAGTACGCTTTGTTCCCTTCGTCGCTTCGCTGTTGCTTGCGCAGGTACTTTAACGCATCATCTGTTTTGTTACTTTTTTGGAGACTATATATATATCGTGCTAATCGCTCCCACGTTACTTCGGTCTTCAATAATTTGGCATACTCGTTCGCTGCCTTTTCGAATTCGCCGGCTTTGTAGTACTCTTCTGCCAACACTCCTCCTCCTTGTCCCCAGGCCAGCCCAACCGACAACAACCATAGGAATGCGATAATGACTTTTGACCTTATTAACATTTTATAAAATACCTTTTTAATTAAACGTTATTATAACCATTAGCTATGTGGATATGTGAACAAATAAGTTGTCCACTCCTGAAGATACACATTGTGGATAAAAACCTTATGATATCCACAAGCTTTTCTTTAATTATCCACATATAAGTAGCTCATATTTAAGATAATAACATTTTATCCACAATATGTGTGTTCATATTCTGTGGATTTGTGCATAAAATTTATACACAATTTTGACTGGGGAAAGCGTGTGGAATTACTTGTGATATGTTGGCATTTCTCCACAGAATTGGCCATCTGAAAATGGTCTGTGGATTACCTGTTAACTCATCCACATAAGAACGACAGCTTATAAACAAGTTTTCCACGCTCCTGGTTAATTTATGCACATAGTTATGCACATCAAATTTTAACTTTTTTAATTTTGAATAGACCTTTTCCTTAGCGACAAAATGTAGAGGAATCTTGGACTGTATGTACAATTATTATGCCTTCTTGAATAGATATATTAGGCTCGAGTAATTTCCGGTCCGTTTGGCTTCTATGTTTGACGAAAGCCCTACCCGGACACTTTTCAGATAATCCGTCTTTCCTGTCTGATACCGTGTGCTAAGCATAGCGATATAAAATGCATCAAATAGCATAGGTTTCGTGTCCACTAAATCAAACCCATGTTTCTTGAACAAAGACGTTATGGTTGTAGGTGTAAAATGGTGTAGGTGCCTTGGTACATCGTAGGCTGCCCAATATTGTTTAAAATAGCTAGCATCATACGATTCTGAATTTGGAACAGCTATCAGTAACGTTCCGTTTGGGGTTAATAATTGATTTAACCGATCCAGTGTTTCAGACAGGTTTGGAATATGTTCGAGTACATGCCAAAGTGTAATTATATCAGCAACCGCCATTCCTACTAAATCGTTAAGGCTTGGTTGAATGGTTGCTTTTAATTTTTCAACTGCCATTTTTCTAGCGTCACTATCAGGTTCCATTCCCAAGATTGTCCATCCTCCTTCCCGGCAACTTTCTAAAAACGCACCTGTACCACAACCTATATCCAACACATGGCCAGGTTTTTTATTTACCTCGTTGATCAATTGAAGCTTGGATCGGAGCGTGTATTTTCGTACGACTCTGTATGCTGTGTTTATTAAACCGCTACTATTATCATTATGCGAGACATATTGGTCCGATTTGTAATAGTTGCCAATTGAGCTTGAGTCTGGTCGAGGGTTGGTCAGCCGGAACTTACACTGCTGGCACTGTTGTATTTCAAAATCCTGATGGCTCACCAGATAATCTTTACAGACTAAAAATGGAATGAACGTTGTGCTGCCGCAGTTTGGGCAATGAGTTACCGTTTCCAAGGAATATGATGTAATGCGATTAGAAAAAATAATCTGGCTCCCATTCGTAGATGGGTAGCCAGATTTATGTGCATTTATCGGCCCATATACACGAGCAATATTGACACATCAGATGGACTTACTCCACTTATTCTTGATGCCTGACCTATTGTTGCGGGACGTAATCGTTTCAGTTTTTCTCTACCTTCGTAAGAGAGGGCTTTCAATCGGTCATAATCGAATGCGGAATTTATCGATAGATTCTCCCACTTATCGAGCTTTTCGGCATTCTGTTTTTCCCGGTTGAGGTAGTCTTCGTACTTAATTTCTATAACGGTTTGTTCGATTACCTCCTCCCCTACCCCACCAGGCCCATCCGGAATTAATTGTAGAAGGTGATTTACATCGTTTAAATCAACTTCGGGTCGTTTCAAAAGCGTGTACAGACTGCTTTTTTCTCTTAAAGTTGAACTTCCTTTAGATTCCAGCCACCCATTGATATCTTCAGGTTTAAGCTTTGTTACTCGTATTGATTCTGTTAGATCTGATACATCTTTACGTTTTTGAACCATTGCATCATACCGTTCCTGTGATGCTAAACCAATTTCATAGCCTTTTTCGGTCAGTCGTAAATCAGCATTGTCCTGGCGAAGAAGTGTACGATACTCCGCTCTGGAAGTAAACATTCTGTACGGTTCTTCGGTCCCTTTGGTAATCAAATCATCGATCAAAACTCCTATATAGCCCTCCGATCGTTTAATTGTAAATTCAGATTCTTCTACTGCATTTCGATGCGCATTTATTCCAGCCATTAAACCCTGGCAGGCTGCTTCTTCATAGCCAGTCGTTCCATTTATTTGTCCGGCGAAAAAGAGGTTTTTTACCAACTGAGTTTCCAGAGTAGGTTTCAATTGGGTTGGTGGGAAGAAATCATACTCAACTGCATACCCAGGCCGAAACATACGTACGTTTTCAAAACCAGGTATTTTACTCAGTGCGTTGTATTGCACATCTTCAGGCAATGAGGTAGAAAACCCATTCACATATACCTCGACCGTATCCCATCCTTCTGGTTCTACGAAGATTTGATGTCTGTCTTTATCAGCAAACCGATTTATTTTGTCCTCTACTGACGGACAATATCTTGGCCCAAGTCCTTTAATACGTCCAGTAAACATGGGTGATTTTTCAAAACCCGTTTTCAATTCATCATGTACAGCCTGATTAGTGTATGTGATCCAGCAGCTACGTTGTGTAGTAAGCGTTGGTGTATTTGTATATGAAAATTTGCCTGGCTTCTCGTCGCCAAGTTGCTCTTCCATTTTGGAATAATCCAGGCTTCGCCCATCAACTCTAGGCGGTGTTCCGGTTTTCATTCTGCCTGATTCAAAGCCCAGGCTGACCAATTGCTCGGTTAATCCTGTGGCAGACCGTTCGGCTGTTCGCCCTCCACCAAACACTTTTTCGCCAATGAACATACGGCCGTTTAGAAATGTACCATTGGTTAATACGACGGATTTGGCTTTAAATTCAATACCCAGATTAGTTTTTACGCCTACAACCCGACCGTCTTTTACTATAACTTCATTTACTGTATCCTGCCAGAAATCAATATTTCTGTTATTTTCCAACGCTTTTCGCCACTCCCACGCGAATACATTTCGGTCGCTCTGGCAGCGTGGGCTCCACATGGCTGGTCCCTTCGAACGATTAAGCATTCTGAATTGAATCATGCTTTTATCGCTGATTATTCCCGATAAACCACCTAGTGCATCTACTTCTCGTACAATTTGCCCTTTAGCAACCCCACCCATGGCAGGGTTGCAAGACATTTGTGCGATGGTTTGCATATTCATTGTAATTAATAATACGCTAGAACCCATAGTTGCGGCTGCACTCGCTGCTTCACAACCTGCATGGCCCGCTCCTACTACAATGACATCGTATGATGAATACATTTTAAACAGTTTTTGAAAAATGTTTCACGTGGAAACTTTTGCAAAATTGATGAAAGTTCGCTGAAAGTTAAAACTTGATGTATAGCCAACAAAAAACCGCTGACCTTTGTGCCAGATCAGCGGTTTTAAATAATTGATGAAAATATTATTTACTCACTTTCTGCAAATACTGGTTTGCTTCCTTTTTATAAAACAGATTATAATTGGGTGTAACGGAGCGTAAAACCTCTACTTGTTTCGATTTATTCTGCAAATTGGTTGTATCGAAAAAGGCAGGTGTACTACGTTTTGCTGACTTTGCTGCCTCTGCCTGACGTTTGGGATCTTCTTCCTGCTGCTTCAGCGCTTTTTCAGATTCAAGCAAACGGACCATAATTTCCTGTTGACGATTGATTAAATTTTGGTTGACTCGCTTGTTGACAAGGTCAGTTTCTGACTCATCCATTTTCTCCATCAACTCCTTAATCTGTTTTTCCTGTTGTTTACCGGCCTCCGTTCCTTTTGCGTTTTCTTCAAGTTTCTTCAACATTTGGCGGATCATGGCCTGTTCAGCAGCCATTTGAGAGAGTTCTTCAGATAGGCCCCTACCCGATTTTCCTCCCTTTTGCAGTTTCTCCATTTTTCCATTTAATTGCTGTTGCATCTCACCAAGTCCACTAGGATTCTGGCCTTTTTTTCCACCTTTACCCTTTCCTGGCATGGCCATAGCGTTCATCTGCTGTTGCATATTTTTTAATACATCACTCAGCATAAGGGCCAGATTATTGATCGATGTCATGGCAAATTGTTGTTTAGACGAAGCCATGCTAAGTCGACGTTCACGTAATTGCTGAACGCTTTCATCCATGTACCCTTTCATATTTGTTAGCTCACGCGTTACAAATGATTGGATTTGTACTACACGACTGGCTAATGCATTTAAACTGTCTTCTATAATTTTAGCATCATCCTGAAGCTTTAATTGTTCCTGAGAAAGTTTTGTGACACGGGGATCCTGCAAGCTCATTCCTCGGAAATCTTTCATAACCCGCTCCTGTCCAAACGAAAGCGTAATCAGGTTGTCCAGGATATTTCGAAGGTCATCCATGTTCTCCTGCATCTCCTGCATTTCAGCCGATTGCATGGATTCTTTCATCGATTTACTCATAGCCCGCATCGATTTTGCTGATTTTTGCTGTTTTGAAGCAGCCTGTTTGCCTTGATTACTTTTCATGTCTTTTGAGGCATCTTCCATGTCTTTCTCAATCTCCTGCTGTTCTTTTTCAGAAGATTCGGGCTTGTTTAAATCTTCTTTCTCGGCCTGTTTCTCCAGCTCTTTTAGCTGCTCCTGAGTCTTTTTGAAATCCTCCTGCGACTTCTCCTGTTGCTTTTGCTGGTCTTCAGAAGTCTCATTTTTCTTAGCATTTTCCTGCGCTTGTTTTTCGAGATTCTCGGCTTGCTTCTCCAAATTTTCGGCAATATTGTTTACCTTCTGTTCAAGCTGCATTTGTTTGAAAAGCTTCAAGGCGCGGTCAAGATCACGCTCCATATTTCGCTCCTTGCGGCTTAACTTGTCAAGTAAATCCGATGCCTTTTCATCCTGCTTACGTTCTAACAATTGTTTTAATTGCTCATATAACTGCTTGGATTCTGGGTCAAGCAATTCATTGAAAAGTTTCTGAAGCTGCTCCAGTTTATCCTGCATAGCCTGATTTTGCTGAGCAAACCGTTGTTGAGTATCGTTCGTTTTTTGGAACTGCTCCTGAAGTTTTTGAATCTCTTTCAGAAGCTCTTCTCGTTTTTGCAGGACATCTTGTAATTGTTTTTTGTCCTGAAAATCTGAGGATTTTTTAGTTCGCATCCGATCCTCCATCTGGTTCAATTCGTTCTTGATGGCCTGCGTTTTGCTGAGAGCATTGTCAATTTGTTGCTCTGTTTTCTCTGCCGACTTATCTACCTGCTTCTGAATTTCGGCATTTGATGGGACAACAAAATTGAGTTGATTTGACCGACTTGATTTAGGTCCATTCACTCCGTCGTTATCCCATACCTGAACATAGTATTCCAGGCGATCTTCCTGACCGAGTTTAAGACTATCAAGCGACCAGTTATACACGAAGTTTTGGGAAGTAGTTGAATGATTGACAGGTATATCTTTGAAGTAAAGCGGAGAAGACTGATTCCCACGAACGATCTTGTAATTAAGTTTCAACTTTGAAAATCCATAATCATCAGAGACCAAACCTGAGAGAGCTATATAATTATAGGTGACAGTATCCTGGATACGGTCTACAGAAATTTGCGGATAGCGGTCTGGTATAACCTGAACATTATATTGAATGGTTGAAGGAGAAGCTACTTGTCCGTTTTTTAGAGAAACCGTGTATACCGCATTTTGCATCAATCGCCGATTCAAAACAAATGTATTATCATCCACAAGGCGAGCTGGGGTTGGTTTTGAATCTGTGTTGAAACGAAGTAAAAGGGAGTCTGTATGATCGGATGCAAATTCCCAGTTGACAACAGTACCCTGAGGAACCAAAAGATTCCCTACATTAGACAGTTGCTCAGTAGGCTTGTTGAGATAACCAGGATAGTCGAGACGTACGTTAAATGACAATACTGCGGGTCGGTCGATTAACGAAATTTTATAGGCTGGTGAATTAAACCCAGCCGCTTCGAGATGGAAATCCAGATCTCGCTGTAGATTATCGAAATTATACGTAAACTTATCTCCCGACTGGTCGAGCTTAAATCGAGTGCCATTGGCTACCACATAAACTGCTTGTGGAAGTGCACTTCCAGTAAGTTTCACAGTTAGCGGAAAGTCTTCATTTCGGAAGGCCTTCATCGATTTATTCTGTATCAAAAACTGGAAGGGAGCTTCTTCAACAAAGTCTTTATTATAATTAACCAGGCGCGTTGATGACTTGGTGAAGAATGAAGGATTTATCACTAAAATCATCAGAATCAAAGCGAGAGGGGGAATCGCGTATTTTAAAAACTGACGATTTTTACTGATCTCAATTGCATTGGCAAAGCGGTTTATCAACAACTGTTGAGAACGTTGATTCAAGCTTGCTTGCAGTAAATCACTTTGGTCAGAAGATATGCGTTGAAGCTGAAGCGTATTCAATAACTTATCCCCTACTTCTGGAAAAAACGTACCAATCTGTCGAGCGGCTTCATCGTTTGACAATGGTTTATTGAGGCCATACAGACTCATCAAAGGTCGGACGATCAACAAATACAACCCGGCAAATGCAGTCAGTAAAAAACTGAAAAACAGAATAGCCCTACCTGTTGAACTGAATCGGCCGATAAATTCGGCTGTATTCACTAGCAGATAGCCACTACCAATGAGGGCGATAAAAAACAAGCTCCCCTTTACCAACTGATTTTGGAAGTAGCGTTTCTTATACTCATCAATGCGTTGCAGCAAGGTCATGTAGGCGGCTGATGATTGCATAAAAAATTCAGGTTGAGCAGTTAAACAAATAAGGTTTCGAAATAGTGAATTACATGATGCTTCAGGAAATTTTCCTGACTCAATAAATCTCCATGTGGTATCGGTTTGTCCAGTTTCCACTGGGGCCAGTTATCTTGGTCGTATCCCTCCAGCGAATAATAACCCGACAGACTTAATACGCGACAGACAGCAATGTGCATTAAGTCTTGCTTTGCTTCCTTTGAAAAACGTTTTGGTCCTGTCCCTAACTCCTGCACGCCTATCAAAAATAGAACAGCATTAAGATCGGCAGGTCGTTTACCTACCATCACTCCCAATTGGTCAAGTAACTTTTCCCACTCTTTATCTATACTTTTTTCCTGGTTGGCGTCCATAGGAATATTCTTCTCTCTAAATTACAATGTTTTACAATTATTTAACGATGGAGGACCATGTTTCGCTTTATTCGGCCCGTACTAAATGACTTTATTGATCTACTATTTCCACAACTCTGTTTAGGGTGCAATAAGTCGCTGGAATTCAGTGAAAAAGTGTTGTGTACAGCTTGTCGATTAAATCTTCCCGAAACGGCACAGCATCATGAACCTTATGACCAAAATCTCCTCAATAAGTTTGCCGGAAAAGTGCCTATTCAGTTTTTAGTTTCCTACTTGTATTTTAATAAAGGAGGTATTGTACAAAAATTAATTCATGGGATTAAGTACAAGGGGTTTAAAGAAGCAGCAAAAGAGATAGCCAGTTGGTATGGAAATCAACTGAAAGTTGAATCCACTCTAGTTGAAGGTATAGACGTAATTATAGGTGTTCCGTTGCATAAGAGCCGCTTTCGGCAACGTGGGTATAACCAGGCAGATTGGATAGCTGATGGCTTGGCTGAGTCATTAGGAATTCCATTTCGCACAGATGTTCTTATCCGTCAGCAGTTCATGGCCTCTCAAACGCATAAAAATCGCCTTGAGCGCTGGGAAAATGTAAAAACGGTATTTGCTGTGTCGAACCGAAATGCGATCAAAGGAAAGCATGTTTTGGTGGTTGATGATGTGCTTACTACCGGAGCTACTCTGGAAGCCTGTGCTCATGAACTTTTAAGTGCCGGATGTGTAGCTGTAAGTGTTCTGACCTTGGCTACGGCAGGTAGATAACACTTCATTTTCTGAAAAAAGCAACTAAAAAAACGGTCATCCATTTCTGAATGACCGTTTTTGCTGGTATTGAAAAAAATCTATTTGTTTCGACCAACGCCAATCATGGCGCATCGGAAACCAATCATGGCCGTAGCTGAATCCTGATCCAGGAATCGTCGCGTACCCGGTGATAACCAGTAGGCTACATCATTCCAAGAGCCTCCCTTATAAACCCGTAATTTATCATCGATCAACGATTGTTTATTCTTTGTGTCGTAGTTTTTGGCATCATCGACATAGCCATTCCGACGCACAGGGTTCAGGTCGTTAACATCCTGATACGATAGCGGGCGATACACGTCCATTACCCACTCATTCACATTACCCGCCATATTGTACAGACCGAAGTCGTTGGCAGGATATGCATAAATTTCTGCCGTGATAATGGCTCCGTCATTCGAGCGTCCGGCAATACCCGCATAGTCACCACGACCCCGTTTAAAGTTTGCCAGCATTTGGCCTTGTTTCCGGCCTTTTTTCGGATTACGAACCGAAGAACCATCCCAGGGATAAATCCGCTGATTAATTTGATTCTCGTCCATGTATTGCGTGCCAATCAGGGCCTTAGCAGCATATTCCCATTCTGCTTCAGTTGGAAGACGATAATCAGGCAGAATTGTTCCACTTTCCAGGCTTGGTTTTGCTGGCGCGGTTGAGGTCGCTTCGGCTAGAGCGGCATCGTCAGCTTTTTTAGATTTACGTTTTAAAGAAAAACCTCCCCCCTTCTGCTTGACACTGCCTTTCGCTAGTTCATTATTTACTGCATTCGACCGCCAAATCGCGTAGTCGTTTGCCTGCACCCACGATACTCCCACCACTGGATAATAACGGAAGGCTGGATAACGCAAATACTGCGTTACGTATGAATCATTAAAAGACAAAGGATTCGACCAAACAGTGGTGTCTGGTAAAGCTGCTTTAACGACTTCCTCCGAGGAATCTCGCGAAATTGCGTTTAAGTATTCAAGGTAGTGAACGTTGGCCATTTCCGTTTCGTCCATGTAGAACGATTGAATCGACACTGTACGCTCGCGGTTATCCCGGGTATTCATCACATCCTCTTCGAGTGCCCCCATCGTAAACCGACCCCCTTCAATAAAGACCAGGTTAGGTCCGGCCTTTTGGCCTGCAAATTTCTTTACCTGAAAACCATCTTTCTGATTGTAAGCAATTCCCGTCGCCGTACTCTTCTTACCGGGTTGCACACTGGTCGGGTGCTTGGGCTTACAGGACGCCAGGGCTGCCGTTGCCAGCAGCACATAAGCCGCTCGTTGCAGGTGATACTTTTGAATCATTGCTCTATTTGTGTAAAAAACGTAGGTGCAAAAATAAGATAAAAGCTGTAAGACATTCGTTTTAAGACGCTTGAGTGCCAATTAGGGTTGTATTTTTCTCAAGAATCTTACTACTCATGTTATTTAATTGGTCATTGCGCCTAAAATCTCATCCAACTGCTCAACCGAGAATACATCAGTATGGGTAAAAATCGGCCTTCCTTTCGACTCCTTTAAGGAACATTTAGCAGGGTTTCGCTTTATGTACTCAATTACCTTGCCAAATTGGTCGGAACGAAAGAAGTCATCATTCCCGTTAGAAACGAAGTACCCTTTCAGGATATTATTCTTAATCGTCAGTTTTTCAAGGTATAATTGCTCTGCTTTCCAGCGAACATTAACCATTTTAATCAGATTTTTGACTTCTTCCGGCATCGGCCCGAACCGATCGATAATTTCCTGTCTGAATGCCTGTAGTTCTTCGTTGTTCTGAAGGCTATCCAGGCGTGTATATAACGCTAGGCGCTCCGAGATATTTGACACATAACGCTCTGGTATAACCACTTGTAAATCCGTTTCAATGACCGTATCGGGTAATGAAAGTTTCAATTCACCGGGCTTCGTTTCAAACAAGTCTTTGAACTCATTTTCACGTAATTCCTGAATGGCTTCATCCAATACTTTGTGATACATTTCGAAGCCAAGGTCATTGACAAATCCACTTTGTTCGGCACCTAGCAAATTCCCTGCACCTCGAATATCAAGATCACGCATGGCAATTTTAAACCCTTCTCCCAGGTCAGAAAAATCTTCCAATGTCTGGAGTCGTTTCCGGGCATCGGCTGTCAGGACTGAGGGTGGTGGAGTTAGGAGATAGCAGAACGCCTTACGGTTCGACCGGCCTACCCTACCCCGCATCTGATGCAAATCTGACAAACCAAAGTAGTGGGCATTGTTGATCAGAATCGTATTCGCGTTTGGAATGTCTAACCCTGATTCGATGATATTGGTTGACACCAGTACATCATAATCTCCTTCAATAAATCGAGTCATAATTCGCTCCAGGCGATCGCCTTCCATTTGTCCATGGGCTACACCAATGCGGGCTTCAGGTACCAGCCGCATAATCAGATTGCCAATGGATTCAATATCGTTTACTCGATTGTGAACGAAGAAAACTTGCCCTCCGCGTCGAAGCTCATAGCTGACTGCATCCCGAATGACGGCTTCATTATACGGATGAACTTCTGTTGTTACAGGCTGGCGATTGGGGGGCGGGGTTGCTATAACCGATAAGTCGCGAGCACCCATCAGTGAGAAATGAAGCGTTCGCGGAATAGGCGTTGCGGTTAGGGTCAATACATCGACCTCTACCCGCATTTCTTTCAATCGATCTTTTGTTTTGACCCCAAACTTTTGTTCTTCATCAATAATCAACAGGCCTAAGTCCTTGAATTTGATGTCTTTATTAACAATTCGATGGGTACCTATCAGAATGCCAATTTCGCCGGAAGCCACGCCTTTAACAATCTCTTTTACCTGACTAGCCGAACGGAACCGATTGATATAATCGATTTTGACAGGAAAATCGGCCATCCGCTCTGAAAAGGTTTTAAAGTGTTGCATGGCTAGAATCGTAGTCGGAACCAGTACAGCTACCTGTTTATTATCCGAAACGGCTTTAAATGCAGCCCGAATAGCCACCTCAGTTTTACCGAACCCAACATCACCACAAATCAGTCGATCCATAGGGTGCGGGCGTTCCATGTCGTTTTTTATATCGTTAGTCGCTTTTGCCTGATCAGGGGTATCTTCATACAGGAATGACGATTCAAGTTCTGCCTGTAGGAAGCTATCACGGCTATAAGCGTAGCCAGGTGCTGTCCGACGTTTTGCATATAATGCAATCAACTCGCGGGCAATATCTTTAACCTGTTTGCGAATTCGCGATTTTTTCTGTTCCCACTCCTGCGAGCCCAATTTACTCATTACAGGTGGCCCACCTTCCTTACCGCTGTATTTGGCAATCTTATGCAGGCTATGGATGCTCACCAGCAAAACATCGTTGTCGCGATAGATCAATCGTATAGCTTCCTGCTCATTACCAGCATGGTCT
This sequence comes from Spirosoma panaciterrae DSM 21099, assembly GCF_000374025.1. Classification (GTDB taxonomy): domain Bacteria; phylum Bacteroidota; class Bacteroidia; order Cytophagales; family Spirosomataceae; genus Spirosoma; species Spirosoma panaciterrae. The sequence continues at coordinate 182,695 of NZ_KB893179.1, read as the reverse complement.
ACTTTTTCTAAACCGGCAAATCGACCAATGCCATGATCGACGTGGGTGACATAATCTCCGGGTTGCAGAGTTTTTAATTCACGTAGTGTAAGCGCTTTTGATTTTGAGAACTTATCCTGAACCCGATACTTATAATAGCGATCAAAGATCTGGTGATCGGTAAAGCAGGCAATTTTCAGAATATCGTCAATGTAACCCTCCCGTAACCCAATATTCATGGGCTGGAATTTTACAAAAGGATCCAATTCTTCGAAAATTGTTCGCAAACGGTCCAATTGCTTGAACGATTCTGCTGCAATGATGTTGGTAAACCCTTTTGCCTGATTATCGGCTAACGTATCAATTAATCGTCTGAAGTCTTTGTTAAACGATGGTTGAGGTTTTGACGTATACTGCTGGCGACCTTCTGTTTTGAAATAAAACTTCCGGCCGAATTCCACGGTGCGAAACCTTTTTAATTCATTCAGAAACGATCGACGGGTCTCAAATAACTCATTTGGTCCCGAAACTACCTGAATACCACCGCTACTCGCCAATACGGAGGCAAAGCTCTGCTCCGCTTTTTCGTAACTGTTTTCAATAATATCCAGTGTAAACTCAATATCCTTGGCCCAAACGGTAGTATCTGCGGGTAAAAAGTTGAAAAAGGGTTCCCGTGTCTCCTCGATCAGCTTTGTCTGAATGTTCGGGATGATGTTTATAAAATCGACTGGATCGGTTGAAAGCTGCGATTCTGGGTTAAATTTTCGAATGCTTTCTACCTCGTCATCAAACAAGTCGATTCGATATGGAAATTCGCTGGCAAACGAGAACACATCTATAATGCCACCGCGCACAGAAAACTGGCCAGCTTCGTAGACAAAATCTGTTTTTTCAAATTCATAGGTTTGCAGAAGCTCTGCCACAAAGTGCGTATCCAGTTTTTCGCCCACCCGAATTGTTAATGTATTGGCCTGCAGTGAGCGCTTGTTGATTACTTTCTCCGACAGTGCTTCTGGATATGCAATCAGGATCACCCCTCCTTTTGGAGCCGGGTTTAGCCTGTTCAAGACTTCTGCCCGCATCAGTACATTGGCATTCTCAATTTCCTCATACTGATAGGGTTTTTTATACGACATCGGGAATAGTAAAACTTCCCGACTCAGCAGATTCTGAAGGTCGTTGAAAAAGTAAGCTGCCTCATCGCGGTCGGTTAAAATGAACAGGTGGTTACCACCTACTAGTTTATAGATTGCTGAAGCTAAGATAGCATCCAGACTTCCCGCCAGACCTTTGATTTGAAGTCGTTGCGGTTCGTCGGTTTGTTTGCGGCTGAAGGGTTCTGCCAGCAATTTAATGAAACTATCGTCGGTGTAAAGTCCGAGTAATTCGTCTGGTTTCAAGCGAATGCAGGTTGTATGTCAAACACGAAAAGCCGCTGGAAGAAATATTCCGGCGGCATAGTTAGGTAACAGTAGGTTCGGGAAATTTGTTGCGTATCGGCTCTATTTCAATTTGGATATTTCCAAGTAGTCGATGCCTTCCTGATCCAGTAGTTTTCGAATGCGATCGCTCTCTTCAAAGACTAGAATTATTTCCTTTTTGTCATCCAGTTCGTCTTCTGTCCACTTCCAATCTTCGGCCGTCGCATCCAGCATACTCAACACATTTTTGAGCTTTACTGGATCTCTTTCTTTACTGATTAGGTCGGCCGTATTGGTGAAGTATAGAATGATTCGATCATCTTCCAGCCAGCGTAAATCATTCAGAGCGTCGTTCAAATCATCGAGTGAAAATCCGAAGTCTGGAATCTCTAATAGATCGGCCAGCTCTTCATAAAACTGTCGGAGTGTTGTCGCTTTTTTTCCATCGACATGAGCAATGAAATCATCAGCAAATCGAGACTCAAGCTCCTTTTCGGATTGACTAATCAGGACATTCGGTGTCATGACTTTTTACAAAATAGGGGTGTTTGGAAAAGTGATAATTGTTTCACGTGAAACTTGATTATCAATAACTTGTAAGTATATGTAACCACTTTTTGCCTGGTTACTTACGTGTTTTTAGTAAAATGCTAAAGAAAAAATGCAATTTCCATGCCAATAAAAAACCCTTCAATTAGAAGGGTTTTTCAAGCCAATTAGTTCAGTGAGAAAAGTGGTATTCGGGCCGCGACCATGTTATGGAACATCAACTCAGTAATAATTGGAGTCATGTATTTTATGAGCGGAAACTCTGAGATTGACTCCAACACTTCGAGTTCAGAATCGGCTTTAAAAATGCACCAGAGTTTTTGCCGGTCGATCGAAAGCGAGTACGACAGAAGGAATCCTTTTTCCATGAGTTCCTCAACTTTGAGCCGCTGTGCAGGTATCCGATTCTGGAAACCTTCATCCATCACAGGCGGAAGATCAAACTCTACCATATATTGGCTCATAGGCAACAGGTGTTAAGTACCAACCGGAAGTTCTTCTCCGGCTATAAGCAAATTAACGATCTTTAACTCATCTTCGTTAATTGTATGCGGGAAATTTGTATATAATTTAGTTGTAACCTTTGCCCCCATCTTCCGAAAAACAGCGTCAGACTCCAATACTCTTTCTTTTGGGATGTGTGAATCAGTATCACTACAACCCAAAAAAATCGGAGTATTCGACAGTGAGCCCTCATACGCTCTGGGGGTTTCAGGTGGGCCAATCAGGCCACCACTTAATCCGAAAACACCACCGTAGTCAGAAGCGTTCCGAGCCACAAATTCAAGTGCCAAACAAGCACCCTGCGAAAAACCTAACCAGTAAATCTGCGTCGGTTTAAAATTAAAATCAGCTTGCAATCGAGCGCGTACGCTGGCCAGTACGTCAAGAGCAGAGGTGAGGTAGGGCTCATTGGCTTCAATAGGGCTCAAGAACGAATAAGGATACCACGTGTTACCCTGAGCTTCGGGAGCAATAAACGCAAAATCTTTATCCTGAATATACTGGGAAAGCGAAAGGATATCACGAGCTGAGCCGCCCCGACCGTGAACCATGATCATTACTTTTGAGGCTTCTTCAAGAGGAACACCAGCCGTGCGAATATTATTAGGATTGTGTAGCATTGTAAGATTTGTTAAGCGTTTAGGGTGAATCGATTCAGATTAATTGTGCTTAACCTGAATCGGTTCACCCTAAACTGTAAACAATTACCGGACAATAATCTCGGGTAATTCGGTTATGAGTTTTGCCCGACGAGCCTCGTATTGAGGAGGCAGTTTAAGCCCAGTACCTAATTCCGAAACAGGTTCATCAACCGCAAATCCAGGAGGATTAGTGGCCACTTCAAATAGAATACCACCAGGCTCGCGGAAATAAATACTGTGAAAATAATTCCGATCCTGAACGGGTGTTACATGATAACCAGCCTCGGCCAATTGTTGTTGAATGATTAACTGCGTTTCATCAGAATCGGTTGAGAAGGCAACGTGGTGTACAGAACCCGCTCCCTGTAAAGCATGAACGTCTTTCGGCGAATGTAAAACATCTACATAGTTTCCGGGGCCACCATCGCCTGCTTTAAACCGGAACCTCCCCTCCTCCTCTCCAACCAGTGTATGTTGCATCAGGTCAGTTAATAACGAAATGGTCCGATCGGTTCGCAATTCATTCAGCGTGACGGTGTAAAAACCTCGAATAGCAAACTCTGCCGGAATTCGGCCATTATCCCAACCTGGCCGTTTATCGTCGTCGGTAAAGACCAGTTCGATCCCCATACCGTCGAAATCTTCGAACCTGATATAGGTTTCAGAGAATCGTCTGTACGGACCAGCGTAAGGAATGTTCCGTTCATGTAGCCGATCCATCCAGAAACTTAACGAAGCAGTGGGCGCAGAGAAAGCTGTATATGTTAATTGGCCTACGCCCTTACGCCCGCGAGGAATTCCGCCATAGGGAAAGAACGTCAATATGGTGCCGGGTGAACCCGTTTCATTGCCATAATACAAGTGATACACATCGGGGGCATCGAAGTTGACGGTTTTTTTGACCAGACGAAGCCCCAGGATATCTGTATAATAATCGACATTACGTTGGGTGTCGCCAGCTAGGGTCGTTACGTGGTGAAGGCCATTGATGAGCGTTTCCATAATCCTGAAAATGGAGTTAAAGGGTGAAATTAGTTTTTGTTAATTTAATTGTATCGACATTTAATGTATATACAATTAAATACTATAAATCGTTCAAAAAAAAATGTCCAGATAAACTACCTGGACATTCAAGAGGAAATAAGCAATGTTATTCATGTAAGAAGGGGTAATCCTTCTGCATGTAAACATCTTTGAAGGCTTCTTCTGCGGGTGGGTATGGAGAGTCTTCAGCAAATTTGACCGATTCATCCACAATGCCCTTTATCTTCTGATCAATAGCAGCTAGCTCTTCTTCAGTGGCCAGGCCCTTCTCTAAAATCGCTGCTTTAACCTGTTCGATTGGGTCACGTTGCTTGTATTCTTCGACCTCATCTTTTGAACGATATTTCTGAGGGTCAGACATGGAGTGCCCCCGATAGCGGTACGTGCGGAACTCCAGGAAAGTTGGTCCTTCGCCAGCACGAGCACGCTCAGCCGCACGGCTAACGGCTTCATGAACGGCTTCAACGCTCATAGCATCCACTGGCTCAGCAGGCATATCGTAAGCTTCTGCAAGGGTGTAAAGCTCCGTAACGTTCGATGTACGCGCTACGGAAGTGCCCATCGCATACCCATTATTTTCAACGACGAAAATGACGGGGATTTTCCAGAGCATAGCCATGTTGAACGCTTCGTGCAAAGCACCCTGCCGAACGGCACCATCGCCCATGAAGGTGATACAAAGGTTTTTGGTCTTGTTATATTTTTCGGCGAAACCAATACCGGCACCCATTGGGATTTGCGCACCAACGATGCCATGTCCGCCCATAAAATTGACCGACTTGTCGAAGATGTGCATCGAACCGCCTTTCCCTTTCGACGAGCCGGTTTGCTTGGCGAATAACTCGGCCATGACTGCTTTAGGGTCGGAGCCCAGCGCGAGTGGGATACCGTGGTCACGGTAAGCAGTTATCCATTTGTCATCTTTGGTCAATGCTGAGTAAGAGCCGGAAGAGCAGGCTTCCTGACCAATGTAAAGATGACAGAAGCCCCGAATTTTTTGTTGACCGTAGAGTTGCCCGGCTTTCTCCTCGAACTTCCGTTGCAACTGCATCGACTCATACCAGTACATATACCGCTCTTTCGGATGCTGCATTTTTGCGGCTGCCGGAGCCTGACCATTTTTGTTGGGTTTCCCTTCCGAGGGTTTCTCTTTGACGCTTGCCATGAGGAGTATGTTCGATAAAATCGACAATCGCCGGCGATTGGTAATGTCAATTATCCAGACGATGTCAACAGAATAGAGAGTCTGTTTCTACAACAAACCGACTGTATCTTTGTTGCCAATATCAAATTGCTCGATCAAACAAGCAATTGACTGCCGCGAAATTACGCATTATCGCGTTATGCGCTACATCTATGTACCTCGAAAAACTGAGCCTGACCAATTTTAAAAATTACGAAGACGCCCGATACTCATTTGGGAAACAGGTAAATGTGATTGTAGGGCCTAACGGAAGCGGTAAGACCAATTTACTTGATGCCGTTTATTTTCTGGCGCTGAGCAAAAGTGCGTTTCAGAATCAGGATGCATTTAGTATTCTGCACGATGCAGATTATTTTATGCTGGATGGCATTTTCGAGGAACACGAGTACAGTAACCATCCGGCTCGGGTGCAAATCACAATCAGCGTGCAGAGAGGGCAGCGCAAAGTGCTGATGGCCGATAAAAAGCCATATGAACGCTTCAGTGAGCACATCGGCCGTTTCCCGGTTGTGCTGATCGCTCCGAATGACACCGATCTGGTACGCGAGCATAGCGAAGAACGACGGCAGTTTTTTGATGGGGTTCTTTCGCAGATGGATGCTGAATACTTACAGAATTATTTGATGTACCAGCAGATTCTGAAACAACGGAATAGCCTTCTCAAACTGTTTGCTGACCGAAACCAGGTCGACAACGACATGCTGGATACTTACGATTATCCGCTGCTGGATCTGGGTCAGAAAATCCATGACCGCCGAAAAAAGTTTGTCGAGGAATTTATGCCCGGCTTTCGTGAGCACTATGCCTACCTGAGCGATGGTCGGGAAGAAGTCTTCATCGTGTACGAATCGGAAGTGAGCAATCCGGGTTTCGCAGAGGAGTTTCGCCATTTTCGTCGACGCGATACGGTTTTACAGCGAACCACAATGGGTGTTCATAAAGACGATTATGTATTTCTGATTGATAATGGGAGCGGGCAGCAGGTACCTCTGAAAAAATTTGGGTCGCAGGGGCAGCAGAAAACCTTCGTGATTGCCCTGAAGCTGGCCCAGTTTGATTCACTCGAAGCCGAAAAGGGTGTTAAGCCCATTCTATTGCTGGATGACATCTTTGACAAGCTGGACGACCGACGCATCAGCAAACTGATTCAGCAGATGGATGAGGGGGCATTTGGTCAGATCTTCATTACAGACGCCCGACCGGAGCGCACACGTGAGCTGCTCAACACCGTACAGGCCGATGTACGGTTCTTCGAGATTGGCCAGTAATAAGTAGTAGCCAGGTCAGCGAAAAAGTCATAAAAAGGGAACTACCTCAGTAGCTTAATAGCCAATATTTTGTAAGCTGATAGGCTTGTATCGGCATTGGTTTGTCTGGACCAAGCCAAATTCATCGGGAGTTTCGGTCGTTTCACTCCGCATTTTAGGCCGTTCATCATATAACACAAACATAATTCGGAAACTGCGAACTATATTTGAGTTTCCGAAGTTCATCTGGCAAAAGTTCTATTTTTTTAATGAAACAAAGGATTCTGGCAGAGGCTGAACGACTATTCTGGCGGTACGGTATTCGGTCCGTAACGATGGAAGATATAGCAAAACAACTAGGGATTTCTAAAAAGACAATCTACCAACATTTTACGGATAAAGAACAGATTTTATCGGAAGTTATCCAGGACAAATTCGGTAGAGATCATAAAGCAATGGCGTGCGTAGCCGTAGAGGCAGAAAATCCAGTGGCTGAGATTATGCACGTATTGGCGATGATTCAAAAAAACGCGGACCAGGTTAGCCCTAACCTGCTGATCGATATGAAACGGCACTATCCTCAGGCATTTGCCCTATTCAAGCAATATAAAGAAGGTGAAGTGCTTCGGTCTATTCTTGAAAATATCCAAAAAGGTATTGAACAAGGCCTATACAGGGCTGACTTAAATCCGGGTATTTTGGCCCGTCTACGCGTTGAGCAGATCGAGTTAGCTTTCAACAACGATATATTCCCGTCCGATCAGTATACCATGCAACAAATACAGTATGAACTCATGCATCACTTCATACGAGGGATGCTGACCGAGCAAGGCTTCACCATTTATAATCAGTATGTTAATCAGTACAATCATGAGGTTCACTAATATAAAAATAGCTATAGCGATCTGGCTGCTCACGCTGGTGGGGACCCGAACGTCGATAGCCCAGACAAAGCAGGAGTTTTCGCTGAATGAGGCCATTCAGTTTGCCATTCAAAACAATATTAATATTAAGAATGCGGGTCTGGATGCACTCAGCTCCGAGGCACGCATTCAGGAAGTTCGTGGCGTAGCGTTGCCGCAGGTAAGCGTTGCAGGATCTCTTTCTGACAACCTGATTATTCAGCGGGTTTTCTTACCCGCTCAATTCGCGAATCCGAATGCTCCTGCCGATGCTCCTCCAATTGCCGTTCAATTTGGAGTAAACTATTCGAGCAATTTGACAGGTACCCTCAATCAACTCCTGTTCGATGCGTCGTATCGACTAGGGTTGAAAGCGGCTGAAACGTATCGGCAACTGGCACAAAAGAACATTACGGCTTCGAAAATTACCGTGGCTGAGCAGGTGGCCAAAGCATATTATGGTGTGTTGGTCAATGAGCAGCAAATAAAACTGCTTGACCTGAATATTGCTCGCGTCGATACACTATATCAGAATACGCTGGGGTTGAATAAGCAAGGTTTTGCCGAAAAGATTGATGTGAGCAGACTCGAAGTACAGGTAAATAACCTGAAAGCTGAGAGGCAGAACGTTAAAAACCTGGTCGATCTAAGCTACTACCTGCTTAAATTCCAAATGGGCTTGGGGATTAATGATAATATCACCTTGACCGAACAAATTCAGGACATCGACCTGGATGCATTGGATCGTGAAAACCTGAAGGCGGCTGCCGAATTCGATTATAACCAACGCATCGAGTTCTCAACACTCCAATCACAGATTCAGCTAGCCGATTTGGATTTGCAGAACATTTCCAAGCTGTACTATCCCCGGCTAACGGCGTTTATAAACTATGGCTACAATACAGGTCGTAATAATTTTGGTGATTTATTCGTGTCGCCCTGGTTTAACTCATCCATAGTAGGTATTAACCTATCGGTTCCCGTATTCGATGGATTTCAGAAGAAGTACCAGGCCCAACAGAAGCGATTTACGTTACAAAAAACGCAGAACAGCGCTCAACTTCTGAAAAATACGATTGACTTGCAGATTCGGCAGGCGAGCATCACGCTGGGCAATAGTCTGCAAACCTTACGTACACAGAAACGGAACGTTGAACTGGCACAGGAAGTAGCCCGGGTTGCAAAAATCAAGTATCAGGAAGGCGTCGGATCAAACATTGAAGTGCTGGATGCCGAAAACTCATACCGCCAGGCGCAAACAAACTACTTCGCTTCGCTCTACAACTTCCTGCAAACCAAAGTCGATGCCGACAAAGCCAGCGGCAAACTTTACGCTGGAAATTAAGGGAATTAAGTCCCGAATTTGAAATAAGCTATTAAAACGTTACTAGTCAAAATGAAACCATACTACATCATTGCTCTTGTGAGTCTTTTAGCTGCCTGCTCACAGGAAAAAAAATCTGACCTGCAAAGCAAACGTGCGGAACTCGATGAGTTGAAGTCGCAGCAAACCGAACTAACGGCCAAGATAAAATCGCTGGAGTCTGAACTGGCCAAACTGGAGCCTAAAAAGGCGGAAGAAACACGGGTTAAAGAAGTGGCTGTGTCGCCAATAGCTGCCAGCACGTTTCGGCACTTCGTAGAATTGCAGGGAACAATTGATGCTAAAAACAACGTACAGGTTTCGCCCAAATCGGGTGGAGTTGTTACGGCTGTCTATGTAAAAGAAGGTGATTATGTCAAAGCCGGACAGGCCATTGCCAAAGTCGACGATCAGCTTTTACGTGAGTCTATTGCTGAACTTAAAACCCAACTGACGCTTGCCAATACCATGTACGAAAAGCAGGCAAACCTCTGGAAGCAGCAGATTGGCACCGAAATGCAGTATCTACAGGCCAAAACGAACAAGGAATCACTCGAACGCCGTCTATCGACGCTGAACGCACAGTTGAGCCAATCTACGGTTACGTCTCCAATTTCGGGAGTGGTCGATCAGGTGGCCGTAAAAATTGGTCAGTCGGCCATGCCGGGTGTTGGACTGGTTCGGGTGGTCAACCTGTCGCAGTTGAAGGCAGTAGCTAAAGTTTCGGATACCTATTCGGGTAGCGTTCGGAAAGGTGACCCCGTTCAGATTGACTTCCCGGATCTGGACAAAAAGCTGAATTCGACCATCTCGTTTGTTGCAACGACGGTTGATCCGGCCACGCGAACCTTTACCATCGAGGCTCCCCTACCCTCCGACAACGCCTTGAAACCCAACATGCTGGCACGTATCAAAATCAATGATAAAACGCAGGCCAAAGCGATCGTAATCAATCAAAACCTGATTCAGGATACCGAAAAAGGTCAATTGGTGTATGTAGCAGTCGATGAGGGCGGTAAAAAAGTGGCGAAAGCAAAAACGGTAAAAACGGGCCAGTCGTACGGTGGTCAGATTGAGGTGACGCAAGGGTTACAGGCGGGCGATCAGATCGTTACGGCTGGGTATCAGGATTTGGTTGATGGACAACAAATCAGTTTTTAGTTTGTAGAGACATCCTGCCTGGTGTCTCTACGAATGACTAACGAACTCTTATTATGAAATTTGAACAGTATAAAACCCTCGGATTTACCAACTGGTGCGTTGAGAACCGGACGGCTATTTACATTTTCACCTTCCTGATTACGCTGGGTGGGCTGTTTGTGTACAATAATATGCCGAAGGAGCAATTCCCGGACATTAAAGTGCCTCAGGTCTACATCAATACCGTGTATGTAGGGACGGCTCCCGCCGATATTGAAAATACAATTAACAAACAGATCGAGAAGCAGTTAAAGTCCATTTCGGGCGTAAAACGGATCAAATCCAATGCCTTGCAGGATGTGTCGGTTATCCTGGTTGAATTTAACCCGGATGTCGAATCCTCGGTTGCGCTGCAACGAGTTCGGGATGCTATTGATAAAGCGAAGCCCGACTTACCGAAAGAACTGGATTCGGGACCAACTGCGCAGGACGTTGACTTTTCGGAAATGCCGATCATGAACCTCAACATGGCTGGTAACTTCTCGCTCAAGCAACTGAAAGAGTATGCCGAAGATTTGCAGGATGTGATCGAGGGAATGCCCGAAATCCGTCGTGTCGATATTGTTGGGGCACTGACCCGCGAAATTCAGATCAATGTCGATTTGCCTCGGATGCAATCGGCTGGCCTGGCATTTACCGATATTCAGCAGGCCATTCAGGGCGAAAACATCAACGTGTCGGGTGGTGAACTTAACGTAGATGGGGTTCGTCGGACGGTACGGGTGAAAGGTGAATTTACCGATGTAGCCCAGATTCAGAACCTACAGATTCGGACCGCAACCGGTGCAACGGTTCGCCTGGGCGATATTGCTCAAGTGCGGGACAATTTTGAAGAACAACAGGATTTTGCCCGGCTCGACAACAAATCGGTTGTAACCCTGAACGTGATCAAACGGGCAGGTGCCAACCTGATTTCGGCTGCCGACCGGATCGAAAAAACGATTGAGGAATACAAGGAAACTCGTTTTCCAGAAGGATTGGACGTGAAAATTACGGCCGATCAGTCGGAACGTACGCGCGAAAGTGTGAATGACCTGGTGAACACCGTTGTATTGGGCTTCATCTTTGTCGTACTCGTTCTGATGTTCTTCATGGGCGTACGGGATGCCATTTTCGTCGGCTTATCGGTACCACTTTCGGCCCTGGTAGCTTTTGTATTGATGCCGGTTTTAGGGCCTGTAGTCGGTACCTCGTTTACGCTCAACATCATGGTACTGTTCGCGTTCCTGCTCGGTCTGGGTCTGGTGGTCGATGACGCCATTGTGGTTATTGAGAATGCACACCGACTTTTTAATGATCATAAAGACTGGAACATCCGGCAGGCTGTAAAAGCCGCAGCAGGTGAGGTGTTCGTACCTGTATTGTCGGGTACGCTGACGACCATTGCCCCCTTCTTCCCACTGCTATTCTGGCCAGGAATTGTGGGTGAGTTCATGAAGTTTCTGCCCCTGACACTTATTCTGACTCTGTTTGCTTCGTTGTTTGTCGCTTACGTGATCAATCCGGTATTTGCCGTAACGTTCATGAAACGCCACGAAGACGATCATCACGAGGATAAACAGGGTTTCCAGGAAATAAAGCGCCCTCTGATCATAATGACCGTTCTGGCGGGAATTGGGTACGTAATTGATCGGGGTATTGGTAACCTGTTTGTGTTGCTGATTATCCTGTACACCTTCAACCATTACGTACTGACGCCGAAATTGATCGTTCCATTCCAGGAGAATTTGCTTCCGAAACTGAAAAACGGCTATCGTTCGTTGATCTCCTGGATATTGACGGGCTGGCGTCCTGTGTTTGCCATTATCGGTACGTTCGGTCTGCTCATTCTGACCTTTATTATTGTCGGAATTGCCAAACCAAAAGTACTTTTCTTTCCCAGTGGCGAACCCGATTACATCTACGTATATAATGTGATGCCGGTAGGGACAGACGCTCGCGTGACCGATTCAGTAACGAAAGTGATTGAAAAGCGGGTGTTTAAAATTCTGAAGGATAACAACGCGACGGATATTGTCAACTCGGTAATCTCGAACGTGGGCAAAAACGCGGGTGATCCGATGAACCCCGACCGCTCGGCCACTCCCCAAAAATCGAAAGTTACGGTTGCCTTCAAACCTAATACGGAACGAAATGGTATTTCGACCGACTCGCTGCTGAACAAAGTTCGACTAGCCATGCGCGGTTTGCCGGGGAGTGAAATCTCGGTTGAGCGGGAATCGAACGGCCCACCAACGGGTAAGCCAATCGCCATCGAAATAGCGGGTGAGGAATTCAGTGAAATGAAAAAACTGGAAAACCTGGTTAAGCAGAAAATTGCTCAGGCCGGTATCCAGGGTATCGACCAGTTGAAATCCGATCTGATTACCAATAAGCCCGAAATCGTTATCGACATCGACCGGGAGAAGGCCGAACGCGAAGGTATTTCGTCAGGACAGGTTGCGCTGGCCATTCGGACGGCTTTGTTTGGAACCGAGGTGTCGAAATTTCGGGATGCGAAAGATGAATACCCCATCATGGTGCGTCTGAAACCCGACGACCGTAGCCAGATCGATCGACTGCTAAGTCTAAACGTAGTTTATCGTGATATGGTGATGGGCGGTCAGCTTCGTCAGGTGCCGATTACATCGATTGCCAACATCAGCTACTCGACGACGTTTAGCCAGATTAACCGGAAAAATCAGGAGCGGCTTATCACGTTGAGTTCCGATGTGGTGCCAGGCTATAATGCCAACCAGATTGTGGCGCAAATTCAGGAAGTTGTCAAGGAGATCGATGTGCCTAATGGCTACACCGTAAAAATGGGTGGTGAGCAGGAAGACCAGCAGGAGTCGATGAACTTCCTGGTATCGGCCTTCGGTATTGCCATGATGCTCATTTACCTGATTATGGCTACCCAGTTCAACTCGGTCGTGAAGCCAATGATTATCTTCGTAACCATTCTGTTCTCGCTGATTGGTGTGCTGCTTGGCTTCGTCGTGTTCAACAAGGAGTTCTCCATTATCATGTCGGGAGTTGGTATTATTGCGCTGGCCGGTATCGTGGTGAAAAACGGGATTCTGCTGATTGAATTCATCGAAGAGCTACGTGGGCGAGGTATTCCGCTACGCGAAGCCATAATTGAAGCGGGTGGTATCCGTCTGACGCCGGTATTGCTGACCGCTTCGGCAGCCGTACTTGGTCTTATTCCGCTGGCCTTTGGGATTACAGTCGATTTTGTGAGCTTGTTCCGGGATTTCGATCCTCACATGGTCATTGGCGGTGATAGCGCTGTATTCTGGAACATTCTGGCCTGGACCATCATCTTCGGACTGACATTCTCAACTACTCTGACACTGGTCGTTGTACCGTGTATGTACTGGGTCAATGAGCGTATTCGGATGAAATGGTTCGGTAAAAAAGATCCAGCTTTAGAGCCTGTAGAAGAGCCTGAAGAAGAATTAGTGTAACGATTAAATAAGTAGGTAACAATGTCAACGGGTTTTACTCGTTGACATTGTTTTTTTAGATGCTGGCCCAATGATACGAACCCTGCTTTATTTTGGAAAATACCTGCCAATTCTGACCCTGACGGGTAGCCTAATCGTTGCCTGTTCAGGCAAAAAGGACGAGGCTGAAACCGCTATAAGCGCACCGACTTACCGATTGATTCCGGCGAAAAAAGTACTGTTCAATTCATTTGTCGACTGCAATATGGCAGAAGCCTGGGTGGGCGACACCTTCCGAATTTTTCCGGGTAAGTATGGCGAAGATCCACTGTGGGGTGATGCCCGCGATTTGAAATTTGCCGATGGTCACCATGCTGAGGAAGCGTTCGCCAGCAAAGCAGCGGATTTTCATGAGCCAATAATGCCCCCAAATGTTCCGGTAAACACGCCCGGATTGCACGGTGCCGTTTGGTTTGAGACCGTGTATCAGGATGCAAAAGACCAGTCGGGCCGAACGTTGTATGCCGTTTATCATAACGAAAACTACCCCGCTACCCTACCTTATAATCCAACAACGGGTGAAGGCTATAGAAATGAAAAATGGCCGCAGGGTATAACGGGGCCGACATCGCCAGCCGCCGTTTGCCGAATTGGTATCATGAAATCGACAAATGGTGGTAAATCGTGGGAAAACAAGGGCATATTTATTGAAGACCTGCAACCCCGAATGATTCTGAAGCCGCACAACACCTCGAAGACATTTGCCGGGGGTGTCGGTGATCCATCGGCTGTGGCTAGTGGCGACTATCTGTACCTTTTCTATGGCGAATATGGGTATCCGGGTCAGTACGACGAAAAAAACTATGATCCTCGAACCGAGTGGAGTGGTCAGTGTATAAGTGTTGCCCGGATCCGACTAAGTGATCTGGATAGTCCGGTTGGAAAAGCTCGTCGGTGGGATGGTAAAGGCTTTAATGCGCCCTACACCGGTGTAGGCGCTCCGGTTTCTTCCTTGCAGATTCCGATGGATGCGGAAGGTGGCCCCGCTTCTGCACCAGCAGCGGGGTTCCACTGGGGGCCATCGGTTAGCTGGAATACCTATCTGAATAGCTGGGTCATGCTTATGGCCAGGTCAACCGGACCGTCGTGGGCAGGGAGCAGCATCTATATTTCGTTCAATTCCCATAAAGATTTGGGTGATGCGCTTCAATCGCAGGAGTGGACAAAGCCGAAGTTATTGCTCGATAAGCCGGGTTTTTTTCTGTGGTATCCCTCCCTCCAACCCATGAACACACCCGAAGACATCACGAATAAACACACCTGTTTGCGATTAGGAAAGCGTGCCCGATTGTTCGTTAAAAACATTAAACCTGAAAAAAGTGAGTACATGTCGGAGCATATCATTGAATTTGAGAAAGTTGAGTAAGTCAACTCGCCTAGTCAGATAAACTTTACGAATGCTCATTCCGTTAGCCATCTATTAGCCCCTTTCTTCATGAATCGTACGGCCCTTTTGTTTATACTTCCCGCTATTCTTCTGCTCATCGACTGGTATGTATTCCAGGCCGTGAAGACCCTAAGCCGAACCGCCACCGAGGGCACTCAGCGTATTGTAACGCTCGTCTTCTGGGGTTTTACGGCTCTAACGTTGGTGCTCTATGTCGCTATGCAGTTGATACCCCCCGATTCCATTAGCCGAAACACCCGCACTTTTCTCTGGGCGGCCATTGCTATCCCCTACTTTTCGAAGATTTTCGCTATACTCATTATTTTCATTGATGACTTAGGGCGTTTCTTTCGGTGGATCGTATCGCTTTTCTACAAACCCGAAGTTCGGGAAGCCGTGGTGGATTCGGCTCAAAAGACAATTCCTGACAACGTAAACGGAATACCTAAAGACGCCATCTCCAGATCTGACTTTCTGATGAAAACAGCGTTGGTAGTCGGCACTGTACCGCTGGTTGGTTTTACCTGGGGAATCTTGTCGGGTGCCCATGATTACCGGATTCGCCGGGTTAAACTTCCATTAAAAAACCTGCCATCTGGTTTTCACGGAATGACCATCGCCCAGATTTCGGATATTCATTCGGGTAGTTTTTTCAATAAAACGGCCGTTCGGGGCGGGGTGGAGATGCTACTGAATCAAAAACCAGATATGGTGTTTTTTACGGGCGATCTGGTAAATAGTCATGCCGAAGAAGTGAATAGCTATATTGATGTGTTCGATAAAGTGAAAGCACCTATGGGGGTTTATTCGACCCTGGGTAACCATGATTACGGCAAATATGTACAGTGGCCGAGTGCTCAGGCCGAACGGCAAAATGTGATGAACGTAGTAGCGGCTCACAAGCAGATGGGCTGGAACATCATGATGGATGAGCACAAGATTCTGGAACAGAACGGCGATAAAATTGCGCTGATTGGCGTTCAGAACCTTGGCTTCGGTCCGGCGGCCTTACGCGCTGGTAATCTGGCAAAAGCGTATCAGGGCACAGCCGACTATCCGGTTAAGTTACTCCTCTCCCACGACCCTACGCACTGGGACGCAGAAGTACGGCCCAAATACTCCGACATCGACGTTACGTTCAGCGGTCATACACATGGAGCACAATTCGGAGTTGAGGTTGGAGATGTACGCTGGAGTCCGGCCCAGTATTTTTATCGTCAGTGGGCTGGCTTATATCAGGAAGGCGATCAGCGGCTGTACGTCAATCGGGGCTACGGCTATATCGGCTATCCCGGCCGGGTGGGTATTTTGCCCGAAATTACCATTTTCGAATTGGTAAAAGCCTGATCAGCGAATAGGCAAATAGGAATCATCGGGCTGAACCTGGTTCAGCATGATCGAAGTAAAACAACAATTGGGTAAATTGTAGGCCAAAAGTTTACAGTTTACCCAATTGTTGTTTTAACCAACCGCCTAATCAACGCGTTACACTAACCAATTAACCATCAAACGCACATGAAAATTATCTTTATTACCGGGCTTTCTTTCTTTATGTCCTTGTTTTCCTACCTCACACCCGTGCAGGAAAAGGAGCAGAAAACGATTCCGCTTTGCCATAATACGGATTCTACAACCCCGAACGAAATGGCATTGATGGCAGCTGATCCTGCCTTCCAGAATCTCCATGCCAACCCACTACCATTTACATACACGGGCGCTGGTGAGATGATCAAATTCTCGACTCCCGATGGACAATCGGCCAATGGGTTTTTCCTAAAATCGAAAAAAGCATCGAATAAGTGGCTGCTGGTTTATCAGGAGTGGTGGGGATTGAACGATAACATCAAACAACAGGCCGAAGCATTCTACAACGATCTGAAAGATGTGAACGTGCTGGCAGTTGATATGTATGACGGCAAAGTAGCTACCGAACGGGCCGAAGCTGGAAAACTGATGAGTTCGGCCAGCAAAGAACGGCTGACGAGCATTCAGCAGGGAGCCATCGCCTATGCAGGTCCGAAGGCTGAATTTGGTAGCGTAGGCTGGTGTTTTGGAGGAATGCTTTCGCTGCAATCGGCATTAATGGAAGGGCAGAAGGCGAAAGGTTGCGTAATGTACTATGGCCGTCCGGAGCAGGATGTAGAAAAACTGAAGACACTGAAAACCGATGTATTGGGTATTTTTGGTAGCCGTGATAAGGGCATTACGCCTGAGTCGGTAAAGCAGTTTGAAGAAAATATGCAGAAAGCTGGCAAAAAAGTGACGATCAAGATGTACGATGCCGACCACGGCTTTGCCAATCCAAGCAACCCAATTTATGATAAAGAAGCGGCTGCCGATGCTTACAAACTGGCCCTGGCCTATCTGAAAGACAAATTAAAAGCTTAGTACACAAAGCGTGTTTTCGAACAGGATTTACGAGCCTGAAACTCGCTTTGTGTACTGAGGTTTCTAAAAGCCTGACTATCTGATGGTCAGGCTTTTTAATTAAACTTTAACACATTTTATTCTGTTTACATTAAACGGAGCAGCGGTTCATCAGTCTAACTGACAAACCGGGTGAAAACCCACTACTGCGATGAAACTACTAAAATGGAGTTCGTTACTAGCTTGTCTGGTATTAGGGGCAGCTACAGTTTCGTTTGCTCAATACGGCTACGGTCAGGGTTATCCAAACAACAATGGCTGTAACCAGAATTACCCGAATGGCTATGGATATGGTCAGACCTATCCGAATGGAGGGTATAATAACAGAGGGTATTATAATGGGTACGGGCCTAACTATCCGAATAATAGATATAACGATGGTTACTACGCGTACGGGAGACCTTACCCAGCACAACCTCCCGTAGTGGTTGTACCACCAAGGGTAGTGATTGCCTCTCCCCCTCCTCCCGTAGTTATAGCCCCGCCAGTAGTGGTTCGACCTTATCCAAACTACAATTACGGATATGGGTATAGAAATCAGGGATGGCGAGGTGGGTATGGTGGCCGTGGTCACCGCTGGTAATTTGAATGAGTAATTCTAACGGGCTGTTAGGTAGCCCGTTAGAGAGAATGACAGATGGTTCAACGAAATTCTTTAAAGATATGAAAACCTTAAAATTGATGCCTTTATTGGTAGCCAGCCTGCTGGTTGTACTGGTATCGAGCTGTGGTCCTGCTTATGTAAATACAGGTGTTGGCTATGGTGGGTATTATGGCCGTCCATATTATGGCTACAGTTACCCATATGGATATTATCGTCCGCCCGTCGTGGTCCGTCCACAGGTTGTTCGTCCTCGTTATTATAGCCCTTCTCCCCGGTATTATGGTGGAGGAAGTCCTAACGCTCGTCGTGGGTATGGCGGAGGCTATGGTGGGGGTCGGGCACGTGGACCCCGATAATAGTCGATAAATTGTAACGACAGAGTCCCGGAGAGTACAGAGATAATTAATTATCTCTGTACTCTCCGGGACTCTGTCGTTAATTCGGTTATACAGGTTTGTAAGGATTGCCTATATATTGTGCGTAATCGCCGGACTCGATCAGCGGTTTTTCGGCCGTAGGTAAGTTGTATAGATAGATCCAGCAGTCGATTCGGGTATCGTTGACTTCCACTGGAACGATAGCCCGGATAAATTCAGTCGGTTGTTCGAAATCATCCCCAACCCCTTCATAGTAATCCAGGTAAGTCAGAATGCTCTCTTTCTGATGACCAATGTTGAAGACAGTGCCATGCACATATCTCTGGCTTGCTTCGTCGTAAACAGCACCGGGGTAACTCCCCATATCGAAAGCCTGTCCTTTAAACTTACCCTCTCCAACATAGCGGCCTCGCTGGCGCAGATATTGAGCAAAATGGTTATCGAACGGGGAGCGAAGGGTGCCGTAAACGATCAGAAATTCGGGAGTACTAGTCATTCAATAAAAAAAGCTGACGGGACGACGAAAGTAGTTAATTTTGACGTTATTAGATAAAAACAGGGTTGATCAATGAAAAAGTCGCGCATACTTCTACTGATGGCTATTACGCTAACGCTCATGGATGTACCTGTTCAAACCCAGGCATCTGCTCGTACAAAATCAACGGAAATTTCCATTTTTGGCCGCAAACGGAAAGGTTACAAGGCTAAACGTGGAGGGCTGTTCAACACCGGACTTTTTCGAAAGAAAAACCCTTGTGGTTGTCCAAAGCATTAAGCAATTGTTAAGAAATTGTATTTATATCAGAGACAGGCCCTTGCATGGGCCTTTTTTCGTTTTAAAAGTTGTAAAAATCTGTGTTTCAGCGTAAAATTTCGTACCTTTGCGAAAAAATGACCAGGATTTTTGAGATTTAACTGACTGACTTTGATTTTTTCTACCTGCCTTCTTTGAAGGCCTAATCAAAGTCAGTCAGTTAAATCTCAAAAATCCTGGTTCAGACCTTGTATGCAATCAATTCGCAATATAGCAATCATCGCCCACGTCGACCACGGCAAAACAACACTGGTCGACAAAATTATTCATGCGTCCAAGCTCTTTCGGGAGAATCAGGAATTTGGCGACCTGATCCTGGACAACAACGATCTGGAGCGCGAGAGGGGAATTACCATTGTCTCGAAAAACGTATCGGTACGATATAAAGACGTAAAAATCAATATCATCGACACCCCTGGCCACAGCGACTTTGGGGGCGAAGTAGAGCGGGTATTGAAAATGGCCGATGGCGTATGCCTATTGGTCGATGCTTTCGAAGGGGCTATGCCACAGACTCGCTTTGTTTTAAGCAAGGCGCTTCAACTGGGCCTGAAACCAATTGTGATCGTTAATAAGGTCGATAAAGAGAACTGCCGCCCTGATGAAGTACACGAGCAGGTGTTCGACCTAATGTTCAATTTGGGGGCAACCGAAGACCAGCTGGATTTCCCAACCGTATACGGTTCGTCGAAGCAGGGCTGGATGGGTCCCGATTGGAAAACCCCAACCGACAGCATTACCTATCTGCTCGATACAATTGTTGAGAATATTCCTGCGGCTCCGCTCAACGAAGGGTTACCGCAAATGCAGGTTACGTCACTCGATTATTCGGCTTTCGTAGGTCGGATCGCTATCGGGCGGGTACATCGTGGTACGCTGAAAGAAGGTGCCAGCATGGGTCTTGCCAAATCGGATGGTACGGTAAAACGGGTTCGGATTAAAGAACTGCATACCTTTGAAGGGCTTGGCAAACAAAAAGTTAGCGAAGTTCAGTGTGGTGATATCTGTGCCGTAACGGGGCTGGAAGATTTCGAAATTGGTGATACGCTGACGGATTATGAAAATCCGGAACCACTTAGCCGGATTTCGGTAGACGAACCGACCATGAACATGTTGTTCACGATCAACAACTCGCCATTCTTCGGAAAAGAGGGTAAGTTCGTTACCTCGCGTCACCTTCGTGATCGGCTTTATAAAGAAATTGAGAAGAACCTGGCTCTACGCGTTGAAAATACAGATAGTGAAGACCGTTTCCTTGTGTATGGACGGGGTATTCTTCACTTGTCGGTTCTGATTGAAACGATGCGTCGGGAGGGGTATGAATTGCAGGTGGGTCAGCCGCAGGTACTGTACAAAGAGGATGAAGATGGCCGTAAATTGGAGCCTATCGAGACCCTGGTTGTTGACGTACCAGAAGAAACCGCCGGTAAGGTAATCGAGTTAGCCACGCAGCGTAAAGGTGAGTTGCTGATTATGGAACCCAAAGGAGACCTACAGCACCTTGAATTCGATATTCCATCCCGTGGTCTGATCGGCCTGCGATCAAACGTGCTAACGGCTACGTACGGTGAAGCGGTTATGAGTCACCGTTTTAAAGAATATCAGGAGTATAAAGGACCAATTCCTGAGCGGATCAACGGTTCGTTAATTTCGATGACGAGCGGTTCAGCTACAGCCTATTCGATTGATAAACTTCAGGACCGGGGCTCGTTCTTTATCGAACCAGGTGATGAGATTTATACGGGTCAGGTAATTGGCGAGCACAACCGTCAGAACGACATTGTTGTGAACGTAACTACCGCGAAGCAATTGACGAACATGCGGGCCTCTGGTTCGGATAACAACGTAAAAATTGCTCCGAAAATCTCGTTCTCGCTTGAAGAGAACATGGAATATATCCAGAAAGATGAATATCTGGAAGTAACGCCAAAGTCGATGCGAATCCGTAAAATCTATCTGGATGAAAACGAACGCAAGCGTAATCAGAGCAAATTTGCAATGGCTTAATTGCCAGGCTAGCTGATAAACAAAAATCCCAGACGAATGATCGTCTGGGATTTTTGTTTATACAAAAAAGGCACTCATTAATGAGTACCCGCAAAAGAAGCATTGAGCCGGAAGGCAAAGGTCGAGGTAGATTTAAATGGAATCACCATAGGCTTTGCTGCCGGAACCGGGCTAACCATCATGGCTCTTGTCGATACATACTCTGTTTGTCGACGCACCTGAAAATAGCCAGCGATAAAAAGTACACCACCAATAACTGCAACACTCATCTTTTTCATAACGTCTCTATCTCCCTCGTAAAAAATTAATAGGTATGGATGCAGTTACAACGAAATTTTGTGTAAATCTGCGTCAATATTACTAGCAAATGTCCAATTCCTCACCTTCATTCTTATTGTGCGGCAAGGTAGTTAACTTTTGATTAAGACTCGCCAGCCAATTTTAGGTTACTGTTTTGGATAAATAATTTTCAAAAATTTATTCATCCGCTGTCTAGCATCAGCATTTAAAAGTGCAATTTCCACGCTACTTTGATTATCTAACTTCAGAATAGATGAATTGTTGATCAAATTGATGTGACAACATGAAAAATTAAAAACTAAAGCCCATCCGGAAATATAATCGGTTGTAAACCCGTTGTTCGGTTTGGGCCAGAATCTGGACACCATCGACAGTGGCTACTTGTTTGGCTTCCAGATGTTTATAGCCTGCACTAATCAGAAACCCTGTGCCATTGCCCTTATTGATACGAACCCCAACACCCGGACTCCATAACCACCCACCTTTCAACTCTTTACCATGCGGGTTAGGGCCAGCAATGGCGTAACCACTTTCCAGCGTATAAAATGGAGTCAGTCGCTTAGTACGGCCAAATAAATCACCTTGTATAGCTGCTGCGATAGGTAGAAAAGCGGAGTTGTTGAAATAATCCACACCAAACGAAATGCCCGTGATCAGTTGAGGACTTACAATATAGCCCGTAAAGGCATGGATAGTAAGACCAATGCGGTTGCCGGCATCCCGAACCGGATAATAGGAGTAATTGTAGTTGTAATACGGATTATAGATGATATCGTAGCCATAATACGGATAGCCAGCCGGAACATCGGGTTTTACCTGTCCCATCTGAACGCCCATTTCAACGGTTGTGCGCCAGTGACTGGTTGCTGTAGGGGTGTTTTGACCCATAGCGGCCTGACCAACCAGACATAAAGTTAAAAAGGTAACGGTTTTCATGGTGGAATAAGGTTAATAGGCTGGTTGTGCCGCAATTTTGCTCAATAAGCGCAGATCAGCCGGATTGGCGTAATCGTACTGATAGAGTCCGTCTTTGCCAATGGTCAGGAGTGTTTTTGAAATGGGTATAACATCGAAGGCATTGACGTTGGCGAAGGTCTGCTGCGGTTTCAGATCCAATGGATTGGAAGCATTAAACACCTGTAGTCCTTTGTTTCCCTGACATACAAATAAGGTTGGGTAGTCGATGCCGAGACCGTAGGGCGTTTCGAGCGGATAGGATTTGGCAACGCGGGGTGCCGATAGATTGCTGATGTCGATCACATCCAGTACATCCTGTGTACCGGCAACGCCACAAGTGCTGGTCCCTCGCAAGGTAACATAGGCGTAGTTGTCATGGACTACAACCGGATCGCAGGAGCGTACATGTGAGAAAGCGGCTAATTGTTTGGGTTCGGCAGGGCTGGTAACGTCGTAAATGTACATACCCGTTGTGGTGCCAATAAACAGACTGTTTCGGTAAGGGAAAATCGTTTCGACGTTCCAGTTCAGAGTGGCCGATTTTCCTTTTACGGGGTTGGCTGGGTTGGTAATATCAAACAGTTGTAACGTACTGTTATTGACAACGTAGAGCTGATTGCTGGAAATCGCAAAGCGAGCCATTGAACCGCCAACCCCGGTTGTCGGTGTGGTGGTAGTAGGGGCTTTGGCGCTATTATAGGCAACATCGGCAAAAGCCAGGCTTTCGTAATATCGGCCAAACCAGGCAATAGGAATCAAATAGGGGAGTATATTAAATGAACCCTCGCAGTCGGTTTTTACTGTTGTGGTGGCAATTTCTTCGCGCTGGTCGTAGATTTTCATGCTTGTTTTATCGTACGACCAGTAGGTACGGCCAACCAACCCATTTATAAAACCCGTTTCGACCCGGTTTACTTCTTTAATGGCTGTTGGGTTACTGATGTCCAGAGCAACCAGATCAACATAACTGTCGGCATACAGAATATTATCCCGTACGGCCATATCGACGTTGCCTGGAATGCTCAGAAACGAAATCGCCCTCGGATTAGATGGGTTGCTATTGTCAAAAACGTGGATCCCTTTTTTGACCTCAACAATGAACAAATACTGGTCTTTCACATAAAGCTTTCCGGGCTCGATCAGTGGCTGGGGGGCGCCGGAAGATATAGCCTGTCGTACGTCGGAAATCGGTAGCTGTACTGACGTATATTTTCGGTACGTTGTTGTCCGCTCACAGTTGTCGGTGCAACTGGTCAGATACACTAAAGGCAGGAGTAGAACGAGTAGAGAAGCTTTCATAGAATCATGGCTGCTGGATAACTTCATGATTCTTAAGTAGGATCAAGCGTTGGAACGCTGAAAAAATAAAATTGCCAGGCTGTCCTGATTACGGCCTGGCAATATTGATCTTACACAAAAAGGGCAAATTATTGTTGTTTGTATTCGTAAATGGCTCCATCAGCAAGGACCGCTCCCCTTGGAACCCGCTCCGACAAATAAAGTTTCATGCCGGCCAACTGGAAGGATTGCTCGGTAGAATCTTTACTGAAATAGATAATACCTTCTGTACTACCACCTTTCGGGAAGGAGAGCGTATAGGGACTATTTTGAATCGGTAAACCGTTCCGAACCTGTCGGTATGAACCATTGCTTACCAGCCCATCAAAGGTCAGGGTTTCAGAATAACCAGCTTCAGAAGCAGGAACCGTCTTTTGAGTCATTGGGTAGGTAATGGAATTGAGCGTCCAGTCGCCTGCCAGTGGCGAAGTGGGAAATACACACCCACATATGCGCTTTTCACAACTAAATACGCTTAGAATCAGTAAAACGATGCAGGAGAAAAGTCGACGGTTTTTCATAGTCAGTTTTGTTTTTCATAAATCAGAACTCTTGGCTGATCGCCACCGTGATAAAGCCGAAGCTGATGGTCGGTTGGCAGTTCATACCGAGCCACTACTTTCAGATTTTTGAGATAGCTCTGCTCAAATTGCATCGCTGCGGGAGTTCCGGCTATTTCGGTGTTCGTAATCTGATCGGCCATCATCATGCCATCTATGGCCGCAAACATATTCAGACGGTACGCATTCGTTCCAGCCTTGCCACTAGCCTTAAATGAGGTAACATCTTGTGGTGGGTGGGCCGTGTCCAGGGCAAAAACCAGTGTCACATCGTAGGTCGAATCAGGTTGAACGAGTTTCCAGGTGCCAATTAGGCTGGCTATCTTAGGAGCCAGTTCGGAATCGGATCGTTTGCACTGAACCGTACTAGTTACCAATACTAAACAGCTAACGGATAGACAGATAACGCTGAGCAGGTGTTTCATTCAATTTTGTTTTTCGAAAATGAGCACATCCGATGCCAAACTACCCGAATAAAGCCGAAGCTTTTGGGTATTCGTCAGTTCATATCGGGTAGCGGCTTTCAGTTTCGTATAATAGCTTTGTTCAAACAGCATGGCAGCGGGCGAACCAGCCACTTTGGTCGTTGTAATGGCCCCAACATCAATAGAACCCGTTGCAGAGTTAATAAGTTGGGCCGTTGTTATGTATGTATTAACGGGAGCCCCCCCCGTAAATTTTAATGAATAAATACCGGATACAGTGCCTCCTGATAGCTGCTCTACCCCAACCGAAAGGGTTGTAGTGAAAGCGGAGGCTGGCTGAATCAATCGCCAATCACCCAGAAGCTGCTGAGGATCAGTTATCGGTGCCGGACCATCCTGACTTTGTTGGCAGGCAAAGCATAGGGCTACAGCTAGTAGGGCCAGTGTTCCGGTTTTCATGACTTCGTTTTGGTAGGATCCGCAATTTTACCAACGAACAACACAGTACCTGATGTTTTTTCGTGAATAACAAACACAAATGGGCGGTCGCACAGGACAGGTAGTGGGGCCGACGTTACCGAAATGCCCCCGGTTGTGACGGCGGCTGCTTCGGTTCCTTTTTCATCGACAGCCACAAACGTGTTCTGTTTGACAAAACTAAGTGTTAAGCCACCCTTTGCATTGATTTTACTGAAATCAGCCGCGTCGGTAAACGCAGTAGGCATACCCAGCGTCGATAGCGTCTTGTTCAGCTTGATTTCATATTCCATCGTGAACTTCGGCAAGCCAATATCAATACTACCAGACGTCATCGCTTTCTGAAGCTGGGTCCATTCGTCGTTATTCAGGCTGTTGACAAGGGCATCGACCGAACTGGTTTCCGCTGGGAGCAGAATCGTCATGGCAAATCGGTCGGAACCATAGGGCAACTCAAATGCGGTGTAATTGGATCGGGAAGCTCGGTTCAATTCGGTGTTGAGCCGCATCATACGCACACTGGTAGTGCCACCCGTAGCCAGTTTGAAAGGCATATCGACGGTTTTGCTAGCATCGAATTGTTTTTTCCAGTCGCCTTTAAAATAGAGAGCGTTCATCAGAAACATGACGTTGTCGGGTTGAATCTGATCGAGCACTTTCGGTATTTTTCCGTTCGTTTTCTGACTGGCCCACCCGTTGATTTTGCCTAAGGTAGCTGGGTCGTTGAAATCCTGTGCCGATACTTCGGCCTGAAACGATTGTTTCAGCAAATCCTGAAAGGAATTTTCAACGGGAAACGTATTCCGATACCAGACTGAATTGGCCAGACTCAGCGTCACTTTGGAGTCGACACCCGGCAGGTTTTCCATCAGATTCTGGTACGTCTTGTTGGCGTCGGCCAGCGTTTGAGCATCCAGTTTCAGCGCTTTTTGTATTTCCTGCGCGGTTTGGCTATTGGCACCGTTCAGAATCATGCCTAGGGCAATATGCAGGCTCAAGGGAGAAATAAACACATTTTTGGCCTGCCCTTCTTCGGCAACAACCTGTTTGGTCACGTCGAATGCAAACTGAGTCGTCTGACTGGCAAAAGGGGCAGATACACGCAACTCACCAGCCGTACTTGTATCTGGACTTACGTTCGTGTTCTTACAGCTAAGGGCCGTGAGTAGAACCCCGGTTGTTACCGTTGCTAACGTGGAAAAAAAAGTCGCTTTCATGTCGTATTTGTGGTTTAGCAAGCTCAAGCAGAGGAATACTCATGTGGTGAGCCATTACGTACATTCTTTGAGGGCGGCCCGATGAGCCCGTAATTTATCGACCAGCGCTTCGGAACCCGGAATGGTTTGTCCATATTGGAACGTAACCCGGTGCTTCTGTTCGCCAAGCTGTAGCTCAATGTACTCGGCTCCGCCATCCGCACAATCCGGACAACCCAGTATAGCAGGTTGTTTGTAAAAGTTGTCCAGATCAATGGACGCCAGCAATTCACGTAAATCGGCCTGACTGATCGTTGATTGACAGGTTTTAGTCGCCAGAGTAGGTGAAACCCCGTTGGGACGTTGTGTAAGGGTTAAACTCGTCCCATTCAATTCATAGTCGAATACACAATACCCTACGCACATACCGGCCGAGGTGCCCGTACGGATGGTAAGTCCATCAGCATCGGTCAGTTTTTTTGGGGCAAAACTGTTTGTACAGCGCCCAAGCAAGAGGATGAAAGCAGCGACTAACAGACTCGATTTCATCGTCGGGATTCATTAAAAGTGATAATCGACGCCGAAGCTCATTCCCGTCGTGGTCGGTTGCGTTTGAACCTGAGATTCTGATTGCGTACCTAATCCCAGCGATGGCTGGTACATCCCTGCTACCGAAGCCGACCATTGACGCGTAGGCCGATAGCGGAATCGGGCACCCATAGCGGCTGCCAGAGAAACAGGCCGATAAACGCCGTCTTTCGCCGTAATTTCCAATTGATTATCGACCGTATTGCGAATAAAAATATTGGTAATGATGCCACCCAGTAAGGCCAGGCTTAGCTTTTTCTTAGGCCGTAATTGATATCCAACCTGAACCGGCACCTGCATGTACTGATAATCGTTGGTCAATACCTGCCGTAGCTGGCCATTATAGCTGTTTTGATAAGCTGAATTAGAGACGTTTGCATAATTCGACTGTGGAACGGCATAGGCTAAATCGCTTCGGTGAATGCTATTCCGTAAGGCATCGACATACAAATTGCTGGACGACGAATTCTGAATGAACCCTGCCTGAAGAGAAGCCGACGACAATGGCGATGGGGTTTCAATGGTTGAGCGACCAGCCAGATATCCTATTCCCGATTCGATCGACCAGTGTTCAGAGAGTTGAACACCAGCACCCGCCTGGTAGGACACGGAGAAATTAGGACGACTACTCACATTTTGCTGGCTGGTTGTCGAAGCCTTTATCGCATCCAGCGAAGCCGAACCCACCGAAGCATAGGAAGCCGATTTGACCGCCACCATTGGGTTAAACGAGCCTGGCATAACACTGGCCGATGCCCAAACATCACGTGATTTTTGTCTCGATTGTGACGTTTCGGGTGTCAGTTCCGGTTCAGCCGGCCGGAACCAGACAATGCGATGGATTTGCCCGAACTCGCGAAGACTTAACGAGCGCCCCGAAAGGGGCTCAAAGGCAATCGTCACAGTTGGGTTAGCGGCATCCGCCTGTGTAGCTACAGCCCGCGATGTAGTTAATGAAGCGATCAGGGCCTGCACAGCTTCGGTATTAGGCATTTGGGCAACAGACCTTACCTGCATAAGCTGACCCGTAGTCATCGGCAGTGTTGATCCTACGGCCTTATTGGCTCTGGGTTTCGAAGTAAGTACAGCCAGTGCATTGTTTGTTGGGTAAGGCTTAAACGGACTAAGCTGTTGACGTTCAGTAGGTACCAGCGTTTTGGTAGCGGGTTTCGCATCTGGCTCCGCGGCCGAAACTACTGACTCGGGCGTATGGGCCGATGATTTTGCTCCATCCGCTTGCTCCGTACGGGTAGCACCCTGGCTGGACGATGCAGGGTTGGACTTAGGTGTATGCTGAGCAAGTTGTGAGTTTTTTGTTGAAGAAAAAGGAGTATTGGATGGTAAGGTTTGGATGGCCCACCAGCCCACCAATAGCAAAGCTACTGCGGCAGCAACGCGGGTACCCCAGATCAGTGGTCGCGACGAAGCCAGCCCCGTTCCCCAGAGGGGGAGTATTTTGGTACTGTCAGGCTCATCTAACCGGCGCTCAATCGCATCCCATACCCGATGGGGCGGTGTTTCGGCGGCTTCGTCGAATACCTTTCGCCAAAAATCGTCTGGCATATTTTTTTCTAATTCGTCCATCTTTATTCGGTTCAACGCGGTCGTCCTTCAGCAGGATGGCCATCGGATTGTAGTTTCTGTTGCAATAGGCTTCTGGCGCGGGCAAATTGTGATTTTGATGTTCCTTCAGCTATATCCAGCATCTCCGCGATTTCGGGATGGGTATAGCCTTCAATAGCATATAGATTGAATACCGTTCGGCAACCGGGGGGAAGCTCCTGAATCAGTTGCAGCAGGTACTGGTAATTTAGTGTTGGAAGACTTTCATCGGCCTGTGGAAGCACCGGGGCTAGTTCCTGCACATCGGTGGTATGTTCCCAGGGTTTTTGTTTTCGTATATGTTTTAAAGCCGTGTTAATGACAACTCGTTTCAGCCAGGCTTCCAGCGGACACTCGAACCGGAAGGAGTCGATATGACGGTATATTTTTACAAAAGCATCCTGCAATATATCTTCCGCTTCGTCAGGGTCTTTCACATAGCGTTTGCAAACGACAAAGAGCTTCCCGGCAAACCGCTCATAGAGCAGCCGCTGCATACTACGGTCCTGTCGTCGGCAGCCTTCGACTAATGCGTAATCATCCTGCATAGCTATGTTGACACGTCTATGACCACATCGGGGCCGGAACGGTTGGAAGTGTACGGAAAAATTTCTTACTTCTTGATTCCATTCAATTTTGTCTATGATAATTACTCTGATCGTACCTTTGAGTTGTTTTTACCTAAACCGTTTTTATGAATCGTCGGGACGCTCTACGTTACACGGCTGGTCTGGGTTTGTCCATGCTTGCCACCCCAGTGCTATCTAGGCCAATACCTTCTAAAGCTCGCTTCAAAATTGGTGCCTGCGACTGGTCTATTGGCCGGGCGGGCGACATAAACGCCTTTGCTGTTGCCAAACAAATCGGACTCGATGGGGTTCAGGTAAGCCTGAATACCTCCGCCGATCATAACCATCTCCGTCAGCCCGACAAACAGCGGGCCTATAAAGCGGCTGCTCAGAAAGCTGGCATTGCGATTAGCGGATTAGCCATTGGCTTATTGAACGATATACCCTACAAATCAGATCCCCGGACGGAGCAATGGGTACAGGATAGCGTCGATGTGGCCGATGCTCTTGGTGTTAAAGCAATACTGCTGGCATTTTTTAACAACAATGATCTCCGTAATGATCCCAAAGGCATTCGGGTAGTTATTGATCGGTTGAAAGCCGTAGCACCCAAAGCTGAAAAAGCTGGGGTCGTTTTAGGGATTGAATCATGGCTTTCGGCTCCTGAACTTATGGCCATTATCGAAGCCGTTGGGTCACCAGCCGTCAAGGTTTATTACGATGTTTGCAACTCATCCGTTCGCGGTTACAATATTTTTGAAGAAATTCGTGATCTGGGTAAAAGCCGGATCTGTGAATTTCATCTGAAAGAAAACGATCAGTTGCTTGGGCAGGGTATAGTTGACCTGGCAAAAGTTCGGCAGGAACTGGATGCGATTGGCTATAAGGGCTGGCTGCAAATAGAAGGGGCTGTTCCTAAAGGCCAGCCCATGCTGGAAAGTTATATCGAAAACAATAAGACAGTGCGCTCGCTGTTTAGTTAATGAACCAAAAACATACATGAAAAAGCTGTTCTCGCTGAATCCATTTCCGGTTGTACTAACAACCCTTGGTTGTTTGACGATGGCCGGTCAGGGCTTTCAGGCAACCAAATCTGCTGCCTATCTGCTGACTAAAGAATCAGCGAACAAAATGGCTTCAACGGCAGCGGCTGATTCGAACTCGCTGTACCTCCCCGACGATCTGGAAGCCACCTTGTGGGCCGAATCACCTATGTTCTTCAATCCAACGAACATGGACATTGATGCCAAAGGTCGTGTCTGGATTACGGAGGCTGTCAATTATCGAAAGTTCAACAACAAACCCGAGGACCGACTTAACCATCCGGATGGCGAACGGATTGTGATTCTGGAGGATAAGGATGGCGACGGTAAGGCCGACGATAGTAAGGTATTCGTGACCGACCCCGATCTGGTTTCGCCATTGGGCATAGCCGTAATCGGCAACAAAGTGATTGTATCGGCTGCTCCTAATCTGGTGGCCTACACCGACGAAGATGGCGATGATAAGGCCGATAAAAAGGAAGTGATGCTCATGGGCTTCGGTGGCATGGATCACGACCATTCTCTGCATGCCGTAGTGGCCGGACCCGATGGGAAATATTATTTTAATACGGGCAATGCGGGGCCGCATGTGGTGTCGGACATTGATGGCTGGACCTTACGCTCAGGTAGTATGTATACGGGAGGAACGCCCAACAATAAACTGAATCACGGCAATCAGTTTAGCGACGATGGGCGAGTCTGGACGGGCGGATTGGCTCTGCGTATCAACCCCGATGGCTCAAAGCTGAAGGTAATGGCGCACAACTTCCGCAACAATTACGAAACCGCCCTGGACTCGTATGGCAATATGTGGCAGAATGATAATGACGACGAAGTGGTTGCCTGCCGTACGAGCTGGTTGATGGAAGGCGCCAATGCCGGATTTTTTAGTGCCGACGGAACCCGAACCTGGAAAGCCGACCAGCGGCCCGGTCAGCCCATTCCGGTGGCCCACTGGCACCAGCAGGACCCCGGAGTGATGCCCGTTGGCGACATTACCGGGGCTGGTTCGCCTACCGGAATCGTGATGTATGAAGGCGATGAGCTAGGCCCGCAGTATAGAGGTATGCTGCTCAGTGCCGATGCGGGCCGGAATGTGATTTTTGGATACCGACCAGAGCCGCAGGGAGCAGGTTACAGAATGACGCGGGTCGATCTGATCAGTTCCATGCCCGAAGTCGATGCCAATTACAAATGGAATGCAACGACTACAGATACTCGTAAGTGGTTTCGACCCAGCGATATAGCCGTTGGTCCAGATGGAGCTCTTTACATTGCCGATTGGTACGACCCGATTGTGGGAGGGCATCAGATGAAAGATCAGAAAGGATACGGCCGCATTTACCGAATCACGCCCAAAGGCAAAAGGCTAAAAACGCCCAAACTTGACCTTACCACCACACAGGGACAAATTGCTGCTCTGCTTAGCCCAGCCGTAAATGTCAGAATGCTGGGATTCAATGCCTTGCGGGAACAGGGAGAGAAAGTGATCGAACCCATTAAGACTTTACTCTCATCGGCTAATCAGTTTCATCGGGCAAGGGCTATTTTCCTACTAGCTCAATTAGGAGCCGAAGGGCAGTTTGAAGTAGAACGACTCCTGAAAGCGGTTGATGCGCCGGTTCGGCTGGTAGCGCTGCGAGCCCTACGCAGCATTACGCCCGAAAATTCGAAATCGAATCCGGCATTGACCGCTTCTCAGCGAGCATTGCTTCCACTACTGGGAAATTTATCGACCGATCGAAGTGCGGCTGTCCGGCGGGAGGTAGCCATTGCGTTGCGCGATGTACCCTACGACGAGTGTAAGTTTATGCTGCTTAATCTGGTTAAAGGATACGATGGCCAGGATCGCTGGTATCTGGATGCGCTCGGAAAAGCCGCTGATGGGAAAGAAGAAGCCTTGTTTTTTAACATCCGCCAGACTTTACCCCAAAATCCTGCCGACTGGGATCAACGATCCGCTAATCTGGTTTGGGAGTTACATCCTCCATCGGCTGTGCCCTTGTTGAAGAAGCGTGCAGAAAGTGCAAACCTGACTGCTGAGGCTCGTGAACAGGCCATTACGGCTTTAGGATTTATAAAAACAGAACCAGCCGCCAGAGCGATGGTCGATCTGGCAAAATCGGCGGATAAAGATGTGGCCGCTCAGGCTGCCTACTGGCTCGACTTCCGAAAAGGAAACGACTGGGCCAAACTGCTCAACTGGGACGAAGTGGTGCCTGAAAAACCACTGGTATCGGTTGAGGAGCAGAAGATGCTGGATAAACGACAACTCTTGCTGGATGAAAGCCTTTCGGAGACCGAAAAGCGGAAACTAGCGATTTCAATGTCAAGAGATGCGGAAGGGGCCAAAGTGTTGATCGGGTTAGCGGCCGATAAAAAGTTATCGGATGACCTGATTAAAGCGGCTGGCCCTGGTATTCGAACCAATCGCGATCAGACGGTGCGAACTATGGGTCGGGAATTCTTCCCGTTGAAACCAACCCTGCATCCGGCACCATCAGTGGCTACGTCGGATGAACCTGCACCATCAGCCGAAGTAACACAGAACAAACCCGCAGAAGCTGAACCTGTCAAAACAGCACCCGTCTCGACCGTACCCTTACAGGCACAGGCTACCGATCAGAATACGAATGCAGAGAAAGCATCGGCTGCGTCGACCGGAACGGATGCCGACTCGCCTATTGCCAAAGTGGCCATGCTAAGCGGTGATGCTAAAAAAGGGCAAACTGTGTTTAAAACCAATTGTGCTACCTGCCACAAGCATGGCCAGCTTGGAACAGATGTTGGCCCCGAATTGACAGAGATTCATCAGAAATTTGATAGAAACAGCCTATTAGATGCCATCATGAACCCGAGTGCGGGTATAGCCTTCGGGTATGAGCCCTGGCTCATTACCACCAAAAAAGGCCAGACCTACTACGGTTTTTTAGTGAGTGATGGCGATCAGTCGGTGGTTATCAAAGGAATCAAAGGGTATAAGCACACCATTCCAACGGACCAGATTTTTTCGCGTCGGCAATACAAGACCAGCCTGATGCCCGACCCGAAAGCCTTAGGACTCAGCGATCAGCAACTGGCTGATTTAGCAGCCTTCTTGTTAAAGCAATAAAAAAATCAATTAACTACATACCCCAGCTTTTTTAGTTGCGAAGCGCTGAGGTTGAGGACATTGACATCCAGTTTGATGGGGGAGAGGGGCGTATCGGTTGAATCCGTCTTGACGGCTACGATAGCATCGACTACATCCATCCCCTTGAATACCTGGCCAAATACGGTGAATTTATCATCGAGACGGTGTTCGCCTTTCTTATTCTGGACAATGTAGAACTGACAACCTGCCGATAGTTTTTCAGGGTTGTTGTCACGTCCGGCCCCAACAGCCCCATAGATATGCCGGATGGCCGGTCTGAATTCAGGCTTCAGCAGGTAGGGCGAATCCGCAAAGCCAGCGGGCGTATCGGGACAACCGCCCTGCGCCACAAAGTTGTTGATGACCCGATTGAACGTAAGCGTATCCCAATAATTCTGATTCGCCAGCTTAATGAAACTTGCTTTATGGTTGGGCGTCTCATCATATAGCCAGAAAAGAATTTCGCCCATATTGGTTTTGATCTGACCAATCGGATAGGTTTTTTCCTTCGCGGGAGGGCCTGAAAATGAGAGGAGATAAGTTAGTATAAGAAAGAGTGCTGGCATAGGATTACGGGTTAATAATCGGTAGAAGCTAAAGATACCCATTAAACCATTTCCTGCAAACCCGAATCATAGTACCAGACGTTGTGGAAAAGCCGAGTCGCTTTCATCTATCCCAACAACCTACATTCATCAGAAACCATGCACGCGTACGTAACCGTTTTTTATATTCTTATAGCCATGGCCGCCACAGCGCAGAATCGCCAGCCCGACTACGCCCGCGACTGGAAACGAGCCGATTCGCTGGCAAACAAAGGACTGCCTAAATCGGCTCTGGATATTGCCAATCGTATTTATAAAGAAGCTAAAGCGCAGAAAAACCATCAGCAGGTGGTTAAAGCGTCGATCGCGCGTACTGTTTTTCGCAGTTTTTCGGATGAAGATGCGTACAAAGACCTCATACACGGGCTTGAGAGCGATATTCGTGAAGTGCCTGAGCCGGGTAAATCAGTTCTGCAATCGGTTCGGGGCGGTCTCTACTGGCAGTATTTTCAGCAAAACCGTTATAAATTCTACAACCGAACAACCGTTAATGCGGGCAATACGCCGTCAACATCAACGGGCACTCAGACTGATTTTACAACCTGGGATGCCCGCCAGTTGGTCGATGTCATTACGAAAGCCTATCTGGCTTCGGTGCAGCCCCACGAACTACTACAGAAAACCCCTATTACGGCTTATGAGGCTCTACTGGAAAAAGGCGATGCTGATGCCCGTCTGCTACGGCCCACACTGTACGATCTGCTGGCCCACCGTGCGCTTGAGTTTTTTCAGAATACAGAGCCTGATCTGCTAAAACCCGTTTTCAGGTTCGAATTGGACCAGTCGGCTTTTCTGACTGAGCCCGACGTATTTACAAAACTCGCTATCCGAAGCCAGGATACGTTATCGGGTCGTTATCAGGCTGTACATCTCTACCAGCAATTACTCGCGTTTCATTTGCATGATGCGAACCCGAGTGCGCTGGCCGATGTGGACGTTCTCCGATTGGCTTTCGTCCATCGCTACAGTGTTGTGCCCGAGCGGGATTCGCTTTATCGGCAAGTACTTGAAAAACAGATAACCCGGTATAAAAACAACCCGGCCGAAGCAGTATATGCCTATCAGCTAGCCGAGTTTCTGGCTAATCATGGGGTGGTCAATCCATTGCCAGAGGGCGATGATCCGGGCGACAAACCTGTGCAGCCCAATCGATGGAATGCGAAACAGGCGGCCGACATCTGCCGGGATATACAGAAACGATTTCCGAAAACCCGTGTCGCCAAACAAGCCGATCAATTGCTGAGTCGATTAATGGCCCCGAGCTACTCAATACAGGTAGAGCAGGTCAATGCACCGAATCAGCCTTTCCGAGCCCTTGTCAGTTATCAGAATGTCAATAAGTTAATTTATCGGATTATTCGGCTGTCGGTATCGGAATTGCAGAATTACCGGGACTTATACCGAAGCGACGACCAACTGAAAAAACTCTACGCAGCCTGGCAGAAACGGCCCGTTGTTGCTGAACATACGGTCAGTCTGCCCGATGATGGTGATTTAAACCGTCATGCAGTTGAAATACCGATTATGGGTCTGCCAATAGGACACTATATGTTGCTGGCAACCAGCGACAGTAAGTTTCAGGAAAAAACCGAGTCGGCTCAGTACACCGCTTTTTCAGTCTCAACGCTCGGGTATATCGCCCAGCCTGTTAACCAGGAAAAGCGGCTTCAAAAGGTATTTGTTACCAACCGACTGACCGGACAACCGCTCCCCGGTGTACGGGTAAGTGTGGTCGGTGAGAATTCGCCAGCGCCAATTCCCGGACGCAATCCGGCAAAAACGAATGCCAATGGCTGGGTAGAGATGGTACCGGGGGCACAATCCCAGCAGAATAACTTTTACTATCTGATTACGTCCGGCAACGATACGCTGCTATCAGAGCAGCAATATTACTATCGGTATGGGTATGAGCGAAATGAGCCCAAAATACAGACCTACACGCAGCTTTTTACCGACCGAGCCATCTACCGACCGGGCCAGCCCATTTATGTGAAAGGACTTCTGTATGAAGGCAAAAACAATCAATTTGACATCGTTTCGGGTACCGACATTGCCGTGGAGTTTCGCGATCAGAATGGGGAGCGGATCGCCATGCAAACGCTTCGTACCAATGAGTTTGGTACGTTTAGCGCAAGTTTCACGGCACCTGTCGGGCGATTGACGGGCATGATGACCATACAGACATTAAGCGGCTCAACGAGCATACGGGTTGAGGAGTACAAACGCCCAACGTTTGAGGTAAAAATAAAACCCATCAGGCAGTCGTTCAGGCTGGGGCAGACCGTGACCCTCACGGCTGAAACCAAAACATTTTCGGGGGCTGTCGTCGATGGGGCCGCTATCCGCTACCGGGTTGTACGTAAACTTCGCCCCCGGTGGGACTGGTGGTACATAGCCCGTAACATGGCTCAGACGGAAATCGCCAACGGATCGGCCCAAACCGACAAACAGGGTAATGTTACAATTACATTTCCGGCCACACCCGACCGCGATCAAGCCCGTTCTACTAACCCCATCTTTGATTTTGAGGTAACCATCGATGTAACTGACCAGGCTGGCGAAACCCGAACAGCTACCGAAACGCTTCATATTGGCTACTCGGCATTGCGGGCCGAATTGCGAATTCCGGCACAGGTAGAGATCGACGACCCGGCACCATTCCCATTGCGGGTAACGAATCAGTCGGATCAGCCGGTTTCGGCGAAAGGTCAGCTAACGATTTACCGATTGCAGCCACCTGCTCGCCTTTTACGAAATCGGTTATGGAATCGCCCTGATCGCCAGGTGTTAAGCAAGGCCGAATTTGAAAAGCTTTTCCCGAACGATCTGTTTGCCAATGAGGCCGACCCCCGTACATGGACCAAAGGCGAAATCGTTCAGCAGCAGGCTATCACTGCTCCGGCCGATTCGCTCATCAAACCCGTACTAAATCGGTATACACCCGGCGAGTACGTTGCTGAACTGAAACTAACCGATTCGACCGGAGAAGTTAGCCAGGAACAAGTCTTTTTTGCCGTCGTAAATGACAAGCAGCCCGCAGCTTCGGCACGTATCGACGATTGGGTACAGGTTCGGAAAGCGACGGCCGAACCCGGTGGCGAAGCGATTTTCTGGGTTGGTAACAGCCAGCCGGGGTGGGTTCTGTTAACGGTCGAAGAAAACCATCAGATTGTCCGGGAAGAGTGGATCAAAACGGATGGTCGTCCCCGGCGTGTTAGCTTGCCCGTCACCGACCTGCAGCGGGGTGGCTTTGCAGTACATTTTGCCATGATCCAGACCGGAAGGCTGTATCAGAAAACGCAGCTTATTACCGTACCATTTACCAACAAGCAGCTTACCATCGAAACCCAGACATTCCGAAACAAACTCAAGCCGGGCGAACGGGAAGAATGGACGCTGAAAGTGAGTGGGCTGGATAAGCTGCCCGCCGAAGTGGTGGCTACGTTGTACGATGCTTCGTTGGATGCGTTTGATCCGCTCAACTGGCCAACGGTTCTTTATCAGCCCTATAGTCCTATTTTTTCGGATTGGCAAACGGGCGGTTTTGGCGTTCAGGTAAGCCGAAATTTGATCTATCGCTATCGCCCTGACCTCAGCGTGCCGATACTCCGGTATGACCAGTTACTATGGGTGGCCCAGAATAATGTGATTCGTCTACGAGGGTATGCGCCCGGAAAGCCCATGATGGCCATGGCTAAAAGTGCTGCCCCTATGCAGCAGGATGCAGCAGCAGGAGCCGCACAGGTAGAAGAATTACGGGAATCCGTGGCCGCTGAACCAGGCCCCAATTATAAGTCCGATTCGCCCGCCAAACAACCCGAACTCACTAACCCACGCCGAAACTTCAACGAAACGGCCTTCTTTTTTCCACAGCTTAAAACAGACGAGAAGGGACGGGTTGTACTGAAATTTACGATGCCGGAAGCGCTCACACGCTGGCGGTTGCTTGCCTTTGCCCATACGAAAGATCTGAAGACGGGAACGCTGGAGCGGGAGATCGTGACGCAGAAGGAATTGATGATTACGGCCAATGCGCCCCGTTTCCTGCGTGAAGGTGATACCATACAGGTGCGGGCACGACTGACCAATTTATCAGACCGACCCTTATACGATGCTACAGCCAACCTTATCTTAACCAATGCCTTGACGGGTGAACCGTTGCCAACACCGCAGCGCGTAGCTGGCGAACAGGTGGCTATTATGACGCCCGGTTTAAGTACGTCGGTTGGCTGGACGATTATCGTACCGAAAGGGCTGGAAGCTGTCACCTGTCGGTTATCGGCGCAGTCGGGAACATTTACGGATGGTGAGGAATTTACCGTCCCAGTACTGCCGAACCGCATGCTCGTAACGGATTCGCAGCCGTTCTGGGTTAATGGGAAAGAGACTAAAACGTTCAAACTAAAGCCATTGACGAATCTGAATCCCGAACTGCCCGTACAGCATGAACGACTCACCGTGGAGGTAACAAGCAATCCAAGCTGGTATGCCTTGCAATCGTTGCCGTATCTGATGGAATATCGGTACGAGTGTGCCGAACAACTCTTCAGTCGATTGTATGCCAATAGTCTGGCTGCGCATATTGTGGGTAGCAAGCCTGCTTTCCGGCAAGTGATTGCCGAATGGCAAAAGAATCCACCTAAAAGCCCGCTGGAATCGAACGAAGAGTTGAAAGCCGTTGCGCTTGAAAACTCGCCCTGGCTGGTGAGTGCCCGGTCAGAACGTGAGCGTCAGGCCAGGCTGGGGCAGTTGCTGGATGCCAATCGGATGGAAAACGAGCAGCGTCTGGCACTTGATAAATTACAGCAGCTACAAACGGAAACCGGGGGGCTCCGTTGGTTTGGCGGCATGGAGCCAAATTTGTCTATCACCTTACATATGTTGAGCGGGTTTGGGCATTTGCAGAAACTGGGTGTTACGTTTCCTGATGACATGCAGGGTAAACTAGCCGATATGCAACTCCGGGCCATTCAGTATGCCGATGCCGAATTGAAAAAATGGGTAGATGCACAACAAAAAGCTGAATCGAAGAAGGGTACAAAAAAGGTAGGAGGCTGGTATTTCTCAGCGACTCAGTACCTATACGCCCGGAGTTTCTATCTGGATAAACCTGTTGATAAAGCGGTATTGGCTTACCTGAAACGACAGATTACAGAACAGTGGCAAAACCAGAGTTTGCAGGGACAGGCACTATCGGCGATGGCACTCGCCCGATTTGGAGATACCCAAACAGCCAATGGTATTCTGAGATCATTGCGGGAGCGGACCCGAAAAAGCGAGGAACTGGGCATGTACTGGCCCGACAATACCAGCGGCCTTTACTGGTATCAGACACCCATCGAAACGCAGGCGTATCTGATCGAAGCATTTGGCGAAATTAACCCGAATCAGGCCGAAATCGATGACATGAAACGCTGGCTCTTGCGTCAGAAACAAACCCAATCCTGGGAATCGACCAAGGCAACGACCGAAGCCATCTATGCGATACTGCTGAGGGGAACCGACTGGCTGGGTACAGGTGTAAGTACGCAGGTTAATCTGGGAGGGCAGCCCATCGAAAGTCGGGTTACCCAATCCGATGCCATAACGGGCTACGAAAAAGTAACCTATGCAGCCTCGGAGATCAAATCCGACATGGGAACCATTCAGGTAACAAAAACTTCGGATGGGCCTGCCTGGGGAGCTTTATACTGGCAGCATTTCGAACCCCTCGACCGGGTGATGCCGGGTAGTGCCGGATTATCGGTACAAAAGACTTTGTATATCCAACGGGATTCGCCCACGGGTCCACAGCTTTCGACTGTAACCGAAAAAACAGCTCTTAAACCCGGTGATTTGATTAAGGTGCGCCTAGTCCTGAAAACCGACCGGGCCATGGAGTATGTTCACCTGAAAGATAGTCGGGCATCAGGTTTTGAGCCGGTAGCTGCTTTGTCGGGCTATAAATACCAGAACGGCCTGGGATATTACGAGTCGCCCCGCGATGCCAGTACCGATTTCTTCATGAGTTATCTGCCCGTAGGTACACATGTGTTCGAGTACGATCTGCGCGTGGCACAAATGGGAGACTTCTCAACGGGCGTGGCAACCGTTCAGTGTTTCTACGCTCCCGAATTTGCAGCCCACTCAGCGGGCGAACGGGTACGGGTAAGATAGAACAGGCGTAATCAATAAATGAACCGTTTCAGCTCGACTGAAACGGTTCATTTATTTAACAACGGCCGTCGCTTCCAGTTCAATAGCGAATCCGTAGTGTAATGGATTGACGGGCACTACCGATCGGGCTGGGCGATGATTCCCAAAAAAATCAGCATAAATCGCATTGACCGTAGCCCATGCACTCATGTCTGTAATAAAGACACTAACTTTCATAACCTGATCACGACGGCTACCCGCTGCCTGCAAAATGGCGTCCAGATTGGCCAGAATCTGTTGGGTTTGTTCGGCCACAGTGGCGTCTGTCAGTTTCTGACCATCTGGTGTGATGGGCAAAATTCCCGATATAAATACCAGATCGTTGTGAACAACGGCTTGCGAATAGTGGCCACCTGGCAAGGGTGCGTTTGGGGTCTGGATAAATGTCATGGCAACGTTCGGTGAATACTGTATAACAGCGTTGAAGTTAAGACATATTTCTCCAGATAAGGGAGTGATTCCCCTTATTCGCCCTTCAACACGTTTATCGGATTGCCCTTTGCGGCTTTCATCGCCTGTGACCCAATCATCAGGAAAGCAATTAGCAAGACGACCAGCAGACCAACCAGCAATTCAGCCACCTGCACAGGGGTATGATACGGGAAACGAGTCAGTACAACCTTCTCGAAGAAAAGGTAGGTTACAGGTAGCGCGATGAGTGCCGATAGCGACAGCATAACCAAAAAACCACGGCTCAGCAGATAAATGAGGTTGCCTGAGCTTGCTCCCATCACTTTGCGGATGCTGATTTCTTTAAGTCGGGTTTCGGTGGTGTAGGCCACCATGCCGAACAAACCCATCGACGCAATCGAAATAGCCAGGAAAGAAAGAAAACCAATGATCTTGATCATAGCAGAAAATTCGCTGTAGGCATCTTCTATTTCCTGGGTATAGAATTTAGCTTGTAAGGGATGCACGCGGTCGATCTTTTTCCAGGCCGACTCAATTTTGGCTCGGGTGGCCAACAGGTCAGTACTCTGAATCTTGGCATTGATCATGGCCCTGTCGTCGGGCGTCCAGGCCATAAAGGCGACCGGCTCAATGAGATTATCGACCTTGCCATAATGAAAATCTTTCATGACGCCAATGATGGTCATCCGGCGAGTGCCATGAAAACTACTGAAAATTACCTGTTTACCGATGGCTTTTTCGGGATCTTTATAGCTAATGTTAAATCGCTTCAGGACTTGCTGGTTAACGATGACTTCAGTAGCTGCCTCGGTTGACGTAGGCCGGGCCTTGAAGTTGCCTCCCGCAATGAGCTTGTAGTTATGGAGAGCCAGATAGTTCTGGTCAACGTGGTTTGTCAGGACCAGCGCCGAATCGCGCAAGTCGTTGTATTTCATATAACCACCCCAGGCATTCCCAACGCTGGTAATGATGAGTGATCGGGATAGGGCCGTTACGTCTGGGATCTCGCTCAACTCTTTCATGAATGCATCGGGTTTATTACCCTGCATATTGATGTTCAGAATATTTTCGGTATTGAACCCGAGATCGAAGGCCAGTATGTTTTTGTATTGTACATAGCCGATGGCGGTTGCCGTGATAAACATGAGCGTCAGTGTATATTGAATCACGACCAGGGCGCGTCGGAGGGTGGCGTATTTGAATACCTTCACCGTCGATACATTTCTGAGGGCACTGATCGCGCTGACTTTCGAAAAGAACAGAGCAGGCATAAGCCCGGCAATAACCCCTACAGCGATTGAAAAGACGATGAACACCACAACCACCGACGGAGTTAGGGCGAGCTTTACCGTTTGCTGCAACTCAGGGGCTAGACTAATTAATTGCGGGCGTAAGAGGAGAAAGAGAATGAACGAAAGCAGAAGAGATACGAGCGAAATCAGGACTGACTCCACCAGAAACTGTTGCCATACCTGACTTTTTCCGGCACCGATCGCTTTACGGAGGCCCACCTCCTTAAAACGGCGCATGGCGCGGGCCATCGACAAATTCGTGTAGTTAAAGCAAGCCGACAGAATCACGATGAGGGCCAGACCACCCAGTATCCAGAGTACGGTTGGCGGCATGTGAGGACCTGCGTAGCCACTACCTTCCGAACGACGGAGATTTTCACCAACTACAATTTTAGATAATGGAAGAAGCTCAAATTGAACCCTGGTATTTTCTTCAAGGCGGCTTTCCTCGCTGGCAACGGCATCAAGAGTCGACTGGATTGATGCCCTATCGGCCTGGTCTGGCAGCAGCAGGTACACGAAGCTCGATGGGGAATTGGCCCATTTGTCGATATTGTTTCGGTTGAGTTGCTCGGCCGTCGACAGCGATACCAAGGCTTCGAAGTGGATGTGCGAGAAGAAGGGCACGTCCTTCATGACGCCCGTAACCTGGTAATCGAGGGTATCAAACCTGACCACCTTACCTAGCGCATCGTTGAGGCCAAACAGTTTTTGGGCGGCCGTTTCCGTCAAAACAAGCGAATAAGGGTTTTTCAGGGCGGTTTCCGGATTGCCTTCCAGCATTGGAAACGTAAAGACGTTGAACAGGGATGGATCGGCCCAGAAGCCCTTGATTGGCAATACCTTATCGCCAACTTTCGCGTCCTGCGAAAAGTCGTTGCGAAGAATAGTTACCTCTATGCCTGCATTTGGGTCATTGCCCGCCAGTTTTTGCCGAATCTGTTTGCCCGCGTTTATCGATGTGGTGGCAAACTTAGCTCGGTCGCCGTGCGCCGTCCGAACGTTGGTAATGCGGTAGATTCTGTCCCCGTTCTGATGGAACGTATCGTATGAATACAGGTCCAGTACAAACGCAATCAGTAGCAAACCTACAGACATACTGATGGCAAGGCCAAGGCTATTGATGGCCGAGAAAAGCTTGTTACGCAGTAAGTTGCGCCGTGCCGTTTTGATGTAGCTTCCGATCATGACCCAGTTTGGTAAAAGGCTGTCGCAAAACTATCGGGCTAGTCTGGTTCTAATGAAGAAATGGGATGAATTGGGCTAAAAATGGGATGAATCAGGGATGTTGAACGGCCTTATTCACCACTCATCAACACTTCGGTGGCTACGCGCTCGCCAGAACGAATAGCGCCTTCGATATAGCCATTCCAGACATCGGACGTTTCGGTACCGGCCCAGTGGATGCGTCCAACGGGCTGGCGTAACGCTGGACCCAGGGTGGTCCATACACCCGGCCCCATCAGGCCTGCATAGCATCCGCGC
This sequence comes from Spirosoma panaciterrae DSM 21099, assembly GCF_000374025.1. Lineage (GTDB taxonomy): Bacteria > Bacteroidota > Bacteroidia > Cytophagales > Spirosomataceae > Spirosoma > Spirosoma panaciterrae. The sequence goes on along the minus strand of NZ_KB893179.1, from coordinate 139,358 downwards.
GACCATTCTTCATTCATAAAACTATGGTCGAGATACCGGACAGGATTTAACGCCTGCGTACCAAAAAAAGTAGCAAACGAGTGGAGGGCTGATCGTTTTCGATCGTCTTCAGACAATGCTGAAAAGGCTTTGGCCTGATTGCCGAGTACGAATCCCATCAATACACCGTATGAGCCATCCCTGGGCGAATTGTCGAAGGTAACGGTTACGTGGCCATCGGGCGTAGCTGCCAGACCATTCAATCCCTGCTCGCGCCAGAAGGGCTTTTCGTAGATGGCGTAACACTTCCACACCGATCCCATGGGCATTCGCTGAATCAATTGGGCGCGCTGTGCTGGCAAAATAGGCTGGAAATCAATACGGCTCTGAAGAACCGGCGGTACAGTGATGATAACCCGCCTGGCTGTATAGGTTCCTTTTGTGGTGACTACATGGATATGTTCTCCGGTATGATTAACTGCTTTAACGGCTGCATCAAAAATAAGCTGATTGCTGAACGTAGCGGCTAAGCGGTCGGCAATCGTCTGGGCACCACCCACAAATCGTTCTTCCTGTGCTCCATTTTTGATATTCATCAGCGTGTCGAGGTCCCGGCACGATTTTGTGTAAAACAGCGCATGAAGGAGTGAGATTTCGGCGGGGTCGGCTGCCCAGATGGCTTCGGTAGCTACCTGGAAAAATTGCCGGGCTACGTCAAACCGCATTTGTCGACTCATCCAGATTGCCAGGGTCATCGAATCGAGATGCTGTGCCTTGGGCGTTGCCCAGGGTTCGGCCAGATTTACATTTTTCGATAGCTTATTGAGTTTCTTTATGGCCGCGTCCAGGCTCAGGAGCGCACCGATGGGCAAGGGTGGAATCAGGCCCTTATACCGTTTGACCTGTCCCCGAAAATACTGCGTGCTTTTCCCTTCGTCGTAGGTTGGGTAGGTCTCAACGCCAAACTCACGTGCCAGCGCATACAGTCGGTCCTGCGTTGGTCCGACCCAGGCACCGCCCAGATCAACGTAAGTACCATCGTCGAACCGTTGCGTCCAGACCCGTCCTCCAATACGGTCACGAGCTTCGAGCAACAGGACCTTTTTTTCAGCTTTAAGAAGTTCGCGTGTGGCGGTCAGACCTGCGTAGCCTGCGCCAACAACAATGACATCGTACAACGTATTCGGTTCGATCATAGTGGTTTAGGAATTCATGACCCAACCTACAGAAAAACAACGACCCTAAAAAATGACAAATGCCATAACCTAAGGCTATGGCATTCGATACGAACATGAACAGGATCGGGCTTTACACAATCGCATCCAGCAAAGACGTCACGATGGAAACTACAAAGCTGAACAAGAGTGCGGCAATAAACCCTGTCACCTGAAAACTTGGAATCAGATAGGCGGTCAGATAAACCATGAGCACATTCAGAACCAGCAGGAAAAGCCCCAGCGTGATAATCGTGATGGGAATTGTCAGTACGGTCAGAATGGGTTTAATAAAGGCGTTCAGAAAACCCAGTACGATGGCTACCATCAAGTAGGTACCCGCTCCGCCCGACACATGAATGCCCGGAATAAATATACTGGCGATGTAAACCGCTACTGCGCTAATCAGGATGCGAATAATCAATCCCATAAAATCGGTTTGTGTTTGGTGAGAAAAGGGCGCAACCGCCACATTGATGGCTGCTAATATCGAACAACAAACTGCAAATCAGAAATTATTGTTTTGAATGTCGCCCCTGCAATACGGCCACAATGTCGTCGAGTTGAATATTTTTCTGTTCCAGCAGCACCAGAAAGTGAAACAGCAGATCGGCGGCTTCGCCCTTAAACAGGTGATCGTTATTGTCCTTTGCTTCAATGACCAGCTCTACAGCCTCTTCGCCAACTTTCTGAGCAATCTTGTTTACCCCTTTGTTGAACAAGCTGGCTGTGTACGACTGGTCGGAAGGGTTTACTTTCCGGTCGTGGATAACTTGCTGTAAATAGTTCAGAAACTGGCCTTTTCCTAGATTCACTTCGTTGAAACAGGTATCGGCACCCGTATGGCAAACGGGTCCGGCTGGGCTGGCTTTGATTAGTAGGGTGTCGCCATCACAGTCGACCAGTATTTCCCGTACGTGCAGAAAGTTGTTGGATGTTTCGCCCTTCGTCCAGAGCCGTTGTTTGCTACGACTGAAAAACGTAACAATGTTTTCGGCTGTGGTTTTGTCGTAGGCTTCCTGGTTCATATAGCCCAGCATCAGCACTTTACCCGTATCGGCATCCTGAATAACGGCGGGAACCAGACCGTCGGGCGATTTATCAAAATTAATTTCGGAATTCATAACCGCAAAGGTAAGCTCTACGCCCGAATCGTGTGCACAAACTCAAGAATGCTCTCGGCCGATGTGCCTTTCTCTTCCAGATGACGAATGAAGGCGCTGCCAACAATAGCCCCGTTCGCATACTCGCAAGCTGTGTCGAACGTATCATGGTTGTTGATACCAAAACCAATCAGGCGCGGGTTTCGGAGATTCATGGCCTGAATACGCTCGAAGTACCCACGCATGGAATCGCTGATCCCCTTGGTAGACCCTGTAATACTTGCCGACGACACCATATAGATAAACCCATCCGATTCCTCGTCAATAAGACGGATGCGGTTTTCGGAGGTTTGTGGGGTAATCAGGTTCACGTTCAGAATGCCGTATTCCCGGAAGGTCGGTGCATAATCGGCCAGGTATAAATCCAATGGCAGATCGGGCAGAATAACGCCATCTACACCCACTTCCTGGCATTTTTTACAGAACGCTTCGACTCCGTATTGCAGAACGGGATTGATGTAACCCATCAGCAGGATCGGTACGGTAACCGGATCACGGGATTGGCCCTGGCGACATCCTTCCAATTGATCGAACAACGTCTTCAACGACATGCCATTATCCAAGGCTTTGCCATTGCTCTGCTGAATGGTTTCGCCGTCGGCAACCGGGTCGGAGTAGGGCATACCAATTTCAACCAGATCAACACCGGCCGCCTGTAAACCACGAAGAATGGTTACGGTATCATTCAGGGCTGGGAAACCGGCGGTAAAATATACGTTTAGCAATCGCTCACTTTTCTGCGAAAATAAGTCGGTTATGCGGTTTTGGGTTAAGGTCATAAACGTATGTGCGGGCTTTGGCCCGTAATGAGTTTTTGCACGGGCCGAAGCCCGTACATACATTTTACAGATGCTTTGAGTACGTACTTAAATCTTTATCGCCCCGGCCTGAAAGGCAAACAACGACAACATCATCGGGCTGAAGATTCATTTTTTCGAGAGCTGCCAGAGCATGGGCCGATTCCAGTGCGGGAATAATACCTTCCAGTTTGCTAAGTTGAAAACCGGCTTGCAGGGCTTCGTCGTCGGTAATGGCATAGAAATCGCCCCGGCCCGAATCGAACAAATGGGCGTGCAGTGGACCGATACCCGGATAATCGAGCCCCGCCGAAATCGAATACGGCTCAATAACCTGCCCATCTTCGGTTTGCATCAGAATGGTTCGGCTGCCGTGCAGTACACCCGGTTTGCCCAGTGCCGTTGTGGCAGCCGAATGCCCCGAGGTTACGCCTTGTCCAGCGGCTTCGGCCGCTACCAGACGAACAGTTGGCTCGTTGAGGTAATGGAAAAACGCGCCGGCGGCATTGCTGCCTCCACCTACACAGGCCACTACGTAATCTGGGTTCTGGCGCCCTGTTTTTGCAAAGAGTTGTTTCTTTACCTCTTCGGAAATGACCGACTGGAAACGGGCAACCATATCGGGGTAGGGGTGCGGCCCAACTACCGAGCCGATGATGTAATGCGTATCGACCGGGTTGTTGATCCAGTGCCGCATGGCTTCGTTGGTCGCATCCTTTAGGGTCTGGCTACCCGACGTGGCCGGAACTACCGTAGCACCCAGCATCCGCATTCGGTCTACATTGGGCTTCTGGCGCTCCATATCGATGCTGCCCATATAAACGATGCATTCGAGACCCATCAGGGCACAGACCGTAGCCGTCGCCACACCATGCTGACCTGCTCCAGTTTCGGCTACAATTCGTTTTTTGCCAAGCCGTTGAGCTACCAGAATCTGGCCAATGGTGTTATTGACTTTATGAGCACCCGTATGGCACAGGTCTTCGCGTTTGAGGTACACCGTTGCGCCTACTTTTTCGGATAGTCGCTTAGCCAGAAACAAAGGCGTTGGTCGACCTACATAATCTTCAAGCAATTGCCAGAATTCAGCCTGGAACGCCGGGTCGTTAATGATATTGAGGTAGTTCTGGCGTAGTTCTTCAACGTTTGGATAGAGCATTTCCGGAATGAAGGCTCCGCCAAAGTGGCCATAAAATCCTTTATCAGATACCTCGAAAGAGGTTTGGGGTTCAAGAGTGGTTTGCATGATAGCTTCAACGTTTAAACAAGCCCTTGGACTTGCTATAAATAATAGCTATGGTCTCGATGGTGAGGAATAAAAGTAGGCTTGTGATTGTAACAAAATAGCGGCTCCAGTTAAACCTTAATCCATGATTTGAGAGATGAATCCAGGTGTCGCCAATGAAGTTATGTAGAATGATGGTGCTACAGGTTAGCCCCAAATAGGAGAGAGTTAGCCATAGAATCACCATAAAGACAAAGCAGGCCAACAATCTTTTTAATAGAACCATACTTCTTTACCCTTATCTCCTTCGGCTAATAGTGCGTCCATTCGCTTGTTTTCTTGGTCGGTAAATTCAGGAAATTCTAGTAGGAAAGGTTCCTTAACCGATGTTTCTTCAAGAAACCGCTGAACACCCCAACGTTTTATATCGCTAGGTTTATAAATGTTCAATTGCCCTTTTTTCATAGGAGGGATTTCACCTTCTACCTGTTTCGTCGTTTCCATTAGCGTAAGTTGTTTAATAGCAAAACAAACTTAGGTTCAGAATGATTTTCTGCTGAATTACACCGTTTCTTCTTCCTCCACAGGCCGTACACGGTCGATCAGTTCTTTCACTTTGGCGACGTCCTTGATACCCGGTTCAATCTCAACCTGGCTGTTGACGTCAACACCGTAAAGTTTCATACCCTTCAGCGTATCCAACTGGCTGAGATTGTCCAGTCCGATGCCGCCACTGATGAAGAACGGTTTCTCATTGTCGTATCGGCTCAGAATGGTCCAGTCGAAGGTAATACCGTTGCCGCCAGGTTGGTCGCCTTTGGCATCGAACAGGAAAAAGTCGCACTGGGCTTTGTAGTTGTTCAGCATCGAAAAGTTGAACGACGAATCAACCCGGAACGCTTTGATGATGTTAATACCGCGATTTCGTAGGCTTCGGCAATAGTCGGGCGTTTCGTTGCCATGTAACTGCACATACTGAAAATCGTACTTCTTCACCGTCCGCAGAATGGTGTCCGGGCTGGCGTTGACAAACACACCTACCTTACGTATGCTGCGGGGCAGCGATTTGACCACTTCTTCGTCTAACTCTTCGCCGACAAAACGGGGGGATTGATCGTAGAAGATAAATCCGATAAAATCAGGGTGTAAAGCGGCAATTTCTTTCAGGTTGTTTGGGTCGCGCAGACCGCACACTTTGATTTTCATGAGCTGTACAAGTTTGTAGAAGTGGACATGCGTGAAGTAAAATCAGTGACTATATGCTGTAAAGCTGCGGCTGGATCGGCTGTTTTCATAAACGCTTCGCCAATCAGAAACCCATCGAAACCCGCCCGGAATAAGGTTAGCATGGTATCGGCATCATGTAGCCCGCTCTCGGTAATTTTGGCAACTGTGTCGGGAATCCGCTCCACCAGGCGCAACGATGTATCGATAGAGGTCGTAAACGTTTTGAGATTACGATTGTTGACACCCACCAGATCAACGTTGACATTGAAACTGCGGTCAAGCTCTTCTTCGTCGTGAACCTCAAGTAAAACCTGCAAGCTCAGGTCATGGGCCTGTAGGCTTAGATCGGCCACTTCGTCGGGCGTTAGGCAGGAGGCAATCAATAGAACGACATCGGCTCCCCAGGCTTTGGCCTCCAGCAGTTGGTACCGATCAATCACAAAATCCTTGCGAAGAATCGGAGTGGATGGATTGGCTAGACGCGCTGCCTGTAAATCGGCAGGTGTGCCACCAAAAAAGGGCTCATCGGTCAGAACCGAAAGAACGGCGGCTCCGGCCCGAACATAGCCCTGTGTGGTTTCGGCTACATCGACCTTGTCGTTGATAATCCCTTTGGAAGGCGACTTACGTTTGAATTCCGCAATGATACCCGACGAACGGAATTCCTGTACCGCATCCCGCGCTGATAGGCCGATCCGTTTAAAGTCAGGCATTTGTTCCAGCACAGCTATGGGCGTAGCTTCTTTTCGCTGGGCTACTTCGATTCGCTTCTGGGCAATGATTTGATCAAGAATGGTCATTTTATGCAATCAATTTCTTAAAACTTGCCAACGCACGTCCGCTCTCCAGCGATTCGCGGGCTATAGCGACAGCTTCTTCCTGCGTGTTGGCCTTTCCGGCTGCCAGTAGTGCCATCGCTGAGTTGGCTAAAACAGCTTGTTTCTGTGCAGGCGTTGCTTCGTCGTTCAATACATTCATAAAGATCTGTGCCGATTCATCCAGGGTCTGGCCACCTGCCAACGATTCGGGGGTTAACGTATCCAGTCCTAACTGTTCTGGCTTTACGACCTGTTCTGTCTGATTACTAATGACTTTGAACGGCCCCGTTAACGAAATCTCATCGTAACCATCCAGCGCATGCAAAATCATGAATTGCTTGTCGGTTTGCTGATAAAGGTACGCATATAATCGCGCCAATTCAAGGCTGAACACCCCAACAAGCTGTTTTTGAGGTTTGGCAGGATTAATCATGGGGCCGAGTACATTGAAAAATGTTTTTACACCCAAATCTTTGCGGATGGGGGCCACATTTTTCATAGCGGGGTGGAAGAGGGGGGCGTGCAGAAAACAGATACCGGCCGTTTCCATTTTACGCTGCAATTCACTCACATCATTGGTAAACTTGTACCCGAGTCGCTCCATAACCGTCGATGAACCCACCAGCGACGATACACCGTGATTGCCATGCTTGGCTACGCATTGCCCAGCCCCTGCAACCACAAACGACGACAAGGTAGAGATATTGAACGTATCCTTGCCATCGCCCCCGGTACCGCATAAGTCCATTGGATCGTAAGCCACCAGATCGACCGGGAGGCAGAGTTCGAGCATCGCATCGCGGAAACCTTCCAGTTCTTCGAGTTTCAGGCTGCGCATCATATAAACAGTCAGAAACGAAGCGATCTGTGCTGCGTTGTATTGGCCCCGACCAATACCCAGAAGTACCTCACGGGCCTGGTCTTTCGTCAGCGACTTGTATTCAAATAGGTGATTTAGAATGGCTTTCATGCGTAAATACTGTATAAAAAGCAGAATTAATGGCTAGGCTGTTCGGGTTAATTGAAGCATTTGAAAAGCGCCCTTTTGAAAGTGGTAGGGAACATGTACGACCTCCGCCTGAATGTGTTGGGACCGACAATCAGCCAAAACCTGATTCAGGTAAGGAGAGGGGATTCCAGTCAGTGAGATCAATGGAAAAATTCGAACCTCATTTGCCACGCGCATTAACTCCTGGATGGCTGTTTGATGGAACGCTTCCGATAAATGTTCTGAATACAGAAAGAGTAAGTGTGAACATAAGGCCAAATCAAATGACTGGTCTGAAAAAGGCAGCCTGGGCAAGGCATAGACCAGGTAACGGTCTTGCTGTTTGCCGGTTTCGTAATCAGTCAGAAAATGGTTCATGGCTTTCATACGCTCCCTGCCTAATTCATCCGGGTTCTGAAAAAAAGTCCAGTTGTACTGCGCTTCATCGGTTTGTACGTTCTCGATAATGGTGTGGTAGGTAGCCTCAATCCGTTTTTCAATTTCCTGGGCCGAAAAAGCATAAACAGGATCAATTGAAACAACCGAACCGCCAGCCGCTGTTTGCTCGGCGTTGAAACTGGCCGGGCCATCACCTACGCCCAATATCCGCTTGCCTAAATCGGCATCGGTGAGGTTGAACATTCGTCGATATTCCTCCTGCGTTCTGCCCCAGGGGACAATTTCGGCCAGTTTCATAGGGCCAACCAGTTTTCAATCATCTTCACCCCGTTTTCGGTGAGTACCGATTCCGGATGGAACTGTAGACCGCGCACATCATACTGTTTATGCGATAAACCCATGACCCGACCGTTCTCATCCACAGCCGTAATCTGAAGTTCGGTGGGCATCGAATCGGGTACCACCGTCCAGGAGTGATAACGGCCAACGGTTAATTCGTCTGGTATACCAGCAAATAAGGGTTCGGAGCGATCAGTAATGGTAGCCCGGTGAGCAATACCGTGCAGCACATCGCCGAGGTTTTCGAGGGTTGCCCCATACACTTCGCCAATACCCTGATGGCCCAGGCAGATGCCCAGAATACTTTTGGTAGGACCGTATTGGCGAACCAGATCCTGCATAATACCCGCTTCGGAAGGGATACCCGGCCCCGGCGAAAGCATGATCTTGTCATACTGACCAACAGCTTCCAGGGCAATCTTGTCGTTCCGAATTACGTCGGGCTTATGGCCTAGCTCCCGTAAGATGTACACGAGGTTGTACGTAAACGAATCGTAGTTATCTAAGACTAAAAGTTTCATTTTTTTCAGGAGTAAGGAGCGAGGTGTGAGGAGTGAGAATCCATCTGGTTGCAGCCTTTTGCGTCAGCCTAAGTGGTCCGGTATTCTCACAGCTAACCCCTCGCTTCGAATACGTTATAATTGTTTTGCCTGTTCGATGGCGGTACGAAGAGCCGCTAGTTTGTTGTGTACTTCCTGCAATTCGCTCTCAACGACCGACTTGGCTACGATACCTGCTCCGGCCTGATAATACAGCGTATTGTCTTTGCTCATAAACGTCCGAATCATAATGGCATGGTTGAACTCCCCATCGAAGCCCATATAGCCAATACTGCCCGAATAAAAACTACGGCTTATGTTTTCGTAACGGTCGATCAACTGCATCGCCATGTGTTTGGGTGCGCCCGACAGCGTGCCTGCCGGGAAGGTTTCGGCTACGATCTGAAGTGGGTCGGCTGATTCGGTCAGGTCGCCTACTACTTTAGATACCAGGTGAATGACGTGTGAATAGTACTGTACTTCCTTAAACGTCTCGACTTTGACCACATCACAATTGCGGCTCAGGTCGTTCCGGGCGAGGTCGACGAGCATTACGTGTTCGGCCGATTCTTTGGGGTCGTCGTACAGTTTTTGCGCCAGTTCGGCATCGTGAACATCATCGCCCGTTCGTCGGAAAGTCCCGGCGATTGGATAAATGGTTGCCTTCCGGTTCTTTACCACAATTTGCGACTCGGGCGATGAGCCAAACAGCTTGTAATTGCCGTAATCGAAATAGAACAGGTAGGGCGACGGATTCAGCGAGCGAAGGGCTCGGTAAACGTTAAACTCATCACCTGCAAATGGCGTGGAGAACCGACGGGAAAGAACGATCTGGAATACATCGCCCCGGTAGCAGTGATCTTTCCCTTTCTGAATAACCGCCCGGAATTCATCGTCGGTAAAATTGGATTGCTCAGGCCCTGCGGTGTTGAAGGAATAAATGGGGTAGTTACGACTGGTGATCAGATCGCTGATGTAGTCCAACGTGCTTTCGGGCTCAGTGTCGCCATCACGCAAATAGCTATGCTCAAACAGATGAAGCTCGTCTTTAAAATGATTGATGGCCAGCACGTAGCGATATACCGTAAAAACGGCTGCCGGAATTTGATTTTCGGTCGGTACGGGTGCGTGGAGGTTAATATCTTCAAAGCCCTGCACTGCCGGAAAACCGAAGTAGCCGAACAAGCCATTGGTGATAAAGGGAAATTTCGACTTTTCGTGTTTAAAACAGTCTTTAAACTGCTGCAAAGCCGGTCGCATTTCCTGAATCGGTAATTCCCGCACTTGCTCCGATTCGCTGGGTAGCTGTACAGTCAAGCGGGCGTTGTCGTACGAAAAGCGAGCTACCGGATCAAAAGCGATATAGGAATAACTATTGTCGTTGCCGTGATAGTCCGAACTTTCGAGCAGGATGCTGTTGAGGAATCGGTCGCGGATACGCAGGTAAATGCTCACGGGCGTGATGATGTCGGCCAGCATTCGTTTATGTCGGCTGACAATACGGTAGGTTACTGTAGGCGGAAAGTCGGTTGTCATGCTAGTTGTATCTGTCAATGGTTCGGAGAAATGGAAAAAAATAAGGCTCACCGGGATGACGGTGAGCCTTTAGCAAAATTTGTTGGTAAACAACAATAGCGGCAACCCTCATCCCAACGTAGGAGAGTGCCACCACCAAATCATGTTGTTAACCGCAGTATTCATTGTATCGATAGCCACTTGTGTGGTCATTAATAGTCATTTGCTTGGTCGGGGTGGCGGGATTCGAACCCACGACCTCTACGTCCCGAACGTAGCGCGCTACCAGGCTGCGCTACACCCCGCATTGAGGGCACAAATATAAACGGTTTATTTTCGTTCGGTCAAGCAGAAGATGATTTTTTTCTCCAGGTTCGTTCTTGTTACATTTCAAGTACCCGTACCCGAATGCTTTTGTTCTCGTTTAGGTCGAACGATGACTGGTCGAAATCGGGTGGACCCATGAGCATGGCTACATTCGAAAAGCCAAACGGTTCGGCAGGCATTTGACCCGAAAAGTCCATTTTCTTGTTGTCGTTTAAATCCTGAAAAAGACGGACAGCATACCGACCCGGAGCCAATCCGTCAAAGACGCAGGTAATTTCACCCGAAGCCGGTACGTCGATCACTTTTCGTTGAAGGGATTCACCACTGAAGTTGGCTGGGGTATTGGCTAGTCCAACGTATAATTTCCCCGTTCGGTTATTGACATTGTGAATCACAACCGATAACGAATACGTGTTGCTTACCGTAGCAGTGGTTGACGATGGGGTTTGTTGGGCCAGACAGGGCTTGCTAAGATTGGTTATAAAAAGAAGGCTGGCAAAAAGGGCAACGAGTATCGTTTTCATAGTTGTGTGTTGATTGTTTCGTTTAGACAAACCTAGACGCCTTTTGCTTGCCTAGCAAATAGCTGGGATAAACAGCACGTTTTAGGGACAAACAGCAATAATAAGGCTAATTACAGGTTTCTCTGGGTAGTTTAGCAAACGAAATCATGCTATATTCAAGGTTAGATTGCCGGTTTTGGTGTAGCGAATTTCTTCTTCGGCCAGCATCAATTTTAGAGTTTCGGCCAGGATTCCAGTGTCGGTATAGGCGAAGTGTTGCGCCAGTTGTTTAGGGGATACCCCCGGGCCATTGGCCAGAGCAACATAGTCGCGCACCTGTTTGCGAACGGTCATTGCAGCCGCTTCCGACGCTTTTTTCTGTTTCAGGCAATTATCACAAATGCCACAGCGGTCGCCCGGTTTTTCGCCAAAATAGGCTTGTAGTAATCGGGTACGGCATTGGGTGGGGTGTTCGGTATAGGTAATCGCTGCCTGAACTTTCCGTAAGGCAAGCTCTTTCCGTCGGTTCAGCTCCTGAATGTTGATGGGCAGGGTTGTAGCGTCTAAGCGTGGGGTTAAAAAGGTCAGTTGCGGTTTATCTTTCTGCTTTTCGTAGACGACCACATTGCGTTCATGCAACTGCTTCAGAAGTTGCTCAATTTCAGGTTGATTGAGCAGAAACGTCCGCGCCAGCGTCGACTCCGAAATGGTGACGAAATCAGTAAATAACTCGCCCCCATACATCCGAAGTAAGAGTTTCAAAAAGGAATCATACGTTGGGTTCATCACCTGAAATTCATACAACTGCCGATTGTCGAGCACGAAAGTCAGCCGGGAGGGATGAAAATAATTTTCATTGAGCTGGATGAACCCTTCGAGCTGCAGTTGTTTCAGCGCGTAATGGGTTTCCTGAGGGGGCAAACCAAATGTACTGGTGAAAGCGCCCAGGTCGAAATCGTAACTGCTGAACTCTCCTCCGCCCACCGGAACCGCCGTGTAATTGGCCAGTGCCTGATACACCCGCCGAAGCATATCGACCGGCTGATACAGTTGCTCTACCCGTAGCTGGAGTTTGTTCAGGTCGTTGGGGGCGTAGAGCATAACGGCATAGGCTTTCTGACCATCTCGCCCGGCCCGACCAGCTTCCTGATAATACGCTTCGAGCGAATCAGGCACATCCAGATGCACCACAACACGAACATTGGGCTTGTCGATGCCCATACCGAAGGCATTGGTCGCTACCATAACACGGGTACGATCCTGAATCCAGGCATCCTGTTTTTCGGTTCGTTGCTGCGTGGTCAGTCCGGCATGATAAAAATCGGCCGAAATTCCCTGACGACTGAGCCACTGGGCTATCTGCTGGGTTTGTTTCCGGCTACGCACGTAGATAATGGCACAGCCTGGTACGTTTTGCAGCACACGCAGCAGCCGGGCTTCTTTGTTCTCTTCGGATACCGCCGAGTAAGAAAGGTTGGGACGGGCAAAGGTTTGCCGAAATACGGTTGGTTGGCGAAGGGCCAGTTTATCGACGATATCCGTTTGTACATCGGGAGTAGCCGAAGCGGTCAGGGCAATAATGGGCGTTTCGGGGATTAACTCCCTAAACTCAGCAATTTGCAGGTACGGTGGCCGGAAATCATACCCCCAGGCCGAAATACAGTGAGCCTCATCGACAGCCAGCAAACAAACCGTCATCTGCTTTACCCGCTCAATAAGGATTTCGGTTCGCAGTCGTTCGGGCGAAACATACAGAAACTTCGTGTTGCCATAAATACAGTTGTCCAGGATGGCGTCAATTTCGCGGTAGTGCATGCCCGAATACACGGCTGCTGCCGGAATGCCCCGTCGCCGTAACTGTTCGACCTGATCTTTCATCAACGCAATAAGGGGCGTTACCACAATGCAGACCCCTTTCATGGCCAGGGCCGGCACCTGAAAACAGATCGACTTACCACCTCCTGTTGGCATCAGCACAAGCGAATCCTGACGGTCCAGCGCCGTGTTGACCACATCTTCCTGCATGGGCCTGAAGTTGTCGTATCCCCAAAAGTGTTGTAAAATCTGCCGGGTTGTCAAAAGAGTCAGCTGAAAGTTGTTGGTCAGTAGTCGATAACAGAGAAACGAAAACGTGCGTGGTTGCCGCCTTTCGCCTATCGACTATTGCGCGAATTTACGGTTTGGAAACAGAAGTTTGGAGCAGGTAGTTTTAAGAATAGAACTAAATTCGTACAGACCAACGAAAAGGATTATGATTCAGAAAGTCATTAAATCGGACGAAGAGTGGCGTAAAATTCTAACGCCGGAGCAATATCGGGTAACGCGGGAGAAAGGCACAGAACGGGCCTTTACGGGCGAATATTGTGAAGCCCACGATCCGGGAATCTATGCCTGCGTATGCTGCGGAACCGAATTGTTTGAGTCGAAAACCAAGTTTGAATCAGGTACGGGCTGGCCAAGTTTTACGGAGCCAATTGAGGAAGACCGGATTCGCCTGGAAAAAGACTTCAGTCACGGTATGTTTCGGGTGGAGGTGTTGTGCAACATCTGTGACGCGCACCTCGGCCATGTATTCAACGACGGTCCACCTCCAAATGGGCTCCGGTACTGTCTGAACTCGGTAGCCCTGGTGCTTAAACGGGCAACCGAAGCTGCTTAATTTATGGTCATTGGATGGTAATTGATCGTCGGTTATTAAAAGCAAGTAAACTACTAATGACAATGAATGAAGCTGTTTAAACTTTTCTACCGAGGCCATCTTTGTCATTCCGACCGGGACGCGGAGTCGAACGAGGAATGCCAAAAGTGCTCATTTAGAGGCTATTCCCAAAAGTTTAAATAGAAGCTGTTTAGGGTTTCAGTTCGAGAGCATTTTTGTCATCCCGACGAAGGAGGGATCTTCTGTAGCTGAAAAACTTCCAGCTACAGAAGATCCCTCCTTCGTCGGGATGACAAAACCGCTCAACTCTTATCCTTTTTTCAAAACCCTAAACAGGTTCACAGCTTCAATGACAATCACAACCAAATGACGATAAAATGATGATTTTATTCTGCGGCCTTGTTAATCAGTAACCAGAACCGAGATTTGTATGGATTGAACTATACGATTGATATGAAGTACGGGAAGTGGCTGGGATTGCTTGGTCTGATTTGGTTTTTGGCAAATCCGGTGCTTGCTCAAACAGTGTATTCATCAAAAGCGTATCCCAGCGTAGTAGCACCACGTAGTGTTACGCTGGCCGGGTCGAAAATCAACTACTACAAAGACAATCGCGAAGTATCGACGCATGTAGCGGCTCCCGATGCCTTTCTGAAGCGGTTAGGTGCTAATGGTCGGCTGGCAGCGCCCAAAGCCCAGTTTATTGTCGACTATACCAACTTTACAGCCGAAGCCCGAACGGCCTTTCAATATGCTGTCGATATTTGGGCGACGTTGATTTCATCGCCCGTACCTATTCGAATTAAAGCGAACTGGATTTACGATGAGCCTAATTTGCTGGGTTCGGCTGGTCCGGCTTCGTATCGCTATAACGTGGATGGCGCACAGAAAAACTATGCATTTTATCCCATTGCCCTGGCCGAAAAGATTGCCCGTCGTCAATTGAATGACCCGAGCGATGCGGATATTGTGGCTGATTTTAACCGGAACAATGATTGGTATTACGGCACCGATGGAAAACCGCTGAAAAATCAGACCGATCTGGTTACAGTCGTGCTCCATGAGTTGGGCCATGCGCTGGGCTTTATTGGTTTCTTTGGTTTGGTGGGCGATAATGGCGTGTATATGGAAGCCTTGCCCTCGGTCTATGATTATTTTCTGGAAACAGGGCAGGGCAAACGATTAGTCACCTCAACGAAGGACTTTCCTAATAATTCGGTCGAGCTAAAATTCCAGTTGGCGGGCTATAACCTGTATCTGAACGGGGCTAATCTCAAACAGACGTCTGCCCAGCGACTTAAAGTGTGGGTGCCTTACGAATACACACGCGCTGCCAGTATTTATCATCTTGACGAACGGGAATACCCGCCGGGCAACATCAATTCGTTGATGACGCCCCAACTGGCGCTGGGCGAATCGATTCACACGCCGGGACCGCTGGTCTTGCAGTTCATGACCGATCTGGAGTGGAAAACCACGTCGGTGCTGCATGATCCCATCAAAAATACAGAAGACCAGAAAGATCTGGTGTTCAATGCCCGCGTAATCAGCGATACGACGCTGATGCCCGGTTCGGTTCGGTTTTTTTATCGAAAAAAGGCGCCCACTGCCACAGATACTACGTTTACATTTGTCGATATGACGCAGGTGGGTACAACCAGTGATTATCGGTATACACTACCGGCTGCTCAGGCCAATGGCGATACCTGGTATTATTTTCAGACCCAGGATATACTCGGGCGTTCCTACACCAATCCGGGTAAAAACGTTGCAGGATCGCAGCTTTGGAACCATGTGTTTGTTGGCCCCGATAATGTGCCACCAACTATACGGTACAGCCCATCCAAGAATACGATATTTTCAACAACGGTTGCCGATAGTCTGCCTATCTATGCTCGTATCGCCGACGATCGAAGCGGGGTTGCCAGTGCCTATGTCGAGTATCAGATCAATGGCGTTGCTCAACCAACTATACCGCTACGGTACAATCCGCTAAAAGTCAATGCTGTTGATGTCGATAGTGTTTATGCAGGACGAATTGATTTTCCGGCTAATACCCTAAAAGTGGGCGATAAGATTACCTACCGGATTGTTGCTCAGGATGCAGCTCGGGCTAAAAATCAGTCCGTAAGCCCCGCATCCGGGTTTTATGAACTGGCCATTGTAGCCCCAAAGCCAGTGCTTGACCAGTACATCAATACGTTTGAGGCTTCGTCATCTGCCGGTGATTTTGCAGGGTATGGGTTCCGCATCGCCACGCCAACCGGGTTTAGTAATCCGGCTATCCATTCGGAGCATCCCTATCGCAATGGCAGTGATTTCCTGTTACAGACTAATTATGAATACCGGCTCCTATCGCCCATCCGAATCAAAGCGAATCCCGATAGTGCAACGATTCGTTTTGACGAAATAGTGCTGGTTGAACCAGGCGAAACAGGCAGTAAGTTGGGCGATGCGAATTTTTACGATTATGTGGTTGTAGAAGGTTCCAACGACAACGGCCAAAGCTGGAAGCCACTTGTAGATGCCTATAGCTCTGTCGATAAAAAAGAATGGCTGACCTGGTATAATCTGTATTTGGTGGGAGGTTCATACAATGAGTGGAATTCGGAAGCCGTAGGGACCCCGGCTCTGTATCGACAGCGGCTCATTCCGTTGCTGAAGCCCCAAAGCGCGTTTAAAGCGGGCGAACAAATCCTGATTCGGTTTCGGTTGTTTGCCGATCAGTTATCGTATGGATGGGGTTGGTCAATTGACAACCTACGTATCCAGGCACCACCCCCGCCCGTCGTACTGGGTGCTGAGCCCGTCGTTGCAGCCACGTTTGACGTATACCCTAATCCGGTAAGTAATGGGCAAATACGGATTCAGGCTGGTTTCCCCAAATCTGTTTCTGATATTGGGCTAACGATCCGAGATTTAACCGGGCAGTCGCTACGCCAAGAGACCATCAAAATGGCTGGGCAAAAACTGGATCGGTGGGTAGATGTAAGCGATCTGCCGAATGGATTGTATTTTGTGCAATTGGCGGCAGGCGAGGTAATTTTGACAAAGAAGGTTATTATTACGAACGGAGAATAGGATCTGTGTTCCCATGATGAAATTTTACCTGTCTTTGCTGTTGATCTGGAGTATTGTAGGGTGCTCACCTGCCCGGCGTATTAGCCTTGAGTTGCGCACCAAACCAGTCTATACCGATCATTTTACGGGCGTGGCCTTGTATGATCCGGTGCAGCAACGAGCACTTATCCAACACAACGCCGACAAGCCCTTCACTCCCGCATCGAATACAAAACTGTTCAGCTTTTACGCCGGGCTACTTTCGCTACGCGATTCGCTGCCGGTTCTGCGCTACTCGGTCCGGCACGATTCACTGATTTTCTGGGGTACGGGCAACCCGCTGCTGTTGCATCCCGATTTGGCTGATACAACAGCACTGGCTTTTTTGCGGAATCGGCCGGAACGCCTGTTTTTCTCCCCCACCAACTACGATGGCCCCCGTTTTGGACCCGGCTGGGCCTGGGACGACTACAACGACGATTATTCACCCGAGTTAGCCCCGCTACCCATTTATGGAAACGTGGTTCGCTTTAGAAATGGGAAAATAAGCCCCCGTCGATTGGCCGATAGCGTACATCTGGTTTCGGGAGAAAAAGCACCTGTAGGTATCCGAAGGGCTGAATTCAGCAATCAGTTTACGCAATCGGCAGGGGAGAAGCCTGCCCGGCAGGATGTGCCGTTCCGGTGGTCGGCGGAGTTGGCGGCTCATTTACTGGCCGATACGCTCCACCGGCCTGTCGGGATTGTCAAGGCCCCCATTTCGGCTAACGCTCGGCTTCTGCGCGGCTCTTCAACCGATTCGTTATACAAACGGATGTTGTACGTGAGCGATAACCAGTTTGCCGAGCAGGTACTGTTTATGGTTTCGGCTGAACGGAATGTCGGTAGCCTGGCCCCTGTTTCGGAACTGCACCAGATGGTGGATAGTGTTTTCCGTTTTCCAGTAGCTCACGAAGGGCAGCTACCAGCCCGTTGGGTCGATGGGTCGGGTTTATCCCGCTATAATCTGTTTACCCCGAATGTGCTGATCGATTTGCTCGGACGTATCTATGCCACAGTTCCTCAACAGCGGCTGTTTGCCTTACTTCCCGCTGCGGGGCAATCAGGAACATTGCGGAGCTTATCCATGCCTGGTAAGCCGTATGTATTTGCCAAGTCCGGTTCGATGACAGGTGTCTATAATCTGAGTGGGTATGTGCTCGTGCGTTCGGGTAAAGTGCTATACTTCAGTATTATGCATAATAATTTTACCCAAACCGTAAGCGAGATGCGCCGACGAACAGGCGAATTGCTGAAAGAAATTCATGAGAAATTTTAAGCCCATTTTTAGCGCGGCCAGTTTGCCAAAGGCTGAATGCTGGTCTGGGGGTTATCGACAGCTTTTTCGGGAAGGAGCCGTACAGTTAAAGCCGTTTTGCTGCTGGCGGGCAGGTTAATGTCAAAACCAACCCGTATCGTTCCCGGATTAGCCGCATCATAGTCGTGGGGAGGATCGGTCGACCAGGTTTTTAGGGTCACACCTGCCGGTTCAACCACTTCTAAAATCAGCTTTTTTCCGTCCTTCGTTAGTTCCGCTTTATTCCCACCCAAAAGATTGACTGAAGCCGGGGTAAGCATAGTCCAGCGAACTGTAGTTTCGGTGGATAGGGTTTCCAGTTCATCCCGAACCACGACATACGCTTTATCGATAATGGCCACGCCCCGAACCGCTTTTGCCAATGCATCCTTATAGACGTCCGACAAATCCGTTTGCGCATTCAGAAACGATGGATTTGCTGACGAGCTGATAATGGAGGCTTTCCCGGTCACACGCTGAAGCTGGTTATTGACCGTGAGGGTATTATGCGTAAAGTTGTTGTATCGGAAAATCTGCCACCGTTGCGAATCCTGCTTACTATTCCATAAATCGACGCCTTTCGATTCCAGCGATTCGTAATTCTGCATGCCGAAATCCATAGCCCAGCGCACACCATCAGCTTCCATGACAAACGAGCCAACATCCATATGGGCATGATTGACCGAAGGGCTTCCCGCTTTCAGCCCCACAAAAATGGCTGCGGGATCTGACCAGGATGTACGCATCAGGGCAACTGGATTTTTGCCTTCACCAGTCCATACTGTTGCTTTCGGCTCAGGGATGGCCGACATACCAATGCCGTTGCTCCACAGCATGATAGCCGGAAGCAACCGCTCGCCAGTATGTCGTTTGGGGTCGGTGCTCATCAGTCGACCGCGTTCTACCCAAAGTAAGGATGGGTTGTTTTGCTTCTGGGCGAACCAGAACATGGCTGGCTGTAGTTCGCCCGATAAACCTGAATCGGAGTAGTTAAAGGCATTGCCCGATGGGCCGGTCATGTTTTCCATGTAAGCCGCTGTCTGCAAAAAACCGGGCTGCTTCGACAGGCCAAAATCGGTTCCGTAGGCTTTTTCGAGCGCGCTGACCAGCATCACATTAAAACTGGTTCCGTAGCCCCAATAACTGTAGCCTTCGGGATAGGCGCCATTCGGTCGGTAGTCGTTCATGGGCAATACGACAGCCTCGATAGCCCGGTTTACAATCGTTTTGGCTAATTCGGGCTGATCGTCGGCAATGGCCAGCGCACCGTAGGTCATACCGGCATTACAGACCTGATTCCAGTTGTGTGAGGCTTTCAGCCAGCTATTGTATTTGGTATCGAGCGACGGCTCAAGTCCCTTCTTCAGAATCGCGTCTTTGATCGCTGATCGGGATGGTTCGGATAAATCGGTATATAGCCAGTCGTAGCCGATGGCTACGGCCATTGTCATTTCGGCTACGTCCAGAAAATGCGTTGGATTCCAGTCGTCGAAGGCTGAAAGAGCCAATAACTCCCTTTCGGCTCGTTTCAGGTATTTATCCTGATGGGTCAGCCGCCAGGCATAAGACAAATAAAAGATTCGACGGAGGGCTTCGCGGGATACCGACAGCAATCGTCGGCCAATCTTGATGCGTTCAAGCGGAGCTTTCTCCACCAGTTCATCGCAGGTGACCAGCATGGCCTGATGCAGACTATTCCAGGTTTTGTCGGCAGCTATTGTACGTTTTATGCCTTCCTCTTCGCCAGATACCAGCAGTAAGCGGGGATGCACTGGGAGTTTATTGGCGTTTGCCAGATGATTGACCTGCGCGTAGAGCGAAATCGTTGTCAGGAAGAATAGGCTAAATACGCAGAAACAGGTACGATTCATAGCAGTTAACAACGTTAAGTTGAGCGTTACGTTGTATAAGCTATAAATAGGGGTAGATTACCTATAGACTTACCGCTTGATGAGTAAATAGACGGGATAGCTGACAACGATGAAGCCGATGGCATACATACTACTCGAAAAATCGCCAATAACAGCTCCGATCAAAAAAGCCAGCGAGGCTACCAGGAGGGCCCCGGTTGAGAATGGATAGCCCCAGGCCCGCACGGGTCGGGGCAGATCCGGTTCGGTTTGGCGTAGGCGAATCAGGGCCGCAAAAGCCGAAGCATAGCAAAGCACGAAAAAGAAGGTAGCAATATCGGATAGCTTGCCGTACGTGTTCGTCAAAATCATCAGGATCGATGCGCCTGCGGTTAGCATGGTTGCGTTCATTGGCGTTCCTCCCGCGTTGACCTGATTCACAAACCGAAAGAAAAGGCCATCGCGGCCCATGGCGAAAATAACACGGGGGTTAAACATGATTTGTGCATTGATGATGCCCATAATCGAGATCATCAGCAGAAACGTAACCACCTGAGCACTACCGGAACCGAACAAAAGCTGAACGGCATCAGCGGCTGGTAATTTAGAACTGGCCAGCACTGGCAAGGGTAGCACATACAACAGAGCCAGATTGACAAGAATATAAATGCCAATAATCAGCAGGACCCCACTAATCATCGACCTCGGCAGGTTCCGGCTGGGGTCAACATCCTCTTCCGTAAAATACGCGGCCGTATGCCAGCCGTCGTAGGTATAGAAAACGGACTGTAGAGCGGCCAGAATACCCAGCCACACGCCCCCTTCGGCCAGAGGCCGAATCGCATTTGTCGTTAGAACGGGTTCTTTCGGGGTTATAGTGAAGCATACAATCACGAAAGCCAGCAACCCGACGGCTTTCAATACGCTCATTACTTCCTGCGCCTTACTGGCCAGACGGACACCCACTGAGTGAAAGACGACAAAAAGTACCAGAATACCAATGGCAATGGTTTTTTGGTAGGCAATAGCTTCAGGAAATAACAGAGCTGTGTATTCACTCATGACAGCCGCTCCAAACGCCATAGCCGATACACTCCCCAGCCAGCTACTGATGCCGATGATGAACCCGGCATAATTGCCGAAGGCCCGATGGGCAAACACATACCAGCCACCCGCCTTGGGCAACATGGTGCCTAACTCCATCACCGACAATGACCCGGCCAGCGCATATACACCCACAATCAACCACACGGCAATGATCAGCGTTGGGTTGCCAATGTCGTGGGCAATGGGGCCGGGCTTCCGTAAAATACCCGTACCTATTGTCCCGCCAATGGTAACCGCCACGCCAAAGCCGACGCCTAATAATTTCTTGAGTTGATTCTGGGCCATTCGTATGGGAGAGTTGGCTGTGCCGTACACGTAATTCACAATGATAGCAAAAACTTTCGTCGGTCAGTGAGGTGTCTGGCTGCAAACGGGCGTCAATCCTGTTTTTTCGTAAGTTTGTCGGTATGAGAATCTTGCTGACACATCCGGCTGTACTGGTTTTTGTGGGGGGCGGAGCGGGAAGCCTGCTGCGATATTGGGCTGGTCGACTGATTCCGGCTACATTTTCCGGTACACCATTTCCCAATGCTATTTTGCTCGTGAACGTACTGGCTAGTTTTGTGTTGGGCGCTGTGGTTGGCTGGGTAATCAATCGGGCGGCTGGCGACGAGGCCCGTCTGTTGATTGGCGTAGGTTTTTGCGGAGGACTCAGCACATTTTCCAGTTTCAGTTATGATACAGTCGTTCTCCTGCAAAATGGTCGCCTTGCAGCAGCCTTGCTCAATATCAGCTTAAACGTCCTGTTTTGCTTACTGGCGTCGGCTGGCGGGTTGACTCTTGGAAAAGGCCTATAAACATGAAACACCTGTACATCGCAATTATTTTACTTTCACTAATGAGTTCAGCCCTTCAGGCACAGGAATTATCGCGTCGGTTATTCGATGCGCACGAGACGTTCAAAGAAAAAGCCCTTACCCATCGTCGGTTCAAACACAAGGATATCGTTCCTCTGCTAAATGGACTGGGAAAACCCTTGTCGGTTAGCCAGGTTGGTGCGTCGCTGGAAGGCCGGGCCATTTATAAAGTAAAGGCAGGAACGGGCGCAACGAACATCCTCTTATGGAGCCAGATGCATGGCGATGAAGCTACGGCTACCATGGCGCTGTTCGATATTTTCAAGTTTCTTCAGGCTAAAAACGACGGTTTCGATGCGTTACGGCAATCTATTCTGAGCCAGATGACGATTCATTTCGTGCCGATGCTTAATCCTGACGGGGCCGAGCGGTTTCAGCGTCGGACAGCTACCGACATCGACATGAACCGGGATGCGCTGCGATTACAAACTCCCGAAGGAGCCTTGTTGAAAAGCCTACAACAGACGCTAAAGCCTTTGGTAGGTTTCAACCTGCACGATCAGAATCCACGTTATGGTGTAGGAAAAACAGGTAAGCAGGCCGTTGTGTCGTTTCTGGCAACGGCTTACGACGAAGATCGGAATGTGAATGAGGTTCGGCAGCGGTCGATGCAGCTAATCGTAGGTATGAACCGGGTGTTGCAACAGTTTATACCCGGACAAATAGCCCGGTACGACGATGAGTTTGAACCCCGTGCTTTTGGCGATAACATTCAGAAGTGGGGCACAACCCTGATTTTGATTGAGTCGGGCGGGTACAAAGGGGATTCGGAGAAAATGGCGATTCGGCAGCTGAACTTTGTGGCTATTTTAACAGCGTTGAAGGAGATTGCCGATGGGTCGTACAAACAGGAACCCATTGCCGATTACCAGGCCATTCCGGAGAATGGCCGTGCCTTGTTCGATGTACTGATTCGGAATGCTACCGTCATGCGCGAAGGCCGTCCGGTTATAGTCGATGTCGGGATCAATCATAATGAGGTTAGTGACGACGCGGCCCGGTCGTTTCAGTACAAAAGCACTATTGAAGACATCGGCGATTTATCGACCTTCTTCGGCATTGATGAGATCGACGCCACTGGATTGACCCTCGTTCCGGCTAAGGTATATCCCGAAACACTGGATACCGTCGTTGACCTGGCAAAGCTGGACTTGACCGCCTTACGACGGGATGGTGTAGTGGCTTTTAAGCTCCGAAAATCCAGCAAAAAAGAGTTTCCGGCTCAGCAGGTTCATCTCCTGTACGAAGGCGACTTGCCCGCTCAGCCGCTTCAACTGGAACAGATCCCTACGTTTCTGCTCAAAAAAGGCGATCAGATTCAGTATCAGTTTGTCAATGGATTCTGGAAAGACGTTGCCACCAGTGCTGGCAGCCCGCAAAATGGCGTGATTGACTGATGCATTGGCTAAGGATAATTCAAGCGTAATACTGGCGTAATGTTGAGGTAACAACTGAGGGGTAGCTTTGTCCTGTAGTCGGTTGGCTAATTTCCGCTAAGCCATTCTATACATTTTCATATTGGTGTCGCATGAAAGGCCAGGGCTTTGCGCTGGCTTTTTTCTTTTGGCTGTTGCTAATCTGTGGTTTTATAGGGCTGAGTACTGTTTCGATACTGTAAATTGCGAAAAGCGGCTTAGCTAAAGTTTACTTTTTTAGTCTTTAGGAACTAATATTTGCCCATCTATTGAAAATAGCTCTTTACCCTCGAAGGTGTTTCCTGAGTAAACAGTGTACTTCTGATAGTACGTTTTAGCGTTGGCTTGCAAATCTAACTCTGGAGTTCGAACGATTTTATGTTGTTGACACCATCGTTGGTTTCTTGCTTCACAGTATATTTTTATATCATAATTGTCTCTGGTAGCGAATGGTATTGTGCCTAGTTTTACATATTGTCTTGAATTTACCTCTTCTATAGTGAAAGTAGGCGATGTCATCACAAAATGACGATTACTTGATTGATTGTTTGTATTATCAAAGATTCTGATAGAAACATTGTACAAGGGGTATTCCCCCCAAGACCAAAAAGTTACTGAAATCTTGTCATTTTCAGGGATTATAGTAAGATACCCAAAGCTATCCCCTCCACTTGTAAGTCCTTTAATCTCTGTTGATAGACGGATGTTTTCATTAGCTAACTTATTATTCTCTAGGATTAAATTTCTTGAGATTCCATTTGTTTTGTTGCCGAAGTAGGTGGCTCCAAAGGCGCAAAGGGCACCTAATACCGTTGACAAGGTGGCAGCATCCTTGTTACCAAGCAAGCCCATACATGCTCCACAAGCAGAGGCAAGACCGCTTGCTACCATCAGTATTATTTGCCAATTCCTAAATTTCTCTAGGTCTTTTGTAATCTCTTCTGCTGTAGTCATATAGGAGTATTGAACTTAAAATTTCTGTTAATTCTTTTGGATGAATCTTGGTCGAAATTGTAATTATAGAGGCAATTTTGGAATTGCGACAATCAATAGATTCTTTAGAACTAGCAAAAATGGATAAGTTGAGTTTATTCGTCATGCGAAGAGATTAACATTAAGAATGCACCAAGATAGAGCAGATTAGTAAAAAGTTTAAGGAGGACGGTATTCGGAAGCTGAAATATAAATGAGGACTAAACAGAAACACCCGACTCGCAAAAGCCGGGTGTTTCTGTAATATTGAAAAATTCTGATTAGAAATTGAATCGGGCGCCCAGTTGCATTTGCCAGCGCGAGCTGAGTGGGTCAATGGAGTAAGGAGCCGATGGGCGCGACCACGTAAAGGTTGGGTCACCTGTTGCGGGGTTCGTTGCCCGGCCCAGGCCAATCGATGCGGTCGAGTTGAAAGTGTTGGGCGAGAAATAGTAGTAGCCCAGCTTCTTGTCCAGCAAATTCAGGAAATTGATGATGTCGTAGCTGATCTGGATCGACTGACGACCTTTCAGCTTGAACTCGTGCAGAAAGCGCAGGTCCATCGTATTGTTCCAGGGGGTACGGCCACCATTGCGTTCGGTGAATGTTCCTTTGCGGGTTTTCAGATACGGATCGGATTCAACAAAGGCCATGAAATCGGTGGCTTGCGAACCCGTTGGCAGTAATTTCTGGGCTTCAGCCAGATCGCGTGGAATGTAGGCTAAGCTGTTGGCCTGGCCCGTACCATCGACCGTTGCGTTTACGTAACCCCACGAGAAAGGCGCGCCCGATTGCAGCGAGTAAAACAACGTAACCGTAGTGGCATTGCGTGGATTCCAGACCTGGCGGTAGTTGACCGTACCCACAATCCGGTGGCGAATGTCGAAGTTCGAGTAAGCCAGTTGCGGATCGTTTGGCGTCAGCGACTGGTTCAACTGCCAGTTCGATTCCATTGAGTTCCGAATACCGTTAGTAAGGTCGAAGGATTTGCCGTAGGTGTAGGCCGTTGAGAAACCGAAGCCCATCGGAAAATTCCGCTGAATCTGGCCCGTGAGGCTGTACCGATAGCCTTTGTTGGTATTGGTCAGCATGTAGGCATTCGCAAAATTGTTATCGATACGCTGCGCTCCGGCTGTTCCGTTGGCGGCTACATAAATAGGCTGTTGCTGCTGGGTATCGTAGCTGTAGTACCGAACCACATCTTTGGTATTGACCTGCATAAACTTCAGGTCGTTGATCACTTTGGTATACAACCCTTCCACCGTAAACTTGTAGCCACCTACCGTGTAGTCGACCGCAATGTTGTTGCGGAACATCTGTGGCATCTTGAAATTGTTGTCGATCAGGTCGACCTGCGTACGGGTTACACCGCCATTGGCTGGGTTGTTGTTGATAAGCAAGGCCCCATTCGGAACCAGCGGATCGCCAACCAGTTTGGTAGCCGCCGTAGCATTGTTGTTAAAGTCATACGCACCATAACCAACCCCGTTGTTGTAGAAGGCATAGCCTAACCAGGCAAATGGAACCCGACCCGTGAACAGGCCGGTACCACCGCGAATGATCAGACTCTTATCGCCTTTGGCATCGATGGTAAAGCCTAAGCGGGGTGAAATCTGAACGTTGTTCAGATACGAGTTTGTGATCTGATTGAGTGGCGTATACGAATAGGTTTTGCCGTAGTTGGCGACATCTCCTGCCGAAGCCGTTACCTGCGAGCTAAGCGTAGGCTTTTTGGGCAGTCCGGTATAATCCAGACGAATACCCGGCGACAGTTTGATCCGGTCGGTAAGCTGAATATCGTCTTGCAGATACAGGCTCAACAGATTGACGTTGAAATGAGCGTACGGATTGTTGAATTGATTATCCAGATTGTTGGTCGCATCGCCAAAAGGATAGCTTCCCCGAACCCGGTTGGGCAACTTGGCCAGAAACTCATCGACTGAGCGGTATGAAATCCGTCCGTTGGGTGAGTTGACAAAGCCGTAATCAATCGTGTACAACTCGTTATGCGTGCCGAGGGTGAAGGTGTTCTTGCCCGCGTAGAACGTGAAGTTATCCGTCACTTCAAAGGTTTTCTGCCGAAGGTTGAAGACCGACGCTTCCCGGTCGTTTCCTAAGAAGATTGTGCCACCATTGTAGCCAATCTCAACCTGCGGGAACGTCCGAACATTGGAAAGGGTGTTTCGGAAATCATGAACGCTCGAATAACCCACGATCAGGCTGTTCGATGCCCGGCCACTGAATTGACTTTTCAATTCGGCAACGGTGCTGGTCTGGTTATTCGACTGTTTGAAGTCGATGCTGCCGAAACGGAAGTTAGCGGCATCACGCTCCAGGTTCGTTGCTTCCGAGAACACCGTATTGTTCCGAATTGTCAACTGATTTTTATCGTTGATATTCCAGTCCAGCCGGTTGAAGAATTTCGTGCTGTTGGAATAAATCGAATAGTTGCCAAACGAACCTGCATCGAGGCCATAGTTGGTTTTTACGAAATCGCTGATCTGCTGCGCAACAGCTGCGTCTTTAATCAATGAGCTAGGCGTACCTGCCTGGAACTGAACGGGATCCTGTCGACGTGTGATTTCTTCGTTCGTAAAGAAGAACAGTTTGTTTTTGATGATCGGGAAACCAACCCGAACTCCCGTCTGGTATTCGTAAAACGTGTTGGGGAGTTTTTCTTTAGTATCCGAAGCACCATTCCAGGAGCCGGTCAGCGTAGCATTCCGACCGAAGCCGTATACAGACCCCGTTACTTCGTTCGTACCGCTCCGGGTAACCGCATTTACGGAGCCCCCCAGGAAGTTGCCAAGCCGAACATCGAAGGGCGCCACCGCCACCTGAATATCCTGAATAGCGTCCAGACTGACGGGGTTGGTACGGGTGCTGGAACCGGGTTGCCCCGACGTTCCGGTTGAACCACCCAGCGAAGGACTAAAGCCAATCGCGTCGTTGTTGATGGCTCCGTCGATGGTTACGTTGTTGTACCGGAAGTTGGTTCCGGCAAACGAGTTGTTGTTATTCGCCTGGGGCGAAAGCCGGGTCATGTCGGTCAGGCTGCGCGAAATGGTTGGTAACCGACGGATGGCTTCGCTGTTTATGCTACTGCCTGCGCCCTGGCGTTCACCTTCACGGCTGCCTTTTATCACCACTTCGGTAAGCTGAGCACTGGCATCCTGCAGCGTCAGATTCAGTTGGGTCGTTTCACCCAGCCGAAGTACTACGTCTGACAGCGTTTCGGTGTTGTAACCCACATACGTGACAACCACCTGATAAGGGCCGCCAGCATTCATGTTATTGATGCGAAAACGACCTTCAATATCCGTTACGGCAGCGTATTTGGTTCCGGTTGGTGTATAAACAGCCTGAACAGTAGCGCCTGGTAAGACTTCTTTTTTTGAATCGGTGATGAGACCGCTAAGACCACTGGTAGTAACCTGCGCCCAGGCGACAGAAGCAGTGGCGATGAAAACGACTAGTACTAATAAGGTAGATACGATTGACTTCATTTGCGAAAGCGCATTGATTTCGGTGCAAAATTCATGGAAATCAGCGCGCTACGTGTTAAGCAAATGTTATGATGCCCTTGGGCATAGTTAAGAATTTGTTAAGAACGGCTTCTAGTACATAACCTATTGGTTATACATCCTCAAAAAGAGGGTTAATCGGTCTGGTTGACGGAAGCGCAAAAAATTTACGAAATGATTTTGTTACCTGCTTTGCGTGCTTCCGTCTAATACTCGACTAAATCGATGAACTTTTAGGCTGTTTTCGAGCGTTCGGCATTAAACTTGTAGCAGCTCTCGGTATTAAATGAAAAAATGAAATATTTAATACGAAGTTGGATTAGTTTTTGGCTGGCTGTGAATGACTTAGTAATTTGGTCCCTTGCAATACCCAAAGTGCTTTACTGTAACTCCTAAACATATACGTTTACCCACTAACTACCGTAACAATGATTTCCAAGAAAGCGAAATATGCTATCAAAGCCCTTAAAGTATTGACCGAGGAATACGGAAAAGGTCCTGTGCTGATTTCCTACATTTCAGCCAAGGAAAATATTCCGAAAAAATTTCTGGAAGCTATTCTGCTCGAACTCCGTAACCACGGTATTCTGCAAAGCCAGAAGGGCAAAGGAGGAGGGTATCTGCTGCGTGTCGATCCGAGCCGTGTCAATCTGGCACAGGTGTTACGGGTAATTGATGGCCCCATTGCACCAACGCCCTGCGTGTCGTTTAACTTTTACGTAAAATGCGACGATTGCGATGATGAAGTGACCTGTGCGCTTCGTCCGATTATGGAGCGTGTTCGGGATGCCAATCTGAGTGTGTACGAAAATACATCGTTACTGACCTTCCAGGCTACAGGAGCGACCGAAGCCGTTGGGGATGCTAGTCCCGAACTTGCAGAAGTGGCAAAATAGACAGCTAAAAAGGAAGCGTGGCTACGGAACTGCTTAGTGATTGACAGATGGTCAAACCCAACAGCTCCGTAGCCACGCTTCCTTCTTTATAGGATTGTCGGTTTACTCTTCGGCTGGCTGGTGTTCTTTCCGAAGCAGGTCGTTAACCGTTTTTACCGGATTAAAGGTAATCAGCGGAACCTCAACAAAAATGGTGTTCCAGTCGGCCATAGCCCCATTCCAGAGACCGGGTAGTTCCTGCGCCTTTAAGTCCTTCCCATCTTTCGATTTTGCCGTAATGAAGCCCGTTAGTGGGTCACGGTAAGCAGGTAGATCATACTTTCGACCATGACGGTCATTCAGGCCGCATACCAAATCGACAGGGTTGAAGTGGGTGGCTTCGTCAAAAATGGCTTTTTGGCCCGGATTGCCCAGATCGATCTGAGCTGATTCAACCACTTGCAGCGAAACCGATCCATCCTGATTCCGGGCCCAGAATGGTCCACCACCGGGTTCACCTACGTTTTTCACCATACCGCATACACGCACCGGCCGATCCAGCTTCCGTTGGAAATAGGCCACTTTTTCCTCGTTCGATAAACTGTCGAATCCATCTGGTGGCAACGTGAACAAGGTTCGGCGGAATAGTTCATCGGCTTCGGCCAAATACCCCTCACTTACATCTTCCGAGTCCAGAAGTCCCTGCAAACGGGCGATCTGCTGTTGTGCATCGAGCAATACCGCAGCTAATACTTTTTTGTAAGTGATGGTTGGTTCCTTGATTTCATCCGGCACCACATTGTCGATGTTCTTGATAAACACAATGTCGGCATGAATATCGTTGAGATTCTCGATCAATGCCCCATGCCCTGCCGGACGGAATAGCAACGAACCGTCGGCATTACGGAAAGGCGAATTGTCCATATTGACCGAGATGGTATCGGTCGATTTTTTCTGCTCTGAGAATGAAATATCAAAAGTAACGCCCAGCCAGGCTTCGTAATCGGCTTTTTGCTCGTCGATAAGCTGTTCGAAACGGGAACGATGTTCAGGCGATACCGTAAAGTGGAGTTTTACCAGACCATCGGCATTGGCATAGGCTGCGCCCTCAACCAGATGCTCTTCAACGGGAGTGCGGGGGCCATCGATGTACTGGTGAAATTTGAGCAAACCTTTGGGAAGGCTGCCGTAGTCCAATCCTTTATCGGTCAGCAGATAGGTCAGTACGGTTTTGCGGTCGTTGTCGGCCACTGCTTTGTCCAGATCCAGACCATCAGCGGCCATAGCGGCTTTTAGGTCGTCATAGAAGGCAAAATCCGTAATGCGGGCAAAGACTTCGTCAACCGACTTATCGGACTTCCCATCCAGAGCGGCAAACAAGGACTTAAACATCCGGGTGGCGGCTCCCGACGCGGGTACAAATTTGACCAGATCGCGTTCATGGGCTGCCTCGTCGAAACGATGAATGTAAGCCGTGATCTGGTCGTCGGGTACGCGAACGATGCCATCGCCAATGGTAGCGGCCTTAATGACATTCAGGTATGGAAAGCCTTCTACGAAGTGCTGTATTTGCTGGTCAATCTGGTCCAGAGTTACCCCCTGTACCAGAATCTGGTCCTGATCCTGCTCAGTAAACTGCATAGCAATAAGATGAAATAGCGTTTAGAACGTTGGCAAATTGCGGATTTCGACAATAGGACGCAAATCAAATTATTGCAAAAACACATAAATAAATGCCAATTTTGCCGTCCTTAAGTCATTTCTTCATCACGACCCTTTACCGGGCTCTAAACTAATACATTGCCATGAAACTAATTGCTTTCGACGCCGACGACACGCTTTGGGTCAACGAACCCAACTACGTAGATGTAAAGCAAAAGTTATGTGATTTGCTGGCACATCATATTGATGAAGAGACACTTTCGAGCCGATTTTATGAAACGCAGATGCGCAACATGAACCTGTTTGGGTATGGAGCCAAGAGTTTTATTCTGTCGATGATCGAAACGGCTATTGAATTAACTGACGGGGCCATAACGGGCTCCGAAATTCAGCAGATTATCGATACCGGACGCCAGCTGATCGACTATCCAATTGATGTGCTGGATGGAATTCCTGAAGTGCTCGAAACACTTTCCAAAAACTTTGATCTGATGTTGCTGACCAAAGGTGATCTGTTCGATCAGGAGAGTAAAATAGCGCGTTCGGGCCTGGGACATTATTTTAAGCACATGGAAATCGTTTCCGAAAAGAACGAGCAGGCGTATGAGCGGGTGTTGCAGAAATACAATGTGAAGCCCGCCAATTTTATTATGATTGGTAATTCACTGAAATCCGACATCCTGCCGGTCGTGCATATTGGCGGACACGCGATTCATATTCCATATTCGGTGACCTGGATTCACGAACGGGTAGAGGATGAGCAATTAGTCGGCAAATCGTTTACCACGCTGGAAAGTGCCCGTGAGCTACTGGCTTTGTTCTGAACTATACCGTTTATCGTACTGCATAAGGGCTTCCACCAGAACCTGATCGGTCAGGTTCTGCGAATGAGCAGCAATAAAATCAGCCAGTTCGGGCCCCATATTGGTCAAAACGCGGCTGAGCGAATACTCAGTAGGGATGATAAAGCGCGGTCGGTCTCCTGCTTTCTGGAGATAATAGTCTTTCCATAATACGTATTTGCCGTCGAATCGGTCTTCAATTGGTGTCCGTCGGGTATACAACTTGCGGTCTATCGGTCGGAACTGCTTACTCCAGCGGCAGAATAGCTTCGTATTGCCATCATACAAAACCTCATAGTAGGTCACCCGTTGTATACCTAGTACTTTGTAAGGATCGCTGATAAACCGTCGACCTTCAAACAAAAATTCATCCGGTAGGGCCTGTATTATCCCAACAGAATCGTCTAAGGCACAGTATATCTGGTC
The DNA here is from genome assembly GCF_000374025.1 of Spirosoma panaciterrae DSM 21099. Classification (GTDB taxonomy): domain Bacteria; phylum Bacteroidota; class Bacteroidia; order Cytophagales; family Spirosomataceae; genus Spirosoma; species Spirosoma panaciterrae. Next base: position 107,740 of record NZ_KB893179.1, on the reverse strand, counting down.
GGTCACAAGGTTGTAGGCAATGGCGGCAGGAACTTTATGCTGATTTCGATAGACCAAATAGCCATAGTGCCAAACCTGGTCGTTTAGGTAGGGCGTTCCTAAATATGTGGGTGAATACCAGGTAGGCTTAAAATTCTCAACAGTAACTAATCGCCCTGTTTCATCCTGGGTAATAACCCGATAGGGGCGCTGGCCCTGGGCAGTACATACGTGCTGGGTATGCAGACAGAGCACAATACAGAACAAACAGGCTACGTGTTTCATAATCTGTAGTGAATTGTAACTAAAATGTCATGAGCGAATGTAGTTACTGAAAACACTTTGAGCCTGTTATTTCTTAGGAAATAGCTAAAATTAATCGTTTTTTAAGCCGTTGATAGGCAGAAGGTTAGTGGCCTATTATAGGAAATTCTTTTCCAGAAATAAGGCGACACCCTCGTCGTCGTTTGATGAGGTTCTGAATACAGAGGCTGCTAATACAGACACAGTAGCATTGGCCATTGCGACGCCCATACCGCAGGAGGTCAGCATGGCGAGGTCATTATGATCATCACCAAAAGCGACAATATCCTGAGTGGTTACGTTTTCGCGTAAAGAAATGGTTTGAAGTGCAGCCCATTTGTTTACACCCTGTGCCATAATCTGCACAATAGCGCCGTTGTCCGTATGGGTGACCGAACAAGCATCTTGTATAGATTGAAGCGTAACTGTTTCAGACGAAGTGCCTAAGCCTTCATGGATAATTTTGGTGATTCCTCGGCTAAAAACCGGATGTTGCTGATCTGAGAAAGCGATTTGCTGGTAAGGGACTTCACCAAATAAATGGGCAGGCGATCGATTTACATGAAATGTATCGTCAGATTCGACCCCAATGAATAAGTCATGCCTAATCTTAGCCAGCTCCTGAACAAGGCTATAGGCTAAATCTGGCCGAATAGCATACTGGGCAATTCGGGTGCGGCCTTTGTACACTTCTGCCCCATTATAGCAGATGCAATAGTGATACGTAATAACATCGGTCAGAAGGCTGGCAACATCTCGGGGCGGACGAGCGGTTGCTATGCTAACTAAATGCCCTTTTTCGACCAGTTGATTAATAGCACGAATGGTTCTATTAGAGAGGGTTTTGTCACGTCTAAGCAGTGTACCGTCGAGGTCGAATGCGAAGAGTTTCCTGGGTATCACTGATAAGATCTTCATAATCTCCTATTGAATGATGAAGGCATCAGCGTCCAGATTGGCCGGGAATTTCTGGCGGAACGCGTTGAGGTCGTCCAGAGAGAGTGTTTGTTGATGGGCGATTTCGACATCGGTATGTCGGGCTAGTACCTCTCCCTTAAAATCAATGATGGCTGAGTCGCCAGAGTAGGGGTGTCCGTTTCCATCGGTACCCACGCGATTGACTCCCGCAACGTAAGCCAGGTTTTCGATGGCCCGTCCCTGTAGAAGCGTATTCCAGGGCGCCCGACGAACGGCTGGCCAGTTGGCTACATACAGAAGCAGATCGTAGGCAAACTCCTGCGATTGGCCATCCGTATTCCGGCTCCATACCGGAAACCGAAGATCGTAGCAAATAAGCGGGCAGATTCGCCAGCCTTTCCACTCTTTAATAATCCGTCGGTCTCCGGCTGTATATATGGTATCTTCACCCGCCATACGAAACAGATGCCGTTTGTCGTAGGTGTCGAACTGCCCATCGGGCTGCATCCAGATAAGCCGATTGAAGAACTTTCCCGCTTCCTTTACTACGTAGCTCCCCGTTACAACAGCCCCTGTTTGCGCAGCCATCTGCTTAAGCCATCGAAAAGTCGTCAGGTTCATCGGTTCGGCAACCGAAGCGGCATCCATTGTAAAGCCCGTCGTAAACATTTCGGGGAGTACGATCAGGTCGGTAGGCTCTGCCAGACCGAATATACGTTCCTCCAGCATAGCCCGGTTAGCCACGGGGTCTTGCCAATACAGGTTGGTTTGGAGGAGGGTTATGTTCATGGCATGAGGCATAGGGCACGGGGCATGAGCCGCAGGGGTTCATTTACCCTTTGCCCAAACCTCTATGTCCTAGGCCATTTACTTTGGAAATTTCATTTTGTACTCCGCGTCGGTTTTGCCTTTTGAAATGTCGGTCAGTTTTTTCTTAATGAGTGTCCGACGGATAGGGGGCAGGTAATCGGTAAACAGTTTGCCTTCGAGGTGGTCGTACTCATGTTGAATAATCCGGGCAGCCATACCATCGTATTCTTCTTCATGTTCGTTCCAGTCGGTGTCGAAGTAACGGATAACGACGATTTCGGGCCGGAATACCTCTCCCCGAATGCCTGGGATGCTCAGGCAGCCTTCTTCAAACCCCCAGTCATCGCCCGCTTCTTCGATAATTTCGGGATTGATAAACACTTTTTTGAAATCAATCAGGCTCTTATCAATGTCTTCTTCGGGTTCATCTTCATTCATCGGGGAGCCATCGACCACAAACATCCGAATACTTTGCCCAATCTGTGGAGCAGCCAAACCAACCCCCGAAGCCGCGTACATGGTTTCGAACATATTGTCGCTCAACGCTTTTACGTCGATGCTACCGGGTTCAATATCTTTGGCCCGCTTCCGTAAAACGGGGTCGCCGTAGGCAATTATTGGGAGTATCATAAATTTAATTGTCTGAACCAGGATTTTCAGGATTAAACGGATTTACAGGATTGGCCTACTAGTAGGAGCAAAATCCTGTAAATCAGTTTAATCTAATAAATCCCGGTTCAGATGGTTGCTTTCCATGTACGATTGTAGGATGATGGCGGCACTCACTTTGTCGATATTACCTTTTTCGCGTCGGTCTTTTTTGGTACTTCCTCCAGCAATCATTGCCTGTAAAGCCATTACCGACGTAAACCGTTCGTCGTGCCAGTGGATTGGCGTGTCGGGGAAGGCATTTTGCAAATGCGTTACAAATTTCCGAACCCGCGCCGTATTATCCGTATCGGCACCATCTAATCCTTTAGGCAAGCCTACGATAAACGCTTCGACAGGTTCACGCTGCGTATAGGTTTTTAAAAACTTCAATACTTCGTGAGAGGGTACCGTTTCCAGGGCCGATGCAATTAACTGCAAAGGATCTGTGACAGCAATACCCGTCCGTTTCGAACCATAATCGATAGCTAATAGTCTTGCCATTTCGGTAACAAAGGTACGAAGGCTGAAGGCAGAGTGCAAGGAGCGCGGGGCCAGGATGCGGTTATGAGCGAGTAAGTGCTCTCTTCTGCCATGCCTCCACATCGGCCCAGGTATCCAGGTCGATGGTACCCAGGTCAAAACCGACTTCGGCACAATCATCCGCATGTTGCTGTATAAGTTTACGCGCCCCCACATCGCCAGAGAGTTTCATGAAAGCCGGTCGGTAGCTCATTGAAAACAAGGCGGGTACACCTAAATGGTCAGGATTGCCATACCGACAGGCAACGATGCCTTTGCCGGTTCGTTGCTGGGTTGTAATAAGCGTTTGCAATAGCTCTGCCGTAACAAAGGGCTGATCGGTCAGAAGAACCAGAAAATAGTCGATAGAGTCTTGAGGCAAGCTGTTCAGACCAACATGTAGTGAAGAAGCTAAACCTTCCTGCCAGTTTGGATTCGTTGCAATTTGGACTGGAAGATGCTGGATTTCAGGTAGAATGAGCGACTGATTTGCACCCAGTACAACGATGACGGGCCCTGCTTCCAGCGATAATGTCGTTTGAACAATACGTTGAACCAGGGGAATGCCGTTCTGCACCAGAAGCTGTTTTGGTTGCCCACCCAATCGGCTAGAGGCACCCGCAGCCAGGATGATCGTTGCCAGATTCATGCGTCCAGCCCGACTGTACCTGCACCGATGTCTTCCAGATTGATCGATGTGCCCAGTCGGCCATACCCAGCCGCATTTCCCGAAACCCGTTCATGAATGGGGCCCGTCTTGTCCTTCAGAAAGCTACCCGTCCGTTTGGTGAAGAATGCTTTTACTTCGGCGATGATGGAAAGGGCAATTTCGTCGGGTGTTTCGGCACCTAAATCCAGCCCAATCGGTGAATGCACACGGTTCAACTGAGCTTCTGAGAAAGACAACCGATCTTTGGCAAACTCATCCTGCATTTTGTCGAACCGTTTTCGGGGACCCAGTATACCAATATACGGAACGTCGGTTTTAAGAAGCTCCTGCAACACCGCCCGGTCGTAGTTGAAATTGTGCGACATCAGTACGGCGGCTGTACGATCTGTAATGGTTAGTTGGTCGAGCACCACCTGCCGATCGGCGTACAGAACACAGGTAGCGGCCGGGAACCGTTTGGGCGAAAGGTGCGCAATACAGTCGTCGGTAACGGTTACCTGCCAACCCAGGTCGCGGGCGAGTTTGGCGACTGGAATGACATCGTATCCGGCGCCGAAAATGACCAATTCAATGCCCGGATCAATCCGCTCAATAAACACGTCGACCGTTTCCAGGCCAACGGTATAGCCTTTTGTTAGGGGCTTTCCCAAATCAAAGACCTCTTCCATATCGGGCTTGAGCCAGGTGGGTACCGACTCATCAGCGAATCCGGTCAGCACATACCGTTTTCCGGGGAATACATTTGTACCATCGCTTTTGAGAACCGTAGCCAGGGCACGGACGTCGCGTTTTTGGGCAAACTCTTTCAGAAAAGCGATTGGATTTTGCGCGTAGGCTGGATTAATAGGTTCAATCAGTACGTCGATAATGCCGTTGCAGCCCAGGCCTACCCCAAAGCTATTCGCCCCATCGTCCATGGTATCGTAAGTAACCACAATCGGCTGGCCATCGAGCATGACCTGCCGGGCTTTGCGTAAGGCATCTCCTTCCAGACAACCACCACTGATGGCCCCTTCCCAACGTCCGTCGTCCGTAATGAGCATTCGGGCTCCAGGCCGTCGATACGACGACCCTTCGACCCAGACGACGGTTGCCAAGGCGGCTTTTCGCTGCGAAAAATCGATCTGCTCAAAAACGTCAACAATGCGGGTTATTTCTTTCATGGTTTCAGGTTGGATGTCTGTAGGTTAGCGGTAGACCCATAAGTCCTGTTAACCCATAACCTACAGACACCAGACAATACTTTATACCTTCTCTAAATCAAACGGTAACGTACGAATTCGCTTGCCTGTGGCCGCAAATACCGCATTGGCCAGGGCAGGAGCCAGGGGTGGCAAACCGGGTTCGCCAACGCCTTTGATGGTAGGACCGCCTTCAGCCAGAATATGAACCTCTACTTCGGGCATTTCGTGGATACGTAACATCCGGTTGGCATCAAAATTCGTCTGAACCGTTCGGCCGTTAGCGAACGTAATCCCGTCTTTGGTGGCGGCTGTCAGGGCCATAGCAATGGCACCTTCTACCTGCGCCTTTACGGTATCGGGGTTAACCACCGTACCGAGGTCAATAACGCAATAGACTTTGTCAACGGTGATGCCGCCCGATTTGTTTTTCGAGACTTCGACCACCTGCCCAGCCAGACCCGCAAAGAATTCCCACTGGGCTACACCCCGACCTTTTCCAGCAGGCAGTGGTTTGTCCCAACCCGAAACCTCTTTCAGTTTGGTCATCATTCGTTTGGCGTCGGTGTCTTTGGTCAGCAAACTCAGTCGGAAAGCCATTGGGTCTTTCCCGGCTTTGTGAGCCATTTCGTCCAGAAAGCACTCGTGCGCAAAAGCAACCGTCGAACTGGTCACTGATCGCCAGTAGGTAAGTGGAATATGAATGTCTGAATGAACGTAGCGAGTACTCAGGTTTGGGATCTCATATTTCTGCTCACCCGTTCCTTCGAGCATGGTGCCGTCGGGTTTGGTTTTATCGTATTTCTCGCTCATCGTCGCGTCGATAGAGGGCGAGATAACCTTGTGCTGAAAAGCAACCGCTTTTCCATCGGCCGACAAGGCGCCACGCATAGCCGAGAATGTGAGGGGCCGGAAAGGACCCAGGCTCGTATCATCTTCCCGAGTCCAGACAACTTTTACAGGTTTGCCAACCGTTTTCGATAACAAAGCCGCTTCCGTGGCGAAATCCTGGGTAAGCCGACGGCCAAAACCGCCACCGTTAAACAGCACATGGACGGTGACATTATCGGGCGATACCTTCAATACCTTCGCAACCTCATCCTTGACCAGATCGCCCCCTTGCGTTGATACCCAAAGTTCAATTTTATCGCCGGGCTGGTAATGCGCCAAAGCGTTCATCGGCTCCATGGGAGAGTGGCTCACCATAGGGGTTTCGTAGAACGCTTCCAGCCTGGTCGGGGATTCGGCAAAGGTTTTGTCGAAATCGCCCACGTTGTGACCTACTACCCCGTCGGCCTTCTCCAGATTACGCAGGCTTTTTTCGTAGTCGGCTGAGTTAAACGTATCATGATGCTGATGATCCCACTGAATCTTGAGAGCTTTCCGACCCTGTAACGCGGCCCAGTAATTATCGGCCAGAACGGCAACGCCTTCGTAGTGGTTCTTTCCCATGATCCGCTCCACTTTCACGGCTTTCTGAACGCCTTTGACCTTCAGTGCCTGAGCAGCGTCGAAGCTAACGAGTTTGCTACCCAGCACCGGGCACCGTTCGATGGACGCGTACAGCATACCCGCCACTTTGGCATCCATACCGAACTTCGCCTGGCCATTCACCTTTGGTGGTACATCGGGCCGGGGAATCGACTTGCCCAGCATCGTGAACTGTTTGGGATCTTTCAGTTTCGGCTCTTTCGGTACAGGAAGTTTAGCAGCTGTTTCGGCCAGTTGCCCGTAGGTTAGTTTTTTGCCGGAAGGTTTGTGAACAACGGTCGCATTATCGGCATAGCATTCGTCTGCGGGTACGTTCCACTGGTCGCTGGCGGCTTTGATGAGCATCTCGCGGGCCGAAGCGCCAACCTTCCGCATCTGCGTATAGCCACCCCGGATGGAGCCGCTACCGCCCACCGCCTGCGACCACATACCACCATACTTCTTCTCGCCACCCGTTTGCCGAATAATGACTTTGTCAAGCGGCACTTCCAGCTCTTCGGCAATCAGTGCCGGAACCGACTGGAATGTACCCTGACCAATTTCGGGACGGGGGTTCATCAGGGTGATCTGTCCCGATTTATCGATCAGTACATAGGGCGTTAACTCGGCCGATTCGGCCAGCAGCGTTTCGGGCTGGGCCAGTCCAGGCTGGGTACTCAGGTTATGGACCGGGCTCGCCAGCAGATCGGTGTTCGAAAGGCCCAGCGCAAAGGTGGCTCCCGTCAATCCGGCTGCTCTCAGAAAAGCCCGACGGGAGGGGTTCGATTCGGATTGTTTCGGATTATGGCTCATCGTTCACCGATTTTAGGGGCGGATTTGGGTAGTTTGGGAGCGGAGGTCATTTCGGCCGATGCCGTATGAATGGCCTGACGGATTCGATTGTAGGTACCACAGCGGCAGATGTTTCCCTGCATGGCGGCATCAATATCGGCGTCGGTTGGTTTGGGGGTCTGTTTCAGTAAGGCCAGTGCCGACATGATCTGGCCCGACTGGCAATAGCCACACTGCGGCACCTGATGTTCGATCCAGGCTTTTTGAACCGGATGGTCGCCATTTTTCGAAATACCTTCGATGGTCGTGATTTTATGACCCGCAGCCGCCGAGACCGGAAAACTACAGGAACGGATCGGGTTGCCATCCAGATGCACTGTACAGGCTCCGCATTGCGCAATACCACAGCCAAATTTAGTGCCTGTTAGCCCGACAACATCCCGAATGGCCCAGAGTAAGGGCATTTGAGGATCAATGTCCAGTGTATGCGCCTGATTATTAATCGTTAGCTTTACCGCAGCCATAACGAATAAGGATAGGGGTTAAAAATGCGTTTATAGACGGAAAGATACAAAAATATAGCTGAAACGTAATCCGTTTTGGGCAACAGCGGGTGTGTGACCGGGCCAGGGATTTTAATTAGTGAGTTACTGGCGTTACCAAAATGACAGAAAGCGTTTTAACTTTCCCCCATGACTTTTCCTGAACAATTAACGACCTACTTCCAGACCATTGCCGAAGAGTGCATTTTAGGACTATCGCTCGACTGTGTCATCTTCGGTTTTCATGATACCCGGCTAAAGGTGTTACTACTACGCTGGAAAGATACCAACGAGTGGTGTTTACCGGGCGGATTTATCTACAAGGACGAATCGGTCGATACGGCTGCCGAACGGGTATTACGCGAACGGACTGGCCTGGCTCAGATTTATCTTCAGCAATTTCATTTATTTGGTGAAGCCGTTCGGTACGATTGGCAGGATACCTGGCAACGGCAGCAAATTCCCTTCCCATTTGGCAGTCGATGGCCCAAGCGGACGATATCGGCAGGTTATTACGCACTGGTCGACTATACGAAAGTGACACCTACCTTCGATTTTATGTCGGACGAATGTAGTTGGTGGGATGTGGGTGAACTGCCCTCGTTGCTCTACGATCACCGGGATATAGTGGAGGTAGCCCTCAAAACGATTCGGCTTCAACTAAACTGGCAACCCATTGGCCTAAATCTGATGCCCGAAAAATTTACGATTCCTGAGCTACAGCGCCTATACGAAGCGGTACTGGGCCGGGTACTGGATGCTCGCAATTTTCATAAGAAGATAACCGGATTAAACATCCTGAAACGGCTCGGCGAACGCCGGACAGGAGCCCCCCACAAGGCCCCTTACCTCTATCAGTTCGATGCGGAAAACTACCAGAAAGCACTCGTAAACGGAAATCTGATTTTCATTTAACGGGTTGTCTGTGAGTAGCCCTCTCTAACTCGTGGTCTGAGTGAGCCAACATTCATACGTAATGCGCAGTTGTTTCCATGAATACAACAATGATTATATGGACACAAATGCAAATTCTGCGCAGGAGTTAGGGCTTGGCGTGATTGGAATGGGTGGGTTCGGCCTGTTTGCCGTTCAACAGTTTTTGCAGGTTGGTTTCCCCGATGGCCTTCATGCCCGGCTGGTTGCCATTGCCGGATCAAAGCGGGAGGAAGCAGCTACGGTTGCCAAACGGTTTGGGGCAGAACAACTTGGTAGTTTGGAGGAACTGGTCAATCATCCTGAGGTCGACATTGTTTATATTGCTACGCCCCCATTTCTGCATTATGAGCAGGCTATGCTGGCATTGAATGCGGGCAAGCACGTGATCTGCGAGAAGCCGCTGGCTATGAATCCCGAACAGGGGCAGGAAATGATCGATACCGCCCGGCAAAAGGGGCTGTTGATGGTGACGAACCTGATGCAGCGATACAATCCTATGTTTGCCCGAATCAAGCACCTGATCGATAAAAAACTGCTGGGGGATTTTCTGCATGGGTATTTCGAAAATTATGCGGGCGATGAAGGGCTTTCTCCCGAACACTGGTTCTGGGACCGTAGCAAAAGCGGAGGTATTTTCATCGAGCACGGCGTCCACTTCTTCGACATGTTTGCCGGATGGCTTGGTGAAGGTATTGTTAAAGCGGCTCAGGTAGTAAAGCGACCCCATAGCGCTGACCTAGAAGATCAGGTGCAGGCAATTGTTGAATATGGTGACGACGAGAGCGGCCGGAAACTAGTTAACTTCTATCACGGGTTTACTCAGACAGGTCGTATGGATCGGCAGGAAATGCGGCTCCTTTTCGAACGTGGCGATATTACACTGTTCGAATGGGTACCAACCCGGATGATTATGCGGTGTGCAGTCGATGAAGAAACGACGCGTGCGCTTATGGACTTATTTCCGGGGGCACAATTGAACGTTACAGCCAATATAGGTGGCAAAGACAGACCGTTACGCGGCCGCCACAAAACCTTCGATGCGTATCAGCAGATCGAACTTCGCTTTGGCTTTGGCGATGAAAAGCAGCACATCTACAGTGAATTACTCCGGCTCATGTTTCAGGATCAGCTTCGGGCGATTCACTATCCGGGTACGCATCGCATTATTCAGGAAGAGAATGGGCTGGAATCGCTGAAAACGGCAACAATCGCTGACCAACTGGCGCGCCGATAAGATAACCCGCTAGCGATTAGGTGGTTTTAATTATTAAAAAATTTAAAAAACTTAGTCTTGAGCACAAAGAGTGCTGCAAACTGCTTAAAATTTTGCGACATTTGCGGCTGCTAAACCATCTTTCTCCGCATAACGCATGATCACGGAGTCAACTATTCTCGACAATCCAGACGGCTTGTCGTCGAGTGCAACACCCTCAGGTGGCCCTATCCAATCGGCCATCACGTATGAAAAAATTCCCACCCATATCTACGCTGATGCGAAAGACGCATCGCGGGCTGTGGCACAGGAAATTGCTGATCTGATTCGCAAGAAGCAAAGCGAAGGTAAACCCTGCGTATTGGGGTTGGCAACTGGCTCATCGCCTAAAACGGTCTATGCCGAACTGATTCGGATGCACCGGGAAGAAGGGTTGAGCTTTCATAACGTAGTTTCATTCAATCTGGATGAGTACTACCCAATGGAGCCCGATTCGATCCAAAGCTACTGGCGGTTTATGCGGGAGCAGTTGTTCGATCATGTCGATATTCCACAGGGAAACTACCACGTGCCCGACGGAACTCTTCGGACCGATAAAGTAGCAGAGTTTTCAAAACAGTACGAAGCCGCTATCGAAGCAGCGGGTGGACTGGATTTTCAGCTGCTGGGTATTGGCGGTAATGGCCACATTGGATTCAACGAACCGGGGTCGCTCATCAACTCGCATACCCGCTTGATGATGCTCGATAACTCGACGCGGGCAGCCGCATCGGTCGATTTTGGTGGCCTGGCCAAAACGCCCCGAAAAGCCATTACGATGGGGGTAGCGAGTATTTTGAGCGCCCGGCGAGTCGTATTGTTAGCCTGGGGTGAGCGTAAAGCTCCTGTTATTCGAGGTGCTGTAGAAGGTCTTGTTACGGAACTGAACCCTGCATCGTACCTGCAAACGCATCCAAACTCCTTGTTTGTGATCGACGAAGCAGCTGCGTCGGAGTTGACCCGCATGAAAACACCCTGGTTGGTGGATTCGGTTGTTTGGGACAACAAAATGAAGAAAAAGGCGGTCACCCATCTTTCATTGACCTTGGGAAAACCCGTTCTGAAACTGACCGACCGGGATTACAACGACAACGGGATGAGCGACCTGCTGGCCCAGTATGGTCAGGCTTACGACATCAATATCGACGTTTTCAATCAGCTTCAGCATACCATTACGGGCTGGCCCGGCGGAAAGCCGAATGCCGACGATACCAACCGTCCTGAACGGGCATTACCGGCGCATAAGCGTTGCCTGATTTTCAGCCCGCACCCCGACGACGACATTATTTCGATGGGCGGTACGTTCCAGCGTCTGCGCGATCAGGGGCATGAAGTTCACATAGGCTATCAGACCTCGGGCAACATTGCAGTAGCGGATGACGAAGCCCTGCGTTTTGCCGACTATGTGGTTGATTTTAACGCGAAGTTTGGTATCAATAGCCCCGAAGCCACCCGGATTTTCCATGATGCGGCTGCTTCGTTGCGCGAGAAAAAAGACAGTGAAGTTGATACCCCCGAAGTACGTTATGTAAAAGGACTTATTCGAATGGGTGAAGCCAAATCGACCTGTCGGTTTGTGGGTATCCCGGTCGAGAATGCGCATTTTATGAATATGCCTTTCTACGAAACCGGAACGGTAGCGAAAAAGCCGATCAGCGAAGAAGATATTAAGATTACGATGGACTTGATCGAAAAAATTAAGCCTCATCAAATCTACGCGGCTGGTGATCTGGCCGACCCACACGGTACACACAAAGTTTGTCTGGATGCGGTTATGGAAGCGGTTCGCCGTCTGAAGCATAAGAATTTCATGAAAGACTGCTGGGTATGGCTCTACCGAGGTGCCTGGGCCGAGTGGGATATTCACGAAATCGAAATGGCCGTACCCATGTCGCCCGATCAGGTAATGAAAAAGCGGTTGGGTATTTTCAAACACCAGTCGCAGAAAGATGGCGTGGTGTATCAGGGTACCGACTCGCGGGAGTTCTGGCAACGGGCCGAAGAACGAAACAGTGCCACCGCCGGTCTTTACAACCGACTCGGCCTTGCCGAATACGAAGCCATGGAAGCCTTTGTTCGCTGGCGCTTCTAAGAAAATAAAGTCAATAAAAAGCCCCTCTCTGCATAAGGAGGAGCTTTTTTATATTTATTGGTATGGCCTTTCAGGGCGTAATCAGGGTTAAAGACGACCCAAGGCTGACCTGTTTCCTGGCCTGGTTAACCTCAATTTTTAACCCAATCACAGTTAGTACATAAAGCGCCGAAACAACTAAAGGAAGTATTGTAAAGCGGTCGTCAGGAAGTAAATACCAGCAAGCGACTACGAGTATCGTTCTGAGCAGGGCATGGAGCTGGCATACTTTACTGGAATATACCCAGCCAATAATGGGCCAGTGTATGCCCATACCAATTGCCAGACACAAGGGTACCAGCGATTTGTCGATACTGCTGGCCGGGATAGTAATACCCCAGCTCAACATCATGGAAAAAAGGGCGTAAGGGATCAGCCCTGATAAGGGATTTTTTACCATCAAATTTGCCTTAAATGGCTTTTGCAGGGCAAGCCCTAATGGAAAAAGTAAGCCACTGGTACAGTAAGCTACAAATGTCCATTGATTAGGTTTTAAGTAAAAGCCTGCAACGGCTAAGGCCGCCCAGTAGATAGCTCCGGCCACTGGTAAAGAAATTCCCGCATTTGCACTGACGAAAAACTGCCGTTTCTGATTTAATAAGTCCTGGTTAAAATCCATTTGATTCAAGCGCTCTTTAACTAATCGCACTACCAAATATAGAGCACATTCAGCCTTTTTAATGTAAAAAGACCGATAGAATGGCCTATATAGATCATAAATAGCCATTTTACACCGATGAAATGAACAGCCTGTAGTAGATAAAAAGGCTTCATCAAAACACACGAAAAAATTTAAAGTGTAGGCTCAGTACCTGTTATAATATAGTTTTTGAATATACTTGCATAAAATATATTGTAGTTATATTATAATGGGTAATTGTTAGAAAGATGACCAGACAGAACAAACAGAAAACGCTTCGATTATTTGCCTTACATGAGTTTATTGTCGATCACTTTACAAAGTCAGACTGGATCAAAGTCGGTTATCTGACCGACAGCCTGGAACTGATCGAAGATCATCCGCGTCTGTTACGCAGTCTGGATTTTAAAGATGATGATTATGAGGGGAATAGCTTACAGGTACTCTCTAAATTAATGAGTGAGAGTATTAGCAATTTGTATGAAATAGAGCGGTTTATTGAAACCAAGAAGGCATTGTTGGGGCGAAGTACCCGTATCGCTCCTGATTTTGTGTCGACCATTCAGGCTAGTGTTCCAGATCGGGTTATAACTTTTGCGCCCGATGTGTTTCGAATTCCGGATAAACCCATCGATAGTAATTCGCTGGCGGTCATGATGCCGTTCGAAAACCGTTTTTCGGGAACATACACGGCTATTCGGAATGTGTGCGCCAAACTGAAGATTGATTGCCAGCGGGCCGACGATATCTGGGATAACAGCATTCTGATCCAGGACGTTTTCGATCTGATTTTCACGGCCCAGGTGGTGATTACCGATTTTACGGATCGCAATCCGAATGTGTTTTACGAAACCGGAGTGGCGCATACGCTGGGGAAACTGGTTATTCCTATTACGCAGTCAGTAGCTGATATTCCGTTCGATTTACGGCATCACAGGGCACTCACCTACCTGCCCAACACAGAAGGGCTGTTGAAACTCGAAAAAGATCTGGAAAAAAAGCTGGCCAAAGTGTTTGGTTGATTGGGCCTAAGGTTATGTATTTTTCCCCGCTTTTTGCTTTACCTTTAGCTAGCTATTCTTTTTAACGATGTACGTAAAACCTGCCCTGACCGACTCGGCCAATTCTGCAAAACAAACGGGCTCAAATCGGTTGCTTTCACTCGATTTTTTTCGCGGCCTTACGGTCGCAGCCATGATTTTGGTGAATAATCCAGGCGATTGGGGGCATATATACGCACCACTTGAACATGCTACCTGGAATGGCTGGACACCTACCGACCTGATCTTCCCTTTCTTCCTGTTTATCGTTGGGGTTTCTATTACGTTTGCACTGGGAGGCAAGGCAGGCGCGGGTAAGGGGGCTATTCAAAAAATAGTGAAGCGTAGCATCACCCTGTTTCTGCTGGGGTTGTTCCTGAATTTTTTCCCAAGATTCGATATCTCGACGGTTCGTATTCTGGGTGTATTGCAGCGGATCGCTATCGTCTATCTGGTCTGTTCGCTGATCTTTTTAAAAACCACCCATCGGCAGCAAGTGTATATTTTGTGTAGCCTACTGGTCGGGTATTGGCTAGCGATGACGTTGATCCCCGTACCGGGCGTGGGTTACGCCAATCTGGAACCTGAGACAAATCTGGCAGCCTGGCTGGACCGTATTATCCTGACTCCTGCTCATGTCTATAAACCGGCCAAAGTGTGGGATCCCGAAGGGCTGTTCAGTACAGTTCCTGCCATAGGAACAGGTATACTGGGTATGTTGACGGGAAACTGGCTAAAAGCCAATCGGGCCGTATCCGAAAAAGCAGCCTGGCTTTTCGCCGTTGGTTGCCTGACCCTGTTTGGAGGGTTAATCTGGAACGGGTTCTTTCCAATCAACAAAGCGCTGTGGACCAGTTCGTATGTACTTCTGGCGGGAGGATTGGCCATGTTGGTTCTGGCGTTATGCTACTGGCTGATTGACGGGCAGGCTAAAGCGCAGCATTACCGCTGGGCTATCTTGCCGTTTGTAGCGTTTGGGGTGAATGCCATCACGGTCTTCTTTTTGTCGGGGCTGATTCCACGCATCATGAATTTAATCCATGTAGCAAAGCCCGACGGAACCGAAGTTGGTCTGAAAGACTATCTCTACCGAACTTTTATTGCTGTTCCTTTTACAGATCCAACCAATGCCTCACTGGCCGGAGCGCTGACTTTTGTGTTGATCTGGTTCGGTATTTTGTGGTGGCTCTACCGTAAAAATGTCATTATTAAAGTCTAAGGACTGGTTATCGGGTTTTATCTTCCAGGGCAATTCGGATTAGGTCAACGGTATTTTTTACTCCCACTTTGCGGATAATGCTGGCCCGTTGGTTGGCTACGGTGTTGGGGCTGATGCCAAATCGATCCGCAATTTCGGGACTACTCATACCGTCGATCAGGCAGGTCAGAATCTGGGCTTCCCGAGCCGTAATTCTGTTCCAGATGGAGGGGCCTTTAGGCTGACTGGTACTTACTTCATGTTTTCGTTGAATTGAATTGGGGAGTACCAGATGGCGGATAATAACCGATGACGCGTTCGGAGGATAGTACAAATCCCCATCGACCACGGTCCGAACGGCCTTTAAAATTTCTTCCTGCCCCGTATCTTTTAGCAGATAGCCAGCAGCCCCATGCTGAACAGCTTTCAGAATATAGTCGGGATTGTTGTGCATACTGAATAGCAGCGTCCGCACCCTGGGGTACTTTTCGGATACAACCTTCAGCGTATCGATGCCCGACATGCGGGGCATGGTAATGTCGAGCAGTAAGACATCCGTATCGACGCCCGACAGTAGAGCAACGGCTTCATCGCCATCGGATGCCTCGCCAACGATCTGAATGTCAGGCTCGTCTTCCAGGAGCATCCGAATTCCTTTTCGGACTACAGAGTGGTCGTCGGTGACAAGAACACGTATCGACATAGCATTAAGGTTTACGGTTTTAGTTTATCAGGTTGATGATTACCTCGACGGTTGTTCCTTTTTTGGGTTTAGACCTGATCGTCAACGTTCCATCAAGAAGTTGGGCGCGGGTCCGCATATTCTCCAGACCATTGACGATCAGCGATGAGTTTTCCATAGAACGAACCGCTTTCGGTGTGAAGCCCTTGCCATCGTCCTGCACAGAAAGCACTAATTTATGCCGATCCTGTTGAAGATGGATACGAATCGTTTGTGCATTGGCATATTTTACGGCATTGTGCAGCGCTTCCTGTGCAATACGATACAAACTGATCTCCATTGTGGGGCTTAATCGGGCAGCATCGTGGGGGCCGTTAAACACAATATCGATGCCCGACGAACGAGTGGTCTGTTCGGCCAATAACTGTAGGGTTGGTCCTAACCCGAAATCGCTGAGGGTAGAGGGCATCAGATTGTACGATACCTGACGCGTAGTCTGAATAATGTCGGCGATAAGATCGCAAAGCTCGGCAAACCGCTGACGTTGTTTATCATCGTCCATTGAGCTGGATTTTAGCTTTTCGGCGTGGAGTTTTATGCCGGTCAGCATCTGGCCGATGCCATCATGCAGTTCGCGGGCAAACCGACGTCTTTCTTCTTCCTGGCCTTCCAATAGCGCTGCCGAACGGACCCGATCTTCGGCCCGGATAAGCTGATATTTTTCTTCTGTAGTGCGCACCAATTCCTGTTGCGTATCCAGTAGTTTTTGGTTCGTAAAAGCCAGGTTCTGGTTCGTTGCTTCCAATGCGTGGTTCGTAATTTCCAGTCGCTGGTTTGTGCGTTGTAACGACTGTTCGGACCTCGCCAGTCGGCTGATAACGGCTTTTGTGTGATTGACGACGGGTCGAAAAATGAATAACCCCTCAATCAATAGAGTTAACAAGGTGCAGGCTGTCAGTAGCCATTCAATTCGTTCGAGTGTACGGACGCGCTCAACGCTTTCGGTATCGAATTGAAAAACGATGTCGTTCATTTGCTGCAAAAACGACAACTCGTTCTGAAGAACTACCTGTAAGGCCTTTTTATGTTCGGCAGGTGGTGATTGTGATGCATTGATTCGGTTAAAGCCTTGATACATAGCCTGGAAATACGGCTCGATATGGTCGAACATGCTGTCGAGGGTCGCACTTTTCCGGACAGCATACTCTTTTTCCATCTGTAATTTTCCTCCTCGTAGCTGATTGTGGGTTTGATGCCAGTCGCGTAGCAATGAATCGAACGAAGCGGTATCCGTTGCTTCAATACCTTCAGCCCTCAGAATGGCCAGTTTGGTAAGCCGCTGACTAAGCATTCGTTGTCGCCCGGCTACGTTGACTATCCGCCCATCGTCATAATGATTGCTCAACGTACGTTTGATAAACCAAAGCCCTCCCAGCGATAGCATCGCAATGACCATGAGGGCGATTACATAAAATCGGGTCAGTCGGCTGGCAACCTGTTGATCGAGTTGAGTCATCGTAAGAGGGGAAGTTTGACGCCTGTAATTAAGTTGGGTAAAGCAACCTTATACCTTCAACCTGATAGCCTCTGGATGGTAAAGTATAAAAAAACGCATTTATGTCCAACGTACCGTATCTCCGACGCGAAAGCATTGAGCCCTTCCAGCAAACCGCCAATGATGCGTTGGTTGTTCATCAATGGTAATAGATACCAATGAGCCGGTTAGAGAGCCACTGGAAACTGGCTAAAGATTACGAACGATGGCATCAGTACAAGTTTCGGCTGGATTGCTCATCTTAGGCGAATGAATAAACAGCCATCAGCTAACGTAAACAGCTTCTCAATGAAAATGCGTAATATAAAGCTGTGAATCAGCATGTCCACGAACTAAAACGGCAAATAGAACGCATTCTGCACTGGGAACCCTCGTCACACTGGCGATTGCGCGACTTCGTACACTTAAGTGAACTTGTGTTGAGCCAGACTAATCACGAGTTGAACGTGGAAGATTTACAGGCGTTCTGGCAGTTGTCGGAGGTTCCGTCGAAAGCGTTTTTAGACACCCTTACGCATTTTATCGATTATGAAGGCTGGGACGATTTCTGCCACCGAAATCAGGTGAGTGCAATGGTGCCCGTCAGGCCCGATGCGTTTCATGTCCGCAGTTGGGAAATTCCAGCGCGGTGGATTATTATTATCTGCTGGTTATCAGTCATGGTATCGATTGTCGTTGCTATTTTGCTAATCGGACACCGATAAACGATTCAACCGGATAACTCGTTATAATTTAGTAATCAATTAACCCGCCTGCTACGGCCCACTAAATGGTACGTTTTCCTGTTTTACTTAACCTGCTTTGTGGTGCATCGCTGGTCATTGCCCAGCCTGTGCCAAAACCCAAAACCGTTGCTAAACCAACAACATCGTCGGCTGCCAGCTTTAAGTTGAACAGCCCCATTCCGGTCGATCCAGCCGTAAAAGTGGGTAAGCTGCCCAATGGCCTGACCTATTACATCCGCAAGAATGCCGAGCCTAAAAACCGGGCCGAACTTCGGTTGGTCATTCGGGTAGGTTCGGTACTGGAAACCGATAACCAACAGGGGCTGGCGCACTTCATGGAACATATGGAGTTCAATGGCACAAAGAATTTCCCGAAAAACGAACTGGTCAATTATCTGCAATCGGCGGGTGTTCGCTTTGGTGCCGACCTGAATGCCTACACGGGTTTCGATGAAACCGTTTATCAACTTCCCGTTCCGACCGACTCCATCAATGTATTCAACAAAGCCTTTCAGATTCTGGAAGACTGGGCGCATAATGCTACTATTGATCCGGCCGAAGTAGATAAAGAGCGGGGCGTTGTGCTGGAAGAGCGACGTCTGGGCCGGGGAGCGGGTCAGCGGATGCGCGACAAGTACTTTCCCGCGCTGCTCAACAATTCACAGTATTCCAAACGACTGCCCATCGGTACAGAACAGGTGCTGACGACCTTCAAAACCGAAACCCTCCGGCAGTTTTATCATGACTGGTACCGGCCTGATCTGATGGCTGTTGTAGCCGTTGGCGATTTCGATGTGAAACAGGTCGAAGGCATTATTCGGGAGAAGTTCGGGCGCATTCCAGTTGTAAAAAATCCCAGACCACGCACCGAGTACGACATTCCGGCGCATAAAGATACCAAAGTGGTGATAGTGACCGATCCTGAGCAGCCCAACACCGTGATTCAGGTAATTTACAAGCGGCCCGAAATTAAGGAGAAAACTCTGAACGATTTGCGGGAGAGCATTAAGCGGGGTCTGTTCAATACTATGCTCGGCAATCGGATTCAGGAGTTGACCCAACAGGCCAATCCGCCCTTTCTGGGAGGGTACAGCAACTACGGCGATTTTCTAGGTAATCTGGATGCTTTTACGTCGATTGCCGTTGCCAAAGGTGGGAATGTAGAGCAGGCAATCCGGGCTGTATTGAACGAAAATGCCCGTGTGAAGCAGTTTGGCTTTACGGCTACAGAATTAGAACGGGCCAAGCAGGAATTCATGACCAGCGTAGAGCAGGCGTATAGTGAACGCAACAAAACCCGCTCGTCGAGCTTTGTGAACGACTACGTGCAGAATTTTACGGAGAAAGAGCCCTATACCAGCATCGAGTTTTATTACGATTTTCTGAAAAAAGAACAGCCGGGTATCAAACTGGCCGAAGTAAATGCCCTGGTCGATCAGTTTATCCACAACGACAACCGGGCCGTTATTGTAATGGCTCCAGAGAAAGACAAGGATAAATTGCCTACCGAAGCCCAGATTCTTAGCTACATCGACGATTCGGGCAAAGGGCTAACGGCTTATGAAGACAAAACCGTTGATAGCCCATTGCTGGTAACGCAGCCGACAGCTTCACCTGTTGTGAGCGAAAAGAAGATCAGCGATATCGGTGTAACGGAATGGACGCTGAAAAATGGGGTGAAGGTAGTGCTGAAACCTACCGATTTCAAAAATGACCAGATTCTGTTTTCGGCGAATAGCTTTGGCGGCACCTCGCTCTACGACCTTAAGGATTTTCAGTCGGCCCGTTTTTCGTCTACGTTGACGGCCATGGGCGGAACGGGGGCTTATAACCAGATTCAACTGGGGAAATTTCTGGCGGGCAAACAGGTCAGTGTATTTCCGTATGTAGGCGAGTTGAGCGAAGGCGTCAATGGCAGTGCCGCGCCGAAAGACCTGGAAACGGCTTTGCAATTACTGTACAGCTATTTCACCCAGCCGCGCAAAGACCCTGATGTGGTCAAAGGCTTTCTGTCGAACCAGCGCAGTGCCTTGCAGAATCAGATCAATACGCCCACGCCACAAAAAGTATTTCAGGATACCGTCTCGGTAACGTTGGGCGGCAACAATCCCCGCCGTCAGCCACTGAAGCCCGACGATCTGGATAAAATTGATCTGGACCGCGCCTTACAAATCTATCAGGAACGTTTCGCCAACGGGGGTGACTTCCGGTTCTTCTTCGTCGGTAATTTTAAAGAGGAGCAGATCAAGCCCTTGATCGAAAAGTATCTGGGTGGCCTTCCCGGCAGCGATAAACCTGAAAAATTCAATGACCTGGGTATACGGATTCCGTCGGGACAGATCAGCAAAACGGTGTACAAGGGTCTCGATCCAAAAGCGTCGGTACAACTGGTTTATAGCGGTGATCTAAGCTGGTCGCCTGAAGTAACCACGCAACTGGATGCACTGGCCGAAGTACTCGAAATCAAACTGATTGAAAAACTCAGGGAAGAAGAAAGTGGAGTCTATGGCGTAGGAGCCAGCGCAGCTTATGCCAAGTACCCGGTGCCCCGTTATACGTTCCGTATTAATTTCGGTTGTGGGCCCGAAAACGTCGAAAAATTGATTGCCAAAACGCAGGAGCAGATTAATGAGCTAAAGAAGAATGGCGCGTTGCCAGCCGATATTGCCAAATTCAAAGCTGAAACCCGCCGGGAAACGGAAGTGCAATTAAAAGACAACCAGTTCTGGCTTGGCTACCTGCAGAACCAGTACTACAATGGCGATGCTCCCGACGAAGTACTGCATGAGAACGAACAATTAGAGAAAGTGACTGTCGAAAGTACCAAAGCGGCCGCAAACAAATACCTGGGCGAAAACTTTATCAGGCTGGTGCTGATGCCAGAAAAGAAACAGTAGAGAAGAGCCACTAAACGCTGTTTTATTAATAAAAAGCTACTGAACAGACAGTAGCTTTTTATTTTTTGCGGACACTTATAGTATCTCTTTCAGAATGATATAGGTCGCTACAGCCAGCACGAACCAGCCGAACCCTTTTTTGAGTCGATCAGGTGCAACAAAGCGGGCCAGGTACATTCCAATAAAAATACCAGCGATAGATAATCCGGTAAAAGGTAGCAGAAAATTCCAGTTCAGGTCGGTATGATGAATATCGCCCAGAAAACCCACAAACGAGTTGACGGCAATAATCAGGATAGAGGTGGCTACAGCCCGGTGTATAGTCAATCCGGCCAGCAAAACGAGCATGGGTACGATCAGAAAGCCACCACCAGCCCCAATGGTGCCCGTCAGTAGCCCTACAGAAAGGCCATCCAAGGCCAGATTACCATAGCGTGGCTTTCCGTCGGCAGCTTCCCCTTGTTCGGGCCGATCATTACGAATCATTGAACGAGCGGCCAAAATCATCACAATCGCGAAAAAGTAAAGAATTGCATCACTTTTTGAGAGCCGAAAGTGATCAAACTGAAACAAGGGGTCGGGGAGCGCAGGAACCAGAAACCGTCGGGTCAGGTAAACAGAAACAAAGGAGGGCAGCGCAAAAGCAGAGGTTATTCGTAGATCAACCTGGCTTTTCCAGACATGACTGACCGAACCGACCAATGAAGTAGAACCGACCACAAACAGTGAATAGGTTGTGGCTAATACAGGCGGAATCTGGAAAACATACACAAAAATGGGGACTGTCAGAATCGATCCCCCGCCCCCGGTCAAGCCAAGGACTATTCCGACAATGAGGGCCGAAGCATAACCGATAAGTTCCTGTGTACGCATGTGGCCACAAAAGTACACATCGTACATCAGATCATTAGTCTATAGACTAATGAAAAATGCCCTTCGGTGCGTAACCAAAGGGCATTGTAGGCTCGAAATAAACAGATGATTTATTCTTGTGGGTTGTTCAAATTGCTGTGCTTGCGGCTATAAGCGAAGTACACAATGAGGCCAATGATACACCAGACAACAAACGTAATTTTCGTATCGGTACGCAGATTCCACATCAGGTACAGGTTGGCCAGGATACCCAGTGTCGCAATAACAGGCAGGGCGGGCGTACGGTAGGGGCGTTCGAGGTTGGGCTCCTTTATACGCAACTGCCAAACGGCTCCACAGATCATAGCAAACGCGAACAGCGTCCCCGAACTGGTTAGCTGCGATACTTTGTCAATTGGGGTAATCGCGGCCACAATGGATACGATTGTACCAACGAAGATCGTGCTCTTCCAGGGCGTTTTGAAGGTTGGGTGAATGGATGCAAACAGACTTTTGGGGAGAAGACCGTCTTTGGCCATGCCTAGGAAAACGCGGGTTTGGCCCAGCATCATGACCAGCATTACTGAGGTCAGACCGGCAATGGCGGCAATCGTGATCAGGTACACCGCCCAGTTCAATCCTGCATCGGCAAAGGCCTGTGCAACAGGTGCTTTCAGGTCGAGTGTATCGTATTTAACCATACCCGTCAGTACAAGTGACACCAGAATGTAGAGGGCCGTACAGATTAGCAGCGAGGCAATGATCGCAAAAGGAACGTCTTTCTTCGGATTGATAGCTTCGCCTGCCTGCGTCGAAACCGCGTCGAAACCGATATACGCAAAGAATACAATACCAGCGGCTGTAACAATACCAGGTACGCCAAAGTGAGTTTGGCCTGTTTCGTCAATTACAGCATTAGGAATAAAGGGCGTCCAGTTGGCGGTATCGACGAAGAACGATCCGGCAATGATCACAAAAATGACCGTAGCTACTTTCAGGATCACAATCAGGTTATTGGTGCTGGCGGCTTCTTTAATTCCTTTCACAAGGATATACGTCACGACCCATACAATCAGCAGGGCTGGTAGGTTGATGGCAAACGTAAAGTCAGGAACGGCGGTACCGGCAGCGCGTAGGGCATCCGCCTTTTCGTGGGCGGTGATTGGGTCGTTCATAAGCCATATAGGCGGTTCTATATGGAATAGATGAAGAAATTTTTCAAAATATCCCGACCAGCTTACGGCCACCGTAGTAGCCCCCATCATATACTCCAGAATAAGATTCCAGCCGATGAGCCAGGCAAACAATTCACCAACGGTGCCGTAGGAATAGGCATACGCTGAGCCTTCAACGGGCAGAATTGATGCAAACTCGGCATAACACAAAGCCGCAAATGTACAGGCCACACCCGCAATGACGAAAGCTAGGGCAAGGGCAGGGCCTGCCCATTCGCGGGCAGCAATACCTGTCAATACGAAAATACCACCGCCAATAACGGCACCAATACCTAATGAGGTAAGGCCCCAGCGCGTCAATACTCGTTTTAGTTCACTTTTTTGCGCGTCAGCCGCATAGGCCGAAAGGGGCTTTTTGCGCATAACGCTGGTATCTACTGGCTTTAGTTTAGTCTCCATGTAGGAAAATAGAGTTTGGTGATTGTGTCTTTTGGAAAAAGATTCTTGGGTGAAACCGTTTGGAAAGATACGAAAAAAAAGAGCGAAAGTGCGAAAGAGTGAAAGTGCGAAAGCCATGCGGCAATTTTTTCGCTCTTTCACTCTTTCATTCTTTCACTCTTTACCTTACGATTGCGAAGGGCGAATCAAAGGCTTTTTGTCTTTCTTTTCTTTTTTCGTAGCTATAAACTCTTCAGGCGTTGCAGCGGCTTTCGTGGTGAAGTCGGCTGGAATAGCGTCGAAGCCCGTTTTCTTTTCAGCAATAGCAGGCGCTACGGTATCTTTTTCCTGATCGCGGCTCAGGGCATCAACCACAATCGGGGTGGCAACGAACAGCGATGAGTACGTACCTACGATTACGCCGATCAACATAGCGAACGAGAAGCCCCGGATGGTTTCGCCCCCAAAAATGAAGAGGACCAACAGAACCAGAATCGTTGAGAAGCCCGTAACGGCCGTACGGCTCAGTGTACTGTTTAAAGCGTTGTTGATGATGGTCGGAATGCTTTCTTTCTTGCCCCGGTTTTCGTTCAGGTACTCACGTACCCGGTCGAATACCACAACCGTATCGTTCATCGAATACCCCATGATCGTGAGCAAAGCACCAACAAAGGCCTGATCAACATCCAGCGAGAAGGGCAACAACCCGTTGAAAATCGAGAAGATAGCCAGGATAATCAACACATCGTGGAACATGGCAACCACGGCACCGTAGCCAAATGCCAGCCGCTTAAACCGGATCAGAATGTAGACAAACACGACGGCCACTGCCAGCAAAATGGACCATAATGCCGACGTCATAATATCGTTGGCGATGGTTGGACCAACTTTCTGCGAGCTTTCAATTTTAGCCGGATTCCCTTTCAGGCTGCTCAGACCCTGGTAGATAGTCGCTTCGGCCTTCTTATCCGCTCCCTGCGAATTGTCGTCGACCAGATATGGGGTCGTTATTTTCACCTGATTAGCACCGATCCCGGTACCACCGTAGGTTTTTACTTCGGGCGATGCGCCTAATACGCCTTCAAGTGCATTCCGAACCTCGTCGGTACTAACTGATTTCTCAAAACGGATAACGTATGAGCGCCCACCTTTGAAATCCACACCCAGACCGAACCCTTTGAAAATAACCGAGATAATACCGGCTGCAATAATGGCCGACGAAATCGTATAGTACAGTTTCCGGCGCGATACGAAGTCAAAATCTGAATCTTTGAACAGATTTTTGGCCCACGACGAGGTAAAGGTCAGCGTCTGACCATTGCGGATATAGTATTCCAGAATCAGTCGGGTGATGAAAATAGCTGCGAACAGTGATGTCAGAATACCGATAATCAGCGTCGTAGCAAAGCCCAGAATCAGACCCGTACCGAAAATAAAGAGTACGATACCCGTCAGGAAGGTCGTCACGTTTGAGTCGATAATCGAAGACATGGCATTTTTAAAGCCATCGGCAACGGCTACCTTAAAGGTCTTACCTTCTGCCAGTTCTTCCTTGATCCGCTCAAAAATCAGTACGTTCGCATCCACGGCCATACCAATCGAGAGTACGATACCCGCAATGCCGGGCATGGTCAGTACAGCACCCAGCGAAGCCATTACACCCAGCAGGAAGAACAGGTTGACAATCAAGGCCAGATCGGCAATGAAACCGGCCCGGTTGTAATAAAAGATTACAAATCCCAGTACCAGCAAAATCCCGACCAGAGACGACAGAACCCCGGCACTAACGGCTTCTGAACCCAGCGTAGCGCCGACAATGCTTTCCTCAACAATATTGGTTGGCGCAGGCAGTTTACCCGCTTTCAGGACGTTGGCAAGGTCTTTGGTTTCTTCAACCGTGAAATTCCCCGAGATGCTCGAACGACCATTTGGGATTTCGTTCTGTACGTTTGGTGCTGTATACACCAGATTGTCCAGCAAAATAGCAACCGGGCGACCTACGTTGGCGGCTGTCAGGTTACGCCATTTACGCGCTCCTTCTGCGTTCATGTTCATCGTCACTTCAGGACGGCCACGGTCGTCATAGTCATTGGTAGCGTCGGTAATCACATCCCCTTCGAGCGGAGCGCGTCCACCTGACTTTTTCAGGAAGTAAAGCGGCAGGATTTCTTTGCCATCCGTTGCTTTGAATGCTTTCCGATCCCAGGCAAACACGATGTCGGCCGGGAATAGGTTGCGGATCTCAGGCGTATTCAGGACGGCATTGGCCCGCGCCGTATCTTTCAGATAAACGCCCAGCTGGTCCTGGCCAACGGGTAAGAACAACTGAGTAAGCGCATTACCCTGAGCGGCTGCGGCAGCCGTATCGTTTTTCGCCTTGCTGGCCGAATCCGATTTGTTGCCCTGTGCCAATTGTGATTCCAGACTCGATGTACCCGATCCTCCTTTGGTCGCTGTACCCGAGGCAGGTGCCCCATTTTTCAGAGCGGCTTTGCGGGCCGCTTCTTCACGAAGTAGGAAAGCACCAATACCTTCGATCGCCGGAGCCAGTTCGTTCAGGCGGTACACTTCCGTAAATTCCAGTTTAGCCGCTCCAGTCAGCAGGCGACGGATACGCTCAGGGTTATCAACACCCGGTAGTTCGATCTGAATGCGGCCTGAACCCGGCAAACGCTGAATGTTTGGGTTGGCTACCCCAAATTTGTCGACCCGTGCCTGAATGATCTGATAAGCCCGCTTGATGGCATCTTCGACTTCGGTGTTCAATAATTTCCGAACTTCCGTATCCGACGACTGAAAGTTGATTTTGCTGCGGTTGGCACTGGTCGCAAAAACGGTAGCCAATTTGGTATCAGGAGCCAGTTTTTTAAATTCATCCGCAAACAGATCTACGAATTTGGCGGTGCTAGTTTTCTGATCTTCCAGAGCCAGCTTCAGGGCCTGATTGAACTTAGGGTCACGGTTATTGCCCGATAGACCGCGCAGAATGTCGGCAGGAGACACTTCCAGCACAACGTGCATACCGCCCTGTAAATCAAGGCCCAGGCCCAGCTCGCGTTCGGTTACTTCCTGAAGGGTACTGCCCAGATAAACGGGCTCTTTCCAGAGCGAATCGAGATAGTGCTGTTTTTTGTTACGGTCAACAAGTCCCTGCTTATTGGTTGCGTAAGTCTCCGCATCGGCCTTGATGCTCCGCGAGACAAAGGTAAATGACAGGAAGTAGAGGCAAATAGCCGCAATGACCCCAGTCAGAATTAGAATTCCGGTTTTGTTTTGCATTGGAAACACAGGCAAACGCCTGTTTTGACATAAATTGATTTAGAACAAAAACGACTTCAGTCAATGATATCGACTGAGAAACAGGTGGGTACTAACGAAAGGAGATAAGACCCCAGCGAAGGCTAGGGCGCATTGGTGGCAATATGATGCCCAAAGACGTGCCTGAAATACGAGAAATAGAAATGCGGCAGTGTAAAATGCTGAAGTAGCACAACGCTCAACAGCAGCAGAATCACCAGTGTCGGTTCGGGGAGCAGAAAAGCGGTCTGGCCCGATTCGCCTACTTTTATGGCAGGTGTAACGACCGCTTCAAATTGGGCCGCGCTCAGTTGGGCATTGGATGAAGGTGCATCCGTCGCTTTGCCCGATTTCGACTGTTGAGAAACCGGCTTGGGCGTCATCAACGGCTTTGCCTGAGCGGTGTTGCCATGCCCCCATATAGCTGTAAACAGCAATAGAGTAGCTAGCATCAGGCTCGAAAAGCGTTGTATGACTCGCGGTTGGTTCATAAATTTCCTTAGCGGATGACAAATTTCGTACCAATTTGCGAAGAATGCAAGTGATCGACCCGATGGGTTCCGAAAACCTGTCAGGTCAGGATAAAATAGTTAACTTGCGCGCATGAATCTGCATGAATTTATCCAATTGGCCTTAGCCGAAGATGTTGGCGATGGCGATCATACATCCCTATCGACGATTCCGGCCGATGCACAAAAACGGGCTCGATTGTTAGTGAAAGAAGCGGGCATTCTGGCTGGCGTTGAAGTAGCCAAAGCCATTTTTGCGGAAGTTGATCCAACCTTTGTGGTTGATGTACTGATGCAGGATGGAGCCAGCATCAAACCCGGCGATATTGTATTGACTGTCAGCGGAAACGCCCGGAATATACTGACGGCTGAGCGGCTGGTCCTCAACTGTATGCAACGCATGAGTGGCATTGCCACACATACCCGAGAACTGGTCAATTTGCTCGAAGGTACGCGGGCAAAGTTGCTGGATACGCGAAAAACCACCCCTAATTTCCGCATCTGTGAAAAAATGGCAACCAAGATTGGTGGAGCCGTCAATCATCGCTTCGGTCTGTACGACATGATTCTGATCAAGGACAACCACGTCGATTACGCGGGGAGTATTGAGGCCGCCATTACTCAGGCCGTTACCTATTTAAAGAATACAGGGCGTTCGCTTCGGATCGAAGTTGAGACCCGTAATCGGGCAGAGGTCGAGGAGGTATTACGGGTTGGGCAGGTGGATGTGATTTTGCTGGACAACTTTACTCCCGAAGGTATTCGCGAAATGGTCCGTCTGATCGATGGGCGGTACATAACTGAGGCATCGGGAGGCATCGATGAAACCAATCTCCGAGCGTATGCCGAAACAGGGGTTGATTTTATTTCGTCGGGTGCCCTGACGCATCAGATCAAAAGCCTGGATTTAAGCCTGAAAGCGTATTAAGGAGTCAAGTATAGTCAGGAGTGGTCAGAAGTCGTCAAGCGTTGCTTACTACAATGCCTGGCAACTTCTAACCACTCCTGACTATACTTGACTAAATTTTTATTTCGCCGGGTTTTCGTCGATTCCCAAGCGAGGTAAAGCCGGGTTCAGGATACGCGGAACAATTTTCAGACGAAATACGCGCATACCCGCCATTGTAAAGTCGCAGCTATAAAAATCCCGTTGTTTTACTCCCCGATACACGGCGGTATAATTGACTTTGGGTGGCCAATTGTTGAGCGCCAATTCGGCCGTAATGGCATCGACCGCTTTCCGTAGATTGGAGAAAAAAATGACAGTTGGCTCACGTTGGCGAAGGGTACTTAGGGAGCCAACATGGTTGATCGTTACTTCATAAATTGTTTTTCCGGCGGGGCGAACAGTTGCCATGAATCGTTGAATAAGTAGTGTTTTCGACAAGTTTATCAAAATCATGAATAAGTTGAAAAATAATCGAACTATTTTTCAGAGCCTAAACTTTATTTCCCGTACAGGCGTTTTACCTACAATTACGCCAATCAAAATCCCGACCGTCTCGAACGGCCGGGATTTTTTTGTTGACAATAGGTGTATAAAAAGAAGGAGCGATAACCACTCAGGTCATCGCTCCTTTGGTACTGAACCCTTAGGATTTACTTCTTATACATCACCGATTCAACGGCCTGTAAGGTGCGTTTTACGTTGGGCAAAATCGCTTCGATGAGGGTCGGAGCATAGGGGAGAGGTAAATCCATGCTATTGACCCGGATCACAGGAGCATCCAGATAATCGAACGCGTTGCGCTGGATATTGTACGTTAATTCCGACGAAATCGCAGCCAGTGGCCAGGCTTCTTCCACAATCACGCACCGATTGGTTTTCTTTACCGAGTTGATAATGGTAGCATAATCGATTGGGCGAACTGAACGGAGATCGATCACTTCTGCCGAAACGCCGTTTTTAGCGAGTTCGTCAGCCGCAGCCAATGCCACTTTCATGATCTTGCCAAACGAGACAATCGTTACGTCATTGCCTTCGCGAACCACATTGGCCTGGCCAATAGGAATCAGATATTCTTCTTCGGGAACCTGTCCTTTATCGCCATACATCAGCTCCGACTCCATGAAGATAACCGGATCATTATCGCGAATGGCCGATTTCAACAGGCCTTTGGCGTCGTAAGGGTTTGAAGGAACTACGACTTTCAGGCCGGGGGTATTGGCAAACCAGTTTTCGAAGTTCTGCGAGTGCTGCGACGAGAGCATACCGGCATTACCCGTAGGGCCCCGAAACACAATCGGGCAGGAATATTGCCCGCCCGACATCGACATAACTTTAGCCGCTGAGTTAATGACCTGATCAATTGCCACCAGCGAGAAGTTGAATGTCATGAACTCGATAATAGGACGTAAGCCATTCATAGCCGACCCAACACCAATACCTGCGAAACCAAGCTCGGCAATGGGGGTATCGATTACCCGTTCCGGTCCGAATTCGTCAAGCATACCCTGGCTAACTTTGTAGGCACCATTGTATTCGGCGACTTCTTCGCCCATCAGGTAGACCAGCGGGTCCCGGCGCATTTCTTCCGACATGGCCTCCCGTAGGGCTTCGCGGAACTGTATTTCTCTCATATTGAGTGCATTAATTTCGGTTAGTAACTTACCTAATTGCGCTATCGCATCAGGTGAGGGGCTAAAAATCAGCCAAAATTAGGCAAAATGCCCTGATTCGTCAAATCCGATCAAAAGCTTTCGCGGTTCTTAATCCAGTACACTTATAACGAACAGAAAATTAGCTTGTTTAGGCTGTCTTTGCCCATTGTACGGAATCGCCATGCTGATCCTGACGAGTGGTTACGGGCCGCATGGCTTCACCAATTGTTAAAGAATGTCAAAGATTGTTAAAGAATCATAACGTCATTAACTGGTTGTTTTTGTCACATTACTTTTGCTCTGCTGCTCAGTAATGCAGTGAAAACTAATAGCCCTGGAATGTTGATTCCGCCGTTATGAAAAACCTTTTCCTGTTTCTCCTTTATTTATCGCCTTATCTTTCCTTCAGCCAATCAGGCATTGGGCGCGTGAGTGGTGTGCTGAGTGATTCACTAACGACCAAGCCTGTTCCTTTTGCTACGGTAGCACTTAAAACCGCAGACAACAAGCTCGTTACAGGAGTGACCACCAAGGAAGATGGTGGCTTCCTGCTCGAAACCGTTGCTGTTGGCGAGTATAAACTAGAAATTTCCTTTGTCGGCTATCGGACCAAACTACTGGAGGCTATCAGGATAACGACGGAAAAACCACGGATAGAGCTGGGGCCAATTAAATTGGTACCCGACACGAAGAATTTGAAGGAAGTAGCTGTGGTTGGGCAGAAAACCTTGGTTGAAGATAAAGGCGATCGGCTGGTGTATAATGCAGAAAAAGATGCCACCAATACGGGCGGCACAGCGGCCGACGTGCTTCGTAAAGTACCCATGCTTACGGTTGATCTGGATGGCAATGTAAAAATGCGGGGTAGTGGCAATATTAAAGTGCTGGTGAATGGAAAACCGTCCAGCATTATGGCCCGTAATCTGGCTGATGCGCTTAAACAGATGCCGGCCAACATCATTAAATCGGTGGAGGTGATTACGAGTCCCGGAGCCAAATACGATGCCGAAGGGTCGGCAGGGGTTATCAATATTATTACCAAGAAAGCAATTCAGGGCACCAATGGTACTGTTAATTTGACTTGGGGAAATTTGAATCGGTCAATCGGGGGCAATCTGAACGTGAAGGGCAAGAAACTGGGGGTTGCGATTTCGTTGAATGGCGACCAGTTTCGCGGGATCGGCGAAACCAGTAGCACGCGTACGGCTCTGGCGAACGGAATCCCGACAAGTATTTTAAAGCAGAGTACATTTCGCGATAACACCGGAACGAGCGGATACGGTGAATTGAGCGTTGATTATGATCCCGATACGACAAACCGAATCAACTTTTCGGCGAATGCCTGGGGTGGGGCTTTTCCCAATAATAGCACACTAACTAGCAGCCTTACCGATACGCAGGGAAACGTAATTCAAGCGTACCAGCGCAAGATTCAGTTTCGGAATCCTTTTGGGAATACGGAGTTTAATCTGGGCTGGACCAAATCGTTTAAGAAACCAGGACGGGAGTTTTCGATCCTGACCCAATATGCCCGGATGCCTGATAATTATTATTACACGATTCAGCAAACTGGCATCGAATCAGCCCTGCCGACGTATCTGGAGCGAAGTACAAACCTCAGCCGCAACAATGAATACACGCTCCAGACTGATTACGTACACCCATTGACGGCCCGAACCAAGCAGGACACGCTTAATTTTAAGCTGGAAGCTGGAGCGAAGACGATTTTACGGAATATCGGCAGTGAGTATGTGATTGAACAGGCGACGAGTGGCCTTGAACAGGATTACACGATTGATCCGAATCGGTCGAGCGAATTTACGTATAGCCAGCAGGTTACGTCGGGATATACATCGCTGAAAATAGACTCGAAACGAAAATGGAACCTAACAGCAGGTGCCCGGCTTGAAAACACCTCTATACAGGGCGATTTTGTAACCACGCAAACTCGATTCTCAAACCAGTATCAGAACCTGATTCCTAGTTTTACACTGGCGAAAACCTTCAATACGAAACGTACGGTGAAGGTTAGTTATACCCAACGGATTTCGCGTCCAATGATCTGGTACCTGAATCCATACAAGAACTACAGCGACCCCAAAAATGTGCAGACGGGCAATCCCTATTTAAATCCCGAATTGACTCATGCTACAGAAGTTTCCTACAGCACATTTGGGAAAGAGGGCTCATCGTTTAATGCGGCTTTATTCTGGCGGCAGACGAATAACTCCATCGAATGGCTAACCACTGTCGATGCGCAGGGAGCCGCCTTATCTTCACCGCAGAACATTGGGCGAAATGCCAGCTACGGTGCCAATATGAATGTTACGCTTCAGCCTAATAAACAGACCAATATCAGCCTGAATACCGACCTGACCTATGTTGATCTGACCAGTGTTGCGCTCAATCAGCGAACGAGTGGCTGGGTATGGAGTGTGGGCCCTAATGCATCGTATAAGCTACCAAAAGATTTCACCTTGCAGGCGAATGGCTACGTTAATTCAGGATGGATTTCGTTGCAAAGTCGGAATTCGGGCTGGTATTACTACGGCTTGTCGGCAAAGAAGGAATTCATGGATAAGAAAATCACAATGACACTCAATTTCAATAATCCGTTTAACCGAAGTAATCGGCAGACTGGCGAACAGTTTGCGCCTACGTTTACGGCGCAGAATACATCGCTGTTTGTTAACCGTTCGGTACGCCTGACCTTAAGCTTTAAGTTTGGTCAGATGAGTTCGGGAGGTAAACAGAGTAAAAAAATAAGCAATGACGATGGTCGACGATAAAATTGTCTGCCTAGCGAACAACAGCAAGTTTACCAGCCAGCCCTTCCATGCCATCGGAAGTGACTACTACTATGAGATAAATACCCGTTTGAGCCTGACGCCCCTGATAGTCGATCAGATTCCAGGTGGCCGTTCCGCCCTGCGAACGAGTCTCATAAACCAGTTTGCCGCCTGCATCAAGAATTTTTACAGTTGAATTTTCCGTAAGCCCGCTTATGCCCACATTCCCTGTAAAGTCGGGTCGAACAGGATTCGGGAAAATAGTGATGTTACTCAGCCGATCATTGGGCTCGGTGGCTGGTCCCTGATACGATACCAGCCCATTGGGAGTCTGAATGAATATGGCCCCACGCGTGGGTTCAATCGCTAATGCCTGAATGCTATTGCTGGGTAACGGGCTATTATCGGCCGTGAACGTGTCCAGTAGCTGCGATCCATCGGGAGCCACGTGATAAATACCTTTTTGGGTGCCAATCCATTTCCGATTGCCGCCATCAACGGCTATTGCCGTAATCAGTTCGTTGGCCAATAGTCGGCGACGGTTCAGAATAGGCGGCTGGGCATCAATAACCGAATCGAAGGCACCCGCTGGGTTATCGAAGATGGTTGGCCCTAAGTCCGTACCTACCCAAATAACGCCATTTCGATCTTTCACCAGCGCACGAACGCTGTTGGTCAGTAAGCCACCCTGGCCGGTTTGAGTGGTCAGGTAGCGACTACGATTGGTTTGCGGATCGACAACCAACAACCCTCCGCCGAGGTCAGGCCGAAGCCATAGAAAACCATTGTCATCAGGTACGATCTGGACAATGTTGGTTTGTGTGACAACGGGGAACGATTGGAAGGTGCCGTCGGGGCGTCGTACATGCAATGTGGCTGACTGGGATGAAACGGTTCGCTCGGTTGTGATCCACAGATTGCCTTCTGAGTCGGTTGCCAGACTAGTGATGAATGGGCTGATCGTAGCCGGAAGCGTAACGGGAGTTGGTGGCTGATCGCCCGATTGATTCCACAAACCAGAGCCAAACGTGCTTAGGTAAAGGCGCTGTTCGGAAGGGAGAAAAACCGCAGAATTAAATCCACGAGTCAAGCCATTTATTGAATTAGCCACCCAACGATTATCTGTTACCGAAAAGGCTTCATAGGGAGGCTGGTTGGTTGATAGGGTTGTTGCGTCCAGCGGGCCAATGGGTAACGTTACGAGTGTTTGCGGATAGGCGTATAGACCTACATACTGATCGCGGGTAGGGCCCTCAGGGGCGATGCGCTGAAATTGTCCCGCATTACCATAGAGTAGACCGTTCTGGGTGTCGGCTACCCAAATTGTTGTGCCATCAGTAACTACTTCGCGAGGGTTGGTCAGAAGAGCCCCGCTAAATGTCAGCGGGTTTGGAAGAAGAATAGAGCGGTTGGTAGCGACTACAGGCCCTGTTGCTGAAGGGAATAAACGAACAATCGGGTCGGTAATGGAGCGAAACAAAACCCAGGAACCCGTATTCCTCAGATAGATTCCGGTTCCATTTACAGAAACATACAGCCGATTCTGATCAACAACCAATGAACTCATATACGGCGCTGGTTCTGCTACATTTCGCCAATTGGCTGGGTCAACGATATTTACATTGGCTGCAAATCGGATAGAGCGCAGGCGAAGGCCCGTATCGGTAGTACGTGCTGGCCCCGTCAGGGCATACAGACTATCGGTGGTAGCCACTGTCTGATAAATGGGAAGGGGCGTACCATCGGTACGCTGGCTGAAGTAAGTATCCTTGATTTCATTCTTGACCAGGTCCAAAACTACCAACCCAAAATCGGTGCTGAGGTAAGCGTTATTGCCAACGCGGTTTATATGGTAAATGGACCGAGCGGCTGGTAAGGTAGAAGCCGCTACGATGGTGTTGACATTAGTGACCGTTTCGGGTTCTCCCTGTGCGGTCAAGGTTATAAAATCGAGATTGCCACTCCGATAGGCAATGAGTAATCTGGATTGATCGGTCAGGTAAAGGAGTCGGCTGATACCTACATCACTGAGTCCCGAATTCTTGGTTAGGGCTGTTGTTTCCTGGGTAGTCTTATCATAATAAAAGAAGCCATTCTGCGTAGCAGCGTAAACTTTGTTACCTACTACGGCTACCGACTGCCCCGATTGATAGCTAACGTGCGCTTGCCAGGTACCAATCTGAGCAAAAGAATACGGAGTGATGAACAGTGAAAGATGAAGAATGAAAAATAAGTACCCGAACGAGCTAGCTACTTTTCTAGGCCACAGTGTATAAGGGACTCTATTTCTTTTACAATTCATCATTCATCATTCCTAACGTCTTCATACGCCCATTCCTTTCGTACGGCCTCGTCGCCCAGGTTAAAACATCGGCGACAACGGGCTTCGTAGCTGTCGGTTTCGCCCAGGAGTACCCGTTCCTGCGAAGGCACAAGGCGGTATGAGTATTGAGCAATGTCGCCACAAACCACGCAAATGGCATGTACTTTTGTCACGTATTCAGCAATTCCCATCAACTGGGGCATACAGCCGAAGGGATTACCGGCAAAGTCCATATCGAGCCCGGCCACGATAACTCGTTTGCCCTGATTAGCCAGCTCATTGCATATGGAGACGATTTCTTTATCAAAAAACTGGGCTTCGTCAACGCCAACCACTTCGCAGTCACCGGCCAATAATAAAATTTGGCTCGCTGTTTGCACAGGAGTAGAATGAATCGCCAGGGCCGAGTGTGAAACGATGTTTTCTGCGTGATAGCGGTTGTCCAGAGCAGGCTTAAAAATCTGCACCTTTAGTTTGGCAATTCGGGCACGGTTAAGCCGACGGATCAGTTCTTCCGTCTTTCCGGAGAACATTGATCCGCAGATGACCTCAATCCAGCCCGTGCGCAGATGAGGTGGATCACGTCGGCGGGAAGGTTCAATAAACATGAGTAAGTGATAAAAACGTAACGACTATAACCAACTTGTACCTTAAACGTATATGAATTCCCGGCAAGGACATTGCTTCATATATCCTCACGGATTGCCCGTTGTCGGACTAAACTATGGGTTACAGCCCGCTGCATTTGATTTCTTCAGTGATAACAGTCGGTTTGTGGCCGAAAGCTATATATTTACAAAACAAAGGCTTTTCCTAATGTCGAACAAGTTTAACGCCAACGCTCTTACTGAATATAGCAAGACCTATGCTCGCCGGATTGCCGCTGATTTTTATC
Organism: Spirosoma panaciterrae DSM 21099; assembly: GCF_000374025.1. Taxonomy (GTDB): domain Bacteria; phylum Bacteroidota; class Bacteroidia; order Cytophagales; family Spirosomataceae; genus Spirosoma; species Spirosoma panaciterrae. The sequence continues at coordinate 71,970 of NZ_KB893179.1, read as the reverse complement.
AGCAGCATACGACGATCAATGGTCAGCAAATTATGTCATTGACGCCCATTAGTCAGATAAATCTGTTTATTATCAGTAGCTTATCCGACAAATGGCAGGCCGATGCCGAAAAATTCAGAAGCCCTTATTTCGACTTTACGAACGAAGAAGTACAGGAGGCATTGCAAAACTTCATGAACGTTGTTTCGCAGTATATCTCCGTTCGACGTGAACATCTCGAGCCTTTACTGGCCGATGCTGTCCGACGTACGATTATTATGATTTTTGATCCTCGTGCCTATTTCGATGATGTGCTGCGGAGCCAGCCCGATTTTACCGTGACAGCGGCTGCGATGAAGCAAATCACGCGTTATACGAAGATTAACCAGTTTATTCCGACGTACATTACGCAGCGAATGAACGGAAAATCGTTCATTTATGTGAATCAGGCGTTAATTTACCTGGATGAAGCCCTGACACAGAAAGGGAGCGAACTGGAACCATACGATAAGTTTGTGGCGCTCTTCTCAGAAAAGCTTCCCATGAGTGTGTCGACTTTACTTCGTAGCCATGTTCATGATAGTTTACTGGCTACACCAACCCGTTCATTTTTTGATACAGCCACCGAATCGTCAATCCCTCCTGCTCCGCTGGTGCCCGTCGAATCCGTTCCTGAGAGCGAAGCGCCCCCTGCTGTAGCACCCCAGCCTGATCCGACACCTGATGCTGATCGTTCAGAAACAGGTAGCACTGCTGGCCCTATGTTTCTCTCGGGTTCGTCGGGCCCTGAACCGGTAGCCCCTATTAGTCAGCCCTCGCAGTTAGAAACCGGAGCGATCAGCCCACCCACAACAACCGAAGTTAAACCCATTGCTGTGCCGAATGATGTGCCAGCTACACTCAATGATACCCTACGGGAAACGGTAACAACAGAGCCAGCTACCGTCGCTGAGACATTCCACCGGGCTCCTATCGAAAGTGTGGCCCGTAGTATATCGCTGAATCAAAAATTTCGGTTTATCAATCAGCTTTTCAATGGCAATGCCAATGCCTACAACCAGGCGGTCGACGAAATTGATAAACTGAGCAATTACGGTGAGGCATTGGACCTTATTTCGTATCGTTATGCTTCCCAGTATATGTGGGACATGAGTAGCGATGAAGTTAGTGAACTGGTCGAAATTTTAAAACGTCGGTTTGCCTAATCTCTGGCAATAAGTATCTTCTTTGCTGATTAATGTATCTTTTGGGGTTTGTGTTCGTCCAATGAATTACCCTGCTTCTGGAGGCTGTTTATCAGTTTTGCTCATAAGCAACGGTAGCTCAAAACGATTGTTGAACCGGACCTCAAACGATTTTGCGAACTGTTTACCTGCTCTGTATAGCCGGATGGTTGGCGTCATCGGCTGCTTTTTCACAAACCGATACACCCCTGCACCGGGATGCTGATATAAGTCGGTACTTGCAGGATTTGTTTCCCGTTCAAACAGAGGGGGTTGATTATCAGGCTATCTATGATGCTCTGGCGCAACTCTATGCCAATCCGATCGACCTCAACACGGCCACTCGCGACGAACTGGAAGCAACGTATCTGCTCTCAGAACGCCAACTAACCAGTTTGGCGGCCTATCGGGCTGAATTCGGAGATTTGTTGTCAATCTATGAACTTCAGGCAGTACCCAACTTCGACTTAGCAACAATCCGGCGTTTGCTTCCTTTCATCACAGTGGCAGGCAACCGAAGCCTGTTAGGCAATTTGCCTACACCTACTGATAATTATCTGATTGTTCGCTATGAGCGTGTGCTGGAAGAACAAAAAGGTTTTTCGGAAGCAACGCCCGATAAAAAAGGTAATCTGCCTACCCGGTATGTAGGTGATGCCAACCAATGGTACGTTCGGTATCGCTACAGTCGTCCCCGTGCTTTTAGTTTCGGGCTAACTCTGGAAAAAGACCCCGGTGAACGAGTCGACTGGCAACCCGGAAACCACCATTATGGGGCTGATTACGTTTCATTTCATGCACAGGTTCAAAATAGAGGTCGCTGGAAAAACATCCTGCTGGGCGATTATCAATTGCAGGTAGGGCAGGGCCTGGTGCTTTCGGCAGGCTTTGTGCTTGGAAAAAGCGCCGAAACGGTGCAAACGGTCCGGCGACCAACACTGGGTGCACGTCCGTACACATCATTGACGGAATACGGTTACTTTCGGGGTATGACGGCTACCTATGCTGTCAATCGAAACCTTAATTTAACCCTGCTGGTATCGCGAAATCGCCGGGATGCTAATACAGACAGCTCAGATACCGACCTGGTGGCTACGTCGCTACAAACGTCGGGGCTTCATCGGACGCAATCTGAACGAGACGATCAGGGTAGTTTGGTGGAAACCAACCTGGGTGCTCATCTCCTTTTCCAGAATCGCCATCAATTGCAGTTGGGACTTACGGTACTGCGTACCATCTACGATACGTTTTTTCAAAAACGAGATCAGCCCTACAATGCGTACGAGTTTACAGGGACGCATAATCTTGTTTTGGGGATGCATGGGGGATACATCTGGCACAACTGGAATTTATTCGGTGAATTGGCGCGTAGTAGTGGCTCTACTACAAATTCGGGCGGATTGGGGTTTGTGGGTGGCGCGTTGGCCAGCCTGACTAAAAAACTGGATATGGCTATTGTCCTGCGGCATTACGATCGAAATTTCCACAGCTTTTATGGAAATGCCTTTAGCGAAGGAAGTCGGAATAGCAATGAAGAAGGAGCCTATCTTGGCTTAAAATATACCCTCTACCGGAAGCTGACCGTAGGCGGCTTTGTGGATTATTTTAATTTCCCCTGGCTAAAATACCTGGTCGACAAGCCATCAAATGGGTTCGATTATCTGCTTCAGTTACGATACACTCCCAATCGGCAAACCGCCTTTTATGGTGTGTATCATGAAGAACATAAGCAAAAGAATCTGACACTCGACAAACAAAAAGACGTAGTTGGTACTACCCGAAGAAGTTATGCCCTTAATGCCGAATATACGCTCTTGCGTGGTCTGGCATTGCGGTCGCGTATACAGTGGGGAAGTTTTGTCTACGCAGGCCAACCCGCTTCCAATGGATTTACGCTGGTGCAGGATGCTACGTGGGATTATCGTCGATTCAGCCTTAGCGGACGCATCGCGTTATTTGGAACGGACGATTACGACAGTCGACAATATGTGTATGAACGTGATGTGCTCTATGCGTTTTCGTTTCCGGCTTACTTTAATCACGGTGTTCGTCATTATTTGCTGGCCCAGTACAGCCTGAGTCGACATCTGGATATATGGGCGCGCTGGGCCAGAACAGACTACACCAACCAGACCACCGTTGGGTCAGATTTAGACCAGATTAATGCGCCACACAAAACAGAAGTGAAGCTACAGGCCCGGTGGCGGTTTTGACCGATCTGCCAATGATCCGCTTGGAAATCGGGCAAAGAAGAAATGAGGTTGCTTGAAGCGCAGGCTCTATAGGCGCAGTTGGAACCTCGATGAATCCGTTAGGTACTCTATGTCGGTATGAAGACACCTATGCCAAGCCCGATCAGACACTTTTCGCTGAAGCTATAGCTATGAGAAAAGGGGCTGACCAGTTCGAGCCTGTTATTTTTCCATTTCCCGAATTAGTTTATTGGCGTTGATAAACTCGTTTAGTTCGGGAACGTGCGACTGAGTAAGGGTTGTACTGTTGCCTTCCCAAAGTTTTTCGCCCTGGTATAGAAACATAATTTTCTCCCCAATTTCCATCATCGAGTTCATATCGTGTGTAATGACAACGGTTGTGATCTGAAACTCATCGGTGATTTCGGAGATGAGCTGATCTATTTTGATCGAAGTAAGCGGATCAAGGCCCGAGTTGGGCTCGTCGCAGAATAAATACTTGGGATTCAGGACGATGGCCCGCGCAATACCAACCCGTTTTTTCATACCGCCACTAATTTCGGAAGGCATCCGATCGGCCGCTGCTTCAAGACCTACCCGGCGCAGGCATTCGTGAGCGCGATCCAGCTTTTCGCTTTCGGCCTGTTCGGTGAGCATATCGAGCGGGAACCGGACGTTTTCGAGCACAGTTTTTGAGTCGAACAGGGCAGACCCCTGAAACAGAACCCCCATCTCACGGCGGATCGCTTTTTGTTCATTCAGATCGCTTTCCAGGAAATTACGGCCATCGTACAGAACCTCGCCCGAATCTGGCTTCACCAACCCAATCATACACTTGAGCAATACGCTTTTTCCCGTACCACTACTACCAATGACCAGACTCGTATCGCCCTGCTTAAACGTACCACTAACGCCCGCCAGAATCTGGCGCCCACCGAAGGACTTGGCTATGTTTTTAATTTCAATCATCGGATCAATGGCTGAATGACTGAATGATAGAGTGATAGAATAAAAACAACTTGCGTCAGCCTATTCAATCATTCAACGATTCAATCATTCAAAATTACGTGAGTAACAGCTGGGTTAAAATAAAGTCGGCGGCTACGATCGCTACGCAGCTATTGGTTACGGCTGCTGTTGAGGCTGCACCAACTTCGAGCGCCCCTCCGCGTACGTTGTAACCTCTGTAAGCCGAAATCGTGGAGATTAGAAAGGCAAAGACTACGGTTTTGATAAGAGCGAACGTGACGCCAAACGGCTTGTACTCAAAACGAAGACCCGATACATAATCTTCTGAAGAAATAACCCCAGCCAGTGTTCCGGCAATGTATCCGCCTAGTATTGCCAGAAAACCAGCCATAATAACCAGCAAAGGAAACATTAGTACGGAAGCAATCACTTTGGGGAGTACCAGATAGGAACTGGAATTGATACCCATTACCTCCAGCGCGTCGATCTGCTCCGTAATGCGCATGGTGCCTAGCTCACTGGCAATATTCGAACCTACTTTTCCGGCTAGTACAATACAGGATAAGGTAGGGGCTAATTCCAGAATCGAACTGTCGCGGACAATCAGAGCAATAATATTTTTGGGCACGAACGGATTGGTAAGATTATAGGCCGTTTGTACACAGGTGACCGCACCAATAAACGAGTTGACGAGCGCCACAATAAAGATTGAACCAACCCCGATGTTGGTACACTCATTGAGAATGAGGCTCACATAAACGCGAAACTTCTCCGGGTTACGGAACAACGTACCCAAAAAGATAAAATAACTGCCTAATCGTGACATAAACCAGTAGCCAGAACTGTATACGTGTACAGTGAATGATAGTCATTCGAAAGAACCCTCGTAAAGATAGAATGGTTTCTGACGTAACTTGCGCCGTAGGCTAAACCATGCGTTTTCTGCATCGGCAAAATGCCTGACAGCGCTGTTTTGTATATGAATCCATTACTTGTTGTTACGGGAGGTACCAAAGGGATCGGTCGCGCCATTGCCAATCGGTTTGTAGCGGAAGGATTTGAGGCTATCGTATGTGCCCGGTCGGTTGATGGCGTAAAAGGCCCCGGTCTGCTGCCGATTGCCGCTGATTTATCGACTCGTTCGGGCGTGAATACCTTGTTGGCATACATCCAATCGTTAGGCCGTCCTGTCGATGTGTTAGTAAATAATACGGGTATTTTTTTGCCTGGCGAAATTCATCAGGAGGCCGAGGGCACCTTTGAGACGCTAATGAATACGAACGTTGCCAGTGCCTATCACCTGACGCGCGGACTGGTTGGGGATATGATTTCGCGTCGGCAGGGCCATATTTTTATGATGTGTTCTACAGCCAGTATCACCGCCTATACCAACGGTGGGTCATATTGCATTTCAAAATTTGCCCTTTTGGGTATGAGCCGGGTACTACGCGAAGAGTTGAAACCCCATGACGTAAAGGTTACGGCTATTTTACCAGGGGCTACTCTGACGGCTAGCTGGGAGGGGACCGATCTGCCCGAAGAGCGATTTATGAAAGCTGAGGATGTCGCCAACAGCGCCTGGGCGGCTTACTCGCTGTCAAAAAGTGCTGTAGTTGAGGAAATTTTAATTCGTCCACAACTTGGCGATATTTAATCGTTGCGACGAATTATGATTCCTGGACGATAAAGTATGTTTAAACTCCTTGGCCTTAATGGCTATTGACTGACCACTCTTTCGTAACTTGCACGCTCTTCATCGTTCTTGTACACTGACCATTATTCATTGTTAAACTGATTATTGCTACGAATGGCTTCCGTTGAGTATTTAGGTATTGACGTTGGCGGCACAAACGTCAAGATGGGCATTGTCGATGCCAATACGGGTAAAATTTCAAACTTCTATAGCCACGATACCATCAGTTGGCGCGAATCGGGCCACTTTATTGAGCGCTTTGGCGATGCCGTTGCCCTTCAACTGTTAAGCAACAAAGACGTAAAAAAAGTCGGTATTGGCCTGCCCGGTATGCTAAACCGTGAGCGAACGATCCCACTCGAAATCACGGCTATTCCAGAAATCAATGGGGAGCCGATGGTTGAGTTGCTGACCAAGCGGTTTCCAGGAATTCAGTTTTTCTTAGCGAACGATGCCAACGCGGCTGCTTTAGGTGAATATTATTTTGCCGAAGAGCGCATCACCGAAAATTACATTTTCATTACACTAGGTACAGGTGTTGGCGGAGCCGCCATCATCAATAAGAAAATTTTTACCGGGGGTGATGGGAACGCTATGGAACCGGGCCATATTCCCTCGCGGAATGGTCGGGTGCTGGAACGTAACATCGGTAAAGTGGAATTGCTTCAACTGGCCAATGAGCGCCGGAAAAGTTATACGGGCGAAACCCATTTGCCTGACGATGGTAATATTTCGACCACCGGACTCGTAGCGGCTGCCGCAGAAGGCGACGACCTCGCTCTGCAAATCTGGACGGAGGTAGGCGAAATGTTAGGTGAGGGTCTGGCGGCTCTGATCAAAATTCTGGATATCAAACAGGTCCTGATTGGTGGAGGATTATCGGCTTCCTTCGATTATATTTTACCCGCTGTAAACAAAACGCTCGATTACTGGCTGAATCCTTACTATAAGAATGGGCTGAGCATAAAGCGGGCCACCCTTGGTAATGATGCAGGTTTGCTGGGGGCCGCTTCACTTTGCTTTGAGTAAGCCAATTACCGAAACAAGCCTAAAGAACGTAGTGCCGTGAATGAAACTACTTACACTCACGGTACTACGTTCTTTAGGCTTTTATGAATCCTTACCTGATAATATTGACTTCGGGGGTGATCGTAATACCATATTTCTCCTGAACAGACTCCTGCACGTGTTGAGCAAGGGCCAGAATCTGGTTGCCCGTTGCTTTGTCGTAATTCACCAGCACAAGCGCCTGTTTGGTGTGAACGCCCGCATCCCCCGATCGGTACCCTTTCCAGCCAGCCTGCTCAATAAGCCAGCCCGCCGGAACCTTTACGAAATCGTCGTTGACAGGATAGCCTGGTAACGTTGGATAATCCAGTTTTAGTTGGTCGAACTGAGATTTAGGGATTTCTGGGTTTTTGAAGAAACTGCCTGCATTACCAATCTGCGCCGGGTCGGGCAGCTTGCTCTGCCGGATTTGAATAACAGCGTCACTGATGGCTTTAATCGTCAGGTGTTCTTCCGAAACCCCCATCTCAGCTAGTGTTTCCTGAATAGCCCCGTACCGTGTATGAAAAGTTGGAGACTTATCTAATCGAAAGGTGACACTCGTGATGATGTACTGCCCTTTGAGTTCACGCTTGAAAACGCTTTCCCGATAGCCAAATGCACAATCGGCATGGCTGAACGTCCGGGTATGCCCCGTCTGAATATGCACAGCCGTTAATGAGTCGAACACCTGCTCCAACTCAACGCCATAAGCACCAATGTTTTGCATGGGTGCTGCGCCAACGGTGCCGGGTATAAGCGATAAATTTTCAATGCCTGCATACCCCTGGTCGACACAGTACATGACCAGGTGGTGCCAATTCACTCCTCCGCCCGCTTTTACATAAATATGGGTATCATCTTCTCGTACCACCTGGATACCTTGAAGGCTGATTTTAACGGCCAGTCCATCAAAATTCTGGCAAAGAAGTACATTACTCCCTCCGCCAAGAATTAATTTGGGGGTATCGAGAAATTCAGCTAGTTGAAGCAACGTTTGAAGATCGTCCTCGTTGCTAATATCGACCCAATAGCGTGCGCTGGCATCAATTCGAAACGTATTATACGGTTTAAGCGACACGTAGCTCTGTATACTCAGCATGTATTCGACTTGATAAGAACCCAAAATTAACTAAAATCCAGCATGGGTTTATACCGCAGCATAAAGGGTTAAGGAATTGAAAAAATAAAATGGCTATTTTTGCGTCATGCGGAATAAGGTTATGCATTGTAAATTAGGCATATTGCTGGTACTTGGTGTACTGACTATGTCGGGCTGTGCCAGTAGTCGTTCGGTCTCGTCAAGCGGTTCGTCAGTCGATTACAACAGTTATAACGAAGATCTGGCTTCTGTACGACCTGTATATAATCCGAATCCCACTGCCTCTAACCCAACAACTACGAGTCGTCCGACTAACCCAACGACTGCCTCCACAACGACTCCTCGTCGCCCAGATAATCGAAAACCGAACGCACCCATTGAAGCTTTACATATAAATCGTAAACTTGATCTGGTTTTGGATACGATAGCCACTCAAAACAGGTCGATTCGGTATGCACCTGGTTATCGAATTCAGGTGTATGTAGGAAATCAGCGTCAGGAAGCTGAAGCGGCTAAATTGCTGATCTCTCAGAATTTTCCAGAGTTGAGCCCTTATCTGACTTATAATCAGCCAACCTATAAACTTAAAGTGGGCGACTTCATGCGTCGGTTAGATGCGGAACGGTATTATTCATCCATTCATCGATTCGTATCTGCGGCCCAATTACAACCCGATAAAGTGGATATACGGCGTAGCCTATTAATAAAGTAATTTAAGATTTTGACAAATAGATGTTAACTTAGAAGCTAATGTGTAAACTTTGCACGTGCTTCAACCTAGATTGTAAGGATTTATGAAAAAAGCGTTAATTACTGGGATTACCGGGCAGGATGGTGCCTATTTAACAGAGCTGTTGTTAGCAAAAGGATACGAAGTCCACGGTATTAAGCGCCGGAGCTCACTATTCAACACGCAACGGATCGACCATCTCTATGAAGATCCGCATGAGAAAAAAGTACACCTGAAGCTTCACTATGGTGATCTGTCAGATTCTACCAATGTGATCCGTATCATTCAGGAAGTACAACCCGACGAGATTTATAACCTCGGCGCTATGTCGCACGTGCGGGTAAGTTTCGATGAACCTGAATATACAGCTCAGGTTGATGGCATTGGTACACTACGGATTCTGGAAGCCGTTCGGCTGTTGGGGTTAACCAAAAAGACCCGCATTTACCAGGCTTCTACATCTGAGTTATACGGTGGGGTTCAGGGACATGCTCAGTCAGAAACAACTCCATTCTATCCGCGCTCTCCGTATGCCGTTGCTAAATTGTATGGTTACTGGATTACGGTTAACTATCGCGAAGCGTACGATATGTTTGCCTGCAACGGGATTCTGTTTAACCACGAATCGCCACTGCGGGGTGAGACGTTCGTAACGCGTAAAATTACCCGTGCCGTTGCTCGTATTGGTTTAGGTTTGCAGGACAAAGTATACATGGGTAATCTGGACTCCCTACGCGACTGGGGCCATGCTAAAGATTATGTAGAAGCCATGTATCTGATCCTGCAACAGGACAAACCCGAAGATTATGTGATCGCTACGGGTGTAACGACCAGCGTTCGTGATTTTATTCGGATGGCATTTGCCGAAATTGGTGTTGAACTGGCCTTTTCGGGTGAAGGTGATGCGGAAGTGGGTACTGTGGTTAGTTCAACGAATCCCGACTTCCCGGTTGAAATCGGCAAAGCCGTTGTTTGCATAGATCCTCGCTATTACCGTCCAACCGAAGTTGATTTGCTGCTTGGCGATCCAACCAAAGCCATGACGCAACTGAACTGGCAGCCCAAATATGATTTGCCAGCTCTGGTGAAAGATATGATGACAGCAGATATTGACCTCTTCCGTCGTGACCAACTCCTGGCAAGAAGTGGGCATCAGATTCTGAATTATTACGAATAGAAACAAAAGGTGTAAAAAGAAGAAGGGGCCGAACGAGAATAGCTTATTCCCGTTCGGCCCCTTCTTCTTTTTACACCTTTTTGCTTTTTTAAACAGGCACAGCGTAGTAGTACATCCGCGAGCTGTTGGGGTACATGCCGATCAGCATCAAGCCTTCCCCTTCTTTTACGCTCGCCATAATGGTCTGAAGGTCTTTTGTGGTTTTAACGTTTTTACCGTTCGCTTTCACAATGATAAAGCCTTCTTCTACGTCCGTTTCTGCCAGTTTACCATCGGTGATTTTCTTCACCCGAACACCACCACTGATACCTAATTGCTTAGCATCCTGAGCCGATAAGTCTTCAAACTGAGCGCCTAAAGAACTGAGCGACGTAGCTGATGGGGTAATGTCGGCTTTCTTGATGATATCACGGCCACCGTTACGGTTGCGAAGCTCTACTTTAAAGTCACGCTCGGTACCATCACGGTTAACGGTCACGGTCAGAACATCACCTGGACGACGACGACCAATAATTTCACGCATCTGAGCATCTGAATCCAGGGGCTGACCTTCCATTTTCACAATAACGTCCCCTTTTTTCAGGCCGGCCGCTTCGGCAGCGCCATTGTCTACAACCTGGTCAACATAAATACCACGGCCGACTTTAACGTTCTTATCTTTAGCCACTGTGCTGTTCAGCTCAATGGGTAAGATACCGATATAACCGCGTTGTACGTTGCCATATTTCAGCAGGTCGGCCGATACTTTCTTGACCAGCGAGACCGGAACGGCAAAGCCATATCCACTGTAATAGCCTGTTGCCGAAGCAATGGCCGAGTTGATACCAACCAGTTCGCCACGCAGGTTAACCAGGGCTCCACCCGAATTACCAGGGTTGATGGCGGCATCCGTCTGAATGAACGCTTCTACAGGCGAGTCAGGTTTTGCATCGTTTTTGTTGATATTCTGGTCCAGGATACCAATTCGACGGCCTTTTGCACTCACAATACCTGCCGTTACCGTCGATTCCAGATCAAGGGGATACCCAACAGCCAGTACCCATTCGCCCAGTTTCAGCGCGTCTGAATCGCCCAGCGTAATAGCAGGCAAGTTGTTGGCCTCTACTTTGATAACTGCCAGATCGGTCAGTGGGTCAGTACCAATAACTTTCGCTTTAAAGCTACGCTTATCAGTCATAATCACCTCTACTTCATCGGCATCCTGTACAACGTGGTTGTTCGTAACGATGTAGCCATCTTTGCTGATGATTACGCCCGAACCTGATGCCTGACCTTGCTGACGGCGAGGCTGACGTTGGCCACCACCAAATGCGTCGTCACCAAAGAACTCCCGGAAGATATCAGGAACTTGTTGTTGACGAACAGTGCGGGTCATTGTAGTACGGATATGAACAACCGTAGGGGTTACAGCTTCAGCGGCAGTCGAGAAATCGCCCGGAGCCGCTGTCGGTCCACCCGGTAGCGATGCCAAACGACTGGTAAGTGCTGGGATCGGCGATGATTCGTTAAAGATTACATCCCGGTTGTTGAAACCCAACAGGTGGTAAGCGGCCAGCGTTATCCCACTCGACAGGAGAGCTATTAACGCTATTAATTTCCAGTTGCTTTTCATGATTAATTGGGAAATCGAATTGCTTTCTTTTTGTGTTAGAATATTATTGTTTACTCTACCTGTATAACGGAATGGGGCTTCTGAAAAATCCGGCTAATGTGTGTCCTTAACAAAATTTAACAGGGCTTTGTTAAAGGGCCTTTAAGTTAATGAAAAGCCTGCAAGGATTCCTCACAGGCTTTTCATTAAAGTTAGATTAACCACCGATTTCGATTTGACGGGGTGGCTTCACTTTAGCTTCTTCGCGTTTAGGCATTTCGATTTTCAGGATACCATCGGTATACGTTGCCTGAATTCTATCGGCATCGACGGAGGTGGGTAAGGTAAAGGTCCGCTGAAAAGAGGAGTAGCTGAACTCCCGACGCGTGTATTTTTCAGCAGGCTTCTCCGACTCGTCTGTTTTGGTTTCCTGCGAACCTGAAATGGTTAGGTTATTGTGATTCAGGCTCAGCTTGAAGTTCTCTTTCTTCAAACCCGGCGCTGCCACCTCAATTCGAAAACCATCCGGGTGTTCGGCAACGTTTACGGCCGGTACATACGTAAAGGTAGAGGTACTCGTGTTAAAAAAGTCGTTTACATCGCGGCCAAAAAAGTTTTCGATCAACGACGGAAAGTTGCTGTTCGTGCGCACTAACGTACTCATGACTTTCTTTGGTTTTGTGTTAGACGATAAGTTAACGGATTCAATTACCTTATTTCAAACGACATGCCAATAGAAAAGTCATATCAAATCCGGTCATTTTGACATTTACCTTTTAAGAAAGTAAGACCGTTTTCAGACAAGATGACCCGTGAAATGACAAAATTGCCATAGCGCAAATCGGCTGGCTAAGTAAACAGCGTCGACCTGCCTGATGAGGGAGAGAATAACTTTCAGGAATAAAGCAGGCTTATTTTATGGCCAGTAGCTCAAAGGCCTTCTCGGCAGCCGCCTGTTCGGCTTTTTTCTTGCTGTAGCCACTACCTGTCGAAAAGGGCTCTTCGTCAACAAGCACCTGGGCAATAAATTCACGGAAGTGGCTGTTACCTTTTTCAGACACAATTTCGAAGCGAATCTCTTTGCCTTCCCGTTGGGCCCATTCGATCAGACGGCTTTTGAAGTTGCCATTGTTCTGAACCACCGATTCAATATCGTAATGAGACAGCAGATCTTTCAGAATAAATCGACGCGAGAAACGGAAACCCTTATCCAGATAAATAGCGCCAACTAAAGCCTCAAGGGCATCGCCATACATAGACGTCCGGGCGGGAAGGCTCCGCGTACGGCTTCCGTCATACTCGATCAACTGATCGAGGCCAATTTTACGGGAAATTCCATTCAGCGTCTCACGATTGACGATCCGCGAGCGAATTTCTGTCAGGAACCCTTCATCTTTATAGGGATATTTTTTGAACAGGAATTCGGCAATGACCATGCCCAGCACGGCATCACCCAGGTATTCCAGCCGTTCGTTGGATTCCCGGAAGCCTTCAATAGCTGTTGCCTTCGAAGCAGATGTATGCCGCAACGCCAGTTGGTACAGACCCAGATTAGACGGGCGTGCGCCTATGATATGACCAATGGACCGGCGTAAATCTTTACGCGGATCTTTGTGGCCAGATCGAAACCACGCGAGGGGATTGAATAAACTACGTGGCAAAGCGAGTTGCACGACTCAGCTAAGTTTACGGAAAATGACGATGGCATTGTGGCCTCCAAACCCAAATGCATTGCTCATAACGGTTGTCATCGGACGGGCCTGAGCTACATTGAAGGTTAAATTGAAGCGCGGATCAATTTCATCGTCGTTGGTGAAGTGATTAATTGTCGGAGGAACAAGCTGATGTTCCAATGCTTTAATACAGGCGATCGCTTCAACAGCTCCGGCAGCCCCTAATAAGTGGCCGGTCATGGACTTGGTTGAGCTAATGTTCATCTTGAATGAATGCTCTCCAAATAGCTGATGAATCGCTTTCAACTCCTGTGGGTCGCCAATAGGGGTCGATGTGCCGTGTGTATTGATATAGTCGATCTCTTCCGGAGCAATACCGGCATCATTCAGAGCATCCTGCATGCCCAGGAATGCGCCCAGACCTTCAGGGTGCGGAGCGGTAATATGGTAAGCATCCGACGACATACCACCCCCAATTAACTCCGCATAAATTTTAGCGCCCCGCGCCTGAGCATGTTCATACTCTTCAAGTATGATCGATCCTGCTCCTTCGCCCATCACAAAGCCGTCGCGGTCTTTGTCATAAGGACGCGAAGCCGTTTGAGGGGAGTCATTCCGTTCCGACAAGGCCCGGTTGGCATTGAAACCACCGATCCCCGCTTTCGTAACGGCTGCTTCCGATCCACCAACTACACACATATTGAGCCGACCCAAGCGAATGTAGTTGAAGGCATCAATGATGGCATTATTCGTTGAGGCACAGGCCGAAACGGTTACGTAGTTAGTACCCCGGAAACCATATCGCATCGAAATTTGCCCCGATGCGCTGTCGGCGATCATTCGGACAATGAAGAAAGGATTGATACGGGGAGTTCCGTCGCCTTTGGCGTAGTCGATCATCTCGTCCTCAAAAGACTTAAGGCCACCGATTCCTGAACCCCAGATGACACCGACTTTATTTTTGTCGAGGGTATCGAGATTTAACTCGGCATCCCGAACGGCTTCGTCGGTAGCGATGAGTGCATAATGGGTAAATGCATCCATCTTACGGGCTTCCTGCCGAGGAATGTACTGAGAAACGTCCAGCCCTTTTACTTCGCAGGCAAATTGCGTACGAAACTTGCTGGCGTCAAACTTCGTAATGGGACCGGCCCCGCTTACACCGGCGGCCAAGTTGTTCCAATAAGTGGTTACATCATTGCCAATGGGTGTCAACGCACCGAGGCCGGTCACTACTACTCGCTTGAATGTCATACAGATAGACTGCGTAATGAAAAAGAAAAACAACGCCAAGCTGATTGAAGTTGGCGCTGACTTTCATGTACTAAATTGTTTTCGGCTACGACTTATTTGCCGATGTGTTTTTCGAGATATTCGATAGCTAAGCCAACCGTAGAGATTTTTTCAGCCTCATCGTCTGGGATAGGGAGATTGAACTCTTTTTCAAATTCCATGATCAGTTCAACCGTATCAAGCGAATCGGCACCAAGGTCGTTGGTGAAGCTTGCTTCGGGCGTAACTTCTGATTCTTCAACACCTAGTTTCTCAACAATGATATTCTTAACTTTTTGTGCAATGTCCGACATTTTCGTAGTCTGTTCTAGTTAAAAAACTGCGCAAAGAAACGTATTTACCTTGGTATTATCAAACAATTTTTTAGGATGTAAATCGTTTCGTATAGCGGCTCTAGTTGGTTTATACTTTTGGAAAACAGATGGTTAGTGGTAAAAAAATGGTAAATGAATCGTCTGTCATAAAAAGCCTGAAAGCCACAAAATCGATCGAACTTTAGCGTATAACTACCGATTTGCAGACGTAAGTAGGAATAATACCTGTACTTCTGATCTGTACTTCAACATCCTGCGGCTGCGTGTTTCCAGTCAAGACCAGGGCTGTATCGAGGCCAAATTTATTTCCCCCCAGAATATCCGTTTTTAAGGTGTCGCCCACCATCAGAATATCGCGTTTACTAATAGGCGTTGCCGTATCAAGCCGCTCATAAGCGAACATGAACAGTTGGGCGTCGGGCTTCCCGAATCGAATAAACTGTTTCCCCACAATCCCTTCAATCATTTTGGCTACTGCCCCAATGGCGATAGAGATCCGATTTTTCGAAACCGGATATGTCGCATCGGTATTGGCTACAATAACCGGGATGTTTCGCTTTCGGAGTAGGTTGACGGTTTTGGTCAGGTCGGTGTTCCAGTCAAATCCTTCATCATCGAGCAGGACGAGGGCATTTATATCGTCGATGTCTTTCAGGTCGACCTGGCTGATAGGTAGCGTTGTCAGGCCTGTTGTTTGCAGATAATGCGCCGACTTTTCGGTGCCAAGGTAAGCTACAGTGCCATTATGCACTTTCAGGTCGAGGTATTCGCGGGCAAGCATTCCTGATGAAATAATGCGTTCGGGCGTAATGGCGTAGAACCCCTGCCGATAATAGGATTCGGCTAGTTCGTGCGGCCCTCGTGACGCATCGTTGGTCAGTACATAAAAATCTTTTCCGTTTTCCCGAAGCCAGTCGAAGGTTTTTTCAATGCCGGGTAAAATCCCCTCTGAGTTTTTCAAAACGCCGAACGCATCGAAGAAAATAACTTTGTAATCGGCCGCTACGCTCTTGAAATCAGTAAGTTGCATAAAGGAATAAAATAGTAGTATGGCTCAAAGCCACCCATATATTATTCGTAAAAATACAATATGAGCCGAATTTTCAATCTGTTTCTTTTTTCAAGGCTCTGATGTCGGCGATAAGTTGCTGCATGTCAAGTTCGAGCGTACCATTATAGATACCTCGAATACGCTTTTGGCTGTCGACCAATAAGAAGTGTTCAGTATGCAAAAAATTTGTGCTGTCTTTACTAAAACCCAGTTCTTCTTCGGCAAAGTAGGATTGCCGGGCAAGTTGATAAATTTCCGATTTTTTGCCGGTCAAGAGGTGCCAGTTCTTCGAATGGATGCCATTGGTCTGAGAGTAGGTTTTCAACCGGGCTACGCTATCAATCCAGGGCGTAACGCTATACGAAAGTAAAATTACATGGTCGTCGTTCGGAAAGGCTTTCTCGATCAACTGCATGTGTCTGGTCATTTTAGGGCATATGGTTCCGCAGGAGGTAAAGAAAAAGTCAGCTACATGGATTTTTCCTTCAATGCTTTTCTGGGTAACAGTGGCTCCGTTTTGATCGGTAAACGAAAAATTACCGATGGTATGGGGTATTTTTTGGAATACATCCTGCCGGGAGTCCAGGAAAATTGGGCTGAAGTCGGGGGTATTGTAGTAAGGAAGTCGGGTTTCGGCAGGCTGTTGGGTACAGCTGAGGCAGCCTACGAGAAAGTACCAGAAACTACTGCTTAAAAAGACGATCTGTCGCATTGACGCAATTTTTTGTGCCGAGCAAACCATATCGCCTGCCAGCCCTGATGATATAATTGGCCTTTACCTTTCCGTTGTCGTAAAACTGTTTTTGGGGGCCATCCTCGTAACCCATTTTATAGGTCATTTCTTTGAGTAATTGCCCCGTAGGGCCCCATTCCCGACAAACGCCGTTGTATTCGCCATCGTCAAAATGATAAGCCAGCTTCAGGGTTCCATCTGGCCACCAGGCCGTAAAGTCCCCTACTTTTTTGCCATCGCTGAAGAAGCGCTTTTCTGCCAGTTTCCCATGCTCGTAGAATCGTTTCCATTCGCCCTGTTCCTTCCCGTTGCGAAAGCCGACAATCTCCACCGTATCTTTTTTTGTTTCTGACAG
The DNA here is from genome assembly GCF_000374025.1 of Spirosoma panaciterrae DSM 21099. Classification (GTDB taxonomy): domain Bacteria; phylum Bacteroidota; class Bacteroidia; order Cytophagales; family Spirosomataceae; genus Spirosoma; species Spirosoma panaciterrae. Next base: position 54,848 of record NZ_KB893179.1, on the reverse strand, counting down.
CGTGTAGATCATGCCCGTAAAGGGCCGATCATGCTCAACGGCCAGGCCATTCTGCCAGTGTACATGAACCGTGGCCGCTTCAAAAGCTGGCAACTTGTCGGACGCTACAGGACCCGAACAAGATGCCAGCATGATGAAGGCTAACCCCATCCCCTTATTTAGAAGCCGTTCCGGGCGTACCATAATAGCCACTGCCATTGATGTAAGGATCGCTTGACGTAATATGATAGTGGTAAATGCCATTCGGGTAATCGGCCGTGGCGTGTGTATGGCCATGATAGGCATCTAACGACGAAGCCGCTACCGTCGCTCCATTTTCTTCGGGTCCATAAACCGGAAAGCCATCCAGCAAAAAGCCCAGAAGCGACGATTTCGTACCTTTTACGGTGGTTAAATACAAAGGCTCCACATGGTAGTGGTATTCGCTGCTGGGCGAAGGATGCCCCCACCATTGATCGAACGAGACCACCTCGTTGGTAAGTGGCTGGTTAGGACCAGCATATTGATTGAAAAAGGCCACCCCATTCAGCGAAACACCAATAGGCCCCAGGTTCGTAGCCGAATGTGAAGAGGCCACTTTAGGATTCAGTGGAATTTTAAACGTATAGTTCTGAACGGCAATCGAGTTCGGATTTTTAGAAAACTTGTTGCCACCGAACGTGGTTCCGGTGAAGTTTTCATACAGACTGTTTGAGGTAGCGTAATAAATACTCTTGTGATCGGGCGCCCCGGAGGTTTTTATGTAAACATAGGTGCCATCGGTTGTAATGCTGGTAGCTCCGTAAATCTTTTTGAACACATCGGGTACGCCCGTACCTACCGAAGTTGTTGTGCTGCCGGTAGCTGTGGTAGTGCTGCTGGTGCCTGATGTTGAACCCGTAGTGTTCGGATTGACCGAATCGTCGTTCTTGTTACAGCCAATAAATGTCAATAGACCAAAAGCCAGGGTCAGGACAGTAAATACGTGAGATCGCTTCATAGCAAGTGTTATTTAATTACCGGCTTAGACGTCACGTTTTTGGGATTCCTACGGGCGGGGTGGAAAATTTTCGGGTGGCCCGTCGGGGTGTTCGCCTGGAGGCTCATGACCGGGTCCTCTGGGCGGGCGTTGTTGTCGACCAAAGAGCCGGGCAAGTTCGTCGACCAACTGGATAAAGTCTGCTTGCTGATCGGGTCGGCACAGGGTTTTGATTTGCCGAAAATGAGCAAAGTTCACTTCAGCCATCTGCCGTTGGTTATCCGCAATTTGCTGGGCCAGCGCTTGCTGCTTTGCCGAGTCGGGCTGCGATGTGGTCAAGAGATCATAATACGCCTGGAATAATTGAACCGACTTATCGTTCAACTGCCGGGTTTGCTGCTGATGCTGCCTGACCAATTCCCGGTACTGCTGCTGCTGCGCTTCGTCGAAATGCAGCCGTTCAACAATAATGCGCGCGGGTTCTTCCCGGCCAGCTCCTGGCCCCCGACTTGCTTCTGACCCAATGAACTGGCCCGATTTGAGGGTGATAAAGCCTATGGTCAGTAAATTGAGTAGAAGTAGGCCAATAACAGAGAAGGTTAGTAGTTTTGTCCGCTCCATAAATCGTAAGGTTGATTGGTAGACGGATACAATTGCATGCCCGACACAACCGTTGTCAAATCGGATGCATTGGTTGCTTTTGGCGTCGTATTCCACTCTATAATTCGCCAGTTAAGCAACAGCAGTAAGGCGAAAGAAGCTAGTGTGAGCCACACCGTTCGATTGGGTATGTATACCGGGCTGTTTTTATCCGCTAGTCGATGTTGAATTTTAGCGTACAAAAACGGACTGGGTTCGGCCCGTTGCATACCCTCCAGGCTATTCAGTACACGGTTGATCCATTTTTCTTTTTCTGGTTCCATACTAAGACAGACGACAAATCGTTTCGACTCCTACGGCTATCAGGTAAAAATAGTAGAGTTGTAGAGTAAGTTTTAGAAAACCGGCTCGAAATCCACTATGCTAGTTCGCCAAATACCATGTTGCCAGTTGCTTTCGAAGGTTCTCGTTGGCTCGCTGGAGCAAGGACTCAACGGCCCCAACGGTTATGCTCATAACGCTGGCTGCTTCAATATTCGTTAATCCTTCAAGGCGGGTCAGGATATAGGCCGTTTTTTGCTTGTCGGCTAATTGGTCGATTGCCTGGAAAAGCCGGGCCGCATTTTCCTGATTTTCCAGAGCGATGCCCGGATGAAAAAAGTCGGTAGGGTGATGGAGGACTTCGCCAGTAGTACTGTCAAACAAACTGGTTAGAAAAGCAAACCGCTTCTGCCGCTTTTTGCGCTTCTGAAAATCGAGCGCTTTATTGATCGTGATCCGATAAAGCCAGGTTGTAACCGCTGCTTCTCCCTTGAACTGGCTTGCCGAGCGAAACACATCCACAAACACATCCTGCGTTATTTCTTCGGCGTCCTCACGGGTGCGTACATAGCTAAGCGCCGTATTGAATACGCGGCTTTTGGTGAGTTCGTATAATTGTCGGAAAGCTGTTTCATCCCCTTGCCGGATCGATTCAATCAGTGCTGAAAGGTCTGGCAGAGCAGGCATTGCGCGTTAGAGGGCGATGGTCATTTAGTTGACATTGATGATCATTTGGTTGTCATTTGTTGTGATTCAATAAACGACCATCAATGACAGCTAAATGACTTTATATTCCCAGCGCTTTCAGAATTTTTTCCGCATCGAAGGTTTCGATGGAGGGGAAATAAGTCTGGTATGCCTCACGCTGTAGTTTGGTAGCATACGTTCGATGGAAGAAGTAGCGACCGTATTTTATGACGTAGTTGAGTATAAAGAACCGATAGGCTTCGGGTAGGAAACGAATTTCGTTCTCCGTTAGCGGATACACGGCATGGTACTCCTTCAAAAATAGCAGAAACCGCTCTTCCATCAACGGACCTATGACGTAACTAAATACGGTTCGGTCACCAACATTGGAGACAACCCGGCTGAAAAAGTAAAAATCCATAACCCGGTAACTTACTCTGAACCAGTCGTAATCCCAGCGGGAATATAACTCAAAGTTGGGAGTTACTGAAAAATTACCAATATTCCAGTCCACGAATACGGGCATAGTCTCGACAATGCCCGCGACGAGTTTCTGGCGATTTTCCAGAAAAAGATTCCCCTGCCGTTTTAGCTCCTCTACGTGCATCCGGTGCTCAAACTGACCGGCTTCAGTATCCAACAAATCCAGTAAATCCCAAATATCGGAGCGAAGTGTTTTGCCAGATTTCGGCAAGACAGGACTGACTCGGGAACAGGCTTTATGAAATTTGGCAATTTGGCGGCCCAGCATCTGAATTTGATGATCTTCGAGTCGTCGGGGTAATTTTTGCTGAATACGGATGGGATTATAAAATACGACCCAGGCATCGATATAACCGTTTTTGTAGCGGTAGGTGTACACCTGGCCGTCGCGCACCAGCGATTTGGCCAGTACATTTTCGAACGGAAACAGCAAGTTGTTCGCCAGGGCATGAATGATTCGATGGTCTTCCAGAAAATGTTCGTACTTTCCGAAATAAGACAATTTGGCAATGATATGCCCGCCATCTTCAAACCGGACCCGAAAAACGTGGTTGGTCGAAACCCGGGCGCTGATGTCCTCGATGGTATGAATCGATACGGACGGGTCGAAGTCAGCCCAGGCTTTTTTTATAATCGAATGATAATCTACAAGACGCATTGGTAATGGTAGTAGAGACGACATACTTGGCGTCGCCTATGCGTCAGCCTGAGCCGACTGGTCATTAAGCCATCCGGTCAGGAGACACAAAGTGTTGTGCCTCTACAGGTTAAATAATTTCAAAATACCGCTTCAACTCCCAATCGCTGACCTGGCGGAGATACTGTCGCCATTCCCAGTTTCGGGTGCGTGTAAAGTGGTCAACAAATTCAGCTCCAAACAGTTCAGCCGCAACGGATGAGCGGGCCATGGCCTGAGTCGCTTCGTCCAGATTTGTCGGCAGGATTCCATTTCGTTTATCCGCATAGCCATTCCCTTCCGACGCGGGGATGTCGAGGGTTAACTTATGACGAATGCCGTACAAACCGGAAGCCAGCGAAGCCGCAATCGCCAGATACGGGTTCGTATCCGACCCCGACACCCGATGTTCTACGCGTGTATAGGCTTCCTTGTGGTTCAATACCCGAAGCGCCGTAGTGCGATTATCTACCGACCAGGTTATTGTGGTCGGAGCCCAGGCTCCCTCCACCAGCCGTTTGTAGCTATTGATGGTCGGTGCAAACATAGGAGTGATGTGAGGCAAACAATACAATTGACCTGCCATGAACTGCTGCATCAATTCGCTCATCTGGTTCGGCTGGCTGGCATCGAAAAATAAATTCCGGCTTTGGTCCAGACTCCAGAGGCTTTGGTGAATATGCCCGCTACAGCCTGGCAAGTCGGCATTCCACTTCGCCATAAACGTGGCTACAATGCCGTGGCGATACGCAATTTCTTTAACCGCCGTTTTAAACAAAACGGCTTTATCGGCCGCACGAACGACCTCGTCGTGCATAATCGCAGCCTCGTAAACACCCGGACCTGTTTCGGTGTGAAGTCCTTCGAGCGGAATGTCGAAACGGGCTAACAAATCGAACAGGTCATGATAAAAAGCACTTTCGAGCGAGGGGCGTAGAATAGAGTAGCCAAACATGCCCGGAGTAAGAGGTTCCAGGTTCAAAAAAGACTTTTCCTGTAGGCTGCGGGGTGTTTCGCGGAAATTGAACCATTCGAACTCCTGCGCAAATCGGGCATGATACCCCATCTGCTGGCATTGGTCAGCGATTCGTTTTAGCAGACTACGCGGGCAGGAAGCTAAAGCATAAGTGTTGGCCTTCTGATCGACTTTTGGGCTGAAATCGGCCAGAAAGAACGGAATGTCATCCTGCCAGGGCAATTGCCGGAACGTCGATACATCGATCCGAACGGGAGCATCCGGATAGCCCGAATGCCAGCCTGTGGTTTGCCCGTTGTCGTACGGTGTATCCGACGAATCCCACCCCCAGACTACATCGCAAAAGCCGAATCCATCCTCCAGACCGTCCAGGAATTTTTGTCGATGAATAATTTTACCCCGGAGCACACCGTCTATGTCGGTAAATGCATACTTGATTTTAGGGCTTTCACTTTGCTTGATGAAGTCAATGATGGCTTGCTGGTTCATGATGAAGAGAAATTCGACAGCAGAATATTTACGATTGTTTGTCGTCGTTGTCTGCCCACAGGATTAACTTCTGATATGCAACAATAATTTGTTGAAACAGAGGGTGTTTTGCCTGTAGGATCAGGGATGTGTAAACAGGATGGCCGTTATCGTCAAATTCTAAATCTATTTTCATCAAAGGTGAACCCTTACTCTCAAAATAGCTATACCAGGAGTTGAATTTGCGAAAACGAACAGCTTGTCGACCATCGGAGGAGTCGCAGATGTAAACGACAACAGCACCTTCACGTTTGAAAAAATCGCGAAAGATTGCGGCAATAGTTGGTGGTAAAAGAGGGTCAGGCGGAGGGTTAATCTGGACTATATTTTCTTCGATACGAATAATAAACTCATAGACGTCATTATTAAAAGCTGGGTTATCTGGGAATAGATAACCTGATGGTTTAAACATCACTTCATAAAGTATGCCTAACCCATTTGCAAAATAGTACGAATTTGTGGGGCCACCGCCAAACGTAAAGTCATGTTTTAATGACTGTTGTTCCTCGTTCTGCATTGCGTTTTTTTAATTCAGCGATCGCAGCTTTCTGGCTTTCTGTCAACTCGCGAGGTTTGCTTTCTGCCAACTTTCGTTGTTCCAGAATCCACCGGAACAAAGCGGCTCCACCTTTCGGCCGGTTGGTTGGATCATGTGCTAATTCCATATGGCTTATTTAGTTGTTCAAAGGTACTTGTTTAAGCTCAAAACAATAATAAGCCGGGCCGGCGTTCAATCTCAAGAAATAGACAGTCGTAAACCAGACTAAACCAGTAGGGTGAAAGTACGCAAATGTCGTTTATTCCGTTTTTACATTGTCCAGATTAAAATGTAGTCCGGTGTTTTCACGACGAGCCATCGCCATTTTAATGACGAGATAAGCCACCTCGATCATGTTCCGAAGCTCACAGATTGGAACCGATACTTTTGACTGGCGATACAGGGCTTCATGTTCCAGATAAATCAGTTCCAGGCGGTCCATAGCCCGCTTCAAACGGCGGTTGGAGCGTACAATACCCACATAGTTCGACATGATGGATTCCAGTTCCTTTTTCATCTCGGTCACCAGAACCAGTTCTTCGGGATGGGTAGTCCCCGCGTCATTCCATTCTGGGATATTGCTGGGTAAGGCAGCCTGACTAAGCATCTCGACCGTTTTTTCGTACGCGCGGTGCCCAAAAACAACCGCTTCCAACAATGAGTTAGAGGCCAGTCGATTGGCGCCATGGAGTCCCGTGCAGGAACATTCACCGACTGCGTACAGAAATTGAATGTTGGTTTGCCCCCATTCATTGACACGAATTCCACCACACAGGTAATGCTGAGCCGGAACAACGGGGAAGTAATCTTTTCGTAAATCGAGCCCCAGTCGATCACGGCAATAGGCCGTAATGGTCGGAAAATGCTCGATAAATTTTTCGTAGTCGCAGTGCGTCACATCCAGGTACACGTGAGAGTCCCCCGCCTTTTTCATTTCGGAGTCAATGGCCCGGGCCACAATATCGCGTGGAGCCAACGACAGGCGGGGATCATAATTCTCCATGAACGTTTCGCCCTTTTTATTCCGAAGTATGCCACCAAAACCGCGTACGGCTTCCGAAATCAGGAAGTTGGGTTTTTTGCCCGGTTCATAGAGCGCTGTGGGATGGAATTGAATGAATTCCATGTCTTTGCAAATACCCTTGGCCCGGTAGGCCATCGCAATGCCGTCGCCTGTGGCAATGCTGGGGTTCGTAGTGCTCTGGTAAATGTTTCCGATGCCACCAGTAGCTAAAAGCGTAGTTTTTGCCAGAAACCGTTCCACTTTTCCCGTTTGAGTATTCAGTACATACGCACCAAAGCATTTGTTGTCGGTATCGTAGCGATGAACGGTTTCGCCCAGTTGGTGGCGGGTGATGAGTTCGACCGCGTAGAAATGCGTAAAGATCTCAATCGATTTCAGCGACGCTGCTTTTTCGAGCAGAGCCCGCTCAATTTCGGCTCCGGTGATGTCTTTGAAGTGAAGAATCCGATAATCGGAGTGACCACCTTCTTTGGCAAGATCATAGTCGCTGCCGCCATGCTCTTTGTCGAAGCGGGTTCCGTAGTCGATCAATTCCTGAATACGGCCGGGTGCTTCGCGCACTACAATCTCGACAATATGGCGGTCGCTCAGGAAGTCGCCCGCTATCATCGTGTCTTCGATGTGTTTTTCGAACGAGTCATCTTCCGACCACACGGCCGCAATGCCCCCCTGAGCGTACTTCGTGTTGGTTTCTTCGGCCTGTACTTTCGTGATTACGCCAATGCGAACGGGCAGTTGTACCTTTTCAAAATGCATGGCCAGTTTCGTGGCATAGCTTAGTCCTGCAATACCAGAACCGATAACCAGAAAATCAAATTGGTGGGGCATTGTTAGAGCGACTTGGCTTTTATAATCAGCTTTTTAACGAAAATGGCTTTAAAGGCTTTTTTCAAAATAATATGTATGAGATTACTTACTCAATTCCAGCATCCGGGCTACAGACTCATACGCTTTCAGACGCACCTCTTCAGGTACGATGATTTCCGGCTGTTCGTAGAGCATGCAATTGTACACTTTTTCGAGCGTATTCATCTTCATATACGGGCATTCGGAGCAGGCGCAGGTATTGTTCTGACTGGCCGGAGCCGGAATGATTTTCTTATGCGGAACGGCCTGTTTCATCTTATGCAGAATACCCGCTTCCGTACCGACGATGAAGGTTTGTTCGGGGCTATCGACTACGTATTTCAACAGGGCTGTCGTAGAACCCACATAATCAGCCTCGCTCAAAATATGCTCCTGGCATTCGGGGTGAGCAATGAATTTGGCGTCGGGATACTCAGTTCGTAGCTTATGGAGCTTTTCGAGCGAAATATCGATATGAACAATGCAGGCACCGTCCCAGAGCACCATATCACGCCCGGTCTTTTTCGAGATGTAGCGGCCCAGATTGGCATCGGGTGCAAAAATGATCTTCTGATCTTTCGGTAGGCTCTCGACAATTTTTAGTGCGTTCGAAGACGTAACGATGATGTCGGATAGCGCTTTGATGTCGGCCGAGCAGTTGATGTACGACAGAACAATGTGGTCGGGGTATTGCGCCTTAAATGCTGCAAACTTATCGGCCGGTGCCGAATCAGCGAGGGAGCAACCGGCATTGAGGTCGGGAATGACGACTTTCTTTTGAGGAGAAAGAATTTTGGCGGTTTCGCCCATAAAATGGACTCCGCAAAACACAATCATGTCGGCGGGTGTGGCGGCTGCCTGCTGGCTCAGGCCCAGGCTATCGCCAATGTAATCGGCTAAATCCTGAATAGCGCCATCAACGTAGTAGTGGGCAAGAATAACGGCGTTTTTTTCTTTTTTTAACCGATTGATTTCGGCTACTAAATCTATATCTTCTGCAACGGGCTTATTGACGTACCCGACTCGTTGAACTTCTTCCAAAAGTGCTTCCATAGGTAGTGTATGCTCTTTTTTAATCTAAACAATGGTTGGCATGAAAATGTCACTGCCTGAATCCGCTATACTGTCGAATTTACGGCCACGGCGGACTGGCCGACGAATTTCAGGAAATCGTTTGGGCTTTCAAACAATCATCCTGAATTGATTAGTTTTGACGGATATGTCAGGACTATATGGATAACGATTTATTACAGCTTCGCATCGTACGTATTGTTTCCGAAACGGCCGATACCCGAAGTTATTTTCTTGAGCCATTAAACGGCCAGCCCGTTGATTACCAGGCCGGACAGTTTCTGACATTGCTACTCATGCACCACGGTCATGAAGTTCGTCGGTCGTATTCGCTCAGTTCGGTCCCTGGCGAGCCATTGCAACTAACCATTAAGCGCGTCGAAAATGGTGAAATTTCACGTTATCTGCATGATACCCTTCGGGTGGGGGATGTTTTGACGAGTCTGCATCCGGCCGGGCGATTTACGCTGGATACAAATCAAACGGGTGATCTGGTGTTATTGGGGGCTGGAAGTGGTATTACGCCACTCTTTGCCTTGCTAAAACAAGCATTGAATAACGAATCGGGCCGCCGGGTGATCTTACTGTATAGCAACTCGACCGAGCGACGGATTATTTTCAACGAAGCCCTGGCGGATTTGCAGATAAAGTTCCCCGATCGATTTCGGGTCATTCACCTGCTAAGCAATCCAACAGAAAACTGGACTGGCCTTCGGGGACGGTTGAATAACGTGATGCTTGAGCGCCTTTTGCCAACCTTGATTAGAGACTCTAACCCCGAAACACTCCGGTTTTATGTCTGTGGCCCGGGCGATTATATGCGAATGGTGCAGTTTACACTCGTATTCAGCGGTTTTCAGGTAGCGCAGATTCGTCGCGAAAATTTTGTGGTGGATCCGGTTGTTGTAGCGCCACCACCTATTGTAGCGCAGGATCGAACCGTGTTGCTTCGTTTTCGCGGAAAAGAGATTGAAATTCAGGTCCCTGCCTACAAATCGATTCTACAAGCTGCTTTGGACGAAGGGGTTATGCTGCCTTACAGCTGTCGGGGTGGGCGGTGTTCGACCTGTGCAGCCCGTTGCCTGGCGGGGCAGATCCACATGACGATCAACGATGTACTGACTGATCATGACCTGGCCCATGGCTGGGTATTGACCTGCACAGGGTACCCGGAGAGTGATGGCGTTGTGATAGAACTAGGATAAGCAAGGCGTAAAGAAGCCGGGTTTACTTTACGCCTTGCTCGCCTTCTTATTTAGTCCTTCTTACCAACTTTCGTCTTCAAATAAGCGATCACTACTTCCATACCTTTTTTATAGTGATGGTTATTGGGAATGACAATGTCGGCTTCGGCTCGGTAGGGTTTGATGAATTGTCGATAGGTTGGCTTTACGTGGTACTTCCAGCGGTACATCACATCATCAAGATCGTAACCACGTTCTTCCGCATCACGTTTTACCCGTCGTTCCAGCTTAATGCTGTTTTTGGCGTCGATGAAGATTTTCAGATCCATCTGATCGGCCAGTTCGCGGAAATGGAAAACAAAAATTCCTTCAACAATAATAATCGGTGCAGGCTTGAACGTCAGTATCCTCGGAACAACAGAAGGATTGTTGAACGTATATTCCTTCTGCGTTATGATCTCGCCGTTATGAAGCTGGCCAATGTGCTGCGCGTACAGATGATGATCAATGGTTTCAGGTAGATCGAAATTATGAATACCCTGATCATCGACCGGAATCACATCCCGACTAAGGTAATAATTGTCTTGCGAAATCAGGCAGATTTCATCCTCATCAAACGCATTTAAGATGTCTTTCAGAAATGAGGTTTTGCCGGAAGCGCTGCCGCCCGTAATGCCGACGATAAATGGTTTGGAGTTCATGATGAAGTTACGATTACAAACAAAGAAAACAGGAAAGAGTGAGACGTAAAAGCCCAGCATGCATCAACACAAAGAAAGCGACCCGCTCATAACAAACAGGACGCTTTCGATGAAGGTTAAGCGGGTTTTATTGCACGCTTATAAAATGGGTCTTAGGCTGTAATGGATTCGGCCAATACAAGCACTTTATTCTGAAGTACCTCAACGACACCGCCATCGACGGTAAAGGTCTCCTGGCCCGATGGGGTCTGTACCACGATTGGGCCACGGTCCAATGTACTCACCAGCGCGGCATGGTTGTTGAGCACCTGAAACTGACCTTCACTACCTGGAAACGTAACGGCACTCGCTTCGCCAGAAAAGACCTTACGGTCGGGAGTGATGATATCTAATGTCATACAAAAAAGATGTATGATGTATGATGTATGATATAGAATGAGTTGTGACACTACATCTTATATCATGCATCATACATCTTTTATAAAACTCCTTTTACGAAATTCAGTACGCTGTTTACCTGCGTCTTGGCGGCAGGTTCAGCGGCTTTCGCTACCAGACCACCCTGATCGAGCTTGCCAACCGTGGCTAGCGCTGTCGATACTAGCGATTGACCGGATGACTGTGTGCTACCACCTAATGCCGATAAAGCACCGCCAATGCCCGATAAACCGCTGGTGAGCTGGCTGCCTTTACCCAGCAATGAGCCAGCCGCCAAAATGCCTTCAAGCTGACTACCCCCCGACGCAAGTTTAGCTAAACTGACGGCTTTACTCAGCACACCGTTGCCCAAAGCGCCTGTCGGTATCAATGGAAGCAAGGCTTTTAATTTGCTCGCCTGAGCCAGCAATTTGTCCTTAAACGATGTGGGCTGCGTTTGCGCCTGGGATTCCAGCCCGGTAATTCCAGCCTGTAATTCCTGCGTAGTAGCTGACTTATCACCTTTAGTAAGTGAGGCTACAGCATTGTCCAGATGTGCCAATACAGGATTGTCCTGAACCAGTACAACGGAGGTTATTTTAGCAGCGGACGTTCCATCGGTAGCCGATGCTACGTGCCCCGTTAAAAGGGTCAATGGTAGTAATACAATACCTGCACTCAATCGAATCGTTTTCATAATCAAGAATATATGTTGATTGCAACTATTAGACTTGAGGAACAGGCTTTCGTTTCGAGCCTACGGTTAATTAACCATTAAATTAACGATAGGCTCGAAACATGAAATTAGTGGTTACTGACCAGCTTCCCGCATGATACGTTCGCCTTTCGCTACGGCATCTTCGATGGTACCGACTAGGTTGAAAGCGGACTCAGGCAGGTGATCCCATTTACCATCAATGATTTCGTTGAAACCTTTGATCGTATCTTCAATCGGAACCAGTACGCCTTTCAGACCTGTGAACTGTTCAGCTACGAAGAACGGCTGAGACAGGAAGCGTTGTACACGACGAGCGCGGGCAACCACCAGTTTGTCTTCTTCCGAAAGTTCTTCCAGACCTAGGATGGCGATGATGTCCTGCAATTCTTTGTAGCGTTGCAGAATCTGCTTCACGCGCTGGGCAGTGTTGTAGTGTTCGTCGCCAAGGATTTCGGCGGTCAGAATCCGCGAAGTCGAGTCGAGAGGGTCAACGGCAGGGTAGATACCCAGCTCGGAGATTTTCCGGCTCAATACGGTGGTCGCGTCCAAGTGGGCAAAGGTGGTAGCCGGAGCCGGGTCAGTCAAGTCATCGGCAGGTACGTAAACGGCCTGTACCGACGTAATCGAACCGCGCTTGGTCGAGGTGATGCGCTCTTGCATGACCCCCATTTCGGTAGCCAGGGTTGGCTGGTATCCTACAGCCGACGGCATCCGGCCCAGCAGAGCCGATACTTCCGAACCCGCCTGGGTGAACCGGAAAATGTTGTCGACGAAGAACAGAATATCACGACCAGCGCCTTCACCATCGCCATCGCGGAAGTGCTCGGCAATGGTCAGACCCGACAGAGCAACCCGTGCGCGGGCTCCCGGTGGCTCGTTCATCTGACCGAATACGAAAGTAGCCTGGCTTTTGGTCAGCTCTTCGGTATCTACTTTAGTCAGATCCCAGCCACCTTCTTCCATCGAGTGTTTGAATGCCTCACCATATTTAATGATCCCAGCTTCGATCATTTCGCGGAGAAGGTCATTTCCTTCGCGGGTACGCTCGCCCACACCGGCAAAGACCGACAGACCTGAGTACGCTTTCGCGATGTTGTTAATCAATTCCTGGATCAATACGGTTTTACCAACACCGGCACCACCGAACAGACCAATTTTACCCCCTTTGGCATACGGCTCCAGCAGGTCAATTACTTTGATACCTGTGAACAGTACTTCGGTCGAGGTAGCCAGATCTTCAAATTTAGGAGCGCCCCGGTGGATAGGCAGGCCAGCGCCTTTCGACTGCGGCTGCGGAATCCCATCGATGGCTTGGCCGACTACGTTAAATAGCCGTCCACGGATACCGTCACCGGCTGGCATGGTGATTTGAGTGCCCAGGTCAATTACATCTAAGCCACGGTATAATCCGTCGGTTGAGTCCATGGCGATAGCCCGAACGCGGTCTTCACCGAGGTGTTGCTGAACTTCCAGAATTACCTCTTGCCCATTGGTTTTCGTTACTTTGAGAGCGTCCAGAATGGCGGGAATCCGGGTGCCTTCACCTTCGAAACTCACGTCCACAACCGGCCCGATTATTTGCGTAATCTTACCTGTATTGACTACCGTTGCCTTACTCATTTGTATATGGTATTGCTTTATTGAAAAGTTGCCCTTTGTTTGGGACTGCAAAAGTAGGAGAAAAACCGCGTAAGGTCAAGAACCCTGTCACTCATTTTCGGAATGATTTGTTAGGAAAGGTTATTGGCAATAAGCTTTTTACGAAAAAATATAAACAAAAATTAACGCAAGCCGATTTGTACAAAAACAAGCCAACAGGAGTTGGGAGTTAGGAGCGGGGAGCAAGGAGGGAGAATCCATCCGGTAGTATTACCTATGTGGTGGTCTACGCGACCTGTCCATTCTCATCCGCTAATCGCTCGCTCATCACTCCTGCCCACTATCAACTCAACGTACATGCTTCAACAACGCTCAAGCGGTTTACTACTTCATATTACGTCGTTACCTTCGGCTCATGGTATCGGAGATTTAGGGCCTGAAGCCTACCGTTTTGCCGATTTCCTGGAAGCTGCCGGACAGACCTACTGGCAGATTTTACCGCTGGCCCCCGTCGATCCGGGAGCTGGTTTCTCGCCCTATAGTAGCCCATCGGCTTTTGCCGGAAATAGTCTCATGATCAGCCTTGAGAAATTAGCCGATGAAAGGTTATTAAGCCGTGATGATCTGGCCGTATTCAACGAACAGCCTGTTCAGGATGTAACGGTTTCCGAGCCGTCTGGTAATGATCGGGCAAGTTCACCCATTCTGGCGGGGCCACTGGTCATTGCTCCCAATGCGATGCATGCTGCCTGGATCAAAAAACGCCCATTGCTATATCAGGCGGCCCAGACGTTTTTACGCAATGCTACACCCGCTCAACGGAGTGATTATGAGCGTTTCTGCGGCTGGAATACGCGTTGGCTGGATGATTACGCCCTGTTTACGGCTTTGCAGGAGGATACTGGCGAACCAAGCTGGATTCGATGGCCTATTGAACTGGTCCGGCGCGACCCAGCGGTTATAGCTCGACAGGTTGAGGTATTGCATGATCGAATCGAAACGACCAAGGTGCTGCAATATTTTTTTCAGCGCCAGTGGAACGAACTCATGGCGTATTGCTTCGATAAGAAAATTCATCTGATTGGCGACATACCCATTTATGTTCAGTTCAATAGCGTCGATGTGTGGGCCAATCCGAGTCTGTTTAAACTGGATGAAAATTTTCAACCCTTATTTGTAGCTGGGGCCCCCCCCGATTATTTTAGCGAATATGGTCAGCGCTGGGGAAACCCAATTTATGACTGGGCCGAACATGAGCGTACCGGATTTGACTGGTGGATGCATCGGCTTCGTCATCAAATGTCGTTGTATAGCTTAACCCGGCTCGATCATTTCTTAGGCTTTGCCGAATATTGGGAAATACCATCTCATGAACCCACGGCCAAAGTGGGGCAATGGGTTAAGGCTCCCATTGAACCGTTCATGAAAGCCATGTATCGGCAGTTCGTCAACCTGCCCATCATTGCGGAGGATTTGGGCGACAAAGCTGCCGAAATTCAGCCTTATTTACGGCACTATGGTATTCCAGGGATGCGGGTACTTCAGTTTGGGTTTGGAAAAGATATGCCTACCGCAACCCATATTGCTCATAACCATACTGAAAATTTTGTAGTGTATTCGGGTACGCACGATAATAACACAACCCTGGGCTGGTTTCGGGAAGCCGACAGCGAACAACGGCAACGTATCAACGACTACGTGGGTATGAAGGTAACGGAGAAAAATGTGGTCGATCAGATTTGTCGGTTAACCATGCAGTCGGTTGCCCGTTTGGCGATTCTTCCTGTCCAGGACTTGTTGAATCTGGACGAATCGAACCGCATGAACACGCCGGGCCTGGGCGGACGAAGCTGGCAATGGCGATTGCAGCCCGGTCAGTTGACGGATAAAGTTGCCAGAAAATTGCTGAAACTGACCCAAATGACCGGCAGGGGATAGATAAACTGTATCGGTTTATTGAAGCCGATACGGTTTATTTGCACTAACCCGCAGTTACGTGCGTTTCCTGTTCATGTCGTCTTTATTTTTCTGGTCAGCGTGGAATCGGGCGAACCGATACGCGTACTTAGTGAGTGCTAGTTTTTTCATTATTAGCCTGTTGGTGTTTGCGATAGTCTGGGCGAGAGGGGTAGGTAATGCCGTTCCCTGGGATACACTTAGCGAACTGGCCGATGTGCCTATTACGTTTTATAGCTTCTCCGACGGTTTGCTCGACTATGCCGTAAATGGGAAAGCCTACGCGGTTTCTGAGCAATTTCTGGCCGGTCCTATACAAATACGACCCGAGATGGCTACCGTCTTTTTGGTCGGTATCTGTATTGCCTTTGTGTTGCTGCTAAGCGCCATCACCCGTTTCGACCGAATTCGCTACCTGGTCAGTATGGCTATTCTGATTTTGGGATTAGCCTTTTTTCGGTGGGAAATGCTCGAAGTACCGGGGTTAGGTGGAAATTATTTGTTTTTACTGCTGACCTTTTTGTTTGGGTCGGTCAGCTATTATTTCCATGCCTTTCGCTCCGATCATCCGATTCTAGTGCGTATGGCCGCGTTTGGCTTACTCACAATTCTGGTAGCGGCTGGGCTGGCAGTTATGACGCCGGTGAAGTTTCCGTGCTTGCTGGTTGTGAGTTACGGGATGCCTGTCCTGATGGTGATCAGTACTGGGTTTATATTCTTCATGGCGGCCGAAATCATTGCGGGTTTGGTTTGGCTGACATCCGTTGGGAGGGCTGAAGAAGGGAGCGGCTCGGGGAGTTCAAAGCGAACCCTAGGTATCAATAACCTGCTCGTCATTAGCTTTTTATATCTGCTGAATCTGGCGCTTATCTGGCTTAAAAATACCCGGTCAATTGATTGGGATGTATTGGCTATCAGCCCTTTTCTGCTGTATCTGATTTCGGTGTTGGCTGGCGTTTGGGGCTTTCGCCGGATGATTCAACAACAGGATGTGATGTCGTTTCGGGATGCGGGCGCCTTTCTGTATCTGGGGCTGGCTTTGTTGACTACTCTCACCATCGCTTACGCCTTTGCTACTGCAAACGACCCTGTTGTTGAGCTGTTTGAGGATGTCATTGTCTACACCCATTTGGCTATGGGGCTTGTGTTTCTGGCCTATGTCGTTATCAATTTCTGGCCCATTTACCAACAGAATCTGGCGGTTTACCGTATCCTATACAAGCCCAAACGGTTGGAACTTAGTCTGTTTCGTATTGTTGGCGTTGTCATCTTCGCGGTTTTGCTGGCATCGGGTGGTTTGATTACATTTCGGCAGGGTGTGGCTGGCTACCATAATGGGCTGGGGGATTATTATACGGCTTGTGGCGAATCGGCGTCGGCGAGTGCCTTTTATCAACTGGCATTGGAGCAGGAGTTTCAAAATCATAAATCCAACTACTCGCTGGCTACTCAGGCGTTGGTAGCCAATAACCAGACTGCGGCCGCTTTCTATTTTCAGCAGGCCTTGTTAAAACAACCCAGCCCACAGGATTATGCCGGTTTGAGCCAGACCTATTTGCAGACCAACTTATTCTTCGAAGCCGTAAAAACCCTGCAACGGGGCATTCGGGCCTTTCCTAAAAGTGGTGAGTTGCAGAATAATCTGGGCTATCTGTATGCGCGGACCAGCGTAGCCGATTCGGCTTATTATTACCTGTCGGCTGCGGCAACTAATGCTGCAAAAAGTGAAGTGCCCGAATCAAACCTACTGGCTTTATATGCCCGGAATCCGAACGTGCTTCAGGCTGATTCTTCGCTGGCAAAAACCATAAAAGAATCTTCTTATGAGCCCTATCAGGCCAATGCGCTGGCCCTCCGGTTGGTGGCTCAAACCGATACGGCTCAACCCAACCGACTCGAATGGTTATCCGATAAATCGGAGAATCAAGGCTTGAGCGTTGGCCGATTTGCCAGCTTGTATAATTACACACTGGCCGCCAGACGAACTGACGGAACGCTGACCAAAACGATGCAGCAGCTATCTACTCAGCCTGCCAATCAGGACTTTACAGACGAAATTTTGCTGGCACTGGCTGTGGCTCAATATAAACGGCACAATCATCCCGCTGCTTTCGGCTTGATGACGCAACTAGCCGAGGGCGATCAGCAAAATGGAGCTTCGTACCGGGCTATTACCGGGTTGTGGCTGATGGAGCAGGGGCTGTATCGTCGGGCGTCCGAAACGTTCGGTTATAATTCGGACACTACCTCCATTTACTACCGAGCCGTTGCCTTAACCAAAGCAAATGAACCCGTGTTGGCGCAATCGCTTTGGGAAACGGCTGCTCAGGGCGATCCGGCTGTTCAGGCAATCAAGCAGGTGTATTATCAGGAGCGAAAACCAGCCACTGACCTCGAAAAAGCGTTTTATGCGATCTACAAGCTCGATGATCCCAATCGGGGTGCCTATTGGGAAACCATCCAGGACCCCAATTTGAAATCCGTTGCGGGTGTTGCCCTCGCCAATGATTTCCTCGATCAGTTACAGTGGCGAAATGCCCAGTTGGTATTGGCCGGACTGCCCGATTCATCACAGGTTAGCCCGATTGCTTTATCGTTGCGCACCGTAACCGCCATTCGGCTGGCGGCATTCCGAAGGAGTGTAGGGGCGGCTGAGACCATGGCCAGACAGCCTGTTTTGCTTGACTATCAGGCCGAACGGTTTTACTGGCTAGGGCAGACCTATGAACGGACCCGTCAGCCTGCTAAAGCACGTAAAGCCTATCAGCAGGCGGTACAACTGGCTCCCCTCAACGCACGAATGGCGGTCGCGTTTGCTCAGTTTGAACAGCAACAAAAACAGGCCAAACGAGCCTATGATCTGGTATTGACGGCTCTGCCCTACAACGACGACAATGCCGAACTCCTTAAAACCTATGTTTCGCTTTGCCTGGATCTGAGCTTGTTCGATTATGCCAAAAATGGTCTTGAGAAGTTACGAATTGCGGCTAACCCTACCGATTATCAGGCATTTCTGCGGACTTATCAGGAAAAACTGGCGTCGATCGAAAACAGCCGTCAAAAATTCCTGCAATAAGGTAGCTTTGCTTAATTAGCCAGTCAATGTTTTCGATTCGGTCAGACCAGGAGCTCTATCAGGATGAATATTATTGAAACCCACAATATTGCCAAGCGGTACGTAATGGGTACCGAAGTAATCGAAGCACTTAAATCGATTACCATTAGTATTCAAAAAGGAGAGTACGTTGCGTTTATGGGTCCTTCCGGTTCTGGTAAATCAACACTGATGAACATTGTTGGTTGTCTGGACACCCCAACGTCGGGCCAGTATATTCTGAACAATCAGGATGTAAGTCGCATGGGCGAAAACGAACTGGCTGAGGTTCGAAACAAGGAAATCGGATTTGTGTTCCAGACCTTCAACCTGCTTCCCCGGCAAACCTCGCTCGAGAATGTAGCCTTACCACTTATCTACGCTGGGTATAGTAAGGCCGACCGCATCGAGAAAGCCATGCTGGCCCTGAAAAATGTTGGGCTCGAAAACCGGGCCGGGCACCGTCCAAATGAGCTGTCGGGCGGTCAGCGGCAACGGGTGGCTGTGGCGCGGGCCTTGGTCAACGACCCCAGTATTCTGCTGGCCGACGAACCGACGGGTAATCTCGATACCAAAACATCGTACGAGATTATGGACCTTTTCGACCAGATTCATAGCAAAGGCAATACCGTGATTATGGTAACCCACGAAGAAGATATTGCCGAGTATGCCCACCGGATTATCCGCCTTCGCGACGGTCTGATCGAAAGTGATCGGCAAAATACCAACATCCGTAAAGCACAGGCGCTCATGCAGTCATTGGAATGATTTAATCCTTAGTTAATCTGGGAATGGTTCTTCTGTTTATATTGAACCCTAATCCTAAACAACTATGGTTCGTAAAATTCTCATCGCCCTGCTTGTGATTCTGGTTCTCATCCAGTTTTTCCGTCCCGAAAAGAACCAGGCTTCGGGGATGTCGCCCAATGACATTACTACTAAATATGCCGTACCTGCCAATGTACAAACGGTATTGAAACGTTCCTGCTACGACTGCCATTCCAACAATACGACTTACCCCTGGTATAACAACATTCAGCCCGTAGCCTGGTGGCTTAGTCATCATATCGATGAAGGCAAACGGGAATTGAACTTCTCGGAGTTTGCCACTTACCAACCCAAACGGGCGCGTCATAAGCTGGATGAAATAGAAGAGGTTGTCAACGAAGGTTCGATGCCCATTGGG
The DNA here is from genome assembly GCF_000374025.1 of Spirosoma panaciterrae DSM 21099. GTDB lineage: Bacteria > Bacteroidota > Bacteroidia > Cytophagales > Spirosomataceae > Spirosoma > Spirosoma panaciterrae. The sequence continues at coordinate 35,285 of NZ_KB893179.1, read as the reverse complement.
TCGTATCTGTGGATTCATGGTGATGCCAAGGTTACCCCTGAGGATGCGAAACTGCTGGCTGACTGGGCTAAGGGGTTAAAAAATCAGATTCCGGCTCCGGCAGGCGAAGAAGAGCATGAACATCATCACGAAGAACATTGATCTTGCTGAGTACAGGCGTTTATAGAAACGACCTGACATAAATTACACTGTATTAAAGAAATTGAATTCGTCTCAAAACTATGAATCCCTAACCAGCACTGGTTAGGGATTCAGTCTTTAGGGGTTTAGGGTGAGTCAGGCTGCAATGGCTTCACGCACTACGTCCTGCCATTCTTTCATTTCGGGGACGCCGGGTTTTCGTTTCCCAAAAATCAAGGCGATTGTATTGCCTTCTTGATCGAAGAGGTCAAGGCCAGTCACGATGCCGTCTTTTGTGGGCTTACGGGTTACCCAGATGCTGTTGATCTGGTCTACCCGGAGGTGCATATTGAACTCAGGATCAAGTACATTGTACCAGGAACCCATACTGACCAACTTCCTGACCAAACCGGTATGAATTTGAATACAACCGGGGCTTGACGCGAAAATCATAATTGGTAACTCGCGTTGGGCAGCCATTTCAAAGACTTTCCGGAACTGCTCAACCGATATCTGTTCGGCATGTCCCTTGGGGGCAATCTGTAGTCCCTGCTCTCGTTCGAGGTTATGTTTGCGCAACAGTCCGAAAAACTCGTGTGTATCCTGCATAGCCAGCCAATCTGCCTGAAAGGCTTGTACATCGACTCGTTCGGCTGTTATCTCTTTTGTTTTTTCGGGATAAGGTACCGTAATGACGGGTACTGTCTGATCGGTCGCTAGATATTTCTGAACCAGTGCTTCGTAAGCTTCTAGGTCTGACGTATCGGTCAGGTAAATCTTGTGTACGGCCAACCCATCCTGATCGAAGAACTGAAGGCTTTTACGGTCGTTTTCAGCGACGGCAAATCCAAAGTGCCAGTGCGACATGAATAAACGCAGGTCAATGTCGGGACCCAGAACCAGCCCGGTTTGGTTCGTAAACGACACGTTTTCATAAACGCCTTTGCGTTCATGAACGATAGTATCGTTACGCGTTAGCGCCATTACGTAGCCCAGTGCTGGTACGTCTTTGAGGAGTTCACGGAAGTCGCCCTCCAGTCGTCGAACGGTTTCGCCAATTTGGGTAGCTACTAATTCGGCTTCGCTGACGCCCAGTTGTTTTGCGGCATCCCGGATTCGGGTTTTGGGATTTTCCTGTTTAAAGGTGGCCCAGCGTTCTTTCAGGCTTTGTGCTGTAATCATTTGCTATGGATGGTTTGAATTGGTCAGTTATGTTCAGAAAATTGATGCTGTTGTGGAACGATCATGGGACAGGCTAATTCTGGGTGGTTGACGAGCCATACTGACAGATTGAATACGCGCTGAATATTGCCGACCGTGATTACTTCGTGTGGAGAACCGATGGCTTCTATACGGCCTGAACGGAGCATAACGATTTGATCGGCATATTGAGCGGCCAGATTGAGATCGTGCAGGATGGCAACTACACAAAAGCCTTTCTGGGTGAATTCGCGGGCGATTTCCAGCAGTTGATGCTGATGAAGCAGATCAAGACCCGTAGTTGGTTCGTCCAGGAATAAAAGGCCCGCCGAAGTGTCCCAGATTTGGGCGAGCACCCGGGCTAATTGGACGCGCTGTTGCTCGCCACCGGATAAGGTCGTAAAAACGCGGGACGCAAATTCCCACATGCCTACTTTTTTCAGCGCCAGTCCGGCAACGAGATAATCATGTTCGGAGGGATGGAAATCGAAATGCGGGTAGCGGCCCATCAGCACCAGCTCGCTGACCAGAAATGGAAAAATGACCGAATTTTGCTGCGGCAATACCGCCCGAAACGAAGCAAGCTCTTTTTCCGAATAGGTTTCAATACCACGTCCATGTAGGCTAATGGCACCAGTCGTGGATTTTAATTCGCCAGTGCAGAGCTTCAATAAGGTCGACTTTCCGGCTCCATTAGCTCCTACAACGGCTAATAGTTCGCCCGGTTTAGCACAAAACGAGACTTCATTAAGGAGTTTGCGACCTCGAATCTGATAGGATAGATTTCTGACTTCCAGCATGGTTTTAGCGGTCTAGGAGAGGTTTCGTCGTCTTTCCCGAAATAAGATCCACAAGAAAACGGGTGTTCCGACTAAGGCTGTCAGAATACCAATCGGCAGTTCGGCGGGTGCCACCAGTGTTCGGGAAAGGGAATCGGCCAGCGTCAGGACAATGGCACCGCCCAGGGCAGACCCCGTTAGAACGCGTCGATGATCGGACCCGGCACCCATTCGAATCAGGTGAGGAATTACCAGTCCGATAAACCCAATGATGCCTGCAACGGCTACCGAGGTGCCAACCGCCATCGTCGAGAAAACAATAACCTGCCGTTTGATGCGCTTTAGGTTTACGCCCAGCAAACTCGCCTGACTTTCGCCCAGCGCCAGCAGATTCAGGGATTTGGCCAGACGGGGAATGCCGACCAGAGCGATGGCCATAAATGGTAAAATAGCCAGAACGGATGTCCAGCTTGCGCCACCCAGACTGCCCAGACTCCAGAACGTGATGTTACGAAGCTGTTCATCCGTAGCCAGATAGGTCATAATACCCGTCAGTGCACCCGATAATGCATTGATCGCTATACCCGTGAGCAGCATGGTCGTTATCACATCTTTCCCCGCCATCCGGGCCATTCGGTAAACCAGAAACGCCGTGGCGCAGGCCCCTAAAAAGGCCACTACGGATAAGGCATGCATCCCCAGCAGGCCCGTAAGCTTCTGAAACACGCTCACTTCGAGCACGATCATCATTACGGCAGCCAGCGATGCCCCCGACGAAATACCTATTAATCCTGGGTCGGCGAGTGGATTCCGAAAAAGTCCCTGAATAGCCGCTCCCGAAAGGGCCAGACCCGCGCCAATCAATACGGCCAGACAAACGCGGGGTAATCGAATGGCTAAAAGAATCGCTTCCTTTGCTGGGTCAACGTCAACCGTATAACCAAGCGATTTCGAAATGATTAATCCGATTTCGTAAGGTGACACGCGCACGGCACCAATACCAGCCGAAAACACTACGGTTGCTGCCAATCCGATACCTAACGCAGGCATCAGCCAGGGGTTAATCGAACGCTTTATCAGCGACGGGGGAACCCCTGTTTTTGCGGGAGGATTATGAACCACGACTAGTGTACTCATTGCGTTTATGCCTTTGGCCTTTGACTGATTTTCTGCGCTAATTCCTGGAGAGCTTTTCCCAAACGAGGAGAAAAGCCGCTCAGTAAGTGCCCGTCCATAGTGATGATATGGCCTGTTTTACCTGCATTTGTCTGCGCAATCCCCTGCACTTTCTGCAAGCCAGTAACCCCACCCAGGCTCTCAAGGCCACTGTCAAAGAGCAGGATAACATCAGGGTTGGCCGTAACGAGGGCTTCGGCCGTGATGGGCTTGTAGTTCTCGAAGTCGGCTGCCGCATTGACGCCCCCGGCCAATTCAATCATTTTGTCGACCTGCGTACCTCGGCCCGATACCATTAGGGTGCCCGTTCCCCGTGCATAAATGAACAGGACTTTGGGGCTATTGGTCGCTTTTTTGACCTGCGCCAGATCGACATCGAGTTTCCGGATCAGGGGTTTCGCACGCGACGGAACCTGACAGGTATTGGCTACGTCCTGAATCAGTTTTTTAGTCCCGGCAATGCTGTAATCTTGCTGAAACGCAATTACCTTGATCCCTGCCGATTTAATCTGTTCGAGTAATTCGGGTCGGGTACCTGCCTGTTGGGAGGTCAGAACGAGGGTTGGTTTTAGGGAAATAACGCCTTCGGCTGAGATGTTCCGGTTATGGCCAACCTTCGGCAGTTTCTGTAACGATTCAGGATAGGTACTGGTTACGTCGACCCCAACCAGATGCGACTGCAATCCTAAATCGCACAGGATTTCGCTAACCGTACCATCCAGCGAAACAAGGCGAATAGGTTCGTTTATGGGACGGTTAGGGGCCGATACCGCCTGGTGATTGCTCAAAATGCCCAGTACACAGCCAAGGCAGAGCGTAAAAAATGACAACTTGTTCATGGCGATTGAGATAAATAAAAGGAGATGGTACTGTCGACTACTTAGCTGACAGTACCGTTGATTTAAGAGACTTTCTTAACCAGCTTGAATTCAAATTTGGGCTTGCCGCGTTCGCCACCGTCCTGCGAAGCGAAGCTGATAAACTTGAGCTTGTAGACGTTGCCCGCTGCATCTTTGATTACATAAAATCGGTCGGTCCGGACGCCCGTTGCGGTTTGGCTCGCCACACGCCAGTTGGAGCCAATTACATGTTTGTCATTCTTGAAAGAGGTTGTCGCCAGGTTACTTTCCGAGTAAGCCTCATACGAAACGGCACTGGTGAGGATTTCGGCCGCCGTCACACCACCCAAGATATTGATGTATACCTGATCGGCAAAGTAGTAGGGAATGTCGTTAGTGCCATCGCTGGTTTTATAGACTCCGCCTGTCCATTCAATATCCCAACGGGCTTTAGGCGGCTCAACGTCGGCTAGCGCACCTGTGCTAAACGAAACGTAGTTGAAATTGTAGGCATCGTTTTTTGTGATGGATACGGTTTTAAAGGTTGTTTCTCTGATACCTGCATATTGGAGCGTATAACCTGTTGTACCATTGCGCAGTATCCGAACCTTTACCCAGCTTTTGGCGGGCGTTGACCCGCTTGTTCCCCGATTGATGATATACACTTTGTTGTCGGCATCGGTAGCCGAAATGCTGGCAATGACGGTTTTGGTAAGGTCGCCCGATACATCATCGACCCATTTCAAACCAGCCGGATCGAAATTCCCTACGCTCAGCGATAAGCCTACCGTATCGGCCGCCGTCACCTGTGTCAGGTCATTTTTCGCCAGAGCAATAGCCGCTGCGCCGGTTGTATTGTTCAGAATTACGCGAAAATCAGCACCCGAATAAAAGCCTAAATCCCAGCTATCCCGCCGAACCGAAGTCGCTGCATTGTTGCTCAAATCAACAAATACAGAGTTAACCGCACTGGAACCGCCCGTGCCACCATCGAGCGTCAGTGTTGTACCCGTCGAGATAATGGATGTGAATTTGACTTTAAGCGCTTTCGTGGTGCCGACCAGGACCGGGCTACCAACCGAGGCAATGGCGAAATCGATGGTTTCGGTACCGCTCAGAAACAGATTATCGGCTTTGGTGAGTTTAAAGGATGTTTCGCTACTTCCGGCAGGTACAGTCAGCGAAAGGGTGTTGTTGCTAATGGCCGGGGTGGTCGTAAACTGACTGCCATAGGTAATTCCAACAGGAGTCACCTGAACAGTTACGGGAGTAGCTGCATCGACCGCCCGCGATAGTTTCAGCTTAATCGTCGATTCTGTAGTAGCCGCATCCATACCCTGCTCTGTACTTTCGAACTGTACCAGATTGTCGGGCAGTGGTGGGTCGCTTTCTTTACAGGCGTTTAAGATGCTTATTGTTAGAAGGAATATAAAACCGATGGCTTTTTTCATGGTATTCAAACTGTTTGGGAGATATTGGGTGTAATTAAAATTTTGGTTTTCAGGGTGTTATAGACAATGATCGACGGGCGATTAGTTTTTGTACCATTGGAAAGCAAGGCCCAGGAAGTAAGAGCGCCCGTAACTGACAGGAGAGGGGCCACCCGAACTATGGGCCCCTCCTGTATCGGTCGATGTATTGGCTAGCCGGGTGATGTTGAACAGGTTTTTGACTCCCGTAGTCAGGGTCAGGTAGTTGGCAATGGGTTTGGTCAGGGTCAGATCGGCCCAATGGAAGGCTGCTATTTCGGTTAGTACCGCCGAAACCCTGCCATCGGCAGTTACGGTCGCCAGGTAGCTGGGCCGTTTGCCCGTGTATTTGTAGAAAAAGCTAACCTTCGTATCGAGTTTTTTCAGAGTGTAGGTCAGATTCGCATTGACCTCTGGCGACCAGATGAATGTGGGAAGTTTGCCTTCTGCATAGGTCGTGGTATCTGTTTCGGTAAGTAGATTGTTGTAGCGACCGATGTACGAAAAGCCGACCGTGGCCTGAAGGGCTTTCCAGGAAAAGGCGTTTTCCTGCGTAACGCCCGTTGTTTTGAAGCGGTCAATGTTGATGGTTGTGGTAATGTGAGGGTCGCTGGGGTCGACTCCGTAGGTGATCAGATTGTTGAAATCGTTGTAGAAAAAGCCTAGTGTCGATTTGACCTTATGTGTTGCCTGCCACACCAGCGATCCATTGAAACTGTTTGATCGTTCGGCTTTCAAATTTGGATTGCCCCGGATGGAATGGCTGGCGTCGAAGAAATTAAAATACAGTTCTCGTAGAGCGGGTGCGCGAAAGCCCCGAGCGTAGGCTAAACGCAGATCGAGGGTAGGAGTAAGCGCAAATTTGGTGTTTAGGGAAGGTATAACGGGTGGAGCCTCATAGACCGAGTTTTTGATGAAACGCAATCCCGGACGAATGCTGATGTGTGTAGTTGGACTAAGGGTTGAGGAAACAAAAAATGCATAATCGCTGATGCTGGGTGAGCCTGAAATTCGGTCGCCCGAAGCCGCATCCCGATTTATATCGATTCCGGGTTGTAGCGAAACGGCTGATGAAACCTTATAGGTAGCGGTTGCCCGGTAGGTCTGGCTGGTAAACGTGGCAATATCCTGCTCGCCCTGGCCCAGCGAAAGTGTACGTCGGTTGGTCGTTACATCCAGAATCGTCGTTTGTGTACGGCGCTGATAATCCGTGAGCGAAGCCTGTCCATTGAGTTGGAGCTGGTCATTCAGTTTCCAGTCGCCCTGAAGTTGATGAACATACCGATTGGTGATGTATTTCTGGTCACGAGCCAGGTGGGTGTTAAGATTTTCGACTCCCTGGCTCAACAGATCTTCCTTTAGCGCATCCAGCCGATAGTAGATGTTCAGAGCCTCGGTACGATACCCAATTTTTCCGTGACCGAACAATTGATCTTTGGGCAACCAGTCTTTTGCTCGGCCTTCCGATTGCCCCTGCCAGCCACCAAATGTGTTGTTGGTCACGCCAGCCGATAGATTCCAGCGTTTCGTTTGCCAGGTAATGCCTGCATTCTGGATATGAAGTCCCTGATTGGTGAGCAGATTATAGTCTTTATTGGCCGTTTCCTCCTGAATTCGGGCATTAACGCTCAGCCGTTCGCTACCGGGCTTTTTAGTGATAATGTTGACCACCCCCGCCAGCGCATCGGACCCGTAGGATACTGACATAGGGCCTTCGACAATTTCGATACGCTCAATACTGTTGATGTCGATTTGATTGAGACTTTCCCGGGTGTCGCCCCGGTCAACCATAGGCAATCCATCCAGCAGAATTTTGACATTGCGGCCCGACATCCCCATCAGTTGTACATCGGTAGTGCCTAAGGTAAGGTCGTTAGAAAATCGAAAACCCAGTTCATTGTTCAGAATACCCATTACGTTCATGGCAGCCCGCAAACGAATGCGTTCACGATCAATAACCCGGACATTGTAAACCGATTTCTTCAATGACTGGGGTTCGTATTGGCCTGTTACGATAACTTCATTCAGTTGATTCGTGGTGGGTTGTAGTCTGACCGTGAATTGGAGGGGTTGATTTTCGCTTACCGTAACATCTTGTCGTAGAGTTGTATAACCCATCATTGAGATCTGAATCTCATGTTTCCCTGGAGATAGCTCTGATACGGTAAAATGTCCTTGCGCGTCGGTTATTGTACCTTTTTGGGTGCCGATGACCTGTATAGTAGCCAACGCGCCCGGCCTACCGTCGGATAGTAGAACAGTGCCCTTGATTGTATGACTAGTGCTTTGCTGCGCCCAGACTACAGATGAGTTTAATAGGACCAGTAAGTACAATTGAAAAAAGCGATTCGTACAGACTTGTTTCATGATCCGGGTAGTCAATGGCTTATCGTTAAAGAAATTTATTATTAAATAGACTAATTAAAAATAATGAACAAAGGTAAAGGATTGTTGCTGGGTTTATCAAGCTTTATTTAGAATTTGTCTTAATAATTTTTGCTTTCAGTAAACTGGAGCTACTCAATAATCCAACCTGTCTCGTCGTGGCCTGTCTAAGCCTGAATGTATTTGCTTAGGCCAACAAGTAGGGTAGTTCTACGGAAAGGCACCTAATTTCCCATTTGCAGCAGAAGGGAATAAGATGGTCTCAAACAGGAAAATTTAATGAGACGTATATGTGCTAGAAGTTAATCTGTAGTTTTGTACTTTAGCTATTATATAAAAGGTATTTGTTGTAAAAGTCACTAAATAGGCCACATTGATAACAAGCCTATGTTTGGCTCTACACGGCAAAACGGGACTAGTATTAAAAATAGGGAGATCTGTGGTAGACACTCATCTCGTCAACGGCTCAACAAAGGTTGCAACTACCAAGCTTGCTTTGATTAATGAACCGGGTTTCTTGCCCGGCCATTTGCTCAACATCTACGACTCGCTCACAATCAATTTTTTACGTGTTTATTTCTAGTGTGGCCTCTTTTGCCTTATAGACAAAAGCTATTGCGCATGAAACTCAAGTCTATTGGTGGATTAATTTCCATCATACTCATTCTGCTTTTTGTAGGGCCAATTGGCGGGATTGCTAACGCTCAGTCGTTCGAATTTGCTGATACGCACCCGATTGCTAATCCAGACAGCCTGGAACAATGGCTAGTGCTTTACCCCGCTCCCTCTTTGGATCGACTCAGGAACCTGATTACGCTAGAGCGAACATACTGTTGGGCGTATCATGATAAGGTGGGGAAATACCTGCCTGAGATTAGCCGCCTGGCTAAATTATACCAGGATCAGACGGCTGATGCAGCTTATAAGTACATCCGTGCCTTTGCCCATTACTATCTGGACTATCGTGGCCAAACGACGTTATATGCTAATCAGGCTCTACAGGCTTTTCAGGTGCTTGGCGATCAGTCGGGCCTCTTAAATACCTATGGTTTATTAGTGCTGATTAATGTAAAAAACCATCAATATAAGGTATACTCCAAGACGCAGGTCAGCAGGGAATATTTAGCAAAAATTGATCAGATTCTGGCTATCACCCATGATCCACATGATTTTCTGGTGGCCAAATTGGCGTATATCTGGGATCGGATTATACTGACTGGGAAGCGGACAGCCCTCATGCAACAAGCCCTTGACCAAGCCTTCGAATTGATCAATAAGAATCCTTCCTGCAACTATGCCTTTGTACAGTTTAGTCGCCTACAAGCCCATTGTAATTATCTACATGGTCAGTATAGTCTGGCGTATGAACAGAGCAAACAGCTCCTTAAGCAGTTAAAACCAGCCCAATTCTGGGAAATGACCGTCGTAAGTCAAAATCTAGCGGGCTATTGTTATAAGCTCAAGCGCACCGATGAGGGAATTGCCTTGTGCCAGAATGTGATAACGCTGCTTATCCGAAGTACCCCCCTTAAGCACCATATACCCATAAAAGATACTTATATCAAGTACCGGCAATTGTTAATGCAAAAGGGGGATTATTTCAATGCTAATCGCCTGGCGGATAGTATTCAATATCACAACGATCTGATTCTGTTGGCCGAGAATGACGAAAAGATGCTCGAACTGGAAGCCCGCTATGAAGACCAACACAAACAACAACAAATCCTCTATCTGCAACAACAACAGCAACAAACCCGGCTCATGCTGCTGGCCCTAGCGGCTGTGCTGGCCATCGTTGGGTTTCTGTTGTACCGACTCTATCAGGCCAATAATCAACTGAAAGCCCTCAACAAATCTCGAGAACGCTTCTTTAGCATCATTGCTCACGACCTGCGCCGACCCATGCATGCCTTTCAGGGAATGAACGAACTAGTAAGCTACTACCTGAAAACCCAGCGCTATGAGGCCATTGAAAAACTTTCTCAGGCCATTGATGAAGCCGGAACCCGTATCCAGTTTATGCTCGACAACCTGCTGCGCTGGGCCCTGGCCCAACGACGGGAGCTGCCTTACCAACCACAACTGCTGCTGTTAGCGCCCAAACTTCGGGAAGTGGTGAGCCTGTTTGAGAGCCTGGCCTACTCCGATTCGGTCGACTTTGCCGTGCATTGTCCCGAACGCCTTCAAGTGTATGCCGACCCCAATGCGGTGGAGTTGATTATACGGAATCTGGTGGCCAATGCGCTCAAGGCGATGGATCGGCAACCCGGTCGACTCACGATTGAGGCTGCTATTAAAGAGCCCTCCCAGGTCAGTATTGAGGTATGGAATTCGGGGCCCGGGATGAGTCCTGCTATGTTATCGTCGGTACGGTCGATATTGGCACATCCTAAGGATAGCCAGTTAAGCGAGTCCAATCGGGGTTTAGGCTTAATTCTTGTGAGTGAGTTTACTCATCGAAATCGAGGGCAGATCCGGGTGGATAGCTCGGCGGAGAGTGGCACTCGGTTCACTCTGACCTTACCGACCCAAAAAATTCCTAAACTCTCTGGAAAAGCATGGACAAAAAAAGCCCCGTTGAGCGGGGCTTTAAAGAATATTAAACTAGGGTTCTAAGCTTTCAGATTGATCTTCCGGCCCGTTTCGGCGGCCTGATAAATGGCCTGCAACAGCCGGACATCGCGAAGCCCTTCTTCGCCTGTAACATGATCGGGTAGTTTTTTGCCATCTAACAGGTCTTTACAGACGCCATCCATATGGGCGGCCTGATGGTTCACTACGGGTTGTTCAATCGGTCCTTTGCTGGTACGGCCTTTTAAGGGGCCATACCCAAAAGCAGGCGACAGTTCAAACCAGCCTTTCTCGCAGGACGCATAAAGTCGCTCGACACCGGCGGCATAACTGGTTGTTGAGTTAGAAACCGCACCACCTGGGAATTCAAATTGCCAGAACATGGTTTCCTCAACCTCTTTAAATTTCTGCGGATCGGTTTTAGGGGCAAATTGAGCCGTAACGGAAGTGGGTTCTTCGCCTGTTACATAGCGTGCCCCCTGAACCGCGTAGATGCCTACATCCATAAGTGGACCGCCCCCGGCCATACTTTTCTTCAACCGCCATTGGTTTGGGTCGCCACTGCGGAATCCGTCGCTACTTTCAATAAATTTAACCGCTCCAAATACTTTTTCCTGGCCCAGTCGCATCACTTCTTTGGTAAATGGTTCGTAGTGAAGCCGGTAGCCAATAGCCAGTTGTTTGTTTGCCTTTTTACAGGCATCAATCATATTCTGACATTCTTTAGGGGTAATTGCCATGGGTTTTTCGCAAATGACGTGTTTGCCCGCCTTAGCCGCCCGAACTACATATTCTTCGTGCATAGAGTTGGGCAGTACCACATAAACCACGTCAATATCTTTATTGTCGGCAATCTGGTCGAAGGTTTTGTAGTCGTAGACGTTCGCTTTCGGGATGTTGTACTTCTGCATCCATTGCTCGGCTTTTGAGGGAGTGCCTGTTACAATACCCGCTAAACGGCAGTTTTGCGTTTGCTGCAAGGCCGGAGCCAGCAGATTGGTACTGTAATACCCAAGCCCAACCAGAGCAATACCCAGTTTACGACCGGGCTGACCTGATTCCTGGCCGAAGGTATTTGGTTGCAAGGAATACAATCCACTGGATTCATTCCTTACAAAATCATTTTCGGCATAACCGAGCATGGGAAGCGAAAGCGCCGATGCTCCGGCACTTAAGTTGCGTAGAAAATCTCGTCGGGAAGTAGAGGGTAGCTTTTTCATGAATAGCCGGTTGGTAAACCCAGTAAGTGACTGAGCCTTAAACAAAGACCCGAAACCGGGTTTTCTACCAGCTTCGGGTCTTTGTTGTTTAGCTGTAAAAGCGACTAACTAGCTAAAGGCCAATCTGAATGTCGGTTACGCAATTCGCCTGATTCTGAAGATCCACAACCGTATACACCTCACGAACCCGGCCATCGTTCTGATAACCGTCCCGATAAAACTGACTGAACAACGCATCATATACCGCACCCAAGTCGCTCCAGGGACCCACATAGGTGTAGGTGGCACATCGAAAGGAAGGATAATCCTTATAGAAAAATGATTCGGATGGCGCTCCCGGCTGAGCAATGGGTAGGGCAATTTCCAACTGAAATTCATGGGTTTCGTCGCCGTTGACATCGGTGTAAATCCAGTGAATTGGGCCGGCAACTGTCAGACCCAGTTGGTTAGCTTCCTTGTATAGGCTTTCAGCTACCCCCGGAGCATGTTGAGAGAGCGTTTGTAAGGTGGCGCGGGTTGTGAAGCCAAGGGCGGTGAAAGGCTGGGTTTCGGTTACCGATAAAGCATTTTCGGGAATTGTCAGTTGTGTTGTCATGATTTGTTGTTTTGGTGAATGAGCACAACAAAGATCGACCTGCGTAGTGACAGCCTTATGTCAGTAGTGTTGCCAACGGATGAAATTAAGTATGAAGTTTACCCGCAATGCGGACCGAGACCGGCGATCCATCGGCGTAAAAGGCAGAATGTGGTGGTTGCGATAAAAATGGAACAAATTCGCTACCATATAAGCGGGCGATGTCTGCATCCAGGAAGGCATTGTGAACATCGGCAATTTGCCAGGAAACATGCTCGACCTGGTATTCATGCGTGCTTTGTTCGCTTAGTTTGTTATAGCCCCAGTAGTGTTCAAAAATAAACGCTTCGGCACCGTCGGGCGGCATGTCTTGTAAAGCAGTGCTAACCGTTGCTCCCAGCTTATTCCATCGGCCTTTATACTTCCACTCATATTGAAGGGTTTGGTTATGGGCGTCGATGGCTTGAATCGAATGGCGCATGGGTAGCGCCCGATAGCGCTCGTGGTAGAGTGTGTTGGCCACCGTGGCAATGATTGGTTTCGGGACGATTTCGCTAACGAACACTACGCCCCGCTTCCATTGCGTCCCGTCGAAATGCCGAACGTAAAAACGCAGATTGACTTCGTCAAAATTGGTGTGCCACGGCCATTTAATGCCCAGGACTGCTGTTTCCAGGAAGCGAAATCCAACCATACTGACCAGCGCTTTTCCCTGCCAGAAATCCAGTTCAGTGGCAGGAGGTACATACGGCATCAGTATGGCTGGGTCTACTTCATAATTGATCATCAATAGATTACGCCATTCTGCCCGGAGAAATGTTCGCTTCTTCGCCATATTTTGTTTTTATTCGCTTCTCAGCGTCTTCACTGGGTTTAACAAAGCGGCTTTTATCGCCTGATAGCTAACCGTCAATAAGGTGATTAACAAAGCCAGGGCCAGTACAGCTATAAAGACACCAATATGGATCGTTATTTTGTAGGTATAATTTTCCAGCCACTGATTCATTGCGTACCAGGCAATGGGTGAAGCAATCAGACAGGCAATAATAACCAATAGAACAAAATCTTTCGACAGTAATCCCCACAGATTCGCTATGCTGGCGCCCAGCACTTTCCGAACCCCAATTTCTTTCGTGCGCTGCTCGGCTATAAAGGAGGCCAGGCCAAACAGACCCAGACACGAAATGAATATGGCCAGTAGACAAACAACGGCCGAAAGATTGCCAACGAGTTCTTCGTAACGGAATTTTTTGGCATACTCAGTATCCGCAAATTTATAATCGAACGGAAAGCCAGGATTGTATTTATCAAAAATGGGTTGGATTTTGGCGATCGCTACCGAAGGGGCTACTGCTGGATTGATGCGTACATCAATAAAATTGACCCAATCTTTGGCAAAGATGATGGTCATTGGGGCAACGTCGCGGTAGGGCGACCATTCTAATACAAGGTCAGGAGCTACGCCAACGACGGTCCAGTCTCTATTGGCCCAGCGCAGTCTTGCCCCGACAGGATGTTTCAGGCCCATACGTTTGACGGCCGCTTCGTTTAAAATGACGCCTGAAGAATCGGTCGCAAATTCTCTTGAAAAATCGCGTCCTTCTTTGAGCTTAATGCCCATTGTTTTGGTGTAATCGTAACTGGTCGCAATGGTTGTAAAAATGACCGATTCGTCGTTTGGTGAAGCACCCTTCCATTGCCAGCCACTATTGGAACTCCACCATTGTGTAGGTGGTGCATTGGTCTTGCAGGTAGCGGTTACTGCGCCCGTGGCCAACAATTCGTTCTGGAGGGCGTCGTAATGGTCGAGTAAATGTTTCGTAGAATTAACCATAATGAGCCCAGCTTTGGTAAAACCGAGCGGGCGATTCTTTCCATGCTGTAGCTGCTGATAAATGATGATGGTGCCAATCATCAGTACAACCGAAAATGTAAACTGGATAACAACCAGGATTTTGCGGGGTATCGCAGCGTTTTTACCGACATGAATGCCCCCTTTTAAAATCTTTACCGGGTTAAATGAAGACAGATAGAGCGCAGGATAGCTACCGGCTAATAAGCCTGTGAATACGGTAAAAGCCAGCATGATGCTCCAGAAGACAGGATTCCCGAATTCAATGGCCATTTTTTTCTCGGTAAGTGTATTGAAAAAAGGCAGTGATACCAGAACAATGATCAACGCCACGATCAACCCCATACCCGCTATAAGAGTCGACTCGCTCAAAAACTGCCCAATGAGTTGCTTACGGTCCGAACCGACAGCTTTACGGACGCCCACTTCTTTGGCGCGTTTTTCGGAACGGGCCGTGCTAAGATTCATAAAGTTGATGCAGGCAATGACCAGAATAAAGAGACCAAACACGCCAAACAGCCGAACGTATTTAATAAATCCTCCTGTGTTTTTTCCTTCGGTAAAGTCTGAATAAAGTCGCCATTTGGCCATTGGATGCAGGAAAATCTCAGGCTTGACAAGGTTTTTTGACATTGGGTCAATCGACGCCAAGTGGTTCAGAACAACATCTTTTATTTTCGCGTTGGTTTGTGCCGGATCAATGCCGTCTTTGAGTTGGGCAAAGACACTAAAGTCATTCGTTCGCCAATTCGTTGTTGCGTTTCTGGCCCACTCGTACCTCGCTTCCATCAACTGCCAGGGCAGCAGAAAATCAAACTGAAGCGTAGCATTAGCCGGTTGTTTGGCAAGTACCGCCGTTACCTTCAGATCAACGGAATTGTCTAGCCGTACGATCTTACCAATCGGGTTCTGATTGCCGAACAGAGTATGGGCAGTTTCGTCCGTAAGGGCAATCGAATAGGGCTCTTTTAGTGGTTTTTGATCACCGTTCAGGATGTTCAGCGAAAACATGTCAATAGCCTCCTCACCGATATAAATCCCGTGTTTGAGAAACTTCTGCTCCCCGACAATCAACGAACGGGTGCCTTCTGTCCGCTCATACATCGCCACCGCCTTGAAGTCTGGGTACTTGGTCCTTAGTTCATTTCCTAATGGATACGGTATGGCATCCTGCGTACCCCGCCGACCGTCGAATGTTTGGTTCAACTTGACCTGATAGAGGGTTTCGTAATTTTTATGGTGTTTGTTGGCTGATACTTCGTCGTTGATCCAAATACCAATCAGCATGGCTACTGCCATACCTACCGCAAGGCCACCAATATTGATGGCTGAATACGACTTATTCTTAACCAGATTCCGAAAGGCGATTGTTACATAATTACGGATCATGACAGGAGAAAACGATGAGGGTTTAGAAACGTCACTGTATTTTGTATAGCGCGGTGTAAATCTGGGTTCCGGTTGCGGTCGCCAGAGCCTGGGGTGCAGCAACAGAAGTAAATCCAGGATGTACAGGAGTCGGGCCTGGGTGAAGCCGTGTCGATGGACGCGTTTGTGGAACAGTTCTTCCATATCGCCCTCAAGCTCTTCGCGTAAATGGGGCGCTGCCAGACGTTTTAGTACGGCCAAAGCCCAGCGGGGTGGCCGTAGTTCGTCTCCTTTGTGGTTCGAATTCATACCAGGCCTCCTCCAAAAGCAGCTTTAGGAATGTCGGCCCAGAGGTCATTACGAATTTTACGCGCTTCCTGCAACGTCTGCTCACCAGCGGTAGTGACGGTAAACAATCGTTTGCGTCGTCCACCTCGTTCGGCCGTTGCTTCGCCAAACCGAGATTGGACCAAACCCTTTTCTTCGAGCCGCTGCATGGTCCGATGTACAGCGCCCAGACTCATGGGGCGCTCTAATCGCTGGCTTAGTTCCTCTACGACTGCCGCACTGTAGGCATCGTCGTAGAGCAGAGCGATGGCTAGCAGCACAATCTCTTCAAATTCACCTAACTGAGAACCTTTCATGGGTAGTTGGTTAATATCCTACTCATTTGTATAGCAAATAGGTGACCAATTTTGTAAATGACCGTTTCTGTTTAATAGAGCCCGTTTTGGCTTTGGGTTCATGTCCGTAAGCGGACACAGGCTGTCCGTCGGTGTACAATTTGAAGAAGGCCCTGTGGTATGAAGAAAGCCAATGAAAATAGGTATATAAACAAACGGGCCAACTCTGAAACAGAGTCGGCCCGCTACACTTTAGCTGTTGATGGTTAGAAAATGTATTTGTTCTCCGCAATCATCGCATCAGCAATCTGACGGCGGGCATCTTTAAGATTCATTGGGTCAATCTTGGTAAACCGCTTCAGGCCCATAAGCATACCACGTAGTTCATCGCCTTCGGCAAACGATGTGACGGCGGCTCGTCCGGCACTGGCTACTTTTTCAACGGCTTCATGCAGATACACCAGCGCGATTTGTTTCTGAAAGGCTACGGCTTCTTCCCCTTTAGTGCTTATTAGTTTTTCAACACGAAGCAGTACTGACTCAGCAGCGTAGATTTCAATGGCCATGTCGGCCACGTTCATCAGAATTTCCTGCTCGTCCGATAGCGTCATCATAAACTTCTGAACAGCCGCTCCGGCAACCATCAAAGCGGCTTTCTTCAGGTTTTTGAGCACTTTTTTCTCGGCGACAAACACGCCTTCCTCTTCCTCCGAGCTAAAATCAGGGATCGACATGATCTCTTTCGCAACGGCCATAGCAGGCGTCATCAGATCAAGTTCACCTTTCATGGCCCGCTTCAGCAGCATATCGACAATGAGCATCCGGTTGATCTCGTTCGTGCCTTCGAAAATTCGATTGATCCGGGCATCGCGGTAGGCCCGATCCATTGGTGCATCGGCCGAATACCCCATACCGCCATACACCTGAACTCCTTCATCGACTACATAATCGAGTGTTTCGGAGCCGTGAACTTTCATGATGGCACATTCAATGGCAAACTGTTCGAGGGCTTTCAGTTTTGCCGGGCCATCTTCCATGCCGTTGGCTTTGAGGTCTTCGATCAGATCATCAATGTTCTGACCAGCCCGGTAGGAGGCTGTTTCGGAAACGTACACTTTAATCGCCATTTCGGCCAGTTTGTGCTTGATGGCTCCAAAGTTGGCAATGGCCGTTTTAAACTGCTTGCGCTCATTAGCATAACGGATGGCGTTGTTAATCACTTCTTTTGAGCCACCAACAGCCGCAATCCCCAGTTTAATCCGACCAATATTCAGAATATTTACAGCGATCTTAAAGCCATTGCCGCGTTCCGACAGCAGGTTTTCGACGGGCACTTTCACATCGTTGAAGAAGATCTGGCGAGTATCGGAACCTTTGATCCCCATCTTATGCTCAGGTTCATTCATCGTGATACCTTCGTAGGTGCGTTCTACAATGAATGCTGATAAATTTTTATCCGTCTGGCCGTTTTCTTCAATTTTGGCAAATACAATGTATAGGTCAGCGAAACCACCATTGGTGATCCACATTTTCTGGCCGTTCAATACATAGTGTTTGCCATCTTCGGTCAGTATCGCTTTGGTCTTGCCCGAATTGGCATCGGAGCCAGAATCGGGTTCGGTGAGGCAGTAAGCCGCTTTCCATTCACCACTAGCTAATCTAGGCAGGTAGTTTGCTTTCTGGTCTTCGTTGCCGTAGTATACGATGGGTAAGGTACCGATGCCCGTATGAGCCGATAGGGCAACAGAAAACGAATGTCCGGCTCCTGTGGTTTCGGCCACGAGCATGGAAGTATTGAAATTAGTACCAAAGCCGCCGTATTGCTCAGGTACCGATGTACCCAGAAGCCCTAGTTCACCGGCTTTGTCCATCAGCGATGAAATAAGCTCCGGCGATTTCGCATTGTCGATTTCATTCAGACGTGGCCAAATTTCGCGTTCCAGAAACTCACGGCAGGTAGCCGCAATCATTTGCTGTTCTTCAGTGAATTCTTCGGGAATAAATACCTGTGAGGCTTCGGTTTCTTTTATCAGAAATTCGCCCCCTTTGATTGAGGCCTTAGGTTCTGTCGCAATCATGTGTCAGGAATTTTGTTATGCTTGCATACTATTTCGTAACAAATAAAACTATTTCAAAAATAGTATGCAAGCATACTATTGATTTTTTAATATAAGGATAATCGGAAAAGTGGGTAAATCTAAAAAACGGACTGTAGTGGCGGCCCATCAAATTCGTCACTTAGGTTAGGTCTGCATGACTAGCCGACCGGATTAAATCATCGTTTGCCTTAATCAATACACATAGCCATCTCATTTTGAGGATTGGAGTTGCTACATTTGACTGGAGACTTTTTTTGGCAGATTTGAGGTATAAACTTCAATTCAACCATGGTTAAACGACCGCTCGGCGGACCGTGTGCGTTTGATGAAGCATTCCGAGAGATGGCTGTCGAATTGTCTTACGCCAAAGGATCAATTCAAGAGGCAGCCCGCGAATTGGGCGTCGATCCAGGACGAATCAGCAAATGGAGACAGCGCCACAAAAAAACTGACCAAAACCTACTCCTCAATTCAACACTGACTGACGAGCAGCAGCAGATTCGTAGGTTGCAGCGAGAACTTCGAGAAGCTCAAATGGATCGGATGGCCGAAGCCACGCGATATAACCCGGCGGTCAGCATCTTCTCCAAGACCGACGGGAAATGTTCCGATTTATAAAGGAGTGTTGCTGAGCTGCCTAGGCGGGCTGAGCAGTGAATGAACCGTTACCCGGCGGGGTAATGTCGCTGGGGTGGCGTAACAATTCGGAGGGGTTTATACCATACTCTTTTTTGAACGCTACGGAAAAATGAGAAAGATTTTCAAAGCCCGTTTCTAAATAAACCTCTGATGGTTTTCTCTTTTTCTGTGCAATGAGGAAATAGGCCATTTCCAGTTTCCTTTTTTGTAGCCATCGCTCAGGGGTTGACTGAAAGATGACCGCAAAGTCGCGTTTAAATCCCGAAAGACTCCGGCCTGTCAGTTTCGCAAATTGGGCAAGGGGTACGTTATATGAAAAATGCCGATTCATATACGCTTCCAGATCCAGTTTACGTGGTTCGCTGAAATCGAACAAAAAGTTTTTCAGCGAAGTGTTGCGCAACAATAACGCAATGACCTCCATTGTTTTTATGTGTGCAAGGGTTGGGGTCAGTTTTTCGGGCTGCGCGAAATACGGCATCAGCGAATCGAAGTAGCATTTCATAACCGGATCTACGTCCATGATCACATTCGATTCGCCGACGTACGGACTGTCTGACACAACACCGTAGTCTGTGCTGAATTTCTGTAGCGTTTTTTGATCTAAACAAATACTAATAGAAGAAAACGTATGGGCATCACCAACTTTCTTCACTGCTTTCACCAGCTGATTTTTCCGGATCAAGCCCAGTGTCCCTGCGGGATGTGAAACAGTCCCCTGCTGCGAAAACAGCTCTGAGCTACCCGAAACAATCAGTACCAGCCAGTGCTCGGACACAAAAGGATCGTGCCCAAATTCGTCTTTTGTACAGGCGTACAAAACGATATGTTGTTGAGATGGCTGTTGCATACCCTTCGGGAATTAGCCTTTTGTCTGACTTAAAATTACCTTTTGAAACAAAGTATCAGGCAAAATTTTCCGTAAAAAAAGGATTGGTTTTGCGCCATAGCCGCCGACATATCGTGTTTTAGGACGGTTCGCTTCAATACCTTTTTTGATCAGTTCGGCAATAACGATTGGTTCCGGGAGAGCCAGGTTCGTGGTGGCTTTCTGCGTGGAGGCCACCATGTCTTTGTAGGCTGTATGTCCTGAGACGGCGGTCATTTTTTCATTGGAAATGTCGGCCCACTCTGATTTTATCCCGCCTGGCTCAATAACAATGACGTCAATTCCGAACTGTTTTACTTCTATACGTAAGCTGTCACTCAAGGCCTCCAGCGCAAACTTGCTGGCATGATACCAACCGGCTAGCGGAAAGGCAACTTTGCCGCCTATGGACGAAATATTCACAATTTTGCCCCATTTATTGGCCCGCATTGCTGGTAGCACTAGTTGAGTCAACCGCATGGCCCCAAACAAATTAACGTCTAACTGATACCGTGCATCGTCAATGGGTAAATCTTCTACCGCCCCACTCGAACCGAAGCCGGCATTATTGACCAGAATATCAATCGATCCGGCTTCTTTGGTAATTTGTTGCACACAATTAACGATGCTTTCCTCTGAGGTTACGTCCAGCGCAATTGGCTTTATGCCGTAACTGCTGAGATCTTGCATTTTCTCGGTTCTGCGTGCAGCCCCATAGACGGTGTAGCCGTTCTGGGCTAGTAAAATAGCCGTTGCTTTTCCAATTCCTGCCGAAGCGCCTGTAACTAAAACTGTCTTTGCCATAGTTGTTACTTGTTTATGAGGCAAAATTAGATTACGCTCTTTCGCACGGCTTTTCTGAAAAGTCCAAATTAGTTTTCTGAAAAGTCCAGTGTACGTTTTTTATGCTAACTTAGGAGGGATCCTCTTCCAGGTAGACTAATCGTGAAGGGCATCCTTATTTAGTTTATCAACCTATGCCTTCTGAATCCGATCTCACTAAACGCTGATTTACCAATTATTGAGATAAACTTTCCCCTTCAAAAACAAGAGCATTGCCATTGGCATTCCGAAGAGTACAATGGTTCGAATAAGGAGCGACGGCTCGTCGAGCCAGCTATGACGACCACTATGTTCACGTTAAAGTTTTTGAGGAAATTGATTTGTCAGGAGCGGATCAGAAGTTGCCTATTTAGCCAATGGATTTCTAAGCACCAGGACGACTTTGAAAACCAGTAATTTGTAAACTGAATCTATGATTTTCTTAGACTGACTTTATGGGAAAATTACCTTCCAGCTATTGTCTATTGTAATGCTGCTGCGTGAAGAACTTTTAATTGAACGATTGGCGAAACTCAGATGGTGAGATGGTCGTCTTGTTCTTAAACAATTTATTGAAGGACTGTGGGTAGTCAAAACCCAGTTGATAAGCGATCTCGCTGACCGACAAGGAGGTTGTAGACAGCAGTGCCTTCGCCTTTTCAACCAGCCTGGCATGAATATGCTGCTGGGTTGTCTGCCCCGTATAACTGCGCAACATATCACTTAAGTAATTGGCTGAAATTGACAGTTCCCGGGCTACATACTGTACCGTAGGCAACCCCAGCTGAAGCTGATCTTCATTGGCAAAATACGAATCGAGTAACTTTTCTAATCGGATAAGAATTTCCGCATTATCGGGTTTACGGGTAATAAACTGCCGGTTATAGAAGCGATTGCAATACTGTAAAAGCAGCTCAATCTGGGCGATCATAATATCCTGGCTGTACTGATCGATATTGGCTTTATATTCCGATGTAATCTTCTCCATGATGCTGGCCACCGTACTCTCCTCGTCTTCGGAGAGGTGTAACGCCTCGTTGAGTTCATAGGAAAAAAAGCCGTACTGGTTTATGGTAGCCGCTAACGAATAACCGAACAGAAAGCTGGCGTGAAATACGATGCCTATTCCTTCCCGGGCTGCGTCCTCGCCCCGGGGGAAGGAAGACACCTGGTTGGGACCCAAAAATGTCATCACACCCGACCCAAAGGCATAGTACCGTTGTCCATATAAGCAGTGCCCATCAAAATTTTTCTTGATAGCGATGCAGTAGAAATCAAACAGATATTTATCCGGTAAGCTGTCCTGTACCAGGGTATCTTCAAACCGGAAAACACTGACCAAAGGATGACGAGGCTTGGGTAGCCCAAAATGAGCATGATGTTCCTCAATTGTTTTAATAAGATACGGAGCGTTCGGCTGCTTCATGAGTTAAGGTAATCCGTTACTGTTTTTGTCTTGTCGGAAAGCCCCTCTTCATACGTCGGATAGTCGATGTAGCCAACAGACCCACCTGTATAGAACGTTTTTCGATTCGCTACGGCTAATGGCCAGTTGTGTTGAAACCGCGCAACCAGGTCTGGATTGGCAATAAACGGCTGCCCGAATCCGGCCAGGTCAATCAGCCCCTGACCGATGAGTTCACCGGCTCTTTCTTTCGTCAGGCTACCTGCAAAAATGATGGCTGTGTTGGGCAGATCCTCACGCCAGTTACGAAGCAACCGATAAATGGCTGCACTGGTCGATTCAGCCCCTTTGGGCATGGTGAAAAAACCCGACTGGTCCATAACATGAAGATAAGCAATTTTGCGTTCGCCCAATGCCTTTCCAACAGCCCGGTACGTTTCGTCAAGATCAGCAAAATGAGGACAGTCATTTAAGGTACCATAGGGCGAAAGCCTGACACCGATCCGTCTGTGACCGATCGCCTGGCTAACGGCATCGACAGTTTCCAGTAAAAACCGTAAACGGTCTTCCATTGTCGTGGCCCCATACCGATCGGTTCGGTCATTGATAAGGGGATTCAGAAACTGATCGAATAAATACCCGTTAGCCGCGTGCAACTCAACACCATCAAAACCTGCATCGATCGCATTCCGGGAAGCCTGCACAAAATCCCCAATGACTCGGCTGATTTCTCCGGTTGTCAGGGCCCTTGGCGTTGACGACGGAATAAAATTGATTTGACCCGTGGCATCCCGTCCAAAGGCATTGGCGTTTTTAGCTACCCGATTGGTCGAACTAACGGGTGGTTGCCCGTTTGGTTGTATCGAGGTATGCGAAACCCGGCCAACGTGCCAGAGTTGTAGTACGATTCGCCCCCCCGCTCGTTTGACGGCATCCGTTACCCGGCTCCAGCCGTCGACTTGTTGGGGGGTAAAAATGCCGGGGTTAAACAAATACCCTTGCCCTTCACTGGAAATGGGTGAGCCTTCGGCAATAATTAATCCGGCAGTAGCCCGTTGGCTGTAGTAGAGCGCCATTTCATCCGTAGCAATGTCCTTGGGGGCCCTTGCCCGGGTCATAGGCGGCATAATGATTCGGTTCGGCAAGGTGAGTTCACCCAACTCGAATGAGGAGAATAAACTAAGTTTATCACGCATGGTCCAGGTCGGTTGAGATGCTTACTGATTTCCATTTCTCGATTTCGCCGAGCATATTCGTCAGATGGTTTGTCACAACCCGGACTCCATCGCTGCCCATAACGATATGGACGGGCGGGTTCTCTTCGTTGAATAAGCGGAGGATGACATCGGGTGCTTTTACGGGATCTCCCAACTGTTTCCCATTCAGGTTGTTGTCGAGCCAGTCCTTGTGCTGATGAATATGGGCGTAATCATCAATGGAAGGCTTGGCGTAAATAACCGATCCCGTACCCAGAAAATTAGTGCGAAAAGGGCCTGGGGCTACGGCGGTGACCTTGATATTGAGCGGCTTTAAATCCTTTGCCAATGCATCACTAAGGCCCTCGACGGCATATTTGGAACTGTTGTAAACATTTGCTCCCTGATCGCCGTGCCACCCCGCAATAGAGGTAATGTTAAAAATGTGACCCGAACGCTGGTAACGTAATTGCGGTAACGCCTGACGAATGACATTGATGGTGGCAAACACGTTAATCTCAAATTCCTGCCGGATCGCTTCCAGGGAAAGTTCTTCTAATGCCCCCAGCAGGCCATACCCGGCATTGTTAACCACGGCATCCAGACGACCAAACCGGTCAATGGTTTCTTTGATTGCCGTTGCGACCGACGACTCACTGGTTAAATCGGTCTCCAGTGGCAAAAATGAAGGATTCGCGCCTACCGCTTGCTGTAATTCCAGACGATTTCGGGACGTGGCTGCGACGGTATAGCCTTCTGCCAGAAGCCGTTTTACTAAAGAAAGTCCGAGGCCTTTAGATGCCCCGGTGACAAACCAAACTTGTTGATGATTCATATCCGATCTTGATTTTGATACAGCAAAGTTCTCCTCTGTACCCTTCCTGCGCTTATCCATATCTCCGAATAGCTTATCCAAAAATTTTGGACACGTACAGTTCGTGTCCATATACAGCTAGCCTTGCCTTTGGTTGTATTGGCCTGGAATAGAATCAATAACAAGGAAAGACCTATGGGTTGACCGGTACGTTTACTGAGCCGTTCCGTTTACCTGGCGAAAGTCTTTAGGCGATTTGCCTGTTTTGCGTTTAAAGAGTTTGGTAAAATGAGAGGGATAATTGAAGCCAAGATCGTAGGCTATACTACTGATTGATTTATCGGTGCTCCAAAGGAGCAGTTTTGCCCTTTCAACCAGTTTTAAATGGATGTGTTCCTGCGTAGTCTTTCCGGTATATTTATTCAGAACATCCGATAAATAATAGGGCGACAGGTTCAGTTGTGCAGAAAAATAGGTTACGTCCGGCAATCCGGTTTCGGTTAATGACTCATGGGTAAAGTAGTCGTTGAGTAAATCCTCAAATTGCTGGACAATATCCTGGTTGACGTTGGCCCTTGTCAAAAATTGTCTGTCATAAAATCGGTCGCAATAATTCAGTAACAGTTCAATATTGGTCACGATCAGGGTTTGGGTATGCTTGTCGATTGGCCGCGTATATTCCAGCTTAATGTGTCGGATACAGGCTTCCAGCACTTCTTTTTCAGCATCTGAGAGATGTAATGCTTCCGTCGATGCATAGTTGAAAAACGAATACTCGTTAATTTTTTTGCCTAACGCAGTGCGGGCCAATACATCGGGATGAAAAAACAAACCCCACCCTTTTTCCGGTGTGGGATCGGCACTGGGGGCCACTACCTGATAGGGAGCGGTAAACAGCAAGGTAGCTTCATCGAAATCGTAATACGATCGGCCATAGGGTAAGGCACCTTTGAGCGTCTTGAAATAAACACAATAAAAATGCAACCGGTATAGACTGGCCTCCGACGGCACTTGTTTTTTCGTTTTAGACAGGTCGATAATGCTTACCAGCGGGTGCTTTGGCTTTTCATATCCGTAGAACTGGTGCAGTTCGGTGATGGATCGTATATCAATAATCGTTCGCTCCATAGCTGAGAGGGTATAGGTATTGACACTAGCCGCGCATCGTTTTCAGGTACTGTTCTTCGCTGTTTTTTGTTTTTAAATCAATATAAAAGCGGGCATCCTCCCCGACCACAT
Source organism: Spirosoma panaciterrae DSM 21099 (assembly GCF_000374025.1). Lineage (GTDB taxonomy): Bacteria > Bacteroidota > Bacteroidia > Cytophagales > Spirosomataceae > Spirosoma > Spirosoma panaciterrae. Next base: position 10,027 of record NZ_KB893179.1, on the reverse strand, counting down.
ACCGCAGCTTCAGTTTGCCGTCTGTAGCGGCTTCGTATATCGTTTCGGCTACCTCCTGCGCACTTGCTTTGGGCAAATGTTCGGTTCGTTTGGTATAGCGGGGAATGAACGTAGCCAGTTCGGCCTGGTAGTCGGTAATCTCATTCTGAATCATCACCATACCGTTTCTGAAATTGGTGGCTACGCTCCCCGGCTCGATGAGTTTGACGGCAATATTGAGGAAGGCAAGCTCGTGCGACAAGGCCTCAGAAAATCCTTCTACGGCAAATTTCGAACTGTTGTACAGGCTGGCAAACGGTCCGGCGGTAATGCCGCCAAAGGAAGAAATATTGATAATAACCCCCTCTCTATGTTGGCGCATCACCGGCAAAACGGCCCGCGTAACCTGCATGAGGCCAAATACATTGACGGCATACTGCTGTTGAATCTGGTTGTTCGTTGCCGATTCAAAAACGCCCATTACCCCATATCCGGCATTGTTGATCAAAACATCGATGGTCTTGAAGGTGTCGATGCCTTTTTGTACCGCGCGGTCGATGCTTTGCTGGTCGGTTACGTCTACAGGTATCAACATAACGTTATCCAGTTGATTAAGCTCATTTTCTTTTTCCGGCGAACGCATCGTCGCCAGTACATTCCATCCGTTGCGTTGAAATAATGTTGCGGTTTCTTTTCCAAAACCTGACGATGCGCCAGTAATGAAGACGGTCTTTGCCATAGCTTGTGTTATTTAGTCCATGCAAAGGTCGTCTCATTAACCGTTTCGCTTTTATAGGTTTTCAGGAATAGCTTATACATTTTAAGGTAAGCGGGCATGGCGTCAGTTGTCGCAGGCTTGTCGGACTAAAAATTGCTAATGCCCTCTTAATTAAAGCGAAATCCCTGCTTGAATGCTACCGGAGTCAGGTTCGTCTTCTTTTTAAACAGGCGATTTAAGGATTGAGGGCGTTCAAAGCCGACCAGGTACGCCACCTCGGAAATGGACAAATTAGTCGTAGAAAGTAATTCCTTTGCTTTCTCTATGATTTTATCCTGAATGTGTCCCTGAGCACTTTTTCCGGTTGCGATACGGAGCATATCGCTCAGGTAATTAGGCGAAATATGCAAAGCTTCGGCAATATGCTGAACCGTGGGTAAGCCTTCCTGAAGTGCCATCTCATCTGAAAAATAAGTGTTCAATACCTTCTCTACTCTAGCCAGCAACTCGTGATTGGCAGGCTTTCTGGTAATGAACTGGCGATTGTAAAACCGCTGGCTATAATGCAGTAGCAACTCGATATGGGTGATCATGACATCCTGACTCAGGGTATCTATGGGATTTTGGTATTCGGTTTCGATTTGTCCTATGATCGTCTCCACCAAAGCCTGCTCTTCATCCGATAAATGCAGGGCCTCATTCAGTTCGTAGGAAAAAAAGCTGTACTGCCTGATTTTGGCCGCCAGTACGTGTCCGGCAATAAAATCAGGGTGAAACATCAGGCAGAATCCTTCCTCCGGAATATTGTCTCCACCGGTATGAGCCAGTAATTGACCCGGACCAACAAAAGACATCATCCCTTCATCGAAATCATAAAAACTCTGTCCGTAACGAACCTTACCCTTGAAGTTCTTTTTGATGGCAATACTGTAGAATTGCGGGCAGAAATAATCCAGTAATTTTTCATCCCGCCGGGTAATCTGGTCGTAGCGATATACAACGATCAACGGGTGCCGGGGTTTGGGTAAACCCAGTAACTGATTAAGCTCTGTTACTGATTTTACGACAAAAGGAATTTTATTCTTCATGGCAAGTACTTCGTGGAAGTTGACCATGCATACGGGAATAGAGAAGGTTGTATTCCCGTATGCATGGTTACTAGCTTATTCTTCATCTTTGGGCGTTGCCTTCGCATCGCTGCGGGAACCGGCTTGCTGATGCCCCAAAGGGAGAATAGATTCCAATGTAGCGATTTCTTCCGCTGTCAGGGTAATATTGGCGGTTGCCAAATTTTCCTCCACGTACTTCACTTTTCTGGTACCCGGAATGGGGACGTGTCCTTTGGCGACAATCCAGGCTAAGGCTAACTGGGAGGCCGTTACGTGTTTTTGTTCGGCTATGCCTTGCAGTGCTTTAACCAGTTCAAGGTTTTTATAAAAATTTTCGCCCTGAAATCGTTCTAAATGTCGGCGCGCATCGTTTGCGTCAAAATCATCCGGGCTTTTCAGTTCACCCGTTAAAAAGCCGCGACCCAGTGGCGAATAAGGAACGAGGCCAATGCCTAATGCTGTCAGTACATCGGTGGTACCATCTTCATCCAGCGTGCGTTGAAATAAAGAATATTCGGTTTCAATGGCCGTAAGCGGGTGAACGGCGTGGGCTCTGCGAATCAGATCCGCCGACACTTCCGATAAACCAAGATAGCGCACCTTGCCTTCCTTAACCAGGGCAGCCATTGCCTCCATCGATTCCTCAATCGGCGTGGCCGGATCCGGGCGGTGCATGTAATACAGATCAATGAAATCGGTGCCCAGGTTTTTCAGCGAACGCTCAGCGGCTCGTTTGATGTAGTCCTTTTGGCCGTTTACTTTTCCGGTGAATTCCCCTCCATCCTTAATTTCAAAACCGAATTTGGTCGTGATAATCACTTTATCGCGTCGACTTTTTATCGCTTTCGCCAGTAAGCGCTCATTCTGTAAAGGCCCATAGGCGTCCGCCGTATCTAAAAAATTACAGCCCAATTCCAGGGCCCGGTCAATGACCCCTAGTCCACCTTTTTCGTCTGATTTGCCATAAATATACTGGGTATCACTGCCAGCCAGACTCATACAGCCCAAGCCAATAACTGGCACCTGAAGCCCCTGATTACCAAGTTTTGTCGTTTTCATGTTTACTTATTTTTACGCCACTCGTTTTAATTTTCTTGCTTTTCTAAATACACCCTGCACAGATAGTCCTTCAGCGATGTTGGCGGGCGAAGAAGATAGCGGTCTATATCCGTATGGTTCGTATTGAATTCATCTTTACGGATTGATTCTGCCATATCTGCCAGGTAGGTCGCCATCCATTCCGGTTGCCCCTTTTTCAGCAGATAGGCTAAAAATGCGCTTCGGTCCGAGCTCACATAGGGAAGCTGTTTTTCCGTCAGCTCACTGATCATTTCAGTGATCTCCTGAAACGTATAGGCTTTCGGGCTCGCCAGCGTTATGGTTTGATTTTCAGGAACATTGGTGAGCAAGATGTTTGCCGTTGCCTCAGCAATGTCGGTTCGGGTAAGAAAGGGAACCCGCCCCGTTCCGGCCGGAAAGCAGATACCTTCGAGCAGTATGTCATTACCGATAAACAGGGGCAATAAGTCAGCATACAGGTTGTTATTAAGAATCGTGTAGCTAATCCCGGATTCCTTTAGGTAATCGATGGTTTGGGCATGCGGTATGGAAAGAAAGGGCACAGCACTATGCCACAAATCCGTCATATCGAAACCGGTGTAATAGATTCGCTTTACACCGGCGGCTTTAGCTGCGTCAATCGCCTGCTTATGATGCAGGAAGCGGTCGGTACCGTGATTGGAGGATATGAGTAATAGCTTTTCGACGCCGGCAAATCCATTTACCATAACCTGATAATGGGTGTAGTCGCCCTGGCGTACGTCAATACCCATTTTTGTGAACTCATCTGCTTTCCGGATATCCCGAACCATAACCGCAAAGCGTTTGTCCGTTCGTTTATGCAGTGCGTCAATGGTTGCTTTCCCTAAGTGTCCGGTTGCCCCTGTGATCAGTATCATATTGTCTTTTTTACAATGGCAAAAGTAGACGGAGGATCAGGCCCGGAATTCACTGGATTACTGAAATGTGTAGCTCAATCAACGAAAGCCGCCCGATGAGTCAGTTTCTTGAACTGACTCATCGGGCGGCTTTCGCAACATTCGTATGAAATCTTCCATAAAAAGCATATACTTGACTTATATTCAGGAAGTTAATACATGAATTGTTGTATGTGTTAAGTTCCGAATGGCAGTTGCCTGCTCATAGGAGGCAAAGCGTAAAACCTTCACTTTCCTTTATGTGTATGTAAATCAAATGGAGCGTTTGAAGAGACGACGAAGCGCTTAGTGCCAGCGTTTTGATTGACCGCCAGCTGACTCTGATAGAAGCCGACCAAACACCCCATCCGTTAATACTTTATACCCAAGACTTTAGCCACCCAACCCAGCACCTTGATGGCCACATCAGGGGGATTTCTGGCAATAATCTCCGCGCGATAGGTATTCATGAGTACACTCATATACAGCATCGCTCGGGGACTCATCCTAAACCGTTTTCGACGCTGGTCAGTAACCTTATCCAGCACCTTACAGACATCTTCAAAATAGTCTTCCATTTTCAAGGCTGGCTGATGAGTGTTCAAGACGCGCACGGTTGTCGGGCTCGGGTTTCGAAAACAATGGGTAACCCCTTTGGGAACCGGCAGGTGGTCTCCCTTTTTAGCAGCTACCCATTGGTTATGGATATAAAATTCCATTTCCCCCTCCAGGACCTCATAGGTTTCGATAGCATCGGGGTGCATAGGCACTAAGGGGTCCTTCATATTACACCCTGGTAGCAACTCCCAATGGAGCACTAATGATTAACCTTGGGTGTCGGCACTCGCTTGTAAGACGGTAAACTTCATGCCGACGGGAGTCATATCCAAAATTTGTCCTTTTGTGGCCATAGACTGGATTCGTAGTTTAGCTAGTGAATATAAGCGATAAGTGAGTACCCGTCAGTTGGTTGCCACCATAAGTTTGCTAGTGACCACTAGTTCGCCATCTCATTAAACGTCCAAATGATCGATATACAAATCTGTCTTAGTCTCAGGCAGGAGCGTTTAGTGAGACAGTTATTATTTACTTTGTGCTCAACGCCATCTCTCGCATATGTATCTGGGCGCGCTAGATAACTGCTATGAAATCATACTGCTGCTGAAGTTGAGCCATACGCAGCTGATCAATCGGTTCCCCTACAGGAAACACGCGTCTTAACTCCTCAAAATAAGCCTGAAAACTGCCCGGCGTATCAATCTCCACCATACGGGCTCGCTCCTGACCGGGATTAGAAAACTGATGGACGACGCCAGTGGGTATATATACCGAGATGCCAGCCGTTGCTTCAATGATCTGATTATCGACGACAATCCTTACTGTTCCCTGGATAACATAAAAGGTGTGGGTAGTCACTTGATGAGCATGAGGTGGCGGGCCTGGAAAGCCAGCGGGCAGATCATGTTCAACCACACAATACAGCCCCCCCGTATCGGTTTGGCTAACCAGGAACGTGGTTTTACAATCGCCTATCTGAATAGATCTTTGATATGGTCCTAAAAATCCGGACACGAAACTTTTTTAACTTCGTGTCCGGATTTTTAGGACCATATCAAACTTCACCTGGTCAGTGTGTCGTTGGATACCAGTCAACAAAAATGGTTGGCAGCCTCTCAAAAAGATGGCATCAACTGGCTTAACCTGTGCGATCTAAAGGGCTTTAAAACTCAAGTGATCCAAGCTTACAACCTCAGTGGAGTACCCAGAACATTTCTCATTTCTCCTCAAGGGAAGATTTTGGGGACTGATTTGTCCTTGGCAGAGTCAACCACCCATTTGGGTTAATATTAATTGACCCAAATGGGTGGTTGACTCTGAAGGCTAAATACCGTTTTTTTTACGCCCGAATTATTGATACGGAAATCGCTCTTCGTCTCAGTTGGGAGCTATTTGTGAGAATTTTCTAATGCAATAAAGTTATTCGGAATCTGTTCTCGCATTTCTGGAACTTGATGCTCTAAATCGCCGAAACTGGACAAGGGTGCCATGGGGCAACTCCGAGTCTCTTCCAACTCGCACATCTAAAAAGGTGGTGCAGGGTATACCCTCCCCAGTAAAATACGGGCAATTTTTATCAAGTAGCTTCATGGCAAAGTTCAGCTCGGTATCCACTCCATGAAGCAGGTCTACGATTGTCGGTTCAATTCAATAAGCGGGAATCACCCCTATCCCTTTAATACATTGTACCGCATCAACCGTTTTGGTTGCAGCAAAAGCGTGTTTCACAGGTAAAGCTTTTCCCAGAATCATAGAATTGATAAACCATGCGCGCGATGTATTTGAATATTTGTGAACAGCGAACGCCGGCTCATATCGAAGCCGAGCGTTCGCTGCTTTGGGAAATTATTGCCGACCTGCGGGGGGCGGACCCGGGCGCTCCAATGGCACGATGTCTAGTTCGGCAAACCGGCTGGCATTGAGGCCTCCCGTGGGCTGTTGCGGATAAACATGCTGCTTGGTGGGCGCCTGTGAACGGAAAAATAACTCAAAAATGCCCGGTGTCAGCAAACCTATGTGGTGCGTATACGGCTTCAGGTGCTGATAGGCATGAATCGTACCCGCTGGCAGGGTGACCATATCGCCGGGGTAAACCTCGAGCACCACCTGGTTGGACACCATCCGCATCTGCCCATCTAGGCAAAAAAACGTTTCGGAGTGCTTCATGTGAAAATGTTTGCCAATCATCGGGCCGACCGGGCCTTCGCAGGTGACCACCAGCAGTTTGCCGTTAGTAGTCGCGTTATCGCAGAGGATGCCAAACAACTGATCGGCAATTGTATAATGATCCCCTTCGCCAGCGGCCAGTACATACGGCACAACGCTCTTAGGCAGTTGGGCGTTAACGACGCGTTGGGCGTTGCCTTCCGGTAGTGGTTGGCCATCAAAGTGGACGTCGGCGGCTTTCTCGGCCTGTTTGAGAGCAGCCGCGTCTAGGGCTAAAATCTCATCCGAGGGCTGCACGTACCCCACATACGGTTTACCTATTGTCTTGTAAAGCGCGGTCATCTGATGGCCGCTGTTCATCGACATCAACTGAGTATGATGCGACTGCATCCGAAAGGCGTGGGTAGTTCCGGGCGGAATGCTAGCGAAATCGCCTTTAATCATGCGGTAATGTTGGCCGGAAAGCCATAAGTCAATCTCTCCGTCTAGCACAAAAATTACCTCATGCGTTTGGGCGTGGGTATGCAAAGGCAGCAGCGCACCTTTTCCACCCGTGAGCACAGTCCACTCATACAGGTTGTCAGTATCGATACCCCGGGCCATCAGACAGGCGACGAAGCCAGCCACAAGGTAACGTTCGCCTTCACCACTGCGAAGGTAATATGGAATGGCCCGGCCGGGTAGGTTTCCCTGGGGCGTAATGGCCTGAATGGCGGTAATGTTGGCAGGGAGCGATACAGGAGGCCCCTGCTGGGCATTGGCGGAGAGGCTGCCCGCAACCTGTAGCAGGAGGCAGCCCAATGCAGCGATGCAATGGTAGGCACTGGTTTTCATGAGTAAGTTAGTGGTGAGCTCTTTTAAGCAGTCAGATTTAGCTTAAAATATTAAGGATTAATTACTTAAAAGTATACTGTACGCCGTTAAATGAAAGTGGACAAAAGGGGCACGACATCAGGCGGCTTAATCTTTAGTAAAAAAATCAGCTTACCGGTCAGGGTAAGGACAATTACCCAAAAAGTAGAGATCATACCTAATTTAATGTCCAGTCAAATGTAGTTGGTCCAGCTTCTGGCATTCCTATTTGGCTAATACAATTTTAGACCTTTTCAACGATTAAAGAGGAGCATATATCATCAAAATCTTTACCTACATACTCTACATCTGAAGTGTAACTTATTGAATTACCCTTAAATTGAGCATGCTCAAAAATGGTAACTTTCAATCCTTTAGGTACTTTAATTGAACTCAATTTATCGTTCCCAATGCCTAATTTATCAACATCATATTGGCCAGGAGCGAAGTCCATACATGAACCAGTAAAGCAGCCACTTTGATAAATTACAACTCTACTATTCAATTCGGACACTTCTATTGAAGAAATTGTATCATTATATTTTGAATTGATAACTGGGACGTCGGAAAAAAAACGAAGTGCATCTCCTTTGAAGTTAGCATCGGTATAGAGAGTAACCTGTAAACCGGGCGGTACATGGAACGAGCTTAGGGTGTCATTACCAATGGTGAGGGAATTCATGTCATATTTTCCTACAGTAAGTTTCTGACTTTTGCCGCCGTACCGTACATCTGAATAAATAGTAACGTCACTTAAATTCAACGGCATAGCACTCCAGACATAACCTTTGATATTAGTTGGTCCTGTGCCTTTATAAATAACTACATTTAAATCATCGCGCACCATTAAAAAACTTGGTTCTGTAGCACCATTTGTGCGGGATGCCCAAATGCAGGCCTTTGGATCTGATGTATCTCCTTTATATATGCATAAGTTACCATCACTCTGCATACGAAGGTAATAAGGGCCTTGATTGACACCCTTAATACTAAGCGATTGCCAAATAAACTCTTGTGGGCCATTAACTGGTCCACTACCTTTATAAAGTACCAAATTACCATCCGTTTGCAAAACAAGATAGCAGTTTCTATTTGGTGATGTAATGTAACCTCCAGTAGGTAAGTAACCACCAGTATTGATGTGGCTTAATACTTTAGTTATGTAGGGAGCACTCCAGAAAAGTCCTCCGTCCAAGTTCGGATTTAGGCCGTAGCTTACACTTAAGTTACCATCATTCTGTAACAAGGCGAAGAATAACTTCCCTTCCCTCACTTGTTGTATGCTCCAAATAGCATCTCCATGTTTGTCTCCTGGCCCTGTCCCTGGGTACTGCACTAAATTTCCATCAGGTTGCATGATAAGATAACTGGGGCGTCGACGCAGATTATTAGAGTTCCATATGCATTGGCTAGGAGTAGGGTATTTTTTTACTGGGTCATCACATTTGTAAATACACAAATTACCGTCTTCTTGAACTATCAAATGATACTGACCATTTTCTGAACTTACGTATTGATTTGTTGTTAAAAAATCACCCGTTTGAAAATAATTACGCGGCCATCGAACAAGTTTTGAGCTATCAAATTTGCTAACCGATTTATTTGTACTCAAGTCAGATTTGGTAAATTCTGCTGGTAAAGTTCCTTCACAGATGAACGTGCTAAGTATTGGAATAATTAAGCCGGCCAAAAACAGTCCAGCCGAGGCAGCCATTTCTTCAGGGTAATCCGTTAATGCTTGTGAAACTATGGATGCAATAATATTTGTCAGCGTATCCAGGGCACAAACATCTGAAATACCTGGAATTAAATAAATAGGCTCTGCCAGCAAAACCGCAACTGCATGTATTGCTACATCCTTCTCAGCCTCTGAAGTGGTTTCTGCCAGTAATGAGATCGGTCCGAAGGTGGCTTCTTCCTCTCCATCGGCTGCTAAACCAGCGAATGTAGCGCCTAACAGACTACCTATTCCTATAATACAAAATTCTTTTTCGATATATCTACCTGTTTCAACAAGCGCTGCCCCAACATATTTGACTCCCTCTTCAGAATATTTGGCAGCAGAATTAGCACCAATTATAGTAGCGTTTCCAATGATTAGCCCTGTACTTTCACATACATTGGCTACTTTATTGGCAGTATCTGACGTTTTTTTCCATGCGTTTATTACATCATCATTCACAGCATTGGCAGCGCCTACTACGCCGTCACTTATTGTATAAGCTGTTGTAGTAATGCCAGTAGCTACTGTTTTAGCTGCTTCTTCGGTTCCACCAGCCACTTCATTAACAGTAGCTACAATTCCATCTTTGATGGAATTCCCAATAGATGTAAATGCATTTGCTACATCTGTAAAAAAACTAAAAAAAGACATAGGCGAAATTTTTAAGAGTATGTTGGGAAATCATCTTTGGCAATAAGTCTCGATTCGTTGTAACATGATCTGGCTATTGGCCAGATACAGCCAACTGACCGAAGAAGATGCTGTATGCTCATAGTCTTTGACGATTCTCCGAAAATAGTTCGTCCAGGCAATGCTTCGTTCCACTACCCATCGTTTGGCCACCGGTACAAAACCTTGGGCTGATTCAGGCCGCGACGCTTTCTCAAAATCGATACTCCAACGGTCAAGCTCTTGAGCAAACACGCCGTTGTAGGCTTGATCGCCG
>NZ_KB893178.1 GCF_000374025.1 Spirosoma panaciterrae DSM 21099 | reverse complement strand
TGCTTACGGAGTGAATCGACTTCTTGTTGAAGACTTTGATCGGTTTTCTTTTCCCCTTTGTCATTAGTCTTCCGCCAGGCATGAATTAGGCTATCGCTAATGCCCATTTTACGGGCCACGGCCATGATGGGTTCACCATTGGCAACTAGCCGCAGCACATCGGCTTTAAACTCGGCGGTATACTTTCGTTTGGGGCGTTGGGATTGGTTCATGGTACACGAAGTTAAAAAGTTTCGTGTCCGGATTTTTAGGACCATATCAACTTATCTCACAAAAAACACAGAAAGGGTATACGAGGAATACAAGAGAGAAGAAGCTTTTTCAAAAAATGAAAATCCTATTGATAGAAGTCTATTAAATGAAGAATATGCAAATAGCTATCGGGATCATTACGAGTGTATGGATGTAAATTTATTTGAAAGGGGTTTATCAGAACACAGGCTGTCAATTCTAACTGCTGGTGCATTTGAAAGGGCTTCATCTGAGAGTAGAGAGGCATTCGTAATGGTACTATTGCTATCCGTTAATCTGCAAAAGCTAACCGCTCAGTCAAGGGCAACTGATGTAATCCAAGTCTTGGCAAAGATGCTCAGACAGCCCACAAGTAGCATTATTAATCACTTACTCCATAATTTAGACGTAGAGGAATTAGGGCATAAGGTTCGTATTATGAATGATTTACAGCGAACATATCTTATGTATGCGGTGAATTTACTAATGCACACAGACGCCGCAGACGATCCCATAAGTATTTTACTACTCTTATCAATGGGTGGTATTACTGACAATGACTATTTTTCAGTAATACAGGGCTTCAAAGCTGTCTAATCAAGAATGTACTAAGGAACACAATGACAAGTACTTCACTGTTAAAAGCTCTGCAAATAAAGCAGGTCATTGCTATACATGCCTTAATTATCATTGGCAATGCGAGCCATTAAACAGGCGGTTAATTGAAAAAAAATTTAGATTAAAGACTTCTGACCTGTCGGCACTTGAATAATAATCAGACTAATTTTTACCAGAGTTAAGCTTCTAATCACATTCGAAGACCAACTTAGAGCTGACAGACGGTTGAATGATAAATTTTTCCATTCTACTCTTGGTATCAATCCACCAAAATACCTATGTTTATACCGACCCGCATCAATGCAACTATTCACAGCTTTATTTCGGTAATGTTTCGGCAGTAAAGCAGAAAACCCCTGCAAACCGCTATGTTTCAAGCTATTGCAGAGGTTTCCAAGTACCAGGAGCGGGAATCGAACCCGCACGGGCCGTAAGGCCCACAGGATTTTAAGTCCGGCGCGTCTACCTGTTCCGCCATCCCGGCTTTTGCCACCAAAGGGGCACTTTACAAAAAAAGCACCGGGTCCGGTGCCTCTTTGTAGAGCGAAAGACGGGGTTCGAACCCGCGACCTCGACCTTGGCAAGGTCGCGCTCTACCAGCTGAGCTACTTTCGCGTAATTGCCTTTCGGCGAATTGTGGATGCAAATTTAGGGCGTTTTCTTCGTTTGTCAAGCCCTGCTCTCAAAAAAATTTCAGAAAAAGATAATTACAGGATGTCAAAATCTGATTTTGAACAGGTTACAGCATCTATTATTTACAGCAATGGTTCATTAACCTGCGTATCGAACACACCAGTTAGTATCTGGCCCTTTCGTTTCACCTGAACCCAGATCCGATAATGACCAGCTTTGGGAAAGGCATAGGGAAACTCAACCATGTTCCCGGCTTTCATCCGGTGGCTCATGGCAGGCATCCCCGCCGACAACAACCGATTTTTCTCATCTTCCGGCAGTTTGTTCAGTCGGTCTACATACTTGTCTATACTATCGCGAAACCGGACGGCATCTGGATAATGAAATGTGCGGGCCGTATCGGCAATACGAGTCAACAGCGAGTTCTCGGCAGCCATCGAATAGGTACCAACCGGATGTAGATGAATGTATACCGTACCGTCGGAACGCAGGATTACAGCATGCCCTCCCATACCAAGGTATGGCTCCAAAGCGGCCGCTTTTCCCTGAGCATCTGCTACCGCAAATTTCAGGGTGTACAATCTACCGGCTTCCAGGGTAGGCCCGGGTTTATCCATCCATAACATCGAGGAGCCATCCGCTACTTTACAGGTAGCACTGGGCTTACCACATACGACCATGTCATTGTCCAAATGCGGTAAGTTGACTGCATTCGCTTTCACACCCATAGGCTCCGTAACCAGCCAGCTATCATCCTGGTCGGTTGGTTTAGCGGCTGCGGCTGCTTCGGCACTGATTTTTAACGAAGGGACTTCAATCGTATCAGTCAGCGTTTCCGTAAAACCACTCCGAAAGACAACATCCGAATAAAGTAAATACTTTCCACCTGGCAACGGAGGCAGGGCGGTTTCGTAGCTCAGGGTGTCCCGACGAGCCGGATGCAAATGCGCGAAGGCATCCAGACCAGGGATCCGTACTAAAAAGGTATGCATTAGTTTGCCGTGATCGGGCAGCATATAACTGAATAATCGACGTAGGCGCCGATTCGCTGCCGTATCGAACTGGATGGTTAGCTGCCGTTGTGCATTCAGAACCTGAACAGAAGTTTTAATAGGCATTGGCCGATACAATTGCACATCACGATAGTTTTCAGCGGTACTCGTCCACCAGGCTCTCCATCCAGTTAATATCAGCCCTATAACCAGTAAACCAGCTACCATACCGATCCACCGCCGACGACCTAATCGAGCTGGTACGGGCTGGCCAGGTGCCATAATACCATCGGCATTGCTGGCGCCTACAATCGTAACCAGCATCACCACCAGCAACAGGCCCATCAGCGCCAGACCGTAACCCGTTCCCTGCGGCATGTCGCGCAGAGCCGTTGCCATAGCTACAACCGGCACAATGACTTGTTGTTTACCATCAGGACCATCAATACTTAGCTCAATACTCGATGAGCCGGAATCCATCAACCATAAATCGCCTTCGAACTGATTCTGGCCAATCCGTTTTAATACATCATGCGTAGGGGCACCCTTGTCGCCCGAACGAAAGTAGATAGGCCGGGCACCAATCGCACTGACTCGCCCCTGTTCAACATAAACCGTAACAATGGCCGTACCGGGCACCACATCGGGCGGGTTGATCCGAATCAGTAGCTGGTAATTACCAACCTGCTTTTGCACAATGACTCCCGAACTCCCCACATGGGCCAGGACGGGTAGTGAAATCCATGAAACCAGAAAGAATGCCCAAATTGATACTAGCCTTTTCACCTTACCTGTAGTTTGCCCGTTAGAATCTTTCCAACTCATTTACTCTGTCGTTCTCAGGTTTATCGCGCTACTCGCTTCATCCAGTTTCCCCATACTAAACCAACCCGGGCGGATAGAAACGCGTAAATCAACGTTTTACCAAAACCAATCGCAAACTCAGTGGCCGTCTGCGTATTCCAGGGAGCATACCTGTACCGATACTCCCACTCAGGAGGGCTTTCATAAGTCCATGAATACGAAAGGAAAAACCCATTACGTGCCCAGGTAGATTTGGTCAGAAACTCGCCAAAAGGCCACTGAACAAGCAGCAATACAACCATAAACACAAAGGCATAAATGGCCGCCAATAGCCAGTCGTTCACTTTTCGGCGGTTGCTTTTGGGACCATCCAACCGATGCATGAACCAGTCCAGAACGAAGCCGGGTATAATGAGCAACATCGGAAAATGAAACGGCTGATAGTGCGTAATGGGGTTCAGTACCGGGCCAAGCCGGGGAGTTGCCGGAAAAAACTGAAGTACCCAGCTAGGAAGCACCAAGGCCAGCATATAGATACCCGTAACCGCCGTAATGGGCCAGCGCAACAGCGAAGCCCGGCCTATAGCCAGCAAAAAAAACGGAAATACAATGGCCGCTGTGGCATAATACCCCGACTGATGCGTTTCACGCATACCCATCGACTCAGAAGCAAGGGTAAAGATCATACAGAGTAACAAGGCAGCCGCCACGGCAAACAACCACTGCAACCGGGTACTCTGCCGACTGGGCTGATCTTTGTTCTGAAGCGTCGGTGTTGATTTTCGGTACTGATTTTGTAGGGCTAATACACCGATAATGGCCCCTAGCTGCATCGTCATGATCCCAATGGCCAGAATGGTATGCGGAGGGGTTAATATCTGTACATCAAGACCATACGTATTATGCCACCAATCGTCGAACGGAGCCGATGTTAACATAGCCAAAGCCCCCCATACGCAGAACATGGCGCCTAGCGGACCATAGAAAACACCCCAAAAAGGTACGGCTTCGGCCCGACCGGGATGATTTTGGGTTAGGGTCAGATTCAGAATCTTGTAGGCAGAGAACAGGCCCCCAACAATGGCTCCTACGTAGATAACCAGATGTGGAGGGGCAAATAGGCCGTCGCGACCAATGCTCATGTGCCACATGATGTCCCAGAGTAGGCCCATGATGACACAAAACGACGAGAACACAACGGCATAAATGTAAGTTGGTATTCCTAAGTGCCAGCTACCCGATTGTAGTGGTGGGCGGAAAGGGTGATCCGGTTGCATAAAGGGTGTAGGGAATTCACATCTAAAGAGGCACCAAAAGTCGAAAGGTTGCTTCTAACCTGTTGATAGGAAAAGGTATGCAGCCGTATATCTACTTGATGGTACGGCATACGCTTGCCAACAATTATAGCGTTATTTGCGTAATACATCAATATAGTTAATCCAGCTAGTATGTTTCCTTTTGATTCATCGGTAACATTTTTCGCAAAGGCTACCCGGGTTTTGCTGCCTTTGCTTAGCTTGTTGATGAGTGCCTGCGTTCCCGATTTCCTGCTGTCGGATCCGGATTGGGTGGTGATCGAAGCAGGTGAACATGAACCTAATCCAAAACGTAAAGTTGGTTTGCTGATTAGCCCGAGCGAAGTATCGGCAACGGTTACCTTCGACAGTTCATGCATTTATGACATTGGCAATGCCGATGCCGATGACTGGAATAAAGTAATCGGATTAGGGTTTGTGGGATCAAAAGACCAATCGCTGGATGGCGTTCCTCCGCACCAGGTCGATGGGGCCCGCGTTGGCTGGCGCTGGAATAAACAGCGCAACTGCATCGATCTGGGGGCTTATATTTATGTTGAAGGGCAACGCATTGATTTTAAAGTAGCCGAAGCCAAAATCAATACACCTACCCGCATGGTCATTAAAATCGACTACGACCGCAAGGTGTATCAGGTACTGGGAGGAAAGACCGTTCCCTTCACACACAATAAAACCTTTGCCTACAATACAGGCCTCTATTTTGGTGGTAACCAACCGGCTCCGCACCGTATTCGTGTAAAAATTGAGGATTAGTTCGTAAACTTGTCACAAGAGCTTTGGCTTCGTATTACGCGGCAGATCCTATACATGTCTGCCTGACTTCGTTTCTCCCAACAGCCACAGTATGACGATCTCTCCCTTCGATCTCATCTTGCTTCTGGGTAGTGTTCAGGGCGCTATTCTGAGTGTATTGCTGTGGATCAATCCGAAAGGAAATCGACTGTCGAACCGGCTATTGGCTTCACTCATTGGGTTGTTAGCGTCCATGAGCTTTGCCGTTGGTATGCCTGCTACCAGTCGCTGGTGGGTTTTGGCAATGGATCTATTGCCGCTAATTATCGCGATGCCCATTGGCCCGTTGATCTATTTTTACGCCCGTTCGATACTGGACCCGGCGTTTGAGCTTGGCCGGCGAGAACGACGTCATTTCTATCCAATCATTCTCGATCTGGGTGCCAAACTGATGGGATGGGTATTCATCATTGGGTTGTTTCTCGGTTTTTTTGATCAGACCAGCGGTCCAGCATGGGGAGCTATCATGGACGAATACAATACCTATGTGGATATTCCGCGCTGGCTCTCCGTTACGATTTATCTGACATTAACCAAACGTGTTCTGAATCAGTATCAGGCTTCTCTTCAGAACCATCAGGGTCAACAACACCTCCGCTGGCTCAACCAGTTTATTAATATGTTTCTGGCCTTTCAGGTCATTTGGCTCATCCATCTGGTTCCGTACATTGTTCCGGCATGGCGTGGCCCTCTGCTGGATCGTTTTGGTTGGTATCCGATCTATATTCCGATTGCGATTCTGATTTACTGGCTCGGTTTCAAAGGATACCTGCATACGCGTTCAGAAGCGTCTAAACCTGGTCCTCCGCTTTCGTCTAAATCAGCCAGCCCTGACCTATCGACCAGCACCATTGAGCAGGTTGTTAACGCGCTTACCAAAGCTATGGAGCAGGAAAAACGGTATCTGGACCCCGACTTAAGCGTCGATAAATTAGGGCAGTACCTTCAACTGCCTCCCAAACTGATTTCGGCGGTTCTGAATCAGCACGTCGGCAAAAACTTCAATGGATTCATCAACGAATATCGGGTCGAAGAAGTAAAACGACGGTTACTCGATCCGCTTCATGAGCACCTGACCTTAACCGGCATTGCATTCGAATCGGGCTTCAACTCGCAGGCTACGTTTCAGCGCACGTTCAAACAACTGACGGGGACGTCGCCGGGCGAATACATGATCCAGCAAAAGAAAAAGACCTCTCAAATCGGGATTTGAGAAGATTAGCCCCTGTTTTTCGCGCTGTTTTGGCCGAAAAACACGTGTTATGCGCTCAGGTTTCCAAACTATTTCCGCCCTGGCTTTTTACTGCCTTACGCTTCCGCTCAACGCTCAACCTGGTCTATCAACAGCCGAAAAGCTGGACGAATACCTCACAGCAGCCACTCGCCATCATCGGTTCAACGGTACAGTACTCGTCGCCAAGCAAGGATCCGTTCTGCTGAAAAAAGGCTACGGCTGGCGGAATGCATCGAGTCAGATACCTAATGACTCCAACAGTATTTATCAGTTGGGTTCTATCACCAAAACCTTTACAGCAGCGGCCATTCTGCAATTGCAGGAGGAGAAAAAAATATCGGTGACCGACAAGGTAAGCCAATACTTACCCGATTACCCTAACGGCGATCAGATTACCATTGAACAGCTTTTTGCCCATACCTCCGGCATTTACGACTATAAAGGCGTGTTGTATTCAAAAGATAGTCTGGAATTTACCCGGCCTGTTTCGAAAGAACGTGTGCTATCGACATTCAGAGACAAACCCTTACGCCATAAACCCGGGCACGAAGTGGCCTACACGAATTCCGGCTATTTTTTGCTGGGCCTCATTATCGAGAAGATAACGCAGCAACCGTTTGAAACCGTCGTCCGGAAGCGTTTCATCGAGCCGCTCCACCTTACCCGAACCGGCTTCGATTTTATCAACCTGAAACGTCCTGAAAAAACGACTGGCTATACCTACTGGAAAGACTCTGTTCTGGTAGCTGTTCGGCCATTGGATTCAACGGCTGCCTATTCGGCTGGAGGTATGTATAGCTCAGTAGGCGATTTATACCGTTGGGCGCAGGCTTTCCTTTCCAACAAATTGATAAATTCTACTTCTCAAAGACTGGCTTTTACGGCCATCAAGCCCGGAAACTGGAACTATGGCTGGGGGATCAATACGTTTGGGAACCGCAAAAAACTACTCTTTCAAAACGGAAATCTACCTGGCTTTGCCACATTCGCTGTACTTATTCCGGCCGATGACACGGTACTGATTATGCTTGCCAACGTGGATGATGCATCTGACGCAACTACGCTGGAACCCTTGCTGAAAGACCTGCTTTTTATCGTTTATGGGATGCCCTACCAGTTGCCGATTAGCTTCAAAACGATGGCAGTACCCGAATCCATCCTTAAACAATACGTCGGCAACTATCAATTGGCCCCTAACCGGACCTTGTCGATCACATTCGATAACCAGAAGCTCTTTCTGCAAGTAACAGATCAGCCACAATTTGAGCTTTTCCCTTCGAGCGAGACCGACTTTTTCCTGAAAACGGTGAATGCTCAACTAACCTTTCAGAAAGACGCTGCCGGACGGGTTACACAGGTAGTGGTGCACCAAAATGGCGACATCGTTGCTAAGCGTTTATAACACCTATACAAGAGTTCAGACTTATTCGCTGACAGCATTATCAATGATTTCCATCTGGTAAATCCTGTCAGAAAAATAACCTTTGGCGTTTTTGAGCGTTATCTATTTACACAAACTTACCCAGCATGGCTACCTACCAACCCCTTCATGACTGGAGTGTAACGCCTACCGAAGCCGTCGCTTTACAACAGCAATTGCGTTCGCAGATACGGATTGAACCGCTATCGACACCACCCAGAACCATTGCAGGTTGCGACATTTCGTTCAATAAGTTTGAAGAAACCGTTTATGCCGGTATTGTCGTGCTGCGGCTCGATACCCTGGAAACCATCGATGAAGCAGGCGTAGTCGGAACGGCTCCCTTTCCCTACATTCCAGGCCTGCTGTCTTTCCGGGAAATACCGGCTTTACTGAAAGCGTGGCAAACCTTACAAACGGAGCCTGATGTGGTTATGTTCGATGGGCACGGTACGGCTCACCCCCGCCGAATTGGTATTGCCTCTCATGCCGGCCTTTTTCTGAATCGGCCAACGTTCGGATGTGGCAAATCAGTGCTGGTGGGCAAATACGATGAACCTTCGCCCGAACGAGGAGCATGGTCGCCTATGAAACACTACGGCGACGTGATTGGCGCTGCTCTTCGAACCAAAAACAAAGTCAACCCGGTTTATGTCTCGCCCGGTCATCTGATTGATCTGGAAACAGCCCTTTCGTTAACCCTCCAATGTGATGGTGGCTACCGCATTCCTGAACCCACCCGCCGGGCCCATAATCTGGTAAATGCCTTACGGCGAGGAGAGCGAATGACTACCGAATAATTGTAAATTTGCTAAAAAACCTATACAGGCATGAGTGGTTCACAATCTATAGGATTAAACGATGTACAACGTAGTTTACTACGTATGTTTAATAGACCCATGAGTAATGAAGAGTCTGTTGAAATCCGAGATCTTCTGACCAGGCATTACAGTGAAAAACTTTTTGAGGAAATAGATAAAGTTATCGAAGAAAAACAAATCACTAACGCTGATTATGAAAAACTTACCAATCAGCACCAGCGAACAAAATCAGAATGATTGTATCGCCTTCTGAAGTGATTCCGGCGGTAGTTATCGACACAAACGTACTCATCGCAACAATCAACCGCCGAAATGCTGAATTCTTTATTTATGAAGCGTTCGCGGCCAAAAAATTGGCCTGGATTGTGAGTACCGAATTACGGGATGAATACGCTGAAAACTTACTGATTTTTATTCGGCTCGCACAGCCGATTATGTGCTCGATATATTAAACCTGTTTAGACTTTTATTATTAGCTGAAAATTGAGTGTTTTTGTCATGCTGAGGAACGAAGCATCTTCGGTATTTAGGAAAATAGCGCCTAGCGAAGATGCTTCGTTCCTCAGCATGACAAAAATGGGCCAGTTTTGACAACTATTCGGAAAGTCTAAACAGGTTCATTACGTAGTGCAACCAACGTGATTTTTCTTGAGCCATATTATCGATGGCATTTAATAGATATAGATCCGGATGACAACAAATTTTCAGACCTCGCCCTGTCTGCAAATGCTACATGTTTGATTACATACGACAAGCACTTTGACCTATTCAAATCGCTTACCTTTCCTTCTCTACAAATTGTTACTCCCGATGAATTCAGACATATTCTAAATAAATCTCAATAACTGTGCTCTTCCAGCTTAACCTTTCCCCGGAAAGTCCAGAACATAAATACGGTATACGTAGCTACCAGCGGCATGCCAATGGCAGCAAACAAGAGCATCGTTCGTAATGAATTATCGGACGATGCGGCTTCATAAATACTGATGTTGCCTTTCGGGTCCATGTTCGACAGTACCAGATTGGGGTATAAACCCATAGCAAATAGAATCAGCAACAGGGCTGTCGTAATCGAAGACGAAATAAACCCGCGACGATACTGGCGTTTCTCGATACTCCGGCGAATGTTCAGCACGATCAGCACAGCTCCCATCGGCAGTACGAATAACTCAGGATGCGCTTTAAAAATACGGGTCATATGCGGCACATAAATCAGGGTTGCATTGGACGTAGCGATAAAGCATAGAATAAAAAATTTGCTGGTGTTGTTGGCAATGATGGTGAGCCGGGCATACAGCCGATCTTCCGTTTTCATGAGCAGATACATAGCCCCATGCATCATAAACAGCGACAGAACGGTTATCGCAATGAGTCCGGCATATGGGTTAAAAAAATCGCGCAAACGCCCAACAAACTCATGCTTGGCAGTTAATGGCAATCCCTGAATAAGATTACCCAGCACAAGCCCCAGCAGCAACGAGATAACAATGCTGGACACACAGTAGCTAACATCCCAGAGCTGGTGCCACCAATGCATGGGTTCCTTGCTGCGAAATTCGATGGAAATAGCCCGGAAAATCAGCGCGACCAGAAACAGAATGAACGGCAGATAAAAAACCGATAAAATGGTACCGTAGACCAGCGGAAACGCAGCGAACAGCGCCCCGGCTCCAATAACCAGCCAAACTTCATTGCCATCCCAAACCGGGCCAATGGCATTGAGCGCAATCCGGCGACTTTGCTCTTTGCGAAAAAACAGGTGCAGCGCTCCGGCCCCGAGGTCAAAACCATCCAAAATACCATAACCACTGATGAGCGCGCCAATCAGTAGAAACCACCAGGTGGGCAGATCAATTCCAAGAACGGTATCCATAGGTTTAATTTTGAATGATTGAATGGTTGAATGATTGAATAGCTCCCGCACACTATTCAACCATTCAATCATTCAATCATTGGTAAAAATGACGGATTCATACGTGACGAGGTTTCGCCATTATTGGCCACATCAGGGCCATGCTGTATTTTCTTGTTGAGCAGATACAGGAATAAGCCAAATAGCATGACGTAGATGAGTGTAAACAGAATGAGAGAGGCCAGCACGTGCTCCGCTTTTACCGCCTGTGAGAGCGCATCGGATGTGCGAAGCAGCCCATACACTACCCAGGGCTGCCGACCTACCTCTGCCGTATACCAACCCACCTGATTCGCTATCTGCGGGAGGAATACAGCAAACACAAAAATCTGCATCAGCCAGCGTGTTTCGAACAGTTTTTTCCGATATAACCTAAACAGACCAAACCAGGTCAACGCAATCAGCGTCATACCAATGGCAACCATGAGGTGATAGGTCTGAAAAACAAAATTGATAGCCGTTGGGCGATTTTCGGGTTTGAAACTATTGAGGCCGGGAATGGGTGCCTTGAAATCCTGATGAACCAGAAATGAGAGGCCGCCCGGTATTTTTAACCCGCTTGTTTTCTGCTCTTTGGCGTTTACCCAGCCCAGTAGATACATGTCGGCCGGAGCCGATTGGTCAAAGTGCCCTTCCATCGTGGCCAGTTTAGCCGGCTGGTATTTCGTGACAACCTCTGCCGATCTATGTCCGGTGAATAATTGCGCCAGCGCCGACACTCCAGCGACCCAAAGAGCGATCCGAAAGGCCGCCTGAGCGTGTAGGCTGTACTTCTTTTTGAGAATATACCAGGCACTGACACTCAACACCAGAAACGAACCAGCCAGCAAAGCCCCGATCAGTACGTGCGAATACCGATCAATGGACGAAGGATTGAACACCATATCCCAGAAGTTGGTCACAATGGCGCGGGCCTGCATCCCTTTTCCCTCAATTCGATACCCTGAAGGCGTTTGCTGCCAGGAGTTGGCGACCACAATCCAGAGAGCCGAAAAAATGGAGCCGAGCGCCACCAGTACCGTAGCCATGAAATGCACCCGTGGACTGACCCTGTTCCAGCCAAACAACAAAATACCCAGAAAGGCCGACTCCAGGGCAAAGGCAAAAATACCTTCGGCTGCCAGCGCCGAGCCGAAAATATCACCGACGTAGCGGGAATAAACGGCCCAGTTGGTACCGAATTCAAATTCCATGACAATGCCGGTAGCCACACCAATGCCGAAAATCAGGGCAAAAATGCGAACCCAGAAGCGGGTCAACTCTTCGTAAATCTTGTTCTTTGTTTTTAGAAAAAGCCCTTCCATAACTACCAGGCAAACGCCTAACCCAATGCTTAAGGGTGGGTAGATATAATGAAACGCAATGGTAAAGGCAAACTGAATTCGAGAGAGTAATTCCACATTGTCCATAGCCGTTACGATAGCGGAAACGGTCGCCGTGGTCGCAGACAGGCAGTGCGATATAAGGCGAACAAGGCGAGAGAACTATCGGCCGAAAGGTACGATAGACAGGGCAAAACAGCCAGACATTCAGGCGATTTTTCGATAAATAGTTCTGTACCTTTACGGCATAAACCCGTCATGAAAGTCCAACCTCCCCAACGATCTTTCTGGCACTATGCCCGGAACTATATAGTGGCCTTTTACCAAACCCAGCGCAATGCGTTTGTGGTTCTGCTTACACTGCTGCTGGCACTTTATATTCTGACAGTTCCTGACCAGGCTACCGACATGATCAATGCGGTAATTTATACGGGGGTCTTCAGCCCGCTTTTTCAGTTTATTCTGGTTAGTGCGTTCATCTGGAGCTGGGTAGTATATGCCAGCACCCGACTGATTTTATACATTTCACCCGTCGGCCTGCAACTGACCAGTGAATGCATCTGGCTTCTCCGCTGGCTTCCTAAAATGGGCGGTATGGTACCTACCCTGATACTGGCCTACGCTTTCCATCAATCGGACCAGGGGCACCCTTATCTGCTCCTTCTGGAGAGTAGCGCCCTCTTGTTTTTATTTCTGAAAACGGAACAGAACGTACCGATTTTTGCCCTACCCGATCATTGGGAAACGTCGGATGCCTATACATCGCTGACGCATGATATTCACGTACTCTGGCAGCATCGGTTTAGCCGGGTTGTTCTGATTGCCAACGTTGGCCTGACGGGCTGCCTGCTCGTGCTGTTTAGTTTACCCGTCGAATTGGGTATAGCCCGACAGGTGCGCCCTACTGCCGTCATTATTTTCGGTATTACCGTTCTCACATTTTGGGGGAGTCTGCTGGTGTATTTCAACGACTATCGGTATCGTCCTCTGGTATTACTGGTGGTTGGTTACCTGATCCTGGCCAGCGTATTCAACGACAATACAGCCGTTCGTCGAACCACGGGCCGGTCAGTCTTTGATACGACCCAACGGCCCACCGTCGACGCTCATTTCAGGCAATGGGTCAATGCTCGTAAGCTGGAAGACCGGGACACGGTTCCGCTGGTGCTGGTGGCGGCCGAAGGCGGTGGTATCCGGGCCTTGAACTGGACGGCCGAGACACTCATCCGACTCGATTCGATTATACCGGGCTTTAGTCGTCACGTATATGCCCTTAGCGGTGTATCGGGTGGGGGTGTAGGGACGGTTTTTTACACAGCGTTTCTTCGTGATTTTATTGAGACCGAGCGCGTTGGTCAATTTAATCAATTCCGTAAGGTTATCCGCGACGATTATTTATCGCCGGTTTCGGCTGCTCTATTGTTCCCTGATGCGGTTCAGCGCCTGCTTCCGGTACCGATTGCTTCGCTGGAGCGGGCCAAGTGGCTCGAAGATTCGTGGTCCGTTTCTTATCGGGACAACCTCCATGTACATACGCTGGACTCTTCTTTAACGGCGCTCTATCAAACCAAAACGGGCTACAATTATAACCTGCCTTCGCTGTTGCTGAACGGAACAATGGCCGAATCGGGGCAAAAAATTATTACCTCGAATTTAAAACTCGATCCGCATTACTTTACCGATGTGGTGTCGACGCTGGATGTGCTGGGTTCGGATGTCCCGCTCAAAACAGCCGCATCGCTCTGTAGTCGATTTCCGCTGGTAACCAATGGCGCCCTGGTCCAACGGGATTCTGTCGATCAGCGAGGACAGCGCCAGCCCTACGGCGGTCATGTGGTGGATGGAGGCTATTTCGACAATTCGGGCGTCGAAACCTGCATTCAGTTACTCAACAACCTGGTGCCCTCGATTCGGAAGCTGGATACCACCGACCATGTCCGTGTTGTACCCTACATTCTGTTCATCAAAAACAGCAGTACGGATAGCCAGTTACCGCACAAAAAATCAGTATTGCAGGATGTGCAGGTGCCTCTACTGGCCTTTTTTAATGCCTGGGACAACGGCTCCAACACGCGCGACCGGATGTTTGGCTCATTCATGGACCGATTTGCCAACCCCAGGACCAACTACATAACCCTGCGGCTCGCTTACAATGACCAGTATCCGTTGGGC
Organism: Spirosoma panaciterrae DSM 21099; assembly: GCF_000374025.1. Lineage (GTDB taxonomy): Bacteria > Bacteroidota > Bacteroidia > Cytophagales > Spirosomataceae > Spirosoma > Spirosoma panaciterrae. Next base: position 189,031 of record NZ_KB893178.1, on the reverse strand, counting down.
TGGTTTTTATCCGACAGAATGGCCCGCAGTCTGAGCCGACAGGCCAAGGATTCAATTAGCCTGAAAAACCCCGAGTTGGTGCGACTGAAAAGTACGTTCCGGCGACTGGGTGTGGTGCGACTGGCAAAATAGCTAGTGGTTTTGCCGTCTGACGAAGCCTACCCACCCGTATTTTGGCAAGCCGCTGTCAGTGGTTCTGATCGGGTACATATTCCAGAATATCCCCTGGCTGGCAGTCTAAAGCTTTACAAATTGCCTCTAAGGTGCTAAACCGAATGGCTTTGGCTTTCCCTGTCTTTAAGATAGACAGGTTGGATAATGTCAAATCAACTCTTTCAGAAAGTTCATTCAGAGAAATTTTTCGCTTTGCCATCATCACATCTACGTTCACAATGATTGGCATAGCTTATATGGTCAGGTCATTTTCAGATTTCATATCTGTGGCATTTTGCAGGATTTTTTCAAATACGGCCGCAGCCGTGGCTATTACAATAGTCACAAACGTGGTCACGATACACATAGCCAGAAAACCTGCCGGGTCGTCCTCTTTGTTGTGATTTATCTTGATATACAACCCTGCCATCACAATTAAACCACTTAATCCGATTGCACAATATTTTATGCTCTTCAACGTCCCGATAGCCTTTGATGAGAATACATTGTTTTGCCCGATGTATCCAAGCAATCTGAACGCTTTATAGAGCGCAACAAAAAAAGCGATTGATGCTGCGTAGCCATACAGGATGAACGGATCTGCGTAAATACTGAATAAATCTAAGTTGGCCGCTCGGCCCTCGGTTAAAGGAAACCGAATCAAAATGATAAGCGCCACAATGCCGATAAGCACGACGACTGCCTGGAGGAATACGGTTGAAATTCTTTTCATAAGGGCGTCTGGAGTTTGAAAGCGCGTCCAAACGTAACAAATATTTATTGATAATCAATAAATATTTACCGTTTTTTAGGAGTTACTAAAAATCACATACCTACGATTCAGTAAACTGGTTTACCGATACAGGACTTGAATTGCAGGCATCAGAATTGGCTGGCGCCCACACGACAATAACGGCAAACGTTCAGCTAAGCACGGACCGATCCAACTACCGCGTATTTTTGTGACTGAACGCTTGCCCCTAACCACTATGAAACTTCGCATTAGCGGCCGCATCTGGCTTGAAACGGCATCGACGGATTCGATCGAGCGATTTATGGGTATCGGTCGGCTCGAACTGCTGGAACACATCCAGCGGACGGGCTCTATCAATCAGGCCGCCAAAGCCATGAATATGTCGTACAAACGCGCCTGGGACCTGGTTCACTCCATGAACACACAGGCCGAAACGCCCCTGGTGTCGACCCAAACGGGTGGCGAAAAAGGTGGGGGAGCCATCATTACCGAGACGGGCCAGAAATACCTTACGTACTACCGGGGTCTGCACGAACGATTTCAGCAATTCATGGAGGCCGAACTAGCCAAACTACCTCTGGAAGCGCCAAATGCGTTGCCAGGACTTTAGCGCTTCTTTTTCAGTTCATTCAGAATGGTTCTAATGCGTTGGTCGTACGCTTCAATCTGTTTGTCGTAGCGGTGCGTTGTATCGGCCAATGAACGTCCAAGAAGGGTAAAGCTGTTGATGCGTAGTGTACTGTACTGCCGTAGCAATTGATTTCGTCGGCGATAGTCGTCCGGTAATTCAAGTTTATCGGCTTCATCAAGTACCGCACTAGCCTGCTTCCAGGCCGGAATCCCCTGTTCATTTATCGCTTTCGCCACTTCCGCAGCCGGGGTATTTCGAGGAAGTTGAAAAACAGACATGGCTTCTTTTTCCAGCGCTCCGAACCGATTCATGAGCCGTTCGTAATCGCCAAACGGATTGGTGGTAGTTTTATAGACGACCCCTGTCACAATAAGGATTAGAGCCGCCGGAACAAACATAGGCCACCCAATTGGGCTCCCCCTGCGCTGAGGGTGCAGTGCTGCAAAATAGTAGGCATACCCAAACAATACCCCAGCTATCAGACCGCCTATGTGCGCAGCATTATCGATACCAGACTGTAGACCAAAGAGCAGGTTATAGCCCATAAACACCAGCACACTTCGCAACAGAGAACGGCGCGTTTCGGCCTCAAGCCAATCGGTAGTCAACAGCGCAAAAAACACACCATACAAGCCAAAAATAGCGCCCGAAGCACCGGCTCCCAGAACCACATCGTGCCACCACAGACTTACGACGCTCCCCAATAATCCGGCCATTATATACACGACGATGAACCGACGACTACCCAGCACCGATTCGATGACGAACCCAATCTGGGTTAAGGCATACATATTGAACAAGAGGTGAATAATACCAATATGCAGGAAACAACTGCTCAGTAGTCGCCAGGGCTGGCCATCGAGCGTTAACGGGCTGTAATTGGCTCCCCACCGAATGAGTGCCTCCCCGGCAGGCTTCAGTACATTGACCCCCGTGAATGCCATCAGCAAAAAGATACCCACATTGAGCCAGATCAGTACGGGCGTAACGATATAACCCGGAGCGGGCTTGAGCAAATCGAGTGGATTCGCTTTCTCGTCGGCTGGGGTTTCTGTACCCAGGCTCTGGTCGTTCTGGTGGGCAGGTTCAGGCCGATGAGTCTGGCTGGACGCTGGAGACGTCTCGGCAGGTTGGTTTTCCTGCGAATCAGGTAGCTCAGAGGATTCATTCGTCATACGCGCTGGTGGGATTACTAAAAAAGAGACTACGAATACTATAGTAACGCAAAACGACCTGATTTGCGCACAATTTGGAGCAATTGTCGCCAATCAGGTCGCTTACCGTAACGATTTTTTACTTCTTTGCCGAGTACATTACCCGCCATACTTTTCCTTTCACCGAATCCGTAATGTAGAGTGATCCATCGGGGCCCTGCGCTAATCCGACCGGACGAGCCACGGCATCGCCAGGGCTGGCCAGATCGAGCTTACCGGCATTGACGCTGGTACCAGGGGAGCCCTGTTCGGCCACACCCGCAAAATTTTCGGCGAATACTTCGTATTTGCCCGAAGGGCGTCCATCACTTCCGAATGGAATAAAGGCCACGAAATAGCCACCCTGTTTCAGCGGAGCGCGGTTCCAGGAGCCGTGAAAACAGACAAACGCACCGTTCTTGTATCGTGCCGGAAATTGCGTTCCGGTATAAAACAGCAGATCGTTAGGGGCCCAGTGACCGGGGAAAGCCATAATGGGTTTGTCTTTTCCGGCACAACGGTCCTGCTTCGTGCCATCGCCACCGTATTCGGGAGCCAGGAGCTTTTTATTCTTGACATGATCGTTATAGCAGTAAGGCCAGCCAAAATCTGAGCCTTCTTTTACCATCAGAAACTCTTCGGAAGGCAGTTCGGCACTCACTTCGTCGGTAAATACGCCCCCCCAGTTGTTGAGGTTGTCGCGGCCATGCTGTAAGGCGTAGAGTGTATTAGTCGCCTTGTTCCAGTCGAGGGCTACTGCATTCCGAATCCCCGTTGCATATCGCTTACCATCGGCCTTATGCTGGTTCAGTTTGTTGGCATCGAACTGCCAGATGCCACCATATTCTTCCAGAATGGGACAGGGATCCATGCCCATCGAGCCTTTCTGCCGATCTTTCTCCTGACAGGCGTTCGACGGAGCCCCAAAGTTGACAAATAGCTTACCATCGGGCGATATCGTCAGCGACTTACTGGCGTGCTGACGTTGCAGGGTAAGACCCGTAACAATGGGTTCGGCTGGCGTAGTTTCCATAACCTTGCCATTGGTCAGTTTATACCGATACACGGACGTATCCGACGACGCGTACAGGTAACCGTTGTAAATGTCCATTCCGGTTCCGGTATTGTTGCCAAACAGGTTGGTTTGATCAGCCATACCATCGCCATTCGAATCGTTGAGTTGCACGATACCCTTACCGTTGTTGAGTTTTTCCAGCTTAACAAATACGGTTCCGGTATTGCTGACAATCACATGACGCGCTTTGCCAAGGTTATCGGCAAAAAGTGTGGCCCGAAAGCCATTCCCCAGTTTGATTCCACCATTTTCGGGTGGTGCGATCGGCCGCACGGAGAGGTTCTTTCGGGCGGGAGTTCGTTTAGGCGTTACAGAATTATCTGGCAGGGCACGCACCGGCCCGGCAAGGGCAACAGTCATACAGGTGGCCAGCACAAACGTCGATTTCATGAGGGTAGTTTTTGTTGACAGGATGTATTGATGGTTCTCACAGCTAAACGGCCTGCTTATGCAGAAAGTTTAAGCCGTTTTCAGGAAAAGAAAGACCTGGCAGGAGGCAGACTACTCATTGACATACAGCCCAAAATAGCAGGCAGATTATCTGCCCATCGCATCATAAGCCGCTCCTTTCACGCGTCAATTTAGTTAGCTCTAACTATTTCCGGGCGAAGCAGACTTTCTGAATTTTAACCAGTGAATGCCGAACCGAAATCAGGTTCGGTGCCTGCTACTTTTCACTCGACTCAAACGCCATGAAACATCCACAATTTTTTATCTGTCTGATAAGTTTACTACTCTCTGGACGTACTGCACAGGCGCAACTCGTCAGCCCAACTGTCGTTAAAGTCAATCTGTCGGGTGCTGTGTTTAAGAATTATCAGGTTCAGTACGAGCGGATTCTGACGCCCCGTAGCACCATCACCGTCACGGCCGGGGCGTCAATCGATGCGCCACTACCGTTTAAACAGGCGCTGATGGACCAGTATGGTGAAAATGACGATGCCGTACGGGCCATTAACCGGACGTTGTTCAACAAATATACAGGCACACTCGAATACCGATTTTATTTCAGCGGTCAGGCTCCCAGAGGTTGGTACATCGCTCCATTTGTCCGATACATCAACATGGATATTAGCCAGGACTATACCTATACGCCCAGTGATGGCATTCTTCACCATGCCCATATGAACGCTAAATTCAACGCCTTTGGGGCCGGAATTTTGCTGGGGCATCAATGGCTGATCGGTAATCGGGTCACCCTGGATTTATGGCTGTTAGGGCCTTTTTATGGCACCAATGTAACGGCCGATTTTGTCGGCGAAGATCCGCTGTGGAAGAACCTGAAACCGGCGGACATTACCAAGCTCCACAGCGACATCGAAAACACAACTCTTCCCGGCTATACCACTACGGCAACGATTGCTGTGCCGCTCATTGAAGCCAAACTGGTCGGGCCGTATTACGGGGTAAGGGCTTTTGGTGTAGGGCTGGGGTATCGGTTTTGAAGGGAATAGCCCCTTCCACGTTCTATGAGGGCACAGAGCGGAAGAAAGGCAAACTCAATACAGGGCACTAGTGGGTAGCTGTAGCCAGTTGGTTGAATGGAATGTCGATGACGATCAGCGTGCCACTATCCTGCTTCTGCTTTATTTCCATCTGACCGTTCAGATAGGCTGTCCTGGTTTTTATATCCGTCAACCCTTTGCCTTTCGTGGCCCCATCATCAACAAAGCCTACCCCGTCGTCTTCGGCGATGATCGACACCGTTTTCTTATGACCAACTACTTCGATGGTGGCATGGGTTGCCTGGGCATGTTTCAGAATATTATGCACCAACTCCTGAACAATCCGGTACAGATCATTTAGTAACGAGATTGGATAAGCAGTTGGGTTGTTGAAGCCAACAACAATCATATCGAGCTTCAGTTTTTCGGAGGTATTGACGGTTTCGCCCAGGTCGGTCATGGCCTGGGCGAAACCGTATTTTTCAATGGCTAACGGTGTCAGTCGATGGCTTAACTCCCGGATGGTGGTCGACACTGACAGCAGCACTTCCTGGGTTTTGTGGAGTTTTTTCTCGGAGCGTTCATCAGGAACCCCTTTCTCGAGCGTCGACGACACGTTCAGTGTAGCCAGCGCCAGCATAGCATTTACTTCATCGTGCAGTTGATCGGCTATCTTACGTCGTTCGGTTTCTTCAGCGTCCATGATACCCCGCATCAGTTCGATATGACGTTCTTTTTCGAGCTGTTCCAGTTGGCTTTGCTGCAAGGCCTCCTTTTGTCGGCTACGAATTTGCCGGTTGCGCAGGTAGAGTACCAGAAATACTATTGTCAGTATAGACAGACCAATAAGCACCGTATAAAAAATACGCTCCTGCCTGATTTGTCGGTCGCGCGCCACACTGGCTTCGTTCAGACGAATGATTTGTTGTTCCTTATCCCGAATACGAACCTTTGCCAGAATCTCCTGAACCGACCGATATTGATTCAGGTTGGTCAGCGAATCTTTAATTGCATAAAACGTTTCCTGCGCCTGTGCATAAGCGGGATAATCACCTCTGGCCTTCAGCAGATCGGCATAATATTGGTAAAAATACAGGCCTGAAGCCGTGTATTCCCGATTCTTGAGTCTTGGTCGGTATTGACTGAACACCTGATCGGCCTGGGCAAACCGCTTGTTAAGGGTTAGTACGTGGGCATAGGAGATCGAAAATGGAATTACACTCAACCCTTCCCCTTCGCCTTCTTTTTCCCGAACCATCTCATAATACTGCAATGCCCTGGCATACTGTCCGGTATGTTCGGCAAGTAAGCCTGCTGCCAGAAAATAACCACTATACGGAATTTCCGCTTCAGGTACTCCGAAAATGGCTTTGCTTTTTACCAGATACTTGCGGGCAGCCGCAAAATCGCGCTGGTAGATTTTGACTACAGCGACCTCGGCATTGAAATAGCCCGCCTGAATACTCAGCGGATTCGGCTTGACGGTCGCATCATAAAACAGTTCGGCAAATTTCCAGGCATTATCGTAATCGGCAAGCAGCAGGTTGATCTGCATAAGCTGGTAGTACACACTCGGCCCGGCATTACGAAACGTAAAGGCCGTACGTTCATACAGTTTGCGGGGGTATCGGTTCAGGCTCGAATCTTTGGCCAGTTCCAGCAACGCTTCAAATTCGGCTACCTGTTTCTGCGGGTTATACGGGTAGTAGCGGACAGCATAATTGTATTTGGCCGTAAACAGCGCGTTTTTATCCCGAATGCCCGTCGCCAGCCGAATCGCTTTCTCAAAATGATCACGCATAGCGGCCGTATCCCCCTGATATGTATTGGCCCGGAAGGTATAAATAAAGGAAAGATTCTCCTTATCGTTGGCGCGTCGGCACTCCTGCTCACCTAAATCAAGATACCGTTTAAACTCCGCTTCTTTGCCCCACTCACCAAACATAACGGCAGTTGCCACTAGGGCCTCCCGCATAAAACGGGTATGGGGTCCTGCATTTTCCCGCGCCTGCCGGTAGAGTTCGTCTGCCTCTTTCGAAAAGATCATGGACGATTTGGCCCGTGCCCAGCCCATAAGCAGGATATGTACCCACGCCCGATTGCCCGTTTTTTTTACCATCGGCACATACTGGGCCAGCATTTCGTAGCTGCGATTGATGTTGGTGCGGCCTGTTCTCTGCATCAGATCGCAGGCAGCCCGGAAGGTTTGTTCAGTAATGGGCTGGTGTTTCAGTCGATTCCATTCGACCTCCCCTTCCCGCTCATTCGCCGGTTGCGCCTTCGCAACCAGCCCAGCCAGCAGGCAGGCAAATAGTCCCAGAATCCGTAGCATGGTGTTAAAAGAGGATATAAGTTGACTGTCAGGCCACTAATCAAATGTAACGAGAATTTCGGTGCATAAACGATCTCTTTTAGCCAGCGTCATCAATAAACCCTCGACTTTACGTAATTTTGGTGGGTACAATCGGTGCCCTTACGTCTTTTGCTCCAGTATGCTTACATTCTTTTCCTCTATCGTACGCCAGACAGCGCTCGTATTAACCGTCTGTCTGGTATCGAAAAATCTTTACGCCCAGGTTGATTTACCGGCTTTATCGCTTGCGCAACTGGCCCGACCCAATAGCTGGCAACTCGTTGGGTCGGTATCACCTACTGCCGATGCTTCGTCGATACGCACCCAATCCGGTAGCAATGTGCTGGTGGGCTCAAACGAGCCACTCACGTTACTGACACCCACCGACGATTTCAGGTTACGCTTCGAAGTCATGCTCTCTGCCGGAGCCGATGCGGTTTTGACCCTGCCAACGGGCCAACAGATCAGTTTTGCCGATTCACGTGAATCAGCACGGCTCCTGAAAGCACCCGGCTTATGGCAAACGGTCGATGTCTGGTATAAGACAAAAGGCCCTAAAGGCTTCTCTTCCCTTGAGAAACTGGCCCTGAACGGCGTTACCCTCCGCGAAAGTCAGACCCTGGCCAATGGAAAGCTAGGTCCATTGACACTAATGACTAAGAAAGGGACAATAGCCCTTCGCAAGGTAGGTTACCGGGTTATGTCGCCCCGCATGGTTGCCCAGTGGAGCGGTCCGCTGAGTTACACCATTGTCGAAGGCGGCTACGTTCAGGACCCACAGGATGCCATGCGTCGGAAAGTGCTCAAACAGGATACCACCAGCCAACTGACTTACGAAGTGTCGTATGGTCAGCCTCGGCAGTACAGCCTGTTTTTTACCGGCAAACTGAACGCCTTGCAAACGGGCGATTACCAGTTCGACCTCAATCAGGGCGGGCTGGCCGCTCTCTGGATCGACGGCAAAGAAGTTATCCCCATCAATCACCTCGAACTGGGTATGCCAAATCCGGGCAAGGTTTCATTGACGGCTGGGCCGCACGATGTTCGGGTCTATTTCTCCCGTTCGTGGTTCCGGCCGGGTTTAGGACTGTTCGTGTCGCAGGCGGGTACGCGGCCGCAACCCCTTCATGCACAATCTTCTCTCCCTGAGCCTGATGCGATAGCCGTTATCGGTGTGAACCCCGACTATAGTGATCCGATGAATCAGGTACAGCGAATTCGGTCATTTGTACAGATGCCGGGCGAGAAAACCAAACGTACCCATAGCCTGTCAGTTGGTTCGCCAACGGGTATTCACTACACGGTCGATCTGAACCAGATGGCCCTGTTGCAGGTATGGAAAGGCGATTTTGCCAACACCACCGAAATGTGGTACGAACGGGGTGAACCTCAATTACTCACCCCACTGGGCGCTGTTGTTCTTCTGCCGGGGCAAACGCCTTTAATGGTACTGAACAATGACTCGTCGGCCTGGCCGGATAGCGTCAGCGAAAATACCTTACAGTATACGGGGCTTACCATCGACAAACAGGGTAAGCCTACGCTCCAGTATAAGCTGGCGGGAGCTTCCGTTACCGATGCAATTCATTCGGAAGGTGACGCCCTGGTCCGGACGCTAACGCTGACAGGTTCACCAACTGGCACCCCTTATTGCCGGATTGCGGCTGGGTCATCGGTCGAAGAGGTCGGTAAAGGTCTGTATGCCGTCAACGACCGAAGCTATTACATCCGTGTCGACCCCAAAGCCAAAGTGAAAACTCGTCAGAGCAACGGAAAGCAGGAATTACTGCTGCCTGTTGAGCTGAAAAACGGTGGAGGGTCAGTACAATACTCGATTGTATTCTAAAACCTTTCTGAGGCTCTATTTAACTCGGTGCATCTCGGTGAAATAAAACAGTGTAGCACAGAGATATGCCGAGTTAAATGGAAGCTCACAGAGAGTACTCATGATGAGCAACAACGATTTAACCTGGGCAGATTTTGAGAAAGTGGAAATTCGGACGGCTACGGTCATGGCTGTCGAAGCGTTTCCGCAAGCTCGCAAACCTGCTTATAAATTAACCCTCGACTTTGGCGAATTTGGGATAAAGCGAACCTCAGCCCAGTTGACGAAGCTGTATCAGATTGATGAATTGGTTGGAAAACAGGTTGTTGCAGTCGTCAATTTCCCACCCAAACAGATTGCTACGTTTATGAGTGAATGTCTGGTATTGGGAGCCGTGGCCGATGATGGTACCGTAACCCTGCTCCAGACCGAACGCACAGCCCAAAACGGTTTACGAATTGCTTAAAAATCAATGTAAAATGAATAATGAACCCTGTAGAATGAGTAAGTTGGCGAGCTTAGTTACGCTCTTATTCACTCTTTCACTCTTTCACTCTTTCACCTTTGCTCAACGTCCGGCGAGTGAAGAAGATTATTACCGGATCATTACTTTACCCATTCCTGAAGACATCAAGCTTGAAATAGGCGGGCTGGCTCCACTGCCCGATGGGCGGCTGGCGGCTTGTACGCGTCGGGGCGATGTTTGGATCATCAGCAATCCCTATATGCAGGGTAGCCGCGTGCCTACTTACAAAAAGTTCGCATCGGGCCTGCATGAACCTCTGGGGCTTATGTGGCACCCAAAAGGGTATTTTCTATGCACCCAACGGGGCGAAGTAACCAAACTGGTCGACAAAGACGGCGATGACGTAGCGGATGAGTATAGCTCGTTCTACAAATGGCCGCTTTCGGGCAACTACCACGAGTACAGCTATGGGCCGGTGCTGCTTGCCGATGGCGACATGATTATTACGCTCAACCTCGACTGGATCGGCTACGGCGCCAGTCTGGCGAAATGGCGTGGCTGGATGCTAAAACTACACGAAACTCCCGCCGGTCAGGTTGAAATGACTCCCTGGGCTACAGGGCTCCGCTCGCCAGCTGGCTTCGGTGTGCTAACCGATGGCAGCATTTTCTACACCGAAAACCAGGGCGACTGGGTTGGATCGGGGCGGATGACCCACCTGGAAAAAGGCTCGTTTGCCGGTAACCCGGCCGGACTTCGGTGGAGCAGCGAGCCCGGTTCCCCTCTGACGCTGAAACCAGAAGACGTTCCCAGCACTGGCAAGCCGATGTTTGAAGTGGCAAAAACCCTCAAGAACCTGAAAGTACCTTCGGTTTGGTTTCCGCATACGCTGATGGGCATTTCAACCTCCGATTTTCGGCAGGACACCACGAAAGGCGCGTTTGGTCCGTTTGAAGGTCAGTTGTTTGTCGGCGATCAGGGGCACAGCAAAATCATGCGGGTGGCAATGGAAAAAGTGGGCGGTGAATGGCAGGGAGCCTGTTTCCCCTTCCGTGAAGGATTTTCGTCGGGCATTCTTCGCACTACCTGGGGGCAGGATGGTTCTCTGTTCGTGGGTATGACCAGCCGGGGTTGGGCAGCTACCGGAAAGGAGCCTTACGGAGTTCAACGACTGGTCTGGACGGGTAAAGTCCCATTCGAGATCAAAACCATCACCTCAAAACCCGATGGATTCGAAGTGTCGTTCACGCTCCCTGTCGATCGTAAAACGGCTGAAAATCCTGAAAGCTATAGCCTGAATAGTTTTACCTACCGCTACCATCGTACGTACGGAAGCCCGATTGAGGATGCCCGACCCGTACCGATCCGGGGCGTTGTGGTGGCTCCCGACGGGCTCAGCGCCCGCATTGTAGCGGATACCGCCCTGCGTGAAGGCTATATCCATGAAGTGAAGGCCGAAGGCATTCGCTCGGCATCGGCCAATGCCCCCTTGCTCCATTCCGTTGGGTATTATACCCTCAATGCCATTGCACCGGGAGAGAAATTAAACCTGCCCGCCCGCGCGGTTGCTATGGCCAAACACGAGCATGCCGAGATGATGGCGACGGAGAAAAAGGCCGCTACCACAGCCGCCAAAAACGTAAAAGCCGTGAATGCCAAACGCACTGTTGCGATGCCTGCCGACTGGACCAATGGCCCCGACCAAACGATTACCATCGGCACCAAACCGGGTCTGAAATTCGATGTGGATAAATTGGAGGTGAAAGCCGGGAGTCGCATCAAACTCGTGTTCAACAACAACGACGACATGCTGCACAACTGTGTCATTACCAAACCCGGCGCGGCTAATGCGGTTGGAGAAGCGGCTCTACGGCTAAACCTGAACGGCCCTAAAATGAACTACGTGCCCAACTCACCCAACGTGCTGTATCACACAAACATCCTCCAGCCCGAAACCTCCGAAACCATTTATTTCGTAGCTCCATCCGAAGCAGGTGATTACCAATTCGTCTGTTCCTTCCCCGGCCACTCGTCCCTGATGCAGGGAACGTTGAAAGTAGTGAAGTAAAACACTGACCTTATGAATGCGTTTATCTTTCTATAGAACCCGTTTGAAGAAAAACATGGGTTCTATAGAAAGATTACCTATGCCCAAGCTTGTACTTAATAGTCTATAAACCAATATTATCTATGTACATGCTTAAGCTGGTACTATGCATTGGCCTGTTTTCAGTTCACTTATTTTCTATGGCGCAGGCCCCCAGAGGCACATTTAAATACGGTGTGTGTGGACATCCGCTAACGCAAGAGGCCTATTCGAATAATATAGATTTGCAGCTAAAGATTTTAAAAAGTATTAACAGCAAATTTTATAGAATCGACCTTCCTGTAGACCCAGCGGGGCATGTAGTGAATGCCGAGCGTCTGAATGAAATCATACAAAAATCTACTAAGGCTTCCATAAAATTAGTGCCTGTATTAGTTTTCAATAAAACAGTATATGAAACTAATTCTTCAGACGCGGCTTATAAGAATGGCCTGGAATACGGAAAAAACTTTTCCAGAACGTATAAACGATATTTTGATTATTACGAAGTTGGCAATGAAGAGGATAATAATCTAATTCTCCCCCAAAGACATGGAACAAATGTCGCTGACTTCGATACCACCAAGGCCGTTTATGTAATGGCCTATTTCAAAGGTGTTTGCGATGGAATAAAACAGGAAGATAAATCTGCCAGATTGATTATCAATCATACCTGGATACACTGGGGATTCCTTGAGTTATTAAAACAATATAAAGTCAATTACGATATTGTCGGTTGCCATTGGTATTCAGATATGGCTGATTTACAGAACGCAGGTGGATCATTTGGAAACGTCACCAACCACTTATACCAACGTTTTGCAAAGCGGATATGGATTACCGAATTCAATATTAGAAATGGTTCGACGTATTCATTAAAATCAACAGATAACGCCTGGTTCCTGCGAAACCTCCGTTTTATTCGACGCAATAAATATGTTGATGCGCTATTTATTTATGAACTCTTTGATGAGCCTGCTTTTGCCAATAAGCAATCGACTCACTACAATCCCGGCGAAGCTGTTTATGGATTAGGAGCCTGGAAAAACAAATATTCCTTGGTTAATCAAAAACCTATTTTGGGTGTATATAAAAAATTTATTCAGCAAAATCCATAGCTGGTCGAATAGTTTATTCCAAAAGCATACTAGCTATGATTCGCATCCTACTAATGAAAAACGTACCCATGAATCTTGCTAACCAAGAATAAACTGTACTACCCAATGACGCCCCTTACTAAGGCGTCATTGTTTTTTAGGTCGTTAACTCCTAAATCGTGGTATTTTTCGTTCTAAGCGTATGCGAAACATTTTTCTGCTCATTTTACTTGGCATTCTTTCTTTTTCGGCTCATGCCCAGCGTCGACGCGACGACGATACCTTGCACTATCGATCAGTTCCTATACCCGCGCATCTGCTGCCAATCGAACGGGCCTATGGGTCATCGTCGTTAGGAAGCGTATATTTTTATGGTGGTAAAAAGCTGTCGTCACCTTATTCGCTGGAAATACCATTTTATGAACTGAATGACCCAGAGGTTAGCCATCGATTTAAGGCATTTCGCACATTAACCACCATAGGTCGCCTGACGGCATTAGTCCCCCTGGCGTATATTATTCTGAGCAGCAATAAAAGCAATGGTACCTATTGGACTGTTTATGGCGGCTCCATTGCCGCGACCCTTACCTTCACCATTATCGGTAATGGACAAATCAACAAGGCCGTAACCCGTTACAATACCCTTCTTCGCCAGCCCCGGTTAGGCTTTTCGGCTACTCCAGTGCCCCTCACAGGCCTGCATGCTATGGGGGCTGGTGTGGCCTGGTCGTTTTGAGCTGTAGCGCTCTACAATTTCTCAGGCTGGCGCTTTTTTGCTAGATTAGCTAGTCCAATCAGCAAACAAACTCATGCGCACGTCTACCTTAGCGTCCTTCCTGCTTTTGTCATTTTTTATCTCCCCATTTGTCAATGCCCAAACTGCCATCATTAACCGCGACCAGCAGATTGCCGATCTGATAGCCCAGATTTCAGCCGATAGCTTACGGGCCCATATCAATGGACTGGTTAGTTTTGGCACCCGACATACGCTAAGTGTACCCGCTGACGCATCGGCTCAGGTTAGTAAAAAAGGGCTCGGAGCCGCCCGGCAATGGATTCTGAGTAAATTCAATCAGTACGCCAAACAGTCGAACGGGCGTATGACCGCCACACTCGATACATGGACGCTTCAGCCCGACGGCCGTCGGGTCGATAAACCTGCCAATATGGGGAATGTGATGGCTACCCTGAAAGGCACCGATCCGAACGACAACCGGGTTTTTATTGTACAGGGGCACATGGACAGCCGGGTTACCAACGTCATGAACCGCGAAGCGGATGCACCGGGTGCCAATGACGATGGATCGGGAACAGCCGCCGTTATTGAACTGTGCCGTGTCATGAGCAAATCGTCGTTTCCGGCTACGGTCATCTTCGTCACCCTAACCGGCGAAGAGCAGGGATTACTGGGTGCCGAACACCTGTCCGAACGGGCACTTAAGGAAAACTGGAATGTAGAAGCGGTGCTGAACAACGACATCATGGGCAGCAACAACAGCAGCGATACCCGCATCATCGACAACACCCGGTTGCGGGTATTCAGTGAGGGTTTACCATCGAGTCTGCTGAAAGATACAACGGGCCGTATTGGTCAGATCCAGCGGTTTGGCAATGAGAACGATGGAAAAGCCCGCACACTGGCCCGCTACCTGAAAGAGATTGGCGAACGCTATGTCGAAAATCTGGAAGTGGTTATGGTATACCGGAACGACCGTTACCTGCGTGGGGGCGACCATACACCCTATGTTCAACGGGGCTTTGCGGCTGTCCGCATCACCGAAATGAATGAGAACTACGAACACCAGCACCAGGACTTACGTACCGAAAACGGAATCGAATATGGCGACTATCCAAAGTTTATGGATTTCGAGTACCTACGCAAAAATACGGCGATCAACCTGGCCACACTGGCGAATCTGGCAAAGGCGCCAGCCGTGCCCCAAAAAGTAACGGTCGATGTTCGGAACCTGACCAACTCGACGGTACTGTATTGGCAGGCTCCACAAACGGGTAAGGTAAAAGGCTATTATGTGCTGATGCGGGAGACGTACTGGCCGTTCTGGCAAAAAAAGTTCTTTACCACCAAACTGGGCATGACGCTTCCTTTCTCGAAAGACAATTACTACTTCGCGGTGCAGGCTGTGAGTGAAGATGGCAACGAAAGTCTACCCGTATTGCCCGTACCAAACCTGCGATAAGCAATAATTTTGGTTTTAATAAACCCACCCTTTGCTATGGCCGAGCTCTCCAAGCGCCAATTTCTAAAATCCCTCGCGGGTGTTACTGCGTTATCGGTTGGTCAATGGGCTGGCCTAGACGAAACGTTGGCCCAATCGGCACATATCGCCCCTGCTACTCTCGCAACTGATGACGACTTCTGGGCAAAGATCCGAGCAGCTTATCCCGTAACCAGCGAGTTTATTCAGCTCGAAAACGGCTACTATTCGCTCGCGGCCCAACCCGTTCTGGATAGTTATCTGAAACATATTCAGCAGATCAACTCCGTATCGTCTTATTATATGCGGACGCGCCAGTTTGACGATAAACGGGAGTCGCAAACGCAACTGGCCAATCTGTTAGGCTGCTCTACGGACGAGTTAATTATTACCCGAAATACGACCGAATCGCTGGATACCGTAATTGCCGGATTGACCTGGAAAGCGGGCGACGAAGTGATCATGGCGCAGCAGGATTATGGCGCGATGCTCGATATGTTCAAACTTCAGGCCCGGCGGCATGGGATCGTAAACCGGATGATCTCGATTCCGGCCCACCCCAAATCCGACGATGAGGTTGTTCGCGTATACGAAAATGCCATTACGCCCAAAACGCGGTTGCTGATGGTTTGCCATATGGTCAACATTACGGGCCATATTTTGCCCATTCGAAAAATAACCGAGATGGCGCATCGGCATGGCGTAGAGGTAATGGTCGATGGGGCACACGCTTTTGCGCAGTTGAACTTTAAAATCAGTGATCTGGGAGGTTGCGATTATTACGCCAGCAGCCTGCACAAATGGTTGGGAACTCCGCTCGGTGCTGGTATACTGTATGTCCGTAAAGATAAAATCAAAGGTTTATGGCCGCTGTTTGCCGACAGCAACTTTGCCGACGACGACATTCGAAAGCTGAATCATACGGGTACGCACCCGGTAGCCACCGACTTAGCTATTCAGGATGCTGTTCGCTTTCATGAAGGGATCGGCATTGAGCGGAAAGAAGCCCGGTTACGCTATCTGCAACGCTACTGGACCGATACGATCCGTCATCATCCGGGAATTGTTCTGAACACCCCCGAAGACCCAGCCCGAACCTGTGCCATTGCCAACGTTGGCCTGGAAAAAATTGCTCCGGCCGATCTGGCTAAAACCCTATTCAGTAGATACAAAATCTTTACGGTCGCCATCGATAGCCCGGCGGCTAATGTACGCGGCATTCGGGTTACTCCCCACATTTATACAACGACAGCCGAATTAGACACTTTTATAAACGCGTTAAAAGCCCTGGCTGCCTAAACCCATTTTCTCTTCCTTCATTGACCGATATTTAGTCTTCGCTATGACAAACTACTCCCTACTTTTTGGCTCGCTATTACTGCTCAGTTTGACAGGTTCAGCCCAAACTCCGGCCAAAAAACGGCCGATTGTGCCCAGAGATATGTACCGACTGCAAACCGTCAGCGACCCCCAGGTTTCGCCCGATGGGAAGTGGATCAGCTACGGCCTTGCCACCGTCGATACAACGAAAGACAAGCGTAATTCCGATTTATGGATGGTCAGTTGGGATGGGAAAGAAACCGTTCAGCTCACCAATAGTCCTGATGGTGAATCGAGGGCGCGATTCAGCCCCGATGGGAAATACCTTTCATTCGTATCGGCCCGGCAGGGCGCTACCAAAGCCCAGATCTGGTTGATGGACCGACGGGGTGGCGAAGCGAAAAAAGTAACCGATCTCAAAACCGATCTGGAAGACTACGAGTGGTCGCCGGATGGCAAAAAGATCGCCATGGTGCTGCGTGACCCCGATTATGCGGATTCGGCCAAAACTAAAGTTCGGAAACCATACGTACTGGATCGGTATCATTTCAAGGCCGACATGAAGGGGTACCTGGAGCGCAGTCCGGTTCATTTATATGTGTTTGATCTGGCCACCAAAAAGCTGGATACCCTGACTACGGGCGCCTATGATGAAACCTCACCCGTTTGGTCGCCGGATGGGCAATACCTGGCGTTTGTCAGCAACCGAACCGAAGACCCCGACCGAAATGAGAATACCGATATTTACGTAATCGCGGCCCAGAAAGGCGCTCAGATGAAACAATTGACTACCTGGAGCGGCTCCGACAACAACCCTACCTGGAGCCCCGATGGAAAACGTATCGCCTATCTGCGCTCTACCTCTTCGAGTAACTTCATCATGTACGACCAGCCGATTCTGTGCGTAGTCGGCCAGAACGGGGGCGAACCTACGTTATTATCCAAATCGCTGGACCGCCCGGTTCGCACCCCAGTCTGGGCCAAAGACGGGCAAAGTATTGGCGTGATCGTTCAGGACGACCGACAGGCCTATATTGGTCAGTACACCCTCGACGGTAAATTCAGTAAAGTGACCAGTGGCAACCGGGTATTCAGCAACCTCAGTGCCAGCACCGCCGGAAGTTGGGTAGCCCTTGTCAGCGAACCGCAGGTACCCGGCGAAGTATACGCCATCGAAACGGGGTCGTTCCGTCGGCTCACCCATGTACACGATGCGTTTCTGGAACCGCTCGAACTGGCAACGGTCGAAGGATTTACGTCGAAAAGTAAGGATGGTACGCAGGTTTCGAACGTATTGTATCGCCCAGTGAATACGCCCGCCGGGAAAAAACTCCCAACCATCTTCTACATTCACGGAGGCCCCGTATCGCAGGATGAGTTTTCATTTGACCTGACTCGTCAGCTTCTGGCAGCAGGTGGTTATGCCGTAGTGGCGGTTAATTACCGGGGGAGCAACGGCCGGGGTATCGACTTCACCAAAGCCATCTACGCCGACTGGGGAAATAAAGAAGTGCAGGATATTCTGGGCGCGGCCGATTATCTGGTCGAAAAAGGCATCGCTGATCCGGATCGACTGGGTATTGGTGGCTGGAGTTATGGCGGCATCCTGACGAATTATACCATTGCGACCGATACCCGGTTTAAAGCGGCCGCCAGTGGAGCCGGAAGTTCGCTGCAACTAAGCATGTACGGTATCGATCAGTACACCAATCAATATGAAAACGAATTGGGTGCGCCCTGGAAAAACCCTGAAAAATGGCTGAAACTCTCGTATCCATTCCTGAAAGCCGATCGGATCAAAACGCCGACGCTGTTTATGGCCGGAGAGAAAGATTTCAACGTACCTGCAGCCGGAAGTGAGCAAATGTTTCAGGCTCTTCGCTCTCTGGGCATCCCTACGCAACTCATTATTTACCCCGGCCAGTTTCACGGCATCACGGTTCCGAGCTACCAGAAAGACCGGGTTGATCGGTATTTACAGTGGTTCGATAAATATTTAAAACCCAAAAACCTCTGATTTCCGTTAACCTATACAGAGAACCGTGCATCAAAAAGTCGAGATTGTGCGTACTAATACGTGTTGCATTATTCGTTTTTTTTGTAGTTTACAGTTCCTTGTTCTGTTTTAACTCAGAATCCCTAAAAATCAACTGATTATGAAGCGTTACGTTTATCACCTGTATGCACTCCTCCTGGTGGTGTCTTTTGCGGGCCTAGTTTCCTGTAGTAAAAGCGATCCCGCACCTGCCTCACCTGTTGTAGGGCGCTGGACATTAAACAAAGGGGTACTCAGTGGCTTCCCTACCTCCACCACATCGAATGTGAATGGAGCGGCTATCGATCTCTATTATTTTGAATCATACGGGTCCACCATCGACATTTATTCGGACAATACGTTCAACGAAAACTACCGCTCGGTAACCGTTGATGATGCGTCCGGCACCTGGGATTTCTCGAACAATACCCTTACCCTGAAATATGATGCGGGTGGGCAGGATACGTACACCTATTCGAAAACCAAAAATATAGAAGAACTAGCCGCAACCGCGCCGGTCAACTATACGCTAGGTACTTCCGTTGGTAAGATACAGGTTGTGTATAGGAAGTAACCGTTCACAAAATTGATTATAACGAAGCCGATGACGATTCATCGGCTTTTTTATTGCCGCACCGCACCGTTTCCTAACTATTTCAGGAAACTCTGTTAGTCTTTTGGTTTGATAAGGTTGGGTTAAGGAGAACTGTGTCTGATTTTCAGTAAACCCAGCTTCGTATGAAAAAGGCAGTAGTTATTGCATCCCTACTGGTTGGTTTAGCCAACCTGGAAAGTCAGGCGCAATCAACGCTCCGAAATCAGAACAGCCGCCCAAACCGGGATTCGACGACCAGCGGCTCGATGAACAACCCAAACAACCTGCCTCAGACATCGACGATACCATCCGATTCGAGCACGTCGACACCAACGAGCAACAGGAACACGAACCGGAGAAACCGCACCGCTCCCAATCAGGCCCATACCCGACAACGCGATACAACCTAGCCGTTGTCAGACAATAGCCAGGAAATGGGTATGATTCAGCAGTATTGTTTTCGCATTAGGCTTTTGAATCGTACCTCAAATTGCAGCACACTTCTCCTCTTTTTATTCGTATTACTCTACGTCTATGTCGCCGACTACATTTTACGAGCAAATTCGCTCTAATTTCAAACAACCCAAGTTATTAGTTATTGAGGATGGCCCGGGTCATGGCACACTGATTGCCAAAGCCATGCAGCAGTGGTTACCCGAAGTAACGCTTATTTATACCAATCAGCCCGAACAGGCCATCCACTTACTTCAGGAATGGAATACCCAGGAGTGGGAACTTCCTAAATTGATCTTACAGGATTTGTTTTTACCAACCCGCGAAGATGGCTGGAACGCACTACGGCAGATCAAGGCACTACCCGCTGCCTGCAATCGCATACCCGTAGTGGTTCTTAGTCCATCGAGCCAGCGTAGCGATGTAGAAGAAGCCTACCAGCAGGGTATAGCCTCCTACGTAATCAAACCGGCTGACTTAAAGGGTTGGCTTCGGTACTTTATGGCCTTACGAACGTACTGGTGGGAAACTGCTACGCTGCCGCCCGTTCAGTTCTCGGTCTGATGGGCAGCAGGGATTAATTCATCGCCATACTGGGCAGGGTAACAATTCGAAGCCAATATTGGAATACACGTTCAAAAATAGCGTCGATAAAGCCTGTACCGGGTGGTATTGCCACTACTGAATTGGCTTTATATTGATAACCATTCACAATGGCCTGATCGGTTGCCGAGGTTAATAGAATCACGGGAATTCGACCAAGCGTTTTATTATTCTTCAAACGCTGAAGGGTATTCAATCGCTCCAGCGTGATGGTTCGGGCATCGAGCAACAGCAAGATAGGATGCTCGCTGGCTGGCATCTGCCCCCAAATATCGGGAAGTATGACACTGTTGGCGCTGGTTTGAACTACATAGCCAGGCCACTTTTTCTGAACCACATGCTCTACCGACGTTACCATCTCTCTATCCTGCGAAATCAGAAAAACAGACCGGGTTGCCTGTGCGGGAGCTGGGCTCACCACAGCCGATTCAGGTTGGGTAAACGTGGGCGGCTGGAGTAGTTCCTGAGTCGCCAGAGCGGTTGTATGATTCTGTAACGCATCGACAACCTGTTGCCATCGTCGGCGGCTAACCGGAAACACATCGCCACTATTCAATTGTACTTTACCCGACATTTTCCGGTGCGGAGGTTCATGCAGGCTTTGCACATACGTGGGGTTGATTAAAGCGGTTTTATGCACACGGATAAAATCGGGTAGCAGCTCTTCCAGATAACTGATTGGTTTAGCGAGCAGTTTTTTCTCGCCATCCTGAAAACAAATCCAACTGTAATTATTAGCACCCGAAAGGTAGATGATGCGTTCGGGATACAATAGGGCAGGTTTGATGACACTCATAATAAATCGTTACTGGCAAAACCACAGATTCAACAGACAAACACCTAGAAACATAACCTGCCTTCCTAACGAAAGTTAGGTTGGCTTAACATGAAGAATTATTTATATTAAGATAGTGAGGCAATGGTCCGGCAGTTGTTGCTTTGCGCCAGAAAAAATAGAAAACGTAAGGTTAATCAGGTCCACAGATGTATCTACTTTTCGATGATTATCAATAACTTACTTTCGAAAAGTCCATGCACCCAATCAACTTACTTATGTACAACCTCTTTACCGTAATCGTTTTATTTCTTATTCATTTTGCTACCTTCGCCCAGCTATCTCTACCTGGCCAGACAACCTCGACCTCTGGCGATTTGTCGGAGCGGGTTCGTATGCTCGAAGAAAATACCCGGTTTGCCGACCAGAGTCTTACAAAAAGTATCGATGATTTGCTATGGTATCAGAAACTCGGTGATGTAGCGGTTATCGATAAGATCCGCTATACCAGCAAACCTCCTCATGTGGTTCGCAATCCAACAGGTCAGGGAGCCAATAACCCGGTCATTATTCCGGCCTATACGTTTGCCCCAAAGAAGTTTGCGTCGGCCAAAAAACTGCCACTGGTGGTCTTTGTACACGATGGCGTTCATGGCGATTTTAGTACACTCTATGTACACATCGTACGCGAATTGCTCGATCAGGGCTACCTGGTTATAGCGCCCGAATACCGGGGCAGCATAGGCTACGGAGGTACGTTTTACAACCAGATTGATTACGGCGATTACGAAAATGACGACGTTCTGGCTGGCAAACGCTGGGCCGCCGAAAACATGCCCCAGGTAGACCCCGACCGGATCGGTATTATCGGCTGGAGCCACGGAGGTATGATTACCCTGATGAATATTTTTGACCATCCCGACGAGTATAAAGTTGCCTACGCCGGGGTACCCGTCACCGACATTATTGCCCGTTTAGGCTATAAGCCTGCCAACTACCGGGCTATTTTTTCGGCCGCCACCCACATCGGTAAAGATCCTTCCGACAACGTGGCCGAGTACCGTCGCCGATCGCCCGTCTGGAATGCGCAAAAACTAAAGACACCCCTGTTGATTCATACCAATACCAACGACGAAGATGTAAACGTACTGGAAGTTGAATCACTGATAAATGCCCTGAAAGCACACGAGAAAAAATTCGACTATAAGATTTATCAGGATGCGCCCGGTGGTCATAGTTTCAATCGGCTCGATACGAAGCTCGCCCGCGAATCGCGTGAAGAGATTTACCGTTTTCTGGCTCGTCACCTCACTCCGCCCGGTCCCATAAAATAAGGGGCTGGCAACAGGCTGTGGATAACCAGGTGGCTATGGCCGGATAACCGAATTGCTGAAACTTGGTTCGATGGCCGCCATAAACCGCAAAATGCGTATCTTTGGGTAACCCTCTTGATAATGATGAAAATTTTAGTCGTTGACGACGAAGTTGATGTTAAAGATCTTTTTGAACAGCGTTTCCGGCGGGAAATCCGGAACGGTGAGTTTCGACTGGATTTTGCAAACTCTGGCGAAGAGGCTCTAAGCTATCTGAATGGGCACTCGTCGGAAGTCATACTGATCTTATCCGATATCAATATGCCGGGTATGAGCGGTTTCGAACTCTTGCGGCACATTCGGGAAGACTTCAACGCTCCTCCGCCCCCGGTTGTGATGATGATTACCGCCTATGGCGATCCTAATTCGCAACAGGAGGCCATTTCGCTGGGCGCGAATGACTTTCTCACAAAACCACTTGATTTCGCACTTCTGAAACAAAAACTTCGTGAGTTGGCATGAAGGCTAAAATATTAGTAGTTGACGACGAAACTGATCTTGAGTTACTCATAAAACAGAAATTTCGACGGCAGATACGGGAAAAGCAGTATGAATTTATATTCGCTCATGACGGTGTAGAAGCGCTGCAAACCCTGGCTCAGGAACCGGATACCGACATGGTTCTGACCGACATCAACATGCCAGGTATGGATGGGCTGACGCTCCTCGTTAAGCTCCACGAAACCAACCCCATGCTGAAGGCCGTCATCGTATCGGCCTATGGCGATATGGATAACATCCGAACCGCCATGAACCGGGGCGCATTCGATTTCGTAACCAAGCCCGTCAACTTTGAAGATCTGGAAGTGACCATGCAGAAAACCATGGAATATGTTGCTCAGATCCGGCAAACGCTCCAGGCCATCAAGGAAAACAACATTCTACGCATGTACGTCGACGAATCGGTGCTGACGTTCATGAATCGGCCCGAGTTCGAAACAGCGCTGTCGGCCAGCGAGACCGTAGTAGCCACTGTTCTGTTTATCGACATCTGTGGCTTTACCGCCATTTCGGAACGCGAATCGCCCGATACGGTTGTGAAAATGGTGAACCGCTATTTCGATGTGATGGTCAAGGAAATTATTGCGCAGGGTGGCCTTGTGGATAAGTTTATGGGCGATGCCATTATGGCGGTTTTCCGGGGCGAATACCACCTCGACCGGGCGATTGAGGCCGCTCTGGCCGTACGGACACAGATCGCCAGGATTGAAGAAAACCTGTTAAGTCATCCGGGCTATCATCCAGAAGTCTCGATTGGTATCAACAGTGGTGAAATGGTATCGGGAAACATTGGCTCGACCACCCTCCGTCGGTTGGATTATACGGTGATTGGTGATGCGGTCAACACCGCCCAGCGGCTCCAGTCAGTGGCAAAGCCCGGTCAAATCGTCATCGTTGAGTCGGCCCAGCAACAGATCGCGGAATCGTTTTCCTGCGAGCGAATAGGTGAAGTAAGCTTGAAAAATAAAGCAGAGCCCGTCGTGGTTTATAACGTTTTGGGCTAATGTTACCATATCATGCACAATACCTAAATATACTATTCGAACTCACAAAAAGCGAAAACAAAAAGTGTGCTAGATCTATAAAACATCTCAGGCGACCCACCTGATCGTCTAAATTTTCACCCATTTCCAAGGCTTTGATTACCAAGGTATTAACTATTGTTTTTTGTTGTTTTAGAAATATTTTTTCTTTAGCTACGACGATTAAAATCGGATGGCATAATAGTTGTAAATAAGGCTATTGACTGGTAACCAGAAACTTACCAAGGCGTCTTCTATGAAGCAAGTACCTTCTGGTTCGATGTCTATTTTATAGCTTTAGCCAACTCAGTTTCATATAGGTTATGTGCGCATGCTGCCCAGCTTGCCTGGGTACGGATTCGCGTAAAAGACATATTCCATAAATGTAACTGGAGTTTTTTTAAACTCACATCTGATTCGCAACGAGCCGTTGATTTCAGGCAGATATGAGCTTGGCATCAACGGCTCTTGTGTCTATATACCTCTTCAATTACCCCAAAACGTATCGAATAATTGCCTTATATCCGCTCCATTGGCCCTATTTTGTCTACTTAGTAACTTATAAAAATTATACCATGCGGTATGGAACGGAATATGCGATTCACTTTGCCCATTCATTTAGGGAAGCCCAGTAAGGCTCTTATCCCGGCCCTGTTCTATCTGCTATCGATAGGAGCAGCCAGCGACGCTAAAGCATCTACAATACTACTACTTCAATTACCGGCCCCTTCAACCGATAGCCTGACCTTTACGCTTGCTTCCTGCGTGCAGAACTTTAGTGTATTGTCGTCTTTTTCGGCGGTGGGCTCAGGGCAAATCGATCCAGCAACGCTTACGATCCTTAACCAGCCCAGCACCGGAAAGGCGAGTATCAATGTAGATGGCACCCTTCGTTTTCAGCGAACAACGGTAGCATCGGGTACAGCTACGTTTACGCTTTCGGTCGCGTCGACCCTTACTGATACCACGACACAGCGATTTTTAACCACTACCGGATTAACCGTCAGTAGCAACCTGGCTTGTGAACCCATGCCGCTGGCCACCTTTTGCCCCATCGTTGACCGTACCAACATTACCTCAACCAGCCTGACCGATTTCGCTCACCTCGAGCAATCCGTACTTTTAGGCGTAACGACCCTGAAAGCTACTCTTAGCGGTACGGGAAAACCGGGCGATCTGGCCGGATTTATAATCAGTAACCCAACCCTCACGTCGACTACTGCCCTACCGACCTATACCCTCAATACGTATTTAAGTACAGACCTAACCCCTACCATTCGGGATACAAAAACCTTTACAAACCTGGCCGACATTCAATTTCTAGCCAATGGCTTGCAGGAATTGAGCTTTCCGGCAACTCAGGATTTCGATCAGCTCGAACTCGTGATCACTACTGCCGATAGCCAGTTACTTACCAACGACATTTACTATGGATTCAGTAAACCAGCAACGACAACGCTCCAGAAAGTAGTGACTATTCGTTTCGGCGCCGACTGTAGCTGTGCCGGATCAGGTTGTCTGCCGCTTCAGGTCATTGTTGTTCGCTATCGGTGAGTAGTATGTAGGCAATCCGTTATTTTTACCGTTGTTTACCTGAACTGATACGCTTGTTACGCTCTTACTACAACGCCAACGTCCTTGAAGCTGGGTTAGATGAGGTAGGTCGAGGTTGTCTGGCCGGGCCGGTTGTTGCGGCTGCTGTTATCCTGCCTACCGATTATTCCCACCCCATCCTGAATGATTCCAAACAGCTATCGCGTTCACAACGCGAAACCCTGCGCATAGCCATCGAACGGGATGCGCTGGCCTGGGCCATTGCCGAAGTGTCGCCCGAAGACATTGACCGCATCAACATTTTAAAAGCGAGTTTTCTGGCAATGCACCGCGCCGTCGACGCTCTGGCCCTACGCCCGGAACACCTCCTGGTCGATGGGAATCGATTTGTACCCTACCCAATGATCCCACATACGTGTCTGATCAAAGGAGACGCCCATTTCCTGTCAATTGCGGCTGCTTCGGTTCTGGCCAAAACCTACCGGGACGATTTAATGGAGAAACTCGGCACCGAATTTCCAGCCTACGGGTGGGCAAAAAATGTAGGGTATCCAACCCCCATCCACCGCGAAGCCATCCGGCAATTTGGCCCCACCAGACACCACCGAATGAGCTTTCGGCTGATCTGACTGAAAAGAGCGGCCTATCATAACTTTCATTATGCCATGCCGCTCTTTTCAGGCATACCCCAATTACTTGAGCCAGAAATTATCCTCCTGGGCAATATCGGCTGAATACACGGTAGCCTGCACGATTTTTCCGTTTTCAACCGTATACACGTCGATGTTATCCACATCCAGGATACCACCGCTCGGCTGAACGGCTTTCCAGTGAACCAGACAAGCTACCTGATTCCCATTGGCGGTCAGTGTTTTTATCTCCGTTAATGCCAGGCTATTATCAGATGACTGAAACATCCCTCCGACCATTTGAAAGACCTCACCACTCGATTTCTTTGTGCCCGAAAAGCGGTTATTGCCCGGCTGGTTCCACTGAATATTAGGATGAATAATGGCCGCTAGTTTAGCCTGATTACCTTGCTGAACGGCTGTGAGAAAGTCGTGAACAACCTGAATTGACTGAGTTTCCATTGTGTTTGTGCTAGGGTGTTTTTGGTTAATAATCTGTGAATTTCCGAACTGGCTCATGGCGAGCATAAAGGAGATCGCGATTGCTTTCATGGCGTTTTTTGACAAAATTACCGGGTAGCTGTAAGCCGGGTTTTATCTTTATCCGCCAACCAATTACCACTTCGCGCCATCGAAAAACCAGCGCCGAATCAATCATTACCTTTAGGGTATGCAAGACTATCAGAAACAGCTAGTGATCAATTTGCTAGCCTATGCTGTTCAAAGAAACCTATCGGCAGAAGAACTCTGTGCCTGTTCGGGCCTAGACCTGGCCCAACTGAAGCAAGCCAAGTCCCCTCCCTTATACCCAGAACAGATTGAATCGCTTTGGCGCAACGCTACTCATTTGAGCAACGACAGCTTATTTGGACTACACTTTGGTGAGTCGCTGCAAATTGCCGCATTGGGCGTTGTTGGGGAATTGATCCAACATAGCCAGACGGTGGGCGAAGGCCTGACGCACGCCATTGCGTTTGTGCATTTGATTACGGATGTCGTTGAGATGGACATCATCCATACCGAACAATCCTTTGATATTCAGTTGATAGCCAAGGCTCCTTATCTGGCCAATGCACCAGAAGTGGCCCGGCAGATGATGGATTTTTTTATGGCCTTTACCCTCCACGAAGTAGATGGCCTGGTCCTAAAGAAAATTCAGCCTATTTTGGTAAAACTGCCCTTTAGCGAGGCCAATCAGGCCGAATACGAACGTATTTTCCGATGCCGTCACCTGGTCAATAGTTCTGAATATACCTTATCGTTCGAGCTGACGTATTGGGATGAACCCATCCTGACGGCCGATTACGAGTTACAGCGAGTATTTTTACAGAAGGTAACTACGCTGGATGATGCGTTTCAGCAATCCCGTGGTTTATCGGAACGGATTACAAGCTTCCTGTGGGCCAACGCCTATTTAGGCATTCCTACCCTCGATGCCGTTGCTGCGAATCTGAATACCAGCAGCCGAAGTTTACAGCGTCGATTGCAGCAGGAAGGCGTTAGCTATCAACAGCTTACCGACTCCATCCGCAAATCACTGGCTATTCATTACTTAAGTTCAGGCAAGCACCCAGTCAAGGAAATTTCATACATCCTGGGATACAATGAGTTAAGCGCATTCAATCGGGCTTTCCGTCGCTGGACCGGAACGACTCCTGTGAGCTATCAGAAAGTGAGGATTCAGGAATGAGATTGCGTCCTCCATTAGCTGGCGCCAGACATGTCACCCCTAAATCCTCGTCCCTGAATTCTAGGGAGCAGCTACTTGCTCGCGCAGCCGATCGGTCGGCCGGAAACGCTCCCCGTAGGCATCGGCTAGTCGGTCGAGGGTTTTGACGAATGTTTCAGGTCCGACAAAGTCTACAAACGACAGCGCTCCACCTGTATAAGCTGGAAAGCCCCAACCCAGGATGGAGCCCAGATCGGCATCCAGTTTGGTACGCAACACACCCTCTTCAAAACAGCGGACGGCTTCGATAGCCTGTCGATACAGTAGCCGGGTTTTTACTTCGTCGAGCGTCGGTTGCACTTCGGCCCGTGGAAACAAATCTTGCAAGCCCGGCCATAGTTTCTTACTCCGGTCGTCGGCATAGTCATAAAAACCAGCTTTGGCTTTTTTTCCCAGTCGGCCCAGGTTAACGAACTGTTTGGCAATCTGATAACTCGTATCTGCTTCGGGAACAGCTCCATCCTGAATCCCCTGCCCCGAAATTTTGTACACCAACTCCAGTGACACTTCGTCCGTTACGGCTAGTGGTCCTACCGGCATCCCAGCATCTTTACCCCCATTTTCGATCAGTATCGGATTTACCCCTTCTTTGAGCAATTCCATGCCTTCGGCAGTGTAGGTGCTGAAGCAGCGCGAGGTGTAAAAGCCTCTCGAATCGTTGACTACAATCGGGGTTTTGCGGATTTTCCGAACATAATCCATCGCTACGGCCAGGGCATAATCCGATGTTTGACGACCCACAATGATTTCGACCAGCGCCATCTTATCGACGGGCGAAAAAAAGTGAATCCCGATAAAATTCGCGGGTTTTGCAGCCGCCTGGGCCAGACCGCTAATGGGTAAGGTAGAGGTGTTAGACGCAAACACGTTCAGCCCTTCGTCGGCCAGCATCGGTTCGGCTTCCTGGGTCACCTGCGCCTTCAACGCCCGATTCTCAAACACGGCTTCAATGATCAGATCACACCCACGCAGGTCTTCCGTCTGAGCCGTCGGCTTTATCCGATTAAGAACCTGTTCGGCCGTTGCGGCATCGACCTTACCGCGTTCCATACCTTTCTGGAGCAACGTTTGTGAATAGGCTTTTCCTTTTTCAGCCGCTTCGATGGCTACGTCTTTTAGAACAACATCTATTCCGGCCTGTGCCGACACATACGCTATGCCTGCCCCCATCATCCCTGCACCCAGAATACCCAGTTTTTTGACCTCTGTTTTCGGTATATCCTTTGGCCGACCGACGCCTTTATTCGCTTCGTTCAGGCCCAGAAACATGGTTTGAATCAGGCTTTTCGCCACTTTCGAGGTCGCCACCTCGGCAAAATAGCGGGATTCAATCACCAGTGCCCGGTCGATATTCACCTGCAATCCTTCGTACACGCAGGCCATTATGGCTAGTGGAGCCGGATAATTGCCCTTTGTTTTGTCCATAAGCATGGCCGTTCCGGCACTAAACGTCTGAACGCCCACTACACTCTGAACGGTGCCACCCGGCACTTTAAAATTATCTCTGCCGACAATCTTCCCAGTTTTTCGGTCAATTTCGTCCCAGGGTTTTACAGGTTTGGGCTGGGCAGACGTTCCGTTCGCTTCGATCCAGGCACGGGCCTGCGCCAGCATATCGGCCGGCGTATCGGCAATGGCATCGACCATACCCAGATTTTTCGCTTCCTGAACCCCCACTTTTTTCCCTTCCAGAATCAGGGGTAAAGCCGCCTGCATACCAATCATGCGGGGCAATCGCTGTGTACCACCGGCACCGGGCAGCAGCCCAATCGTTACTTCGACCAGACCGATTAACGTTTTGGGGTTATTTAGTGCAATCCGGTGATGACAGGCCAGACAGATTTCGTAGCCCCCGCCCAACGCGGTACCATTGATAGCCGCTACGGTCGGCTTGCCCGATGTTTCGATGCTACGGAATACCCGATTCAACTCCAGCGAAACCTTTTGCATTTCGGCCGGATCTTTGTCGTTGTTCCGCAGAATCATTTTGAGGTCGGCCCCGGCCACAAATTCGGGTTTATTCGAGCTGATGATGACGCCCTTGACCGACTCGTCGGCATAGGCACGTTTTAGAGCAGCTTCAAATTCAGGAATCGATTCATCATTGAGCACATTCATCGGGCTGGTTGTCATTTCCCAGGTGATGAACGCTATTGTATCATTGACAGAATAGTGAATTGCCATTAGTGAAAACGCATAATACCGTATAATAATCTATTAATCAACTATTTACCTACAAGAATAGAACGCAGATTGCTATGATTCTTATGATTTACACAGATCTTAACAAATCATAAGAATCATAACAATCCGTGTTCTATTGATTCAATTTACGCGCTCAAAAATGGTGGCGATTCCCATACCTCCGCCAATGCAGAGGGTAGTGAGACCAACCTGTTTGTCAGTGCGTTCCAGCTCATCGAGCAGCGTGGCCGATAAGATGGCTCCGGTTGCCCCCAGCGGATGACCTAACGCTATCGACCCTCCATTCACATTCAGTTGGTTATGCGATACACCAAGCTCGTCCATGAACAATAAGGGCACAGCCGCAAAAGCCTCGTTGACCTCAAACAGATCGATGTCGCTGATTTGCATACCCGCCCGCTTAAGCACTTTGCGCGTGGCCGGAACAGGTCCTGTCAGCATGATAGTTGGTTCAGAACCAACTACGGCAAATGATTTAATTCGAGCGCGCGGTTTTAAGCCTGTTTTTTCACCGAACTCCTTACTACCGATCAGTAAGCCAGCGGCTCCGTCGACAATCTGCGAGGAGTTACCGGCATGATGAACGTGGTTTATTTTGTCGTATTGAGCGTATTTGAGCAGCGCCAGTGCATCTAGCCCCATCTGCCCGATGCCTTCAAATGCGGGCTTGAGTTTGCTTAAACTCTCAACCGTTGTACCGGGCCGTACCCCTTCGTCGCGGTCGAGCAAGGTGGTCCCAACAACATCTTTGATGGGAATCAGCGTTTTCTGAAAGCGATTGGCCGCCTGAGCCTCAACAGCTCTACGGTATGACTCAGCCGCAAACGTATCGACATCGTTCCGGGAGTAGCCATATTTCGTCGCAATCAGATCGGCCGAAATACCCTGGGGAACAATATTATGCTGGGCTACAATCTGAGGGTTCATGAACAGAGCCCCACCATCAGAGCCCATCGGCACCCGCGACATCGACTCCACACCACCGGCTACAACGGCATCTACTTGCCCCGACATTACATAAGCCGCAGCCATGTTGATCGCTTCCAGACCCGACGAACAAAATCGGTTGAGTTGTACGCCCGCCACCGATTCGGCGTAACCGGCCACAATGGCGGCTGTTCGGGCAATGTCGGCCCCTTGTTCGCCAATGGGCGTTACGCAGCCCATAATCACATCATCGACCAGGGAGGTGTCGAGTTGATTACGATCCCGAAGTTCGCGCAGAACGGTGGTCAGGAGTTGAATGGGCTGCACGTCATGCAACGAACCGTCGCTTTTACCGCGCCCACGCGGTGTGCGAACCGCATCATAAATGAAAGCTTCTGCCATGATTTTGTTGCCTGAATTAGTATGCGAGCATACGATTTTATTGAACAAATGTACAGGCAAAAGCAGAATAGGACAATGCAAAACAGACACGTATTTCGCCAGACTACCTAACGACTATTAAAAATCCTATGCGTTAATAGCTAGCCCTAACCGCTGAGCGCGTTCCTGAATAAGTGCGATGTAGGCCATTTGCTGTTCTTGTCCCAAAAAACTCTGGCCAATCAACGCCACTGCCTGCGATAACCTTTGCCCAAATCGCCGAAAAACATTGGCTTGCTGTTTGGACGTAAGGTTCAGATAAGTGGCAAAGGCTTCCCAATCACTCTGACGAAAACGGCTTTTTTTGCCATTGAGCGAAAGAGCCAACTCTTCCATATCGGTCGGTAACAACAATTTAGTAGCCAGTAAATCGTAGGCAGGAGTCAGACTGATACCCGCCTTTGTCCGCCAGAGCGAAAAGTTTTTCAAATGCATATCGGCATTGCCCGTCAGAAAACAGAACAAAGTCAGTTCGTAAAGGGTCACCCAATCCAACGCATAATGCGCACTATGCTTCTGAATGAGCCGGGCAACCAATTCCATCGACCCTTTGTATTTATCGGCTGTCAGTCGCTCAGCTAACTGGCAAAAATCTTCCATAGCCAGTTTTTGCCCATCCTCGGTTCGATCAATTCGTTTCGTCAGATAGGCCAGCTCCCCCGTTTGCAGGCGGATTAATGTATGCGGCACCGTTCGGATACCAAAAACGGCTGCCAAATGCATAGTAAGGTCCTCAATCTCCGGCATTCCGGGGTATAAAGCATAAGGTGGCTTTAGAATGTAATGCCCCCATAAGCCGACCAAGGTAAGACGTGACTGACCATGCTGGCGTTCTATATGGATGGATAGTTTAGGCTGAACTCCCGTAACTGTAATGCTCTGCCGCACAATCTGCTCCGCCAATGTATGCATAGTTTCCAGAGAATAGGGCAGAACAGGCGGTTTCGATTGCCCAAAAAAGGCCTTACTACAGGAAGCATGAAAGCCTTCTTCATTATCAGCAAGCGGTCGATAACAATACAGACAACGACTAGTCATAGGCGATAATACTAACGGCTCCAATACAATCACGGCAACACGCCAGTAATAGCCCAAAGCGATCATTTGACTGAATTTTCCAATTATCCTGGGCTATATCCAGTAACCAGCCTTCGGGAATTAATCCGTCGAAAAATGGAAAAAGAATCGTGCTTTGATAGGCTTCTGACCGAAGCGGCATGGTGAGGCTAATAGGCTGTGCTTCTGGCATATTTACATAGGTTTCCGAATAAATAAACACATAGCCTTCGTCGGTTTCCTGAAGAAGCCCAGCGACGGAATCGCCAACCCAAACTTCGGCATTACGATTCATGACCTGTGTTTATTTTTAGTACTGGCCCAGCTTCATGGTTGAACAGCCCTAGTACCTGATTTACTTTATCCAGCCGTAGCGATTCTTTTCCCTGCTCCATGTCACGAATAAATCGTAGGCCAACCCCTGCTTTGTAAGCCAGCTCTTCCTGTGTAAGCCCTGCCTGTCTACGTCGCAATTTGATAAACTCTCCAAGTGCTGTTTTCATAACTATACCAGAAAGGGTATAAATCTGGGTTGCAAATCCAAATTTATACCCTTTCTGGTATAATCAAAGTGTTTATTTTACTTATCGAGCACTATAGTTTCGCCAACCAGATAAGCCCCGGATTCAGTAGCCAGGTTATATACGTTCTTAACCGAACGAACGGAGGTTTCGAGACGAACCACTTTATAGGCTGCTACCCCCTGCGTTGTGGCATCATAGCGGTAAACTACCTCACCCGTTTTTACCTCACCCAGCGCCTTTCGGCCCGTAGCTGTCAACACCGGGTGATTAGCCGTTGCTTCGAGCAGTATAGGTGCTGTCAGACTAGCGCGGGTATCGGCCGTTACTTCCTGAACGGGTGCCAGCCATACACCTGCCAGCGCAAACGAGCCTGTATGCACATCCACACGGGTAACATGCGTGGTCGTAAGGGTTTTGGTTTTCGCATCGTAGCCCATCACCACATCGTTTACGGCAATATCCTGAATGGATTTGGTAGAACCGTCGGCCAGGGTTACCGGAGCGTTGGCTGGAAAGCAGAAATTGTATTCCTCTTTTTTCTTACCACTCCCCTCTTCCGACTTACCAGCACCGCCCGACAATAAACCAGCCATTTCGCGGGAAAGTACAAACGTCAGCGTCGACATAAGGCCGGGTTCTTTCTCGCCAACGTATTTCAGATCGTCGATGTAGGCATCCCAGGCTTTTCGGTCGGCTGAAGCTCCGGGAATAACGAAGGGCTTTATGGCCCCCGTCTTTTCGTTTTTATAAACAGCAAGCAGCCCCAGTTCTTTGGTGTCTTCGGCCGCAAACACTTTGTAGAGGTAAATTTTCCGGGTAATGCCATCGCTGTACGCAAACACATAGGCCGGACGTTCTTCATAGCGGTCGAGGATAAAGCCACCTGATTTGAAATAAGTGTCTTTATCGAGGTTAGCGATTTTGATGGCTTTGATCGCATTCAACTGATCGACCGTCATGCTGGCCGAAGCCGTTTGTGCCCACACACGCTGGCTAATCAACTGAGTAGAAACGGCACAGCAAATAAAAAGTAAAAGAGAGAGCAGGTTGTTTTTCATAGTATTTTTTGTCATGCTGACGAAGGAAGCATCTTCGAGCAGGACACAATTTATAATAGCGATGAAGATGCTTCCTTCGTCAGCATGACAAATGTAAAATCATTACTTCTTGGTGTACTCACCTACGCGGGCATGAATGGCTTCGACCGTACGGCGGGCCGATGTGAACGCGCCAGCCATCCAGGCCGTCAGATACGTAGTATGCTCACCGGCAAAATAGATGTTTCCATCGGGTTCGAGCAGGGCCGGATAGTATTTTTTCCGGGTAGCGTCGTCGTAATTGGCCCAGCCACCATTGCTATACGGCGTCCGATGCCAGGCCAGCGAAAACGAATTTTCAAACTCGGCCGGATATTGAGGATGGATTTTCCCACCCTGCTCCAGGGCCAGTTTCTGCCGATCGGCAACCGATAGAGCGCCAACAGCCTCAGCCCGGCTATAAAAGTTGTAGTAGCCGATCAAAACCCCTTTCTTTTCCTGCAAACCAAACGACGGATACCAGATTTGGTTGATGTCCAGGTTGGTTCGGGAAATACCCCCGTAAATCCCGTCATCTTCCTCCCAGAACCGACGCTTGAATTGCAGACCGATTTTACCCGTTTTCATGTACGGAATAAAATCAGCCGCTCGCTGTACCGTACCCGACAGGTCCGATTCCAGATTTTTGAGCATGGGCAACGGCAAAGTACAGACGCAGAATTCACCAGTCAGCTCAACGGGTTTTCCATCTTTCTGATAAATAACCCGAACGCCATTTTCCGTTTTGCGAAGCTCTTTGACGGGCGCGTTGAACAGGATTTTACCCGCCAGCTTTTTCTCAAATGCTCTCGGAATCATATCCATCCCACCAACGGGCTGCAACAGGGTAGCCTGCTGTTCATAGGCGTAGTCGCCCACGTTGTAGAATACCGGCTGCATAAATCCCGACCGGAGCAGATCGGTAAGCCCATAAGGGTCGCTCAATGTACCGGGGGTATTACCAGCACCAGGATCGCTTTTGTCTTTGTACCCCCGCCGATTGGTGCCTTTGTAGAGATGAGCCGTGTTCAGATCGCCTTCGTTTTTCAGAAAGTCGATAAGTTTTTCAACGTCTTCCTTCGTCAATTGTTGATCCAGCGACGACTGGTCGAGGGCTTTGGCCAGCAGTTCAGCCGTATAGCCGCGCATATCGTGGTGATAATCACTAATACGCATCCGTCGGTTGGCAAAATTGCCCGTTCCCCCATCGTTGTAGAGGTAAGCCGATTCGTTCGACCCATTGAATATCTGCAACGGCACGCCTAACTCCCGGCAGTAATGAAGTGTGATCTGGTGATGATGGGGAATACGGGCCGCTCCGCCGTTGAAATACAAGCCATCTTCAAACGTACAGGTTTGTGGCGTACCTCCACCCAGTTCGGTTTCTTTGGTACCGCCCCGGATGGTCCAGACCCGGCCACCCGAACGGGAGCGGGCTTCCAGCACAGTGCAGTCGTAACCGAGTTTGCCCAGCTCATAGGCCGCCGTCAGACCAGCCAGCCCCGCCCCTAAAATGATTACTTTTCGTCCTTTACCATCCTGCATCTGGCCGTTGGCGGGGAGTTCGAACGCCGACGCGGGAGCCGGGTGAATCATTCCCCACGCCAACAAACTGGCATAGCTGGCACTGGTTGCATTAATAAAATCGCGTCTTGTCATAGTTTATCAGGAGTGAGGAGCGAGGAGCGAGGAGTGAGAATGCTCCGCATGACAAGATTGCGCCAGCATTCTCACTCCTCGCTCCTCACTCCCAATACTTCCTTTATCCAACCACTTTTTTAAACCCGTCCATAAAAATGGCCATTTCGTCCATAGTGCCAACGCTGACCCGGCAATACGGTTGGCCGTTGAAATCGCGGGTCTGAATACCGATTCCCTGCGCAAACATCTGGTTGCTGAAAGGTCCGGTTTTCATTCGGATGGGGAACAGGATAAAGTTGGTCGACGAAGGAATAACTTCATAGCCCATATCGGCCAGCGCTTTCGTCGTGTAGGCACGCGCTTTCGCGTTTTCGGCCCGACAGTGGTTTTGCCAATCCTTGTCCTGGTAGCTGGCAATACCAGCCATCAGGGTTGTAATGCTCACAGCAAAGTCGCCATTGGTATAATCACGCAGGATTCTAAGCATAGCAGGCTGGGCCATGGCATACCCCAGTCGTAATCCGGCAAAACCATGAATTTTCGAGAAGGTCCGGGCCAGAATCACGTTTAACCCTTCCGACACCAGTTTGCCAAGTTTTGGCCGCTCGGCTGGTTCGAAGAAATCAATATACGCTTCGTCGATAAATACGGGCACTTTCGGAGCAACTTCCCGGCAAAACGCTTCCAGTTCGGCCGTTGGTACGATGGTACCCGTTGGGTTGTTTGGATTAACGATGTAAACCATCTTCACATCGGGTGTGATGGCAGCTTTAATGGCGGGTAGGTCATATTTATAATCCTTCGTCATCGGCAGCGCTTTGATTTTCGCGCCCTGTTTTTCGGCCCGTTGCAACAGGTCGTCGTAGGTCATCACGCTGGTCAGGATGGTGCCGCCCCCTTTCGCAAAATTATCGGCAGCTGCCATCAGAATATCCGATGAACCCGGCGACATCAGGATGTTTTCAGCCTTTACGCCTTCGTCGGCGGCAATCAATTTCTTCAACTGGCCAAACTCCATAAAAGCGTATCGGTTCCCGATTTCGGCCGCTTTTACTAAGGCCTGTTTGGCATTGGGCGATATACCCAGCGGGTTTTCATTCGCCAGCAATCGGGCACGTAGACTACCCATTTTTTCGAACGGGTCGTCAGTAAAGGCAAATTCATTGGTGAACGTCGATACAAGCGGAGCGGCAGGGTAAGCAGCTTCGGCGGGAGTAAATCTACTTAAGCCTAGGCTGGCCGTCAGAAGGCCACTGGCTCGCAGCCAATCCCGGCGAGTTAGTTGTGATGACATGAGTTTTTGTATTTATCCCGGATAAAATAAGAGTAAAGTCAAATATAACTCCTTAGTAGATAGAGTGTTGTGAAAGTACGAATTAATACTTAGAAAAAAAGTATCTGAATTGAGAAAGTTGTTCAAATTAATTTTGCAGTGATATGAAATCTCAAAACTATTATAAATAAACTCAGGTATTATCAAAATATAGTTTTCATAATCGCTTAAATACCGTCAGGCCTATGCAATTTAGGAAGCGGTTTGCAGCGGTATCGAACGGGTAAAGCCATGGGCATTGAAGCGAATGAATTGTTTCGTGATTCCCCGTGACCGGAACAAAGC
Source organism: Spirosoma panaciterrae DSM 21099 (assembly GCF_000374025.1). GTDB lineage: Bacteria > Bacteroidota > Bacteroidia > Cytophagales > Spirosomataceae > Spirosoma > Spirosoma panaciterrae. The sequence goes on along the minus strand of NZ_KB893178.1, from coordinate 151,660 downwards.
CTGAAAATTATGGAATCGTTAGTAATCAGTCCATTACCTAATACAACCATAACCCTGCTTTAATCAAGAGTTCATAGTCTGGTTCTTACTTTGCGTAAACCAATACGTGCTTGCATGAATCGTCGACAGGTAGTTAGACGAATGGGTATGGGCCTTGCGGCTCTTTCGGCCAATGAACTGGCTACGGCTCAGGTAGCCTCAATTCCCAAACAACGGATTTTACGCATCGCCCACGTTACGGATGTACATATGCAGCCGCTCATTGGGGCCGCCAAAGGGTTTGAAAAATGCCTGCATCATCTACAAAGCCTGCCCGACAAACCGGATTTGATCATCAATGGGGGCGATGCCATTATGGAAGCGCATGGTCGTGGTCAGGATAGTGTTCGGCGGCAATGGAAGCTCTATCAGGACGTGATCGGAAGCGAAAATGCCCTACCGATTCTGAGCTGTGTCGGCAATCACGACATCTGGTGCAAACAGGAAACCCAGGCATCCTTCTGCGATGGTAAGAAGTGGGCCATGGATGAATTGCAGTTGGCCAATCGCTACTACAGCCTGACCCGAAACGGCTGGCATATCATCGTTTTGGATAGTGTACAGCCTAAAGCCGACGGTAGCTGGTACACAGCTCATCTCGACGACGAACAATACGCCTGGCTGGAATCGGACCTGAAAGCAACGCCCTCCAACATACCGATCTTAATTATCTCGCACGTTCCCATTCTGGCAGCCTGTGTCTTTTTTGATGGACCCCGTTTTGCCGGTGACAACTGGACCATCCCGGCCCGATGGATGCATAGCGATACCGTTCGACTCACTAGCCTTTTTCATCGGTACCCCAACGTGAAGGCTGCCCTCAGCGGGCATATTCATCTTACAGACCGGGTCGACTATAGTAATGTCAGCTATTTCTGCAATGGAGCCGTGAGTGGAGCCTGGTGGTTTGGCAAGTACCATCATACGCCAGCCGGGTATGCCCTTGTCGATTTGTTTGATGATGGCTCAGTCGTAAACACCTATATGCCCTACGGGCAATCCGTTTGAGCAGTACTGACACCTTTACGGCACCGTCAACAAGAAGCCTTACAGTCCCCTGCCACAAGCAGCTGTCTATCAGAGTTTTAAAACTTAAAATTAGCGTAATACTACAGCGCACTATATCACATTCAGGTAATATAGGACGCTATAGCTTTGCGCATTTATCAAACGCTATATGTCGCTCTTTATGAAAGCACTTTCCGTATCGTCTTTAGTGACCTTCGTTGTTGGTGGTAGCTTACTGGTAGCAGGCTGCGATGATCACCGCATCCCAGAACTTACCGCCTATCCAACCTTCTCCGAAGCATCCAATCCTAAAACCTTGGCGATTTCGCCCAACGGGACAACGATTTACAATGGTGGCTTCGGCTCGGCTCTTGCGCCTGACCCCAAAGATCCGAACGCCTTTTACCTGATGACCGACCGGGGTCCTAATGCTGCCGGACAAGCCGCGAACTCGATCATTTTTGGCAAGGCCGATTTTACACCACAAATTGGTCGATTCCGCGTAGTTGGTAATCAGCTCGTTTTAGAAAATACGATTCTGCTAAAGAACGCGGCTGGCCAGTTACTGACCGGATTACCTAACCCATCGGGGCAAGGCAGTACGGGAGAAACAGCGCTCGACTTAAACGGCCAGCCAATAGCCCCAAATGCCGACGGACTTGATTCGGAAGGTCTGGTTCTGGCTTCAGATGGTACCTTCTGGGTGAGCGACGAATACGGTCCACACATTGTTCACTTCGATGCCAGCGGCAAAACCATCGAGCGGATCAACCCATTCGGAACGGGTACGGGTGGCCGAACACTGCCCAAAGTGCTGGCTACCCGTCGGCCTAACCGGGGCATGGAAGGATTGACGATTACGCCCGATGGCAAAACATTGGTTGGCCTGATGCAGTCTCCGCTGTATAATCCATCCTCGGGAGCGGTATCGGGTTCGGTGGTTCTGCGCGTTGTAACGTTCGATATTGCTAGCGGTGCAACGAAGCAATACGCCTATCTGATGGAAAACGCCAGCCTGACGGGTTGCAGCGAAATTGCAGCCATTACCAATACGACCTTCCTGACCCTGGAACGCGACGGCGATTACGGTGGCAACCCAGCCAAACCTGCTATATTCAAACGCGTATTTAAAATTGACCTGGCCGGAGCAACCGATATCTCGGACCCATCCAATGGCACGAACGGTAAACTATTTGGTGGCCTGACGGTGGAGCAATTGAAAGATAAAGCGGGGTTACAGAATGCCGGGATTACGCCCGTTACCAAAACGCTGGTATTCGATATTCTGACAGGCTTCAAGCCCGTTTATCCGCACGACAAAGCCGAAGGTATTGCCCTGATTGGCAACAACATTCTGGCCATCTCGAACGACGACGACTTTGGGGTTGTCGATAACGGACAAAACGGCTTTACGGCTAAAATTTTACCGGCAACGGGTAAGGTCGATGTCAACCGAATCTATTTCGTAACCTTACCGACGCCACTCCGATAACGGCTTCTGTTAGTAGATTAAAAGCCACTTCTGATTGGGAGTGGCTTTTTTGGCTCTACGGTGCTGGTCATAAAAAGTTTACATTCGTTGCCCGATAAGCCTGTATTTTTATAGAGTTGTTGAATCCTAAAGGATGTGTCTACGTATGCATTTCTGGTCGAAGGGTGTGTTCCTAAAGCCTTATTGGCTAATCCTGCTGGTTTTATTAACCTACGCAGCTACAACCTGCTTTGCCCAGAATCTCAACGCAACCGAACAACTATCCCGACAATACCCCGATTCCGTTTACCGGGTCATCAAAGCCAGGCTGGATCAGGCCGTTCGTCAGCAGGACAAATTAGCTGAAGGCATTCATTTGCAGGATATTGGGCTGCTATTCTACCATCAGGGCAATTATGCGCAGGCCATTGATTTTCTGTTGCAGGCCCAAAAAATCTTTTTAGTGAAGAAAGATGCCAACCGATTGGCCCGCAATCGAAATGAACTCGGCACGGTATACTATTATAATGAGCAGGTTGAACAGGCACTGGCTCAGTTCAACGAAGCGTTGACGTTTTATCAGCAACAGCACAACGCCAGTGGACTGGCCCAAACCTACGCGAACATTGGGCATATCTACGAAAAACGGCAGTCGCCCAACCTGGCTTATCGCTACCAGAAATTAGCTTTAGCCAATAGCCGAATGGCCCATGATACGGTCAGCCTAATCAAAATATATGAGAACCTGGGTAGCATTTTCGAAGATGAAGCCCGCTACGATTCGGCCCATTACTATTACCAGAACGCGCTAACCCTTGCTCAGCAGACACGCGACGAAATCAGCCAGCTCGAAATTCTGAACAATCTGGGTGATGTGTTTCGGAAAACGGGCAAGTATGCGCAAGGGCTGGCCTATTCCCGAAAAGCCCTGCGTATGTCGCAGGAAAAAGGCGAGTTATACCAGATCAGTGCCGCCCTCCGCGACATCGCCAAAACCTATCGGCTGATGAACCAACCCGATAGCGCGTATACCTACATCGAGCGCAGCCGCGATCTGACCGATGAAATTTACGGTATCGAAAACAACCGCCAGATCACCTTATTGCAAACGCTGTATGAAGTGGAACGAAAAGACAGTGAGATCGAGCAACTCAATGCCCAAAAGCGTACCGATCTCATTATCATTATTGCTACGGTAGTGGTGTTACTGCTGATCGGCATTTTAGGAGCGGTAATCATCCGTCAGCAACGGTTGAAACTCCAAAACCAGCGTGAACGCATTGAGGTTGAGCTAAAAAACCGACAACTGGAAGAAGAAAACCTGAAAAGCCAACTGGAGCTAAAAAGTAAAGAACTAACAGCCCATACGCTCCAGATTATTCAGAAAAATCAGGTGCTGGAAGAATTGAAAAACGACCTGACGGCCATCCTGAAAGATGACAAGCGCGATCAGAAAAAACTACTCCGACAACTGGCCCAGAAAATCGATCTGAGTTTTAACCAGGACAAATACTGGGATGATTTCCGTACGATTTTCGACCAGGTACATCCCAACTTCTTCCATTCGCTAACCCAGCAATTCCCCGATCTGACGGCCACCGATCTGCGGCTTATTGCCCTGCTTAAAATGAATATCAACTCGACGGATGTGGCTACGCTGCTGGGCATCTCGCCCGACAGTCTGCGCGTTGCCCGCTATCGACTTCGCAAAAAAATAAGCCTTGCCGAAGGCGAATCGCTCTCCACTTTCATTCAGCGGTTTCCATCGCCAATACAACCTTATTCTGAAAAAATATAACATTTACAAGTCCCCTTAGTGTCTTCACAATTAGGAAACACATTGTTAACAATAAGATAATGGCGTTTCTCAAACCAAACAACCCATTGACTATCACATAAATATTAGAGAGTTATTCATCATGTTGCCTGGTTGTTTACGGTGATGAATGGGCTGTTGCCTTTTTGTTCACGGGTCAAATTTGTCTGGTTCTCTTTCCTGCCTTCACCTTTGCGACATCCATCACAAACGGAATCGAGTGATCGTAACGCAGAGCATATCCTCTCCAGGAAACCAAATGAATCGACTTGTACTTATTGCTGGTTTTTATTTGCTGCTCAGCCTAAACGCCTGGGCTGGTACTATCCGGGGTAGAGCCATCGACGCAGCTACGGGTCAGCCCGTAGTAGGGGCGACATTACTCATAGAAAATACCAAGCTTCATCATGTATCAGGTCTGGATGGCACCTTTCTAATTAAAAATGTACCTACCGGCACGTATACCATCCGAATCAGCTACGTGTCGTACCGGACCATGACCCGCGAGGTGACCCTAAATACAGACGATCAGATCATTACCCTCGACCTGCCCCTCGAATCCGACAACGACCGTCAACTGACCGAAGTAACCGTAAAGGCTAAACGCGATGGAGCCAGCGACCGTACGGCCCGCGATCTCGAACGAAATGCAGTACAGGTTACCAACATCGTGTCGGGCCGGACCATCGAACTATCGCCCGATCTTACTGTAGCCAATGTGATCCAGCGCGTATCGGGCATTTCGATTGAGCGAAACAGCAACGGCGACGGCCAATACGCCATTCTGCGGGGCATGGACAAACGCTACAATTACACCCTCGTCAACGGGGTAAAAATTCCCAGTCCCGACAACCGATACCGATACGTCCCGCTCGACATTTTTCCGGCCGAACTACTTGATCGGCTCGAAGTTTACAAAGCCCTGACACCCAGCATGGAAGGCGATGCCGTGGGTGGGGCCATCAACATGGTCATGAAAGATGCGCCCGAGCATCCCACCATTCTGGCCAATCTATCGACGGGGTACAGCGAACTGTTTGCCAATAGGCCGTTTGTCAGCTTCGACACCAGGCACATCAACGCGCAGTCGCCCTACGAGCAGTTTGGGAGTCAGTACAGCGCCAAATTTGCTGATTTCAACAAAGCCTCCGCAACCTATACCCGGCAATCGCCACCGCCCAACCTGCTCGGCAGTTTTGCTATTGGCAATCGATTCTTCAACCGCCGATTTGGGGTTATGCTGGCAGGTAGCCTTCAAAATACTTACCGGGGCAGCAACAGCCTGTTCTTCAATGGCGACGTGGTCGATACGCTCCGGGGCGTTACGCTGACCAAGCAAAGTGAGCGCGAATACTCCGAACGGCAAACCCGCTATGGCATCCATGCTAAAATGGATTTCCGGGTCAATGAACGAAACAAAATCCAGTGGTTCAACGCGCTTATCAGCCTGACCAACGAGCAAATCCGCGAAACCAAATCGACCGAACTGGGCATTGGGGGTTTCGACCCCGTGCTGGGCAATGCAACCCTGGGTTTTGAAACCCGCTCACGACTGACCAGACAGAAGATCTACAACAGCACACTCCAGGGTACGCATCAGCTAACACCCCGTTTGGGCATCAACTGGTCGGCGGTTTACTCGACGGCTACGAACGAAGTGCCCGACCAGACTTACGTACCGCTGCTGGGTATTCGCCAGAATTTTATCGAAAAACGAACGACCGTTCAGGATGGGCAACGCCGATGGGAGCACAATTCGGATACCGATCTGGCGGCTTATCTGAACCTGACACTGAAAACAAACCTGGCAGGAGTAGCGGTCGAATGGATGGCGGGTGGCTTGTATCGGGATAAACAACGGACTAATTTTTACAACAATTATACCCTTCGTCCCAGCAACCCGTTTGCGCAATACGGCACCGATTTCAGCGATTACAACCAGATTGTCTGGACCATTCAGAACCCGCTTGGTTCCGTTGCCTCAGCTCTGAACTACGACGCTAGCGAGAAAACTGCATCGGGTTACCTTCAATTTCACACGACCGATCAACCGCTCGAAATAACGGGCGGTGTACGGGTTGAACATACCGATCAGCGCTACGCCATGAAATTCCCGATTGGCGAAGACAACCCGACGGGCAGTCAGGTTTATACCGATATTTTACCAAGCCTGCATTTTCGCTATCGGCCTACAGAGCAGACCAACTGGCGGCTATCGTACTTCCGCTCGCTGAATCGTCCCGGCTTTTTCGAGATCGTTCCGTACCGGATTGTCAATGAAGAATACCAGGAACGGGGCAATCCAAACCTGAAGCGGGCCATTGCTGATAATGTGGATTTGCGCTATGAATTTTTCCCGCGCCCACTGGAGCAGTTTATGATTGGCCTTTTCTACAAGCACATTCAGTACCCGATTGAGTACACGCTCCAGAAAGATGCCATTCGTGGTCAGGATTTGTACTATGGACCTGGCAATTTCGGCAATGCCACCAACTTTGGCCTGGAACTGGACGCCATCAAGTATTTCCGGCAATGGGGGTTGAAAGCGAACTACACCTATACCAATTCCAGCATTACCACGCCCAAATCGAAGCGTATCCGCAATGCGCAGGGCGATCTGGAAACCATCACGGTCAATCAAACCCGGGCGCTGTATGGTCAGTCGGCGCACGTAGCCAACCTGTCGCTACTCTACAAAGACACCGAACACGGTTTCGACGGCCAGCTTGCCGCCAGCTATACAGGTGGCCGTATCAACACCGTATCGCAGTTTGTCGATAACGACCTGTACCAGAAAGGTTTCGTTCAGATGGACGCTTCGCTCGAAAAGCGAATAGGCCGGGCCAATCCAGGCCGGGGCTTCCTGCTCTTTGCCAAAGCCAATAACCTGCTGAACACGCCCACGGAAATTTTTATCAAGAACGTCAACAGCAAAAATTCAGACATCCCCAATCAGGACATAGCGGGCAAAACACTGATCCGCCGTGACTTCTACCAGCGCTCTTATGTGCTGGGCATCCGCTATAAACTATAAACCGGCCCGTAGCCACTCCTGCGCTCAACAAACGAAGAAAACAGATTCATAACCAAAACAACGATGAAACACGTATGTATCCTGGCTGCCCTATCGGCGGCTGTATTGATCGGCTGCTCAAAAAGTGACGATTCGAACCAGACAGTGACCCCAACTCCGGTGGTAAAAGATGCCGTTTCGGGCGATGTATCGGGCACCTGGACCAAAGGGAGCACTTACAAAATCACCGGACATTTGCAGGTTCCGGCCAGCCAGTCGCTGGTTATTGAAGAAGGGGTCAACGTTATCTTCAGCGATTCGACCGTAAAGCCTGAGTTTATCATCAAAGGCAACCTCTATGTAATGGGTACGTCGGCCAATCCGGTCAAGTTTACCGTTCCGGATGCCTGGAAAACCACGGCCAACCAATGGGGTAGTCTGTGGGGCGGTATCATTGCCGCTCCTACCTGCACCGAACTGTTGCTCGACAATGCGATTCTGGAGTATGGGGGTGCTGTAACCACTGAAAGCTCACCGTCGGTAAAAGCAGGTTTGTATAAGGCAGCCGCCGGGAACCACGTTCCGGCCGTCAACTATTCGAATGTCAATGGCAAGCTGGTGATCGTCAATAGTCGTCTGAACAACCAGAACGAAGATGGTTTCTACATCGAAGGTGGAAAGGTGATTATTGCCAATAATAAGATTTACACCCAGGGTGTATCGGGTGGTGATGCCATCAACATCAAATCGGGCGTCCAGGCCGATGTAGCCTACAACCTGGTTTATAGCCCAAACACGAACGCCCTGAAACTCTCCAACTCCGGCGACCGCACTCCGCAAGCGTATGTCGTTGCCTACAACAACACGATTGTGAATGCGGGCTGGCGTCGGCCGACCATTAAAGGGGGATCGATTTGGGTAGAAGTAGGCGTTCGTGCCGAATTATACAATAACCTGCTGGCGAACGATCGTTTTGGGGTAAAACGTGACCCGAAAAACCCGGAAGATAGCCGGACCAAAATGAGCAACAATTTATATTACGGTTATACCCAGGATGGGGTAACAGGCTTCCAGCCGTCGACTGAAATTCTGACTGGAACCAGCGATGTTATCAGCAAAACCGTAGGTGATAACGATCCGAAATTTGTGAACTACCCGCTGAGCACCGATTCTAAAAATGCGCTGTTCAATACGGCCTGGGATTTCCGGCTGCAGAGCGGTTCGCCAGCTATTGGCAAAGGTACCACGAGCTTTACCCGTCTGTATGCCGATGGGATCTCATTGGCCAACGGTACGCTGTATAAATCGCCTGCCCCATCGACAACGATCGGCGCTTTCGGAACGAACTAGGTTTTAACTATTGTGACACGGAGATGCACAGAGCCTAGAGAGATTCACTGAGACTAAAAAACTCTATGTGTCTCCCTGATCTCTGTGCATCTCCGTGTTATAACTTTTACATATTCATGAAGTATTATTTCCTCATAAGCCTATCCCTGCTAGCCTGTCAATCAACCCAATCAACAGCGCAGCAGGTGGTCAAGCCGATCATTATTACCGATACGGTCCGGCACGACACCGACGATCCAGCTATCTGGATCAATCCGACCGATCACGCAAAAAGCCTGATTATCGGCACCGATAAGGATCAGGACGGCGGTTTGTACGTATTCGATCTGAAAGGAAAAATCGTCAAAGAAGTCCATGATCTGAAGCGACCCAACAACGTCGATATTGCCTACGGTCTGAAACTGGCCGGAAAGCCCACCGACATTGCCGTAACCACCGAACGATTTACCCATAAGCTTCGCATTTTTTCGCTGCCCGACATGCAGCCCGTCGACAATGGGGGGCTCGATATGTTTGTGGGTGATACGGCCAGCGGGTTCCGCGACCTGATGGGTATTGCGCTTTACAAAGCTCCGTCCGGCATTTTGTATGCGATGGTAGGCCGGAAAACGGGCCCTACTACGGGGTCATACATTGGTCAGTATGCACTTCAGGATGATGGTTCGGGCCACGTAAAAGCAACCCTCGTTCGGAAGTTTGGCACTTACAGCGGCAAAAAGGAAATTGAGTCGATAGCCGTTGACAACGAATTAGGCTACGTCTATTATTCTGACGAAGGCGTTGGCGTTCGCAAATACTACGCCGATCCAGAACGGGGCAATGCGGAACTAGCCTTGTTTGCCAAAACGGGCTTTGCGGAAGATCACGAAGGCATTTCCATCTATAAAACGGGGGCTAAAACGGGGTATCTGCTCGTATCGGATCAGGGGGCGAATCAATTCCATATTTTCCGACGCGAAGGTGAACCCGGCCATCCGAACGACCATAAACTGCTGAAGGTAGTGAAAGTAGCCGCTCAGGTCAGCGACGGGTCCGACGTAACGAATGTACCGCTGGGTAAACAATTTCCACATGGGTTATTTGTCGCCATGTCGGAAGGCAAAACGTTCCATTATTACCGCTGGGAAGATATTGCGGGGAAAGACCTCAAATAAGAAACTGTTTCAACTTAGCTTACGGATTACTCCCAACCCCCTAAAGGGGCTCTGCCTCGCTATATTCGACTTAAGTGTCCTTTAGGGGGTTAGCGGTAATCCGTAGACTGATCTTGGCTTCGTATTGTAAATAGCTTCGTCAAAATGACAAAAATCAAGCCTTATAAATCACCTTAAGCAGCTGCTGCAGCAGACTTCACTTTTTTTACTTTGGAAGTCGTCTTCGCTTTAGGCTGACTTTTCTTATCGGCTTTCTTGTACAGTTTCACCAGTTTTTTTGCCAGTTTGTCGGCCGATTTCTCAATGGCTTTTTTGAATTTCTTCGACGAAGCAGCCGATTCCGTTAATTTTGCTTCGATAGATGTAGCAATCGACTCGGCAAGTTCCTTTTTCTTAGCTTTCATTTCTGTGTTTTTGTAGTGCCAGAAGGTAATAAAAAAATCTACAAAGAAATACGAAAAAAAAGCTACAAACAAAAGCCCAATGTTAAGTTTTTGTTATCAATTTCCGGCCTAACTACATACGAATCAGAAGATTTATCACTTTGGTGTGATACGAAGCAGGGCATCGGGGGTATTGGTCAGCACATATAAAGCACCATCGGGTCCCATCTTCAAATCCCGCACTCGCCCATATCCTTTCAGTAACACCTCCTGCTCAACAACCCGATCGCCATCAATAACCAGTCGGCGTAGCTCTTCAAATTTTAAGGTCCCCACTAATAGGTCATTCTGCCATCGCGAAAACCGGGGACTGGTGACAAACTCAATAGGGCATACCGCAATCGAAGGGGTCCAGTACGTAATCGGCTGCTCCATTCCTTCCTTATGCGTCTCATTGGAAATAACCTTACCGTTATAATCGATTCCGTAGGTGATTACTGGCCATCCATAATTCGCTCCTTTCTTCAGAATATTGAGTTCATCGCCCCCTTGTGGACCATGCTCACTCGCATAGATCACACCCGTGACAGGATGCTGTGCCAAACCTTCCACATTGCGGTTACCCCAACTGTATATTGCCTGCAAGTACTGCTCTTTCCCATACAGCGGATTATCGGTCGGAATGGAGCCGTCGCTATTGATTCGGTAAATTTTCCCGGACGGCCGCGACAATATCTGCGAATCCTGGGCGCGGTTCATATCCCCAATTGTAAAGTAGAGATAGCCTTTTTTATCGAACAGGAACCGACACCCCCAACGCGTACCTCCGCTAACCTGAAGCGAGTCTGGAACCTGAAATAAAGTTTGTTCGTCGACCCACTGGTAGTCACGCACTTTTCCCCGTACAATCTTGGTCATGCCTGGCGTTTTCTTGTCGGAGCTGTTTTGTGAGTTATGACTAAAGGCCAGATAAACCCAGCCGTTTTTGGCATAATCAAGATCGATTGCCAGATCCATCAATCCACCGACCATATCATAGCCATATACATGCGGCAGGCCGGTAATTTTCCGGGCGTCCAGTTGGCCATTTACCATCCAGTAAAGCTCTCCTGTCTTGCCTGTGATGAGTGCGTGTGTAGCGTCGGTAAACTCAATTCCCCAAGGGCCGTTCAATCCCTGCGTAATCAGTTTCTCGATCGTCAGCGTATAACGCTTTGTCTGTACCTTCAGCGGCAACTCGTTATTTTTTACAAGTTCCGGCGATGTCTGGGCTTTAAGAATGTAGTCGACAACAGCCTCAATCTGTTTCTCCGAAAGAACACCCTCCCACTTGATCATCTCGGTTGCGGGAACCCCTTTTCGAATAGTAGTCAGCAACGAAGCACGATCCCCACCGTGTTTCCAGTCTTTTTTAAGAAGCGCAGGTGCCACACTACCCTGCAATTGCGCTCCATGACATCCGGCACAGTAGGTTTTGTAAACCTCCGCTCCAGTCTGGGCCAACGAATAATCAGGAATAACCAGAAAGGAAATGAACCCCAGGAGCAAGTTGAGGCATGGCGATGCGGCAGACAATCTCCGTTTCATAAATAAGCTGTTGAGAAAGATGGATTCGATCTGGATTAGAATCATTGACTTTTAGCGTGGTACAATGCACCTGCGGACCATGTGCTCACAATAAGGCTATTCTGGCCGATTTTGGATCGGTTTACCCGGTATCACGTCAACAAACCCGGTCGAGCTAAGTTAACACATAGATAGCTTACAGCCTCAACGTTTTCTTTTCAATCAATCAGATGAGAGCAGCCGTATTTCACAAAATTGGCGATATCCGCGTTGAAAACACCGCCGATCCGCGCATTGAAGATTCCCGCGATGCGTTGATTCGCGTAACATCCACCGCCATCTGCGGCTCCGACCTGCACATTTACGATGGGTTTATTCCTCAACTGGAAAATGAGGTGATCGGCCATGAGTTTATGGGCATTGTAGAAGAGGTTGGTACGGGCGTCACGAACCTGAAAAAAGGCGATCGCGTGGTCGTTCCTTTTACCATTGCCTGCGGACACTGTTTTTTCTGCCAGCAAAACCTACAGATGCAGTGCGAAAACTCAAACCATAAACATTATGGACCCGATGGTGGGCTGCTTAGCGAAAAAGGGGGCGGCCTGTTTGGTTATACGGACCTGTATGGTGGCTATAATGGTGGTCAGGCCGAGTACGTCCGCGTGCCCTATGCCGATTATGGACTTCGGCATGTACCCGAATCGTTGAAAGATGAACAGGTGCTTTTTCTGACCGATATTTTCCCAACCGGCTGGAGTGCCATCGAATGGGGTGAGTTGAAAGGGGGCGAAACAGTAGCCATCTTCGGATCGGGGCCAGTAGGGCTTATGGCGCAAAAATCGGCCTGGATACAGGGCGCAGGCCGGGTTATTGCCATCGACCCGCTCAATTATCGGTTAGAGCGTGCCCATCGGGTCAATAAAGTCGAAACCCTTAATCCCGACGATGTCGATGTGGTGGAAGCGATCCGCTCCATGACGGGAGGCCGGGGAGCGGATGTTTGTGTCGACGCCGTAGGGATGGAGGCTAATCGGTCGCTGCTCGAAAAAGCCAAAGCCGTTATCAACCTGGAGAAAGGCACTACCAAAGTGCTGGAGTTATGCTTTCGGGCCGTTCGTCGCGGGGGTATCGTGTCGGTGGTGGGTGTGTATGGCAGTCCAACCGACAATTTTCCCATTGGCCGCGTATTCGATAAAGGCATTACGATCCGTACAGGCCAGTCTTTTGTTCATAAAAATATCGACCACCTACTAGACTTGGTTGTTCAGGGCAAAGTGGTGCTCGACGATATTATCTCGCATATCCTGCCTCTGTCCGAAGCGTCCCGCGCCTACGAGCTTTTTAAAAATAAGGAGGACGACTGCACCAAAGTGGTTCTAAAGCCCTGATCATCCAACCATTAGCGACTCATTCGGGGCTAGGCTGGTAAGGCTATGGTAAAGGTTGTTCCTTCACCTTCTTTACTTTCGACCGTCATGGCGCCATTATGCCCTTTTGTGACAATATCATACGCCAGCGACAGACCAAGGCCGGTGCCCTCGCCAGTCGGTTTGGTTGTAAAAAAAGGCTGGAAGATTTTCGATTGAAGCTCTTCGGGTATACCTGTACCGTTGTCGCTCACCGAAATAACCGCTTCGTCGCCATCGCATCGGGTCCGAACGGTTACCGTTGGCTGATAGGCTGGGTCTCCTCCTTTTTTCTGGCGCTGGTGAACGGCATAAAAAGCATTGGTAAACAAGTTGAGTAAAACCCGGCCTATATCCTGCGGGATTACACTGATAGTGCCCAACGAAGCATCCAGATCCGTTTTGAGTTGAGCGTTGAAGGTTTTGTCTTTGGCCCGTAAGCCGTGATAGGCCAGACGCAGGTACTCGTCGGCCAGGGCGTTCAGATCCGTTGCCTCACGCTGCCCGGTGCTGGCCCGCGAATGCTGAAGCATCCCTTTTACGATGGAGGCCGCCCGGTTGCCATGCTGGGTGATTTTCTGAAGATTTTGTTTCAGATCGGTTAGCAGTTCAGCTTCCAGTTCTGCATCGCGGTCATCTTTCGCCTGTTCTTCGCTCAATTCATCGATCAACTCGATGCTGACTTCGGAGAAATTATTGACAAAATTGAGTGGGTTCTGAATCTCGTGGGCAATCCCTGCCGTCAGCTCCCCCAGGCTGGCCATTTTTTCACTATGAATCAGTTGGCTTTGGGTAGCTTTCAATTCGACCAGTGCTTGCTCAAGCTCTTCTTTTTGCCGGGTAATTTCGGCTGTCCGTTCGGCAACCAGATACTCCAGTTCATTCTTTTTAGCCTCAATGATACGCCGTTGTTCCGCTTCTTTTTCGCGTTCAAGCTGTTCCTTCGCCAGCGCTTTTTTCTGGCTATTGGCGATAAACAGAAAGGTAACCAGCCAAATGAACGCAAACGTTGAGGCTACTTCAAAGTAGTCGCTGTTGGTTTTATAAAACGCCCGGGCCAGATGCTTAAGCAAATCCTTGAAGACAATAAGGATCGAATAGGGAGCAATTCCCAGAAGCAGCATCTTTGCTGGCCGAAACGCAGGTAGTTGCCAGACGGTATAGTAAATAGAACCAATAATGGTGAGTTGATACCAGATGAGCCAGGGATCAGGAAATATCTCCCCGAGTGCCATCAGCACAAACCCCGAAAGCCATATATTCTTGAAATATACATCCCACCTGGGCAGTCGTGTTTCGGTTTCCAGTAGTTTTCGAGTATACCGAATGACGGCTACAGCCATGCCGACTGCTATGTATGATTCACCATCCGACCAGTTCATATAGGTGCTTTTTAACGATGAATTCCTTTTACCAGATAGTTACGGTTCGTTAACCATCGGTCAAATCTACCAAATCGGTTGTTGATTTTATTTAGCGGCCAGTAATTCATTCTGACGCCGGATTCGGCCCGACAGGCTCCGAACGATGCTTCGCAGGATTTCGCCCCGCTCTTCCATCAGGTCGTAAAAATCATCCTGATCGATCCGCAGCAGCCGCACATCCGTAACCGCTTCGACCGTTGCCGAACGGGCTTCGGTATCCAGCAGCGCCAACTCCCCAAAGAAGTCACCCCGCCCAAAACGCGCCAGTTCGGTCTCTCGATCCAGAACCACTACCTCACCCGTATAAATCACATACATACCCGTGCCCAGATCACCTTTGTGAAAAATAGGCGCACCCGCAGCATATTGCTCTTCTTTCATAATGGGTGTGATGCTCGCCAGAACATTTTCGGGCGTATCGGCAAATAGCCGGGTTTGCGACAACAGCAATACCCGGTCATAAGCGGCAATCTGATCAGCCGAATTGGTGGAGTGACTCATAAGCAAAGGAGATAAGGAGGTAAATCGAACCTGTAGGGATTCGAGGGCAGCCAGAGCCTCGCTGGCGGGTAAGTTTCGGACAACTTCACTGATTGTCCAGGCCGAAAATGTCGTTTCGCCTTTTCGAAGAATAAAGGCACGAATCGACTCAGAGTCATCGAAGGTTTCCAGCTCTTTATCCAGAATCTGTACTTTTTCAAACCGTGGCAACTCCTCAACCAGCACCTGCAAGGTTTGGTAAGTGGCGCGGGGAATCAGGTTGTCCAGCATTTCGAGCGCATTGGCCCGACGTTCACGCGCTGGATGCCCGATACCCATACGGGCTCCGGCAATGGTTTCTGAATCGTAAAGCTGAGTCAGGATGTCAAACAAGCGCTGAAGCAAAACAGCCAGTTCATAATCGAGGGTTTTGGCCAAACCAGGCTCAGTCAGGCTGCCATGTAGTAAACGCTGGGCCAGCAATATTTCTTCCTGCATCAACGTCCGGAATACAGCATCGTCGGCAGGTTCATTTGGAAAACGGCGCAACGCCCGAAGCGCTGCGCCCCGAATCAGCAAATCCGGCTCCTGTGCCAGACCGTTCAGCAACTGGCGACTTTCGGGGGTATTAATACTACCGCCAATAGCCGCTATCCGTTGTATGGCCAGCCGGTCGATGGTTGCCCGCCGAACCCGCTTCAGCGCAGAGATGAGTTCGGGCCCCTGTGCTTTTAGCGACTGCACCACAATACGACCGATGGTTTCGTCGGTCAGATGTTGCAGCAAATACTGTGTGAGTGCTTCGTCGTTCAAACGACCTGCCGCCAAAAGGGCCGTTTTGGCAATGGTCGGATATGGGCTCGACAAATGCGCTCTGACGGTAGACGCAAAATTCGTCAGTCGTAATGTACCAATCAGGTTCAGCGCTATTTCCTGATGCGCCGGGTCTGTATCGCTGGCGAGTCGGGTAAGGCTATGCTGAGCAGCTGTATCATGCGGATTCAGTTCCAGCACTCCTTTGATAGCCCCTTGCCGAATCGTAATGTCGGTATGATTAATCAATGGAGCCAGCTCTGCCGCTTCAACGTTGATCCGGCGCCCCAGCAGATAAGCCGCCTGCTGACGAAGCGTTGGTTCCGGATCGGTCAGAGCAATGTGCATGAGCTGGCGCGTGGGCGTAGGCTGGCTGGAATGAGTCAATGTCACCAGGGTTCGTCGCCGTATGGCAGGTTCTGCATGCGTTAACAGAGCCGGAATGTGCGCTGTCAGCTCGGTAGGCTTATGCTGATCGAGCCAGCTTATTGCCGTCAGAACATCATCCGTACGGTTACTTTTCAGTTGGTCGATCAGGCTTTTCTGCGCTACAGTCGGCATCGCCAGTTGGTCGCGTTCCAGAAAGCGCCGACCAATCGCATCGTTCAGTTCAGACAAATACCGGGTATACGTATGACGCAGTAGCCAGACCGCCCCTGCCAACAAACCAATCCAGATCAGCGACCCTCCTGACTCAATGGTTGTATGCAACACAAACAGTACCAGACCAGCAATACCCAGGCCAATAGGCTCATAGAGCCCTTTTGCCAGCGTATGTCCTTTCAACCGCTGGGGGGGCAGGAGCGGCTGAAACAATACCAGAAACACAGGATCGAACAAGGCCCGACGGGCTACCTCAAACAGCAAATAGAGCGCACAGAAATACACCAGCAATACAGTTTCGGTAGCAGCCATCATCCGCAGAATGGCTAATCCGGCCAGTCCGGCCAGAGCCACCCAGGGCAACACCAGCAAAGACCGCTGAACCCCGAATCGGTCCAGCACTTTACGCGACATAATCAGTTTGACCAGCATGGCAATACCATAGGTCAACGCCAGCACATAACTCACATACCGAATCACGTCGGTCTGATCATGAAAGCGGTGTTTTACGTTGATGAAAAAGTTGTACTCGATTTCGGTCGCTACCGATGCCAGAATCGCCAGACTCAGGCACATATAAAAAATCAATTCGCTTCCACCAAAGCGTTTACCAATGAGCCGGGAGGGCTCGCGCCCAACCGCCCGATCTGACCTGTGGGGTGCATGCACATCGTGCGACTGAATGGTTAGGCGTAGTACATAGAGCGAGGCCATGAAGGCACCAAAGGCCACCAGTAGGAGTCGCAAGACGTCTGCATGGGCATGTACCAGAGCCGCCAGAATAGCCCCTAAAGCTTTGGCAGGCATATCGCCCGAGCTGATCACCCCAAACAGCCGCTTACTCTGGCGCGTATCGAATACGACCGCCGATACGCCCCAGAATTCAAGATTGGTCAGCAGATAAATGATCCGGTAGCCCGTCATGATCGCCACCGCAGCCGTTACCGAATGCCCAACCACGACTAAAACGCCCACCACTATGGTCATGACCACTGCCGATAGCAGCACGCGGGCAGCCAGCGTTTGAAGCGTCAGATGATGTTCGTAGTAGGCATAGATTCGTCCAACCACGATCATAGCGGCTGCCGAAGCCAGGTAAGCAATCGGCAAACTTGTTTCGGGATGATTTTCGAGCAGGATGGCATTCGCTGCTACATAAATCAGGATGGTGCCAATACCCAGCAGGAAGTTGTGTATAAAAAATAACCCTACCGTTCGGCCTTCCTCGGGCCGGATACCCAGCATACGCTGCCATCGTTGCGTTGAAGGAGGGAGTGGATACGTAGCGTCTGCACCAACGGTCATAAGCAAGCAAACTAGGCGATTTATGGCCAAATATAAGCATCAGTCCACGACATGTTACCAATTGACGCTCAGAATCCGTCAGCAGATACCGTTTCTGCTAGTCATTTTTCGCGGATAGATTATTGCCTCTCCAGTCGGTACCTCAACTGCCCTGATCGTATCGATCGGCATACTGGATCACGGCCGATGTAGGTTTAGTTGCAGGTTACCATCAACACAATACGGTTCAGAACCAGTGTGCGTATCCGTATGCGTTTTTAATCCAGGATTAATCGCGGCTTACTATATTGTACCGATCCTTGTGGAGCTTTCTTCGTGAGTACAACAACTCGTATACGATGATGAATAGCGTATGTGTCAACAAGTAGACGTCTGCGCTAAGGGTGTAAAAATCGCTGTGTGATGAACGGGGTTTACGCTGTCAGCTTATTTGTTATCCCTGGTAAGTTGACAAGTCAGGTGTTTAGCCGTTTACCAAAAAAGCCACTCCGCTGGGGTGGCTTTTTTAGCTATACAATCTCCGCAAAATGTGTTTATAGTCTTGTCAACTAAAATTCATTAACATCTGTTTTACATACAAGCGCGTCTTTCTCAAAATCATAGGATAAAAACCATAAAATTTGGGTTAAGTGTGTAACCGATACACTACCTTTGCAGGTCAAAACAACGACGCGTCCCCGTCATGGATCAGTATTCATATATTGCCAACTCTGATGCCGCTTACGTCGATCAACTTTATCGGTCTTACAAGCAAGACCCTCAATCTGTTGATGAAAGCTGGCAGCAATTTTTCAAAGGATTTGAATTTTCATTAACCTACGGCGAAACCGCCGGAGCTAGTAAGTCAAACGGCACCCCATCGAACGGTATCTCGGCCAATGGAAACGGACAGGCTACAGCCAGTAAACCTGTCGACGCATCCCATGCCGAAAAAGAGGTTTCTGTAGCCAGTCTGATCAAAGCATACCGCTCACGCGGACACCTGCTGGCGAAAACAAATCCGCTTAAAGAACGGAAAGACCGGCAACCCCGCGTCGATTTGCCCGACTACGCCCTTTCGGAGGCCGACCTGGATACCGTGTTCGAATCGGGTAAATTACTCGGCATCGGACCCGCTACGCTACGGGTCATTATGGATTCGCTGCGGAAAATCTATGCCGGTGAAATCGGTTTCGAATATATGTACATCCGCGAGCTGGATGTAAAAAACTGGCTGCGGAATAAAATCGAAAAAGAAGCCCTCGTCTTTGAACCTACCCTCGACGAGAAAAAACGGATTCTTGAAAAGCTCAACGAAGCCACCGTTTTCGAAAATTTCCTGGCCACCAAATATTTAGGGCAGAAACGGTTTTCGCTCGAAGGGGGCGAAGTAACGATTCCGGCGCTCGATACCATCATCAGCCAGGCGGCCGATATGGGCGTTGAGGAAGTAATGATCGGTATGGCGCACCGGGGCCGGCTGAACGTACTGGCCAATATCCTGGGAAAATCCTATGAATCGATTTTCGATGGATTCGAGGGTAATGTACCCGAACAGGTGCATGGCGATGGCGACGTAAAATACCACCTCGGTTATTCGAGCCTCACCGAAACCAAATCGGGCAAGCAGATCAGTGTAAAACTGGCCCCTAACCCATCGCACCTCGAGGCCGTAAACCCGGTTGTCGAAGGGTTTGTTCGGGCGCAGGCCGATGAAGAATACAAAGGTGATTTCACCAAAATCCTGCCGATTCTGATTCACGGTGATGCGGCTGTGGCCGGGCAGGGTATCGTGTATGAGGTCACGCAGATGGCCAAACTGGCAGGGTATCAAACGGGCGGTACGGTCCATTTTGTGATCAACAACCAGATCGGCTTTACGACCGATTTTGAAGATGCCCGCTCGTCGATCTATTGCTCCGATGTAGCTAAGATCGTCGATGCACCTATCTTCCACGTAAATGGCGATGACCCGGAAGCCGTAATTTTCTGCGCGAAGCTGGCGGTTGAGTTCCGGGAGAAATTTAACCGGGATGTATTCATTGATATGGTTTGCTATCGTCGCTACGGGCACAATGAGTCCGATGAGCCGAAGTTTACGCAGCCAACGATGTACAACATCATCGACAGGCACGCCAACCCTCGCGAAATCTACAAAGAGCTGCTCATCAAACGGGGCGACGTAGATGCCGAACTGGCGCAGCGGATGGATACCGAATTTAAAAAGCAACTCCAGGATCGGCTGGACCGCGTGAAGCAAAAAGCCGAAATTCCCTATAAGCCCCTTCGGCTGGATCGTGACTGGGCCGAGTTACGTTTCAGTGAGCCTGCTGATTTCGAAAAATCACCCGAAACCGGCGTTTCGGCCGATGTACTCGACACGATTGGGAAGGCTCTGGTTAAATTGCCCGAAGGCTTCAAGCCGTTGAAGCAGATCGACAAGCTGCTGAAAGATCGGCAGGCTATGCTGAGCGACACCAAAATCGTCAACTGGGGAACCGCCGAGTTGCTGGCCTACGGTTCGATTCTGCTCGAAGGCAAGCCCGTTCGACTGAGTGGTCAGGATGTGCAGCGGGGTACATTCTCGCATCGCCATGCTGTATTGCATGACGCCGAAACCAACCAGACCTATTCATCGCTCGACTTTATCCAGGAAGGGCAATCGAAGTTTCAGGTGTATAACTCACTACTTTCTGAATACGGTGTACTCGGTTTTGAATATGGCTATTCGATGGCCACGCCCAACGCGTTGGTGATCTGGGAAGCTCAGTTTGGGGATTTTTCAAACGGTGCTCAGTTAATCATTGACCAGTTCATTGCGGCTGCTGAATCCAAATGGGGTATTCAGAATGGGGTTGTGATGTTGCTGCCACACGGCTACGAAGGCCAGGGTCCCGAACACTCCAATGCCCGGCCAGAGCGGTATCTGCAATTGTATGCTGAATACAATATGACGGTAGCTAATATTACCACCCCGGCCAACCTGTTCCATATTATGCGTCGGCAGTTGGCGTGGCCATTCCGCAAGCCGCTGGCCATTATGTCGCCCAAGTCGCTGCTTCGTCATCCAAAATGTGTTTCTCCACTCGAAGACCTGACCAAAGGCTCGTTCCAGGAGATCATTGATGATAGCTATGCACAGGCAAAAAAGGTAAAACGTGTGTTGTTCTGCACGGGTAAAGTGTATTACGATCTGCTCGAAAAGCAACAGGCCGACCAACGCGACGATGTAGCGATCGTCCGTCTGGAGCAACTGGCTCCGTTGCCAAAAACACAACTGGACGCCATTCTGGAAAAATATAAGAAGGCAGAGAAATTCTGGGTACAGGAAGAGCCCGAAAATATGGGTTACTGGACGTATTTATTGCGTGTAGGTGTACATTTGCCCATCATTTCACGCAAGGCTGCGGCTTCTCCCGCAACCGGTTATCCAAAAATTCATACTCAGGAACAAGCCGATATCGTTCGGAGAGCGTTTGAATAAAAAAGCAGTTTGAGGGTTGATGGCCGTAGGCGTTTTAGAAGCATCTGCAAACGTCAACCCTTAAACGACGGACTACAAACTATAGAAAAATGGCCGTTGACATGAAAATCCCTCCCGTGGGGGAATCGATTACCGAAGTAACTGTTGGCACCTGGTACAAAAAAGAAGGTGACCATGTAAAAATGGACGAGGTACTTTGCGGCCTCGATTCTGACAAAGCCACATTTGAACTAACGGCCGAAGCCGATGGTATTCTGCACATATTGGCTCAGGAAGGTGACGTACTTCCGATAGGCGCCAGTATCTGCACTATCGACGATGGAGGTGGTGCGCCAGCAGCTACACCAGCGCCAGCAGCCAAAGCCGAGACGCCAAAGCCAGCCGAACAGCCTGCGCCTGTTGCAGCCGCAACTCCTGTAGCCGTTGCTGAGCCTGCCAAACCAGCTACTACCAGTGCTCAGGTAATTGAGGTCAAAGTGCCAGCCGTTGGCGAATCCGTTACTGAAGTAACCATTGCCTCCTGGAGCAAAAAAGACGGCGATGCGGTCGCACTCGATGAGGTTCTGTGCGAACTGGAATCGGATAAAGCTACCTTCGAACTCCCTGCCGAAGCCGCCGGAACCCTACGTATTGTCGCACAGGCTGGCGAAACACTGCCGATTGGCGCGTTGATTGCTAAAATCGAAGTTGGGGCAGGTGCCTCTGCCGCTCCAGCGCCCGCAAGTCCACAACCAGCCACAAGTGCACCCGCTACCGAAGCCCCCGCTTCGAATGGGCAGAACGGTTATGCGGCTCATTATCCATCACCGGCAGCCGCTAAAATTCTGGACGAGAAAGGCGTTAATGCGCAAGCTGTTCAGGGTACAGGTGTTGGCGGACGAATTACAAAAGAGGACGCTCAAAAGGCAACGCCAGCTCCGGCACAACCAGCCGCAACGCCAACTCCGGCACCGGCTGCTCCAAAACCAAGTGCTCCGGCACCGGCTCCAGCACCTGTAGCTACGGGTGGTAGCCGTAACCAGCGTCGCGAAAAAATGACCTCACTGCGTCGGACCATTGCCCGACGGTTGGTAGCGGTTAAGAACGAAACGGCTATGCTAACTACCTTCAACGAGGTAGATATGAAGCCGATCATGGATCTGCGGAACAAATACAAAGATAAGTTCAAGGAGAAACAGGGCGTAGGGCTTGGCTTTATGTCGTTCTTCACGAAAGCAGTTTGTATTGCCCTGAAAGACTTCCCAGCCGTAAACGCGCAGATTGATGGTGAACAGATCGTTTACAATGATTTTTGTGATATTTCGGTAGCTGTTTCGACCGAACGGGGCCTGGTAGTGCCGGTTATCCGCAATGCCGAACAACTAAGCTTTGCCGGTATCGAGAAAGAAATCGTTCGTTTGGCAGGTCTCGCCCGCGACAACAAGCTGACTATCGAGCAAATGACGGGTGGTACGTTCACCATTACGAATGGCGGTGTTTTCGGTTCGATGCTATCGACCCCGATCATCAACGCTCCTCAATCGGCTATTCTGGGCATGCACAACATTGTCGAACGCCCGGTAGTAGTCGACGGTCAGATTGTCATTCGGCCCATCATGTACCTGGCGTTGTCGTATGACCACCGGATTATCGACGGTAAAGAGTCGGTTAGCTTCCTGGTTCGCGTGAAGCAGATTCTGGAAGACCCCGCCCGGATTCTGTTCGACATGTAATTCGGCTTTCTCAAAGCACATATCAACTTCCCGAAAGGCTGGGCGCCAACGTCTAGCATTTTCGGGAAGTTTCGTTTTATGGCGTTTGTGGTTAGCACAAAATCTATCACTTATTTTCTAGCTTGTAGCATTCAGACTGGCACTTATAAAATGGGTATAACCTATTTATATAAGATTTCCTGAATAGTAACAGTGTACCCATTGTCACCGGGAAATCTATTTTCCAAATCAGGCCATACACATTGTAATACTGGGAAGTCACAATTTTCGTAATAGACAATAGCTCTACCGAAATAATCATCATACAAGTTTCGATCTACAGTCTTAAAAAGACAAGGATAACCATCCAGAACATCATCATAAATGAAATCTGTATTTCGAGTAATACTTATCTCAACATCACTGCCAATGACGTTCAAAATCGCATGTGCCGATTCATATTTTAAGCCAGAAATAATTATCTCAGGGTGACCGAATGTCTTGTAAAGACCCACGGTATAAGAGAAGGGAGGCAAAGATTCATCAACTATGTTAAAGACAACCCACTTATGCTTATCGACTTCACTAAGCAATTCTTGACGCGTATTTCTAGCCATATGTTTAACGTATACTACACAAAACTTAAGTAACGAATTTTAGACGTAATGACAAACAAGTCTTTTATGAGAGCCAATGAGTTTCGTTTTATGACCAGGTAAGTTTGTATATTTGATCAGCTACTAACGATTCCAATCATGACAGGCATTGTGTTTCCGTTTCCTATAGAGCCGGGCATTGACCTGTTCGAGCAGATGCGTCACAGGACAGCCGATGAGTTCTACTATTTCTGCCAGGAAAATGCCGATTATAAATTTGAGCGTGATGCCACTGGCAACATATTGCCTTTGGGACAAACGGGGGGCGAAACAGGGATTCACAACAGTGAATTAACCACTGATTTAACAATCTGGAATCGAACAGCATGCCTTGGCCTGGCCTTCGATTCATCGACCGGGTTTAATTTACCCAATGGGGCTACACGTAGTCCTGATGTTGCCTGGGTGAGCCATGATCAATGGAATCGAATCTCGCCCGATGAGCGAAAGAAATTTCCACCGCTTTGCCCTGATTTTGTCGTCGAACTGTTGAGTGAATCGGACACGCTTAAGGGAACCACCGACAAGATGCGGGAATACATGGACAATGGTTGCCGCTTAGCCTGGATGATTGACCCGAAAACGGAGGAAGTGCGCATTTATCGGGCCGATGGATCAGTCAGCGTAGTGCATGGATTCGACAACAGCCTATCAGGTGAAGACGTATTGCCGGGCTTTGCGTTCAATCTACAGCTATTGCGCTAATCGTTACCCTTCTTCTACATAATCCATATCCTTCGTAAACGTCTCATCGAGATATGAGAGCGCAACCAGGGCGATTACGATGGTTAAAACGCCGACCGTTAAGGCGCTGTAAACGGTCCCTAAAGATGGCTTCAACTGGACAAAAATAGCACTTAGCGGAATGGTAGCCGCCCGTACAAAATTCGGAATTGTAGTGGCTACTGTAGCCCGGAGGTTGGTTCCGAATAGTTCGGCCGCAATGGTCACGAACAAGGTCCAGTAGCCGTTTGCAAAGCCAAGACAAACGCAAACGGCGTAAAACATCGTCAGACGGCTGATTGGCGCCAGCAAATAAACCAGGATAAAGGCGAAGGAAACCAGCATAAACAACCGAATCACTTTTTTGCGACTCCGTAGCGACTGGCTCAGAAATCCACTTACCAGATCGCCCAGTACCTGTCCCGAAAAACTCAGCATAACGGCTTTTCCGGCGATTACGGGTTCAGTAAGCCCAATCGCTTTGCCCAATTCAGGAGAGAACGTAATCAGGATACCCACCACAAACCAGATGGGCAGCCCCACCAGTATACATTGCAGGTATTTGTTCCGGCGGTGCTTATCACTAAACAGCGTTTGTACGCTTCCTCTGGCAATCGCCCGCTGGCTGGTTTTTACGAATAAACCAGACTCCAGCACGTTGAACCGCAACACAAGCAGGAGAAGCCCCAATCCACCACCGATGAAATAGGAAATGCGCCAGTCGAACAGATCGGCCATAAAATAGGCCAGAATAGCGCCCAGAACCCCCATTGTGGCTACCAGTGTGGTGCCATATCCCCGAATCTCTTTCGGCAAAATTTCTGTCACCAGCGTAATACCAGCGCCTAGCTCCCCAGCCAGACCAATGCCCGCAATAAACCGAAGCAGAACATATTGATTCAGCGACGTAACAAACCCATTGGCAATATTGGCAAGTGAGTACAGCAGAATAGACCCAAATAGCACCGAAAGCCGCCCGCGACGGTCGCCCAGAATCCCCCAGAAAATACCACCAATCAGTAAACCTGCTGTCTGTGTGTTCAGTAGTAGCAACCCGTCGCCCAAAAGCCGGTCGCCCTCTACACCAAGCGCTTTCAGGCTGGGAACCCGCACAACACTGAACAGGAACAGATCATACATATCCACCAGATAACCCAGGGCAGCCACCAGTACAGGAATTTGTAAAAGCTGACGAAGCGTGGATCGATTGGCCGTAACAGGTTCAGGTGTAAAGACGGGTTTCATAGACTGGTTAATTTTTGTTATCCCGACCGGGACGTGTAGTCGGGATAACAAATTAGGATTACACTTTTTCGGGCACTACAAACGGAGCGCGGTACTTACGGGTAAGCATCTGATTGGCTTCCTTATCGCCGACGAATACTTCGTTTTTCGGATCAAAATGTAACGTTCGCCCTAATCGATAGGAAATATTGCCAAGGTGCGCAATACCCGAAGCCAGATGCGCTGTTTCGACAGGACCATTCTGTTTCGACTTATCCCGCGACCGCACACAGTCGATGAAATTGGCGTAGTGATCCCCTCCCGCTTTTCGGGCGGGGCCGGGCGTACGTTCCTTGCCCAGGAAGGTTTTGTAATCGTCGTAACCGTTGATCACCATATAGCCTTTGTCGCCGTAGAATAGATTCCCGATCTCGACACCATCCTCTTTATTGGTCATCCAGGGACGTACTTCAAACTGAATGACTTTGCCCTGTGAGGGATATTTATAGACCGAAGTGAGAGTTTCGGGCGTTTCCTTGCAGTCATTCCAGAGAAATTTACCACCCGACGATGTGATTTCTTCAGGAAAACCTACATCCAGCCCCCACATACAAAGGTCGGTTTCGTGAATGCCCTGGTTGCCGATGTCGCCATTACCATAATCCCAGAACCAGTGCCAGTTGTAATGAACGTAATTTTTGCTGAATTCCTTTTCCTGAGCGGGCCCTTGCCATAAGTTCCAGTTCAGTTCGGCCGGAACCGCTGATTTTCCCAGATCACCGATGCTTGGACGCCATTTAAACACCAGCCCTCTGGCCATATAGACCTTCCCGATCAGGCCATCACGCAGGTGCTTGATCGCTTCCTGAATGGCTTCCGAGCTTCGTAACTGTACGCCATGCTGCACGATGCGATTGTAGCGGGAGGCAGCTTCAACCAGTTTACGGCCTTCGTGAAGGTTGTGTGCACCCGGTTTTTCGACGTACACATCCTTACCAGCCTGACACGCCCAGATAGCTGCCAGCGCATGCCAATGGTTTGGGGTAGCGATGCTGACGGCATCGATGTTTTTGTCGTCGTAAACCTGCCGCAAATCACCGATGGTCTGCACTTTTCGGTTGTATTTCTTTTCGAAATCCGAAGCTCGTTCCTGAAGTACGTTGCTGTCGACATCGCAAAGAGTAACCACTTCAACATCTTTCAGCTTGGAAAACCCCTGAATGTGATCTTTCCCCCGACCATTGACCCCGATAACGGCTACCCGGACCCGATCGTTAGCCCCAAACGCGTGGGCCGGAATGTAGGTAGGTAAGCCGAAGGCAGCTATAGACCCTACAGCCGCCGATTTAATAAATTTTCTACGAGATTCGTTTTGACTCTCCATGTGCAATTTTAGGATTTAGACGTTCAGTACGTTCGTTAGGCAAACGTTCAATTCTTCTGTCATATCGTAATACGCTGATTGACTTAAATACGACTACAATGGTCAAACGAATCCGTAATGAGTTTTCAGAACATAAAGTGGAGGGCAGTGGTAAACTAATCGAAAAACCACCAACTGATTATCAAAAACTTATAAACGGGGCAACGTCATGCCGCCATCCACCATAATTACCTGACCTGTCGAATACGGAAAGTCGCCCCTGGCCAATGACGCAACCACCCGACCAACATCGTCGGGAAGCCCCCATCGTTTCTGCACACACAACCCATCGGCAATCAGCCTGTCGTATTTGGCCGTGACACCTGCCGTCATATCGGTTTGGATAATGCCCGGACGGACCTCATAAACCGGAATATCGAACTCACCAAGCCGGGCCGCAAAGAGTTGAGTCGCCATGCTCAATCCGGCTTTCGCTACGCAATACTCACCCCGGTTTACGGAAGCAACGGTAGCTGAAACCGACGAAATGGTAATGATTCGGCCAGCAAAGTCAGGAGCATCTCTTTTTTGCTCAATCATCCAGTTGGCTACCGCTTGTGTCAGAAAATAGGCCCCCTGCAAGTTGGTCGATAGTACGTACTCAAAACTTTCTTCCGTTGCTTCCAGAATATCCCGACGCTCTTTGGGCGCAACACCGGCATTATTTACCAGCACATTCAGCCGACCGTAATACGCCTTTATTTTCTCCAGCATACTCAGCCGGTCTTCCCGCGACGCAATATCACCGGGACAGTAGATCACCTCTGCGCCCAGTGCCCGTAGGTTGTCCAGTGCATCTGTCACCAGCGTTTCGGGCCGAACACCATTGATAGCGAGGTCAAAGCCTGCTTTTGCCAGATGTTCGGCAATACCATAGCCAATACCGCGACTACCACCCGTTATGAGAGCTACTGGCTTATGTTTCACGTTTTTCACAGGCTGTCTTTTAGCGCTTTAAGCTGTTCGGCCTCGGGGCTTTTTTTGTAGAGTGTGTCCAGCGGATAGCAACCCGAAATAAGTCCATTACGGGGAGCCGTGGTACAATCGGAGAACGTACGGCAGATATGGTTTCGGACCAGCGAACGGCCTGCCAGCATATCGGCAGGCATGGTCGGATACGACAACACCATTCGCCCGAAACCAACACTATCGGCCATGTTGTGCCGCAACACGTACTGCGCCACATTGGGCAACCATTCCTGCAAATACGAATAGCCTGATCCAATAATCACTAGTTCAGGAAAAGCCTGCTTCAACTCATGCGTCACGTCGATTTGCCGTTTTACACCCAGCAGCGGATCTTCGGGAGGCAAATAGCCATCAGAGGGTGGGAATAAAGCAGGACGCATCAGGTGAGGGTTATAATATGGACTTCCTCCCGTAATGCAAACCAACTGAATACCCAACGATTCGGCCAGGGCCAAAAAAGCTTTGGTTTCGGTCAGATCCGGGCCAAGCCCATCCGACTTACCCCCAAAGGCAAACGGATATTGTTCGGCCGATTCGGGGATACCTGTTCCAGCTGGCCCTTTTTTGAAGGGCAACATATCGAAAGCGCTCAATCGAATACCGATTTCCAAGCCGGATGCTGCCTGCCGGATACCCGCCACAATGTTTCGCAGGTAGCGGGTTCGATTTTCAAAGGAACCGCCATACTGGCCCTCACGGCTTACCGCGCTCAAAAATTCATGCCCCAGATACCCATGACAGTGCTTGATGTCGACAAAGTCGAATCCTGCTTTTTGGGCCAGCACAGCCGCCTGAACGTATTGCTCGATGATTTGGTCGATGTCTTCATCGGTCAGTACCGGGTAATCGGCCGCCATGCCAAACTTACTGTTCAGAAACGGATGGCTATACAGAATTTTTGACTCAAAGGCTTTATGACTTTTTGGTTTGCAGAACCGCCCGGAATGCGTCAATTGCAGGCCGATCAGCAGATCGTCGGTTGCTCCAAAGGCCTCGGAATGATCTTTAAGAAGTTGCTGACGTAAATCGACGAAATCCGAAAAGGTTTCATCGTTCAGGACCAGTTGATTTGGGTTGGCTTTTCCGGCATGACAAACCGCAACAGCTTCACAACCAAAGAGCAGTTTGGCCCCACTAATGGCAAACTTCTTCCACCGATTTCGGGTAAAGTCGGTTGGTCTTCCGTCTGTAGTACCGTCCCACCCTTCCATCGGCAGAATACAAAGGCTATTGCCAATCGTTTTTCCCGACTTCAGATGAATCGGTCGGTTGAACGGACTTTCGGCGGGGGGTAACACCGTTTCATCGAACGGCAACTCGATATGATTCTTTTCCAGGTAGTTATGCAGGTCCGCAGCCGTTTTTAGCTGAGCCATACGCGGGTAGGCGGGTTTGTATTTCTCACTCATGGGCAAAACAATCAGGCGATGCAGTTAAAGAAGGTATAGTACGGTTCGTTACGGATGATGCGTTGTAGGTAGAGTGCCACTTCGCGGATGTGATAATCACCCCACATGCTCGACTCACCATTGGCAATGTGGCTGCCGGGTGGTACATAGTCCCAGCCATTGGGTTGGTGATAGATCGAATGCAGCAGCAAGCCCTGATGCGTTGGATTCGTGCTCAAATATGGGGCATCAAGGAGTGTATCAAGCGTGGTTAGGCCAGCCTGGAAGTAGCGTTTACCGGCTTCTTCATTGCCTTTTTCTGTTAAATAGTTCCCTAAACGCAGTAATCCCTGAGCACCAATAGCGGCCGCCGAACTATCCACAGGTTCAAATGCATTGTAAGGATCTGCCGGACGATTCAGGTAATCACCCAGGCGATGCAGGGTAGGCGCCCCCGTATCCCAATACGGAATGCCGTCGGTAGGCGTGTTTTCAATAAAAAAATCGCAGGTAGCGGCTGCCGCTTTGAGCATGTAGGCTTCGATAGTTGTTCGCCCGCCAAAGGGTTCTAGTTCGGCATCGTCGCAGGTAGCCAGCCATTCCAGTTCTTCGGCAAACCCACACATAGCCCAGGCCAAGCCGCGTGTCCAGGTCGTAAAGCCGGAATACCCCTGCTGAGAATTGGGGCAGCGAAAATTGCCATCTTTTACGTTGAATACGCTTTCGTGAGCAGTCCGGCCCCACACATCGTACGAATCCCGCCCTTCACCGTAGAACACGGAATAATCGGCAGTGGCTTTCATATGCTGCAAAGCCCGTTCCAGCAGACTTATTTTTGCATCGCCCTCACCCTGAAACACATGCCCAAGCGCATGACTCACCACTAGCGCCCGGCAGGAACGAATAGTATCGACAAACAGTGAATGAGGGCCATTGAACGAGCTAATGAAGCCACCGTTTTTAACGGTAGTCCATCGGCTAGCCTGTACGGCACCGGAGATTTTCAGGGCCAGTTCATAAAAATTCTTTTCCCATTCATTGTGCGGAATTCGGCCCTCCTGCATGAGCCGCAGTAAATTCCCATACGTGCTCACGTTATTAAATCCGTGGTCATGCACACCAATGTGGCTAATGTGCGGAGCCATTACACGAAGTGTTTTCTGGCGGCCTATTTCCAGAAATTCAGTATTGTTGGTAGCATCAAACTGTAAAATGGCGGAACCAAACTGGAACCCCTGTGTCCACTCGGTCCAGCCACGGGTTGTGTATTTACCCGCCCAGGTAAAAACCGGGGAGCCTTTTGACACGTCGTATTCGGCTTCAATCAGGCGTATTTTCTGACCAGACAGGTCCCAGAATCGGTCAAGTTTTGCGGTAAGATCGGTGAGTTGTAAGGAATAGTTAATCTGCATAAAGTAAGGGAAACGACAAGCTTTCCGGTTTCCTTACTTAAAGAGCAGTTGATGGGACTACTACTTTATAATAAGCACTAGACCACGGATTTTTATGTATGGTAACAAAAAAGCCGCAACCTGATCGAACAAGTGCGGCTTTTATAACCCCTAGAGCCTATTAAGCCGCTGGTATCAAGTGTCTGCGAATGCCTTCAGGATGGAAAGCAATCACTATATCGTCTTTCAAAACCCCTAATTCGATTAACTCCGCTGATAAGTCCCTGTCAGTATTATTTACCTGAATCCAAATCTTGCTTTCAATAATGTCAAAATGCATCATCGTATGGTACACACGCCGTCCTTTTTGCCATCCGATAACTAACACTTCATAGTGGTCCCGCACAGTATCCATTACCAATTCATGATGAATTTCATGGCTACCTGATTGATACGATGCGTACCGCTCAACTATCTGCTGGGCGGCCTGCCTATAGATATTGATGGAATCCATTTGACAATTTTCGATGCGACCTGATCAAATATAACTAAACTAATCGAAATCTTACTTAGAACAAAGAGCGTAAACTCCTCCAGAAAGAATTCATCATAGACAGCAACTGGAACAGCCAGCCAAAGTTCAATCTCGGGATCTGTTTCATTCAGAATCAGTTCATACATCAGGTATTGCCCAATCGCTTCCTGAAAATCCTTTATCGGCGAGGTACTCAGAAAACTTTTGATTTCAATAGCGATTTTTCTTCCCGATCGATTAGCGATTAACGATACGCCTTCAATACCCAAATCAACGAAAACTGTACGGTTCAAAAAAGTAATGGCTAGAGGGTCTTTTCGGACCATCCAGCCATCAGCTTCCAACGCTTTAACAACAGCCTGATGATATAAATCCTTCGCTGCCACTCTATTCTTTGATCAAACTTACGCCACCCATTTCGGGGGGTTGCGGAATACCCATCAACTGAAGAATAGTAGGAGCAATATCGGCCAGTTTCCCATCTTTCAGCTCCGGATGATAGTCTTTATCGATCAGGATGCAGGGAACCAGGTTCGTTGTATGCGCTGTATTAGGGGTACCGTCGTCATTGATCATGTACTCGGCATTCCCGTGGTCGGCGATGATGATTGTGGTATAGCCATGCGCAAGAGCTGCTTCTGTTACAGCCTGGGCACAGGCATCAGCCGTTTCGGCAGCCTTCACAACGGCAGAAAATACACCTGTATGGCCGACCATATCGGTATTGGCAAAGTTCAGGCAGATGAAATCCGTTTCTTCTTTCTCCAATTCCGGAATGATGGCATTCCGAATATCGTAAGCGGCCATTTCCGGAATCTGATCGTAGGTTTTTACCGGAATGGTAATCTGCACACCCCGGTCGTCCAGAACGGTCATTTCCTTAGGCGACGGGCACAACAGCCGTTTTTCACCCACAAAAGGTTCTTCCCGCCCACCGGAGAAGAAGAACGTAACGTGCGGATATTTCTCGGTTTCGGCAATGCGAATCTGTTTCCGGCCCGCATCAGCCACGACTTCACCCAGCGTTTTCGACAAATTATCTTTATCGAAAATCACCTTGACATTCATAAACTCGCTGTCGTAGTTGGTCATGGTGATGTAGTACAGTGGCAGTTTCTGCATGCCCTGTTCCGGGAAGTCCTTCTGCGTCAGTGCCTGCGTAATCTCGCGGCCACGGTCGGTACGGAAATTGAAGCAAAGCACGACGTCACCTTCTTCAATAACCGCTACAGGCGAGCCGTCGGGATTGCTGACAATGATTGGTTTGACAAACTCATCGGTAATGTCGGCATCATATGACTCCTGCAATGCCTGGGTTACCCCCGACGCAGCCACTTTGGTACCAATACCGTGTACCATAGCGTCGTAAGCAACTTTTACCCGTTCCCAGCGATTATCGCGGTCCATGGCATAATACCGCCCAACCACGCTGGCAATCTGCCCGGTAGTGGCGGCCATGTGGTCCTGAACTTCTGAGATATACCCAATACCCCCTTTCGGGTCGGTGTCGCGGCCGTCGGTAAAGGCGTGGACATATACGTTCGTCAGATCGTGGGCGTGAGCGATGGACAATAATCCTTTGAGGTGATCTACGTGTGCATGAACCCCACCGTCCGAAACGAGTCCAATGAAATGCACCTGCTTGTTGTTGGCTTTGGCATAATTCAGGGCATCGACCAATACCGGCTCATTATCGAGCGTGTGCTCCTCAACGGCTTTGTTGACTTTCACCAGATCCTGATACACCACCCGACCGGCACCAAGGTTCATGTGCCCAACTTCCGAATTACCCATCTGACCGGCAGGTAGTCCAACGGCCAGCCCCGACGCTTCGAGCGTACTATGCGGGTATTTGGGATACAGCGAGTTTATAAAAGGTGTATGTGCCGATTCAATGGCAGATACTTCGCGTTTCAGCGGGATACCCCATCCATCGAGAATGATGAGAATGACTTTTTTGTTCATTTTTTAATGAGTGAAAGAGTGAGAGAGCGAAAGAGTGAAAGAGTGAAAGAGTGAAAATAGTCTACGCTGGCTTTTCACTCTTTCGCTCTTTCGCTCTTTCGCTCATTAAGATTATGCTGTTGAATTAAATACGTAAGCAACTGTCGGCAGCAACGTAGACAGATCTGATAAACGTCTTCGAAAACCTCGGGACCTTCGTAGTAGGGGTCCGGCACATCAGGTTCATCGCTGACCTCGGGATCGAATTCACGTAGCAGAAAAATCGTGTCAGTCGTATGTAGGCCCGTACTTCGGTAGTTTAATTTTTCGATGGTTTCGAGGTTCTTCTCATCCATCGCTACGAAGTAATTGAACTGTGCCAAATCGTCGCCCGTCAAACGGCGGGCGCGATGCGTAAGCGTAAGCCCATGTTCAAGGGCATTTTCACGACTTCGAAGATCAGGTAACTGGCCGATATGGTAGGACGATGTTCCTGCCGAATCACAACTTATCTGTTTGTCAAGCCCTTCTTCGGAGATGAGCTGCTTAAAAATACCCTCTGCCACCGGCGACCGGCAGATATTGCCTAAACAAACAAAGAGAACGGAAATCATAGCGGCAGGGGGCGTGGAGCATGGAGCGTGGAGTAGGGTGAACCAATGATCACCTCGCTCCATGCTCGCTGCACCTCGCTACTTTTCAAGCGGTTCGTTGTTCTCGTCCACAATGACGAATACATCTTCACCGGGTTTCTTCATCAGGTATTTCTCGCGGGCAAACTTTTCCCGAAGCTGGTCATTTCCCAGTAACTCCTTACGCTCGGTTCGAACGGCCTTAATTTTGCCCTGATAAAACTGAACATCCTCTTCCAGCACGTGCAGCTTCCACCAGTTTCGAATTTGCGTCGGCAGGTCGTTGGCGTCGAAAAACAGCATCCATGCCAGAAGCCCTACGCCTGTGGCAACGTAGAAATTACGAAAATAGCGGAGGATTTTTTGTAGCATGGTACAAGATGCCTGGGGCAGAAGGCATGGGGTAGAGCGTCTGGCCCATACCCCGTCCCCTTTGCCCTATGCTAAAACTTAAGTCCTGGGAAATAAGCGGTTTCGCCCAGTTCCTCTTCGATACGGAGCAACTGGTTGTATTTTGCCATCCGGTCTGAGCGCGAAGCCGAACCCGTTTTGATTTGACCCGTGTTCAATGCTACGGCCAGATCAGCGATGGTAGCGTCTTCGGTTTCGCCCGAACGGTGCGACATAATGTTTTTGT
This sequence comes from Spirosoma panaciterrae DSM 21099, assembly GCF_000374025.1. Taxonomy (GTDB): domain Bacteria; phylum Bacteroidota; class Bacteroidia; order Cytophagales; family Spirosomataceae; genus Spirosoma; species Spirosoma panaciterrae. Next base: position 117,153 of record NZ_KB893178.1, on the reverse strand, counting down.
ACGAATTGCGCTTCGCCAGATTTACCGTATCGATGGTTTCGGTCAACGAACCAATCTGATTTACTTTTACCAGAATGGCATTGGCAATTCCTTTATCGATACCTTCCTGAAGGCGGGTTACGTTCGTTACAAACAGGTCGTCGCCAACAAGCTGGGTTTTGTTATCCTTCAGCAAATCGGTCTGAGCTTTCCAGCCATCCCAATCGTCTTCGGCCATGCCATCTTCAATCGACAGGATTGGGTATTTGTTCACCCAGTCTTTCCAGAATCCGGCCATCTCCGACGAAGTCAGTTTGTCGCCCGTCGATTTTTTGAAATGATATACACCTGCTTCGGCATCATAGAATTCGGACGAAGCGGCATCCATAGCAATCCAAACGTCTTCACCTGGGCGGTAGCCTGCTTTTTCGATAGCCTGGATGATGGTTTGAATCGCTTCTTCGTTCGATTTGATATTAGGTGCAAACCCACCTTCATCACCGACGTTGGTAGCCAGACCCATTTTTTTCAGAACCCCTTTCAGCGTATGGAAAATTTCGGTACCCATCCGCAGGGCTTCCGAGAAACTCGGCGCATTGGCGGGCATTACCATAAACTCCTGGAAGTCGATTGAATTATCAGCATGCGAGCCACCGTTCAGAATGTTCATCATCGGCACGGGCAGCGTGTTGGCATTTACGCCACCGATATAGCGATACAGCGGCAAACCTGCTTCCTGAGCAGCTGCTTTAGCGGCTGCCAGCGACACGCCAAGGATGGCGTTGGCCCCTAAACGACCTTTGTTGGGCGTACCGTCCAGTTCGAGCATAATCCGATCGATCATGCTTTGTTCAAAGATCGATATGCCAACCAGTTCAGGGAAAATCAATTCATTTACATTCGAGACGGCTTTCAGGACACCTTTGCCCATATATACCTTTTTGTCGTCGTCGCGGAGTTCGACCGCTTCGTGGGTACCTGTCGATGCGCCCGAGGGTACAGCGGCCCGCCCCAGAAAACCGTTTTCGGTACGAACGTCAACTTCAACAGTTGGGTTACCGCGTGAATCCAGAATTTGTCGGGCATGAATGCTTTGGATGGTACTCATTGGAGAGAATAAAAAGGGTTAACAACAAACTATGCTATCGGTCCGGCGCTCCGGTGATCCGGCAGGCCGGTTTATCTGATTTGACGCACAGGCGCTTAGGCTTATACACAAATCGAGCGCAAAGTAACGAAATACAGGGCAAAACTTCAGAACCAGAACCCGATTGGTTTGTTACTTAATGAATAATTCATGGTCTTTATAGTCCTGAAACAGAAGTTATCAGAAATTTTTGTCTATTTGTGTGCTTTACAAGTACCACCAAACCAACCATATCTATGCGCGGCTTATTATATTTTCTCTTGTTTTTATTAGTTGTTTTTGGCGTACTCTATGCGCTGACTGGCTGGAGCTACAGCGACGGCGAACGGGCCGGAACCGTCTCGAAATTCAGCCGACGAGGATTTATTTTCAAAACTTACGAAGGTGTTCTGAACGTAGGTGGTTTTTCGGGCGAAACGGGCTCACTCACCCCCCAATATTTTGACTTTTCGGTAAAAGATGAAGACGTAGCCAAGCAGATTACCGATGCTGTAAAAACAGGTCAGCGTGTGACACTGCATTACGAAGAAAAGATCTTGAAATTCCCCTGGAATGGCGAAACCAAGTATTACATTACTAGCGTAGAAGTTGTTGGGCCACCCATGCGTCCTTACGGCGACACGTCTGCCTATCCGGGCTATCAACCGGGCCAGCCGCAGCCGCAACAAGGGCAGCCACAAGTGCAACAGCCCGCTACCACTCAGACGCCTGCCGCATCCGATTCCATACGTTAATAAATACCTGACGTAAAAACCAGCTAATTGATTCATTATGTTATCATTAGCTGGTTTTTACACACTTACTATTCCCTTGAAAAACCCTGGATAAAAAGCCCCAACTATTTTCAGAAACCGTTTGGTAATCCGGCCATTTTTGGGTAATTTTATCTGTTTAAACAACCAGCTTAACATGGCAAAATCAGACATGGCGCAAGCCACAGCATCTGCTAATGACAGTAAACTAAAAGCCCTTCAAACCACTATTGAAAAACTGGACAAAGCTTTCGGAAAAGGTACGGTAATGCGCCTGAGCGAGAGCAAAGTTGTGGATGTTCCAGTTATCTCGACCGGGTCTTTGGGCCTGGATCTGGCGCTCGGTATCGGGGGTATGCCGCGCGGCCGTATCGTTGAAATTTATGGACCTGAATCGTCGGGTAAAACCACTCTGACGATGCACTGCATTGCAGAAGCCCAAAAAACGGGGGGTCTTGCCGCCTTTATTGATGCCGAACACGCCTTCGACCGGGTTTATGCGGAAAAGCTGGGCATTGATACCAAAAATCTGCTTATCTCACAGCCCGACAATGGCGAGCAGGCACTCGAAATTGCCGAACACCTGATTAGCTCTGGAGCCATTGACATCTGCGTTATTGACTCCGTTGCCGCGCTGGTTCCTAAAGCCGAAATTGAAGGCGAAATGGGCGAAAGTAAAATGGGCCTTCAGGCCCGTCTGATGTCGCAGGCCTTGCGGAAACTTACAGGTACTATCAACAAAACGGGCTGCTGCTGTATCTTTATCAACCAGTTGCGTGAGAAAATCGGCGTGATGTTCGGTAACCCCGAAACAACCACGGGTGGTAATGCGCTGAAATTCTACTCGTCGGTTCGCTTGGATATTCGTCGGATTGGCCAGATCAAAGAGGGCGCCGACAATGTAGTAGGGAACCGTACTAAAGTAAAGGTAGTCAAGAATAAACTGGCGGCTCCGTTCAAAGTTGTTGAGTTCGACATTATGTATGGACAGGGTATTTCGAAAGTGGGCGAAGTGCTCGACCTGGCCGTTGAGATGGAGATCGTTAAGAAATCCGGTTCCTGGTTCTCCTACGGAACCAACCGGCTGGCACAAGGTCGTGATGCCGTAAAAGAATTACTGCTCGACAATCCTGAATTGATGGCAGAGCTGGAGGGCAAAATCCGGGCCAAAATCGCTGAAGATGAAAATGCTTTGCTTGATCCTGTCCTGGAAGGCACCGACGCCGATGACGAAGGTCTGCTCGATGATTAATTTGTTTAATGAACCAGTAAAAAGGGCCGGGTGTATATCCTGCCCTTTTTTATTTCTTATAGGTTCCGTTGCTGTACTTAAGCTTCGTCAGAAACTTTACATTCTTGAATAAGAGCAGGCTGGGAGCCGTGGCATCGTAAATCTGATCGGGTATCATTCTTACGCTAAAGGTGCCTTTAATTTCTCCGGATACCTCATCGAAAGACTGAATGCTCAACTGTGTATCAGAACCGATTACGGGCTTGTATGTACCCCAGGGCATTTTATTGCTCAAGGTCGTATAGGTACAACCAATACTATCGGACCCACAGTAGAGCGTACGATAGTCTACTTTGAATTTAGTCAGCGAACCGGCCTTTTTCGGGATATTAAACAACGTTAAGGTTGCTAGTTTTTCGCCATCATCATCAAATTCTGTTACCGTAACGTCGAACGCATAGGCTGTGCAGGGCACTCTGGATGCGGCTGAAATCCGGGCATTTCTTAATTCATCGCCTTGGCGGGTGCCTGTAACAGTTCCCCAGTAGTAGGTCGAATACGTGTCGGGGATTGGTACAGAGGTTAGTACCGCATGACAACCCAGTAACACCAGGGCTAACGCTAAGAAAAAAATAAATTTTGGTGCAATACACATTGGACTCGTTCACAATAGCCTATTATCCATCGTCATTGATTTCTGATCAAAAAGCGAGCCATTTGATATACTTTTTTTAGTATATTGTATATTACAATTTGCAAATTCAACGTAGTGTGTATGCAAAAAAAGCTACCATTTTGTGGTAGCTTTCGAAGTATATTTAACCGAATGATACTTAACGATTTTCCAGCGAAACAAACTCGCGCAACGTAGGGCCAGTATAAATTTGCCGGGGCCGACCGATAGGCTCTTTTTGCTCACGCATTTCTTTCCACTGAGCAATCCAGCCAGGTAAACGACCTATGGCAAACATTACCGTAAACATGTTGGTCGGAATACCCAGAGCCCGGTAAATAATCCCTGAATAGAAGTCAACGTTTGGATATAGCTTACGCGATACAAAATATTCGTCGTGTAAAGCCGCTTCTTCCAATCCTTTGGCAATTTCCAGTACGGGGTCATTAATACCCAGCTTTGTCAGAACGTCATCGGCCGCTTTTTTGATAATTTTAGCACGCGGGTCGAAGTTTTTATAAACCCGGTGTCCAAAACCAAACAGGCGGAAACCCGTTGTTTTAGCGTTTTTCGCCATATCGACATACTTAGCCACATCGCCACCATCGGCTTTGATATTTTCGAGCATCTCGATCACTTCCTGGTTGGCACCACCGTGCAGAGGCCCCCACAGGGCACTGATACCCGCCGAAATAGACGAATAGATATTTGCCTGTGACGAACCTACCAGCCGAACGGTCGAAGTTGAACAGTTCTGCTCGTGATCGGCGTGAAGGATCAGCAACACGTTTAGGGCTTCAACCACGACCGGATCAATTTTATAATCCTCAACCGGCAACGAGAACATCATGTTCAGGAAGTTCGGAATGTAGTCGAGGCTGTTTTTGGGGTAATTTATCGGATGCCCCTGCGAACGCTTGTACGACCAGGTTGCGATCGTTGGCAATTTGGCCAGTAACCGGATAATGTGCAGGTCCGTTTTGTCTTCGCCCGACGATCCTTCGAGGTCAGAATAAAATGCACTCATGGCACTCACCAGCGATGCCAAAACGCCCATCGGGTGAGCTTTTACGGGAAAACCATCAAAAATTTTCCGCATGTCTTCATTAACCAGCGTATGCCGACGAATGGAATTTTCGAACTGGGCATACTGGTCTTTCGTTGGCAATTCGCCGTAAATAAGCAGGTAAGCTACTTCCAGAAACGACGCTTTGGCCGCTAAGTCTTCGATGGCATACCCACGATATTGTAAAATACCCTGCTCACCATCCAGAAACGTAATAGCGCTTTTGGTGGCACCGGTATTTTTATAACCCCGGTCTAATGTTACGTAGCCGGTCTGATCACGGAGATTTGAGATGTCAAAGGCTTTTTCATGTTCGGTTCCCTCCAGAGTTGGGAATGAATAGGACTTACCATCGACTGTTAATTCAGCGGTATTTGCCATACAAATTCAGGGGTAGAGTTAATCAGAGGTACTACAATGCGGTTTGTTGAGTATCTGGCTCAAGTAGCCGTTTATAAACGTGTTTGCCCGTCAGGAACCTCGTAGTAAAAATAGCCGGGCGGGTACACGACGGGCGAAATTAGCCGAAAAATTAAAACGACGAATGAAATTGTCGTAAAAAACCCAGATTACATTTATATTAAATGGTAACCCCGAAAATTAACCGTACGTTCCCTGCTCATCGTTTGTAAAAAATTCCACCCTTCATCACGACTCGAACTCGGTGTAAATCAGTAATCGTTTTTGTGGGATCGCCCTCTACCGCCACCAGATCGGCCAGTAAGCCTGTTCGCAGGCGCCCCCGGTCGGCCAGGTGAAAAACATCAGCGTTGATCGAAGTGGCCGATCGTAATACATCGAGTGGTTTCATGCCATAATCGACCATCAAATCCAGTTCTCGGGCATTATCGCCGTGACTAAAAACCCCCACATCGCCCCCGGCAGCCATTGTTACGCCAGCGTCCATTGCCTGTTTGAAGGTTATACGCTTCTGCTTAAGTCGCTCCGGTTCAGGCTCCTGGCCTTTTTTCCAGCCGCGATACTGACTAATGGCATCGCCAGCCGCCAGTGTCGGACATAAGGCTGTGCCATGCTGTTTCATCAGCGTAAATACCTCTGGCGTACCTGCATCCCCATGTTCGATCGTTTCGCAACCACCCAAAATGGCCCGACGCATGCCTTCGGCCGTACTGGCGTGCGCTACCACTGCCCGGCCACTGCTTTTTGCTACATCTACCATCAGTTTAATTTCTTCAATGGTAAAGGTCGGACGGGCTTCGGCCATCAATCCCCAGCGATAATCGGCATAAATTTTGATGGCATCCGCTCCCTTCCCAATCTGTCGTCGAACGGCTTTGATCAGGGCATCGTGCCCGTCGGCTTCTTCGGCTCCCTGTGGCACATCTATGTCGGGGCTAAATCCCTTAGGTGCATAACTCCCTGTTGCAATGAGGGCCCGCGTCACAATAACCATTCGAGGCCCTGGAATAATCCCCTGATTAATAGCCTGTTTCAGACCTACATCGTCATATTCAGCGCCTTCGGTACCCAGATCCCGAACGGTTGTAAAGCCTGCCAGCAGCGTTTTCTGAGCATGAACTGTAGCGCGGGCCGTTCGCAGCGAGCGGGCTTCTTTCAGCACCTGATCGTCCCAGGGCGTTTCGTTGTACGGATGCAGAAATAAGTGTGAATGCCCTTCTATCAGACCCGGCAGCAGGGTGGTCCCTTTCAAATCAACGACTTCGGCGCCTTCTGTAGATATCGATGCAATCGCGCCAACAGCCTCTATCTTATCTCCTTTTACGCGTACAGCCCAGCCTTCGTGAGTCGTTTCGCCGTCAAATATCCGATCGGGCTTTAGCAGGTATGTCTGGGCCAGGCTACGGCTTGTTCCAGGCAACAGGAATAAGATGATCCAAAGGCCAAGCCAGCTTTTTGGCCAGACGTTATCTAAAGTCATTGTATTCAGGTTTTACGTACGTCCATTTCCAGTCCTGCCAGCGTTGGCAAAAGCCAGCTTTTACCGGATTCTGCAAAATATACTGAACAATGCGATACAGTTCGTCGCGGTCGCGTACCAGTCGGTCATAATTTTTATCATCCCAGAATTGTCCCTGTCTTTCCAGCAACTGATTACACTGCCGTGCCGAGAAGCTTTTAATACTTTGCAGGATTTTCACCAAGGGTATTGCTGGCCTGCCCGATTCAGGATCGAAGAACGAAAACGCAACATGAATATGATTGGGCATCAATGTATAGGCAATCAGATTATAGGCTTTATCATCCCAATAGTGTAAGCTCTGAGCGACAAGTTGGGCAATAGAATCCGTTTCCAGCCATCGGGGTCCATAATCGGCCCGATCCATCAACTGATCGTACTCGCCAAAATACATTCTTTCCAGCCGATCCAACTCGTCCCGACTATGGCCCGGTCGGATAAGAATCTGTTGTTTTTTGGCTGCATACGTATTGGCCAGGCGTTCTTTTTCAGTTTGCGCCAGCGACCCCTGAAGCCGCGTGGTAACAAAGAATGTACCCCCAAGCGGTTGCAAATGCGGTAAACCTTTGTACCAGTAGAAATCCGTATGCATCGTGTATCTGAAGCCGTAAGCCTTTACGTTATTCCCTTAATCGGCGCAGCAAGCCTTCACCAAAAATCAGTACGACCAGACCCGGCAGAAGTATAGCCCCTGCCCGAAAACCAGCTCCTGTTAACTTATAAATGCCTGTATTGTACTGGGTAAAACTCTGGAACAGATAATAAGCCGATCCAGCGAGGAGCATAACCATTATCCCGATAGCTACTGGCTGACTCAGGCGCCCTACAAACCAGGTAATCAGAATAGATATGCCAGCTACAAGGGCTACCGTACCCAGGGCCTTCGGAAAGGTTTCAATGGCCGTGTAATCAAAAAAGAACACCCCAGCCTGACCAATCAGATTGGGGTGCGCCAGTAGCCAGCCATCCAGAACGACCAGTACCAGAAGCAAAACATAAAAGAATGGGTAACGCATAAAGCTTTTTCGCAGGTTGTTTTTAACGCAACGAAAATAGGGACTTTTACGTCTTACTTGCTTCCAATTCCAGTTTCAAAAACTTGCCGGTATAGCTTCCTTTTACCTCGGCCACTTTTTCGGGTGGCCCTTCGGCAATAATGTTACCTCCTTTGTTACCCCCTTCTGGTCCGAGGTCGATCAGATGATCCGAAACTTTAATAACGTCCAGATTGTGCTCGATGATCAGAACCGTATTGCCCTTATCGGCCAGTTTATTCAATACATCGAGCAGATGGGCGATGTCCTGGAAATGTAGTCCTGTAGTCGGTTCGTCGAGGATGTAGAGTGTTTTGCCCGTATCCTTTTTCGAAAGTTCTTCGGCCAGCTTTACCCGTTGGGCTTCGCCCCCCGAAAGGGTGGTAGCGTGCTGCCCTAGCGTAATATAGCCTAGCCCAACATCATTCAGGGTCTGCACTTTACGCAGAATTTTCGGTTGGCTGGCAAAAAAATCCAGTGCCTGCTCAACGGTCATATCCAGTACATCGGCAATGGATTTGCCTTTGAAGCGGACCTCCAGCGTTTCGCGGTTAAAGCGTTTGCCTTTGCAGGTTTCACAAACCACGTGAACATCGGGCAGAAACTCCATTTCGATTTTCTTCATCCCCGCGCCTTCGCAGTCTTCGCAACGCCCACCTTTTACATTGAACGAGAATCGACCGGGCTTGTAGCCCCGAATTTTGGCTTCGGGCAGTTCGGCAAACAGCGTCCGAATCTCGGAGAACATACCCGTATAGGTAGCCGGATTGGAGCGGGGTGTCCGGCCAATTGGTGACTGATCGACTTCAATTACCTTATCCAGATGCTCCAGTCCATCGACTGATTTGAACGGCAACGGCTCCCGCTTCGACTTATAAAAATGGCGGTTCAATACCGGAAACAAAGTCTCGTGAATCAACGACGATTTGCCACTACCCGATACGCCCGTGATGGTTACCATTTTGCCCAGGGGGAGCTTCAGCGTTACTTTCTTCAGATTATGCCCCGTAGCCTCTTTGATAATCAAAAACTTACCGTTTCCCTTACGTCGCTCGGCCGGTACATCGATGTTTCGCCGACCGCTCAAATACTCGGCGGTAGTACTGCCGTTTTTCAGAAACTCTTCGGGGGTTCCGATGCCCACCACCTGCCCGCCATGACGACCTGCTCCCGGCCCAATGTCGAGAATAAAGTCGGATTCGAGCATCATGTCTTTGTCGTGTTCAACCACCAGCACCGTATTGCCCAGATCACGCAGGTTTTTGAGCGAGTCGATCAGTTTGACATTATCGCGCTGATGGAGGCCAATACTTGGCTCGTCCATAATGTACAGTACCCCAACCAATTGAGTACCAATCTGGGTTGCCAGCCGAATTCGCTGCGCTTCGCCCCCCGAAAGGGTGCGTAGCGGACGGTCGAGCGTGAGGTAATCCAGACCAATGTCGAGCAGGAAGCCGATGCGTTTGCGGATTTCTTTCAGAATCTCTTTGGCAATGACGTTCTGGCGGTCGGTCATTCGACTTTCGACGCCATCGAACCAGGCTGTCAGTTCCGAAATGTCCATACGGGCCAGTTCGGAAATGTTTTTCTGGTCGATCTTAAAGTACAGAGATTCTTTTTTCAACCGGGCACCCTGACACTCAGGACAGGTTTTGACAACCATGAAGTCCTTCAGCCATTCCTGAATTTTATCGGTGCTGTTTTCCTGCTGACGTTTTAGAAAATTGACAATTCCTTCGAACTTAAAGCTGTAGTAATCCTCGCCAGGGTATTTTTTGGAGGGAACCGTCGCTTCATCTTCCGTTCCATACAGGAGCGCATGAAGCAGATCGTCTGGAAATTTATTGACCGGAGATGTCAGGTTGAGCTTGTACTTTTTCAGAATTGCTTCGATTTCCTTGAAGATCCACAATTCGCGATATTCGCCCAATGGCGCAATAGCCCCTCGGCTGATACTGAGCGACTTATCTGGAATAACCGACTCTTCGGTAATCTCTTCAATCACGCCCAGCCCATTACAAACCGGACAGGCCCCATAGGGCGAGTTGAACGAAAAGGTATTGGGCGAGGGTTCGTCGTAGCTGATGCCCGATTCGGGGTCCATCAGGTTCTGCGAGAAGTAGACCAGGGTTCCGTTTCCATCCAGCATCTGCATGGCCCCTTTTCCCTGCCGCAAAGCCGTTTGTACCGACTGGCTCAGTCGATACCGATCTTCTGCTTTAGGCACCAGCCGATCAATCACGATTTCGATGTCGTGAATTTTGTAGCGGTCCAGTTGCATCTTCGGCGCAATATCCTGTACAACCCCATCGACCCGCACTTTGGTGTAGCCGGTTTTAGCAATCTGTACAAACAGCTCCCGGTAATGTCCCTTACGCCCTTTAATGATGGGCGACAGCAGAGTTAGTTTCTGTCCGGCATATTGATCCAGAATGGTATCGATGATCTGGTCCTGCGACTGCCGTTCCATTTTACGACCCGTTACATACGAGAATGCTTCTCCGGCACGGGCGTAAAGCAGACGTAGAAAGTCGTAAATCTCCGTGGTTGTACCGACTGTGGAGCGGGGGTTTTTGGAGGTCGTTTTCTGCTCGATGGAAATCACCGGACTCAGACCGTTGATCTTGTCCACATCCGGGCGCTCCATATCGCCAATGAACGAGCGGGCATAGGCCGAGAAGCTCTCCATGTACCGCCGTTGGCCTTCGGCATAAATGGTATCGAAGGCCAGCGACGATTTGCCGCTTCCGCTGATACCCGTCACGACCACCAATTTATTGCGGGGAATCGTAACGTCAATATTTTTCAGGTTGTGTTCGCGGGCACCAAGGACCTCTATTTGATCGTAACCCGTCAGGTCAATATCGTTAAGTCCGGGCCGTAGCTCCGTTGCTTTTTCTTCCGTCACTAGTTGGGAAAGGCTTATTCTAAAGAACAACGTAAAACAGGCGGGGGTAGTTTCCGGGAACGCAACCCTTTTCGTCTCTACAATCGAACCAGCAATTCGTTATCTTTACCTAAAACAATTTAGCTATGCTGACGGCTATTCAGGGCACTTACGATCATGGTCAGATTATTCTGGATGAGGTTCCTTCCATACAAAAACGCATGAAAGTAATCGTGACGTTTTTAGAGGAGGAGCCCGAAGCGAAGAAAAAACCTCGAAAAGCAGGTTCGCTGGCAGGGCGCGGCTCAATTCCAGCTAATTTCAACGAGCCCCTTGATGATCTGAGCGATTATATGTAAAATGAAATTATTACTCGATACGCAGATTTTTATCTGGTTTCAGCTAAACGATGCACAACTACCCAACCACATCCGGAAATTAATTGAAGATCCGACTAATGATGTGTTTGTAAGTTGCCTAAGTTTTATGGAAATCACGATCAAACAGACAGTTAATCGCCTACCAACGTTTCCTGTTCTAACGGAAGAACTCATTGATAAGGCAGAAGCTGACGGATTCGATTTAGTGTCTGTATCACTTTCTCACATTGCTGCCTATCGGCGAATTCCCTTTTTTGACGACCACCGCGATCCTTTTGATAGATTGATTCTGGCTACGGCACTGGCCGAGCAGATGTCCATTATCTCTGCTGATGAGAAATTCAGCCGCTATCGGGACGTTATTGATATAATTTGGTAGCCAACTCTACCAGACAGATATAGTGTTTAGTTGTTATAACCAAAACACTCAACACCCCACATGGCCGACGTACATACACCCGCTCAACGCAGCTACAACATGAGCCGCGTGCGAAGCAAAGACACGAAACCAGAACTAATCGTCCGTAAATTTCTTCACGCCCACGGTTTCCGATATCGGCTACACGATAAAAACCTGCCCGGTAAGCCCGATATAGTACTGCCCAAATACAAAACTGTTATTTTCGTACATGGCAACTTCTCCTATCTGGACTCGCGAAGAACTGATTTTGGCTTTCAACCTCTATCTGAAATTACCGTTTGGAAAAATGCACAAAGGCAATGAAGCGGTAAAAACACTGTCTACTATTTTAGGCCGTCGAACACCCGATTCCGTTGCTATGCGTTTGACCAATTTCGCCAGCGTTGACCCTTACCATCAACAACGAGGTGTGAAAGGTATGAGTGGGGGTTACGATCAGGTAAAACCCATTTGGGATGAGTTTATCAACAATCAGGAAGAACTAGTTTTTGAAAGTGAACGGATTCTAGCCGAGTATCAGCACAAAACGATTGATGAAATCCACCCAGAGATTGTGTTCGACTTGAAAAATCTGAAAGGTGAAGTAAAAGAGCGTTTGGTGAAAACTCGCGTCAACCAGAGTGTGTTCCGGCAGATGATTCTGAAAACGTATGAAAGTCGTTGCGCTATTTCAGGCATCGACCTGCCCGATTTATTGGTGGCAGGGCACATTAAGCCCTGGGCCGAAGATGAACACAATCGATTAAATCCCGAAAATGGCGTTTGCTTGTCAAATCTATACGATCGAGCCTACGAGAAGGGATTAATTTGCATTGACACGGATTATAAACTGCTCATCTCGAAGCGGCTTAAAGCCGAAACCAACAAAGAGTTTTTTCAACGTTTTTTTGGTGATTTCCAACATAAGCTCATTCGCGTACCGAGGACGTATCAGCCTAGGAAAGAGTTTTTGGAGTACAGATTGGAGCGGTTTGAACATTGACAGCACTATTCCAAGAACTTCCAAAGTTTCACAATCAATAAACCTCTGACTATCTTACATTTACAATAGCTTGTCATTTGTCTGATGCCGGGTACTGACAAGGGCCTTCTTGTAGAAGCGGGCAGATTCTTTAACTTTGTTAACCCGAAATTAACACGTCTATAGTCGCAAAGCCCACTTACTTCAGAAGGGCCTATCCAGCCCGGGCTTTATGCATAAAACCGCACATCCGTTATCATGGCACAGACCGATGCAATTGAACCAATTTTAGAAGAAGACAAAGGCCGCTTTGTACTATTCCCCATTAAACACTGGGACATTTGGGAGTTCTATAAAACCCACGAAGCGTCGTTCTGGACAGCCGAAGAAATCGACCTTGGTCAGGATATGAAGGACTGGAACAGCCTGAACGACAACGAACGGCATTTCATTTCACACGTACTGGCCTTCTTTGCGGCATCGGATGGGATCGTCAATGAAAACCTGGCCGTAAACTTTCTGTCGGAAGTACAATACGCCGAGGCCAAGTGCTTCTACGGCTTTCAGGTGATGATGGAGAACATCCATTCCGAAACCTACTCGCTGCTGATCGATACGTACATCAAAGACGCTGCCGAAAAAGACCGGCTGCTGAATGCCATCGATACCATCCCCTGCGTACAGAAAAAAGCGGAATGGGCATTACGCTGGATCGAAAATGGCTCATTTGCCGAACGTCTGATTGCATTTGCGGCTGTTGAGGGGATTTTCTTCTCCGGTTCGTTCTGCTCGATTTACTGGCTCAAAAAACGCGGGCTGATGCCGGGCCTAACGTTCTCGAACGAACTGATCTCGCGCGACGAAGGGCTGCACCGCGATTTTGCCTGTATGCTTTATACCGATCATATCGTGCACAAAATGCCTGAATCGCAGGTGTACGACATTATCCGTAATGCCGTCGAGATTGAGCAGGAGTTTGTAGCCGATGCTTTACCCGTGTCGCTGATCGGGATGAACGCCGATCTGATGAAGCAGTACATTGCCTTTGTAGCCGACCACCTGCTGGTTACGCTCGGCTTACGGAAGCTGTACAATGTGGCCAACCCCTTCGATTTCATGGATATGATTTCGCTACAGGGGAAAACCAATTTCTTCGAGAAACGTGTAGGTGAATACCAGCGTGGTGAAGTGATGGCGAAATTTCGGTCGGCCAAAGCGGCTTCTCAAAATCCGCAGGATGCTGAGAACCCAACCCCTGTGGTTGTAGTAGAAGAACCTAAGGGTATTACGTTCGACGCTGATTTCTAGCCGTTTATACGTCTTTCGTTTCAAAAAATAGTCTGGCAGGGGTAGTACTACCTCTGCCAGACTATTTTTTGTGCTTTACTGACCGATAATTTTAAGCGACGTGCCTCGCGTTACTCGATCATCGGCTTTCATACTATTCAGTACTCCCAATTCTTCGATTCGTTTGGCAGGCATACCTAAAGCCGTCATCACATCGCGAAAGGAACCGTCGCGGGGAGCAGCACGAACAAAAACCCGTTCCGGTTTACGGTTGATTTTATCAGAGTCTGTCAGGGAACGGAAATTTCCGGCTACCTGCTGAAATGTACCAAATGCGTTTGTAAAATCGGCCGCTGCAGCAAGGCCATGTAGAGCATAAATGGCATTGTTATACTGAATCAGCCAGGTTCCGATCTGAAGGGCAGTTCGTGGGTCCTGCTGTTGCCCTTGCTGCTGTTGTTGCTGCTGACGCGAAACAAGGACATAAGCCGGGTTGCCGTTTATGGTCATTTTTTTATTCTCCAGAACATTCAGGCTTAGTTCTTTTACCAGATTCTGGGCGGCTTCATCCAATGAGTTGCCTTTCGCCAGCATCAAGATCATGGCTGATTTACCGTCTTTAGCCGCCATCTGAAACTGAGTTGGTGAATTCTGCGACTGCCAACCGTTTGGCACCGGAAACTGGAATCTCAGTTCTGGATGATAAAACGTATTGTTTTCCACAAAACCCTGTTTAGGATCTTCACCGTACGTAATACCATCAATCAGGCGAAGGTATTGATCCCGATCTACCTGATACGATGCGGGGTGTTGAGCCTGATACTCCTTCGTCAGTTCATGCACGCGATTATAGCGATTACCGGGGTCGGGGTGGGTCGACATAAATTGGGGAATGGCCTGTCCTGCATTATCAGAAATGCGCTTAAGCGTACCGAAGAAATTAGCCATCTGATGCGCATCGTAGCCAATCTTACTCGAATATTCAACACCCAGCTTATCAGACTCCGATTCGTGGTCGCGGCTGTATTTGAGCGACAAAAGCCCAATTCCCTGTTGTAGCGCTTCGATGTTCTGGCCAACAACCTGAGGAGCTAATATGGCTCCGCCAATCAGTGCAATCGTGCTTAGCAACTGACTCTTCTGCGAACGGGCAGCGTGGCGGGCAGTTATATGCCCAATTTCATGGCCAAGGACACCCGCAAACTCCGCTTCATTATTAAAATGAGCCAGAATACCACGGGTAAAATAGACGTAGCCTCCCGGTACAGCAAACGCATTAACAACCGGCGAATCGACAATATAAAACTGATAAGGCAGATCAGGCCGGTGCGAAACTTTTGCCATCGCCTTACCTTTCTCGTTCATAAACGCCTGCAAATTTTTGTTTTCATACAGCCCCATAGTGGCTACTACTGACGGATGCGATTCTTTTCCTAGTGCGATTTCCTGCTCAGTAGACATCAAACTTAT
Source organism: Spirosoma panaciterrae DSM 21099 (assembly GCF_000374025.1). Taxonomy (GTDB): domain Bacteria; phylum Bacteroidota; class Bacteroidia; order Cytophagales; family Spirosomataceae; genus Spirosoma; species Spirosoma panaciterrae. The sequence goes on along the minus strand of NZ_KB893178.1, from coordinate 101,926 downwards.
CTCCCGCTTTCCTGTAACGGGGTTGCGCGCACAGGCTGACGCAATGATCAGCGTAACAAACAGAATGGATCGGTGATAAAACGTGGACGTGTTCATTGTTAGGAATGTGAAGGTGAGTTCTGCACCAGTATTATCTGGCGCTTACTTCCTAAGTATAAACTACTATGAACACCTATTTTGTTTAATGCCTTTTTAATGTCCACCAAGAGGATGGCCCCGCTGCACCGATAGCTAGGCTCGAAGTAGTTGCTGATATAGTTGCCAGTATTCAGCCGCTGCGGCTTCCCATGTAAACTTCTGGCTTTGGCGCCGTAATCGCTCGGTCTTGGCGTGATCAAGTCGGTAGGCTTCCATTCCTTTTTGAAAGGTGTTAACAACGGTGTCGGCATCGAAGGCTGGAAAATAAAACGCTTCGTCGCCACCCACTTCGGGTAGACTGGTCAATGCTGAGCTAAATACAGGCTTACCGAAGGACATGGCTTCAATGACCGGGATACCAAATCCTTCCATCAACGACGGGAACAAAAAAGCCTCGCAGTTGGCATAATACCACCATTTGGTCGACTCGTCCACCGGGCCGGGCATAAGGAGCCGATCCGCTACGCCCAACTGACGGGCCTGTTCCCATATCTGCTGACTATATTCGGGTTTGTCGGGACCAGCCAGTACCAGCCAATGATCTGGATTAGCGACCAACAGGGGAAGCATAGTATGCACATTCTTGTAGGCCTGTAACATACCGATGAAGAACAGAAACGGTCCATCAGGTTTTGTTTCAGGTGTTGTTTTAGTGACGCTGGCCGGTATATCTACCCCACAGTAGATCGTCTGTATAGGTGTAGCTGCTGGCACAACCAATTTACTCCGCACATCCTGCGCTACGTACTCCGAAATGGTTGTGATTACCGTAGCCTGATCGATGCGGGCTTGGTATTGCTTTTTCTTTCGTGCCTTTCGGTCGGCCGAATATTGAGCCAGAGACAGATAGTTCAGGTCAAGTACGGTATAAATAAAGCGAGCCCGTCGTTGCGGATAAAATCGCGATCCCTGATGGGGGCAGTGCCATACATCAAAATTCCAGTTTCGCCAGACGCGCTTCCAGGTCGAGGCCACCCTGTAGTTTACCGAAGGCCCAAAAATACCTACCTGCTCTTTCGACACCAGAAATGTTATCTCCCAGTCAGCTGGTTTTTGTCGCACCAACTCACGGCCTAAATGCAGGCAAAGTTGCCCCAAACCACTATTCAGGTTAGACATTTGATCGGTTTCGAGAAACAAACGGGGCATAAGCAGGGGCTAATTGAGCCGTAAAATTAGGCTCTTTCTGGAAACCGCTCAACGAACCGTTAATCTTCGCGGCCTAACAGGGCAAAAACCAGGTCGGATTCATACCCTTTGCTCAGGGCAAATCGAACAAGTTTCTGCTTGATAACCAGAGGATTTTCGTCACGCAGGCTCTGCCGTTTCTTGTCCAGCAATTCTTTAAGTGTGTCCTGATAATCGTCGGGCGCAATCTCGTTCATGGCCTGATCGAGGTTGTAGCCTGAAATACCCCGTTGTTGTAAATGCTGCCTGATTTTACGTCGGCCCCAGCCTTTTACCCGAAACTTCCCGCCCGCAAATGCCTTCGCAAACCGTTCTTCGTTCAGGTAATTCTGTTGAATCAGTTCAGCAATCACCTCTTCGGCATCGTCGCCCAGAATGCCCCAGTCTTTCAGCCGATCGCGAACTTCCTGCTGGGTACGCTCCTGATAGGCACAAAACATGGCCGCTTTCTGAAGGGCATCTTTTAACAGATCTGTCATAGGCTTAGGTAACGCGGGAGCAAACCCGCTGGTTTATTCTTTTCGGGTTTGCTCTGGTGGCTCGACCCCATTTCACTTACCGTTTTTTCGGTTGGTGCTGCATCAACGAATTGATCAAGGCTTCAACCTCGGCTACCGGCATTTTTTCGACTAAATACGCATGGCCTTTGCCAGCCCTGTCCCATCCGTTGGAGCCATCGTCGTTCATGGTCAATCGTCCGGTTTCGATGGTATAATAGGGTGCATAGCCCTTTACGCCCACCAAAACGGCAGTCTGATCCCAGCTCATGCGTCCATTCTTATCTTCTTCTGCTTTCGGCAACGAAATTCGAAATACATCCTTTACCGGACTATGCTGAATGGCACTGTTTTGCACGAGAGGCAGACCCGAGTGTATCTTTTGACCAATCTCGAACCCGCTCATCAACACAGGTGTTGGCCAATTGGCAAAAAAGATTTTCGACGCGGGCGTATCCCGATGTACATTGTACTCCCGGCCTTTGGGAAACTTACCAGCCATACTCACCACTTTTTTGATTTTCTGCATGGCCAATTCCCGACCCGACAATTTCGAATACTGATCGGGTTTACTAGCCAACAGATTGGCCAGATTAGTTAGAAAACCTACCGTGATTACCGTAACACTGTGGTCGGGCTGTTTGGAAAGAATCTGTCGATAAAGGGCAACCGCGTCGGGTAATTCCGCATTGGTCTTGATCTTATGTGGATACCGGGCCACAATCGTATCGGACCAGTGCTGGGTATCCTTATCACTTACGGCCTCCCCCCTGGGTACCCCAATCGGGATGTTCGGACGGTTGAAATACGTATTCAGTACACTTAACACCTGCGTTACTTTCGGGTAGTTTGTCGAGGCAATGGTAGCCAGTACAGTAGCCTCTCCGGCATCGGCAAAAGCGTGAAGCAACGTTATGGCTCCGACATCGTCGTAATCGGGGCCCATATCTGTATCGAAAATAACCGAAACAGGTGGCTGCTTTCTGGCCGACTGTCCGGCAACAGGGCCGATTATCAGGACCAACAGCACGCTGGCTAAAAATAAAGAGATTCGGGTCATAGGAATAAACGACATTTACAGCGGTATCAGGGTCGGTTTACGGTATGCTATAAACCGTAAACGAATTACGGCTTGTTTTGGCAAAAACTGTACGACTAGAGGCTATTATATTTTCTAAACCGGAAACTGATGATTTCGCTACGCTCACTTGCTGTTTCTCCCATTGCCCAACTCCGAAACCTTGGCTGGAACTGGATGCTCGGCCAGGATACATTACCGTATTTGACCAACGAAGTAGTGCAGGTACAGCCTGCCGAAGCCGATGCGTACTACGACGCGGCCAATGAACTATTTGAGATGTTTGTAGCGGCTGGCCAGCATATCATCGACGAAAATCGTTTTGCCGAAGTGGGGATTCCGGCCAATCTGGTCGAACTCATCAAACTTTCCTGGGATGATGACCGTAACATTCATCTTTATGGCCGCTTCGATCTGGCCGGGGGTATCGACGGTCATCCTATCAAACTAATCGAATTCAACGCCGATACAGCGACATGCCTACCCGAAACGGCTGTTGTGCAGTATGCGCACCTGAAAGCCAATGATCTGGACGAAAGTCAGCAGTTCAACGCCGTATTTGAAACCTTAACCAGTCAGTTTGAGGAAATTCTGGCCGTCAATCCTGATCTGCAACCTACGCTGCTTCTGTCGGCGATGCGCGGCTATCCTGAAGATGATACCAATGTGGCTCTGATTGGTGAAGCCGCCCGGGAAGCTGGTTTTGAGATCGAATTCGATTTTGTCGACAATGTAGAGTTCTCAGCCGAGGAAGGCATTTTCTGGCAAAACCCCAAAAATGGCCAATTCGAAAAATTAGATTTCTGGTTCAAGCTGGTGCCTTGGGAAGCCATAGCCGAAGATGAGCCTGAGTTGGTAACTCTACTAACCGAGATTGTTCGGAACCGACTGGCCGTTGTGCTGAATCCTGCTTATACTCTACTCTTTCAGTCGAAATACATGCTGAAGATCCTCTGGGAGCTTTATCCCAATCATCCGTTGCTGCTCGAAACCGACACGAAACCATTATCCGGCAAAGCCTGTGTTGAGAAGGTCGTGTTTGGACGGGAAGGGGCCAATACACGAATCCTGAACGCGAATGGAACGGAACGCCTGGCCACAGAGGGCGAATACGGCGATTATGGAAAAATTTATCAGGAGTATGTGGCTTTCCCGCAGGATACGGCAGGTCATACCTATCAGGCTGGGGTCTTTTATGCGGGCGAGGGCTGTGGCCTTGGATTCCGGCGTGGTGGCTTGATTCTTGACAATACGGCGGGTTTTGTAGGACATATGATTCCTTAGCCTACATCCACTAAATTACTTCTTGAGACCGTACAATCAATTAACAGCAAGCTTTCAATCCAAATTCATCGCCTGGACGTAGGTACAGGGCACCTCTGGTGACCTAAGTTGTGCCAGAGGTGCCTGGCCTGCCCAAAAACGGATGGATTCTATTATTCTTTTTGCTCAGTCCTTTCTGTATATAGTGGCAGGGTTCAACCATTTTCTGAATCCCAGAACCTATATGGCCATTATGCCTCCATATATACCAGCTCATCGGTTTATGGTCACCTTGAGTGGCATTGCCGAGATTGCTTTGGGGCTGGGCTTGCTCTTTCCACTTACGCAATCTCTATCGGCATGGGGGCTAATTTTCCTACTGATCGCTATTTTTCCTGCTAATGTATATATGGTTACATCGGCTAAGTTCAACAAATTTCCAGCCTGGCTGCGCTGGTTGCGACTCCCTTTGCAGGGCGTATTGATTTGGTGGGCATACCAATATACCTGATGCGATAAGTACATTTAAAGGATTTTAACTTGACGCAAACTTATATAGTGAGCAAATTTACCCAACATTCGACCTTATACCCATTTTGTTCTAATTTGTTACTATATAATACAATTTACTAATCAATAATTAGTTATATTTGAAAATGACTTCCTTTTGAAGGAATTTTCTAGTAAGAAAACATCCTACAATAATGAGCAAATTACATGGAGCAGAAAAAGGAAAACAAGGACGATGCCTGAAAGGAAAAATCCTAAATAATTAGCTCCATTTCTCCAGGGATTTGAGCACGATTATTAAATAAATATGGGCTTTAATCCTTATTAGTTTACCATTTTGGCCTGCAAGATTGAATATTTTACTAATTAATCGACAGATATTAGTTTACTAAAGTGACTTTCGCAGTTGATTTTAGTCAAAGGGGGTGACATGTATGTGAATTACAGATGAATACTGATACTATGGAGAAAGATGAAAAGATTAGACGGAACCGCGCCAAAACAACCCAGCGCATTGTTGAAGCGTTAGAGGATGTTATCGCGGAGTACGGTTTAGAAGGCGTTGGCGTCAACCGGGTAGCCGAGAAAGCAAACGTCAGTAAGGTATTAATTTACCGGTATTTTGGGGGTATGGAAGGCCTTCTTGAGTATTATGTAAAGATGGGAAAACTGTTTCCGGTCTTCACACCAGCCGTACTTGACCAAATCCGTCCATTGCATGAATCAGACGTGGCTCGTATCTGGTATCGTCAAGTAATTCAAACCTACCGTTATTTTCGTACTTTCAAAGCTGCTCGTGAAATTCTGAAAGCCAGCGTGATTGAGAACGACTCAATTGCCTCGACAACGACACGGGCGCAAGACGAAGAAATGACCCGACTGGTCAGTCAGCTCTCCTTTGTAAAAGGTGCAGACACCCAGGCGGTTTCGGCTGTTATTCTTGGTGCAATGAACTATCTGACCATTATGGCACAGAATGATCATACCATGATTAGTATCGATTTACGGAGCGAAGAAGGATGGCAGCGTATCGAAAATGCGGTTAAAACCATCTACATCGCTCTAAATAAAATGGCAATCGGTTCAAAAGATGTTCAACTCGAACTCCAATCGTCCCACTTGCCCATGGCACAGTGGTAAAAGCAATGCCGTTTATAGCTGGATCTAACCGATTACATCCAACTATAAACGGCTTCTGCTTTTCCATTAGTTGACCTGAACCGTTTTCATTTGCGGCCCCACCCCTCTAATAATCAACGACTTCCATTTTTTTGGAAGTTTTGTTTTGAGTTGTACAATTCCGGCATCGGTTATATCCAGCCCCCCAAAGCCGTTGAGTACTGCCTGCAACATCCCGCCCGCTCCAGTTGCAAAATAGGGGTTCGTTCCGCCGGCCGTTTCCGACAAGACACCAAAGGGGGGCACTTCGTTGGGTTTATAACTTTTCACAAACCAGTCGTATGCTTTGTCCGGTTCGCCCAAACGGGCATACAAAGTCGACAGAACTGACCAACCCATAGCCGGTCCTTCAGGTGAATACCGAGGTTCGTAATACGACAAATCTTTTCGAATAGCCGATTCGTCTTTTATGATCGTAAGTGGATAGGCCAGCAAATTCACGTCGGCCTGTTTGATCATGACCCCGTCGTAGGTCCGATTTTCCTTCGTGGTGCCATCCGGAAATTTCAAGATAGGAATATTGTCGGCTACCTGCTTCCAGTCGGGGTTAGGCGTTATACCCAGGTCTTGTGCCGCCTGCATCGCAAACTGTAGCGAGGTGCGGGCCATCCCATTGGTAAAGGCATTATCGTCGATATTTTCCTGCCATTCGTTGGCGCCGATCACATTATTGATGTGGTACTTTCCCGGACCTTCCCGCTCTACCCGACTCGCCCAGAAATCGGCTACTTCTTTGAGCATGGGGTAGCCGCGCGTTCGAAGCCACTCCTTATCTTTCGTAACCTGATAGTATTTCCAGAAGGCCCAACCGACACAGCCCGTAATATGATGCTGAAAAGGCCCGGTTAATGCCCAGACGGGGGTTGCTTCCTGCCCATCCGCATCCGATTCCCACGGAAACATGACCCCGGCATAGCCATGGCTGAATGCGTTCTGTTTGGCCATGGGTATCCGCTCGAATCGGTATTCCAGGATTGACCGGGCAATTTCGGGTTTTAAGGCCAGTATAGCGGGGTACATCCAGAGTTCGGTATCCCAGAAAACGTGCCCATTGTACCCTAGCCCGGAAAGGCCCATTGGCGACAGACTATACCCGGTTCCCTCACGAACAAACGAATACAAATGATACAATGCCGACCGAACGGCCCGCTGCGCATCTGGATCGCCCTCAATAACGATGTCACTTTGCCATAGCTTTACCCATTCGGCATTATGGCGCATTAGCAGCCGCTCGGTGCGTTCGAGGGCGGCAAAAAGGGTCAATCGTTCGGCTTCGTTGTGCGGGTCGGCGGTATGGGCCGTTGAGGACACCGAGCCCACTACACTGAATTTATAGGTTTCGCCTGCTTTGAGTCGTTTCTTGAATTTGGCCAGATGCATGTTATAATCCCAGTCTTCATGAATTACGTCAGGTTCCTGTCCATGAGGTTCTTCAAAGATGAAACTGGTAGAAGCCGCTACGGTATGCCGCCCCGTCGGGCTTTTGGCCACGGAGGTTAGTAGGCGGATTGTAACGTGCGACCGATCAATTTCCGAATAGAAATTTTTAACTTCTTTCAGGTTTTCGGGGGTTTCGATTACGCTCATCGGGATAATCTCACAATCCTTTTTTGCGGTTATCTCAATCATTGTCAATTCCGAAAAAGGCAGGTGCCGCAAGGCCATCATGGTTTGCCGGACGCTGACTTTATCTTTATAATCGAACGTCGTGGTCAAAGCCGCTTTCTGCATATCGAGCGTTTGCCGATAGTTGGCAATCTCTTTGGGCGTAAGGCGCTGCCCGTCAACATCCAGGTTCATGTTGGCGAAGTTGAATACTTTCAGAATGTTTGACACGCGCCCGCGTCCATATGTATCGAAGGCTCCGTTGAGCACCACATCCTTGACTTTCATTGGCTCGGGCGAAGACACTAAGCCAATCATACCATTACCTACCGTTATTCCGTAATAATTGGCGGGGTTGATGTTTTGGCCAACAAGTTGCCAGGCGGCATTATCGGATTGTGCGCTGGCTATAGGCAATAAGCCCCCTGATGCCAGCCAAAAGCTAAGCAGTACTTGTTTTTTCGTCATAAGTCTATCATAGGTGAAATAAGGACTAAAAATAATACTATTTACAAAGCTAAAATAAGCCTTCACCAATTTTTATCGGCCATGTCTGTGTGGACGTCCTACCCGTACCGGACGACTCCGCCCCCGCATAATACCACCCAGCAATCCCCCTGAGTCGGTACGCAACAAGCCGAATCGGAGATAGATGCCATAGAATGTTTTCGAACTATCGGTCTGCTCACTACTGAAGTCATAATACCCGGTTGTAAGTCCAATCCCTAGTTTGGGGGCCACCTGGGCAATGATACTATACGTCAATTCCAGCATCAGGCTTCCTTGCTTATCGAAAACCCGGCCTGCCCCTATGGTCATTTCGTTGGCAAAAATGCCATAGTTCGCTACATCCATCGTAACGCGGCCCTCCAGAAACAAAGTCGTATCGGGACGAAGCGAGTTTCTTCCGAAGGAAATACCCAGATCGATCACATTGAACGACTTCCCGATTTCGATATTTTGCGCAATTCGGTCGCGCGGACTACCGGCTCCGGTGTAAATTGAAAAAGGAGTGGTACGGACATAGATCGGGGCCGCTTTAAAATTGAAAATTGATCGGGTCGAATCTTCCGACGACCGACTCAGTGAATGATAGGTCTGTAGGGGCGTAGGTTGTTTTCGGGTCGTGTCAGCATTTGCGGTTTGCGCCAATGCCTTTCCCCCCACATACCAGGCGGTAACAGTAAGTAGTAAAACTCGTAGCATGTGAATCGAAAAGATTAGATATACGGTTACATGCCGCCAATTTCCAAAAAAAATCCCCGCTTCTGAAAAGCGGGGATTTTTTAACAGACTTTTAACCATTAGCGGCTATCTAATCGTTATCGGCTGGCTACAGCCGACTTACGGGTATGAATTTTTTCGATAACCCACTTTCCTACGCTTTCACCTTCCGTCTGTCCATTTACCAGGGCCGAACGGTAGTGGATTCCCCCATACATACGACTGATGGATGCTTCGTCGGCTGCCTGCCGGATCGAGGTAAACGACCGAACGCCATGCCCATATTGATACTCCGTTGAGTCGGTAAACGCAATATGATCGCCCATCAGGCTGGTCAGAACCGTAGCGGCTGCCGTCGAAATAACGCTATGCCCACTCGGATATTCAGGAAATGGAGGAGTTTGCAGAAAAGGCGTCCATTTAGGATCAATGTATTTATTGATAACCGTTTCGGGCCGAACGGTTTTACTGCGGTATTTTTCATCCCAGCACGAAATGAAACCGTCGCTTACGGCAAAAGACGTCAGTGTATACGCTTCAACCGTTTGCATCATGTTCAGCTTTTTTTGCTTTGCCACTGTCTGGGCAATGGCCAGCCAGTGACCGCCCGGTGTCATTTTTTTACTGGCAAACATCACATGGCCCGCTACGTTCATAACAAAGGCATTATCGTCCCAGAAGTAAGCTATATCCTGCTTCTCTTTGTCCAGGTTTTTGCCGGTCTGGTAGACCTCATCAAGCTCTTTTTCGTAGGGGCTTCCTTTCGTTAAGTTATAGGGAAACGGACGTGGAGGCATAAACTGGCTACAGGTGTCCATGGCCCAGCAGCGGAGTTTGTTCCATTGAGGCTCGGCTGCATCCATGTAAGCGGGCGGGGTTGGTACCCAGCTCCCTTCTTCGTTGGTTACGGTATGTTTGAAGCCCCGCGTTTGCTTGTAGCTATCTTTAGCCGCATAATCCAGCACATGCTTGGCTACAGCCTCACCATATGCCATCGACCGATCATAGACTTCATCCGGCACACCATCTTTTTTGTACTGCTCGTAAAAGTCCTTTTCAAATTTGTCATAAAAATCCACCGAAAACGTCAACGCTCTCGCTACGGTCAGAAAAGCGCGTGTACTAGCCAGTGGGAAGCAATATTCTTTACCGGCTTCTGGCTTGGGCGGAGACTGAAATCGTTTTAGCTGCCCACCCAGCGATTCGTAGTGCGGATCGAACGGAACCAGGGCTTCATAGCCCGCCAGGTTGGCATACGAATAAATTCGGCTGGCTACCGGGGGCGAAAAAATATCATGAATGACTACTTCGGTCAGTTTGTTCAAGGCCGAATTGTAATACGCCACATTCGACGCTTTAGCATTGTATTCGGCTGGCGAAGCAGCTTTCTGACAACCAGCCAATCCGCCCAGCAAACACACCAGTAGACAGCTAACGTTCAGCAAAAATTTCATAGGATAAATAACAAGTTAAAAAAGCAAAATCGAGATTTCCAGCAAAGGCTTATCTACAAAATTAACAGAAAACAAGCGGTAAAATACAATACCTGATGCATCTCATTTTACCAACAGCGATTTGAAAAGCTGGATTCCGTTACCATTCCGGGCAACGGCAATGAGCGATCCCTGCGGGGTTCGGATCGAACGAATATCGCGAATCTCCCCATTCAGCAGAAAACCGCTATCAACGGGCGATAGGGCCGTAAAATTGCCTTTGCCATCATTTCGCAACACAAGTCCATAGCTGGCGTCGTAACGCCCCTGGTACGTGCTGACGCCGTAGAAGTTGCCTCCACCCAACACGTCCAGATCACCATCCTGATCAAAATCAATTATTTGAAAAGCAAACAGCTTCGATACCTGCGCCATCATCGGCAGTTCATGGACCACGAATCGACCTCCCTGATTCTCCAGATAAATTGAAGCGAACTGATTGACCGTAAACTCATCGGCTCCCTTCAACTCATTGTCTTTAATCACTTCATTCAGCGGCTTTCCGGCAAAAGATACATAGTCGGTAAAGCGTTTGTTAATGATGCTGGGCATCTGCTTACCCAACTCGTCCTTAAACGCCAGGGGATACCATTCGTTACCCCGGTTGTAGGCAATGATCTGCTCGGTAGTCTGGTTGTTATCCACATCTTTTACCCACATACGCAATTGGGAGTCGGGGGTTTTGCGGAATTTCGTATTCGTGCCCAGGTTGCCCGCCATGAGGTCGATATCGCCATCTTTATCGAAATCTGCCGCCACAATACGCTGGTAGAAACCATTTAACGGTGTTTCGTCAGCCATAATGGATTTGACTTCATCAAACTTGCCGTTGGTATTGGCAAAAATGCGGACAGGCATCCAGTCGCCAGCCAGTATCAGATCAGCATCCTTATCGCCATCGTAATCGGCCCATACAGCATCGGTTACCATCCCCGCCTTACGGAGCCCATTCGACAGCTTGTCGGTCTGATCGGTAAAGTGGCCTTTACCGTCGTTTAGGAGCAGGTAGGAGTTTGGCAATTTGCCATACCCGAAGCCTACCACTCGCCCGCCAACAAACAGATCCAGATCGCCATCCTTGTCGATATCGTAGGGCCGAACGCAGCTCTTATTATCATACATAGGTGGCAAGGCATTGACCGATCGGCTGAAGTGGCCCTGGCCATCATTCAGATACAGGCGGTCGAACTGCTCCGGCATTTTGTCGTAAAACTCATTGCCGCCCGACACGACATAGAGGTCCAGATCTTTATCGCCATCGACATCAAAGAAAGCTGCGTCCACATCCTCGTAGGTTGAGTCTTTGACAAAATCAGGCTGTGCCATTGGAGCAAATCGGCCATTAGCCTGCTGAATCAATAAGCTTCCCGACTGCCATTTAGCCCCTCCGGCATAGATGTCGTCCAGACCATCGCCATTGACATCGCCAACCGCCAGATGAGGCCCTTCAGTCGATACTTGAAACGGAATCAGTGGCTCCCGGACGTAATCGAAATACTCCTTGTTTTCATTATGCCGATAGGGAATGCTGTCGGCCATGGTTACATCGGCAAAGAGGGGTTGTATAGCTGGCATTGTATACCGATACCGAGTGCCGTCGAGCCGTGCATCCGACTGGTTGAGGGTCAGCGTCTGATTCGTTTTTACGTTCGTTCGTACTTCCATCTGCTGGTTTGGCCAGATCACAATCAACGAGTCGACTACCTCCCGATGACCTACGCCAAAAAGCAGCTCAGGTGCTACAGACGATTCGAAGCCACGCGTTGGCATCAGTTGCTGCATCTGAATTGTATCCCCGTGCGATCGGCCGCCATATTTCAGAATTACCTTGCCACCAACCCCGAATGTATTGGGCGAATTCCCCTTTAGCTTAATCGTCAGGTGCTTATTATCGGGAAAGATCGAGTTGGCATCATTGCGGTAAATGCCTGCCGGATCGTCGATGTTATTGGTAATCAGGTCCAGGTCACCATCGTTGTCCAGATCGGCATAGGCGGCTCCATTCGAATAGGTTGGCGTTTCGAATCCCCAGTCTTTCGATTTATCATCGAACCGCAGCGACGACGTTCCACGGTAGAGGTAATTATGCACTTTACCCTCCGGCATCAGCTTAATGGCCCGTTCGTCCAGCGAACGCGAGGTTTCCATGGCATACCGCAGTGAATCGTCGGCGGCAAATTTTACGTAATCAAGGTTATTGGGTCGATGCACAATACCATTGCTGATAAACAGGTCTTTGATGCCATCGTTATCGTAATCGGCCAACAGAGGAGACCAACTCCAGTCGGTAGCGGCTACACCAGCCATAGCGCCTACTTCCATAAACTTTTTGCCCGACAGGTTGAATTGCAGACAGTTTCGACTGTATTGGTTCATGTAGCCGTAGGCCAGCTTATAGAGGTAAATATCAATTGGGTCTTCGCCTAAAGACGACTTCTCTACGGTTTCATCTTCGGGATACATGTCGAGTGTCACCACATCGGCAAAACCATCATTATTGACATCACCAATATCATTCCCCATCGAAAATCGGCTGACGTGCTGAAACGACTTTTTTACACTTTCGGTAAACGTGCCGTTCTGATTGTTGATGTAGTAATAATCGTCTTCGTGGAAATCGTTGGATACATACAGGTCCTCCCATCCATCGTTATTGACATCGGCCACCGAAATACCTAATCCATAGCCCATTGCTGCACCATAAATTCCTGCCTGCTCGCTGACGTTGACAAAGCGTTGGGCCTTGGAGGTTGGCTTACCCGTCGCTCCAGACCCCAGGTCCTTTGCGCCTTGCTCTACGCTCATATTTCGGTACAGATAGTCGCCCGACTCGTTATGACGGAGATTACGCGCCGACACGCGGTCATAACTTCGGGAGGTATGCACCGCATGATTGAGCAGATAGCAGTCCAGATCACCATCGTGATCGTAGTCGAAAAAGGCTGCCTGAGTCGAAAAACCAGTAAAATCAAGCCCATAATCGGCTGCCTTCTCCGTAAACGTGCCATCACCGTTGTTGATGTACAGTTCATTGGCCCCTTCTAACCCACGGAAATTACCGACAGCGCAAACGTAAATATCCAGAAATCCGTCGCCGTTCACATCGGCCATTGTCGAGCCAGTCTGCCAGTCCGAAAAGCCTTCTACACCCGCTTTTTCGGTAATATCCTCGAATTTTAAATTACCCTTATTCAGGTACAACTTATTCTTACCCTGGTTAGAGACGAAGTATAAGTCCGTGAGCCCATCGTTGTTTATGTCACCTGCCGATACCCCTCCACCATTGTAGAAATACAGATAATCCAGGACATTCAGTTTCTCGTTCGGAACGAGGTGATTGACGAAGCCAACGCCCGTTTGCGTAGAGTCGAGGGATTGAAATAACTTCTTTTCTGATTTAAACGCATTACAGCCTGCCAGCATGAGTGAGCCAGCAGTCAGGAATAAAACAATTCGTTTCATATCATAGGAGTGAGGAGCGAGGAGTGAGGAATAAGGAGTGAGAAGGCTGACGCAAGAAAAGGAGAAATTGCGCCAGCCTTCTCACTCCTCATTCCTCGCTCCTCATTACTTTAACAAAAATACCTGTACCCGGTCGTTATTCTTGGCCAGGATGAGTTGCCCTTGTGCCAGTCGTGCCATATGACGAACCTGCCCGCGCACAAAAAAGCCCGATACGGCTGGGTTTATAAATTCGTAGCTGATTGTTCCGTTTGCCGCTTTTCCTTTGTTGCGCAGTACGACCCCAAAATTGGCATCATAGCGGCCAATTTCAGGAAGAACATCCAGGAAATTGCCGGTCAGCAACAGGTCGACACGTCCATCATGGTCATAATCGGAGAAAACCACGCCACATATTGGCGAAAACTGCGCTTCGTTCGGTAAGACCTGCGCTGTAAGTTTACCTTTTCCATCGTTGAGCAGCAGCATCGACTGAGCGGTGAATGCCTGCTTAACCAGTGCCTGCTTTAACTGGTCCTCATCCAGAATCTCGTTTATTTTTTTGCCTGCATAGTCGCCAAACTTCACGAATTTTTTCTTGATGGTAGGCATTTCTTTCTGCAAATCACCTTTGAGTACCATCGGGTATAATTCGCCCGTTTCGTCGGCGCAGTTAATGATTTGCTCAAGAGTTCCGTTATGATCGAAATCGCCAACGTAAATTTCGGCCGGAGACGTTTGGGTGGCTTTGATGCGTGAGTTCATCCCTAAGTTGCCCACAACCAGGTCCAGGTCACCGTCTCCATCGGCATCAGCAGCGGTCACACAGTTCCACCATCCGTTCGTTTTGATCGGTTCCCCCTGCTCATTCCTGATTACCATTTCCTGGTTCTGAGCGAGTTTCCCCCGATTGTTTTCAAAGACGCGAATGGGTTCCCAATCTCCCACAACGATCAGTTCGGGGTATTGATCGCCATTCAGGTCGGCCCAGGTAGCAGAGGTTACCATACCCAACTGCTCGGCATCGGGCAAAAACCGTTTTGTGTAGTTTTTGAAATTTCCGGTTCCATCGTTTGTGAGTAGGTAGCTGGCAGGGTTGCGGCCATATTGACCCGGAATCAGCCGGCTCCCAACAAATAAGTCTATGTCGCCGTCCCGGTCAAAATCGGCGGCTGCCACGCAGGAGCCACTGGCTTTCAAACTGGGTAAGCCTGTTTCGGAACGGGTAAACCCACCTTTTCCATCATTCAGATACAGCCGATCCAGCAGTTCTTCGGATTCACTCTCAAATTCATTACTGCCCGATACCACATATAAATCCAAATCCTTATCCCCATCGGCATCAAAGAAAACAGCGTCTACAGCTTCATAGGTTGTATCCTGACGCATCACAGCCGGGGTTTTATTGATGAACTTGCCAGTGGGCTGCTGTAGAAAAAGTTGTGCGGCATGACCGCTGGCACCGCCCAGAAACACATCATCTAACCCATCGCCATTGACATCGCCGGTAGCCAAAGCTGGTCCCTGAGTAGATTGTTGCTGCTTTAAGAGCGCATCGCGGTTGTAATCGACAAAATTGCTTTCGGTATGCACGAAATTAAGTCCTGATGCTGCCGTGTTATCCCGAAAAATGGGGTTTGGTGTAATTACTGAGGGCTTCCAGGTCAGATTGGCTTCCCACTGACGAAGGGTAACCAGTTGATTGGTCTTAAGCTGGCGAACAACCTGCATGCGATCGTCTGGCCAAATCACTTTTATAGAATCGACCGCCGTTTTATTGCCTAATCCAAATACCATAGTCAGATCGACCGATGACTCAAAGCCCCGGTTAGGCATCTGCTGCAACAGTTGCTCCTGCCCCCCCTGATATACATACACCCGCGCTCCAATAGCGTTCCGATTAAGCCCATCGCCCTCCAGCTTTACTTTCAGGTAATTGGTCTTATATTTTTCAACGGACTTATTTTGATAGATCGCGACGGGCGCATTCACATTATTGACAATCAGATCCAGATCACCATCGTTATCCAGGTCGCCATAGGCAGCTCCATTCGAAAAGTCAGGCTCCGACAACCCCCAGTCGAATGCTTTGTTGGTGAAATGCAGATTACCATCATTATGGAAAGCATAGTTTGGAACCGCTTCCGAGGGGGCTTTATCCAGAAAGTCTTTGAAATTGAAAGCGCGTTGCCGGGCTATCTGGGCCATATTCTCGCGATCGGCCAGGAAGTTGACGAAATCCTGATCGGTTACATCCTTGGCAATGCCATTCGCAACAAATACATCTTTCAGCCCATCGTTGTCCATGTCGAAAATCAGAGCGCCCCAGCTCCAGTCGGTGGCATGTACCCCCGCAAACCGGGCCACTTCGCTGAACGTAGGCAAACCGTTGTTGGCAGGTTGGTTGCCCTGGTTCAGATGCAGCATGTTTTGCATGAACTGATAGTGGAAATCACGGCCAACTTTTATCTGTTCCAGATCATGCCCCTCGAACGTGGATGTTTTCTTCAGCCGACGATCATTACCGGGCAACATATCTGTAATGAAAATATCCAGCTTGCCATCGTTATTTACATCAGCGATGTCGGCCCCCATGGAGGACAGGCTCGTATGGGGCATCGTTTCTTTGATCGACTCCCGAAAAGTACCGTCGTGGTTGTTGATGTAGAGGTAATCACGTTCGTAGAAGTCATTGGATATATAAATATCGAGCCAGTTATCGTCATTGACATCGCCAATGGTAATTCCCAGGCCAAAGCCGATCAGGCTTCCATAAATACCCGCCTTTTCGGAAACATCGATAAAGTGCGGGGCATTGGGCGTTGGGCGTTGGGCGGTTTGCTTACCTTCTGCCCCAGGCCCAATACCCTTTGCACCCTGCTCCACCATCATGTTTCTAAACAACTTATGCCCCCCTAGCGAATCGCGCTGCGCCCGCAGGTTGGCATAGGCCAGCTTCCCTACGGGCATAAAGCTGTTGTTGAGCAGGTACATATCCAGGTCGCCATCACGATCGTAGTCGAAAAAAGCCGCGTGTGTAGAGAATCCTTTGTCGGCTAATCCATACTGAACGGCTTGCTCTGTAAACGTAGGGACGCCATTGGCATCGTTGCCGTTGTTGATAAAAAGTTCGTTGGCCCGATCATCTCCATCGCGGATACCAGCGTTGCATACGTACAGATCCAGGCGACCATCTCCATTGACATCGGCGAAGGTGGCCCCTGTACTCCAGGCACGTTTGCCCGCTACACCCGCTTTGGCGGTCACATCCTCAAACTGAATTCCTCCTGATCCCTTGTTGCCTTTGTTAAGATACAGTTTGTTATCGCCCATGTTCGCAATCAGGAACACGTCCGAAAACCCATCGTTATTAATATCGCCAATGGCCACTCCACCTCCATTATAGAAATTGCGATAATTGAAAATATTAAAATCCTTGTCGTCCGTAACCGTATTGGCAAAGTTGACCTGCGTCTGGTCGGCAGTCAACTTTTGAAAGAGCGGATCTGAAGGTGTTTGTTGATCTGAACGGCAACTGATAAACAGGCCCGTAATCAGCATGAAAAGACTAATGCGACTTAGCACAAGCACGGAATTTAAAGAACGTATTTTTACCAAAAAGAAGAAGTATGAGCAACGGTAAACCTTCTCTAAAAATGGACTGCAAATGTAACGAATTCTATGGGTAGATTAGGCATAAACGTTCAATTAAAAGGCTTTTAATCAGTTCCTAAAATGAAAAAGCAAGCCCGGAAGCTTGCTTTTTCATTTTAGGTGTACTAGTGATTAATACCCTGGGTTTTGCTTCAGGTTCGGGTTCAGCGACAACTGATCTTTCGGAATCGGGAACAGTTGACGGAAGTCCTGCGAAGCGGGCTTAAAGCGCCATGCTTTCGTATACTGACCGAAACGAATCAGGTCCTGACGACGGTGCTGCTCCCAAGCTAACTCACGGCCGCGCTCAGCCAGAATTTCATCAAGAGTCAATGTCGTATAATTAGGCATACCAGCCCGTGCGCGAACCACGTTGAAATCCGCAAGGGCGTCGGCTGTTTGACCTAAGCGGAATTTCGCTTCACCGCGCATCATATAAACGTCAGCCAGACGGTAGATAACAAAGTCGTTATCCTGGTCGGTGTAGGTGTTATTTGCCTGAATCTGGTATTTCTGGCTACGAGCACCTGCCAACCGGCCAAAAGCCCCCGCATCAAAAGTAAATGATTCAACTTCTGGACGGAACACCATCGGCAGTGCGTCGTCATTCAGGGCTTTACCACTGGCATCATACTGTTGCCCAACGATCCACTGCTTTTTCCGAACGTCTTTATCATCAAATGAATTATAAAACTCCGTTACCGTTGCCCAACCATTCCAGGGAGCCGTTCCCAAGTTATAGGTCAACTGGTTCAGGTAATGAAGTGTCTTCATTTGCACGTTCATACCACCCCGCTTCGACTTGTCGAAGGGTGTTGCGAGAATGATTTCCTTCGAACCTTGGTTTTGGGTAACGAAGTTGCTAAAGTAATCACCCGCGATCTGGAATTTACCCGACTTGATGATATTATCGCAACGAGTGATGGCATCTGCCCAGCGAGCCGTGCCTGTATACACCTGCGCGTTCAGATACAGCTTAGCCAGAATCATATCGGCCACCCATTTGTTCATGCGACCATAGTAGGCCCCACCTGACACATCACTAAGGGTAGGATACACCGCCAGCAGTTCTTTCTCAACAAAAGCGAAAACGTCGGCTCGGCTGCTTTGCTTCGGCGTCGCAGCACTTACGGCATCCGAAATAATGACATTACCAAACAGATCCATTGCTTGATAGTGGAAGAACGCCCGCAATGCTCGTAGCTCAGCCTTTGTATTAGCGTCCGTAATCGTCCCTAACTGCTGGTTGATGGCCGTAATGTTATTGTAGCACCATGACCAGGGGCCGTTGAACTGACCGTTATCCGTAACGGGGTCCCAGGTGTGCTGATACAACCGTTTCCAGTTGTCACCGTCTTTCCAGTCACCACCCCGAGTCGGCACAATCTGCTCATCGGTAGTCGTATTCAGGTTCGACATATTCCCATAATAGTCGCCCAAGCCATTGTAGAGCGGCCCGATCAACGCTGCCTGCTGAGCGGCAGTGCTACCGAAGCTTCCACTGGTCGGAATGACGTCATAGGTTGTTTCGGTCAGATCAGTACAGGCTTGGCCTGCCAGCATCAGCGCCGAGCAGCCCAGAAGCAATTTTATATTTATTTGTTTCATATAAGGTTTTTATAATTAGCCAGTTGCCCCATCAGGTATTTCTTGCAACACCAATGACTTAGCAACTAAAACAGACTTAACCAAACAAAACTTAGAAGGTCAGATTAAGACCCAATTGGAACGTACGGGTTTTCGGGTACACCGTATTACCATACCCGCCACCATCCATACCAACGGAGTTAGGTGCCTGCTGAATCACACCATTATTTGTCTGTAAATCAGCCTTTACCTGAAGCTCAGGATCGATGCCTTTGTATTTAGTAATGATAAACAGGTTATTACCACCAAGATATACACGGGCGTTGCTGATGTACTTGCTGGCTGGCAGCGGAATATTGTAGCCAATCTGCCAGTTGTCGAACCGGACAAATGAGCCGCTTTCCAGCCAGTTGGTCGACAGTACGTTTACGCCGTAGTTCTTAGGATAGTCCGTTACGCCTTTCGCCATATTCGTTTCCAGAATAGAACCTGGAATCAACAGGTTCGACCGGATGGCATTCAGGATAGTATTACCAAACGTTCCGCGCAACTGGAAATACACGTCGAATCCTTTGTAGCGGAATGTGTTGATAAACGACGCATTCAGGAATGGCTGTGGATTACCCTGTTTCAAGGGATTACCAGCAGCAATAGCCGCAGCTGCATCAGCCTTCGATACGTCTGTTACCGGGGTATCGCCTGAACCTGCTTTCAGCAGCGGCTGACCGTCACTTGAATAGCTCCCCGTGAAGGTCGGTACGTTGTTGAATTCGCCCAGTGGCTGACCTGGCCACAGGTACGAAGCGAACACGTCCGACAGACCCCGGCCGTTGAACGCGTTGAAGCGAACTTGTCCATTGCTAAACTGATCATTTGACAGCGATACAATGGTGTTTTTGTTATAAGCCGCTACAGCCCGTGCATTCCAGGAGAAATTACCTTTCTGAATTACATCGCCACCAAACGACAGTTCAAATCCGCTGTTTCGCATCGAACCTACGTTGGCCAGAATATAATTGGTGAAATACGTGATCCCATCGGCAGGTACCGAGTACGGATACAGCATGTCTTTAGTCAACTTGTTGTAATACTCCAAAGTACCGGAGAAACGACCGCCCAGCAACTGAAAGTCCAGAGCCACGTTTGAGGTTGTGAGTACTTCCCATTTCAGGTTTGGGTTAGCATTCTGAGTGATACCATAGCCTGGCAGAAAATCGCCCAGTGTACCATCGTAATACGTTCCTTTCTGACCATACAACTGAATCGAGTTATAGGCGGCAATACCTTCTGAGTTACCCGTTTGTCCCCAACCGGCACGCAGTTTCAGGAAGTTCAGTGTATTGCTCTTTGGGAAGAACGATTCGTTGGTAATGGTCCAACCTGCACCTACCGACGGGAACACGCCCCATTTGTTGTTGGCTCCGAACTTCGAGCTACCATCCCGACGTATTGTAGCCGTTACGTTGTACTTGTCGTTCAGATTCAGCGTAGCTCGTCCGAAGAAGGAAATCAACTTCGAATTGTTGCGGTATGAGGTAGCATAGTTATTACCGGGGTTAACCAGCGTACCTGAGCCTAAGCCTAAGTTACTGAAGTTAATATCAGGGGTAACGAAACCCGAGTTGGCTGCCGTAAAACCATCGTTATCAAAATTCTGGTATGAATAACCAGCCAACAGAGTGTAATTACTATTCTGAGCACCGAACCCTTTGGTGTAGTTAGCGGTCAATTCCAGCAGTTTCGTGTTCGATTCTGAGAACGACCGGCTAGCCCGTCCGTTGTTAGCCGCATAGGCTTTGATAGCAGGGTTGGTGTAGTAGTTATTGACGGTATTGTCCCGCTGCAACTGCCCACTAACGCCCAATGTCAGTCCGTCCAACACTTCGTAGCGGAGGCTCATTCCACCCTGTAAGTACCGCTGTACACCGTTGTTGATTACGTTGTCCAGCATGGCAACCGGGTTGAAAAGGTCAAAGCTACCCCCCACTTCATAGTACGATCCATCCGCATTACGGACAGGCAAGGTTGGAAGGAAGGTAACGGCCCGACCGATGATACCACTGTCATATTTTTTATTCGTTTCGGAGTATGACAGGTTATACTGAACATTCAGACGGTTATCGAACGCCTTCTGATCCAGGTTAACACGACCCGTTACGCGATCCAGGCCCGTATTTTTGACAATACCGTTCTGGTTGATATAGTTGACCGACCCCCGGTAGCTGAACGTTGGCGAACCACCCGCAATAGAAATATCGTGGTTATTGACGACTCCATTCTGGGTAACTTCTTTCTGCCAATCCGTATTGTAGTTGCCATCTGGGAAACGCTGCTTATCATTTAATGATGCAGCCCCTTTGATTTGGGTAACGGCATCACGATAGCCCTGAGCGTCCAGCATCTCATACCGTCTGGAAATGGTTGATACGCCTACATAGTTATTGAACGCTACCGTTGTTTTACCCGACTTACCCCGTTTGGTGGTAATCAGGATAACGCCGTTGGCCGCCCGTGAACCATAAATAGCGGATGCCGAGGCATCTTTCAACACATCCATCGACTCGATATCGGAAGGCGAAATCGTGTTGATGGGCACCCCAATCATACCATCCACTACGTATAGTGGGTCAGAGCCACCAGCCAATGAGGTATAACCACGTAGACGAACGGTTGGCTGCTGGTTTGGGTCACCCGATGGAGCGGTAATAACCAGACCCGCTACTTTACCCTGAATAGCCTGCAGCGGGTTTGGGTTAACCCCAGCGTTGAAGTCTTTCGAGGTTACCTGAACCACAGAACCCGTCAAATCTTTCCGTTTAGAGGTACCATAACCAACTACCACCACTTCTTCCAGTGCTTTTGTGTCGTCCGACAGTTTAACGTCAACCGTCGAGCGGGCACCAACAACCACTTCCTGGCTGGTATAGCCAATAAAGCTCATTACGAGCGTAGCATTGTCGGGTACGTTCGCCAGCGAATACTTCCCATCAGCGTCCGTATTCGTACCCCGTTGTGTGCCTTTAATTTGCACACTTACTCCAGGCAAACCACTGCCTGCAGGATCTGTAACTTTTCCCGTTACGGTGCGCCCTTGCGCCCAGGCTGCTGAGTTCCCTAACAGCAGCAGCATTACCAGCGCCGACAAAAACCCAAGCAGGCTCTTTTGTCTGACTAACTGGGGTTGGGATTTTCCAACCTGACCTACGTACTCACCGAAGCGGTTAATTTTGTAGGATTTGTCCATCATAGGTTTACAGTAAAATTTAGAGATAGGTAATTTATTTGGTTTAGTTAAAATTCTATTAATGTCATACAGCTTAAGGTAACATTTTTACAAGAAAAATACACTAATTCTGCAAAATTTAGAAACCTGGCAGGAATTTTTAGAATTAAACCTGAACCATTTGGCGAATTACATAAGGTTAAGCATAAAATACAAATTGTAGTAGGTTAAAATTTAGGAGATTGCCGTCAATATTGTATCATAAAATTTCTTAAACGCAGGAATACATGTTATATTTTCCCTGTACAATCAGGTCTGTTATGTGAAAGTTAACACCTATAAATCAGCAGGTTAGCAAATGATTATTCGAAGTTAAAGTTTACTTTTTCCGGCAAATACCGGGCCGATAATTTTTAAAAGCGATGGCCCGATTATGCATTATTTACCGTTAATTTTGCCTAAGTTTTTTAGTGCCAGATTCCTCTAAGTAGTTTTTACGCGTTTATGAGTGCTGAACCTCTCAAAAATCTAGCCAGCCAGCTAACGGGCGATCTTTTCGATGACTTTACGCATAGAACCTTGTATGCTACCGACGCTTCGGCCTATCGGGAGATGCCTACAGCCGTAGCTGTCCCTAAAACCATTGAGGACTTAAAAACACTTATTGCGTATGCCCGGCAGAACAAAACTCCGCTGATTCCCCGCACGGCAGGTACATCATTGGCAGGTCAGGTAGTCGGTAATGGGATTATCGTTGATGTATCCAAACATTTCACTAAAATCCTGGAGATCAATCCAGAGGAGCGTTGGGTGCGGGTGCAGCCGGGCGTGGTGAGAGACGAGTTGAATCTGTTTTTAAAACCTTATGGGCTTTATTTCGGCCCTGAAACCTCAACGGCCAACCGGGCTATGATCGGTGGGATGGTCGGCAATAATTCCTGCGGCTCCAACTCCGTTGTTTATCGGGCCACTCGTGAGCATACATTGGCTGTAAAGGCATTATTGGCCGATGGCTCTGAGGTTGAGTTTGGCCCTGTCAGCGGATGGGAGCTAACCAAACAGGTCAGCGAAGCGAGTCGTAAAAACGGTTCGGCAACGCTCCTTGATAAAATTCTGCTCAAAACGAACACGATCTTATCAAACCCTGAAAATCAGGAAGAAATCCGGCGAAATTTCCCTAAAAAAACCATCGAACGGCGGAATACAGGCTATGCTCTGGACACCCTGCTGGATATGGAGCCATTTACCGAGGGTGGAGAGCCGTTTAATCTGGCCAAGTTCATTGCCGGTTCCGAAGGCACACTCTGCTTCCTGACCGAAATCAAGCTCAATATTGTCCCATTGCCTCCGAAAGAAAGTGGTCTTGTATGTGTCCACTGTCATTCTATCGATGAGTCGCTGCGGGCAACACTGATTGCGCTGAAGTACAAGCCCTACGCTGTTGAACTGATCGATGATATTATTCTGGAACGGGCAGATACCAATCCCGAACAGCGGAAAAACAGCTTTTTTGTTCAGAAAACCCCCACCGATCATTTCCCGATTATTCTGGTGGTCGATTTGTCGCGCAACACGCGGGCGGAGGTCGAAGAAGTAGCCACAGCCATGATTGCGGAAATGCAGGAAGCAGAGATGGGCTACCATTATCCGCTGCTGTTTGGCGAGGATACCAAGAAAATCTGGGCGTTACGTAAAGCGGGACTTGGTCTGTTGGGCAACCTTCCCGGCGATGAAAAAGCGGTAGCCGTAATCGAAGATACGGCTGTCGACGTACACGACCTGCCCGATTATATTCGCGACTTCAACGAAATCATGCACCAGCATAATATGCACTCGGTATACTATGCGCATGCGGGTTCGGGCGAGTTGCATCTGCGGCCAATCATCAATCTGAAAACAGCCGAAGGCCATCGCCAATATCGACAGATTGCCGAAGCCATTGCCGCACTGGTTAAAAAATATGATGGGTCTTTGTCGGGCGAGCATGGCGACGGACGGCTTCGGGGGGAGTTTATCCCGCAAATGGTGGGGGCGCACAACTATGAGCTGATGCGCCAGCTTAAGCATACCTGGGACCCGGAGGGCATTTTCAACCCCGGCAAAATTGTTGAAACGCCCCCGATGGACACCTTTCTTCGGTACGAAGCGGGTCAGCAAACGCCTACGTTCCAAACGTATTTCCGGTATAAGGACCAGACGGTCCTACAGCATGCCGAGCAATGCAACGGTTCGGGCGATTGTCGAAAAACACAGGCATCGGGCGGTACCATGTGTCCGAGCTATATGGCTACCCGCAACGAAAAAGATACGACGCGGGCGCGGGCCAACATCCTGCGTGAAATGCTAACGCACTCGACGAAGGAAAATCGGTTCGATCATAAAGAAATCAAGGACGTTTACGATCTCTGCCTTTCCTGTAAAGGCTGTAAAAACGAGTGCCCGTCGAACGTAGACGTTGCCAAACTCAAAGCCGAGTTTTTGCAGCATTATTACGATACCAATGGTGTTCCCGTCCGTTCGTGGCTGATTGCCAATTTCGCCAAACTGTCGGGCATCGCGTCCCTCGTGCCCTGGGCCTGGAATGGGGTATTGGGCACACCTTCGCTTCGTCGTCTTGCCAACCGCATGGTCGGCTTTCACCCCGAACGTACCATGCCGCTAATGGCCAATACAACGGTAAAAAAATGGTTTTCTAAACGGAGCGGGGAGCAAGGAGTGAAGAGTGAGAATAGCTTGCGCCAGCCCTCCTCACTTCTTCTTTTTTGTGATGAGTTTACCAATTTCAACGACGTTGAAGTTGGACAAAAGGCGGTTCAGTTGTTCGAGCGTTTGGGCTATCAGGTCATTATTCCTGAGCATGGCGAAAGTGGCCGGGCTGCCCTGTCGAAAGGCATGCTGAAATACGCTAAAACGCTGGCAGAGAAGAACGTTCGGCTATTGAAAGATGTCGTTACGGCCGAAACCCCGCTGGTTGGTCTGGAGCCGTCGGCCATTTTGACCTTCCGCGACGAATACCCCGAACTGGTTGACGAATCGCTGGTAGAAGACGCCAAAAAACTAGCCGCGAATACCCTGACCTTTGAAGAATTTATGGCCCGTGAAATCGATGCCGGACGCATTCGGGCCGATCAGTTTACCGACGAAACCCGCGTGATTAAACTACATGGTCATTGCCAGCAAAAAGCGGTTTCGTCGTTGGTTCCGGGAAAAAAGGCGCTGTCCTTACCCAAAAACTATTCGGTTCAGTTGATTCCGTCGGGTTGCTGCGGTATGGCGGGCTCGTTTGGCTATGAAGCTGAACACTATGATGTATCGATGAAAGTAGGCGAGTTGGTTCTGTTCCCAACCGTCCGTCAACAACCAGAGGAGGTTATCATAGCCGCGCCAGGAACGTCATGCCGCCATCAGATTAAAGATGGTACGTCTCGTAAAGCCAAACATCCGGCTGAAATCTTACTGGAAGCCTTGCGGCAAAATTAAATACACCGCAAAGACGCGAAGTCGCAAAGAAGTATCACATTCTTTATGACTTCGCGTCTTTGCGGTTACATTATACTAGCTAAGCTTCTCAAATGGCCATTGCTTTCTGACACCTGCCGTTATCAGAAACGCCACAATACCCAGCCCAATAACCGTAAGGCCAGAAAGCATAAATGTCAGTCCGGTTGAGAAGAAAATAAACAACCAGACAGCTATCGCCAGCAATACGGGCAATGGATAGAGAGGCATTCGGAATGGAAAGAACTCCGGTTTCCGACGACGATGCAACAGAATCAGCCCAATGGCCTGACCTACAAACTGGATCACAATTCGCATAGCCAGAATGGCCGTGATTACGTCACCCAGCCGAAACAACAGACTAAACAGAAAACCTAACCCTCCCAGAAACAGCAGCGAAACATACGGGAATTGGCGGGTTGGATGGAGCTTGGCAAAAATCCGAAAAAACTGTCCATCGGCCGCGGCCGCATAAGGCACCCGCGAATAACCAAGCAAGACAGCAAACAACGACGAGAAAGCAACCATCAGTACTAATACCGTTGCCAACTGAGCAGCCCGACTACCATACAGTGTTTCAATAAACGTGCTGACAATGAAGCTACTTTCCTGGGCTGTTTGCCAGGGCACTACGCTCACCACACTGATGTTCATCAGCAGATACAGCACAGCAATACCGACAATTGAGATAAACATACTGGCTGGAATATTGCGAGTAGGGTGCTTGATCTCGCTGCCCAGATGGCACACGTTGTAATAGCCCAGATAGCAATAAATGGTCTTCACCGACGCATGGCCTAATCCAGCCGCCAGCAAACCACTGCTTCCCGAACGCATGGCCTGCAACGTATCGGTTAGCGGAATTCGAATATTACTCAACCCACCGATGATAATAGCGCCCAGCGTGAGTAGAACAGCGCCCCACATCACCAGGCCGATTTTACCGATCGAATCGATCTTCCGGTATAAGAGTGCAATAATAACCAGGACTACGACCCCCGAAACGGCCTTTTGCTGCCAAACTTCCAGCGGCATCAGATACGACATATACTGGGCAAAACCAATGGCGCCCGAAGCCACCACCAATGGCGCCTGAATCAGCGTCTGCCAGACGTAGAGAAAGGAAAGCAGTTTCCCCCAGCGCTGTTCGCCGTACGAAATTTTCAGAAAGTTGTAACTTCCTCCTGCTTGCGGAAAGGCAGCCCCCAGTTCGCTCCAGACGAAAGCATCAATCAACGATACCACTGCCCCCAGTACCCAGGCCCAAAGAAACTGACCGCCCCCCATCGTTTTTATGATCAGCGGGAGCACGACAAAGGGCCCAATACCGACCATGTCAATCATGTTCAATGCCGTACCTTGTAACAACGTCAGGCGACGCGGCAAGGCCGTTGGGGCTGAATCAGATGTATGCGGAGTAGATGTATCGTTGCTCAATCGTGTAGTGGGCAGCCAGATTAAGTTAAGATGGGATGAGGTGCTGTTCCAGAAAGGCAGGAAATGAGCTAAAAGTTCGCCAACCAGCATTTGTCTGGCCTAACAACAAAAGCCCTGCACTCTTTACGATGAGCGCAGGGCTTTACAAGACAAGCTGGTCCGTTTCTTAGTTCATCAACTGATCGAACGTAAGGCTGATGTAGTACATCGAACCGACACTGGGGTTACCCCAGGATTGGGTATAGAGCTTACCCGTCAGGTTGGTACCGCCTACTTTCAGGAGCGACTTGATACTGGGAATTTTCTTGCTGATCTGTGCATCGAGTGTGCTGTAAGCCGGGATGATCGTTTGCTGACGACCCGTAGCTTCTGTATTGGCAAAGCTCGACTCCCAAAGAAACGACTCCTGAGCCCGGAAAACTACGTTGAACCCGATACCCGTACCCGCCAGATTCCGATTACCGAAGGAGAGGTTGTAGCGGTATTTAGGCGTATTGAATTGGGTTACAAACCCCGTCGGAATCTGGTCTTTATCGACCAGATAATTTGACGAAACGTTTCCACCAATCATGTAATTACCTGGTAATAAGTAATCAACACCTATGGCCCAACCTGCATTTTTCACCGTTGTGGCCGAATTGACTGGATAGGTATACACATTACGGGTCGAACTGCTGACCAGTTGCAGCGTAGAAACCGGATCGGTCAGCGTAACAGGCGACTTACCCTGCACTACGATCTGATTTCCCAGGAAGTTCAGGAAACGGTTGTAATAGTAATAGGCATCGATGAAAAGCTTATTGCCGATCAGCCCTTTGTAGCCCACTTCGTATGTCTCAACCCGCTCTGGATCATACCCCGGATCGGTGGCCGTTTTTAGCAGACCAAGCGCCTGTGGCAATGCAGACGCTCCGCCTTGCTGTAAGGCAGCCCCAAACGCCTGAACCGACTGAAGCGTATAAACCGGGCTGCCGCTAAAGTTATAGCGCTGTTTGAAAAGCGGCAAACCACCAATCAGCCGGGCACTCGGCGTATTCAGGTCGATGTACTGATCCTGTGTGGTTGGAATGCGGAAGCCCCGCTGGAACGATGCCCGGAAATTATGCACCTTGCTTACCGTTAATACCGCCGACAGACGTGGGCTTACCTGCGCTTTAAAGTTCTGGTTTTTATCGTACCGCAACGACCCTGTTAGTTTCAACACATCGGCAATGGTTTTCGATGCCTGTGCATAAGCCCCGTATTCGTCGATGTTATACTCTTTGCCGTTTTCATCGCGGGCAAACAGCGTACCTTCGGAGTTCAGTGCATACCGACGGAAGTTGGCCCCTACAATCAGCTCGACAAGTTTTGGATCGATTGCCTTGCTGAAATTGTACATAAATTCGGCATGATACAGGTTCGTTTTATCCAGGAACCGGGCTCCTACCCCGGTGGCATCGCCCGGAATCGGCTTAGCGGCCACCGCATCCATTGCCTGCTGAAAACCAGTCGACCCAGGCACCAGCCGACCTTTATCAGCCGCATCTCTTGAATTGGTTAACAGGGTTCCCTGCTGACTAGTGGCATAGGCCTGAGCAGCCGCTAATGCCGCCGACTGTGTCTGACCAGAGCCCAAGGCCGTTAAATAAGCACCGGCATAGCCAAGCAGTGCATTCTGGGCATACGCACCGAAGAATGTGGGAAACCAGGTCGATGCACTACCACTCCAGGCTTCGTTGATACCCTGGCCTAATATTGAAGTGGCATAGGCATCGCCCGAGCGCTCCTGAGTCGTATAGGCCCGCACGAAGAAGTTTGAGCCGCGCAGTTCAAGTTTATATTGCCCCAGTTTGAACCCTTTGATATAATACCGATCGGCTCCGGTATATACCGTGGTTCCCGTACCCCAGTTGGCCTGGAAAATAGCCTCTACATTATCATTCAGCCGATAATGCAATGCCCCGTTTAGTTTCAGGTTTGTAGCATCGTACTTAACCAGATCGCTTTCCAGATAACCAGTCCGCGAGATATTCAAATTGGGGATCAGGATATTAAAAATCTGCTGGGGAGTGAGCCCGGTTAGCTGGGGTAGGGTTCTGTTTCCTGCCTGAGCAAGCTGTGTCGTTGCAATTAAGCCCAGTACCTGCGATGTCCCATTGGCTCCTGTTCCGGGCTGCCCATTACCAAACAGGCTAGAGTACATATTGGCGCTGGCATCCCCGTAAATGTTTACGCCGTCGTAACCGGGGTTATTGGCACGGGTGCCGTTGTCGAGCGTATAGCCGTTCGAATAACTCTGATCCCGGTAATCCGTTGCCTGCCAGTCTTTTGCCGCCAGATAGGACAGTCCTACTTTAAAGGCAAATTTGTTGTTGAACGCTTTGGCATAGCGGAAAGCCGCATCATAGAAAGGCGTTGTAGCCGTGGAGCGATTGCTGGCATTCATCACGCCCCCTTTTACATAGGCACTCAATCCCTGATACTGAAACGGACTTTTCGACGTCATCAGCAACAACCCATTGATGGCATTAGGACCATACAACGCCGAAGCCGCACCGGGCAACAATTCAACACTTTCCAGATCCAGTTCAGAAACCCCAGCAATGTTACCTACCGAAAAGTTAAGGCCCGGCGCCTGGTTGTCCATTCCGTCAAGGAGTTGCACGACCCGCGTGTTCCCGTTCGACCCAAATCCACGCACGTTTACCGATTTAAATGTTAGGCTCTGCGTACTCATATCGACACCTTTGATATTCTGCAAGGCATCATAAAACGTGGCACTGGGCGTAGATTGGAAAGTTCGGATGTCTAATCGTTCAACCGATACCGGCGATTTCAATACACTTTCTTCGACCCGGGAAGCCGATACAACCACTTCCTGCCCAAGCATTACCTGCTCTTTTAGCTGTACATTCAGATCTGTTCGATCTCCATTAATGGTAAATTCCTGTGTTTGGAACCCAACTCCCGTCACGGCGATGACAAAAGGCGTTGGTGTGTTTGTTGTGAGTGAAAAAATGCCGTTCTGGTCAGTAATCGTCCCGATTACTTTTCCTTTTACAGCAATGCTAATACCCGCTAGGGCGCCCTTCTGGGCTTCATCGGTCACTTTTCCGGAAATCCGTGTCTGAGCCAGCGCCGTAAAACTCAATAGGCTGAACAGACCCGAAAAAAGAACCGAATAAGTACGTATTCTTCTCATAAGTGTACAAATAAAGGGGGTGAAATTAACCTTTTATCCTTTGACGCTAAACTAAGCGATAAGTCTGCTTTTAGTACAAATTTTTCTGGAAATTGATAAATAATTTTCACTATGTGCCCACTATAGCTATCTATTTTATCTTCCTGATAGTAAATCTTTATCGAAGCTGCCTTTTTTCTATCGCGACTTTTTCAACCGAATTTTCTGTACATATGGCAAATGAATCCAATCAGGACCGCCGGGAGTTTTTAAAAGCTTCGGGTCTGCTTACAGGAGGAGCTATTCTGGGTAGCCTTCCGTTCACGGCAAAAGCAAGTGGACATCCGGGGTATCACTTCTCTGTCAACGACACCATCAAAGTAGCGCTTATCGGATGCGGTGGACGCGGCACCGGGGCAGCCCAGCAGGCACTGAGCACGAAACAAAATGTGCAGATCGTGGCCATGGCCGATGCATTCCGCGATCGTCTGGACGAGTCATATCAGAACATCAGCAATTTCCTGACAGCCAAAAATATAAAATCGCCCGACGGGTCGCCCAAACTCAATGTACCCGAAGACCATAAGTTTGTGGGTTTCGATGCTTACAAACAGGCTATGGCGTTGGCTGATGTGGTTATTCTGGCAACCCCACCGGGTTTCCGGCCTAGCCATTTCGAAGAGGCCGTTCGGCAAAGCAAGCAGATCTTCATGGAGAAACCCGTAGCTACCGATGCGCCGGGTGTTCGTCGGGTACTGGCAGCCGCCGAAGAAGCGAAAAAGAAAAAACTGAATGTTGTGGTGGGCCTACAGCGCCATTACCAGCCTAGCTACCGCGAAATGATCAAGCGTATTCATGATGGAGCCATTGGCGATATTATCGGCGGGCAGGTGTATTGGGTAAGTGGAGGTGTATGGCACAAACCCCGCAAACCAAATCAGAGCGAAATGGACTACCAGATGCGCAACTGGTATTACTTCAACTGGCTCTGTGGCGATCACATCAACGAGCAGCACATTCACAACATCGACGTAGCCAACTGGGTGAAAAAAGGCTATCCGGTTTCCTGCCAGGGTACGGGTGGCCGCCAGGTACGAAATGGGAAAGATGACGGTGAGATTTTTGACCACCACATCATCGATTTTACCTATGCCGACGGCAGCACCATCAACAGCCAGTGCCGCCATTATGAAGGCACTTACAGCCGGGTCGATGAACTGTTTCTGGGCACAAAAGGAAAGATTGAGGGTATGGAAAAGAAGACCAGTAGCTTAGTCGGCTACAATGGTCAGCCGATCTATACCTACACAGCCAAAACGGACATCAGCCCGTACCAGATCGAGCACGACGAGCTTTTCGACGCCATTGCTAAAGGACAATATAAATTTGCCGATGCGGAACATGGTGCAAAAAGTACGATGACCGCCATTATGGGTCGTATGGCGTCGTACTCAGGCAAAACCGTGAAATGGGAGGAAGCACTGAACTCACAGATCGATCTGTTCCCGACGACGCTGGCCTGGGATGCTATGCCCAAGAGCCTGCCCGATAAGGATGGCTATTACCAGATTGCCGTACCCGGCAAAACCATTGCCGTATAGTTTGCTAGCGTTTTCTTAACCTGGAAATCTCCCGTTGCTGGAACCCGGCCGATTGCCACAAGCGCAGTCGGCCGTTTTTATGCTCTACCATCAGCAAGTCTATACCGGGAAAGCGTTTTAATAAGTTCTCAGACTTCCGTAAGCCCGCTACACTAAACACCTTGGTAAGTGCATCGGCCTGATAACCAGTAGGAGCCAGTACCGTTGCCCGGACAAAATGCCGTAAGCCAAGACCCGACCTGGGGTCCATAATGTGTGAATACCGCCGACCGTTGTGCTCTAAAAATCGGTACGTATCGCCCGATGTCGTGATCGCTGCGTTATGGAGTACTATGGTTGTGGTATCCCGATCATTGGCCTTCCCGGAACCAATTTCTACTCGCCACCCGGCCGATTGGGGGGGCGCTTCACCCACCAGAATATCGCCACCAATGTCGATCAAAACCACCCGAATACCCAGATTATGTACAGTTTTTAAGGCTTCATCCACCGCGAACCCCTGCCCTATCCCACCAACGTCCAGTCGCATACCGGACTTTCGTAACCAAACCGAACGACTGACACTATCTAACTCCATCAATCGATACCCGACGGCACGTCTGGCCCGACGGCGCTCTCTGGCCGTTGGAAATTCCTTCCGCCGAACAGCTCTCCGCCAGAGCAGTGATAGCGGCCCAATGGTTGGGTCAAATCGTCCGTTCGACAATCGGGCTATGGTTTGGGCTTTTTGTAACACCAGAAACAGGTCGGCCGATACAGGCACCCACCTTCCCGAGCCAGCCGTAGCCGATAATCGGTTTATTTCGGAGCCATCGAGGTAATCGCTCATGATTTGATTCAGCGTGTCCATTCGTGCCGAAACGGCAGCGTTGACCTGTTGAGCAGTAATACTGTCGGGGGCGTAAAAAATAAGATTGAACTGTGTACCCATCAGCCCCCGATGAAAGCTGAAACGAGTTTGCGCCGATACTCTATTCGCCAATAATGCTCCTATACAGATTAAGCCGTAAAAAAGCCGTTTGTGAATCCACAAACGGCCTGAAAACTGGTAGGCGGCAAGTAACGTATGCATTGAAAAAATCATCAATAACAAATTGAAAATCAGGTACAACCTGGGCCGATACTCTAGACCTGCGAAGCCTTGTTGCGCAGGAACATATCTACCAGCACCAGCGCGGCCATGGCCTCAACAATCGGAACAGCGCGGGGTACTACGCAGGGGTCATGGCGGCCTTTACCCGAAACGGTCACCGGCTGTCCGTGGACATCAACGCTATCCTGATCCTGCATAATCGTTGCCACGGGCTTGAACGCCGTCCGGAAATAAATATCCTCCCCGTTGCTGATGCCTCCCTGAATACCACCCGAATGGTTGGTTCGGGTACGAACGTTTCCATTGGCATCCATGTAAAATTCGTCGTTGTGTTCGGAGCCATACCGTTCAGCACCAGCAAAGCCACTGCCGTATTCAAAGCCTTTTACGGCATTGATGCTGAGCATGGCTTTCCCCAGTTCAGCATGAAGTTTATCGAAAACAGGTTCGCCCCAGCCAGCCGGAACCCCCATCACGACACAATCAACGATACCGCCAATCGAGTCGCCCCGTTTACGGGTTTCGTCAATGTACTGAAACATTTGCTCGGCCGTTTCCGGATCAGGGCAACGAACCGCATTGTCTTCCGCAAGGTCCAGATCTAGCTCCTGATAGGATTTCTGAAGTTTTAACTTACCGACCTGCGACACATAGGCCTTTATCTGAACACCCTGCTGTGCCAATAGCAGTTTCGCAACGGCACCAGCCGCTACCCGGGCGGCTGTCTCACGAGCCGACGAACGCCCGCCCCCCCGATAATCGCGGGAGCCATATTTGGTCTGATACGTATAATCGGCATGAGAGGGCCGGAACTGCTCGGCAATGTGCCCATAGTCTTTACTACGCTGATCGGTGTTGCGAATGAGCAAAGCCAGGGGAGTTCCCTGGGTTTTTCCCTCAAAAACGCCCGACAACACCTCAAACTCATCGGCTTCGCGCCGTTGTGTGGTAATGCGGGACTGACCAGGTTTGCGTCGATCCAGTTCATGCTGAATAAACTCTGTATCGAAGGGTAAACCGGCTGGGCAACCATCAATCACAACCCCAATGCCCGGCCCGTGTGATTCACCAAATGTAGAAATTCGAAATAAGCTTCCGTATGTGCTGCTCATGCGTGTTGGGTAATCGATACTGAACCAGAGCGTTCTTTGCGGCTACCGGCCTGTATGCTGTTTTTTAAAAAAGACGAAAACCATTCCTACTAACATAATAACAATCAGGACATTGGCTATTGCCCGAATCAATACCGAAATGCGGATGGGTTGGCGTGTGCTATCCATAGCCGTAATACCCGCATAAAATGAGCGATCCGTTGAGGCCACCTGAGCCGTCTCACTACTAACGCTTGCAGCATCTGACAGGATTACGGGTTGGCTCCCATCCTGGGTATTTTTGCTGCCCACCTGTAGTCGTACTTTCGGACGAAGGGTGTCGTAACGGGCGGTTTTCGGGTCGAAATAAATCCATTGAAAGTGATTTGCCAACGAAACCTGTCCATTTTGACGAGGAACGATAAAATAAGAGAACGTTTTACGGCCCGTTATCTGATTACCAAAATGGCTGATGGCATGTTTTTCTTCGGGTGGAAATATGTCTAATTCATTGTTTTCACTCACAAGCGCAGGAGCCGGAATCGTAGCGATATTGCCTTCTCCGGTAATTGTAAACACATACCGAACACTCTGTCCGGTGCGAATACCCTGCCGCTCCAGTTCCTCTTCCAATCGGAACGACCCCACCGACACCCGGCCGCGTAATGGATGGTTCGGCAATGCCTTAACTTTAATAGTCAATGGTTTACTGGCAAATAGAACCCGCTCAACCTGCGCCGAAGGCGGGCCTATAACAGGCCGTGTCCGCGTCAATTGAACCGCAACCGACGGTATCTGCACCGACTGATTGGACAAGGGAAAAAAAATGGATTGAAAGAGTTGTATCTCCCTATATTTCTTTCCTTTGATTAGTACCGGCACGGGTTTTAACTCGGTAATGGGCTGGCTTTCTTCCCATGAGTTGGCGGGACGAATTTTTTTTGAGATAGCCTGTACCTGTTTATCGAGTCCCTTGAAATCGAGCACATACGGATAGTTGTCTGCCACAAAAAACGATAAGGTCAGTGCCAGTCCTTCGCCCGTATAGACGCTGGCTCTGGAGGTCCGTATATCCAGAAAAGCAGCGTCACTAGACGTTGTATTGACCGTGGCCAGACTGGTATTGAGCGGAGCGGATGATTTTGCCGACGGTTGTACGACTAAAACTGCACCAGCCGAATGAATTGTTTCTCCATTTATCTCCAAACTAAACGGAGGCACCCGGAACCGACCAGGCGCCAGCGCCTGATACGTTTGCGTAATGATTTGATTTGTAATTGTTTTTCCGTTAACTTCACTAGGCGACATACTGGTGGTAATCCCCGTTTTAACAAATCCCGGAATGTCGGGAAATGGGATCGTTACCCGATTTTCGCTGTTGGAAATGACAACCGAAATGGTGAAAGGCCGTTCGATAGGAAAAGTAGACGCACTTAATTCAACAGAAGCAACATTATCAGGCACTTGGCCATAAACGGTCAGTATGTTAAGAAAAAATAATACAAAAAAAATACGGAATATTGCAAGTAACATCGTTATTTTGAAGCAACAATTTTCACGGAAAGCCGTTACGAGAATAAGAACGAACCCAATGGCCTATTTCGTTCTTATATTCGACAAGCTTCCTAACCAAAAAACTGATACCCTATGCTCTCTATGCTCGAATATATCAAAACCATCCTTCAGAAGGTGAGTTTTGATAAATCTCTCTTTGAAAAAGAATTGGCCAAAGCCATAAAATTGCTTATTCCAAAGGAAGTCAAGCAACTCAGACGCTGGTGTTATGTTCAATTCGGCAAAGTGTATCGAGCGGTCTTAAATCGTTGTTTTGCGCGGGCAGCACGCGTCCGATTTACCTGACGACAGCAGCATCCCAACAAAAACTCCCCCGACCTTAACCATCGGGGGAGTTTTTGTTGGGGCCTATCGCTTACAAAACCACTTTCTGCTTCATCTCCGGGATCTCAATATGGTTGAAACCTGCCTCCTGCAAATGGTCCTTCCAGACGATCTGCTTATCATATTCACCATGAACCAAAAATACGGTTTTAACTTTGGCCGGGTCCTGACAGCTTAAAAACTGGAGCATCTCTTTATAATCCCCATGGGCTGAAAATGAATCCATTATGGCTACCCTCGCTATAACCGGATAGCGCTCACCAAAAATAGTCACCTCTTTATCGCCCCGTTTTAGTGCGCCCCCCAAACTGGTAGGTGAAGCATATCCCACCAGCAAAATGGTCGTATTGGGTTTGGTAATGTTGTTCTTGATGTGGTGCTTGATACGACCGGCTTCGGCCATACCCGATGGCGAAATAATGATACAGGGCTCTTTGCTGTCGTTGATCGCTTTCGAATCCATGACATCGGTGATGTAGTGCAGATTCGGGAAGTCGAATGCATCGCCATCCTTTTTGATATAGGCCAGAATTTCGGGGTTGAAATCTTCTTCATGATCCTGCATGACCCGGGTAGCCTGCACGGCCATCGGGCTGTCGATGTAAACGGGCAGTTTCGGCAGGCGGCCCTCACTGGCAAGCTGGTCGAGCGCGTAAATCAACTCCTGCGTACGGTCGACGGCAAAGGCCGGAATGATGAGCTTGCCCCGGTTCTGCACACACGTTTGCTGAACAATGGCCAGCAAATGCGCTTTCATATCCGGTTCTGCTTCATGCAATCGGTCGCCATAGGTCGATTCACAAATGATGTAGTCGGCCTGTGGAAAAGGCTGAGGTGATCGCAGGATCTTATCATCGGGTCGGCCAATATCGCCACTAAAAAACAGGTGTTTTTCAGTACCCTTCTCGGTGATCGTCAAACTGACCGACGCACTTCCCAGCAAGTGCCCGGCATCGGTTAGCAGGCCCGTAACTTCATCACAAATCACGAATGGGCTATTGTAGTGTACAGCTTTCATCAATTCAAGAGCCTGCTGCACATCGTCTTCGTCATAGAGTGCTTCCAGTTCGGGATCTCCACGCCGTTTCCGTCGTTCATTTACCCGCTCCAGATCACGCACCTGAATCCGGGCGCTATCCATCAGCATAATCTTGCAGAGGTCTATGGTCGAGGATGTGGTGTAGATTGGTCCACTGAATCCCTGACGTACCAACCGGGGAATCAGGCCGGTATGATCAATATGGGCGTGAGACAGCACCATATAATCGACCAGCTTCGGATCAAAGCCAAATTCCTGGTTCAGTTCGTCGGTATTGATTCCCTGAAATAGGCCGCAATCGAGCAAAATCTGTTTGCCACTGGCGGTAGTGAGTAAGTGTTTACTGCCGGTTACGGTACGGGCCGCAC
Source organism: Spirosoma panaciterrae DSM 21099 (assembly GCF_000374025.1). GTDB lineage: Bacteria > Bacteroidota > Bacteroidia > Cytophagales > Spirosomataceae > Spirosoma > Spirosoma panaciterrae. The sequence continues at coordinate 64,657 of NZ_KB893178.1, read as the reverse complement.
CGAAAAATTGAATGGTCATGATTTAGGTGAATTTTTGTGTAGTTTTCCGCCAACTGTAAACGAAAACTATAGACTGAAAACTTGAACGGTAAGACGTACAAATAAACAGAGAGTTTCAGGGACTTGTCATAACAGTGGCTCAAAAAGGTAAAATCATAGCACAGCGACTCTGGCAATCGCGTTGGACTAAAACCGCTCTGGCGGGGCTATTGATTTTTTTTGCCCTTGATTTTTTATTTCCAATCCAATCTACGGTCCCCTACTCAACCCTCGTTAAGGCCCGTGACGGCACTATTTTACACGCTTTTCTGAGCCGCGACGATAAGTGGCGTCTGTATGCCGAACTGAATGAAATTACCCCCACCCTGCGCGAAGCCATTCTGTTCAAAGAAGATAAATATTTTCGATACCATCCAGGATTCAATCCCGTTGCCCTCATTCGGGCTACGGTCAATAATATCCTGACGGGCCGACGAACCTCAGGCGCATCGACCATTACGATGCAAACCGTCCGGTTACTCGAACCCCGCCAGCGAACCTATGGAGCCAAGTTGCTGGAGCTATTCCGGGCACTGCAACTGGAACTGCATTACTCAAAAGATGAGATTCTCCAGCTCTATCTGAACCTGATTCCTTACGGCAGCAACATCGAAGGCTTAAAATCGGCATCCCTGCTTTATTTCGGCAAACCGCCCGCTCTGCTAAGTCTGGCCGAAATTACCACCTTAACCATCATTCCAAATCGACCATCCAGCCTTCGTCTGGGCGTTCGCAATGCGCTCGTCAGGCAGGAGCGGGATCGGTGGCTCACCCGCTTCCGAAACGCTGGCCTTTTCGACGAATCGACTATCCGGGATGCCCAGAGCGAACCCTTGCAGGTTTATCGTCATGATGCACCCCAGCAGGCTCCGCATCTCTCGCGACGGCTTCGAATCGAAAATCCGAATACGCCCATTATCCGGTCAACCCTTAACCCAACGGCCCAAACAACGGTTGAGCGAATAGTGCGGCAGTATGCCAACCGCATTCGAAGCTATAATATACACAATTCGGCAGTACTGGTTGTGGATAACCACACCCGAGAGGTGGTCGCCTATGTGGGATCAGCCGATTTTTCAAATACCTTCGATGGTGGGCAGGTTGATGGTGTACGGGCTGTACGGTCGCCGGGAAGTGCGTTGAAACCGTTGCTATATGGATTGGCGTTCGACGAAGGCATCATTACACCCAAGAGCAAACTGGCCGACGTCCCTACCAACTTCGGTGGTTATCAACCCGACAACTTCGACCGTCGATTCAACGGCCCCGTCACGGCCGAATTTGCCCTGGCCAACTCACTGAATATTCCGGCGGTGGCACTTCTGAAAGAAATGGGCACACCAGCCCTTGTATCCACACTCCAGAAAGCCGGTTTCTCGGCCATCAAAAAGCAGAAAAATGAACTGGGGCTTTCCATGATTCTGGGTGGCTGTGGGGTTACGCTGGAAGAAATGACCCGGCTGTATACCGGCCTGGCCAATGGTGGAAAATGGGAGCCGCTGCGGTTTACCTCACCCCCAACCCCTCTCCTGATTTTAGGAGAGGGGAGGAAAGTATGCGATCCCTCTCCCCCCTCTCCTAAAATCAGGAGAGGGGCTGGGGGTGAGGTAAACCTTCTTTCGCCCGAAGCCACCTACCTCGTCACGCATACGCTCACGCAGATTACCCGCCCCGACTTGCCCAATAATTTCGACAATAGTTATCACTTACCCCGCATTGCCTGGAAAACGGGAACATCATATGGCCGACGCGATGCCTGGAGCATTGGGTATAATCAACGGTATACGATTGGCGTATGGGTGGGTAACTTTTCGGGCGTGGGCGTGGCCGAACTGAGCGGGGCTAATACGGCAACCCCTTTATTATTTCAGCTTTTTAACGTACTGGACTATAACTCCCCAACGGGCTGGTTTCAGGCCCCTAAAGGACAAACCCGCTTATCGACGCGGCTCATCTGCCCCGAAACGGGCAATGTTCCAGGCGAGTTTTGTCAGAACCCCGTAACCGACTACTGCATTATGGGCGTTTCGCGGTATCGACGTTGCCAGCATCGGAAAGCTGTTTTTACGAACGCTGCGGGTACAATCGCTTACTGTGCGCACTGCCTGCCCGACTCTGGTTTTGTTCGGAAATCCTACCCGAATCTGACGCCGGAGGTCGTAGCCTTCTACCAAAGCCGTCATATTCCGTTCGAAATGGCTCCTCCGCATAACCCTGCCTGCGAACGCGTATTTGGCAACACAGACCAGACTGCTCCACAAATTACCAGCCTGAATCCGGGCAGCGAATATTTTATCAATCCTAAGCAACCTGCTGAAATGGAATTAAGCTGTCAGGCTGCCAATGACGTACAAACGGTTTTCTGGTATTTGAACGATAAGCTGTATCGCCGGGCCAAACCAACCGAAGCTATCTTTTTCAAGCCCCAACCCGGAACCCTAAAAATTTCCTGTGCTGATGACAAAGGCCGAAGCAGTGATATCCGTGTACTCATAAAAAATGAGTAGTCATTCAGGTCACTTGCTTTTATAACCTGGCAACTAATCTCCAACCCTTATATCAAACTCGTTGACCTATGAAATTTATCCTTACCGTATTCGCCAGTTTCTGCCTGTTCACAACTTCCTTTGCCCAACAGACTACTGATCCTACGCAGGACCCAGCTACGGCTAGTACTGCTTTTTTCAAAGCTATGCTCGATGAAGATGGCAATACACTTGGGAAATTGCTCACCAATGATTGCGTGCTGATCTCATTCGATGGCAGCAGCGTGGATGGCAGTCAGCTAATACAGGCCGTGGGGGGTGGCTATGTGGTTGTCGAAACGGGCGCCGTTTCGAATGCCGCAACGCGCCAGTACAACAACGATGCGGCTGTGGTTACCGGAAGCTGGAAAACCAAAGGGGCTGTTCAGGGAAATGGCTTCGATGCGACCGTGATCTTTTCTGTGATGTGCGTAAAACAGGGCAGCGGCTGGAAAATATCCCACATTCAGTTTACCCCGACCCGCTGATACCGCTCACTAATTCGTCGGCTGAAAATCAACCCACTCCGCAATTTCCGAGTGGGTTTTTTCGTCTATATTCGGCCATTCATTCCTAGCCTCATGACCATTCGACTCTTTCTCCGTCCGCTACTTGTTGCTATCGGTTTATCGCTGTTTCTTTTTCAATGTTCCCGGCTGTCGTTCAACGAAGTAAGTGTTGTTGGCCGCAACTTCGACGATGAAATTCAACAGACGCAGAACCTGACGTTTACTTTCAATAAAAACGTTGGTCCAACCAGTCAGTTTGATGAGTGGGATTCGACCCAATACGTTCGGTTCATTCCGGCCGTTCGGGGAAAATTCAAGTGGGTAGCCCCTAATGAACTCGTTTTTTCGCCAGCCGTCGCCTTCGATCCCGCCACCGACTACCGGGCCGAACTAACTGACGATCTGCTCAAGCGTTCTGACGCAAAAGACCTGAAGGTATCGGGCGAAGACATTGATTTCCATACGCCTTATCTACAACTGACCAATGTGGAAAACTGGTGGACCAAATCGCGCGAAACGGGGCAACCGCTTGCCAAAACCCGGCTAAATTTCAACTACCCCGTTTCATCAGCCGAAGTCACGAGCAAAGTATCAGCCACAGCCGAGGATAAACCCCTTACCCTACAGGCGACACCCGGCGAAGGCCAAAACTCGGTTGCCCTAAACCTTACCAATGCGCCCGCCGAGAAAAATGAGCAACCCCTGACGATCAAAATCGACAAGGGCCTGAAGGTCCCCAATACGGCTTATGTGAGTAAGGAACCGATTGAAGAAATCACTAACATACCCTCGCGTTTCAAAGTTGATGTGGCCGATGTTCAGACCAGCTTTGAGAATAGCCGGGGCGTGGTGCGGATCATTACCACGCAGGAACTCCAACCAGGTAATCTGAGCCAGTACTATACGATTCAGCCGCAGGTGGAAACTACCGCCGAACTGACCGAGAATGGATTCATCATCCGGGGCGATTTCAACGAAACCGATACCTACGTGCTCACGCTCACCGACCAGATTCGGGGGGTTCTGGGTACTAAGTTGGCTGAACCTGTTACGAAAGATTTGTTCTTCGGGAAAATGCCCGCCAGCATTCAGTTTGCCAATAAAAAAGCACTGTATCTGTCATCGAAAGGAGCGCGGAACGTGGGCTTGAACATCGTGAACGTACCGAAAGTACAGGTCAAGATTTCAAAAGTCTACGAAAATAACCTGCTAAGTTATTTCCGAAACAACCGCTACGAAGAGTACAAGGAGAAACCCAACGGCGAATGGGGGCCATCGGGCGCCTTCAACTATAGCGACGACGAACAGGGCGACTTAAGCGATGTGCTCATCAACAAAACCGTCGAAACCACCGATCTACCAAAAGTCCGGGGTGTTTCGGCCTTAAATCTGTCTCTACCCCTACAGAACAATTCGTTCCGGGGCGTGTATCTGGTATCGGTCAATTCAAAAGACGAAGCGTACTTACAGGCCAGCCAGTTGGTTTCTGTTTCCGATATTGGCCTGGTGGCCCATCAAACTAAAAACGAGATTCTGATCTGGGCCAATTCCATCCGTACAGCCGAACCGATTCAGGGCGTTGAGGTCACGCTGGTGAGCAGCAACAACCAGTCAGTTTATACCCTAAAAACTGATGGTAGCGGCTTTGTCAAATTCGATAAGATCACCGAAAAAGCACCGGGTTTTAAAATTGCGCTCATCACGGCCCGAACGGACGACGACTTTAACTTCCTGTTTTTACCCGATACCGAAGTTGAAACCTCACGTTTTGAAGTCGAAGGGAAATATGACAACGAATCGGGTTTCGATGCGTTCGTATATGGCGACCGTGATATTTACCGACCCGGCGAAACGATTCATTTCAACACCGTTATCCGGTCGCAGACCTGGCAGAGTGTGGGCGAAATTCCTGTTTTGATTCGGGTATTGGCTCCCAACGGTCGCGAAATGAGCGCGTTCCGCAAAACCACGAATGCCCAGGGAGCTGTCACGACAGACGTGCCGCTTAATCCGGCCGCTGTGACAGGCACGTATACCATCGAAGTGCTCAACGCCAACAATGTGTTGCTTACCTCGCAGCCGGTGAGTGTGGAAGAGTTTATTCCTGACCGGATCAAGGTGGATGTACTGACCGACAAAACCAGCTACAAATCGGGGCAAACGATTACGCTTTCGGCAACAGCTATGAACCTGTTCGGCCCACCTGCTTCCGACCGGGCGTATGAAATGGAATTACAACTCAAACGCAAAGCCTTTGCGCCTAAAGGGTATGGCGATTACGACTTCAGTATTCCATCGGGTGAAAAACCGGCTGGAGCCAACGGCACTGGCAAAGCCGATCCGTTTCCGAAAGAACTTCGTCAGGGACGCACCAATGCCAATGGACAGGCAACCGAGAAATTTCCCATTTCGGCGGCTTACCAGGATATTGGCCTACTCGAAGCTAAATTGTTCATAACCGTTTTTGACGAGAACGGGCGACCTGTGAATCGGCTCCGCCGACTGGATGTTCTGACGCAGGATACGTTTTATGGGGTTCGATTACCCGATACCTACGTGGCTACTAACTCGCCCGTAGCGGCTGAACTCGTCGCGCTTGACCCGGCAGGCAGTTTACGACCGTCGGCATCCGCCAACGTGGAAGTAGTTCGCTACGACTACCAGACGGTGATTGAAAAAGAAGGCGAGGGCGATCAGGCCCAAATTAAATACAACACCAAACGGCGAGAGAAGTCAGTCTATACCAACACGCTTCTGTTCAAAGGCGGCAAAGCGGGTTTCCGGTATGTACCAACCGTTTCGGGCGAGTACGAAATCCGGGTACGTCGGCCCGGTGGGGCCAATTATGCGGCAACAGGGTTTTATGCCTATGGCTACGGCAGCACATCGGCCTCGTCGTTTGAAGTCAGTCAGGAAGGACAGGTGCTCATGACGCTCGACAAACCTACCTACCAAACCGGCGACAAAGCAAAAGTCATTTTCAAAGCACCGTTCGATGGCAAACTTCTGGTAACCGTTGAACGAAACAACGTGCTGGAGCAGCAATGGCTCACAACAACCAACAAGTCGGCAGAATGGAGTTTTTCGGTAGGCAGCCAGCATTTGCCCAATGTGTATATAACGGCCACGCTGATTCGGGGTATAGATAATACAAACCTGCCGCTGACGGTTGCTCACGGCTTTGCCCCGGTAACGGTCCAGGATAAGGATACCCAACTTCCCGTTACGATTACGGCAGCTACACAGTCGCGTTCAAAAACGAAGCAAACCATAAAGATTAAAACCGCTCGAAATGCTCAGATAACCGTTGCTGTTGTGGATGAAGGCATTCTGCAACTAAAGAATTTCAAAACACCCGATCCACACGGGTTTTTCTACCAGAAACGCGCCCTGGAAGTCAGTAGCCACGATTTATATGCGTTATTATACCCAGAGCTTTCGCTAAAATCCTCATCCAGCGTTGGGGGTGATGGGTATGATCTGGAAAAACGGGTGAATCCATTGAGTAATGGCCGGGTTCGGCTGGTAGCGTTGTGGAGTGGCATTCTGGAAACGGGTTTCGATGGCGAAGCGGAGTTCTCGATCGATATCCCGCAGTTTTCGGGCGATCTGCGGGTTATGGCCGTTGCCTACAAAGACAACGCATTCGGTTCGGCCAATACCAACATGAAAGTGGCCGACCCAATTGTGATTAGTACGGGTGTTCCCCGCTTCCTGACGCCCGGCGACAACCTCGAACTGCCCGTTAACCTCAGCAATACGACCCATAAGCCTGCCACCCTTACAGCCCGGCTAAGCCTAACTGGCCCCCTAACGGCCGACAGCATCAGTACGCAGAAAGTAACGATCCCAGCCGGACGGGAAGGGCGTACTACTTTCCGAATTTCGGCCAAACAGGTCATCGGTACGGGCAGTATTACGATTACGGCCAACGGCCTGGGCGAAACCTTTACCGAAAAAACCGACATCACCGTTCGGCCAGCGGCCTCCTTGCAGAAAACCACACTCTCGGGCGCAGTAGCTGGTGGCAAGTCGCAGTCGTTACAATTAGCCAGTAATTTCCTGCCCGGTACGGCCAAAGCGAGTGTTACGCTGAGCCGGTCGCCAGTGGCGCAGTATGGACGGGAGTTGTCATATTTGCTAGGGTACCCGCATGGCTGCATCGAACAGACCATTTCGAAAGCCTTTCCGCAACTGTACTTCGCCGACCTCGCCAAACAGCTTTCGGCAAACGTGTATTTCGTGCGAGCAGGTGAGAGCGATCTGAATCCGGCCAATAATGTTCGGCAGGCAATTCAGAAAGTTGAGAGTCAGCAGGTGCCTGGAGGAGGGTTTACGATGTGGCCTGGAATGCCTTCATTGCAGGGCCGCACAACCGTCGATAGCTGGGCTTCTGCTTTTGCCGTTCATTTTCTGGCCGAAGCCCAAGAAGCGGGTTACGAAGTTCGGTCATCGGTGCTAAGTTCAGCGATGGATTACCTGACCACCTTGACCAACGCCCCTGCTACTGAAGATGTCGTTGTGTACGATGAATCGGGCGGGCGAACAACCCGTAAAGTAGCCAGCCGAACCAGCATTTATGCGCTCTATTCGTTAGCCGTAGCGGGCAAACCGAATCGGTCGGCCATGAACTATTACAAACAGAACGCAGGCTTACTGACGACCGATAGCCGCTATCTGCTGGCTTCAACCTTCTTCCTTGTTGGAGACACCCGTAGTTTTTCGGCGCTATTGCCCAAACGCTTCACGGACAATACCATAGGCCGCCAAACGGGCGATAGCTATGCCTCCCCGATCCGAAACCTGGCCCTGACGCTGGACGCACTGGTTGAAACCGACCGGGACAACCTACAGATTCCGATCCTGGCCCGGCAACTGGCAGGCGCGATAAAGCAAACGTCCTATCTGAACACGCAGGAAGCTGCTTTTGCCTTTTTGTCGCTCGGCAAACTGGCTCGCCAAACCGCCAATAGTACCGCTACGGCGACAGTAACGGCCGCTGGCAAACCGCTGGGAACGATGAACGACGCACTGCTGAACCTCAAACGTGTACCCACTACCGCGCCCTTACAAATCAACGCCAGTGGATCGGGCAATGTGTATTACTTTGCTCAGAGCGAAGGCATCCCCTCCAGTGGAAAAATCCCGGAAGAGGACAATGGCTTACGCGTTCGACGGGAATACCTCAGCCGCGATGGACAGCCTATGGGCGAAATCCGGCAGAATGATCTGGTCGTCATCAAAATCACGCTTACCAGCACCAACGGCTTATCAGTCGATAACGTGGTGGTCACTGATTTACTACCGGCCGGTCTGGAAGTCGAAAATCCACGCTTAACCGAACCCCGCGACATGGACTGGATTCAGAAGCCTTCCGTTCCCGACTATTTCGACCTTCGCGACGACCGTATCAATTTCTACACCTCGGCCACAGGTACTGAGCAAACGTTCTATTACCTCGCCCGTGCCGTATCGAAAGGTCGTTTCGTCGTCGGTCCCGTTTCGGCCGACGCCATGTACAACAGCGAATACCGAAGCTATAACGGCGCGGGAACGCTGACTGTTAAATGATTTATTTATCTCAACTTTGAAAGATCGGTTTTTGTAGAGGATGGCTATGTTCTCTTAGAAGCTGCCTAATCTTTTGAGATGTTTGTCATGCTGAGGAACGAAGCATCTTCGCCAGTATTTTAATTACCGAAGATGCTTCGTTCCTCAGCATGACAAAAAACAAGACCTCACCCTCAGCCCGAGCAGAGGTAAAAACCTACCAAACATCTATCGTCAACCACTAGTTAACGAATTACCCAACTAACCACCGCAATCCATGCTACCCGATGCCGACATAGTGATTATTGGTGGTGGTCTGGCCGGATTGACAGCCGGAATTCATCTTGCCCGGCATAATCTGCGAGTGACCTTATTTGAGAAACAGGCGTATCCACATCATAAGGTCTGTGGGGAGTACATCTCCAACGAAGTGCTACCCTATCTTCGGCAATTGGGCGTTTCGGTCGATGGATTAAATCCGGCCCGAATCCAACATTTTTCGCTCAGTACTGCGTCGGGTGATACCATTGAAAGTGATTTACCGCTGGGAGGATTTGCTGTAAGCCGATATACGCTGGATAATCATCTGGCGCAAACGGCCATCAAGGCTGGGGTAACGATTATTCAGGATGAGGTAAAGCGTGTTTTTTTCGAAGAAACTGCTAATGCATTTACCATCGAAACAGCCTCCGGTAAAACCTATCACTCAACCATTACACTGGGTGCTTATGGTAAACGATCTTTGCTGGATAAACAGTTGGATCGACCCTTTATCCGAACAGAATCGCCCTGGCTGGGGGTGAAAGCCCACTACAAAGCCGAATTCCCAGCCGGACTGGTATCGTTGCATAACTTTCATGGCGGGTATTGTGGCCTGTGTCAGGTCGAAAATGGTCTGGTCAACGCTTGCTATCTGGCTACCTACGACAGCTTTAAAACCTACAAAAACATCGATGCCTTCCAACAGCAGGTTCTTTCCCAAAATCCGCACCTGGCCCATTTCTTTTCAAACGCTGAGCTAGTATTTGAAAAGCCATTAGTAATCAGCCAGATTTCATTCGCCCCCAAGCAACCCGTTGATAGCCATATACTCATGTGTGGCGATACGGCCGGGCTGATTCACCCCTTATGCGGCAACGGCATGGCAATGGCTATTCATAGTGCAAAACTGGTATCGGAGCGGCTTATTGCCTATTTCAACGGACGACTAAACGACAGAGCGGCTCTGGAGAAAAGCTACACACTTGCCTGGCGCAGCGAGTTTACGAAACGACTAACTGCCGGACGGCTTCTCCAATCCGTTTTGCAACATCCACTGGCTACGTCGGTTATGCTAAAAAGTCTGCAACTGACGCCTGGTCTTTTACCTTTGATTATTAAACAAACCCATGGGAAGCCATTGGCTATTGAACAATGCCCTTAGATACCTCGCACCGTACAACTCAGGAAGAAGCACTGGACGATTTCGAGCTGGCTGGCGCTGATTTACGTGACGCACTGGATAAAATTGCGACCATTAATCGGTGGCTAGGTGGCAATAAAATCACCCTTGATGGCCTACAGGTCCTGCTTGAAAACACTACCCCAAATACACCAATAACCATCATTGATATTGGCTGTGGAAACGGGGATATGTGCCGCGCCATTGCCGACTTCGCCAGACACAAAACCTTGCCCGTCAAGATACTAGGCATCGACGCCAATCCCGACACCATTGCCCACGCGCAGCTCTGCTCTAGAAACTATCCGACCATTTCGTATTCCGTTCAGAATGTGTTCGATGCGAGCTTTGCCTCGCTCCAGTACGACATTGCCGTATGTACCCTGACGTTACATCATTTTTCGGATACCGATATTCTCTCATTAATGGCCTTATTGGCAAACAAAGCCCGGTTAGGCGTCGTTATTAATGATCTGCACCGGAGTGCGCTGGCCTATCGACTGTTCCAACTGATTTGCTTCGTTTTCCAGCTCAACGATCTATCAAGAGAAGATGGACTCATTTCCATTTTGCGAGGTTTCAAAAAAAGTGAGTTAGAACGATATTCCCGGCAACTCCAGCTAGCTAATTACCGTATTCGCTGGAAATGGGCTTTCCGCTATCAATGGATTATTAAAAACCTATGTCAGTAAAAATTACGTCAGTAGCGAAAGCCTTACCCGCCAATTGGCGGGATACCTCCGATATTTTACCCTTTCTGAATCAGTGGCTGGAAGGTCAGGATACGCGGTTTCAGCGGAAAGTCAAAAAGATCTTTGAAAACGCGGCTGTCGACCGACGGTATTCCATTATGGGGCCTACGGAGGTATTTACCAAAACCTCTTTTGAAGAAAAAAATGCCCTCTACGCCCGCGAATCCATCAAACTGGCCGAAACTGCCCTCACCAGTGCATTAGCCAAAACCGATTGGGCCATTACCGACATCGACTTTCTGATCACGGTAAGCTGCACAGGGATTATGATTCCTTCGCTCGATGCCTACCTGATCAACAGTATGCAGATGCGGCAGGATATTGTGCGGCTCCCCGTCACCGAAATGGGCTGTGTGGCTGGTATTTCGGGGATTATCTATGCGAAGAATTTTCTGAAAGCCAATCCAGGAAAGCGGGCGGCCTTACTGGCCGTTGAATCACCAACAGCCACCTTCCAACTGGACGATTATTCGATGGCCAACATCGTTAGTGCGGCTATTTTTGGCGATGGTGCGGCTTGTGTGCTCCTTTCGGCCAACGACAACGACTCAGGTCCTGAAATTCTGGCGGAGGAAATGTACCATTTCTACGACGCGACTCACCTGATGGGATTCGATCTGACCAATACAGGCCTACAAATGGTTCTCGACAAGTCGGTTACTGAAACCATTGCGGCCCACTTTTCAGATATTATTTTCCCATTTCTAGAAAAAAACAAACTGGCTATCGAACAAATCTCGCACCTGATTTTTCATCCGGGAGGCCGCAAAATTGTGGAAGTTGTACAGGAGCTTTTTGGGAAATTGGGCAAGAATATTGATGATACCCGAGAAGTCCTGCGCCTGTACGGCAACATGTCGAGCGCCACTGTACTTTACGTGCTGGAGCGATTTATGGAACGCCAGCCCGAAAAAGATTCGTATGGATTGATGCTCAGTTTTGGTCCGGGTTTTTCAGCGCAACGGGTTCTACTGCAATGGTAAAGGAATTTGCTGGGCTGAACTATTGGGCCGTTGTGCTGGGTGGCAGTTCAGGACTGGGGCTGGCTACGGCGCACAAACTGGCGCAGCACGGCATGAACCTCTGCATCGTACATCGTACCCGGAAAGCCGATCAGCCCGCCGTTGAAGCCGAGTTCACTCAAATGCAGACCAGTAGTGTTCTAGTCAAACACTACAATCTGGATGCAACGAATGCCGAAAAACGCAGTTTTGTTATGGCCGACTTAAAAGAGCTATTGGGTGATCGGGGCACCGTACGCACTTTGATCCATAGTCTTGCCAAAGGCAATCTAAAGCCGATGGTAGCCGAACATCAGCCGGTATTGCAGCATGACGATTTTCAGTTGACGATTGACGCGATGGCCATAAGCCTGTATGATTGGACAAAAGCACTGCTATCAGCCAATTTGTTTGCATCTGATGCCCGTGTGATTAGTTTTACGAGCGAAGGCAGCAGCAGAGCCTGGAAAAATTATGCGGCTGTTTCGGCTGCCAAAGCCGCGCTGGAAGCCATTTCCCGGAGCATTGCGCTGGAACTAGCCCCCAAAGGTATTCGGTCCAATTGCATCCTGGCAGGTGTTACGGATACGGCTTCTCTGCGTATGATTCCCGGCTCCGACGCCTTACTTGCTCATAGCCAGCAGCGAAATCCGTTTGCGCGGACGACCCAGGCAACCGACATCGCCAATGTTGCGTATCTATTGTGTAAAGATGAAGCCGCCTGGATCAATGGAACCGTCGTTCCAGTGACGGGTGGCGAACACCTTCAATAACTAGCCCTTGCAGCAGTTCGATCAAATCATCGCCCGATTACCCTACAGCAAACCGTTTCTGTTTGTTGACAAACTGCATGCCGTTGATGAAAACGGAGTGGAAGGCAGCTACACCTTTCCTGAAGATTCAGCGTTTTACAAGGGTCATTTTGCCAATAGGCCCGTAACGCCGGGAGTCATTCTGACCGAAGTGATGGCGCAGATCGGTGTTGTTTGTCTGGGCATCTTTTTAGCGACCGATGCACTGGACAACGACCTGGAAATAGCTCTTACCTCCACACAAGTCGATTTTTTCCGACCTGTTTTCCCAAGCGAAACCGTTCTTGTTCGATCCACAAAAGACTATTTCCGCTTTCATAAGTTAAAGTGTAAGGTCGAAATGCTGAACAGCAACGGCGAACTGGTTTGTCGGGGCACTATTGCCGGAATGATGAAATCAAAAAATCATGCGTAACCGAGTCGTTATTACTGGTTTGGGCGTTGTGGCTCCCAATGGGGTTGGCGTTCCCGAATTTCTGGAAGCTATACGGGCAGGGCGAAGCGGTATTGCGTTTCATCAGGAATTAGCCGATCTGAAATTCTCCTGTCAGATCGGGGGCATTCCACCGATCACCGAAGCACACAAGCATCAATATTTTAGCGAGTTACAACTCCACCAGCTCAACAGCAGCGGCATTATTTACGGGGTTATTGCGGGTATGGAAGCCTGGCAGAACGCTGGCCTTCCGGTGGCAGGCGCCGAACCCGACTGGGAAAGCGGAATCGTGTTTGGTACGGGTATTCTAGGGATCGATAAGATTCGGGAGGCCATTTACAAAGTCGATCAGGGACAGGTCAGGCGACTGGGTAGCACAGCCGTTGTGCAAACCATGACCAGTGGCGTCAGTGCGTACCTGGCTGGAATGCTGGGCTGCGGCAATCAGATCAGTGCCAACTCCTCGGCCTGTGCCACGGGTACCGAAGCACTCATGATGGCCTACGACCGTATTGCGTCGGGTCAGGCGAAACGGATGCTGGCGGGGAGTTGTAACGACCACGGACCTTACATCTGGGGAGGATTCGATGCCATGCGTGTACTCCCTTATCAATTTAATCAAACCCCCGAACAGGGGTCGCGCCCGATGAGTGCCACCGCCAGTGGGTTTGTTCCGGCCAGCGGAGCAGGGGCTCTGGTACTTGAATCATTGGAAAGCGCACTGGCCCGAAACGCAACCATTTACGCCGAGGTGCTGGGCGGCCATGTCAATTCGGGTGGTCAGCGGGGAGGAGGAACCATGACGGCTCCGAATCCAGTTGCTGTAAGTCGCTGTATTCAGATGGCGCTGGAACAGGCTCAGATTCTCCCCTCAGCGGTTGATGTCATCGACGGGCATTTAACGGCAACGAGTAAAGACCCTGCCGAAGTAAGCGCCTGGTGCGACGCGCTGGGCCGAAGGGGAGATGATTTTCCATATATCAACTCGCTGAAATCGATGGTGGGGCATTGCCTGAGTGCAGCTGGTAGTGTGGAGTGCGTAGCAGCGGTGTTAGAGCTAAATCATGGATTTATTTACCCGTCCATTAACACCGAAAACCCTCATCCTGAAATTACGTCGCTCATCAGTTCAGACAAAATACTGAAGCAGGCCATTCACAAGGACATTCAGGTAATTGCAAAAGCTAACTTTGGCTTTGGCGATGTGAATGCCTGTGTCATTTTAAAAAAATTCAATCACGGATAGAACGCAGATTGTTATGGAAACCAAAGACGAACTCATTACAACCCTCAAGACAATCGTCAAGCCCTACGTTCAGGATGAACAGGCTTTTCAGAACCTGACTGAAGACACCGATTTTATTAAAGACCTGAAAATCAACTCAGCCAATCTGGTCGATATTGCGCTGGATGTGGAAGAAGCCTATGATATTGAGATCGATAATGAGTCGATGGAGCGAATGCTGACGGTTGGCTCGGCCATTGACATTATCAGGCAGAAACTGGAAGCCAAATGATTGGCAACGATATTGTCGATCTAACCCGCGCCCGAACAGAAAGCAACTGGCAGCGGAAAGGCTATATACAAAAGATTTTTACCCTCCAGGAGCAACACCTTATCGATACGGCAACTAATCCCGAACAGATAGTCTGGATGCTCTGGAGCATGAAAGAAAGTGCCTACAAAGCTACTTTCCGTCAAACCAGACTACGCTGTTTCGCTCCCCAGAAAATTAGCTGTCAACTGACATCTATAACCGAAACCGAAGCCACAGGCAGCGTTTTTTATGGAATTACTTACCAGACAAAAACCCTACTCACTTCAAACTATATAACGAGTTTCGCTTTTGCCGTAGCCAATCCTTCTAATTTTTACCAGCACATTATCCCGCTCGAATGCACAGACCATTCGTATCAATCGGCTCAGGTCCGGCAAAAGCTACTTCAGTATTGTTCCAGAAAATTATCCACTCCCAACGCCACTATTTACCTAAGCCAACAGGACGATGGCGTTCCTGAATTGATCATTGCCCAACCATCAGGCCAGCCAACGGTTATTCCGGTTAGCCTGAGCCATCATGGCTACTATGGGGCTTTTGTCATTGACTGGCCTGCTAATGCGGTATAAATGATCGCATTCGTCGAACAAAACTGATAGCCATTATCTTTGCGATATGGCACTGATTAAATCTGTTCGGGGAAATACGCCCCAGTTTGGCGAAAACTGCTGGTTTGCCGACAATGCGACCATCGTGGGCGAGGTGGTTATGGGTCGCGACTGTACGGTCTGGTTCAACGCGGTAGTGCGGGGCGATGTCAATTCAATTACGATTGGCGACCGGACCAATATTCAGGATGGGGCTGTTATCCATTGTACCTACCAACGTTTCAAAACGACGATTGGCAATTATGTATCCATTGCCCATAATGCCATTGTACACGGCTGTACGCTGGAAGATAACGTATTGATCGGTATGGGCGCTATTGTAATGGACGGTGCAGTTGTTGGTGAGGGCAGTATTGTGGCGGCAGGTGCTATCGTTACGCAAAATACAATCATCCCGCCCGGCTCGATTTATGCAGGCAATCCGGCTCGTTTTCTGAAAGCCGTTTCGCCCGAGCAAGCCGAAATTTTCAAGCGGACAGCCAACAATTACGTCATGTACGCCCAATGGTTTAACGAGTAGTTATGGAAGACTTTCTGATCTACCTCCGCCTAGGATTCGATCACATTACCGACCCAAGTGGGTACGACCACATTCTTTTCGTTATTGCCCTGTGTGCCGTTTATACGATTCAGCAGTGGCGCCAGGTGCTGATCCTGGTTACGGCTTTTACCATTGGTCACTCTATTACGCTCGCTCTGGCTACCCTACAGCTCATTAAGTACAAAACTGAGCTGATTGAATTGCTGATCCCGATTACCATTCTGATCACCGCCATTACGAATTTCTTCTTTCGGGAATCCAAGCCGCGCGGTCCGGTCATTAGTCAATCGTCCGGTCAGATTGGGCGTTACGTACTGGCCTTATCCTTCGGACTCATTCATGGAATGGGCTTTTCCAACTACTTACGCAGCTTACTGGGTCGGGAGGCCAACATCGTCCAACCCTTGCTGGCCTTCAATATCGGCCTTGAACTTGGGCAACTGGTTATCGTCAGTCTTGTACTGGCGGTAGCGTACTTCCTGCTCGACATTGTCAAAAGCCGTCGATTGCGGTGGGTGCTCATTGTGTCGGGTATAGTGGCCGGTATGGCCCTGTCACTCATCATCAACAACGAGTATCTGCATGAGTTTATGCAGGGGAAATAAACCTGTTAGCGAACTTCTGTCAACCGAACCGACGATTGGCTCAACTGCGTATACAAGTATCGCGTGTACCGGGCACATTCGCTCCAAGGTAGGTGAACCCCATCGGTTGTTTGGTAAAAATCAGCCGGGAACTGGACATACGGGTATGCAGACTCCGGAAACGTTGATCCTACCAGTTTCCGAACCCGTCCCGACAGAATGGTATTCCGCACTCTTGGATCGGTCGGCATTTCGAAGAAAATCACCTGTGTTCCAGACGCCTGCAAGCTTTTGATATAGGCAGCCGACACATCGATCTTCGCCTGCATTTCGTTCTCCGGCGGAATCCGGTTCATGTCAATCAGCCGGGCCTGGATCAATTTGGATACGAATGAGGTATCGATTGTTTCTGTTTCGACCGTCGATCGCTTTTCAGCACTCCAGTCACGAATCAACGCTTTTACAACCCCTACCGGCTGATACTTCAACCGGGTCAGCGGCATGTATTTCCGAATAACACTCAGGGCAGGTTTGGTTAAAGCCTCCGAAAAAGCCGTATCGGGCAAACGGTCCATACTATTGGTTTCAATCAGGACCAATCGTGGCCGATGCTTTGCCCGAACGATCAGGCCAAGGCCATCGGCCGACGACAGCCCTTCAAGCGCCAGATTGTAGTAATGACCGGGCAGACTATCGAACAGCAGTCGGTTACTCATCGACGACCCCACCACAATGGTATCGGCCTTCTGGCCATTTTCGTAAAGGAACTCCTCGGCCTTGACGATATTATTCTGCTGGACGGTCAGGCCCGTGCGATGGATCTGTCCCTGAAAGGCATAAATAAACAGACTGTAAAGCAGTAGAAGAAGTAATGTTGTGAGAACGGCCTTCCGAACCATTAGAATTGAAAATAAATAAACACACCTTCCGACCCCGCATTCGTAATCACCAGGAAAAGCATAAGCCCATACCCCACGAACTCCCAGGCAACAGGCCTATAGAGAGCCGCTTGCTCCCGCAACACATAATGCATATGGTATACAATGACGGGCAGAGAATACAGAGCGATCAAACTCAACGCCCGCATATCGTGGGGCTTGTGAACATTATTCACCAGTGCCTGGCAATAAGCGATTACGTGGTTAAAATCTGGCAGTTTAAAGAGTAGCCACAATAGGGTCACATAGCCAAATACCACTATTCCACGACCGATCTGTGCCATAGATCCCGGCCTGGAGGCCAATCGATGATCAACAAACCGCTCAACTGCCAGCGCCAGCCCATGTGCAAATCCCCAGACCGCATAACTCCAGGCCGCCCCATGCCAAAGTCCGCCCAATACCATGGTCAGCATCAGATTCAGATAGGTTCGAAAAGCCCCATGCCGATTTCCCCCTAAGGGTATATACAGATATTCACGCAGAAAACTCGACAGGGAAATGTGCCAGCGTCGCCAAAAGTCGGAAAACGAAGTGGCTATATAAGGGAAATTGAAGTTGATTGGGAAATCATACCCAAACAATCCGGCCAGCCCAATGGCAATCAGTGAATAACCAGCAAAATCAGCAAAGATTTGCATTGAATATCCGAAGAGTAAGCCAACCAGTGTGAGCGATGAATAGCCCTCGAAATACGGATAGACGATGAGGGCGGTATAATCTTTCAGGTTATCGGCAACTACCGTTTTTAAAAAGTATCCGACAACCAAGGCTCGAAAGCACGCATCCCATTTAATGTCGGAAAGATATTTACGGCTGATTTGAGGAAGAAAAAAGTGTGCCTTTACAATCGGCCCGGAAACAAGCTGAGGAAAAAACGCCTTGAAAAAAAAGACGTTTTGTGCATGCTTTACCCAATTCCGAACAATCAATGACCGAAACGTAGGTACATCCCGGTATCGGTACGTATCAACTACGAGGCTTATACCCTGAAAGGTAAAAAACGAAATACCTACGGGTAATGGTAAGGCTACCAGCGTTTGAGCCAATGATGTATCGGCAGGTAAAAACGTGCGACTTAGTAATGGTCCGTATTTGAAAAAGCAGAGAATACTCAGGTTGGCTACTACACCCCAAATGGCATGAAATCGGCGTAAATCAGCCCGTCCATATATGACGCAATAGCTCGATACGATGTTGATACTTACCGAAAGCAGCAGCAGCCAGAGTAGATTCGCCTGATTGACCGAATAAAATACCAAACTGGCCAGTATAAGAATCAGTACCTGCCACCGATTCAGTAGCGGTAAATAATAGAGAACAAAGGTGATAACTACCAGAACAAAAAAATCAAAGCTGGTAAAAAGCATCTTTTAAGCAGGTACAGTCAAAGAGGTTACCTGCAATTTAACATATATCAAGGTTAAGAAACAACCCTTTGACGAATCTTGCTAAGTATTAATACGATGTTTTATGCCTCTCAACTGCCATTAAAATAGGAGAAGTTCCTGTGCTACATTGGCTCCTTGATAGCCAAGTGTTAGTTTTTTCTTAATTTTACCACTGCTATCAACAACTAAAAATAAACGGATGCAAAAGATAATTTTGCTGATTTCGGCTTTAGCGATTTCGGCCGGATTTGCCTGGGCCCAACCGACGGCCCCAAGCACCCAGCATGCTAACAACCGCTTTGAGCAACTCGGCCCATTACTGCCCACTCCAAATACATTTCGCACAGCCTCTGGTGCTCCTGGAAAAGACTATTTCCAGAACCGCGCTGATTACGACATCAAAGCGACCCTTGACGACGCTGCTCAGAAGATAACCGGCTCCGAAACCATTACTTACCACAACAATTCGAGCGATGTTCTGCCCTACCTGTGGCTACAGCTCGATCAGAACCTGTTTCGGCCCGACGCCATTGGCAATTCCTCGCGGACAAACAGCATTAATTCGGACCGGGGTATGTCGTTCCAGCAGCTTAACCAGGGGGGCGATTTAGCTACGAAAGACTACGGCCATAAGATCACCTCGGTGCGTGATGCGGCAGGCAAACCGCTTCGGTATACCATCAACCAGACGATGATGCGGATTGACCTGTCCCAGCCGGTTGCTCCCGGCAAATCGGTAAGCTTTTCCATCGACTGGAATTTTAAAATTGTGGACGTCAAGGCTGTCGGTGCCCGTTCGGGCTATGAGTTTTTCCCAGCCGATGGCAACTACATTTACGAAATTGCTCAGTGGTTCCCTCGCCTTTGCGCCTACAGCGACGTAACTGGCTGGCAGAACAAGCAGTTTCTGGGAACAGGGGAATTCACGCTGATCTTCGGCAATTATAAAGTGGCCCTGACCGTACCAAACGACCATATTGTTGGCGCTACCGGCGAACTCCAGAATCCGACGCAGGTATTGACCGCTACGCAGCAAAAGCGCTGGAACGAAGCCAAGGGCAAAGGCGATAAACCAGGAGAGAACCCGGTACTCATTGTTACGCAGGCCGAAGCTCAGGCTGCTGAAAAAGGCAAACCAACGGGTAATAAAACCTGGATTTACAAAGCCGATAATGTGCGTGACTTTTCGTTTGCCAGCAGCCGCAAGTTCATCTGGGACGCTTTGCAACCCAACGTAGAAGGCAAACGGGTGTGGGCCATGTCGCTTTATCCGAAAGAAGCTAACCCGCTCTGGGGACAGTATTCGACCCGGCTTGTGGCTCATACGTTGCGTTCGTATTCGAGCCGGACAATTGCCTATCCGTATCCGGTAGCGTACTCGGTTCACGGTCCGGTTGGCGGTATGGAATATCCGATGATTAGCTTCAACGGAGCCCGGCCGCTCGAGGATGGTACGTATTCGGAAGGCACCAAAAACTTCCTGATCTCGGTGGTTATTCACGAAGTAGGCCATAACTTTTTCCCGATGATCGTGAACTCCGACGAACGGCAATGGTCGTGGATGGACGAAGGATTGAACAGCTTTCTGGAAGGGCTGGCCTGCCTCGAATGGGACGCCAACTTCCCGGCGCATGGCATTGATCCACAGTACATTGTACCCTACATGCAGCTCGATTCGACCCAGCAGGTGCCCATTATGAGTAGCTCGGACAACATTTCCCGGAATACGTTCGGGCCAAATGCCTATACGAAGCCCGCTACGGGTCTGAATATCCTGCGTGAAACGGTAATGGGTCGTGAACTGTTCGATTACGCCTTCAAGGAGTACGCACGTCGTTGGGCGTTCAAAAGCCCTGAACCGGCCGACTTTTTCCGGACGCTGGAAGATGCATCGGGCGTTGATCTGGACTGGTTCTGGAAAGGCTGGTTCTATGGAGTACAACCAGTCGATCAATCGTTAGTAAAAGTCGACTGGTTCCAGGCCGACTCTCAAAATCCGGAAATTTCTAAAACCGAAGCGCGCAAGGAAGCCCAGCGCAAACTCAATACGATCAGCAAACAACGGGACGCACTCAGCAAAGACCAGACAGTTGTATCACAGGACAGCACCATGCGTGACTTCTACAACCGATACGACCCCTACGCTGTAACCGATCAGGACCGGAAAAAGTACCAGGACTATCTGGCTACGCTGACGGCCGAAGAACGTTTATTGGCCGAAGCAGGTACAAACTTCTACACCCTGTCGCTACAGAACAAAGGAGGGCTACCGATGCCCGTGATTGTACGAATGGAGTTTGAAGACGGCACCGATTCGGTAGCTCGCTTTCCAGCCGAAATCTGGCGCTTCAACGATGTGTCGGTCAAAAAAGTCATTGCGACCAGTAAAAAGGTAAAGCAATGGACACTCGATCCATTCTACGAAATTGCGGATATTAACACAGAAGACAATTCATTCCCCCGGGTAGCCCGGCCCACCCGCTTCCAGCTCTTCAAGCAACGGCAAGGGCCAGGAGCAGCCGCCGGACAGAATCCAATGCAACAACAGCGTCAGTCATCTCCTGCCCGGCAAGGCAGTGGCCGAAATTAATCATCTCTATTAACCTAAGCATCCTATGAAAAAAGTAATGGTAGCAGTCGGGTTCACCCTTTGGTCGGCCACACTGTTTGCCCAGGCTCCGGCTCCATCAACACAAAACGCCAACAATCGTTTTGAGCAACTTGGGCCCATGTTGCCTACGCCCAACACGTTCCGTACGGCCGCAGGTGCCCCCGGCAAGGACTATTTTCAGAACCGCGCCGATTACGACATCAAGGTCGAACTTGACGATGCTAACCAGAAAATTATTGGTTCAGAAACGGTTACTTATCACAACAATTCGACCGACGAACTACCTTTCATCTGGTTGCAACTCGATCAAAACTTATTTGCCAAAGGATCAACGGGCAGCATAACCCGTACAGGTGGCGTCAGCGAAAGTGGTATGAGTTTTACCCAGTTGCAGAACCTTACTTCGGTTCGTGAGCGCAGTCAGCAGCAGGCTAGCGACAAGTACGGCTATAAAATCACGGCGGTTAAAGATGCGAAGACAGGTACTAATCTGAAATACACCATCAACCAAACGATGATGCGGATCGATCTGCCTACGGCTCTGAAACCCGGAGGCACCTATTCGTTCAACGTCGACTGGAACTACTTCGTTACCGAATATTACGGTCGGAGCGGCATGGAGTTTTTTCCGAAAGATGGCAACTATAACTATTTCATCGCCCACTGGTTCCCCCGCCTTTGCTCCTACAGCGATGTGACGGGTTGGCAAAACAAGCAGTTTCTGGGTCAGGGCGAGTTTACACTCATCTTTGGAAACTATAAGGTAGCCATCACCGCTCCCAGCGACCATGTGATTGGGGCTACGGGGGAGTGCCAGAACTACAAGCAGGTCCTGAGTGCAACCCAGCAAAAACGCCTGGCGCAGGCGGCCACGTCAAAAACACCAGTTGTTATCGTAACCCAGGCCGAAGCCGAAGCGGCTGAAAAAGCCAAGCCGGGCGATACAAAAGCGAAAAAGACCTGGGTGTTTGCCGCGCAGAATGTGCGTGACTTTGCCTTTGCCAGCAGTCGTAAATTTATCTGGGATGCCATGCAAACGGATGTTTATGGCGACGGTCACAAAATCTGGAGTATGTCATTTTACTCGAAAGAGGGCAATCCGCTCTGGGGCCAGTATTCAACCCGAGTTGTTGAGCACACCCTCAAATCATATGGTAACCGAACCATCAAATATCCGTATCCGGTAGCTATCTCGTGTCATGCTACAGCCGGTGGCGGTATGGAGTACCCAATGATTTCGTTCAATGGCGGCCGTCCCGAACCCGATGGTACTTACTCGGCACAAACCAAAGCGGGCATGATCGGGGTAATTATCCATGAAGTGGGGCACAATTTCTTTCCAATGATCGTCAACTCCGACGAACGGCAGTGGACTTGGATGGACGAAGGCTTAAACACCTTCTGCCAGTATCTGGCTGAAAAAGAATGGGATTATGATTTCCCAAGCCGTCGGGGTGAGCCGCAATATATTACCGATTATATGAAATCAGATAAGTCGGTACTGTCGCCCATCATGACCTCGTCGGATAACGTAATCAGCCTGGGACCCAATGCGTATGCCAAACCTGCCACCGCCCTCAACATCCTGCGCGAAACAGTGATGGGCCGCGAACTGTTCGACTACGCCTTCAAAGAGTACGCACGTCGTTGGGCGTTCAAAACACCCGAGCCTGCCGACTTTTTCCGGACGCTGGAAGATGCGTCGGGCGTCGATCTGGACTGGTTCTGGAAAGGCTGGTTCTATGGCGTTGAACCCGTTGACCAGGACCTGGTTGAAGTCGATTGGTTTCAGGTTGATTCGGGCGATCCGGTAGCGACCAAAGCAGCCGCTAAAGAAGAGGCCATGCGTCGGGCGGGCACCATCAGCAAACAGCGGGATGCCGCTACGAAAGCTGAAACCGTGGTGGCGAAGGATTCGACGATGAAAGATTTTTACAATAGCTACGATCCGTATGCCGTAACGGAAAACGACAAGAAGAAGTATCAGGATTACCTGGCTACGCTTAGTGAATCGGAACGGGCTACACTCGAAAAAAGCGCGGGTACAAACTACTATACCTTATCGCTGAAGAACAAAGGTGGTTTGCCAATGCCCGTTATCATTCGGATGGAGTTTGAGGATGGCACCGATTCAGTAGCCCGATTCCCGGCCGAAATCTGGCGTTTTAACGATGTGTCGGTCAAAAAAGTCATTGCGACCAATAAAAAGGTGAAGCAATGGACACTCGATCCATTCCAGGAAATTGCGGATATTGACACTGAGAACAACTCGTTCCCAAGGGTATCGCAGCCCACGCGTTTTCAGTTGTTCAAGCAACGCGGCTTTGGTCCACAGGGCCCTAACCCTATGCAACAACAGAAGCAGACCACTCCGCCCCCAGCCCGACAAGGCACTGGCAGGAACTAAATAAATCGAGTTGGATGAACAAAGAAGTATAGAAAATATAAAAATCTCCTGTACCTCCTTGTTCATCCAACTCAATTCACTATTTTTGCGCTCCAATCGGGATGTAGCGCAGTCCGGTAGCGTGCTTGCATGGGGTGCAAGAGGTCGTGGGTTCGAATCCCGCCTTCCCGACGTTGAAACAAAGCCACTTACAAATATTGTGAGTGGCTTTTTTATTTCTAGGTACAACGTTTGATATAACAATTATCTGCTTATCGCAAAAATAGATTTAGTTCTTACCCCTTGTTTTACTCACAAGCTACCCTCATCATTATCTCAAAATTGATTTAGCCCAATAAAAGCGCATCTCTATCCCAAAGAGGTTGAAAGACTATTCAGGTTGGTAGTAGGTGGAAAACCCATTGCCGGAAATAACCAGAAGGATATTATCGCCCGGTATGCTAGAGAGAGTCCAGACTGGTGATTTTAGCATACTATAGTTTTATTTAGTCTTCATATAAAACCTTCCCGACTTGAACCCCTTGTGCATTTTGTAGCTTAACAAAGTATGAGCCTATGGCAACTTTACTAAAGTCAATGCTTTCTATTTGATCTTCTCCCGTACCGATCACGCGTTGCTGGTATATTTGAATCCCTGACAGGCTACTTACGGATAAAGTTGCTTCTTCCTGTTTAGCCAATTTGAAGTGGATCTGAGTTACTCCTTTTGTAGGGTTAGGAGCAATAACCATCTGATTCAATCCTTTAGGAGGGTTTTCAACAGTTGAGTTCAACTGAAAATTTTTTACGAAATCCCACAAGACCTGCGCTGTGTTGAATTGAGAACTCCAGGCATGAGTAGCATCTTTAGTTACAAGTAAAATAACTTTTTTTCCCGTACCGCAAAAGGTTAAAGAATCCACAAACTCACTAAGGACAGTAGTGGTGTAAGTACCTGTGCTGTTACCATTTAGCCTCCCAAATGTTGACAAAGGCCAAACGTCGGTCGCCGGCTTTGGATAAGATGGAATGGGTAATGGAGCAGCTAAATCCCCAGCGCTATGAACATGTAGAATAGGCGTCTTGATATACTTGCTACCCGTAAAATAGTCATTTAAGTACTTTTTATTTCCCCATAAACCGGATGCAACCGGAACAAAAGCTGCAATTTTATGAGCTAGGGCTACACTAGCGTAGTAGCACATAACACCACCACTTGAGTGGCCAGTTGCATATACTCGATTATGATTTATATGGTATGTCTTTATAAAATAGTCGATTAAATCAGCGGTAAATAGTATATCATCTGGGGCATCAGGAGCAACTGGATTAGGCCCATCCAGGTCATCTGGTGATCCGAAACCAGGAACATCATCAGCGTAATAATTAAAATGAGCTACTTGGTCTATTATAACTGCGTCTGGATAGACAGCAATGAAGTTTTGGCTATCTGCAACGGCATCCAGACCTGAATACATTTGAAATGAAGCCCCTGATCCCACTGCGTAATTGCCATGGTAGCCAATAAGAAGAGGTAAGCCTTCTTCAGGCTGATTCGTTGGCAAATGATAGGAAAAAGTACGTGTTCGTCCACCTGAAATTAATTGTCCTGTACGATTAACCGAATTCTGGGTCCAGGCTATATGAGAAACGATTAAGCTTATTATGAATGCTGTGATTCCAATAGCTTTGGCCATAACATTCGGTGATTTAAGTTAAATGCAATTGCAAATCGGCAGCAATTGTATATTAAGTTAGACAATTGCTTGACTTATGAAGCAAATCGATTACATAGGGACCTTAAAAGTAATCTGTATTCGTTAACAAGTAAAGCTAGCCGTGAAGAGTTTACTGAAAAGCCCTTAAACATCGGCAGGAGCCCCTTGATTAGATTAGTTTGATAATGAAAAGTTATAGTCGGTTATAACTTCTGAACCTACCAACAATTGGCTTTAACACAATGAAACACCCTTGAATCTTACCCTTTTGATGTTTTTGAGTAGCTTTACCAATGTCAAAAACATGACTGGAGGTATGTCTGTCTGGGCCGAATCCGTGGGTAATTCGGCGATGGGTCAATCTCTACTGATAAAGTAGTTATAGTACCCATAAAATCACGGCATTCTCCGATAGTGAGTCGTAGTAAAAGTTAAGGCAAGAACTCTACAAACAGCTTCGTATGGAACATTACTATACAGGCCTTTTTAATTATATCGAGCAGATCATCGTATTGCCCGAGACAGACAAAGCATCTATTCGTGAATCCTTTAAACCCATTTTCGTCCCCAAAGACACGATCATTGAGCCAGCGGGACAAATACCTCACTATCATAATTTTATCGTGTCGGGTTATATGAGGAACTTCCACCTCGACAAAGACGGTATCGAAATAACAACAGATCTAAACGAAGGGCCACGTTTTTTTACGTCGTATTCCCATTTCATGAATCGTACGGTTTCCAACGAAAGTCTACACTGTATAACAGATTGTGAGCTTCTTAGAATTAATAGAGATGAGGTATCGATACGAGCCGAATATAGCCAGACTCAAAAAGATTACACAATTCAGATACTACAGAGACACCTGGAAGAAGAAAAAAGGCGGCTTTACGACCTAGCCCACCTGACAGCCGAAGAGCGCTATACGAAATTTCTGCGGCAAAAACCCACCCTTGTTCAGCATGTACCCCTGCGTTATATTGCTTCCTATCTAGGCATCACACAACGACATTTGAGCAGGTTAAGGAGCCAATAGGGCCTTTACACTCAAACCGAAATATAACCGCCTATCCGTATTGGACATTTGTCTAATCACGCCCGGAGGAACGCTACTTAAGTTTACCTTAAACCTTAGCATCCTCTCCAGTATGACGCCCAATACAACGCTCCGTGTATCTGGTAAAACAAGAGTCCACTACACAACAAAACTCCTCACCCTAGCTTCTACGATCTGGTTTGGGATAACCACAATCGGGCTATGGCTCTTTGGTAGCTACATCCTGTTTTTTTACGGCAAGGCCACACTAACAGGAGATTTTGACCGATGGAACAACGTACTGCCACATGGCTATGTGATTGGCGACTGGCAGGGGAATCTGGTGGTGGGCATACACGTGTTACTAGCTGCCATTCTGGTCATTGGCGGACCTTTACAATTCATTCCATTCGTGCGCCAGTACGCACCTCGATTTCATCGCTGGCTGGGTAGGCTTTACATCGTCACGGCTATTGTTGTCAGTACAGCTGGATTAATTATGGTCTGGACTCGTGGCGCAGTAGGTGATACATTCCAACACATTTGCATCAGCATTCAGGCTGTTTATTGCATAATCTTCGCCCTGATGTCTTTTCGGTATGCCAAAGCCCGTCAATTTAATAAACACAAGGTTTGGTCTTTACGCTTGTATATGGTGACCAATGGTGTATGGTTTTTCAGAGTAGAGCTGATGTTCTGGCTGCTGATCAATGGAGGCCCTGCCGGTTTTAACCCCAAAACGTTTACCGGCCCTTTCCTGACGAGCCTTGCCCTGTTTACTTATGCCATACCTGTTTCACTCCTTCTTTTGGAACTCTATTTTTATGCCCGGCAAAAACAAAATGTGTCTTTAAGTCTCTTCGTTTTTACCCTGATTATTTTGGTGACAGTCCTACTTGCCCTTGGTATAGTAGGGGCAACAATGGGTATGTGGCTCCCCCGACTCGCAGACTAGTAGCCATGCGTTCTGCCATACTCTTTGCTTTTAATCGGCAGAAAGCCATTTTAACAGATTAAAAATATACAGACTCAGCTATTCAGAGCCAACGATAGCGCACCTGAAAGTTATATTTGCCAGAAATCCAGTTGGTCATGAAACGTTACCTCTACACCTTTATCTTTTTCCTTTTAGCCAGCCGTGCTTATTCCCAAAAAGTCGATATCCCCAAAGGGGCCAATCGCATTGAAATCACAAGCACCTTGTCTGATTCAGCGCTGGTGGATATGATTGCTTTTCGCCTTGAGTCAGCCGGTTTTTTTATCGAGCAGTTAGATAAAAACAAAGGCTTCGCCATGACCGAATACAAAAACATGGGTAGTGAGATCTCCATACGGATTTTTGTCCGGGTAGAAGGCAACAAAGCTGTTTTCAACGGCCAGGGAAATGCCGAAATTCTTGGCTACCAGTACCGCAATACGCCTTTGTTATATAAAGGGGCCACTGGTGGTGTAGAGAAAGGTGGTTTCCTGAATATGGATGGGGTCGTTAAGAAGTTAGCCAAAACAGTTGGTGCTTCCAGTATTGTTTACCTCGTACCTTAGGAAAGCTCTTTTTATGCGAGTAGCTATACGTCTACTGCCGCCAGTCGGGGCATTGGCCGATAGCCATTCAGGTTCGATTTCTATAACTTTAAAAAAAAATTTAGTCCACTTTATGGAATAATTCCTGTCAATGCATCTATCCCTTAAAAAGAGTCAGATGTAGATTTTCAGGCAATATGGATAAGTTTAACAATTTTTTTATAATCCACGATCCGCCTTAGTTAGGGCTCATAAAGAGAGGGTTTCAGATACATTAACTCGCATCCAGGATTTATCCGCTGTATTAATCCCTGACAGACAGGGACATCAAGTCAAATATATCCAAGTATTTATTGGTGGATTACAATAAAAGTGAAACAATTGCCCGAAAGCCTTGTGTGGTTTTTAACAGAAATCACCTATTTTTGTGGAGGTTCGACGGTATTTCTGCTAAATTTTTAGTGGATCAAACCGAAAGAGTCTAAATTTTTCACTTTTTTTACCGGGTAAACCAACTTTTAAATTTTAACCCTACAGTCCAGTTCAAATGAAAACACAAACTCCCTCTCCAGCACCCGCTAAAGCACCAGCCCCAAAAAAGAAGTCATCGGGCGGTCTGAACCCCGCGTTCGTCCTTCCGGTTCTGCTGATCATCGGTATCCTGACGTATATGTTCGTCTTCGGTGATGGCAGCCACTTTCAGGAAGGCGACAATACCAAAGAACCTCTTCCTGGCGACTACTTCGGTACCGTGTATAAGGGAGGATTTATCGTACCTATTCTGTTCACCTGTTTCCTGACCGTATTGGTGTTCTCGATTGAGCGCTTCTTCACGATTGGTCGTGCGAACGGTTCGGGTTCGATTGATGATTTCGTTCGGAAAATCAAAGGCCAGCTCGACCGCAATGAAGTAGCTGCAGCCATCCAGGAGTGCGATCGTCAGAAAGGTTCTATCGGTAATGTTGTGAAAACGGCTCTGCTGAAATATCAGCAATTATCGACTGATACCGAATTGAACAAAGAGCAAAAGTTAGTTGCCCTGCAGAAAGAAGTGGAAGAAGCTACCACGCTGGAGCTGCCAATGCTGGAAAAAAACCTGACCATCATTGCTACCCTGGCTTCGGTTTCGACGCTGATCGCCCTGCTTGGAACGGTACTTGGTATGATTCGGGCCTTCGCTGCCATGGGTGCAACGGGCCAACCTGACACGGCTGCTCTTTCAACGGGTATTTCTGAAGCTCTGGTAAACACGGCTCTGGGTATCGGTACGGCTGCTATTGCTACGATCATGTATAGCTACTTCACGAGCCGCATCGACGTGTTGACCTACAACATCGACGAAATCGGTCTGAGCATCCAGCAAAACTTTGCGGCTCACTACTAGGCCGTATCAGTGCAGTTGATGTAATTAACCAACCTGTCTGGTTTGATCAGGCAGGCCGAAACAGAACAACTCATGCCAGCAGTAAAAATTAAACGTGCCAGTTCGACGGTAGATATGACCGCGATGTGCGACGTGGCGTTCCTGTTGTTGACGTTCTTTATTCTGACGGCCCAATTCCGGGCGCAGGATGCCGCAGCAATCGAAACGCCATCGTCTATCTCTGGCATTAAAGTCCCTGATAAGGACATTATGACCATTGGTCTTGGCAGAGATGGTAAAGTCTACTTTGGTATTGATAACCAGCAGCACCGATTGGCTATGCTGGATAACATTGCCCAGGCCAAAGGCATTACCTTTTCGCCCAAAGAGCAGAAAGAGTTCGCCCTCATGTCGAACTTCGGTATGCCAATCGCCCAGTTAAAACAGTTCCTTAACCTGTCGCACGAGCAGCAGGGAAAAATCAAACAGCCTGGTATTCCTACCGATTCGACAGGAGCTGGTGCTACGAACGAACTGAAAGACTGGGTATTTAATGCCCGTAAGGCTAATAACGATCTCCGAATTGCGTTGAAAGGCGACAACCTTGCCAAGTTCCCCGAATTCAAGAACGTGTTAGCTACGCTGCAAGCACAAAACATCAACAAATTCAACCTGATCACCGGTACGGAAGCGCCACCGGCAGGTTGGAAAGCGGATGACTAACGTGCAGTGATTGCAACCGAATTGATTTTTCATCACGCGAATCTGTTAAGAAAACATGGCAGAAATTAACACTGGCGGTGGTGGTGGTAAACATGATGGTGGTAAGGTACGCTCCAAGAAAGCGTCAACCCGGGTGGATATGACCCCGATGGTTGACCTGGGCTTCCTGCTCATTACCTTCTTCATTTTGGCCACCACCCTGAGCAAACCATCTTCGATGACGCTCAACGTGCCAGATAAAACAAAAACAGAAGAAACGGAGCCTATTAAGGCCTCCAACGTTATGACGATCTTCCTGGGCAAAGACAATAAAGCGTATTACATTTTTGGTAAAGCCGCTAATGAAGACCCAGAAGTGAAGACCGTTGGGTACGGTTACGAATTTCGGCAGGCAGTTCAGGAAAATGCCCGCAAAGTTCCAGCCGATAAGTTTGTTGTGGTAGTAAAGCCAACCAAAGAGTCGACCTACAAGAATATGGTTGATGTACTGGACGAAATGGCCATTACTAAAACTAAACGCTATGCACTTGTGGATCAGTTAACTCCTGACGAGAAAAAACTCCTCAAGGAAAAGGCAAAAATAGACGCATAACACCATGGCAGAGGTAGACCAAAAGGCAACGCTCGATGATATCGTGTTTGCCCACCGGAACAAAGCATATGGTGCTTATGATCTTCGGAAAACGTACCCTAAAACCGTAACCCGCGCCCTCATTATTGGTGGTGTTCTGTTTACGCTGGGTGTACTTTCTCCAACGATTATCAGTGCCCTGACTCCGGAGAAAAAGGAAGAAGCAATGGTTGAGGTGGACCTTATGAAGCTCCCACCGCCACCAATTGACCCCAATGAGCCACCACCACCACCGCCACCACCGGTTGAACTACCGAAGGTGAATACGGTGAAGTTCCTTCCGCCGGAAGTAAAGCCGGATGAAGAAGTTCCTGAGGAAACTCCTCCACCAGCCGTTGAAGAGCTGAAGGAAGCTGTAGCTGCTGAAAAAACGCAGGAAGGTGACCCCAATGCCGAAGAGGTAATTGCAGCGCCTGAAGCTACAGCGGCTCCAACCAAAGTAGAGGTTGCTGTAGAAGCCGCCCCGAAAGAAGAGGAAATCTTCACGGTGGTAGAACAGCAGCCCGAGTTTCCGGGCGGTATGGCTGCCCTGGGCCAGTATCTGGGTAAAACCCTCCGATACCCTGCTGCGGCACAGCGTGCCAACATTTCAGGTCGGGTGTTCGTTAGCTTCGTCGTTAACACAGACGGTAGTATCCAGGACGTACAGGTTCTGAAAGGACTTGGATTTGGTACGGACGAAGAGGCTCAGCGTGTAGTAAAAAGTATGCCAAAGTGGCGTCCTGGTAAACAGTCGGGTCGTCCGGTGCGGGTAAAATACAACCTGCCGATCAACTTCACGCTGGAGTAATTCTGTATGCGTAGACAACATAGAGGTGCAGCCCAGTTGACGCTGTACATAGCAGCGCTGGCTTCGCTGGCATATTTGGGAGGAGGCATCGCACTGATAGCCTCCTCTCAGTCTTTTGGCATGTTACCTGAACCAGGATTCCTTCGGTATAGTATGGGGGCTTTACTCATTATTTATGGAGCCTTCCGGGGTTATCGCGCCTACCAACGTTTTCAAGAAAATGACTAATCGATTCTGGGTACTTGCCGGGCTTTTACTGAGCCTGATGGGATGTAGTGATAATCAACAGTTAGACAATCCATCGCGTGGAGATATTGTAATTGCGGCTGATGAGTCCTTTCAACCATTGGTTATGCAGTTGACTTCGGCCTATTCAGGAATTTATCCTGACGCTCATTTTAAGGTAGTGTACAAGCCTGAACAGGAAGCCATCAATATGATGCTTAAAGACAGTGCCCGGCTGGTTTTTGCCACACGTCTTTTAAAACCAAATGAGCAGGCAGTCTTGAAGCAGCGAAAAATAAAAGGAGCAAACGAAAAGATTGCCACCGATGGCGTAGCGCTGATTATTAATAAGGCCAATACAGACAGCCTTATTACTATGCGTGAATTACAGGGCGTTTTCAACGGACAAATCAAACAATGGTCTCAATTGAAGGACGGAAATCAGTCGGCTCCTATAACCTTGGTCTTTGACAACAATAATTCCAGCAATTTGGAGTTTGTATTAAACACTTTTAATGTCAAAGAGGTTAAGAACCTACGAATTTTCACTACGCATTCCAATCGTGAGGTGATTGATTTCGTTCGCAAAAACCCATCGGCTTTAGGATTTATCGGTGTGAATTGGATTAGTGATAGCGATGAACCACTTTCTCTTGAATTAGCTCGTGATTTACGGGTGATGGGGGTTTCGTCTAAAGCTAACCCAACCAAACGGGATGATTATTTTCAACCATTTCAGGAAGATTTAGGCATGCAACGCTACCCACTACGGCGTCCTGTCTATATCTTAAGTCGGGAAACGCATCCTGGCCTGGGTGGTGGGCTAATAAATTACATTACTCGGGATGCAGGATCACTGATCATTCGTAAATTGGGGCTTTGGCCTAAAATGCCATACGATCGAATCATTAACTTAACAAAGTGATTTAGTTTTTTTGGTTTAACCGCAATTTTTTAGTTTTGCTATTTGTTTTATAAGCGCAAACCTTTTTCATTTCCAATTTGAAATCCATGATGAACAACCGAAAGCAGTCGCTATTGACCATCCTGTTCGTTGGGGCTACCGTAACGACTCCTTTAGTGGCGCAGGATCTCCAATCAGCGTTGAAAGACATAGAGGCTGATCGATATACAAAAGCCGAGCAAACGCTAACTCAATTGGCCAGCAGTTCGCCAAACGCTGAAAATCAGTTTTACCTTGGCTACTATTATCTGAGAAGCGGGCAACCCGACAAAGCGAAGGCTGCTTTTGAAAAAGGCGCTGCCGCTGATGCCAAAAATCAGTTGAACAATGTGGGGCTGGCTGGTGTAGCACTGGCAAAAGGCGATGGTCCGGCTGCTAAAACATTGATCGATAATGCTGTTGCAGCTACAAAAAGCAAAGACCAGAATGTACTGATTCGTAGTGGCGAAATGTACACGCTGTATGAAGATCCCAAGAAGAACAATCCTGCTGAAGCCATTCGTTTACTAACGATTGCTGACGAAAAGGATAAGAAAAATGAGAACTCGGAGATTGAAATGCTCCTTGGCGATGCGTATTTCCTGAAAAACGACGGTGGTAATGCCATTACGAAGTATGAAAACGCAATGACCATTACGCCAAATCTGGCTGAGGCAAACTACAAAATTGGTCGGTTATACCTGCGTGGTAAAAACTATACCAAAGCGCAGGAATATTTTAAACTGGCGATCCAGAACGATCCAGAATTTGCACCAACGTATCTGGCTTATGCAGATGCTCTGGCGAATTCACGGGCGTATAAGAGTGCTGCTCAGAACTACGAATTATATGTTCAGAAAAGCGGTACTACTGATCCCGAACAGTTGCTGGATATTGCCCGGTACAAATTCCTGGCCGAAGATTACCAGGGAGCCATTGCTTACCTCGATCAATTGAAGGGCAAAATCAACAACCCAATCATTGATCGTATGTACGGTTGGGCGTATACGGCACTGGGCAAAAACCAGGAAGCTATCGAATCCCTGAATCGTTTCATCAATGCTGCCCCACAAAAAGTGATGGCAGATGATTACAAATTCCTGGGTCGCGCTTATAACCAAACGAAAACCCCCGAAGGCGATTCGCTGGCGATTGTAAACCTGGAGAAAGCTGCCCCAATGGATACGACAGAAAACTTGTATCGTGAAATTGCAAAGACATATTACGATAACAAGAAATATGACAAAGCAGCTGCCTACTATACCAAAACGATCCAGACGGATAAAAAGCCACAAAACAACGATTACCTGTGGTTAGGTTTGGCTAGCTATCAGTATGCTCCTCGGGTAGGTCGTGATAGCACCGCTGCTCCTATGGATACTTCCCAGATTCGTCAGGTAAAACAAATGTATTACCTGAAAGCTGACTCAGCCTTCTCGATTATGGCACAAAAGATTGAAGCTGATAGCAAAAAATATCCATTAGCTTACTACTATCGTGCCGGCGCGAACTACTACGCCTATGCAAATGATAAACTAAAAGGCGCTGAATTAGCTACTCCGCTTTATGAGAAATTCATTGAGCAGGCAACGAATCCTGATGCAACTGATAAAACCGATTATAAGCGGTATCTGATCACTTCGTATAAGTCACTGGCTGGTTTTAGCTTGTTGAAAAAGGATGATCAGAAAGCAAAGGAATATTTTAATAAAGTGCTGGAGCTTGACCCGAACGACGAAAGTGTGAAAAAAGCACTGGAAGAGCCGAAGCCAGCAGCAGCGCCCGCAACACCAGCAAAACCCGCTCCTAAGGCGGCTCCTGTGAAAAAGAAAGTAGCCGGTAAATAAGCGGATTAAAGGCAATAAATTGAAAAAGCGTAGGTTTGAAACCTGCGCTTTTTTATTTTGATAGTAGAAAAGCGTGACTATCAAGGAATATCGCTATTATTTTTCCGGGGCTGTTGTAACTTTGCGGGCGCAATTTTTTTGTCTAAAAACGACACCCTTTAAGAACCCGTATGCTTAATCTTGTACTGTTTGGCCCGCCGGGAGCCGGGAAAGGTACCCAAAGTGAGAAGTTAATTCAAAAATACAATCTGGTTCACTTGTCGACAGGCGATTTGCTACGATCGCAGATTGCTGCGGGTACCGAACTTGGCCTACGAGCCAAACAATTAATGGACAACGGCTTATTGGTTCCCGATGAAGTCGTCATTGGCATGATTGAAAATAAATTACAGGAAAATCAATTGGCACCTGGGTTTATTTTCGATGGATTTCCACGTACTGTTAATCAGGCTGTTGCCCTTGACCAACTGCTTGAGCAACATCAGACCCGAATAACGGTGATGGTAGCTCTGGTTGTCGACAGTGAAGAGTTGACTCGGCGGCTATTGCTCCGTGG
The DNA here is from genome assembly GCF_000374025.1 of Spirosoma panaciterrae DSM 21099. Lineage (GTDB taxonomy): Bacteria > Bacteroidota > Bacteroidia > Cytophagales > Spirosomataceae > Spirosoma > Spirosoma panaciterrae. Next base: position 29,620 of record NZ_KB893178.1, on the reverse strand, counting down.
ACAAACTTCGGGCAGGCCCGACGATCAGAATGAAGAATTGATTCGTCGGCGCGTTCAGGAATATAATGATAAAACAGCTCCCGTAGCTGATTACTATAATCAACAGGAAAAATACGTTGCCATCGACGGCATTGGTAGTATTGAAGATATCTTCCAGACTATCTGCCAAAAAATTGAAGAGTCGGTAGTGCGGTAGAAAGATGTATGGCTTCGTCAAACTTTATTGATTACGTTAAAATAAATTGTCGGTCAGGAGCGGGCGGGGCTGGATCAGTCCATTTCCGCCGGGAAAAACATACCCCAAAAGGTGGGCCTGACGGTGGTGATGGCGGCAGAGGGGGGCATATTATTTTACGTGGAAATGCTCAACTCTGGACTTTATTGCACCTGAAATACCGAAAGCACGTTAAAGCGGGCAATGGAGTAGCTGGTGAAGGTGGCCGACGAAGCGGAGCCCAGGGCGAAGATGTTATCCTGGAAGTCCCACTCGGCACTATTGCCCGAAATCCTGACTCAGGTGAACAACTGGCCGAAATCACTGAAGATGCACAGGAAATCATCCTTTTCCCGGGTGGCCGTGGCGGTTTGGGAAATGATCATTACAAAACATCGACGCAACAGGCCCCCTACTATGCTCAACCAGGTGAACCAGGCCTGGAGGAGTGGGTCATTCTGGAGCTTAAACTACTTGCCGATGTTGGGCTGGTTGGCTTTCCAAATGCCGGAAAATCAACATTATTGTCCGTACTGTCAGCGGCCCGCCCCGAAATAGCTGACTACCCCTTTACAACCCTGGTCCCTAATCTGGGGGTCGTAGCCTATCGAGACTTCAAGTCATTTGTTATGGCCGATATTCCGGGCATCATTGAAGGAGCGTCTCAAGGTAAAGGTCTTGGCTTACGATTCTTACGCCATATTGAGCGGAACTCGGTATTACTGTTTCTTATCCCGGCTACCTCCGACGATATCAGGAAAGAGTATAATACACTGCTACACGAATTGCGTGAATTCAATCCAGAATTGATGGATAAAACACGTCTGCTAGCCATTACTAAAATTGATTTAGTCGATGCTGACACGTTAGCGGGGCTAAAGGAGTATTTACCTAAGAAAGTACCCGTCGCATTTATTTCATCAGTAAGCCAACGTGGGCTTGACGAGTTAAAAGATATTATCTGGCAAAATCTGACGGCTGTTGACCCAAACACGTAGAACGGGTACAAGTCGGTGCATACGCTTTGACTGGCCGTATTTTCAATGATTATGAACCATTTCTTCAGGACGATCGGTACAACACTCTGTATACTCTTTTCTTTTCTGGCAACAGCACAGATTCAGGTATCTTTCCCCGTGAGTCGGGCTGTTTTTCAACGTAATCAGTCAAACGAAGCAACGTTTCGAATCAACGGATACTATACCGCTACCGTCACACGTATAGAAGCTCGCATACAGGCCCGCGACGGTCAGGGCACGTCGACCGATTGGGCAACGATACAGAATACCCCTACGGGTGGTGTATTTTCGGGCGATTTGAAAGGGAAGGGCGGATGGTATAATCTTGAAGTTCGTGGGATGAACAATGACCAGCAAGTTGGCAATGTAACCACCATCGAACGAGTCGGTATTGGCGAAGTATTTGTTGTTGCCGGGCAATCCAACGCGCAAGGGGTGCATCAAAGCGCACCAAACCCACAAAACGACCGGGTAAACTGCGTAAATTATCAATATCCTGGCGATGGCTTTCCCAATGACCCACCGACGCCCGTATTCTCTATGTTGGACAACACGAATGGATTTTCGATTGCTCCACGAGGGATAGGAAGCTGGTGCTGGGGCTTATTAGGCGATTTATTGGTAAAACGACTCAATGTACCTGTTATGTTCTTCAACGGCGCGTTTACGGGTACAGCCGTTCGGAACTGGCGGGAAAGTGCCCCCGAAGGTGGAGTCGCTTATAGTGTATATAGTGGAGCCCCTTACAGCCCACGTCAACCTTATATCAATTTAAAGCTGGCTCTTCAGTACTATGCGAATATGCTCGGCGTACGCGCTGTACTGTGGCATCAGGGAGAAGCCGATAACCTGATCAATACCAGCACTGCTTCTTACGCCAACGATTTACAGTTTGTCATCAATCAGGCTCGTCAGGATTATGGTCAGAATGTACCCTGGATGGTTGCCAGAGCTAGCTACGGCGATTTTATAGGTGGTACCGATCAACAAATCATTGCAGGTCAGAACCAGGTCATCAGCACCGTGTCAAATGTGTATGCTGGGCCCAATACCGATGGTATTCAGGTACCGCGTACCCGTCCACCCTTGAATGATCCTGATGGCGTTCACTTCGATTACGACGGCCTTGTTGAAGTGGCCGGCGCCTGGAATGGTAGTTTAACCGATGCTTTTTTTCAGACAGCAACGCCTATAAGCCCTGCTTTAGCGCCGACGGTTAACGTTGAGTGTGCTGGTAACAATAACCTGAAATTGACTGTCGCCGGAAACTACCCAACCATTCAATGGGAATCGGGCGAATCAGGGAGTTCCATCACAAAAGGCGGTGGAACCTACCGGGCCAAAGTCAAAGATGCGAAAGGTAATACCTTCTTTACCGGCCAAATCAGAGTTTCGGATGCGCCTGTTGCTTCGGTTGTTGGCAATCGGCCGCCTTCAGTTTGTATAGGCAGCAGTCTTTCCCTCACAAGCAATTATGATAATGTTACCTGGATCAACCAACAAAACAATACAACCGTAAGCACATCCCGGGGCTTTTCAACGACCACAGCAGGCATCTATTTTGTACGCTATCGCGATATAAGTGGATGCGATTTCAATTCAAATACCCTTAACGTAACCGTCAATCCATTACCCGCCACCCCAACCATTACCAACGATAAGCCGACCACCTTCTGCCAGGGCGATAATACAGCCTTACGAGCCAGTAGTGATAATGTGCAGTATAACTGGAGTGATGGCCAAAATAATAAAGTAGCTACTATCGGTAAATCCGGTTCTTATTTCCTGACGGTTACCGATCAAAATGGCTGTACATCAGCCCAATCAAATACGATTGTTGTAACGGCCAATCCCGTTCCGGCGAAACCCGTTATTGCCGCAAATGGCCCTACTATTTTCTGCGCTGACCGGAATGTCACCCTAACAGCACCGCAGAACGTAGCTTACCAATGGACCAGCGGTCAGACCACGCAGAGTATTACGCTAAACCAGTCAGGAAATTTTGCGGTTCGCACCCGCAACGAATTTGGCTGTACCTCCGAGCAGTCTGACGAAGTAATTATTAAAGTAAATCCGCTGCCACAAACGCCGACTGTATCGGCTGCGGGTATAACCACTTTTTGTGAAGGGAATCGAGTCACACTAAACGCAACCAGTGCTGTAGGGGTCGTCTGGTCGAGTGGTCAAACCGATAAATCGATTGTCGTAACTACGTCAGGAAATTACGCCGTTCAGGCTCGGGACGACAACAACTGCCTGTCTCCGTACTCTTCGGTTATTCCAGTAAAAGTAAACCCGCTACCCGCTACGCCCACGATCGTAGCCAATCCATCTGCGACCATATGCGAGGGAGATAAGGTTACCTTACGAGTAGATGGGCAATACACTGTATTCTGGAGTACAGGCGATTCGACACAAAGTATTACTCGAACCACAGAAGGGACCTATTCGGCTAAAGTGCGGGATGTGAATGGGTGTATATCCGCTCAGGCTGGTTCAACAAAGGTTGAATTAAGACCGATTCCACCAGCCCCGACAATCAACGTAGTTGGTACATATACCTTACAGGCCATCAGTTCAACCAATGGTACTGTCTTTCGCTGGCGTCGTAACAATGATTCGCTGGCCGTTCAGACATCGATTATAAAAGCAAGTGAATCGGGAGCTTACACCGCCCGCTCGTCGATTGTTTATTCAGGAACACTAACCTGCTTTTCTCAACCATCGGCTCCCCTGACCTTTACGATCGACCCAAATGATAAAGGGTTAAGTATATACCCCAACCCAAATCCTGACAAAATTTTAACGATCGAAACAAAAGAGAACCTAACAAATGCCACGCTTACCATCTATACTCTAACTGGGCAAGTGGTATTAAAGACAACTGTACCGGCTTTCGATGACCGCAAACAACTTACCTTGACAGCTATGCCTTCGGGGTCTTACATTCTCCGCGTTCAATCACCTGGTTTCGATGTTTCGAAGCGAATAATCCTTGGATTGTAATATTAATTTGGTTTTAACCGTTTAATCATAGTTGCTAACCTTAATTTTGCATTTTATTGGGAAATCGCGCTGATCCGGTACATTAAAAACCGGCGTCAAGAGCGGTCTGATTTTTGCATATATTTTTGTTACTGAATTTTTTGTACAGTAACAGTTTACAAGTTATTGAAAGCCAAAATGAGGAATCGTTATTTATTTGTACATGTTTTAGTGTGTTGCCTAACCTGGATGAGTACTTGGGTATCTGCTCAAAGTACCAATTCGGTCATTAAAATTACTTACCCAGTTACCCGAGCTATTTTTCAGCGTGCGAATGACAATACCTGTACGTTTTACCTTTCAGGAAGTATTTATCAGCCCGTTGATAGTGTGCAGGCCCGCGTTCAGGAAGAAGTAACCGGACAAGGCTTAGGCACCAACTGGATAACGATACAAAAGAATCCACAGGGTGGTATTTTTCAGGGCTCTCTAAAAGCAAAAGGTGGTTGGTATCGTCTGGAGGTTCAGGCCTTTGCGGGTGGCAATGTGATAGGCAGCGATGTAGTTCGGAAAGTAGGGGTTGGCGAAGTATTTATCATAACGGGACAATCCAACGCGCAAGGGTTCATCACAAGAGCTGGGTTAAATTATGGGGCAACAGCCGCCAGCGATGACCGGGTCAACTGTCTGGCTTATGACAACATTGCGAAGAATTCATTGGCAGATCCCCCTGCTCCTGCCTTCCAGCAATTAACGGCAACGGCAATTATCGGCCCTCGTGGTCAGAGTGCCTGGTGCTGGGGCTACTTGGGCGATCTGTTGGTAAAGCAGTATAATGTACCTGTGCTATTTATCAATACAGCCTGGGAGGCAACAACGATTCAAAACTGGACCGAAAGTGCCGATGGCAAGATCACCAAACAGATATTTGCACTCGGCACCCCTGATGAGAATTTTCCAGTAGGTATGCCCTATGGCAACCTGTTGGTATCCCTACGCTATTACAGCTCCCTACTTGGTCTGCGGGCGGTACTGTGGCAGCAAGGTGAATTCGACAATTTCCCGCTGCACACTCCCCGTAAAGAGTATGCCACATCTATGCAGTATCTGGTCAATAAAACCCGTGCCGACATTCAGAACTATCCGGCCTGGGTGCTGGCCCGATCGTCGTATAGTAATAATTCAGTAAGTCAGGATGTTATTCAGGCCCAAAACGATGTGATTAACACCTATGCCAATAACGTTTTTGCCGGACCTTTTACGGATAACATCCAAATTCCCCGCTTCGACGACGTTCACTTTGGGAATCGTACGACAAATAATCCGGGCGACAAAGGCTTGATTGATCTGGGCCAGGCCTGGTATGAAAGTTTGAACACCGCCTTTTTCGCCAGTTCATTGCCCCTTCCTCCCCTACTCCAGCCAGCGATTAATGTTACCTGCGGGTCTTCGGGAAATGCTTTGACGCTTACATTACCGAATGCGTACAAATCATATAGCTGGAATACGGGTCAAACCACCCAAAGTATTACCGTTAGCCAGCCGGGCACCTATCAGGCTACCCTGAAAGATGGTGGTGGACGCACCTATCTATCGCCTATTCTTGAAGTTCAGAGCCCACTTCAGCCCTCTACGCCAACTATTTCTCTAGCTAGTCAGCCTGGTAAAGCGGTCGATAGCCAGCAACAAATTTGTGCCGATTCATCGGCAGTATTCGTGGCCAACACGAATGCGAACAGTACAGGCATATGGAGTTTCAGTAACACAACATCTACTGGTAAAACCATTACACTGAGTAAAGCCGGAACTTACACCTTACAGGCACAGAGCGTATACGGCTGTAAATCCAGCCAAACGGCGAGTATCAATCTAACCGTTCGCCCTAAAGTGCCCGTACCAAGTATTGAGCAGGTAGGCCCTTACAGCTTACAGGCAGTACTGCCTACACCTACCGGTGGGCAACCTGACTTGTTCGACTGGCGACGTAACAACACGGAAGTGCTTCCTAAAAATGATGCCGTTATCAAAGTAGTTGTATCAGCCAATTATTCGGCCCGGACAAAAACTACGTTTGCGCTGGCCAATGGCAATAGTCTGACCTGTTATTCGACGTTCAGTACGCCCAAACCGTTCACTTTTGATCGGTCGAACGGTGGCTTGGTCATCTACCCCAATCCGTCGGTTGATGGAACAGTAGCCATTGAAACTCTGGAAGATTTAAAAAATGCGGATATAGACGTGTTTACGTTAACTGGCCAGAAGCTATATTCCAGCCAGATACCTTTACTGGACCAACGGAAGGTGCTAGACCTGTCAGGATTAGCGCAGGGGGTTTATCTGATTCGTGTTCATTCGAATGGGTTTGACCTATCCAAACGAGTCATCATCAACCGATAGCCCGAATTAGCAGCTAAAACCAAAAAAGCCTTTTCTTGATGAAAAGGCTTTTTTGGTTTTACTCAATTGATCCGGCAGGTCCGTAATTGATTAGATCAATCGCGTATCGTATATTTGATGTATATTTGGCCCAAAGCAACGATAGCGGATTCACGCGAGTCAATTCGATTTATCGCTACCTTTGCCCGATCTTCGCAACCTAAGTCTATGAATGCAACCTATGTTCCGGCCGATTATCTGCCGGTGCTGATTCAACTCGGTTTAGCACTGGGATTTATCGTAACGACAATGCTCGTTACTCATGCTATCGGTCCCAAACGCCACAGTCAAAAGAAAGACGATCCATTTGAGTGCGGGATTCCTGTTCAGGGCGATGCACGTACCCCTATTTCCATCAAGTATTTCCTGATTGCCATTCTCTTCGTCCTGTTCGATGTAGAAGTCATTTTTCTATATCCATGGGCTGTAAACTTCAAGGGTTTAGGAATGGCCGGATTTATTGAGATGGTCTTGTTCATGGGGCTGCTCCTGGCTGGTTTCTACTACATCATCCGCAAGGGGGTTCTGAAGTGGGAATAAGGCCTAACAAATGAATCTTAGAGCATATTTATTTGTTGTTCTAGAAACTAATTACAACCGCAACGGAGAACCGTATTTTTCATGGCAACTGACATTAAGCTGGCTGAAGCCCCTGCAAGTTATGATGGACCAGGTTTTTCAGCTACTTCATTTGATAAAATCATAGGTCTGGCCCGCGCAAATTCGCTTTGGCCCTTACCATTTGCCACTTCCTGCTGTGGTATTGAATTCATGTCGACCATGGCTTCCCACTACGACTTAGGCCGTTTTGGGGCCGAACGGCCCAGCTTTTCGCCCCGCCAGGCGGATATGCTGCTGGTAGCGGGCACCATCGCCAAAAAGATGGCTCCCGTTGTTAAACAGGTTTACCTGCAAATGGCCGAACCCCGCTGGGTTATCGCTATTGGTGCCTGTGCATCGAGCGGAGGTATTTTTGATACGTATAGCGTCCTGCAAGGTATCGACCGTATTATCCCGGTTGATGTGTATGTACCTGGCTGTCCACCCCGGCCCGAGCAAATTCTGGAAGGTGTACTACAGGTTCAGGAGCTTGCTAAGAACGAATCGCTCCGCCGACGAAATACCGAAGAATATCAGAAATTACTGAATTCGTATAGCATTCAATAAGTACAGGATGAGTGAATAGATGAGCAGGTTATCTTCTAAGAAAACGTCTCCCCTATTCACTCATTTGCTTTCACTCATTCACTTTTGCCAATGCTGACCAACGAGGAAGTTGCGCAGACCATCATCAACCAATTCGGCGAAGCCGTTACCGACTTCGATGACCCGTATAATCTGCTGACGTTTTCGACAAGCCGTGAGCAGATTGTTCCGCTCATTTCTTTTTTAAAGTCGCACTCCACCTACCAGTTCGGGTTTCTAACCGATATAACGGCTGTTCATTATCCTGATTCAGTCGGAAAGGAATTTTGCGTCGTCTATCACATGCATAGTCTGATCAATAACTTCCGATTACGTATTAAGGTATACCTCACTGCCGACGATGTACATATTCCAACGATGACTGGCCTTTTTGCTAGTGCGAACTGGATGGAACGGGAAACGTTTGACCTGTTCGGTATCATTTTCGACGGTCATCCTGATTTACGCCGGATACTGAACATGGAAGAGATGGACTATTTCCCAATGCGAAAAGAGTACCCACTCGAAGACAGCACCCGGCACGATAAAATAGATGCATTGTTTGGACGATAAAGATTGAATGATTGACTTGTTGAATGAAAGGCTATTCAATCACTCAACAAGTCAATCATTCAGCAACTCAATCATTGAAATATGGTTTCTGAAGAACTCGACATAGCCAATAAAAACCTGCCTGCCGAACAAGGTCCGATTCAGTATGTCAATGAATTGACGACGTTGAATCTCGGTCCCACGCACCCCGCTACGCACGGTATTTTCCAGAACGTTCTACAGATGGACGGAGAGAAAATTGTATCGGGCGAGCAAACCATCGGCTATATCCACAGGGCGTTCGAAAAAATTGCCGAACGGCGGCCCTTTTATCAGATCACAACGCTTACCGACCGGATGAACTACTGTTCGTCTCCCATCAATAACATGGGTTGGCACATGACGGTCGAGAAGTTGTTAGGCATTGAAATCCCTAAGCGGGCTCAATATATCCGGGTCATTATGATGGAGTTGGCGCGACTGGCCGACCACCTCATCTGCAACGGAATTCTGGGCGTTGATACAGGGGCTTTTACGGGCTTCCTGTACATCTACCAGGAACGGGAGAATATCTACGAAATTTACGAAGAGGTTTGTGGTGCGCGGTTGACGACAAACATGGGTCGCATTGGCGGTATGGAACGCGATCTGTCGCCTACGGCCATTCGTAAAATCAAAGAACTGATTCCCCGCTTCCGTAAGGTTCTCACGGAGTTTGAAAACCTATTCAACCGCAACCGGATTTTCATGGATCGGGTGATTGGTGTAGGAGGTATTTCAGCAGAACGGGCGTTAAGTTACGGCTTTACGGGACCTAACCTGCGGGCTGCCGGTGTCGATTACGATGTACGGGTAATGAACCCCTACTCCTCCTACGAAGATTTTGAATTCGACATTCCCATCGGGCAAAGTGGCGATACCTACGATCGCTTTATGGTCCGGAATGCCGAAATGTGGCAGAGCTTACGAATTATTGAGCAGGCCATCAACAACCTGCCCGAAGGATCGTATTATGCCGATGCTCCCCAGTACTACCTGCCGCCCAAACAGGAAGTCTATAAGAACATGGAAGCCCTGATCTATCACTTCAAAATTGTGATGGGTGAGATCGACGCTCCGGCCGGTGAAGTATACCATGCAGTAGAAGGGGGCAACGGTGAGTTAGGCTTTTATCTGATCAGCGATGGCGGTCGTGCGCCCTATCGTCTGCACTTCCGTCGGCCCTGTTTCATTTATTACCAGGCTTATCCGGAAATGTGTAAAGGGCTTACCCTCTCCGATGCCATCGTAATCATGAGTAGCATGAACGTGATTGCCGGTGAGTTAGACGCATAGTTTTTAAATACGACTGGTTATGAAAGTCGATTGGGAGGAATTAGTAACCACATCGCATCTCGATACAGTGGGCTTGATTCGCCAACTGATCGACGAGCATGAGTACGAAGAGGCTAAAGAAGGTCTCAATGAATTATACGAAGCTATGGGGAGGGCCGAACGGCATGCACTTAATAGCCAATTACGCCGATTGATGGTCCATATTCTTAAATGGAAGTATCAACCTGATAAACGAAGCACAAGTTGGGTTCGAAGCATCGTCAATGCGCGACTGGAGATTAGAGAGTTGCAGGACTACATGCCTTCGCTCAATCAGCAGTACATTGAAAGTGTTTGGCAGCATAATATCAATGCCGCTATTGAAGGAGCTAAGGCTGAAATGAACCTATCACGAAAGGACAAATTTGAGCCTGCTGAGTTAACCTGGGATGAAGTCTTTGAGGATGAATACCTGCTGTAAATAAATGACAACAGAAACAAACCATTCTGCTATACAATTTACGCCCGAGCGGTTGGAACGGGCGAAGGAAATTATTGCCCGTTATCCTGAAGGCAAACAGAAATCCGCTTTACTTCCTTTATTGCACTTACTACAGGAGCAGGAAGGCTGGACAAGCGTGGAAGGCATGGATTATGTAGCCCGTATGCTCGACATTCAACCCATCGAAGTGTATGAAGTAGCTACGTTCTATACCATGTTTCACCTCAATCCTGTCGGTAAACATGTGATTGAATATTGCCGGACAGGGCCTTGCTGCCTGATGGGTGGAGAAGAGGTGTATGCCCATCTGAAAACACGGCTAGGCATTGATGCAGGGCAAACCACAGTTGATGGGCGGTTTACGCTGAAAGAAGTAGAGTGTTTGGCGGCTTGTGGTATGGGACCCGTTTTCCAGATTCGGGAAAAATACTACATGAACCTGACTAACGAGCGTGTAGACGAAATTATTGACGAACTGTCGAAATAATCCACTCATGGCAACTAAAATATTAACCGAGCATATTAACGTCCCTGGCATCGAGACGTTCGATGTCTATCGGAAACAGGGCGGGTATACGGCTGTTGAAAAGGCCCTCAAAACCATGACACCCGATGCCATTGTAGAAGAGGTAAAGAAAGCAGGTGTTCGTGGCCGTGGTGGCGCAGGCTTCCCAATGGGTATGAAATGGAGCTTTCTGGCTAAGCCCGAAGGCGTTCCCCGCTATCTGGTCTGCAATGCCGATGAATCGGAGCCGGGTACGTTCAAGGACCACTACCTGATGAAGAATATCCCTCACTTATTGATTGAGGGAATGATTATTTCGTCGTATGCTTTGGGAGCCAACAAGTCGTTTATCTACGTACGGGGCGAATTGATGTATGTGATCCACATTCTCGAAAAAGCCATTGCCGAAGCCAAAGCCGAAGGTTTCCTGGGCAAAAATATTCTGGGGAGTGGCTACGATCTTGAGTTGGTCGTTCAGCCCGGTGGTGGAGCCTACATTTGTGGTGAAGAAACGGCTTTGCTCGAATCGCTGGAAGGCAAACGAGGTAATCCGCGTAACAAACCCCCATTTCCAGCTGTAAAGGGCCTTTATCAGTGCCCGACCGTTGTGAATAACGTAGAATCCATTGCCACAACTTCCTGGATTGTTAACCATGGTGGAGATGCGTATGCGGCTATCGGGATTGGGCGTAGTACGGGTACAAAGTTGATTTCGGCATCGGGTCATATTAACAAACCGGGGGTTTATGAAATCGACTTGGGCGTACCCGTCGAAGATTTCATCTTTGCCGATGAATGGTGTGGTGGTATCCGACCGGGCCATAAATTTAAAGCGCTGGTTGCCGGAGGCTCTTCAGTTCCCATTCTTCCAGCCAATCTGGCCTTAACACTAGCGAACGGCGAGAAACGCTTGATGTCCTACGAATCTCTATCGGACGGAGGATTTGCTACGGGCACCATGCTTGGTTCAGGAGGCTTTATTGTGTTCGACGAAACCGCCTGTATTGTCCGAAATACGTGGAATTTCTCTCGTTTCTACCATCACGAGTCCTGTGGTCAGTGCAGTCCCTGTCGGGAAGGAACCGGCTGGATGGAGAAAGTATTGCATCGCATTGAATACGGTCACGGTCATCAGCAGGATATTGATCTGCTGGTTGATGTGGCTAAAAAAATTGAAGGAAATACCATTTGTCCGCTCGGAGATGCCGCTGCCTGGCCAGTAGCCAGTGCGATCCGCCATTTCCGGGACGAATTTCAGTGGCATATCGATCACCCATCCGAAGCCACTCAGCCAGGTGCTGTGTATCGGGGGGAGATGGCTCTGATTTAGTGCAATCCACATTACTCTGTCATTATGCCGCTTTTTCTAGTCAGCGTATATAACCTTCTGAAAGCCCAGACCTGGTTACTTACGCTGATTTTCTGTCTGGCCTGTACGGTTGTTATTTTTTTCGTGAAGGTAAAATTTGCTACAAGCTATCTGCCTGATATTTCGGGTTCAGAGCGGAGTACAACCTACGGCATTCAGTTAGTGGCCGATGGCCGACCCTTGTATTATAACCCGGAAGTACCGCCCTTCTGGGTTACGCAATACGCACCACTCTATTACCGTCTCGTTGGCACTATTTACCGGATCATTGGCTGGGACCCCACACAGGTGTTTCGTATCCAATTGCTGAGCCGTATGGTGTCATTTGCCCTGGTAATGGTATCGATGCTGGTGGTTTTCCTAACCGGTCTGCGCCAGTTGAAACTCCGGCTAGTACAGAATCTAATCCTTTGTTGCCTCGTCTTTGGTGTTCTTCAACATTGGCATTTAACGAATTCCCGCGTCGACAGCTTACTTTTCCTTTGCACAACAACTCTGATTTACTGTGCGTTGGAAGGACTTAAAAAGCCAGCAATCTGGAATGGGTATTGGATAAGTGCTGCGTTGATTGCCGTTGTTGCTTTTTTTGTGAAGCAGAGCGGAATGATACATATTGCTGTAATTCTGGCATTTCTGTTCATTACGGCTCAATGGCTCATCCTGATTCGTACAATTGGAATCATGGCAGCGCTATTCCTGGTCCTGACGTTGCTGTGCGATGAAGGGCATATGGACATTTTCTTTCAGAACTTGTTCATCAGTGTCACTTTACCGCTTTCACCGGGCTGGTTTTATGGATACACGTTTCGCTACCTAATTCCAGCCGCCAGTTTATTGATTGCTGTAGCATGGCTCATCAGTTTAAAATGGCTGTTTACAAGTCTGGATAGTCGCCAGCAATTTCTTGCTCTGGCGGCTATGCTCTTTTTTGGCTTTGCTACCGCCACAGCGTTCAAACATGGTGCCGCAGTAGGCTATTATCATGAGTTCGCGTATACAGGCTTACTCATAATATTTTGGTATTTTTGTGATCAGATACAGCTTATGCCAACTGGCAGCTTAGGGCGCTACCTGTTTCCGGCAATGGTAAGCATGACCATGCTCTACTTTGCCAGCCAACAGTTAGACAATCATCTGAATACGGATTATGGGTATTATGCCCGGCAGTATCGGGATGAGACGCTCGTAAAATCGTTTGTAGAGCCTCAACTGGGCAAACAGGATTATGTTGTAGCGCTCATGGGTGATAATTACCGGGGCTGGCTGCTTCAGCAAATGCTGTTTCGGCATCAGTTGGCCTATACCGACGACATTATCCGGTTTCTGTATATTGGCAAAAAACACGATTTTAGCCAGTTTGGAAATCTGGTAAAACAAGGTTCTATTAAATTTATTATTGCGCCTAAAAAGCAACCACTTTATTATTTTGCTTTTGAGTATACATTTGATCCAAAAGATTATGTGCTCCAGAAAGAAATAAGTGGCTACCAGATTTTTAAGCATATTTAATACCGCATCAAATGTGGTAATTTGTCAACTTAGCGAACGATTATGGCTGAACAGGAAATAAAGCCGCAATTACTGAAAGTCACAATAGACGGTATTGAGGTCGAAGTGGAGCCAGGCACAACTATCTTGCAGGCTGCCCGTAAAATTGGCCCGGCGGTAGCACCCCCAGCTATGTGCTACTATCAGCCTCTAAAAGGAAGTGGTGGAAAATGCCGGGCTTGCCTGGTTCGGGTAGCAGCCGGGTCGGCCAAAGACCCCCGACCCATGCCCAAATTAGTTGCTTCCTGCCTGACAACCGTGCAGGATGGCATGGTCGTTGAAAACGAAACCAGCCCACAGGTGGTTGAAGCCCGTAAAGGTGTTGTTGAGTTTTTGTTGCTCAATCACCCACTCGATTGCCCTGTGTGTGATCAGGCCGGTGAGTGCGATCTACAAAACTTCGCCTTCGATCACGGTCGCGAGACGACCCGGTATGAAGAAGATCGGCGGACTTTCGAAAAGCGCGATATTGGTCCTTACATCCAATTGCACATGACACGTTGCATTCTTTGCTACCGTTGTGTGTTTACGGCCGATCAAATTACCAATAAGCGGGTTCATGGAGTTATGGGCCGGGGCGATGCTGCCGAAATCAGTACCTACATCGAAAAAGCGATTGATAACGACTTCTCAGGAAACGTAATCGATGTTTGCCCGGTGGGTGCCTTAACCGATAAAACGTATCGGTTCAAAAATCGGGTTTGGTTTACCAAGCCCGTCGATGCGCATCGTGACTGTCCAACCTGCTCAGGGAAAGTAACGCTCTGGTACCGGGGCGATGACGTGATTCGGGTTACGGCCCGGAAAAATGAGTGGAATGAGGTAACGGAATTTATCTGCAACACCTGCCGCTTCGACAAAAAGAAAACCAGCGACTGGACCATTGAAGGGCCAACGAAAATTTCGCGCAGCTCGGTCATCTCAGCCAATAAGTACCGACGCGACGAAATCAAGCCATCCTTTGGTCAGCGATTGGCTGCCGCCGAATACAAAGCGATTGATGACGAGCGTGACACCTCACAGTTGGGTATTCAACAGCTGGCGCCAGAGCGCTTTGCGAAGGTGCTCCCATCAGCTCTGGAACCAGAACCTTAATCAGTATCAATTCATTCGCTTCTATCGGTTGCCGACAGCCAATAGCAACCGATAGAAGCGAAAACAGAAACCAGTAAAAATGGACTTAACCATATTAACCGTAAAAGGACTGATTATTCTCGTCATTTTTGGGATAACGCTCCTCATTGCGACCTACTCTACCTATGCCGAGCGGAAAGTGGCCGCTTTCCTGCAAGATCGTATAGGTCCAAACCGTGCGGGTCCATGGGGCCTGTTGCAACCCATCGCCGATGCAGGAAAAATGTTCTTCAAAGAAGATTTTATTCCTTCGCAGGCTAGTAAATGGTTGTTTATTCTGGGCCCCTGCCTGGCTATGCTGACAGCGCTTATGTCGAGTGCTGTCATTCCATTTAGCGACAGCATTCGGTTTGCCTGGGATAAGGTCAATTACGATGTTCCCGTTCAGGGTATCGAAATCAACATCGGTGTGCTGTACATTTTTGGGGTAGTATCGCTGGGCGTGTATGGCATTATGGTCGGTGGCTGGGCATCGAACAACAAGTTTTCGTTACTGGGTGCTATTCGGGCCGCTTCGCAGAACATTAGTTACGAAATCGCGCTAGGCTTATCGTTGATCACTATTCTTATGATGACAGGCTCCTTATCGCTTCGGGCCATCATCGACGAACAGGCTACATTTTTCGAATGGAATATTTTTACGCAGCCACTCGGTTTTGTCATCTTCCTGACCTGCGCTTTTGCTGAATGCAACCGCACCCCATTCGATTTGCCCGAGTGCGAAACTGAACTTGTAGGTGGTTACCATACCGAATATAGCTCCATGAAATTGGGGTTCTACCTGTTTGCGGAGTATATCAACATGTTTGTCTCGTCAGCATTTATCTCGGCGCTTTACTTTGGCGGCTTCCATTATCCGTTTATGAGTCTGGTCAATGAAGCCCTGGAAAATTCACTGGGGGCTATAACGGGCCATAACATTGCAACGCTTATTTGTTTTGTTGTTTTCTTCGCCAAGATTTTCTTCTTCATTTTCTTTTTCATGTGGGTTCGGTGGACATTGCCCCGTTTCCGCTACGATCAGTTGATGAACCTAGGCTGGAAAACCTTTATTCCACTATCAATCCTCAACGTGGTTATCACCGGGGCAGGATTACTATACGATTTTAAGTACGCAACCTGGTTAATCGCCATTGTCATGGTTGTGCTGGCAGTCACGTCCACCAGTCGGGCACCAAAGCGCGAAACCATAGCACAGGGAACCGTTTAAGTTAACCTGTTTTCGTGTACGGCTTGCTGCTTTAATCAACTGTACACTAAAAACCGAAAAACTGAAAAGCATGCAGTTAACAAATCGCTCTAAACAGGTCAGTAATAAAGAGATGACCCTGGCGGAGAAAATGTATCTACCTGCCGTTGTGGGTGGATTGGCGATTACGCTTCGCCACTTTTTTCGCAAAAAGGTCACGATCCAGTATCCAGAAGTAAAACGCTATCTGGGACCTATCTACCGTGGCCATCACGTACTGAAGCGCGACGAACAAGGCCGTGAGCGGTGTACAGCCTGTGGCCTTTGCGCCGTAGCCTGTCCGGCCGAAGCCATCTCGATGGTCGCTGCCGAACGTAAGAAAGGGGAAGAAAACCTTTACCGTGAAGAAAAATACGCTGCTGTTTATGAAATAAATATGCTGCGTTGCATCTTCTGCGGCTTATGCGAAGAAGCGTGCCCCAAACAAGCCGTTTATCTCCGTCACGACCGTATGGTACCTGTTTTCCAGGAGCGTGATGAGGTCATTTACGGCAAAGATCGGCTGGTTGAAAAAATGGATGATCGCTACATTCGGGTAAACAATTCGGAAGTAAAAGCTACGCCAACCGAGCCAAGTTTGACCCGTGCAGCCACGTAGTGACCTATCGCACTAAGTCAGAAATAGTCAAGTGTGGTCAAACGTCGACAAATCTTGACAACATTTGACCACACTTGACATTACTTGCCTAAGAACTATGACTGAAACTTTAGACTTCTTTAAAACCTTAACGCCCACCGGCTACCTGTTTCTGGCCTTAACAGCCATTACACTTTTTTGCGCTATTGGCGTTGTAACGGCCCGAAATCCAATCTACA
Source organism: Spirosoma panaciterrae DSM 21099 (assembly GCF_000374025.1). Taxonomy (GTDB): domain Bacteria; phylum Bacteroidota; class Bacteroidia; order Cytophagales; family Spirosomataceae; genus Spirosoma; species Spirosoma panaciterrae. The sequence continues at coordinate 12,792 of NZ_KB893178.1, read as the reverse complement.
GTGTGTTGGCGCTGATTGCTACGTTCTTCTGTTTGTCGGGCCACTATGTGTTGTTAAACGCCCAGTTCCTGGCGGCTGTCAACATCATTGTTTACGCAGGAGCTATCATGGTCCTGTTCCTGTTTACAATCATGTTCCTGAACCTTCGAAAAGAGGATGAAGAATCGAAAACTAATCTGACAAAAATGGCTTCGGTGATCGTTGGTGGTTTACTGATGGTTATGCTGATTACTATTTTCCGGGCTAAGAGCGCACAAATACCAACCGTTAACCAGATGTCGTTCGATTCTAAAACAGGATTGGTGGAAAATCTGGGACGATTACTCTACAACGACTATATTCTACCTTTCGAACTAGCCTCTGTCCTGTTTCTGGTAGCTATGGTTGGTGCTGTGATGCTCGGCAAACGCGAAGCGGGCGACCGCCATTTCTGACCGCCCAGGCGGCCCTGCAGGATTTATACGATTTGCCTGATTGATCTGATTTTAGCCGCTCTTTTTGAGCGGCTTTTTTTATGCAAGATCGTTCGATAAGAAGAAACGGTAGGGTTGCTGCTTTATAGGCTAAACACAGAAGGCATGGTACGGATAGGATTTTTCTTACTCATAATGAGTATACAGGTTTCATTCGCTCAAAAACAGGTACAGACCGATTCAGTATTGATCGAAGGGCATTACCGAACCTTCCATTTCTTAAAGGCTCCCAAACCTGGTGCTATGCTCATTTTTGTCCTGCATGGTTCGGGTGGTGATGGTCTTGGAAACCGAAAAGGAGCCGTCAAACTGGAAGAGCAGCAAGATGCTGAAAATTTATTGATCGTTTACCCCGATGGGTATAAGCGCTACTGGAACGAGTGCCGAAAAACGGCTCAAACGCTGGCCAATAAAGAAGACATCAATGAAAATGCCTTTTTTGAAGCTATGATCCAGTATTTCGATAAAAATTATCAGATCAATACAAAACAGGTTTTTGCGGTAGGTACGTCGGGGGGCGGGCACATGGCTTATAAACTCGCCTTAACTATGCCCGAACGTTTACGAGCTATTACGGCTTTGATCGCCAACTTGCCCGATACCAACAATATCGACTGCACCGAGAAGCGGATGGCCATCCCTGTCATGATCGTCAACGGTACTATCGACACGGTGAACCCTTATGAAGGGGGTGAAGTGATCACAGGCGGCATAAGTCTGGGGCTGGTTCGCTCTACCGAACGGACGTTTCACTACTGGGCCGATCTGGCTGGTTATACGGGCTCACCGAAAAAAGAACTCCTGCCAGACACAGACCCGAACGACCACAAAACGATTGAACGATACACCTATAAAGCAAAGGGGAAGCCCGAAGTGACCTTGTTAAAAGTAATTGGCGGTAAACACGATTACCCCAACGACATCAATGTGTATCTGGAAGCCCTCGCCTTTTTCAAACGGCAGATAACCCCCTGATAGGCAATAAACCGTGCCAATTTTCTACCTACTCATAGATTTGCTTTGGTTAGCCCATCAACCCCTGGCGGTCGATCTACATGCTTCTCTGATCTACTGTTTTTGGAATTTGCCAGAAAAATAGTATGCTTGCATAATAATTTACCAGCCACTGTAATGATTACAACGTAAAATTGGTTATTACAGTGATGTTTCTGCTAAGCCAGTAATCAATAGAACGAATATGGATGCATACATTGTAGCCGGGTACCGTACCGCTGTCGGTAAAGCCCCACGCGGAGGTCTCCGCTTTACCCGCCCCGACGATATGGCGGCTGAAGTGATCAAGCATTTAATTAGCCAGGTCCCCAATCTTGACCCTGCTCGGGTAGAAGATCTGATTGTGGGTAATGCTGTTCCCGAAGCGGAACAGGGAATGCAGATTGCCCGATATATTGCTTTACTATCGCTGCCCCAGAGCGTTCCTGGAATGACCATAAATCGTTATTGCGGATCAGGTTTGGAAGCGATTGCAATTGCCTCAGCGAAAATCCATGCCGGTCTTGCAGACTGTATCATTGCGGGTGGTACCGAATCCATGTCATTGGTACCTGTGATGGGCTGGAAAACAGCATTGAACTATGAAATTGCCAAAGCGCATCCGGATTATTACATCGGCATGGGCCTCACGGCTGAACAGGTAGCCCAGCAGTTTAAAATAAGCCGTGATGCTCAGGACGAATTTGCCCTTGAGTCACATATGAAAGCGCTGGCAGCCCAGAAAGACGGGAAATTTGCCGACGAAATTGTTCCAATTAACGTTGCTGAAACCTACTTCGATGCTGAAAGTGGGAAAAAGAAAACCCGTGAATGGACCGTTGCGCAGGACGAAGGTCCGCGTAAAGACACCAGCGCCGAAGGATTGGCTAAACTAAAACCTGTATTTGCCGCCGGTGGCTCGGTAACAGCTGGTAACTCGTCGCAAACATCCGATGGTGCCGCTTTCGTTATCGTCATGTCGGAAAAACTGGTGAATGAGCTCAATCTGAAGCCGATTGCCCGAATGGTATCCTATGCCACAGCCGGTGTCGAACCCAAAATTATGGGCATTGGTCCGGTAGCCGCGATTCCTATCGCCCTAAAAAAAGCGGGGTTGAAACAAGACGATATTGAGCAGATCGAACTGAATGAAGCTTTTGCGGCTCAGGCATTGGCTGTGGTTCAGGAACTGGGCCTCGACCGCAGTAAAATCAATCCAAATGGTGGTGCCATTGCCCTCGGCCATGCTCTTGGTTCAACAGGTGCCCGGCTATCGGTACAACTGCTCAATGAAATGCGTCGTCGTGAGCAGAAATACGGGATGGTGTCTGCCTGCGTAGGGGGTGGCCAGGGTGTAGCTGGTATCTTCGAACGCCTAAATTAACGCGTGTTTTTACCTCCCGAAAAGTCCAAATTTCCGGGAGGTTTTATAAACCTACTTTTGGGCAAATCTAAAAAACGGCAGATTCGTCATCTGGAAGAAAAATCAGTCCGCTACGGCGGCTCGGTCATAAACTCAGCTAAAATGTGAGATTTTGGACGGTCCGCCGATGCGGTTTGATTCACAAGATGGCTTTATGAGACTTCACTACATAAAAAAGAATTTGTCTAGACTATAACTGTCCTCATCTTATTAATAGGGCGTTTAGTAAGATGGACTCGACTTGTGCTATGTTTCCTAACCAAAAGGTGGTTCTTTAGGCTAGAACGCTTGTCTTTCACTAAGTCAACTAGTACGCAACCAAAGTATTGTTTTTCGCATCTTCGCTTTACTAGTTCACCAGGTTACAGCTATGATGAGGAAAACTTTTTACTTTTTGTTGATCATTCTCTGTGCTGCTTGTAGCACTACCCGATCCTTTAAAACCAGCGATGGCAAAAAGCTACCCAATAGCATTGCCGAAATCCGGCGACTAAAAATTAATGGCAGTAAACAGTTTCTCACCATACGGGGAGTAGATCGAGCGAAGCCCATCTTGTTGTGGTTGCATGGAGGACCCGGTAACGTAGCTATGCTCCTGTATATGCATCATAGTGCCGCCTTAGAAGAGCAGTTTGTAGTCGTCTACTGGGATCAACGGGGATCGGGAAAGTCGTATTCTTCGCGTATAGCACCAGCCAGTATGACACTGGATCAATTTATCAGCGATACTCATGAATTGACTTCTTGGCTAAAGAAGCACTTTAAGCAAGATAAACTATTTCTGGTGGGGCATTCATGGGGCGGTTTTCTGGGCTTACACGTCATTAACAGGTATCCTACCGATTACGCGGCCTTTGTAGCGGTTTCCCCATCACCGACGGCCCGCGTAGCGAACAGGTATCCTATGAGTTCACCCTTAATCAGGCTCAACAACGAGGGGATACCGCTGCTTTAACCACCTTAAAGCGAATCGGACCACCGGTTCATGGAGTCTACAAAGGGGATTTGAAGCTACCATATAGGAACGAAACTTGGTGCAAAAATATGGGGGTGACTATCACCAGGACCTTGGCGGAACATTTTATCGAATCCTGTGGCGGTCCAAGGAATATACTTTATTTGATTACCTAAAAACTAAGAAGATCGCTCGTTTAAATTCGCCGATGGATCATGCTATCTGTCCCACGATTGATTTGAAACACCAAATCCCCGTAGTCAACGTGCCGGTTTATTTTTGTTTAGGTCGTTATGACAATCACCTGCCTTCAATCGTGATAGCCGACTATGGCGCATCGTTGCAAGCGCCAGTGAAAGAAGTGATTTGGTTCGAAGAGTCGGCTCATTACCTCTGCTTTGAGGAACCCCAAAAGTTTCATGCCTTACTGAGAGAGAAATTATTGGGAGCTAAGTCAGACACCGTAAGCACTTCTGGTAAAAAGTAGGCTATTGCTTATCTCGCTAAACGCTCCTAAATGAGACGAAGCAAGATGCATAGGGGGCCTCATTATTCGGCCATTTCGTGTGCTGAGGTTAGCGGAGAGTGCATGTTCTTTACAATAAGCGTCCGCAGCCGCTCCTCATGCTGGTCACCCCACTGGCCAATCGCACCAATAATGGGAATGAGTGATTTGCCAAAGTCGGTAAGATAGTAGTCAACTTTCGGTGGAAGTACCGGATAAATAACCTTACCCACCAACTCGTGATTTTCCAGTTCCTTCAACTGCACATTTAGTACCCGGCGGGAAGCACCCGGAATTTTCCGTTGCAACTCGCTGGGACGCTGGAACCCCTGGTGGATAAACCATATAAGGCGTATCTTCCATTTCCCGTATAGCACCTCACCGATCAGGTCGAGCCCGCAGTTTAGCTCAGGCATTGTCTTTCGTTCGTACATACGGCAAAGATAATCACAGGCATCGCCCGCTTCAATAGGGATAAATTTATCCCTATCTGAATCGTAAGTCCCTACTTGTGAGCCCCTACCGTACTGCCGAATTTTGTCCTAAACAAACGAGCTACAGTATGGACTTTAATTTTGAAAACGAACTGGCTGGTAAGATCGCGCTGGTAACGGGAGGCACGAAAGGTACAGGCAAAGCAATCGCCGATCGCCTGTTGAAAGCAGGAGCAACCGTGATCATTACCGCCAGAAATAAGCCGGAAAAAGAAAACGACAAGTTGCATTTCATTTCCTCCGATTTAAGTAAGGCAGAAGGAGCACAAAAGGTGATAAGCGAGGTGCTATCAACCTATGGGAGACTGGATATTCTCGTGAACAATCTTGGTTCTTCAGTAACACCCGCTGGTGGTTTTAACGTGTTATCTGATGAAGATTGGGAATCAACCCTACAAGCTAATTTGCTTGCTCCTGTTCGATTAGACAGAGGGTTTTTACCAAAAATGGTCGATCGAAAAAGTGGTGTTATCATTCACATAGCCTCCATACAGGGTAAGCTCCCTTTGTACGATTCAACGTTGCCTTACGCAGCGGCAAAAGCAGGATTGAGAAACTACAGTAAAAGTTTATCCAATGAAGTTGCCCCTAAGGGGGTTCGGGTGCTGACTGTTTCGCCAGGCTGGATCAATACGACAGCATCGGAAGCCTGGCTGGGCGAACTGGCAAGAAACGCGAATAGTACGGTAAAAGAAGCGCAACAACGTGTTATGGATGCCTTGGGTGGAATACCATTCGGAAGACCGGCAGAACCCGAAGAAGTTGCAGAATTGGTCGGCTTTTTGGTTTCGCCAAGAGCAAGTTACCTCACAGGGACAGAATATGTCATTGACGGAGGGACAATTCCTACGATTTAGAAATGACTAACGACCCGTTCATGGAAACAACCACAGTAAATCAGATCGAAAAAACACAACGATGAAACTACCAGCCATTATCGAAGGGCTTGTGCAGGCACAAAACCAACAGGACAGCACGGCATTTACGCACTATTTTACGGCCAGCGCCACCGTTTCCGATGAAGGACATACCTATTCGGGCAGAGCCGAAATCGGGCAATGGATACAGCAGGCGGCTGAAGTGTATCAAATGCAGACCAAACCGATTGATTATCAGCAAACGGGTACATCGGCCATACTGACCGTGGAGGTAACTGGAACATTTCCGGGAAGCCCGGCGGTGATGCACTACCACCTTGAGCTGGACGATTCATTGATCAGCTCATTACGCTTCACTAGCTAAACATCCAACGCATTAGATTCGTAGGAATAAACTCAGGAATGTAGGTTTATGGGTATTCCTGAGTTTATTCCTGCAATTCATTAACCCTCAACCCTAAACGAGTCGACATGAATGTAAGCCGCCGATTTTCCTTATCCATTTCCGTTTGGCTAATCCTATTTTTCTCATCGGCTGGATGGGCGCAGAAGCAGGACTCCATTGATACAAGGCAGTTGTATCAACGCATTCAAATCGCACCCGAGAGTGTATTCAGCATGTTCCGCGATGCCGGCATGCAGCCTGTCAATCGAGTGTTGACACCAGGTCAAAAAGAAAAGGTACGGCATGCGTTTGAAAGGTTACCGCCGTTACATCAGCGCCTATTGACAGCGCATTTGCAAAGCATCAGCTTTATGGACAATATGCCCAATACGGCCTTAACCTCGTTACTCGACTCAGGTAACGGGCCTAACATGTTCAATATCACCTTTCGGGCGGGCTTGCTGGATGAGACGATCTCGGAATGGGCAACCTGGAAAGAAAATACCTGCTTCGAGCCGGTAGGGAATGTCAGGTATAGCGTACGCGTCGAAGGGGGCAATCTGGATGCCATCCTGTACGTGCTCATGCACGAGGCAACGCACATCGTCGATGCTGTGCTGAACATCACCCCGCATGTTGTCGAAGCACAGTCCGTGGTTAAACCGACACGCTTCACCAGAGGTGTCTGGCGCAAGATGAATGTGCCCGACGATACCTATTTGGATTCACTGCTGGAAAAGACCCGCTTTCGGAGCGGCAAGCTGCTGTCGATCAGCGTGGCTCCGGCCGTGTATAGAAAGCTTAGCCAGACCCCCTACCCTTCTTTGTATGCGATGGCGGCCTGGTCGGAGGATATCGCGGAGCTGGCCACGATCTACCACCTCACAACTCAGTTAAACCAGCCCTTTTATGTGGTCGTCACCAAAGACCAAGTCGAACTGGCCAGGTTCGAGCCTATGAAGAATGCGCTTGTTAACCAGCGATTGAAGCAGCTCTCGGTTTTCTACGCAAATTAAGGATCAATGCGTGGTGGTTAGCGATGGGTATGCATCCGAGTGGTCCTAGTTCTGGGCCGTCAAGTTGAGGGTGTATAGTCTCAATTAAACCCTCCCGTATGAGAAGGCTGAGAGATGACAAATTGCTGCCTAGAAACTAACCCTAACCGCATCAAGGCCGGCTTGACAAGGACCCCTTACTGACCGATCCAATCGATAGCCGCTTGTAAGGTTCGATCCGCGCCCAATAAATAGTCAGCAGCACTGGGGGTTGCGTCTATATCTATGGGGACACCGGGACCCAGAATTAACTGCCCATTCAGCGTGTAAACACCCCGGCCACTAAAGCGGGTTTGATAACCACCTGGGAAAACCACATGGCTCACATCCCCGTTAGCACCCGCCGATTGAGTACCGATAATCTTGGCCTGTGGAGCCGTTCGTAAAGCCATGCACGTCGATTCCGCTGCACTTTGTGTACGACTGTCACACAGAATGGCAACTTTACCCCGATAGTAATCCGCGTTGTTCCGCCCAACGTATTGTACTTCGCTCCACCTAAACAGTCCTGGAGAAGATAGATCGGGTTTGGTATATAGTGCAAACCCCTTGGGTACTGGATTTAGATAGTCACAAATTCGCTGAAAAGTCCCTTTGGGATAGGACCGCACATCAAAAATGATCCCTTGTCGATTTCGGTATTGCTCCATGACCTGCTTGACCTCACTCACCTGGAGCGTACCTAAGTCAATATAGCCAATGGTCGAGGGGATAGTTTTAGCATGGACAGACAACGGGGGGCGGTAGCCAAACCGCTCGAACCGGTAGCGATGCACCGTTTTTCGTAATCGCTGCCCATCACGGATCAGATCAATCTGGACTACGGGCTGTGAGCCAGTGAGCAGAACCGGCAAGATCTGCCGAATCAGCGCCGACCGATTCGAGCCTGAATAATTCGGCGCTCGCTGATCGATGAGTTCAGTCACTAAGCTATCCCCAATGCGGATCAGGCGGTCCCCCCGGCGAATATCATCAAGTCGGCTTAGCGAGTCATTGAGATAGCCCGTCACCAGCAGCGAGTCATTCAGCAGCCGGTAATCAAAGGGAGGAAACAGAAAGGGTTTGGTCCAGGGAAGCCGATACGCTGGGGGGATGACCAGCTCGGCATGGCCGTCATGGATCGCGCTAATTAGCTGTTGCAAGACGTGTTGATAGCTTAGTGTATCGGTAGCCTGTTGGAAACGGGGGACAAACTGGGTCAACACCTGATGCCAGGGTTGAGCCATGGCGTACTTGGTGGGATGGAAATATTCAATGATGTTCCAGTAGCGAAACAGCCCCAACAACCGGTATGATACGCTAGGCAAGGCCATGGTGGCGTACTTCGCTTCAGAGAAGGCTAATCGGTTGCGGAAGGGGTCCCAGCGGACATAGTGATTGGGGTGCTGGTTTGGATTGGCGGCAATAAAGGTTAGTCGCTGGCGCAGTGCTGGGCTAAACAGGGCCGAATCGGCCAGCCAGCTTAAGTCTAAGTTTTGGCTAAAGCAAGTGGAGTCGGGCAGTGAACAGCGCGAACAAGGTTCGACCGGGCCTAGTTTGTCAATCCAGTTCAGGATTCGGGCGGACAAGTCAGCTTTAGAGTGTATGGCAGGGGATTCATCGATGAGTTGAATGAGCTGGCCATCCCAATCGACTTTTCCGGTCGCTAGCTGAGGGTGGTAGTATTTGAGAAATCCCCATACTTTCCCGATGGTCACCAAGGTCTGGGTCTGCGTTACAGATTGAGAAAGTGCGGTTGATGAGAGGAGAAGCAGGGCGAGAAGATACCGCATAGGCTGGGGTTTGTCTATGGGCTCAAACTTATGAACAGTGACTTGTTAACGCTAGGCAAGAGGGGTTAAAGTATGTTAAATGGAATTATATTTGGTGTCCCCACAATAGCAGTTGTTTGAGCGCTGTTCAGCTTTGAGATAGCCTATTATTGTGAGATACTTGTTCTCATAAAATGCTCCCCTTGAGACCAAGAGAGGTCCATGTAGCTGTGTCTTACAATGGCGGGCCATATCGGCCTGAAGGGCAATGGCCGGTCTGCCGGATGGCATTAACCACGGCTTCTGCATCGCTTGGCGCCGAATGAAAGGTAACAATGACAATCGCGCCACAGGCGGCAAGTTGCTCGGCTATGGCAGCGCCAATCCCCTTTGAGCTGCCGGTAACGATGGCCACCTTCTTGGTCAAATCTATTTTCATGAGTTCTCTTTTTTGACAAAGCTAGATGAACGAACTTTACCCTGGATATGGGTTTCCCTTTAGAAAGTAGTTTCCTTCGAGAAACTACGTTGCGCCAAAACGGATGAACAAGAAAGTATTTATTGATCAAAAGCCGCTGCAGTGTCCCAGCCAGCTCAAGGCCATCCATGATACGATGGATATTTTAAGCGGCAAATGGAAAATCACCATCATTGGGTGCTTGAGCTTCGGCGAAAAACGGTTCATGGACTTAATGCGGGAAGTAAACGGGATTGGCTCTAAAATGCTGTCCAAGGAGTTACAAGAGCTGGAGATCAACGGCTTAATTAGTCGCACGGTGCAACCAACCAAACCGGTCACGGTGGAATACGCGCTTACCGCTTATGGTCAGAGCTTGCGGCCTATCCTGTGGGCCATGGCTGATTGGGGGCAACATCACCGGATAAAAGTAAAAGCAACTTTCAAAGGGGAAGTTTGCCATGACTAGAGCTTACCATGAACCCATCTAATTGTTAGGTTGGCTCCATAAATCAACATGGTATACAGCCTGTCGCACGGATGTGTCCCTTTGGTGGGCGATGTGGGCTACCGGCTTGACTAGGGCTGAAGTTGGTGGGGTGATAAGGTGGCAGCCAATTAACAACAAGTCAATGGGCGTGTACTGCTCTACAAGCCAGGCTGATTGCCCCTGATTATAGATCACCAAGTTTATAGTCTCAAAATACTCTCCCAAGCGAGACGAAAAGAGATTTGTGTATACATTATTCGGGCCATTCTGGCGATGCTAGGCAGCAACGTTGATGTACGCCATAGTAGGCTTGATTTGTGCCATCCTATACTAGCTGGTAGGAACTAGTTTTGCTGGATTATTGCAGATAGGCAGAGCTTTCTGCCTATCTGCATCCATTTTAGCCCTCGAACACATGGTACAAATCGCCATTATTAGCGACATCCACGCTAATCTGCCTGCCCTTCAAGAAGTAATTAAGGACATTGAGGCCCGGCAGATTGAGCAGATCTATTGTCTGGGTGACCTGGTTGATTTCGCACCCTGGCCAAATGAGGTTATCCAATTCTTTCGCAATACCCGTATCCCCTGCTTACTGGGAAATCATGACGAACGTATTGCCTTCGATCAGGCTATTTATCCGTTAGCTCATCACGACGCGGCAGAAACCAGGAATCGAATCCAAGCCATTACTTACTCGAAAAGGACAATCACGGTTGAAAATAAGCGTTGGCTGTCTCAATTGCCCTACCAACTGGAATTAATCCTTCAAGTAGAAGGGCGTATTCATCGCCTGCTGTTGGTACATGCCAGCCCAAATCGCAACGATGAATATATTTACGAATCCCACCCGGAGGCCGATCTGTTGAGTAGGCTTGCTGGGCGCAAGGTCGATGTATTGTTGATGGGCCATACCCATGTATCCTACATCAAAAAGTCCAGTATGCTCCTCATTAACTGCGGCTCGGTGGGACGCAGTAAGGAAGCCGATCGGAAAGCGAGTTACTGCTTGTTGACCCTAACTGGGGCCGCCATTTCGGCTGAAATCATCAAAGTGAGTTATCCTATCGAAGCCGTTGCCTTGGCCATTTATCAAAGCGATATCCCAAATTTCTATGCTGATTTCCTGTTAAAGAGATCCAGCGAGGCACCTTCAATTGCCGCTCGGTTATAAAGGTTTAACTTAATCTCGGTAAACCCTCCCAACTGAGACGAAAGAGTCTTGTTGTAATGCCTCAATAGTCGGGGGGTAATAATTGTCAACTACTCCGCAGCATACCAGAAGTGGGGAAATGTGGGATTGGTTGACTAGAAAATGGCACCGGCAGCCAAGCAGGTTAACCCAACCAGTCCCCCTAGTACTCGAATCCAGTGAAAGCGCATCCACCGGTCGCGCAGATGTTTCCAATTTGTGGGTAGAGCTGACGGGGCCCAACTGACAATCTGCCTCACGATAGGTACCTCAATTTGTACCGTGACCAGCAGCGCCGTCAGGAAGCAGACCAAACCTGCTAGCGTGAGCCAGAAAGTAAGCACCTGGCTACCGAACGACAGGTATAGGGTGGGCAGGGTAGAGAGTAGACCCAGCGGGGTCAAGTAAGTCATCAGGCCTGCCATGTTCTGGTTGAGCCGGTGGGCGATGCTCAGAAACACGTCCGGCTCAAAGGTGTTTAACGAGCGGCTCAGCGCCAGATAAGGTCCCCAGTACATACCGCCTACTAAAGCCGACAGGACTACATTGAGGAGTTCAACGCACTTAAGGATCATGGCAATTATTGGTTAAGAACCGCAGTTTATTAGTTGTTTCGTCTCAATTTGACAAAGGTCTTGCTCATTCATTAGAGAAAATACCTACGTTTAGCCAATAAATAGTCGTAATCAGTCAAATGCAATTAAAGATTGATACCTCGGGATCAGTCGGTCGGATTGAGGTGCTATCAGGCGATGGACAAGCTACTAACACCGACTCGATGGAGATGGCGTTTCCTTCCGCTTTGGGGATGGGGACCATCCGACGATTCACGCTGAGTCCGTTGCTGTTTGTGATGGTACACCGCTACACGCTCAGCCGGGATGTGGAGCTACGACGTCAGCCTGAAGCAGGCAATCAGCCGATGATTACGTTTAGTTTTCGCAATTTGGTGCCTCTATCCGCTCAACCTGCTCACCTATTGGCAAGTCGACTGCTGCCAGCGGTGCAGGTAAGCTCGAGCGATCTGGATTTAGCCCTCTTTTTCCCCGCCGGTACGCCTATTCACACCATCATCGTCGGTATCAACGCTGAGCTGCTGGGCCAACTTCTGGGGCCGCAGGTCGAGCAACCTTTGGTGCAGACGCTGCTGGGTGGTCGTCAGTCTTACCTGTATGAAGAAATGGGATCATTCGCTGTTCAACAAATTGCCCGTGATCTGCTGACCCGCCCTGAGACGGACCCATTATTGGCTTTTTATGTAACTATAAAAGGTCAGGAGTTGGTCTATCAGTTCATACGTGAGCTGCTACAGCGGGAGACCAAACTGGTTTATCCGCTTCGGGAGGATGAAGGGAATCGGCTATTTATGGTACGGGATGAGTTGATCAAGGATTTACGTCAAGCCCCAGGCATCCCTCAACTGGCCTCGATGGCGAGCATGAGCGAAAGTAAGAGCTTGTTGGGGAATTGATAAGGACTGGTAGTCGAGTCAACTTTGTATCGACCAAGAAACAAAGTAATGACTAAGCAGTGGCAACCACTGACCGACTACCAGTGGGCAGCAATTTCGCCTTTTTTTAACCTTCAACGCAAGCGTAAACACCAATTACGTGCCGTCATGGATGCCATCTTCTGGATGTTACGCACCGGCTGTCAATGGCGAAACCTGCCGCCTAGCTTTCCGCACTGGCAAGCCGTATACTATTATTTTGACCAGTGGAAAAAGGCCGACTACTTTGAA